>NZ_JAOVTY010000006.1:0-3118 GCF_027737645.1 Campylobacter sp. JMF_15 NE4 | reverse complement strand
ATTGTAAAAGCAATTTATCAAATTTAAAATTTATAAATTAAATCTTTTATCTTTAACAAGGAAGTAATGCAAATTAGAATATTAACATAGTCTAATGCTTCATTTTATTATGAAGTAAATAAAAGGTAAGCTACTAAGAGCAAACGGTGGATGCCTTGGCTAGTAGAGGCGATGAAGGACGTGCCAGGCTGCGATAAGTCTCGGGGAGCCGTCAAGGGGCTTTGATCCGGGAATTTCCGAATGGGGCAACCCAGTTAATAGTAATATTAACTACCTACGGGGGCGAACGAAGGGAACTGAAACATCTAAGTACCTTCAGGAAAAGAAATCAAAAGAGATTACGCTAGTAGCGGCGAGCGAACGCGTAAGAGGGCAAACCACTAGCTTGCTAGTGGGGTTGTAGGACTGCAATAAAGACTAAAAGCAGATAGCAGAATAAACTGGAAAGTTTAATCATAGAGGGTGATAATCCCGTATGCGAAATCTCCTTTTTACTTAGCAGTATCCTGAGTAGGGCGGGACACGTGAAATCCTGTCTGAAGCTGGGTAGACCACTATCCAACCCTAAATACTACTACTAGACCGATAGTGCACAAGTACCGTGAGGGAAAGGTGAAAAGAACTGAGGTGATCAGAGTGAAATAGAACCTGAAACCGTTTGCTTACAATCATTCAGAGCCCTATGATTTATCAGGGTGATGGACTGCCTTTTGCATAATGAGCCTGCGAGTTGTGGTATCTGGCGAGGTTAAGGAAACCCGGAGCCGTAGCGAAAGCGAGTCTTAATAGGGCGATTAGTCAGATGCTGCAGACCCGAAACGATGTGATCTATCCATGGGCAGGTTGAAGCCGGTGTAAGAACCGGTGGAGGACCCAACCGACGGCTGTTGAAAAAGCTCCGGATGACCTGTGGATAGGGGTGAAAGGCCAATCAAACATCGTGATAGCTGGTTCTCTCCGAAATATATTGAGGTATAGCGTTGTGTCGTAATTATAAGGGGTAGAGCACTGAATGGGCTAGGGCATACACCAATGTACCAAACCCTATCAAACTCCGAATACTTATAATGTAATCACAGCAGTCAGGCGGCGAGTGATAAAATCCGTCGTCGAGAGGGGAACAACCCAGACTACCGACTAAGGTCCCTAAATCTTATTTAAGTGGAAAACGATGTGGAGTTACTGAAACAACCAGGAGGTTGGCTTAGAAGCAGCCATCCTTTAAAGATAGCGTAATAGCTCACTGGTCTAGTGATTCTGCGCGGAAAATATAACGGGGCTAAAATAAGTACCGAAGTCGTAGATTTGCACCTAGTGCAAGTGGTAGGAGAGCGTTCTATTCAGCGTCGAAGCCATACCGGCAAGGAGTGGTGGAGCGGATAGAAGTGAGCATGCAGGCATGAGTAGCGATAAAATATGTGAGAATCATATTCGCCGTAAACCCAAGGTTTCCTACGCGATGCTCGTCATCGTAGGGTTAGTCGGGTCCTAAGCAAAGTCCGAAAGGGGTATGCGATGGAAAATCGGTTAATATTCCGATACCAATATTAGTGTGCGATGGAAGGACGCTTAAAGTTAGGGGAGCCAGCTGATGGAAGTGCTGGTCTAAGTGTGTAGGTTGAGTTATAGGCAAATCCGTAACTCTTTATCCGAGACATTAAAGGCTCATGACGCTCTTCGGAGTAGATTGAGAATCCTTGATACTATCGAGCCAAGAAAAGTTTCTAAGTTTAGCTAATATTGCCCGTACCGTAAACCGACACAGGTGGGTGGGATGAGTATTCTAAGGCGCGTGGAAGAACTCTCTTTAAGGAACTCTGCAAAATAGCACCGTATCTTCGGTATAAGGTGTGCCTAACTTTGTTAAGGATTTACTCTGTAAGCAAAGAAGGTTACAACAAAGAGTCCCTCCCGACTGTTTACCATAAACACAGCACTCTGCTAACTCGTAAGAGGATGTATAGGGTGTGACGCCTGCCCGGTGCTCGAAGGTTAATTGATGATGTCAGCTTTTGCGAAGCATCTGATCGAAGCCCGAGTAAACGGCGGCCGTAACTATAACGGTCCTAAGGTAGCGAAATTCCTTGTCGGTTAAATACCGACCTGCATGAATGGCGTAACGAGATGGGAGCTGTCTCAAAGAGGGATCCAGTGAAATTGTAGTGGAGGTGAAAATTCCTCCTACCCGCGGCAAGACGGAAAGACCCCGTGGACCTTTACTATAGCTTGACACTGCTGCTTGGATAAAGATGCGCAGGATAGGTGGGAGGCTTTGATCCATATACTCCGGTGTATGGTGAGCCATTGTTGAGATACCACTCTTCTTTATTTGGGTAGCTAACTAGCCTAAGTTATCCTTAGGTAGGACAATGTCTGGTGGGTAGTTTGACTGGGGCGGTCGCCTCCCAAAATGTAACGGAGGCTTACAAAGGTTGGCTCAAAGCGGTTGGAAATCGCTTGTAGAGTATAAAGGCATAAGCCAGCTTAACTGCGAGACACACAAGTCAAGCAGAGACGAAAGTCGGTCTTAGTGATCCGGTGGTTCTGTGTGGAAGGGCCATCGCTCAAAGGATAAAAGGTACCCCGGGGATAACAGGCTGATCTCCCCCAAGAGCTCACATCGACGGGGAGGTTTGGCACCTCGATGTCGGCTCATCGCATCCTGGGGCTGGAGCAGGTCCCAAGGGTATGGCTGTTCGCCATTTAAAGCGGTACGCGAGCTGGGTTCAGAACGTCGTGAGACAGTTCGGTCCCTATCTGCCGTGGGCGTAAGAAGATTGAGGAGAGTTGACTCTAGTACGAGAGGACCGAGTCGAACTGGCCACTGGTGTATGGGTTGTTCTGCCAAGAGCATCGCCCAGTAGCTAAGCCGGGATGTGATAAGAGCTGAAAGCATCTAAGCTCGAAGCCAACTCCAAGATGAATCTTCTTTTAAGAGCTCAGAAAGACTATCTGTTTGATAGGCCGGATGTGTAAGTGATGAAAGTCATTTAGCTGACCGGTACTAATAGCTCGTTTGCTTATCTTTTTAAGCATTACTTCCTTGTTAAAGGTATTAGAAATCCTTTGACAATATGGTAAAAGATTTTATTAGGCTTGATGACTTTTGCAGTGTTAA
>NZ_JAOVTY010000005.1:0-14778 GCF_027737645.1 Campylobacter sp. JMF_15 NE4 | reverse complement strand
CCTTGCTCCATACCGAACCAAGAAGCTAAGCTCATCATGGCTGATGATACTCTCCGTTACTCGGATGTCGGGAAAGTAGGTCGTTGCGGACTTTGTTTTATTCTTTATGCTTTTTTAAATCAATTAAAATTTTATGTCAATTGAATTTTAAATCAATTACAATGAAATTTTTAAAATTCTACTTGTAGTTTTTAAATTTTAAAATTCCAAATTCTATAAATTTTATCTTTAAATTTAAAATTTCACTTTACGAATTTAACTTTATCGCTAAATTTTTAAATTATTCTTATCGAAATTTAAAAAAAATTATTAAATTTTAAGTGCGTAAAATTTAGAATTATTTCTCAAATAAATTAAAGGAGAAAAAATGAAAATCTTTAAAATCCTATCAACAACCGCAATCTTTGCAAGCCTAGCTTTCGCTGGGATCAACCTAAACACCGCCACAAAAGACGAGCTAATGGCGCTTCCTGGCATCGGCGAGGCCAAGGCCGAAGCTATCATCGAATACAGAAAAAACAACAAATTCAACTCAATCGACGAGATTAAAAACATCAAAGGCATCGGCGAGAAGCGCTTTGAGGCTATCAAGGACGACCTAACTCTCACTGGCAAGACGGACACTAGCGATCTAAAATCTACTGCGAAAAAGGCTGATAAAAAGGTCAAAAAAGAGGTCGTAAATCTAAAAGACAAGGCTACGAGCACCGATACAGCTAAAAAAGCCAAAAAAGCAAAAGATACAGCTGACGAAGCCAAAAAAATTAAAAAAGCTGTGAGTGAATAATTAAACCAAAAGAAAAGGCTTATAAATTTAGCTTTTTTCTAGCCTTGGCTTGCTAAAATGCGAGGTTTAGGAGAGTTTATGAAAGTATTCGTGTGCGCCACGAAGTCCGAGGCGCAGGGTCTGGTGGAGAAATTTAGACTAAAAAAAAGTAGCGTTAAATTTGGCGAAAAAGGGGCTAAATTTGGCGAGAGTGGCGCAAGTTTTGGCGAAAAAAGCGTCAATGTGTGGCTAGGTGAGGGAATTTTGCTTTTTATCTGTGGTGTGGGCTTTGGCAAAAACGGCGAAAACGCGCAAATTTTTGGCGAAATTTTGGCGAAATTTAGCCCCAAAACAGCCATAAATTTTGGAATTTGTGGCTGCAATAGCGATGAAATCAGTGTCGGCGAGGGGTTTTTGTGGGACGAAAACAGTGCGCCAAAAGGGGCGAGCTTAATCTGCGTTAGCGCCCCGCAAACTACGAAAATTTCGGCACCCACGATAAGTTTATACGATATGGAAAGCGCGAAATTCAAAGAAATTTGCGCTAAATTTGGCGTGAAATTTAAAATCTACAAGGTCGTAAGCGACCATTTAATCGACGCTAAAATCGACAAAGCCAGCACTTGTGCGCTACTTAGGGCGCATGCGGAAAAAATAGGAGAGTTATGAGTGAAATAAATAGTGAGTTCAAACTCGCACTAAACGCCGAAAATAGCGAGCTTTTGCGCGAATTTTTTCTATCGGGGCATTTTAGCTTCCAAGAGCGCAAGCAAATCGCTGAAATTTGCGCTGATTTGCAGGCTTGGGGCGAAAATGTGGGGGAAATTTTAAAAATAGCGAAATTTGGCGAAAATTGTGGCGTAAATTTTGCTTCGAATTTCAGCGGGAATTCTAACACAAATTTTAGCGGAAATTTTAACGCAAATTTTAGCGAAAATTCTAGCGTAAATTCAGAGCCAAATTTACAATCCAAACCCGCCTCAAACCACGCTTGCAAGCAGGTTTTCGCGCGCATAAAATCCGCGTATGAGCTAATCAAATCGCGCCCGCCTGCGTATGAAAATTTCACTCCGCACTACACGCCCAAACGCTACGAAATATCGCGTTTTGCGGGCGAAAAGCTAGCCCTTGGCCGCTGTCCTGTCGCTAGCGAGGGGACGCGCTGCTGCAATCTACTCACGCTCGATGCGGTCAATTCGTGCGGGTTTGACTGCTCGTATTGCGCGATTGGCTCGTTTTACAAAAATGGCGTCGTGGGATTTGACGAAAATTTCGGTGCAAATTTAGCGAAACTGCACCTTGATAGTGATAAAATTTATCATATCGGCACAGGTCAAAGCTCGGATTCGCTCATGTGGGGCGATAATTTCGGCATTTTAAGCGCGCTAAATTCCTTCGCCAGAGCGCATGAAAATGTGATTTTGGAGCTTAAAAGCAAGTCGAATAACATTTCCTTTTTTTTGCAAAACGATATTTCGCGCAACATCATCGCGACATTTTCGCTAAATCCGCAAATCATTATCGAAAATGAAGAACATCTCAGCGCTAGCCTAGATGAGCGCTTAAATGCTGCCAAAAAACTGGCGCAAAAGGGCATTTTGGTGGGATTTCACTTTCACCCGATGATCTGTTTCGAAGGTTGGCGTGATGAATACGGCGCGATTTTTGCGCGATTAGTGCGCGAATTTGACCCTAGTAGCGTAGCACTTGTATCCTTTGGCACGCTGACATTTATAAAACCAGTTATCAAAAAACTGCGCGCCAGAGGCTTAGAGAGCAAAATTTTGCAAATGCCATTTTCGCAGGCAAACGGCAAAATTTCATACCCCAAAAATATCAAACTCGAAATGTTTAAATTCGCCTATTCTAGCTTGCGCGCGTGGCATGAAGAAGTATTTTTTTATCTTTGTATGGAGGACGAGACGCTTTGGGGCGAGGTTTTTGGGCGCGAATTTGACAGCAACGACGAATTCGAGCGCGCGATGAAAGAGGCGTATATGCGCAAAATAAAGGAAAATCTATGAAAAAAGCGTTGATTACGGGCGCAGGTGGCGGGATCGGCAGTGCGATAGCGCGGAAATTTAGCCAAAATGGCTTTGAAATTTTAACCTTCAATTCGAGGTTTGAGGATACTGCCTCGCTTAAAAAAGAGTTAGCAAATTTGAGTAAAGAGAGCTTTGATACTGTGATTTTATGCGCTGGCGTGGGGAATTTCGACCCTTTCGAGGCGGTGAGTGGGGACGAGATTTCGCGCGTGATAAGTGTGAATTTAAGCGCAAATTTGATAATCCTAAATGCGCTAATCAATTCGCTTAAACGCTCGCACGCCCATATTATCGGCATTGCTTCGATTGAGGCGCACAGACACTCGCGATTTAGCGCGCTGTATTCGGCGTCCAAGGCGGGACTGCGGGCATTTTTGCTATGTTTGTTTGAAGAGTATCGCAAGGATTTGCGCGTAACTTGCATAAGCCCCGATATGACGCAAACGCCCTTTTTTGCGGATTTGCGCTTTGAGCCTGGCAGTGATGAGCGCGCCTATATCGACCCAGATGAGATTGCGAATTTCGCCTACGAAGCGTATAAAACCAAGTCAAATTTGAGCGAAATTGTAATTCGCCCGCGTATCGTAGGGATAAAAAAGAAAAATTAATCCGTTAAAAATTCGAGAAATTTTGCCTCATCGAAGCTTTCAAAATGGCTGAAATTTTCAAATTTTGCTATCTTGGCCAGTGAGTGCGCACTCCCAAAAAATGCGAGTTTTTTCGCCATTGCGCCGGAGCGAAGCCACGCGGTAAAGATCGAGTTATACACCAAATCCTCGCACTCTCCGTCGCAGACGATCACAGCGTCGTTTCCATAGAGGCTATCGTCGCTGACATCGGCCCTCACGCAGGCTTTTTGCGCGCTTTGCACGGCTTCTTTGAGCGCATAGATTCGCACTTTGTGCTGGCAAGCACTTAGGGCGTTTAAAATTTGGGCTAGGTTTAAAAGTGAGAAATTATCATAGATTACAACGGCGATTTTCACGGATTTCCTTTAAATTTTTACGCGATTTTAATTGAATTTTGTTTAAAATTCCATATTTTCATAAGGAGAAAATATGATATACGAAGATGATATAATTTTTATCGAGCGCGAGGAGAGCGAAATCCCGTGGATTAAAATTTTTGCCAAAACTAAGGCAAAGGAGATTACGGATTTGCCAAGCGAGCAAATCGCGCACCTTTGGGCGGCTGTTTTGGAGTGCGAAAGGAGCATGCGAGACTTCTACAACCCCGATAAAATCAATATCGCAAGCTTCGCAAACTATGTGCCCAAAGTCCATATCCACCTGCAAGCTAGGTTTAAAAACGACAGCTTTTTCCCTGAGAGTATGTGGGGGAAAAAAATGCGAAAAGCCAAGCTCGACCTGCCAAATTTCGACGAATTTGCCCAAATTTTAAGCGCAAATTTAAAGATAGCGTTTAAGTAGGTTTTGATTTATTTCTACGCAGATAAAACAGAGCCAAAAGCAAAATTAACGCGCAAAATCCGCTGATAAAAAAGCCGAATTTCGCGCCAAATTTATCCGTAAAAAACCCCGCAAAAAGCGCGCCAAATGGCGTGCTTCCTAAGAAAAATAGAGTGTAGATACTCATTATCCTGCCGCGAAATTCGTTGCCCACATGCATTTGCACGGTCGAGTTCATCGACGAGTTTGTCAAAACGAAAAAAAATCCAAGCAGCGCAATTAGCGTGGCATTGTAAGCAAAGCTCGCCACAGCCCCAGCCAGCGCGCAGATCACGCACACAAGCACGGCGCAAATGCGGATAGATTTCAGCGACAAATTCCCAAAACTAGCAACTCCTAGCGCCCCGCACAGCGCCCCAAGCCCCAAAATCGACATCAAATACCCAAAATATCGCTCGCCCTGAGCTAAATCGAATTTCACAAAAGCTGAAATTGTGATATTGTAATTAGGTATGAAGGTCGATAAAATCAGCACAATGAACAGAATTTCGCTTAAAATTTTTTTAGAAAGCATATATGAAAAGCCCTGTTTGATGAGCGCTAGGGGGCTTAAATTTGAGCGCGACACTTTGCTAGCGGGCTCGGAAATTTTGACAAAAAATAGCGAGATAATGACGGCTAAAAAGCTAATAGCATTTATCACGAAGCACCATTTCGCGCCAAAGTGCGCCATTATCAGCCCTGCAAGCGCAGGTCCTGTGATGCGGGCTAGGTTGAAAGAGATCGAATTTAGCGCGACTGCGTTTGGAAGCTCCGAGCTAGAAGCGATGAGCGAGCGCACGAGGGCTTGGCGCGAGGGCGAGTCAAACGCCGTAAATACGCCGTTTATGAGGGAAAGCGTGAAAATGTTTGCGAAGCTAAACGCCTCAAACCACGCCAAAAAGGCGAAAATGCACGCTATAATCATCATGCCGATTTGCGCGCACAAAAGTATGCGAAGCTTGTCAAAGCGATCGAGCAAAACGCCCGAGAATAGCGTGAATATTAGCGATGGCAAAAACTGCGCGAGGCTGATTAGGCCGACCTTAAAAGGGTCGTGCGTGAGCGTGAGCGCAATCCAGGGAAGCGCGATTGTTTGCATCCACGAGCCGATTAATGAGAGATTCATACCAATCCAATAAAGCCTGAAATTGCGGTATTTGAGGGAGTGAAATGGATTTCTCATAAATTTTCCTTGCCAAATTTGGGCTAAATTTTACTCATAAATTTCGAAAATTTCGCTGAAATATGGGGTTTGGATAGGGCAAAATTTCGCCACGACAGCGACTGCGCGCCACTTGATTGTCATTGCGAGAATTTGTAGAAAGTGAAGCAATCCAGTAAAATTTAGAGAGAATTTGAAAATTAGCAAAATTTATTTGAATTTCCCTGGATTGCTTCGCTCGTTACACTCGCTCGCAATGACAGAGTTTAGAGCGCATGGTAATTTAGGCTCGTAGATTGCCACGGCGACTGCGTCGCCTCGCAATGACAATAGCGAACGCTTCAAAAATTCTCGCAATGACAATGGTTCGCGTATCGAGGCAGTATCTCCGACTTGCGAAGCGCAATGATAGACTATCGTCATTGAAAGGAGCTATTTAATGGGCTAAATTTCAAAAAATTATCTATTTAAAATCATCGATTTTAGTATGCGTTTGCCTGCTTCAACGCCTGGCTGGTCGTAGGTATTCACGCCCAAAATCGCCCCAACCCCGCTAGTTAGCAGCTCGAAATAATAAAACAAAAATCCAGCGTTTGCCTCATCTAGCGCGCCCACTTCGATGACATCGACGCTCACACCCTCGTTTATCACAGCCTGCGCGGTCGCGTCGCACTGGAAATTTAGCACACTCTCCAAGCTTAGATCATTTACAAAGTCGCAACTAGCCAAATTTTCCAAGCTCAAATTTGGGATTTTTCGCGATGTGCCGGAGTTTTTTAGCTTCATAAATGTTACTGTTTTATCCTTCACGCCGTCCATTATAAGCTGCAAGAAGCTGTGCTGATCGCGCGAGCCAACTAACCCTACTGGGGTAAGCCCATATCGCGTGTAGCCGATTTTTTTGCCGATACTCTCCGCCCAGAGCTGGACATACCAGTCGTTGAAGGCTTTGAGCCTGTCGCAATAGCTGAAAATCACATTGATTGTGGCGTTTTTGTGAGTGGCGTAGTGGCGGGCTTTTTGCACGACTTCGTTATTTTCTAAATTTTCGAAATTTCCGTTTAGGATTTCGCCTAGAAACCTTTCTTGCGCCATTTTTGCGCCAGCTAGCAAGGCGCGCGCATCGAGCCCAAGAGCGAGAGCTGGCACGAGACCAACTGCGCTAAGCACGCTAAATCGCCCGCCCACATTGGCCGGCATATTTATCACGGTGGCGTTTTGAGCTTTTGCGTAGGTTTCTAACGCCGAATTTGGATCCGTGATAAAGATGAAATTACGACTCAAATCCTGCGCGCCAAACTCATCTAAAACGACCTTAAATAGCGAAATGGTTTCGATTGTGGTGCCGGATTTGGACGAGATGATAAAGAGCGTATCGCTAAATTTGAGCCCATTTAAGGCGTTTTTGACGCTAAAATCGTCTAAATTATCCAAAATTTCAAATCTCAAATTTGGCTCTATTTTTTCGCGTAGCATTTCGTAAAACGCCCTTACACCCACGCTCGAACCGCCAATTCCCACGACTACGACAGCGCTAAAATTTTTGCCAGCTAAAAACTCGCTAGCCTGTGCGATCGCGCTTTCACCGCTATCTGGTAGGTGATAATACCCGATCTCGCCACCTTCGAATTCATCTTTTAGCGCCAAAGCAACATTTTTTAGCGCGTCGTTTTTGGCTTTGGTAAAAAAAAGTTTATTTTTTATCATTTTTTTTCTTTGCAAATTCTTTTTCGTAAAAATACTTCGTCGCCTCGACATAACCCTCCACGGAGCCACAATCAAAGCGTTTGCCCTTGAATTTATACGCCATTACAACGCCGTTTTTGGCCTGCTCCAAAAGCGCGTCGGTGATTTGGATTTCGCCGTTTTTGCCAGCTGGCGTGCGCTCAATGATATCGAAAATATCAGGCGTGAGTATGTATCTGCCAATGATCGCTAGGTTTGACGGGGCGTCCTTTGGGGCTGGTTTTTCGACCATATCGCTAACCATAATCAAATCATCGCTGATACTTTTGCCTGCGATTACGCCGTATTTGCTGACATCTTCTTTTTCTACTTCCATTACGGCTACGATTGAGCAACGATATTTCTCATAAACTTTAACCATTTGTGCTAGCACTCCCTCGCCACCTGTGTTTATACACAAATCATCAGCCAAAACTACGCCAAATGGCTCATCTCTAACGAGAGTTTTGCCTGTAAAAATCGCGTGTCCTAGCCCTCTCATATCCTCTTGGCGGGTAAATGAAAACTGACAAGATGACATTAAATTTCTAATATCATCTAGCAAATACTCTTTGCTAGTGCCCTTGATTTGGTCTTCTAGCTCATAACTTCTATCGAAATAATCCTCCAAAGCGCGCTTTCCACGCCCTGTGACAAATGCCATATTATTCATACCAGCTTCTAACGCCTCATCTACGCCATAGTGAATTAGTGGTTTTGTAAGGATTGGAAGCATTTCCTTAGGTAGCGATTTTGTGGCTGGCAAAAAGCGCGTGCCATACCCCGCAGCAGGAAATAAGCAAGTCTTGATCATGATTGTATCCTTTTGAAATTTTAGTAAATCTTGATTATAATATAAAAAAGGTAAATTTAATCATAAAGGCGAAAATGTATATCATACAGCGTGAATTTAGCGCGAATTTAGAGGTCAAAAAGTCAAATTTCATCGCGCATTTGGTGCCGTTAGCTGAGTTTGAGCGCGTGCGTGAGCGACTAAAAGACGAACACCCCAAAGCCCGCCACATCGTCTGGGCGTATCGAGCGCTAAATGAGTATTCTCAAATCGTCGAAAACCAAAGCGACGACGGCGAGCCCAAATCCACGAGCGGGCCATCGTGCCTAAATGCGCTTCGTGGCGCAGGTCTGATTGACACGGCTGTGCTTGTGGTGCGGTATTTTGGTGGGATCAAGCTAGGCACGGGCGGGCTAGTGCGCGCGTATGGCGGGGCTGTAAATTTGGCGATAAATGCGAGCGAGCTAGTATTATACGAGCTTAAAAAGCCGTGTGAATTTTTCGTGCCGTTTGCGCAAATTGCGAAATTCGAGCACTTTATGAAAAAGCAAAATTTCGCTTACACGCTAAATTTCACCGACACAGGGGCTGTTTTTTCGTGCGCTCTTTCTCAGGCGCAAACAGCGATTTTCGCGGATTTTGCGCAGGGTTTCATCGCGCCGTTTGAGATACTCAAACTGCCTGAATTTTAAATTTTCCACATAATATTATTGTTGTTTTTTTATTTTAAGTTAAATTTTATAAATCACTTTGTAAAATTGAGAGAAATTTTATCGTAAAGGAAAAAAATGCCAAGACCAACCCCTAAAAACAACGAAATCAAGCTAGATCCGGGCAGGTATATCGTCTCTCGCACCGATCCTAAGGGTATCATCACATTTGGCAATGTGTATTTTTGCGCTATTTGCGGGTATAGCGTCGAGGAGCTACTCGGTCAGCCACACAACATAATCCGCCACCCAGATATGCCAAAAATCGCGTTCAAGCTCATGTGGGATACGATCCAAAAAGGTCGCGATTTCGTCGCAGTCGTCAAAAATATGGCGAAAGACGGCAGTTACTACTGGGTCATGACCGAATTTATCCCTAAAAAAGACCCCGCCACAGGCGAGATTGTCGAATACACAGCCTATCGCAAAGCTCCGCCACGCGCTGCTATCGACATCGTCGAACCGCTGTATAAAAAGCTTTGCGCCGCAGAGGAGCAAGGCGGTATGGAGGCTAGCGAGGCGCTTCTAAACGAGTATCTCAAAAAACAAGGCGAGACTTATGAGAGCTGGATTGTGCGCATTACTGGCAAGTCAAACCCGATTACTGCGCTGTTTTTTAAGGCGATGAGGAAGCTTTTCGGCTAAATTTGGCTTGAAATTTGATGATTTAAATTTGCATGGATTGTGAATTTTGATTGTTTAAATTTTAGTTATTTAAATTTTTGGTTTTAAATTTTGCTCATTTAAATTTATGATTGAAATTTTGATTATTTAAATTTTTGTTTTAAATTTTGGTCATTTAAATTTATGATTGAAATTTTGATTATTTAAATTTTTGTTTTAAATTTTGGTCATTTAAATTTATGATTGAAATTTTGATTATTTGAAATTTTGTTTAAATTTACGATTAAAATTTTGGGCTTATAGCTTAAAATTTTACTTGAAATTTTGTTTGAATTTTAAATTTCATTTTCCCCTTTTGCCTAGACCTCGCGTCTAGGCTTTTTTATTTTGCATTTTTTCCGCTAGCGCAACTTCTAAACACTGCCCCGAGATTTATATAGTAATTTAAGCATACTTTTAAAAAAATATTTTATTATTACAATATAATTATGGAGTAGGTAAAAATGACTTATGAGTGGGACGAGGTAAAAGCTAGGTTAAATATCGCAAAGCACGGAGTTAGCTTTGATGAAGCAAAGAGTGTTTTTGGCGATGAGCGTGGTCTTGTTATTTTCGATGAAGACCACTCGGAAGATGAAGAAAGGTTTTTGCTTTTGGGCGTAAGTCTAAAAGAGAGAATTTTGCTTGTGGTGCATTGTTATAAGCAAGGCGACATTATTCGCATTATCTCGGCACGAAAAGCTACTAAAAACGAGCAAAAACAATACAAGGAGCAGTTATGAAAAAAGAGTATGATTTCTCAAAAGCCGTTAGAAATCCGTATGTAGATAAAAGCCTAAAAAGGCAAATTACCATAAATTTAAGTGGCAAAGTGATTGATTATTTCAAAGAAATGGCAGACAAAAAAGGTGTGCCATATCAAACCCTTATCAACATTTTTTTAAATGATTGCGTTGATAAGAAGCTTGATATCGCTGTCGTTGGTGCAAATTAATTTATTTGGTTGTGACGAAGCAATTTACGACTTTAAAATTCCAAGCGCTAAATTTGCAAATTTAGCGACTTTAAAATTCCCCCAAATTTCCCCCAAAAACGGCGCAAAAAAAAACGGCGATAAATTTTATCCTTTACAAATGTGTAATTAAACTTTTTTTAAATTTTAAACAGATAAAATACGGAGTTATTCATCACATTTTGCGATTAAGTTCGCAGAAAAGGAGTTTTTATGAACAAAGTCTATAAGCTCAAAAGGAGCTCTCACGGCGTCAAGGTCGTCTCTGAGATAGCCAAAGGTCACAGTGGCGAAAAAACTATCGATGAGCGCGCTGGTTTTGGTGGGTTTATAACTCAGAGTATCACTTCATGTAATACATGGCGATTAACCATGTCGGTCGTGGCTGCCCTAGCACTCGGTTCAGTCTTTGTGCCTAGCTCAGCATTTGCTAGTGCGCCTGGTATAAATAATAGTGCAACCAGAGCTGCATGGGGATCTGGTGAAGCTAAAAAGAATGATGGAAGTGATGTTTCTGGTAGTCATACTAACATTGCAAATAATGTTACAATTACCAATAAAAATGGTAGCACTACAACTGCAAATTATGCTACAAATACAACACCTACAACTAGAAATTCTACTGCTATTGGAACGAATAGTTTGGCTTGGGGTGGAGCAAATGCCACAGCAACAAATGCTACTGCATGGGGCTATGGAGCGAGTGCTGATTATTGTATAGATCAAACTACTGGTTTAAGAAAAGCTTGCGTATCTGGCGATACTACTAGAACGCAAGCTAGATATTTTTCGCAAGCTACTGGTATTTATTCTACTGCATGGGCTGGTGGTAGAGCTACTGGCATGTTTTCAACTGCATTTGGTGGTGGTGCTTGGGCTAATGGCGTGCGCGCTGTTGCATGGAGTTCTGGTTGGGCTTTGGGAGCAGATACTACTGCGTGGGGTAGAGCAACAGCTAGTGGAAATAATGCTACTGCTTGGGGTAGTAGTGGTGTCTTAGCAAGTGGTGACAACTCTACTGCATGGGGTGGTGCTAATGTAACAGCAAGCGGAAATCAAGCAACAGCATTTGGTGATGGCACTACTGCTTATGGTAATCAATCAACTGCTTTTGGCAACGATACATACGCATTAGGACATGGTGCTACTGCTTGGGGTGTTGATACTAATGCTAGTGGTGATAAATCAACTGCTTTTGGTAGAAATACTCTTGCTAAGGGCGATAGTTCTGTGGCGTTTGGTCTTGACAACAACGCAACGGGTGCAAATTCGCTAGCAGGTGGTGGTAGGCTTAATGTAGCTAGTGGCTATGCAGCAACCGCGCTAGGTGGTAGAGAAAACAAAGCTATCGGAGAAAGATCAGCTACTCTTGGCGGTAGATTTAATATAGCCAAAGGCGACGGTTCGGTTGTGCTTGGTGGTGAATACAATGAAGCAAACGCTACAAATTCTGTCGCTTGGGGTTTTGGCTCTATAACACATGCAGGAGCTAATAATTCAACTGCTTTTGGTGCAAATTCACACGCTTATGGTGCAAATTCTCTTGCTGCTATCGGTGGCACGGCACTTGGAGAAAATTCTATCGCTATGGGTGCGGGTGCAACAGCAAATAAAAAGAATACTTATGCTATCGGTAAAGGTGCATTAGCCGATAAAGAGAATACTATTGCTTTTGGTGAAAATGCAAAAGCCCAAGCTAATCGTGGCATAGCTATCGGTATGAATTCAGATGTTGCTAATGGCTCTGCCGGAGCCATAGCTATCGGTAGTTCAAGCTATGTTGGCGGTAAGCCTGAACATACAATAAACGGTCAAATTCTTTATGATCAAAACGGAAATTTGATTGTGGTAAAAGGGTCGAGCGCACAAGGCGTTGGTGCCGTCGCTATCGGTTCTCAATCTGTCGCCGAAGGTGATGGCGGTGAAGGCAATATCGCTATCGGATATATGGCTTTGGCTAAGGATTTATCAAAGGCAAGTGATAATGCAGGACAAAGCACAGCTATCGGAACGAACGCTAAGGCTATCGGTTCGCAATCAATGGCACTTGGTGCAAATGCCGTAGCTAGGGGATATGGTTCTATCTCAATAGGTGGTGATGATATCGGCGGAGCGACAGATAATACCGGTGAAGGTAATAAATATAGTTTGATTACAGATTATATAAATTTTATCGGCGGCAATAATAATGTATCAAAAAGGATCAATGCTTTACAAGAAATGTATAATGGCGACATGACCGCAAGTTCTGATATAAATAGCGACTGGATGAAAAATGACGGCTATAAATCAACAGAAGCTAGCGGTCTTGCTTCGCTTGCAATAGGTCAAAGCTCAGAAGCAAGTAATACCTTTGCAAATGCTATCGGTTTTACAAACGAAGCTTATGGTATAGCTTCAAATGCCTATGGTGTAAGCAACAAAGCACACGGCAAAGGCTCTATCGCTTTTGGTTTGGAAAACAAAGTTTATGATACAAATTCTAGTGCGATAGGTGTTGTCAATATTATTAGTGCAGGCTCTGAAAACTCCATGGGTTTGGGTAATATGAACCAAATTCAAAACGGAGATTTCTCTATCGCAGCTGGTTACTACAACTTAAACACTGACGATAATACTATAACAGTAGGTTTGTTTAACCGCGCTACTTCTCAGGCTGCTTCGGCTGTGGGTATCGAAAACAACGCAACAGGCTTCGGCTCTATCGCTGTGGGTGGATACAATAGCGCTAGTGGTACTTACTCTACTGCGTTTGGTCTTAAAAACGACGCGGCTGCTGATTTTACGCTAGTTATCGGTTCTGACAATAACGCATCAGCTTCGCACTCTATGGCACTAGGTGCTGATAATAACACCACTGCTGCTTACTCTGTCGCTGCTGGTATGAGCAATGTCGCCGAGGGCGAGAAATCAGCCGCACTTGGTTTTGGCAATGTCGCAAGTGCTGATAGGTCTTTCTCGGTCGGTATGGACAACAATGTAACCGAAACAGGTGTCGAGTCTATCGCGCATGGTTATAGAAATGTCGTAACTGGCTCAAAATCTATCGCTATGGGTAGTGATAACAATGTCAGTGGTAACAACTCTGGTGCATTTGGTGATCCAAGTCAAATCAATACAGACCAATCATATAAAGTAGGTAATGATAGTTACTTCGGCAAAGGCGCAAAAGACGGCGTAACCGCGAATGATACTACAAGCAATAATTTATTTAGCCTTGGTAACAGAAATGTCATCGGAAATAGTGGAAATACAAAAAATGTATATGTAGTGGGTTCTGATAACGAGATAGATAAGTTAGAACATGTATATGTTTTAGGAAGTAATGTTAAAACAGCTCTTGGAAATTCTGTCTTTTTAGGCAATGAGAGTGCTTATGTCGCAGGAGATACTACGGCTGCTAATGGTGAGGTAGAAAATGCCACAGTAGGCGGCGTGACTTATGGCGATTTCGCTGGTGCGCAATCTAAGGGCGTAGTAAGCGTAGGCGATAAAGATAAAGAGCGTAGAATCCAAAATGTCGCAGCGGGTCTAATCACAAAAGATAGCACCGATGCTATCAACGGCTCGCAACTATACGCTGCTTACGATCAGTTACAATGGCAAGTAGGCGCAAATACCGATATCGCTGGCACTGTTGGCAAACCAGACAAAAATACAAATAGGTCAAATGTATATTTCGTCGAGGGTAATGATGGTATAAAAATCACAGCCGCTGAAAATGCTAGTAAAAAAGGCTATGATGTTACATTTGCCCCTAAATTCCAAAACGCCACTATCAAAAACAACAAGATTGTTTCAATAGGATATAACGGAGATATATATAGCGTAGCAGGAGATGGAGTAGATACTAATACAACCGTCGTCAATAAAGACGGAAGCGTAAGTGTAACAACTGCTAGTGCGCTAAATGCTTATGGTGGTAGAGAGTATATCCTAAGCATAGCAAATCAAATGGAAGCCAATAGAACCGAAATTTCAAATGATATTAAAAATTTCTTTGGTGGCGAAACTAAAATCGAAGGCAACAAAACTATCGTTACAAATCTAGGTGGTACTGGCGAGACTACTATCCACGACGCTATCAAAAAAGCGTATGACAGAAATGATACTGTCAAATCTGGCGATCAATATGTGACTGTCGAAAGAGATAGAAACGGCGCAGAGGACGGAAATGATTTCACTGTCAAAGTAACACTTCCAGTGCAATATACAGATGATACAAATAGCACTGTTACGCTAACTAATAACATTAATAACAATCCAGTTAAGATTACAAATTTAGCTCCTGGTGAAGCTGATACAGACGCAGTCAATGTATCTCAACTCAAAAAAGGTGTTGAAAGCAATAGAACAAAAGTTACTGTCAATGGTGGCACAGAGGCTGGAATAAAAGGTGCTTACACAGGTGGTAACCTAAAACTTACTCATGGCGGTGAAAATAACAACACCTATGACCTAAAACTTGCTAATAACCTAACAATAGGTGA
>NZ_JAOVTY010000004.1:0-120920 GCF_027737645.1 Campylobacter sp. JMF_15 NE4 | reverse complement strand
AATTTAGCTGACGGTGATATCTCTGATACTTCAACAGATGCCATCAACGGCTCACAACTCAAAAAAGCAGCCGAGGGCAATAGAACAAAAGTTACTGTCGATGGTGGCACAGAGGCTGGAACAAAAGGTGCTTACACAGGTGGTAACCTAAAACTTACTCATGGCGGTGAAAATAACAACACCTATGACCTAAAACTTGCTAATAACCTAACAATAGGTGAGGCAGGCGATGGCACACCTGGAAAACCTGGCGAAGATGGTCAAATCAAAGTTATCGACAAAGATGGCAATGATGGTGTAACTATCGCTGCAAAAGACGGCAATGGAACTATCGGCTTAAATGGCAAAAATGGTAATGACGCAGTTAAAGCTGATATTACTCTTGAAAAAGGCGAACCTGGTGTTAAAGAGACAAACGAAAAAACAAGAATTGTCTATACAACAGAAGATGGCAAGAAAGAGACTATCGCTACGCTTAATGACGGCTTGAAATTTGAGGGTAATTACCGAGACGGCACTAATGACCCTATCGCTAAAAAACTAAATGAGCAAGTAGATATAGTAGGAACTCATACAGCTGGTAAAGATAAACTAACTACTGGTAACATTGGTGTTATCAATAATGGCGAAAAACTAGTTGTTGAACTTGCTAAGGATGTAAATTTAACAGAAGCTGGAAGTATTTACTTCGGCAAAGATGGTGCAAAAATCAGCAACGATAATGGAGACATTAAAGTTGGTGATGAAAACGGAGGACCAGTTAAGATTACAAATTTAGCTGACGGTGATATCTCTGATACTTCAACAGATGCCATCAACGGCTCACAACTCAAAAAAGCAGCCGAGGGCAATAGAACAAAAGTTACTGTCAATGGTGGCACAAAAGCACCTGATGATGGCTCTTACACAGATGGCAATCTAAAACTTGCTGCTAGTGATAATAACACTACTTACGACCTAAAACTTGCTAATAAACTTAGCTTGGGTGATAGTGCAGAAAGCGGTGCTGTAACAGTCAATAACAAAAATGGTAAAGCTGGTGTAGAAATCTTTGCAGATGACAATACTGGTGAAGGTCACATTAAGATTACTAACGGTAAAGATGGAAATGATGCTGTAAGTGCAGATATTACGGTAGCAAAAGTTAATCCTGCTGACGCTGGTCAAAACGGCACAACCAATACTAGAATTACCTACAAAGATGCTAGCGGTAATCCTGAGACTGTCGCTACTTTAAATGACGGCTTGAAATTTAAAGGTGATAAAGGCGATGTCGTAAGCAAAAAACTTAACGAAACGCTAAATATCAAAGGTAACACCACTGTTAATGCTAAGCTAACAGAGGGCAATATCGGTGTAGAAAATGTTGGTGGCGATTTAATCATTAAACTTGCTCAAAATATTGACCTAGGAAAGGACGGAAGTGTTAAAGCTGGTGATACTACTATCAACAACGATGGTTTGACTATTGCAGGTGGTCCAACTATAACCAAAACTAATGTCGATATGGGTGGCAACAGAATTCAAAATGTTGCAGAAGGCACTGACTTAACTGATGCTGTCAATTTATCTCAGTTAAAAGCGGTTGAAGGCAAAATTAAAGCTCCAAATACTGTTAGTTCAAAAAATGGCTCTGTAAAAATTGCAGAGACAACAAATACTGACGGTAGTAAGAACTATGACTTGAAAGTCGCTACTAAACAAAATTCTGACGGCACTGTAAGTATGGTTACTTATAATGCTGACGGTAGCGAGAAAACAGGTCCGGTTCAAGTCAAAAATGTAGCAGCTGGTAAGGCTCCAACTGACGCAGTTAATGTATCTCAATTAAAAGAGCTAGTTGGAAATTACACTGTTGAAAACTACACTGATGAGAATGGCAATACATTTAACAATGTAGTTCAAACAAAAGATGAAAAAGGCAAAACTGTAACGCTAAAAACTTACAATGTCAAAGATAAAGGTGAGTATGTTACAAACAATGTCGTAACTGCGATTTCTAAGATGAACGAGCAAGGTATTAAATTCTTCCATACAAATGAAGATGAAAATTTCAAACCAGAAGAACAAAGGAAGAATACTGTTGATTCATCAGCCAGTGGCGGACATGCGACAGCTATTGGTTATCAAGCAGACGCTAGTGGTAAATCATCATTAGCTGTTGGCGATAATGCAAATGCAAGCGGCGAGCAATCTATCGCTATTGGTAATGGCGCACAAGCTAGCGGAAAACAATCAATTTCAGTTGGAACTGGTAACCTAGTCTATGCTAACAACGCAGGTGCATTTGGTGATCCAAATACCGTAGCAGCAGGGGCCGATGGAAGCTATGTAATCGGTAATAATAACAATGTATCTACAAATGATACATTTGTAATGGGCAATGATGTAACTAGCACAGTTGCAGATTCATTATTCTTAGGTAGCAGAACAGCTTATGTTGGCGAAGGCACTAGAAGTAAAGGCACAAATAACGCTTATACTAGTGATAGTGTAACTGCGAAAAACGCAGCTGGCGAAAATGTCGTAATTGGTATGAAAAATTTCGCTGGTGGCGACCAAGTCAAAGGCGTAGTAAGCGTGGGTAATGCTAATGAAACTCGCCGTATCCAAAATGTCGCACCTGGTCTAATCAGCAAAGACAGCACCGATGCGATCAACGGCTCACAACTATACTCTGCTATCGAGGGTATCGCTGAGCATTTGGGTAGCAACATAACAAATATCAATCAAAGAATTGATAATTTAGACAAAAAAATTGATAATGTTAGAGATGAGGCTAGGGCTGGTGTCGCTTCTGCTATCGCTATCGGCAACCTACCACAATCTACAATCCCTGGTAAGGGTATGCTAAGTGTGGGTACTGGTTATTATCAAGATGAGGGTGCTCTATCTATCGGTCTATCAAAAATGTCAGACAATGGTAAATGGGTATTTAAATCATCTATCTCAGTCGATACACAAGACAACATTGGCGCAGGCGCGTCTTTGGGCTTCCACTTCTAAGGTGGCCTAGTGCGAAACCGATGAATTTCGGTTTCGCTTTTTTTAAATTTAAAGGGTAAAAAATGAAAAAATCATTACTATCAGCTCTAAGCTTAGCTGGAATTTTATTTTTTAGTGGTTGCACCACTCATGTAAGCGACAATATCCCAGAAGACGGCGTCATGCAATGGGACGATGTAACTTTTTTGGATATGAACAAAACATGGATCGACGCTCCAACTCACCCAAATGCCGAAAATTTGGGCAAAGTAGAAAAAGGTATGAGCAAAGACCAAGTATATTTCCTAATCGGTCACCCGCACCACCAAGAGGGCTTGTATGCGGTTAGAGAGTGGGATTATGTATTTAATTTAAAGAAAAAAGCTGGCGATCCTGATAAAATTTGCCAATTCAAAATCATCTACGACAAAGATTATCGCGTAGGAAGCACATTTTATAATCCAAAAGGTTGTGCCAATGTAGCCCCTGTGCAGCTACCGAACCAAAATGTCGAGCTAGAATCTGACTTTTTGTTTGACTTCGACAAAGACAATCTCAAAGCCGAGGGCCACGAAAAAATCGCAGCTGTCGCCAAGGATATTGATGTAAATATGGTAAGAAGCGTCAAGGTCTATGGTTACACTGATCCGCTAGGAAGCGACGCTTATAACAAAACTCTATCTCAACAACGCGCAAATATGGTCAAAAACGAGCTTATCGCAAATGGAATCCCAGCTAGCAAAATCCAAGCTATCGGCATGGGCGAGGCAGATCAGGTTAAATTCTGCCCGGGCGAAAAAGGTGCCGCGCTAAAAGAGTGCCTCAAACCAAATAGACGCGTCGTAATCAAAACTATTTATTAACAAATTTGGGCTAATCTTAGCCCAAATTTCACTTCAAAGGGGTTAGTTTGAAAAAACTAATTTTAATCTTTTTATTTTTCTCAAATTTATTTGCTATTGAAGACACTAAATTTATCGCGTGCGAAAAGGGCGACGCGCAGGCGTGCTATGAGGTGGGACTTTTGCTTTATATGGGGCAAAGCACTGCCAAAGACGATGAGGGCGCGGTTTTGTTTTTTAAAAAAGCGTGCGATAAAAAGCACGATAATGCCTGCGTGGCTTATGCGCAAATGCTAGAAAATGGCCTTGGAATCAAGGCAGATAAAAACGCAGCCTTGAATTTATACGAAAACGGCTGTAAGCAAAAAAATGTCCTTTCGTGCAAAGGGGCTGAGAGATTGCACTCTGCTTCGAATAAAAACAAAAAAAGATTAAGTGAAATTCGCGCGTTTTTGTGCAAAAACGGCGAGGACGAATACTGCGAAAATGCCCTTGTGACGCTAGAAAACACAAAAGCCGTGGCAAGGCTGGATAATGACTGCAAAAACGGCAATAAAGATTCTTGCGAAACCTTGGTAAATTTGTATTTTAAAGCCCAGGGCACGCCTGAAAATATCCAATCAGCGATTTTTTACACAGATAGACTTTGCAAGCTAGATGTCGCGACTTCGTGCCGAAATTTAGCCATTATCTTCCAAGGTCAAAGCGATATTGAAGGGGCGAAAAACTACTACGCCAGAGCCTGCGCTATGGGCGATAAAATTTCATGCTCGGAGTATAAAAAGCTAAGTAAATAGCCGAATTTTAGAAGCCTTGAAGCGTGATAGCATACAGCCTTTCAACCGCGTCGTCTTCTAAATTTAGCGAATTTTGACTTTGCAAAAATTCCAAAATTTCGCCCCATTTAAAGCCTTTTTGGTGCAAACAATGCTCGTGAGCGGGCAAAAATCCGCGTGTGAGTGATACTGCGCCGCTAATTTCTTCGTCGCACAAAAAACAAAATGGCTCGCTGTGGAGCCTGCCCTCAAATTCCAAAATTTTGGCGTAACTTTCGATGATTATTCGGCGTGGATTTTGGCGGCCAAAGCGCGAAGCAGCGGAATTTAAAAGCTCATAGTAAAATTTATCAAGCTCGTTTGCGTCCTTTAAATGCGCGCCTAGTAGCCTGATGAATTGCTGCCAAAAAATGAGTTTTTCTCTATTTGCGAGCCAACCGTATCCTAGGTGCATGACATTGCTTAGGCGCGGGAGGAAATTTTGGTTTGAGACTAGCTCAAAATCTATTTTGTATCCTTGTGTGATATTTGGGTGTCTGGCACCATAAAAGCGATACGCGCGCACCAAGGCGTCAGCGCATAGCACATCTACTATACAATCTTCGTCTTTGATTTTTGTGACTTTTAATATAAATCCTTGCATGGTTATATTCTAGCGAAATTTTAAATTTAAATAAAGAAAAATAGGTTAAAATTGAGAGTTTAATTTTGCAAAATTAAAGGAATATTATGAATTTTGGAGATTTGTTTTCAAAGATTCGTAGAGCCCAACCAGAAGCTTCTGAGGCACCTGCGCATTGGGTTAAGTGTCCTGGTTGTGCTTCTTTGATGTATTTTAAGGAGGTGGAACAAAACCACCATGTCTGTCCTAAATGTAACTATCACATGCGTTTTAGCGCAGATGAGCGAATCGCGCTAATCTGCGATGAGGGTTCGTTTGTAGAGTGTGATAAAACCCTCGAACCCGTTGATCCGCTTAAATTTGTTGATAAAAAATCATACAAAAAACGCATAAGCGAGGGGCAGGAAAAGACAGGCAGAACGAGTGCTGTCGTCGCTGGCGAGGCTAAAATTTCAAAACAACCTGTGCAATTGGTCGTTTTTGATTTTAATTTTATGGGCGGAAGCCTTGGCTCAGTAGAGGGCGAAAAAATCGTGCGAGCCGTCAAACGCGCGCTTGATAAAAAGCAAGCCTTGATTATCGTCTCGGCTAGCGGTGGAGCTAGAATGCAAGAAAGCACATATTCGCTAATGCAAATGAGCAAAACTTCGGCTGCGCTTAAAATTTTAAGCGAAAATAAAATCCCATTTATCTCTGTTTTGACAGATCCTACGATGGGCGGAGTTAGTGCGTCGTTTGCGTGGCTAGGCGATATCATCATTGCTGAACCGGGTGCATTGATTGGCTTTGCTGGTCAAAGGGTCATCAAACAAACAATCGGAGCAGATTTGCCAGAGGGTTTCCAACGCTCAGAATTTTTGCTAGAACATGGATTGATCGACGCTATCGTGCCAAGAGCGCAAATGCGTCAGTATCTAAGCGATATGGTAAATATGCTAACAAATACCCCAGTCCAACTCGATGATAGTAGCGATGAGGGGCTATTTGATACGCACGGCGAAGAAGACGAATAGTGCAGATTATCGTTAATTCTATACAAAAAGGCACCGACGAATTTGCGAGCGAGCTAAACGAATATCGCAAAATGTCGGCTAAATTTGCTAGTATAAAAGATGAAATTTTCTTTAACGCTAGTATCGCAAAGGCTCAGACGATCGATAGAGCCAGCGCACTTAGGGCGTATGACGAGGTTTATATGCCTAGATTAAAAGGTTATAATATCGCCCTTGACGAGAGGGGCGAAGAGCTTGATAGTATGGAATTTGCTAAAATTTTAGACGGGAAAAATTTGGTTTCATTTTTCATAGGCGGTGCTTATGGGCTAAGCGATGATTTTAAGGACAAATGCGATAAAATCATCAGCCTAACAAAGCTAACTTTGGCACATAAAATTGCAAAGCTTATGCTCTTTGAGCAAATTTTTCGTGCGCTTTGTATAAATGCAAATCATCCATACCATAAGTGAGGGTAAAATGAAAAAAAGTGAGTTGAAAATTTACAAAAAACTTTTAGAAGAAAGAAAAGCCGAGTTAAGCGCTAATATCAACAGCGCGACAAAAGATATCGAAGAGCTTAGAGAGCACGGCGCGACAGATGAGATTGATGTAGCTAGCATGGATACGGATTTGACGATTGAGTATTCGATTGGGCTAAAACAAAGAGAGAGCCTAAATAAAATAGTCTCTGCGCTAGAACGCATTGAAAATGGCACTTATGGCGAGTGTTTGGAGTGTGGCGAGCCAATCAGCCCAGAAAGGCTAAAAGTCCGCCCAGAATCAAGACTATGTATTTCTTGCAAAGAACTTGCCGAAAAAGCACAAAGGAGATAATGATGAAGGCAAAACAATTTTTTGTATATTCAGTGATATATATCGGTATCATCGCAGCTGTGATTTTCACGCAAGAAAGCGCGAGCTACACCCTAAGCGTGCTTGGATACTCTCTCACACTGCCTGTGGCTGTGTGGGTAGTGCTGCCATTAGCTTTGTATATGATACTTGCACTTTGTCATTTGGGCTTTTATGGTTTTATGGTTTATCGCAAAAACCGCGCTATACAAAAAGATGTAAGCTCGTATGACGAGATGACAAAAGAGGTTTTATTAGGATTAGAAACGAACCGAAATTTCAAAACAGAGTTTTTCAAAGATCCAAGCGATATAACTAAAATTTTATCTCCATGGTATGATAGTAGCGAGCTTGATATCAAAAACGAAAGCCTAAAAGAGATAGTCGATGTCGTCGAAAAGGTAAAAAACGGCGAGGTCGTGGATCTGAAAAAATACAAACTCCCTAAATCAAACGGTATGTTTTTACAAAACGAGCTAAACCGCCTTGATGCCGAGCCTGATTATGCGCGCGAAATTTTAAAAACAAAGGGCGTTTATAACGATCAAATCACCAAAAAAGCATATAAAATTTTAGTTGATAAGGGCGATTATAGCGCGATTAAAACCTATAAAGAATTCCAAGATAACGACGATATCAAGCGTATCGTAGAGCGCGCTGCCGATGAGAGCGAGTTTGAGGTTAGTAGCGAGGAGCTGTTTAATCTCATAAATAGCGATAAATTCAGCGACAAAGACTTCATTTATTTTGCCAAAAAGCTCAAAGACCACCTAAATCCGGAGCAATACAGAACCTTTTTTGAAAGGCTCAAAAACCAAAATTCAAGCGCGACAGAGGCGTATTTGTATGCGCTATATGAGCTTGGTATGATTGATGAGCTAAGAGAGCAGCTCCACATGAGCGACGGCGACGAATTTGATAAATTCCAAATTTTGCTATTTTTACGCGACAATGGCAAATCAGTGCCAGCTTCGCTGATATTCTAAATTTCGGGGCGCGAATTTGTAAATTTTGTAAATTTGCAAATTCGCGCCATTTTTACACAATCAATGAATTTAAATAAATTTTTCGAGACAAAACCGCTTTTTTTGGCGCCTTTGGCTGGGTTTTCAGATTCGCCACTGCGTGGTGTGGTGAAAAAATTCGGCGCTGACGCGACGATAAGCGAGATGATTAGCGCAAATGCGCTGGTGTTTGAAAACGACAAAACCCTAAAAATGCTAGAAAAAAACGAAGCAGAAGAGCCCTTTTTCGTCCAAATCGCCGGAAGCGACGAGGAAGTGATAAAAAAGGCGGTTTTGATTTTGAATAAATTTGACGGATTTTGCGGGATTGATTTAAACTGCGGCTGCCCTGTGCCAAAGGTCGTGAAGCAAAACTCAGGCTCGGCGCTTTTGCTGGATTTGGATAAGCTAACCAGAATTTTAGAAATCATCAAAACTCACTCAAATAAAAAATTCGTAAGCGCGAAAGTTAGGCTTGGCTTTGCTAGCGTTGATATCGAAAATATCGCGCGCGCGGTGGAGCGAGGCGGGGCTGATTTCATCGCGGTGCATGGGCGCACGAGGGCTGGTGGATACAGCGCGCAGGTCGATTACGACGCAATCGCGCAGGCAAAAGGTGCCGTGCAAATCCCGCTCATCGCCAACGGCGACATTAGCTCGCAAAATGCCGAATTTGTGCGAAGCACGACCGGCGCAGACGGGCTTATGATAGGCAGGGCAAGTATCGGGCACCCGTGGGTTTTCGCCGAGATTAAGCAGGGGCAAAGTGCGAGCGCGGAGCTGAAAAAAGAGATTATTTTGGAGCATTTTGCGCAGATGATAGCGCATTATGGGGCGCACGGCGTGGCGATTTTCCGCAAGCACCTGCACGAATACTCCAAGGGCTACGCAAACGCTAGCGCATTTCGCGAAGAGATAAATCACATAGAAAATGCAAATTTAATGCGAGATAAAATTTTGGAGTTTTTTTAAATTTTGGTTTTTTGTCGTTGCGAGATGACGCGCTCATCGTGCAATCCAGTAAAATTCGAAGCAAAATTTAACCTAAATTTATCATTGAACGAAGTTTTGAAATTTTACAACAACACTGACCTTGAATTTTAAATTTGTGGCAATGAATTTAAAGAATTTGGGCTTCTGTGATTTTGCCTTTGTCTGTGATAGTGGCTGTTAAGATGCCACTTTTATTTGTAAATTCTGTATGGGAATTTGTGGTTATGTTTGCATTGTTTGATTTTAAATTTGAAGCGTGTAAATTTATGGCGTTTATATAGTTTTGAAAAATCATAAAATATAAAAATAAAGAAAGAAAACTTAAATTTAGTAGTTTAAATTTAAGTTTTAATTCATTGTTTGTTTTATAGGCTTGATAAATCATTATTGATTTTTTCTTTCTTCTTTTATTTTTTTAATCCACTCCTCTTGGAATTTTTCAGCTTCTTTAAATTCGGCTTGTTTTTCTTTTTCTTGTTCTTTTTCAAATTCGGCATAATCTTGGAGTTTGCCACCACATTTAGGGCAAATCATATTTTTATCTTTTACTTCGCGATATGGATATATTTCCCTACATTGCTTACAACGCATAAATTGAATATATCGTTTTATGCTTTTTTCGGAGCGGAAAGCTAGATAAAAAAATGCAAAACTTAGGCATAAACATAAAATTCCAACAATCAACCATAAATATCCAAAGTCTAAATTTGCTTTTGGCATAAAGGACTTTATCAATACTTCTTTTTTTGTAAAAGCCTGTATTGCGGATAAAAAAAGAGCAATGGCTATTATAAAGTTTCCAATTCTATCTACCATAGCAGAAATCTTATTATTAACTTTCAGAATTTACAAAATCTCGCGCAGTGTCCTTGCGCTGTGCATCCAGCTATCTAGCTCGCTCCATTTTTCGTTTTCTATCATATCGGTGCAAATTTGAAGCTCTTTTTTGAAAGACTCTATCGATTTTAACAAATTTTCTTTGTTTTGTTTGAAGATATCGACCCACATTTCAGGGCTTGATTTGGCGATTCTTGCCATGCCGGTGAAGCTTCCGCCGGCTAAATTTATGATATTTCGGCGATTTTCCTCTTTTAAAACGCTATTTACGAGCGAGTAGCTAATCGCGTGTGGCAGGTGCGAGATGAGCCCCACATGGTGGTCGTGGCTGAGCGCATCCATAAAGACAATCTTCATACCCGCAAACGAAAAAATTTCAACCGCGCGTTTGACATGCATTTCATCGGCATTGTTATCGTCGCAGATGACGACTACTGCACCATTTAGTAGCTCTGAAAATGCCGCGCTTGGGCCTGAGTTTTCCGTGCCTGCCATAGGGTGAGCGGCGATGAAATTTCCTCTAATCTCTGGCGGGCAACTTTGCAAAATTTTAAATTTCGTGCTTCCTAAATCGATGATTGTGGTTTCCTTGCGCGCGTCTTTTAGCTGGGCTAGCGTCGTGATAATCGCCTCGACTGGGATTGCGAGAAAAATCACATCGCATTTTTGCTTCATTTCCTCGATACTTAAAATTTCATGCACCAGCCCCAGTTCCAAAGCCTCTTTTTCGTTTTCCCTAGAAATATCATATCCGCTAACCGTGCTAATAATCTTTGATTTTTTCATACAAAGCCCGAGCGAGCCACCTATCAAACCTAAGCCTATAATGCCTATTTTCATAATTTTCCTTTGTAAATTCTTTTTGATTAATTTTAATATGCTATTATACGCAATTATTTTCATTTCTAGGTAAAATTTTATGAGAAAAAGTTTGTTTTTATTATTAGGTGGGGTTTCTGTTGCTTGCGCAGCGCAAATTCAAACTATTAAATTCGAGGGTTTAAAACACCTATCTCCGCAAGTTGCAGCTGCTATTTCTGGCCTACAAATAGGCGATCAAATCACAGGCGAAAACACAAACCGAGCGATCTCAAATCTCTTTGCTCAGGGCTATTTCGAAGATGTGTATATCAGCGAACAGGGCGGAAATGTAACAATTAGCGTAAAAGAAAAACCAAGCGTGGCCAAAGTCGATATCAAAAATGTCGTTACAAACGACCAAGACGCTATCAAAAATCTAATCGGACTTCGCCCAGGACAGGTTTATGACGAGGTTTTGGCAAAAAATGCCGCCGCTAGAATCAAGCAATTTTACGAAGTAAAGGGCTTTTTTGACACTGTTGTCGAAGTTACCCCAAAACCGCTTGATAGCGAAGGAAACGCCGTGCATGTCATAGTCGATGTCAATAGAGGCGAAAACATCATCATCGAAAAGGTAAATTTAGTCGGTGCTAAAAAACTAGATTATGATGATATCGAACCAGCTGTTTCAAACAAACAACGCGAAGTATTTGGCTGGCTATGGGGCTTTAACGACGGACAGCTAAAAGCTAATGAGTTGCCAAACGACGCAAATAGAATCCAAGAAGAATACTACAAAAAAGGCTACCTTGACGCTAGGGTATCTGCCCCAATCGTAAATGCCGATACTGGCGATTACACCGCGGATTTGACATACTATGTAACAGAGGGCGAGCGTTATAAGGTCAGCAGTATAGATATCGACTGCCCAGAAAATGTAACTATGGATAAAGAAAAGGTCATAAGCGATCTAAAACTCGAAAAGGGCGATACGATGAATTCAGACTGGATGCGTCGCGATATCCAAAAAATCGAAACCTTAGTCGCCGATCAAGGATATGCTTATGTCAAGGTCGTCCCGCAAACCGATCAAGACAGAGAGGCCAAAACCATAGGCATAACTTATAAAATCATACCTGAAAATAAAGTCTATATCAGAAATGTAACAATCTCTGGCAACGACAAAACAGAAGATAAAGTCGTTAGACGCGAAATGTATCTAACTGAGGGAAATTTATTTAGCAGAACCGATTATGCTGATTCTATCGCGGCTCTTAAACGCACGGGATATTTCGAAAATGTCGAAATCAAAGAAACTAGGGTGAGCGACGATCAGCTAGATTTAGAAGTCGTAGTCCAAGAAACCCCAACCGGCTCGATTACAGGCGGTATTGGATATGGTAGCGATGATGGATTGCTACTAAGTGGTGGAATTAGCGATAGAAATGTCTTTGGAACAGGATTAAGCGGCTCGGTATCGGTAGAAAAATCAGATGATAAATTAAGCGGTAGAGTAAGCCTTACAAATCCTAGAATTTTCGATTCAGAATACAGCCTCGGTGGTATGGTCTTTGCTAATGACTATGACTGGGACGATTACGAGGAGAAATCTTACGGATTTGCCTTGACGCTTGGCAGAAAGCTAGGACGAAATTTAAGCGCAAGTTTGACATACTACCTAGAAAAGACAGAAATCGAGGGTCTAAATGAATACTACGCAGCTGCTGGTTATCGTAACCACGAAAGCATAAAAAGCTCGATTACGCCGGCACTTACATACAATAGCACAGATGATTACTATCTGCCACGAAGCGGTATCATAGCCACAGCTAGCCTAGAATACGCTGGACTTGGCGGAGATATCGAATTTACCAAAGCCAAAGGAAGCTTTAATTACTACTTTGGATTGCGTGATTATATCGATTACGATTTGATTTTCCGCTACAAAGCCGCGGCTGGATATGTTTGGGATAGAGGCGATCCGCTTCCAATCAACGAAAAACTATTCCTAGGCGGTATTAGGACGGTGAGAGGATATAATTCTAGATCGATTCCGCGTAAAGAAATTTGCGTAGCTAGTGGTAGTTGCCGTTATGTCGAAACCGGCGGTATGCAAAGCTTCAACAACTCGGTCGAGCTAAGCTTCCCTCTAATCGATCGTATGAAAATGCGCCTTGTAACATTTTTCGATTATGGTATGATAGGCGACAATGACTGGAACGAGGAAGAGCGATATAGTGCAGGTGCTGGTATCGAGTGGCTCACACCGATGGGGCCGTTGCAGCTGTATTTCACAAAACCGCTTAACGAAAAACCACACGATAAGACAAATAGTTTCGAATTTAGCATTGGAGCTAGATTTAACTAAAATTTGGCGTAAATTTTGGGTAAATTTCACTTTTACCCAAAATTTAACCTTAATGAAATTTAACTAATCCTTTACTTACGATTTACAAAAACTCAGTAAAATCAGGCTTTAATTTAAAATCAAGGTAATTTATGTATAGAAATCGAAGCAGAATAAATCCTAAAATTTTCATTTTTTTAATACTAACTTTGGCGATAGCTTATGGAGTTTTTCATTTTTTAACCTCGCCTAAATTTGAACAAAATCCCCCTAAAATCGAAATTGCAGATGAAATTTATTGGAATTTAATCTCACCTTTGAAGGTTAAAATTTCAGATGATACTGGCGTAAAATCAATAAAAATAAGCCTAAATGACGGGGAAAATTTAACTCCGCTAAAAGATGAAGAGTATGGCATAAGCCAAAAAGAGCTAGAAATTGCAGTTGAATTTCCAAAAAATTTAATCCTAAATAAAGATAAAAAATACAAACTGCACATCGAAGCTGGCGATATTAGCGCGTGGAATTTCACCAAAGGTAACAAAACCGATAAAGTCGTAAATATAATCATCGACAACAAAAAACCTTTGATAAATTTGGTCGCAAATTCGTATAAAATAACCAAAGGTGGCTCGGCTGTGGTTGTTTTCAGCGCTAGCGATGAAATGCTAGATGAGGTTTTTATCCGCACAAATTATGGCAAAATTTTCAAAGCTACGCCGTTTGTCAAAGAGGGATATTACGCTTCGCTTGTAGCCTGGCCGGCAAACGAAGATGAATTTCGCGCCGAAATCGTAGCAACCGACAAGGCTGGCAATGTCAGCTCGTCGCAGATTCGCTACTTTTACAGCGATAAAAAATACAAAGTCTCGCAAATCAAACTTAGCGAAAATTTTCTCTCAGGCAAGGTTAGCGATCTAGCCAGCCAACATGCGCAAAATTTCAACTCTATGAGCGATTTGGATAAATTTAAATTTGTAAATGAGACTTTGCGCGAACAAAACGCCAAGGATCTGCACGCATTTACGAGCAGGGTGCATGAGGATATGATAAGCGAGTTTTCGCTTCATCCGTTTTATCCGCTTGCAAAGGGCGCTGCGGTAGCGAGTTTCGCCGATCACAGGCTGTTTTTCTTAAACAGCGAGCAAGTTAGCGAGAGTTGGCACATGGGGCTTGATCTTGCTAGCGTGGCAAATGCAGATATTAAAGAGAGTAATTATGGCGTGGTCGTGTTTTTGCAAGATAATGGAATTTATGGCCTAAATTTGGGCGTTTATTATGGATTTGGAGTTTATGGCGTGTATGCGCACTGCTCGAATTCGGCCCTTAGCGTGGGCGATCAGGTCAAACCAAACGATATCTTAGCCCAAACTGGCGCCACTGGCTTTGCCTTTGGCGATCATTTGCACTTTGGTATAGTGGTTCAGGGCGTGGAAGTAAGGCCAGAGGAGTGGATGGATCCGAAGTGGATCAAGGATAATGTGAGCGATGTGCTCGAAAGTGCGAAAAAAGTTATCGAAAAAGGAAAATAAATTTCAAATTTTTCGCTATAATGCAAAAATTAATGAAATGAGGGAAAAATGAGACAAAGAACAATAGCTAAAAAAGTCCATAGTGTCGGTATCGGATTGCATAAAGGTGAGCCAATCAGACTTACATTGGAGCCTTTGGAAGCAGGTAGCGGAATAGTATTTTATAGAAGCGACCTTGGAATTAGTTTTAAAGCAACGCCCCAAAATGTCGTAAATACCCAAATGGCCACTGTCGTGGGCAATGAAAAGGGCTATGTCTCTACGATAGAGCACCTAATGAGCGCGATTTCAAGCTATGGAATCGACAATATACGCATTATCGTCGATGCGAACGAAATCCCTGTAATGGACGGAAGCTCGGCGAGTTTTTGTATGCTTTTGGACGAGGCTGGGATCAAAGAGCTAGATACGAATAAAAAAGTCATTATCATCAAACGCGATGTCGAGGTCAAAGAGGGCGATAAATTCGTCCGCCTAAGCCCAAGTGCAAGGCCTAAATTTGATTATACGATTAAATTCTCAAATCCGATTATCGGCACACAGCACCATGTCTTTGAATTTAGCAAAAAGGCTTATATTAAAGAAATTTCTAGGGCTAGAACATTTGGATTTTTAAAAGATGTTCAAGCGCTTCGTTCTATAGGCTTAGCACTTGGTGGAAGCCTAGAAAATGCCGTCGTAATCGATGATAATAAAATTTTAAACCCAGAGGGTTTGCGCTATGAAAACGAATTCGTCCGCCATAAAATTTTAGACGCTATTGGCGATTTGGCACTTAGTGGAGCGCCTATTTTGGGCGATTACACATCATTTGCTGGAAGCCATGATCTAAATCACAAGCTCACCGAGGCTGTATTTAGCGACGCTAAAAATTATGAATTAGTCGAGCTAAACGCGCAAATCGTAAGAGAGTATCAAAAAGCTTTCGCGTAAGGGCAAAACATCAAAGAAATCAGCGTTTTAGTCGTAGCACTCACTTCGCCCGTGCTTGTCGGTATTTACGAGAAAAATGACAAAATTTTAGAATTTTCTAGCGCGCCAGGGCAAAAAGCCGATGAATTTTTGGTAGAAAAATTTTCTCAAATTTTAAAAGAGTATAAAATTTCAGAGCTTATCTATGCGAATACACCTGGCTCTTTTATGGGCATAAAAGTTAGCTTTGTAATGCTAAAAACGCTTAGTATCGCCCTAAATTTGCCACTTTACGCGGTCAGTGGATTTGAGCTAAATGGATTTTCGCCGATCAGGGCAAACAAGGCATTTTCATATATTTACGAAAATGGCGAGATAAAAATGGCAAAATTAGAGCCTGCTCCTATGAAATTACCGCAAAATTTATCAACTTTAAATAAAAGCAATGATATACTACCAAATTACATTATTGATGCAGTTTAGGAGAAAATTTGATTATAAAAATTCCCGCCACCAGCGCAAATTTGGGACCAGGCTTCGACGCACTAGGACTTAGTTTAGAGCTTTTTAACGAAGTAGAGATTTGCGAAAATAGCTTTCATTGTATCTCGTTAAATGGATATGGAAGCGAAAAGGCGTGGCTTAAAAAAAATAATGCGTTTTTAAACATTTTCCGCGAAATTTACACCAAACTAGGTGGAAATCCAAACCAAAATTTCAAAATTTCATTTCAAAACAATATCCCATTTTCGCGCGGTCTTGGAAGCTCGTCGGCTGTGATAGTCGGAGCAATCGCGGCAGCGTATTATATGCGCGGATTTAGCGTAGATAGGGGCAAAATTTTAAATCTCGCCCTAGAATACGAAAACCACCCTGACAATATCGCCCCGGCGACTTATGGCGGGTTTGTTTCGAGCATAACTTCTGGCAAAAATGTCTATTCGCAAAAGTGCGAGATCGACGCTGATATCAAGGCTATCGTCGTTATCCCGGATACGCCAATGCCTACAAACGAATCTCGCGGAAAATTGCCTAAGAGTTTTACTATCAAAGATTGCGTGAGCAACCTTTCGCACGCTGCGTTTTTGACGGCGTGTTTTATGAAAAAAGATTATGATAGCCTAAGGCTTGCTTGTGTGGATAAAATGCACGAGGAGGTGCGTATGAGCGCGCTACCTGAGCTATTTAGCGTGCGTGAAGTGGCTTACGCAAATGGCGCGATTATGAGTTCGCTCAGCGGTAGTGGCTCGACATTTTTAAATTTAGCCCATGCTAGCGACGCGCAAAAGATAAAAAATGCGCTGGCGGATAAATTTAAAAATTTCAAGGTAGAAATTTTAAATATAGATAATAACGGCTTTAATATTAGCTAAGAAAAAGTAAGATATAATTTTATGAATAAACCGATAAGAATGTGCGTTATTTGTAGAGGTAGATTTGCTAAGGCGGGGCTTAATGCCTTTGTACAAAATTTCAAAAAAGAAAATTCAAAACGGCAATTTTATATTTGCAATCAATGTATAAATCAAAAAGAAAAAATTATTAAATATTTATCAAAATTTAGAAAATATGAAAATTTTGAGATTATTAAGGAGAGGGTTTTAAATGGCTGAGGGAGTTAAAATCAGTGACATCGCGGCTGAGCTTGGATACGCAAGCAAAGACATCATCGAAAAAGCGCAAGAAATGGGCTATACTAAGGTCAAAACCGCGTCAAACAAGGTAAGCAACGAAGAAGCAGCGGCTATATATGAGTATATTCAAACAGGAATTTTGCCAGAGTCTTTAAAGCCAAAATCTAGTGCTAAAAAAGCTCCTGCGAAGCCAAAAAAGCAGAGCGAAACCAAAAAAGATGAGCCTAAAAAAACTCAGAGCAAAAAAACAGAGCCAAAGGCTGAAAATTCTCAAAGCAAAGAGCCAAAGTCTGAGCCAAAACCTGAGCCAAAAGAGGAAAAGCCGCACTCTCAACCAAAAAGCGAAACAAAAATCGAAGCAAAAGCCGAAGTTAAAACCGAGCCAAAATCCAAGTCCGAAGCGCAAACCCCTCAAATAAATAGTGGCGAGAGCCTAGCTAGCGAGAGTTTGCAAAAGCGCCGTGGTTTGGTGATAGTCAAAAAGAAAAAAGACACCGAAGTACCAAAGGTGGAAAAACCAAGCGAAAGCCGCGAAAAGGTAAGCGCTAGCTTGGAGGCGATTTTCTCAAACGCTGAGTTAAATTTGAAAAAGAAAAAAGCCGAAAAGAAAAAAATCGCTGTCTCTAAAAAAGAAGATACCCAAAAAATCGATTTGGTTAGCGACCACGAACTAGCCGACATAGTCATCGATGATGATGAAGATATGGTAGTTTTGCCAGATCTCACCGTTAAGCCTATCCAAGTCGAAAACAAAACAAAAACCAAAAATCAACCAAATATCTACAAAGGTTCGCAAACGCAGTTTTATGGGAACGATACTGGTATTAGCCGTGGAAGTCGCAAAAAACATAAAAAAGTCGTCAAAAAAGACGATGAGCAGAGCGTAACATCGGTAAATATCCCAAAAGAAATTCGTGTTTATGAATTTGCCGAAAAAATCAAAAAACAGCCTAGTGAAATCATTTCAAAGCTATTTTTGCTTGGCATGATGACGACTAAAAACGACTTTTTGGACGAAGACGCGATTGAAATTTTGGCAGACGAATTTGGCATTGAGATAAATATCGTAAATGAAGCCGAGGAATTCGACTATGTCAAGGCTTACGAAGATGAAGTAGTTGAAGAAAATTTAACCACAAGAGCGCCAGTAATTACCATTATGGGGCATGTCGATCACGGAAAGACTAGTTTGCTTGATTTCATTAGAAATTCACGCGTCGTTAGCGGCGAAGCAGGCGGTATCACCCAACATGTGGGTGCGTATATGGTCGAGAAAAACGGACGAAATATCACATTTATCGATACCCCGGGACACGAAGCATTTACATCTATGCGTGCCAGAGGTGCCGAAGTTACCGACATTGTTATTATCGTGGTTGCGGCAGATGACGGCGTAAAACCGCAAACAAAAGAAGCCGTAAATCACGCCAAAGCTGCCGGTGTGCCGATAATCATCGCTATTAATAAAATGGATAAAGAAAACGCAAATCCTGATTTGGTAAAAACAGGACTTGCGGAACTTGATATAATGCCGACCGAGTGGGGCGGAAGCTATGAATTTGTGCCGATTTCAGCTAAAACAGGTATGGGAATTGAGGATTTGCTTGAAATCGTCTTGCTTCAAGCCGATTTGCTTGAATTAAAAGCCGACAAAACTCGCCAAGCAAAAGCAACCATTATCGAAAGCTCACTTCAAAAGGGTCGTGGTCCTGTTGCCACCGTGATTGTGCAAAACGGCACACTAAAAGTCGGCGACACGGTAGTTGCGGGTGTGGCGTATGGAAAGGTTAGAGCTCTAAATGATGATAAAGGCAAAAAGCTAAGCTCGATTGCTCCGGGTGAGTGTGGTGTTATCATCGGTCTTAGCGAAGTTCCAGAAGCCGGGGAAACGCTAATTGGCGTTGGAAGCGATAAAGAAGCAAGAGAGTATGCGAGCCGAATTTACGAACATCAACGCCAAAAAGAGCTATCAAAATCTACAAAGGTTACAATCGACGAGCTAAGCGCAAAAATCGCAGAAGGCGAGTTAAAATCGCTTCCTGTTATCGTAAAAGCCGATGTGGTTGGCTCTCTTGAAGCCATTAAGGCAAGTTTAGAAAAACTTCGCAATGACGAAGTCAAAGTGGATATTATCCACTCAGGCGTAGGCGGTATCACGCAAAACGATGTGGGGCTAGCAAGTGCGAGTGAAAACTGCGTGATTTTAGGTTTTAATATTCGCCCGACAGGCGAAGTCAAAGAAAAAGCCAAAGAACGGGGTGTAGAGATAAAAACTTACAATGTCATTTATAACTTACTTGACGATGTTAAGGCGATTTTGGGCGGATTAATGAGCCCGATTATCAGAGAAGAAGACCTTGGTCAAGCTGAAATTCGCCAAGTCATCAATGTGCCAAAAATCGGACAGATTGCAGGTTGTATGGTTACAGAAGGCAGTATCCAACGGGGAGCTAAAATTCGCGTTATCCGCGACGGCGTGGTTGTGTTTGAAGGAAATATTAGCTCGCTTAAACGCTTTAAAGATGACGCAAAAGAGGTCGCTAAGGGCTTCGAGTGTGGTGTCGGTATCGACGGATACAACGATATGCGCGTTGGGGATTTCATCGAAAGCTTCAAAGAAAAAGAAGAACAAGCCACGCTATAAAGGTGATTTATGAATGCTCACGAAGTAAGACGACTACGAACCGCAAGTGTCCTAAAAGAGCTGATTCCACAGGCTTTATCGCAGCTTGATGATGAGTTTTTGCACGGGCTTTGCGTAACCGATGTCGAGTGCAAAAGAGGACGCTATGACGCCTTTGTATATCTCGATAAAATGGGCTTAGACGAAAGGGAACAAGAGCTAATCTTGGCAAAACTCAAAAAAGTAAGCCGTTTTATCCAAAACCACTGCATGGAAGCAGAAGGCTGGTTTCGCTCACCTGCGCTTCACTTCAAATTCGACGATAGGCTCGAATACCAAAACAAAATGGACGATTTGTTTGAAAAAATTAGTAAGGATTTAAATAAAAATGGTTGATTTAAACGCCCTTGCCAGCGAGTGTGGGCTGGAATTTTACGATTGCGAAACAGCTAGCGAAAACGGCAAAACGATTTATAGAGTTTTTGTAACTAAAACTGGTGGCGTGAGCTTAGAAGACTGCGAAAGACTAAGTCGCATTTTATCGCCGATTTTCGATGTCGAACCGCCTGTTAGCGGGGAGTATTTTTTAGAAGTATCGAGTCCCGGGTTGGAGAGAAAACTAAGCAAAATGGAGCATTTTAGCAAAAGCGTGGGCGAGTTAGTCAAAATAACCACGAGCGAAAAAGATAAAATTTGCGGAAAAATCCTTAAATTCGAAGATGAAAATTTATACTTAGATACTACTGACGGCGAAATTTGCATTAAATTTAGCGATATAAAAAAGGCGAAAACTTATATTGAGTGGTAGATGAAAGTTTTGCTAATTAGCCTAGTTGGATGGATAATTTTTATAGGTGCTCTTTACATAACTTTTGTTTATGGAGTTGATAATTTTGAAGCCAAACTTTGTGATTATGGCAAAACTAAAAGTTGTCATAATGCTGGATATTGGTCTCATGTAGGAAGCGAAGAGCCAAAAATAGATATAAATTTAGATAGAGCCTTTCAATACTATACAAAAGCTTGTGATAAAAAAATACCGCAAAGTTGCCACAATCTAGGAATTTTATATAGCGATAAAAATGATTTTGAAAATTCGATGAAATATTTTGAAAAAGGTTGTGAGTTAAAATTTATTCCAAGTTGCTATCAAGCGATGAATAAAATTTTAGAAGCCGAGCCAAAAAATCCCTTGCAAATCAAACAAGGGCTTGAATTTGGTGCAAAAATTTGCGATTTAAACAGAGATTTTTGTGACAAATCAAAACAAGATAAAATTATGAAAAATATGAATTTAAAAATTCAAAAGAGTTTAAAATGACTAACGAATTTTATATGAGTTTGGCTCTAAATGAAGCGTGGAAATATCAAATTTTAACCTTTCCAAATCCTGCTGTGGGGTGCGTAGTAGCCGATACGCACGGCAAAATTTTAAGCATAAATTCTCATAAAAAAGCTGGACTACTTCACGCCGAAGCAAACGCCGTTTTTGTGGCACTTTGTGAGATAAGCGATGAATTTTTAAATAAATTTTTACAAATTTATGAAAGCGAATTTGGCGTGGATTTGAGCGAAATTTGCAAAAATTCTCACAATCTAATCTACGGCGATTTTTTTGAAAATTCAGACGCAGTGTCCGCAAAATCAGGCTTTGCAAATCAAATTTTAGAGTTTAAAAATTTAAACGCAAATTTCGTTTATGAATTTATCACGCAAAATCACGGCAATTTACTTAAAAATGCTACCGCTTTTGTTACGCTCGAACCCTGCGCCCATATCGGCAAAACGCCATCGTGCGCGAATTTGCTTAAAAATTTAGGCTTTAAAAAAGTCGTAATCGGCTCTGCGGATTTAAGCGAAAAAGCTAGTGGTGGCGGCGAAATCTTAGCGCAAAGTGGCGTGGAAGTGGAATTTGGCGTTTTGAAAGACGAGTGCGACGCGCTTTTAAAGCCGTTTTTGCAGTGGCAAAATGGCGGAAATTTTAGCTTTTTTAAACTAGCTTTCTCGGCAAACGGCGTGATTACTGGCGAAATTTCAAATTTAAAATCTCGCACATTTTCGCACTATTTACGCAATGTTTGCGACGCTTTGCTTATCGGCGGAAATACCGTGCGAATAGATCGCCCTAGGCTCGATACTAGGCTGATTTTAAGCGGAAAAAATCCAAATATTTCTATCTATTCTAGGCAAAGCGAATTTGATAAAACTATCCCGCTTTTTAGCGTTGCGGGTCGCAAAGTAGCTATCACAAATGATTTGCAAACTGCCTTAAATTCAGGCTTAGTGATGATAGAAGGCGGGCAAAATTTGCTAAATGAAATCGCCGATAAAGTAAATTTATTTCTGTTTTTTCGCTCAAATGAGCTCAAAAACGGGCAAAATTTCAGAAGCGATTTGAAATTTAAGCCACTTTTCACAAGCAAATTTGATAATGATGAATTTGGCTGGTATGAGTTAGAAAACGATAAATAAATCGAAATTTGGGCTTCAAATTTAGCCTAAATTTTAAATTTAAAGCTTACTTATAGTTTTTTCATAATCATCATCAATCAAAACGATTTTCTCGCCGTTGTTTAAAAAGCCCTTTATAAAATTTTGATTATCCGCTTTTAAATTTTCTTTTGTGCAGGTCGTATCATCAAGCCTATTTTCTATATCACAGCTATGTTTTTTGATTTTATCAAAATTTTCATCGATAAATTTATCGCTCATTGCTAAGGCTATAAAACGAATTTGGCGCAAATATTTTTCGCTAAAATCACTCCGCCAAGAAAACGGCACATAACAACCTTCGATGATTAAATTTTGCCCGTTTTCAATCGCAGTTTTGATTATTTCACGCACGATTTGCCACAGATATGGCGTTAGTGCTTCATCGTCATTTGGCGTAAGATTTGTATTTTTTGAGCGAATTAGCCCCATTTTTAGGTGATCGATTGAAAAATACGGAAATTTATACTTTTCCAACAATCTTTGTGCCAAAAGCGTTTTTCCCGTATGCGAAGCGCCCGTTATGAGTATAACCATTTTTTGCCCTAAACAAGAGCGATTTTTTTGGTTTCAAATTCGCCCGAGAAAAAATTTAGATAATAAAGCATGTCTTTTTTCACGCTCAAACCCGCTAAATAGCGCAAAGCTAAATTTGCCGCAAAACTCGCTGCAAACATCACAATCGGCGCAGCAATTCCAGCTGGCGTGGCGCCCAAATTTGGGAAAAATTTGAAATTCGCCTCGCTTACGAAGCAGACCTGCACCTGAAAGCTATCGACCGAGCTAAACACCCATGGCGTGGCAGTTTGCTTGGCAAACTCGTCAATTTGCGCGCGGGTGGCGAGATTGTCAGTCGCATCTAAAATCAGGTCAAATTTATCCGCGCAATTCGCAAAAAATTCATCAGCTTTCATTTTGTGCGTATTCACACGCACTCCATCGTATCGAGCCTGAACGCGCTCTTTGAAAATATCGGCCTTGTATCGTCCCTCATCGCTAAGCGAAAATAAAATTTGCCTGTGGATATTATGAAGCGACACTGTGTCGAAATCGACAATGTCAATTCGCCCGATCCCGCTGGCTCCTAGCGCATACGCAAATGAGCTTCCAAGCCCGCCAGAGCCGATGATTAGGACGGATTTTTGCGCTAGGGCGTTTTGGGTATCCTCGCCCCAAAGCTGGATTTGTCTGTGGAAAAATTTCACGCAAAGCCTTTGTTTTTCAAATTTGCCTTAAAGCCCCAAAATTCCGTAGCTTCGCGCACGATAGCAGGGTCTATTTCGCACATTAGCGCGCCCTCTTCATCGCGCAATTCGTTGATAATCTCGCCGTAAGGATTCGCTAGGAAACTGCCGCCATAAAATTTAAAGTCCATATCGCCGAATTTCGCCTCGCCTATGCGGTTTGTGCGCACGATATACGCCGAGTGCGTGAAGGCTCGCATTTTAAGCAGTTCTGCCCAGCGCAAATTTGACTCAAATGTCGAAGCTGTGGGGATTAGCACGCAATCAACGCTTTCGTGGTCGAAGCGTTGCCACACCATATCAAAATGCGCTTCAAACCCAAAACAAACGCCAAATTTCACCCCTTCAATCTCGAAAATCAGTGGCTCAAATTTGCCGTTTTCGTGAATTTTGGCGTTTAGGAAAAACTCGTCCTCGTTCCAGTGCGAGTAGTTTATTAGCATTGTCTGGTCGTAAAATTTCACGCCAGAGGGGCTAAAATGCGCGCAGGATTTGATCCATGCGATTTCGCCAGCCTCGCTACTGCTTTGGCGAATTATGGGCGCGATGATGTGTAAATCGTATTTTTTGGCCAAATTTTGCATTAGCTCCATTTTGTGTTCGCTTTGTTTTTGCGTGATTGAGCTTGGCATGTGTTTTAGCTCGGTAAAAAACGAATTGAGCGTGTATTCGCCCAAAACCACGATTTTTGCGCCATTGTCGTGGGCTATTTTCATATAATAATCAATGCGATTTTCGCTCATCGAAAGCGTGGCGAGTTGTAGAGCGCAGATTTTAATCATTTTGCGCACCTTCGTTTATTTGCGTGATTTCAAGTTTGGCGTTTTCTAAAATTTCCTTCGCCTCTTTTAGCAGGCAAATTCCGCTTTTATACAGCTCCACAGAGCGATCTAGCGTGATGTCTTTGTCGTTTAAGCTCTCCAATAGCTCGCCTATTTTTTTCATTTTTTCTTCAAAATTATCTTGCATCTAAAACCCTTTTAATGATATAGTCAAATTTTTCCACCTCGACCAAAAATGCGTCGTGTCCGTAATCGCTGTCGATTTGCGTGTAAAACACGCGCTCTTTCGCGCCAAGATCAATCATGCATTTATACATTTCCTCCATTAAATTTGGCGGAAACAAAATATCGCCAGAAAACGAAATCAAAAATAGTTTCGCGCGAATTTGCGCCATGGCGTTTTTTAGCGAGCCATAATGCCTCGTGCAATCGAAAAGATTCATCATTTTTGCGATATAAAGGTAGCATAGCGGATCGAAGCGATGAGAGAAATTTACCCCATTGTAGTCTAGGTAGCGATCTACTTGAAACCTGCCGTCAAGCTCGTAAAGTCCGTCAGTTTCTACATAATTTCGCCCAAATTTTTCGTTCATCGAAGCAGGGCTTAAAAAGCTAATATGCCCAGCCATGCGACCTACCGCCATGCCGTTTAGGCCGGATTTGGCGATTTCATCTTTGTCATAATACCCGCCTTTGAAATTTGGATCGCTCTTAATTGCGCTGATTGCGATTTTATTAAATGCTATCGCCCAAGGCTGCGTGGCATAAGTGGTGGCTAGTGCGAAAATATTTTCGGCGAAATTTGGGTATTCGATTGCGTAGCACAGAGCCTGCATACCGCCTAAACTCCCGCCGATTACGGCTTTTACCCGCGAAATCCCAAGCTCGCTTAGCAATCTAACCTGCGCCTTTACGACATCTGAGATTACAAGCACAGGAAAGCGTGTGCGATACTCCTTGCCGGTGCTATCATCGATATCTAGCGGGCAGGTTGAGCCAAAGGGCGATGAGAGGATATTTATGCAGATGACGAAAAATTTGCTCGTATCTACTGCCTTGCCATCGCCGATTAGGTTGTCCCACCAGCCAGCCTTGCTTTCATTTTCGTATCTGCCAGCAGCGTGTGCGCTACCAGTTAGAGCGTGTGTGATGACAATGACATTTGATTTATCGGAATTTAGCTCGCCGTAAGTTTCGTAAGCTAGGTGAAATTTAGAAAAAACACGACCGCTCTCTAAATAGAGCGGTTCGTCAAAATAGTGGGTTTTGGTTTGGATTTTCACTGATTAACTCGGTAGTTTGGCGCTTCTTGCGTGATGATGACATCATGGACATGGCTCTCTTTAAGTCCTGCGCTTGTGATTTCGACAAATTCAGCTTTTTCTTGCAAGGTAGGGATATCCTTGCTTCCGCAATACCCCATAGCGCTTCTTAGACCGCCTACTAGCTGGAAGATTACATCTTTTAGCATACCAGCATAAGGGACGCGTCCTTCGATGCCTTCTGGGACGAGTTTTTCTTTGGCGGTGCCTTCTTGGAAATATCTATCAGAGCTTCCTTTTTGCATAGCGCCGATTGAGCCCATACCGCGGTATGTTTTATACTGGCGACCTTGGAAGGTGATTAGCTCGCCAGGGGTTTCGTAGCACCCAGCTAGCACGCTTCCCATCATTACTGAGCTAGCACCTGCTGCTAGGGCCTTGGCGATTTCGCCTGAGTATTTGATACCGCCGTCTGCGATGATTGGAACGCCAAATTTAGCCGCTTCGTTTGCGCAATCTACAATTGCGGTAAATTGTGGCACGCCCACACCTGCGACGATTCTAGTGGTGCAGATTGAGCCTGGTCCGATACCGACTTTTATCGCGTCTGCGCCAGCTTCGGCGATATCTTTGATAGCCTCTGGGTTCGCGACATTTCCTACTACGACATCGACATTTAGTTGTTTTTTAAGCTCTTTTAGGGTGTTTATGATACCTTTGGTATGTCCGTGAGCAGAATCCATTACAATCGCATCTACGCCTGCTTCGACAAGGGCTTTTGCGCGATCAATCTGACCTACGCCAATGGCGGCTGCTACGCGAAGTCTGCCATAAGCGTCTTTGTTAGCAAGAGGGTATTCGATGCGTTTTTTGATATCTTTAATGGTAACTAATCCCTCTAAATGGTTGTTTTCATCAACAATCGGAAGTTTTTCTACCTTGGTATTGCGGAAAACTTTCTCAGCGTCATCTAGCGTCGAGCCCTTTTTGAGCGTGATTAGTGGCATTTTAGTCATTTTATCGCCAACGCGCGCTGAGGTATCGCTTTCAAATCTCAAATCGCGGTTAGTTAAAATTCCGATTAATTTATGCTCGTCATCAACGACTGGAATTCCGCTAATGTGGTATTCAGCCATCAAATTTAGCGCATCTTGCACGCTAGCTGTGGCTTTGATAAAAATCGGATCGATGATGACGCCACTTTCGCTTTTTTTCACGCGGCGCACCATTTTGGCTTGGCTTTCGATATCCATGTTTTTGTGGATTACGCCAATACCACCAAGGCGAGCCATCATGATAGCTGTGCGATACTCGGTAACCGTATCCATAGCAGCACTCACAAGTGGCGTATTTAGAGTGATATTTTTGGTAAATTTTGTCTTTAAATCTACATCTTTTGGTAAAATTTCAGAGTATTGTGGCACCAACAAAACATCTTCAAATGTCAAAGCTTTTTTCAAAATTTTCATCTTAACCCCTTACGATTGTTTCTAAATTTAACCCGCCGTCAAGCACCGTTTGTTCGTCATAAGCGCGTCCTATTAGTTGTGCGCTGATATTTAAATTTTGTGAATTTCTAGCTACTGGCACGGAAATCGCTGGAAGTCCTGCTAAATTTACGCCGATTGTGTAAATATCGCTAAGATAAGCTTTTAGCGGGTCGTTTAACTCGCCAAATTTATACGCCACATCAGGCGCAATCGGCATAAAAATCAAATCAGCCTCTTTTAAAATTTCCTCATATTCAGCCTTGATAAAGGCTCTGGCTTTTTGCGCTTTTATGTAGTAAGCGTCGTAGTAACCGCTACTTAGCACAAATGTTCCTAGAAGCATTCTGCGTTTGACCTCGTCGCCAAATCCCTCGCCACGGGTGTTTGCGTAAAGTTCGTTTAAATTTGACGCCTTTGCGCGGTTCCCGTATCGCACGCCGTCATATCGGCTTAAATTTGCGCTAGCTTCGGCTGTGGCGATGATATAGTATGTGGCGATGTCGTATTTGGAATTTAACAAATTTTTATAAATTATCTTGTGTCCGAAGCTTTTTAGCTTCTCGATTGCCAAATTTAGCGCAGTTTTAATCTCATCGCTAGCCTCGTTTAGGTAGTTTTCGATGACTGCGATTGTAAGTTTGCGCTCGCTATTTAATTTATCTGCCGTGCTGATAAACTCGCCAGCGTAGCTCGTGCTATCCATAGTGTCGTGTCCCGCGATGATATCGTATAAGATCGCCGCGTCCTCGACATTCTGCGTGATTGGTCCGATTTGATCTAGGCTAGATGAATACGCGCCCAGACCGTAACGGCTAACCCTGCCATAGCTTGGCTTAAATCCCACGCAACCACAAAAGGCTGCTGGCTGGCGGATAGAGCCACCTGTATCGCTACCAAGGGCTGCGATGGCTAGACCAGCTCCCACAGCAGCGGCACTTCCGCCACTACTTCCGCCTGGGACGCGAGTGTGATCGAGTGGATTTAGAGTTTTGCCATAATACGAGCTCTCTGTCGTGCTTCCCATGGCAAATTCGTCCATATTGGTGCGACCAAATGGAGCTAAATTTGCCTCTTTTAGCTTTTTAATTACGGTTGCGTCATAAGGCGCAATGTAGCCTTGCAGGATTTTAGAACCTGCCGTTACGCTCCAACCTTTGACTTGAATATTATCTTTAATCGCGATTGGCACACCTGCGCCACTTTCGTTTAGCTCCTCGCCACTTAGCTGCTCGACATACGCGCCAAGGCTTTTATTGGCTATGATTTGGCTTTTTAAATCTGCGCGAAGTGCCAAAATTTCGCTAGGGCTCAGTTTCAAAGCCTCTTTTAAACTTATCATTTTTTATCCTTAAATTTTATTACAAATTTTATCCCCACGCCTATGCAGACAAAGATTAGCGCGATTGTGAGAACTACTATACTAAAATGTTGAGGCGAACTAAGCATTTAGCACCTTTGCACACCTTGGGCATAGGCAATCTTGCTCTTTTGCGCTAAATTTCCAGCATCTTGGGCATTTAAATTTATCAGATTTTACAAGGCGGAAAATTTCATCACCTATGCGAAATTCTGCCAAAGCATTATCGCTGTTGCCATCTAGCGAGGTTACATCGCTTACCATAAACCAATCACTCACGCCCAAAATATCGTAAGATAAAATTTCATTTGAGCTAGTTTGCAAAGCGAGTTCTAGGGTTGATTTGATGATTTTGTCTTTTTTGAGCGCGTCGATGATTTCGAAAAATTTCTCTCTTGATTGCTCTAAAATTTCATCATATTCGACAAAATCGCTAAATTCAATCGGCGCATAAATCAAATCAAAAGCGTCTTCTTTGCCGTTTTTAACGATACTTGGCGCGTATTGCATTACTTCATCGATTGTGTAAGTTAGCGTAGGCGCAATCAGAGGCAGCAGCGCTCTGGTAATTAGCACTAGCGCACTTTGCGCGCTTCTGCGTCTTGGTTCGTCGATATGGTCGCAGTAAAGGCGGTCTTTGATGATGTCTAGGTAGATTCCGCTTAAATCTGCGCTTAGGAAATTTAGAAGTTGGTTAAATCCTTTTGAGAAATCATACTCTCTAAAACTATCTTCAACCGCGCCAAAAGTCCTTACTGCGCGGGTTAAAATCCACTTATCAAGGGTTGTGAAATTTGAGGTTTCAAGCTCTTCTAAGTCGCTAACATTTGCTAGCAAAAAGCGAATTGTATTGCGAATTTTGCGGTATTGCTCGCTGACTTGTTTTAGGATATTTTCGCTGATTTTCAAATCTGTGGAGTAATCGCTTAGCGCAACCCATAATCTCATAATCTCCACGCCGTATTCTTTGGCGACTTTTTGTGGAAGGACGATGTTGCCTACGGATTTGCTCATTTTTTGACCCTTCTCATCGACGGTGAAGCCGTGAGTTAAGACGCTTTTATACGGAGCGAACTCATTTACAGCGCAACTTAGCAAAAGCGAGCTTTGAAACCAGCCTCTGTGCTGGTCTGAGCCCTCTAAATACATATCGGCTGGAAACGCGCCTGCGTCGTATTCGCCGCTTTTTAGCACAGCGTTCCAAGTCGATCCACTATCGAACCAAACATCTAAAATATCGGTAACTTTCTCTAAATTTTCAGGGTTGTAGCCAGAGCCTTGTGGTAAAAGATCGCAAATTTCGCTATCCCACCACGCATCAGCACCTTTGGCTTTGAAAATTTCGTATAAATGATCCATTATTTTTTCATCGAAAATCGGCTCTTTTGTGCCACGATCGCGGAAAAACGCAATCGGCACACCCCAATCTCTCTGTCTTGAAATGCACCAATCAGGGCGGTTTTCAATCATCGCTGTAAGGCGATTTTCGCCAGTGGCTGGGTAGAATTTGATCTTTTTGATTTCGCTAAGCGCGATCTGGCGCAGTGTTTTTCCGCCGCTAAATTCTTTATCCATAGCGATGAACCATTGCTTTGTAGCGCGGTAAATTACTGGTTTGTGCGTGCGCCAGCAGTGTGGGTATGAGTGGGTAAATTTGCCGACTTTTACCACCGCATCGCCAAGAATTTCGACTATTTTTTCATTTGCTTTGAAAATGTGCATGCCGACCATTTCATCTACGACACCAGCCCTAAATAGCCCCTTCGCGCGCAGTGTTTCATCAAAACACCCTGCCTCATCGACTGGCATTAGCACCTCTATGCTGTATTTTAAGCCCACGAAATAATCGTCCTCGCCGTGTCCTGGGGCGGTATGGACTAAGCCTGTTCCGCCGTCCATTAAGACATGTTCGCCTAGGATAAATTTTGAGCTTCTATCATTTAGCGGGTTGATTGCGTATAAATTTTCTAGCTCTTTTGAGCTAAATTCTTTTAAAATTTCGCCATTTGTGATACCTGCGCCGATTAAATTTTCTAAAAGCGGTTTTGCAAGTATGAAATTTTCGGCTGTTAGGACATAGGTTTCGTTTGGATTTAGGCTGATTGCGCCGTTTGCTGGAAGCGTCCAAGGCGTAGTCGTCCAAATCACGGCTTTTGCGCCTTTTGCGCCGATTTTGGCGTTTGCTTCATCGCTTAAATCGAAAGCCACATAAATCGAATAATCCTCTTTGTCCTTATACTCGACCTCTGCCTCAGCTAGCGCGCTTTTTGCCGCCCAGCTCCAAAATACAGGCTTACTGCGCTCGATTAAAATACCCTTTTTAGCGATATTGCAAAGGGTTTTGTAAATTTCAGCTTCGAAGTTAAATTTCAGTGTCAAATATGGATTTTCCCAATCCCCAATTACGCCAAGGCTTTTAAATTCATCTCTTTGGATATCAATAAAATCTTTCGCGTGTGCGCGACAAAGCTCACGGATTTCGTGCTTGGTAGCTGATTTTTTCGCGTCGCCCATTTTGATTTCTACTTGTTGCTCAATCGGCAAGCCGTGGCAGTCCCAGCCTGGGACATAGCGGATATTTTCACCGAAAAAATAGTGGGTTTTAGTGATAATGTCTTTTAAAAATTTATTCAGCGCATGACCGATATGCAGGTGTCCGTTGGCATAAGGTGGGCCGTCGTGGATATTAAAGCTGACGCCCGCGTTTTTGCGTTTGGCTTTCATTTTTTCATAAATTGCTCGCTCGTTATACCAGCTAGAAAATCGCGCTGGTTCGTTCGCTGGGAGTGAGCCTCGCATAGGGAAGTCCGTAGTAGGGAGAAAAAGTGTTTCTTTGTAATCCATAAAAAACCTTTAATTGTGTTTTAAAAAATTTGGTAAGTGTAGCAAAAAGGCTTTTAAAAAGGACTGAAAATGCAAGAATTTTTTATGCTATAATGGCAAAAATTTAAAGGTCGAAATTTATGAAAAATGTGATTTTAATCATCGGCGAAGCTATCCGCTACAATCCGCCATTTTTTAGCTATATTTTGCGCGAATACGAGCAGGTTTTCGGCGTGATTGATGATATTAAATTTATAAATGAAAATGATAAAAATTTGCCATTTTTGATAGAAAAAATGCTCGGCAAATACGATTATATCACGATTTTTGCGACAAAAGTTGCTTATGCAATCGCAGGGAAAATCCTCTCCACGCTCACGCTTGATACTTTGGAGCTTAAAGATTGTGGCACGCTAGCCCCATCGGCAGCTAAATTTGTGGTAAAGGATAGTTTTTTGCTAGATATTAAGGGTTGCCTTGTAAATGTGCTAAAAGCAGACCCCTTGCAAAAACTGCCCCAAATTTTGCAAGATCCCCTAAATGAGGGCGAGGGGTTTTATCTATTTGACACAGACTATGCGAGCGCAAAAGCTAGACTTGAAAGCCTAGCGTTAAGCTATAAAATTTCATTTATCATCAGTGAATACAGCTCATTTTTGCTCTTTGTGCGCGCTAGCGAGCAGAAATTTGGCGCGCTGGATAAATTTTTAGACAGCGTGAGCAAATACTACGCAAACTCGTTTATCGCGCCTAAAAATTTCATCTCTCACGCCGTGGAGAAATTGCGAGAAATCGGGGCGAAAATCACATTTGCAGAGAGTTGCACGGCTGGACTTTTAGCGGCTAAATTTGGCGAAATAGCCGGTGTGAGCGATATTTTTGACGGCTCGGTGGTAAGCTATGCAAACGAGATAAAGCGCGCGTGGCTAGATGTGAGCGATGAGGTTTTGCAAGATTACGGCGCAGTGAGCGAGCAATGCGTCGCAGGTATGCTTGGTGGGGCATTGGAGAGTTCGGGGGCGAATTTTGCCCTAGCCATTAGCGGGATAGCAGGACCTGGGGGTGGAAGCGATGAAAAGCCCGTAGGAACGGTATTTATCGGGGCAAAAGAGCTTGGTGGGCGACAGATAATCGGCAAATTTCATCTAAACGGAGATCGCAACTATATCCGCGAAGAGGCCGCAAATATCGCAGTTTGCTTGCTTTTGAAATTAAGAAGTGATTTATTTTTAAACTAAGGAGAGAGTATGAAAAAATGTGGAATTTTGCTTGCTTGCGCGCTTATTTTTAGTGCGTGTAGCGACAGCGACAAATCTAGCCAAAACGGCCTAGATATCGAGAAAGAGATCGAAAAAAAATCTCAAAAAATGGTTGAGAAAAATGAGCCAAAAATTCAGATAAATTTGGATAAAAATTTATCGGCTAGCGAAAGCGTGCCTAAGCCTGCGCCAGGAAGCACTGCTTCAAGCGAGCCTGCGCCAGAGGCAAATTTGAGCCAAAACGCTAAACCAAAGGTTCAAATCGAGCTAGTGCCAAAGCCTGAGGGCAAAATTTCAAAAGATATCAACGAAACGATTGATGAATTTGCCGCAACGGCTAAAATTTTGGGCGAAAATTTGGAAAGATTAAGCAAGGAAGCACCGAAAATTTTAAATGAATTTGCCGAAAAAAACGCGGATAAATTAGAGGATTTAGCCAAAAAAGGCGAGAAGATCGTGCGCGATTTAAATGGCTCACTAGGCGGGATCGAAAAGGATTTGATGGATTTGGCAAAGGACGCAAATTCGAGTTTCGGACAGATTTTAAATATCTTTGGCGATATGATTAATAATGGCAAAAAAATTGAAAAACATTATGAAAATTCGCAGGACGAGGATTTAAAAATTTAAGTCAAATTTGCGTAAAATACAGCGCAAATTTTAATCATTTTAGGAGGCAAAATGTATAAATTAAAGCACCTGCTTAGCACGCAAGATTTAAGTGCAGACGATATTTACGATTTCATCGCTTTGGCGAAGGATTTCAAAGCCCTAAACCGCTCGGATATTAAAAAATCAGACTCTTTGCGTGGAAAAACCGTGATTAACGCTTTTTTTGAAAACTCCACTAGAACGCGCATTTCCTTTGAAATCGCCGCCAAACGCCTTGGCGCGGACGCCATAAATTTCAGCGCAGGTTCAAGTAGCACCAAAAAGGGCGAAACTCTAATCGATACGATAAAAAATATGCAAGCCATGCGCAGTGATATTTTTGTCGTGCGCCACGCAAGTAGCGGTGCTGCGAAATTTATCGCCTCTAACTGCGACGCCTCGATTGTAAATGCAGGGGACGGACTAAATGAGCACCCGACACAAGCGCTTTTGGATTTGCTCACAATCCATGAAGCCAAGGGCAAATTTGAAGGATTAGAAGTCGCTATCATCGGCGATATTTTCCGCTCTCGTGTGGCTAGATCTGATGCGTGGGCGATGAAAAAATTAGGCATAAATGTCAGACTTTTTGGTCCTCCGATGATGCTAAGAGACTGCGAGGCGTTTGGGTGCAGGATTTGCAAAAGCGTCGAGGAAGCAATTGAGGGCGCAGATGTGATAATAATGCTAAGAATTCAATTAGAGCGTCAAGACGGCGAGCCAAGCTTCCCAAGCGTTAGGGAGTATAGTAAATTTTTTGGACTAACTGCAAAGCGTATGCAAGTAGCCAAAGAGGGTGTGATTATCATGCACCCAGGCCCGATAAATCGTGGCGTGGAGATCAACTCAGATGTCGCGGACGATCCGCGATTTACCTGCATTCTCGATCAGGTCGAAAACGGTGCAGCCATGCGTATGGCGGTGCTTCACACAATAAATTTAAATAGGAGCTTGTAATGAAAATTTTAATCAAAAATGGCACCGTTATTAATCATAATAAAACAGAGAAAATCAATGTCTTGATCGAAGATGATAAAATTTGCGCCCTATGCAAGGACGAGCCAAGCGCAGATAAAATCATCGACGCGGCTGGCAAGCTTGTCATGCCGGGGCTAATTGATATGCATGTGCATTTTAGAGATCCGGGCTTTGAGTATAAAGATGATGTCATCACTGGTAGCGAAACAGCCGTAGCAGGGGGCGTAACGACCGCTATGCCTATGGCAAATACAAACCCAGTAAATGATAATTCTGCGATCACAAAGGCAATGATTAAAAAAGCGCGCGATAGGGGGCTAATCGATCTGCTTCCAATCGGAGCGATTTCGCAAGATTGCAAAGGGGCGAAAATCGTCGAAATGGGCGATATGATCGAGGCTGGGTGCGTGGCATTTAGCGATGATGGACTTCCTGTTACCGATAGCTCAGTCATGCGACAAGCCCTCGAATACTCGGCGCATTTTGGCTCTTTTGTCATAAATCACAGCGAGGATTGCTCACTTTGTCATGGTGGAGTGATGAACGAGGGCAGGGTAAGCGCGCTACTAGGGCTTAAAGGCATGGCGAGCGAAAAAGAGGAGATTATGGTTTCGCGCGATATTTTGCTTGCTAAAAAAACAGGCGGACACCTGCATGTGGCGCATGTCAGCTCAGCCTGGTCGCTAAAACTCATCGATCAAGCCAAAAAAGAGGGCATAAATGTTACTTGCGAGGTTACGCCTCATCACTTCACTTACGATGAGAGCGAGCTTATGGGATATGATACGAATTTCAAAATGTCTCCGCCACTGCGCACAAATGCCGATGTAGAGGCTATGCGAGCGGGGTTAAAAAGCGGACTAATCGATGTTATCGCCACAGATCACGCACCGCATAGTTGGGACGATAAATTTGTCGAATTTGACAAGGCTCCGTTTGGGATTTTAGGGCTTCAAACGCTCGTGCCTTTGACACTAAAATTAGTTGATGAGGGCGTGATTGATTATGAAAAAATGGTAGCTCTCACCTCGTATAATCCAGCCCAAATTTTAAAACTCTTTGGCAAAGGCGAAATCGCTGTCGGAAAGCTAGCCGATATCGCTATAATCGACCCTGAGCTAAGATACACTTACGACGCGAAACTCAATAAATCAAAATCACAAAATTCGCCACTTTTTGGCAAAGAGCTAAAAGGTGCGTGCGTGCTAACGATAAAAAGTGGAAAAGTAGTCTTTGACTTCCCAAATGTGGTAGCGTAAATTTCAAATTTAACCCAAATTTGGGTTAAATTTGACCTTTTTTAAATTTTAAATTTTAAAAATTCTAATATAATTCTTTTAAAAATTCAAAGGTAAATTTATGCAAAATATCTACATTATCGGCGATGTGCATGGTTGCTATGAGAGTTTAATGGCGCTGATTGCGCGCTTGCCAGCGAAATTTGATAGCAAAATTTGCTTCGTGGGCGATTTGTGCGATCGTGGCCCTCAGAGCGCCAAAGTCATCGAGTTTGTGCGTTCGCACGGCTATGACTGCGTGCGCGGAAACCACGAGCGCAGATTTTTGCTAGCAAAATCCAGCGCGCAAAGGTGCGTGAGAGACCGCGAAATCGTAATTGGCGCAAGTGATGATATCAACTGGATTGCCAAAAGTGGTGGCGGTGATACGATGAAATCGTATTTTGCGCCCGAATTTAGCGCGCTTTTAAACGAGCATTTAGAGTATTTGCAAAACTTGCCCGTGTTTTTGCAATACGACATTTTCGACGAAAATTCTCGCTCTCTCGTGGTCTCACACTCGGCTGTGGGAAATATGTGGAAATTTCGTGACTTCGTGGCAGTAAAGGACGATTTCGAGGCGCATGTGTTAAGCGGGCGCGACGATTTCACCGATAATGCGGGCATTTTCAATGTCTATGGCCACACGCCACAAGATGAGCCATTTATCAATGATTACAGCGCGAATATCGATTTGGGCTGTGTTTTTAAAAAGCGCGGTTACAAAAACGCCCGCCTTTGCGCTATGGAATTCCCCTCCAAGCGACTTTTTATCCAAGAATGCTTAGAATTCTAAATTTGGTTACAAAATTTACTCAATTTTTAATTTTTTTGTTAAAATTTCATTTATTTTTCAGCCGACTTTAACCCCCCCCCCCCGTATAATTATGCTAAACCATCACATTTTTTGGGGAGTTTATGATGAAATCTCATCTAAAATTTAGCCTTATGACGGCTATGGCGATTGCAGGTGTGGTGCCAAATGTGGCTCTTGGTTATGAATTTAATCTAGGATATGATAGCGTAAATAATAAAGTCATTGTCACAGGAGACGATAGAAACTGTGGGTATTATGGTGGTTGTCGCTATGATATTGGAGATGATTACTTTGCGGGTCTCAATTCCGAGACTATTGTAAATATTAATCTTGGCACTGCAACTTTTGGTGATATTTATGGAGAGTATGTATATGCTGCTACTCCAAAGAGTTCTAGTGTAAATAAGGTATATTTAAATAGCGGAAATGTAGATAATATCATAGGCGCTAGAAATGATAGTCAAGATCCGCAGTTTATACCATATAATAATGAAGTGATTATTAGGGGCGGAAGTGTAAAAAGAGATGTTGAAGGTGGAGTAAGTATTTTTTCATTTGCCTATGAGAATAAAGTAACTGTATATGACGGTAAGATAGGCGGATATGTTTATGGTGGTAGTGGTGTTTATGCTAGTAAAAATAGTGTAACCATCAAAGGCGGTGAAATAACAAGTGATGTTATTGGTGGGTATGCTTTTGAAAATGATGCCGAAGACAATAGTGTAACTATCGAAGCAGGAACTATCAAAGGAGATGTTTCAGGTGGAAGAAGTAGAGGAACTAATACACGAGCTTTTAACAACAAAGTAATTATCAAAGGCGGGACTATCGAAGGAAGCGTTTATGGCGGTAGTGGCGATAGACACGGTGGTAACGAAGTAACTATCTCGGGCGGAGTTATAAAAGGTGATGTTTATGGCGGTTTTGGCGATAGTTCTTTTGCTAATGGAAACACTATAACCATATCAGGCGGAACTATTGAAGGCGATGTTAGGGCTGCTCGTTATAGCTCGGGTGAATCTCCTAACATGTCAGACACTATACGCATATCAGGCGGAACTATAAACGGAGATGTTCTAAATTTCGGTGAAAGAACATATTATCAAGGCGGAGAGATAAAAGGCGATATTAGGGGCGGAAGGAATACAAATTATCTATTTATTACAAGCGGAACAGACGGTCTTAAAGCAAGAAATGTATATGGATTTAGCAACATAAGCTTTAATTTACCTAGTAGCGTTACGGACGGATACACGGCTTTAAATTTAACAGGCACAGCTCAGACAAATTTAGATAATACAAGGATATATGCTCAGTTAAAAGACGCTACGGGCTTAACAAAAGATAGCAAAATTCATCTAATAAAAACAGCAGGTTCTATAATCAACTTTGATGAAACAAAGACAAATGCAGTTTTGACTAATGTAAATATAGCAAATTTAGTAAATATCGCAGGAAAGATAGTTTTAAGTGATGAAAAAACGCTGGATTTAACATTTATAGGAAATCCTATACCTAGCGGGTGGAGCTATACAGATCAAATTTATAATATCATCTCTAAAACAGAATTTACACGAAATACAACCGATGGCATAAAAACATTTAATATCGTAAGTAATTTTGATAACGGCGAGATGACCGAGCAGTCAAACAATACAATCAATATGAATTTTGGCGATGTTTCTACCAATGCTAGAATTTATGGTGGTTTTGGCGATAACGATAGCACAAATAACACTATAAATATAAGTGTAAATTCTTTTAGTGGAAATAATATTTACGGCGGATACTCTACAAATGGCAATGCTACAAACAATACTATAAATTTTATAAAAGGCGATTTAAAAGTTGCGGTTAGCTTATATGGCGGTTTCTCAGGTGATAGTTCAAAAGATATGTTAAGTGGCAATACTTTAAACATAGGCACTGCTTCAACACCTACGGCTATGAATTTACGAGCTAGACATATAGAAAATTTTGAAACTATAAATTTCTACCTACCAAGCAGTGTTACAAATGATAGTGTAGCTTTGAATTTATATGATAGTGGCGAAACCGACCTAAGCAAATCAACCATAAATGCCTACTTACAAAACGCTTCAAATTTAACAGCCGATAGTAAAATTCATCTTATCCAAACAGCTGGAACGCTAAATGTCAAAGACGAATATAAAACAGCTGACGGTGTAGAACAAGCAGGTGTAAAAAATATAAACATAGCAAATTTAGTAAATGTAAAAGGCTATATAAAACTAAGTGATGAAAAGAATTTGGATTTAGTTTTTAAAGGCGATGAAGATACAAGCGGTTCAGGTTCTGGCGGTTCAACTGGCGGTGGTTCAACTGGCGGTGGTTCAACTGGCGGTGGTTCAACCGGTGGTGGTTCAGGCACTGGTGGTGGTTCAACCGGTGGAAGTAGCACAGGTAGTAATACAGGTGGCAGAACTTCTATAAGCGCAAATGAAAATTCAAAAACTCTATTAGAGACTAAATTATCTCAAAGTATTGCTATAAATGAGAGTGGAAATTTATTTTTGTCAAATTTAAACAATATCGTTTCTACTACATTAGATAATACCAATACAAGCGATACAGTTGTATTTGCGTATGCAAATGGAAGTGATAAGAGATACAAAACAGGTTCGCATGTAGATCAAAAAGGATTTAATGTCAATGTTGGCGTAGCCTCAACAGATAGATTACAAAGTGGTGATTTCACAACTGGTGCATTTATCGAATACGGTAAAGGTGAATATGAAAGCAAACTAGATAATGGTTTGTTAGGCAAAGGTGATACTGAACTTATCGGTGGTGGAGTGTTTGCTAAATATCAAAATTTGAGCAATTATTATATAGACGGAAGTTTTAGAGTAGGTAGCGTAAAAACCGAATATGAAAAATCACTATATGATGAATTTGATATAAGTTCTACTTATTATGGTGCTCATATAGGTGTAGGAAAGATATTTGATTTAACAGATTCGAATAATTTAGATATTTATTCAAGATTTATTTATTCTTATACAGAGGGTAGTGAATTAAATATCAAAGGTGTAGATGTGAGCTTAGATAGTGTTACATCAAAAAGAGCTCAAATAGGTCTAAGAGATACTATTCGCTTTAATGATACAAATTCATTTTATGTAGGTGCTGCTTATCAATATGAATTTGACGCTAAAAGTAGTGGCGAGCTAAGCCTGCCTACATTTGGTTTTGCAAGTATTGCAAGTCCAAGCTTAAAAGGAAGCACAGGAATAGGCGAAATCGGATACACTTATGAGACAAATTCATTTAAATTTGACATAAGTGCAAAAGGTTATGTTGGCAAAGAAGAGGGATATTCAGGAAATATGGGGGTAAGTTTTAAATTTTAAAATTTAATTAAATTTTAGAATTTTAATTTAGAGAAATTTAGCAAAAATGCTAAATTTCTCTTTTTTATTTTTACTCTTTTTCTAAAAAAGTTTTATAGATAATTCCGCCGATTGCGCCACCGATGATTGGCGCTACCCAAAATAGCCATAGCTCGCTAAGCGCCCAGCCGCCTTGGAAAATCGCCACGCCAGTTGAACGAGCTGGATTGACAGAAGTATTTGTTACAGGGATTGAGATTAGGTGGATTAGTGTGAGGGCTAGTCCAATCGCAATCGGTGCGAAGCCACTTGGCGCGCGCCTATCTGTCGCGCCCATGATGACGATTAGGAAAAATGCAGTTAGAATTATTTCTGCGATTAATGCACTTAGCATTGAATATCCGTTTGGTGAGTGCTCGCCGTATCCGTTGGTCGCAAATCCTGCGCTGATGTCAAATCCAGCCTTTCCGCTTGCGATTAGATATAGCGCACCGCCTGCTGCTATCGCGCCTAGGACTTGGGCGATGACATAGCCTGCTAACTCGCTAGCTTTAAATCTGCCGCCACATAGCAAGCCCACTGAAACTGCTGGGTTAAAATGTCCGCCACTAATGTGTCCAAATGCGTAAGCACCGCTTAGCACGGTCAAACCAAAGGCGATTGAAACGCCGACAAATCCGATGTTGTATGCGGCGAAAATCGCGCTTCCGCAACCGCCAAATACTAGCCAAAATGTGCCAAGAAACTCGGCCAAAAGCTTTTTCATAAGCTCTCCTTTGAAAAAATTTGCAAAAGCGCGTATTTTACTGCGTTTTGGTAAATCAAGGATAATTTTTGGCTAAATTTAATGGCTGGTTAAATTTAAGAGCGTAAAATTTGGAGAAATTCAAGGAGAAAATATGGTTTTATGCGTGGAAGTGGCGGGTTATATCAGCGAGAATTGCTATTTTTTTATCGACGAGGCGAGTGGGGCAGGGTTTGTAATCGACCCTGGGGCGCAAGCGGACAAGCTTTTGGGGATTATAAAAGAGAGAAATTTCAAAATCGAAAAAATCCTGCTCACGCACGGACATTTCGATCACATTGGCGCAGCTAGCGAGCTCTCGCGGGCTTTGGGCGTGCCGATACTCGCGCACGAAAACGCGGGCGTGTATCTGGGCGAGCCAGACTATAATCTATCGAATTTCACGGGCGAAGAGATAATCATAGAGGATTTCACGCCCCTAAAAGATGGCGATAAAATCGCGCTAGCTAGCGGGGCGTGCGAGCTAGCTGTGATTTATGCGCCAGGGCATACGAGCGATAGCGTGGTGTTTTATAGTAAGGGGCAAAATTTGGCGTTTTGTGGGGATTTGATTTTTCGCGCGGGCTTTGGGCGCACGGATTTGCCAGGCGGGGATTATAGCGCGCTAAAAGCTAGCATAGATGGCAAGATTTTTACCCTGCCAGATGAGGTGGTTTTATACTCGGGGCATGGAGAGCCCACGAGCGTCGGGGCAGAGAGCGAGGTTTTAGCGAAATTTTCGTTGATTTTACAAGTAAAGAAATGCGAAGCATTTCAGTAAAAATAAAATCAGCTAAATTTAAAGCGAAGCTTTAAATTTAGCCACCTTGTAAAGCGTCGTCGGGGGTTGGGGGATTGTAAGGGGGAAGGGGCGCGACCTCGCAATTCAAGCCCCCTTCCCCCTTACAAGAAAAGCAAAATTTCGCCTAAAATTTACAAAATCGTTCAATGCAAAATTTAGGTTGAATTTTGAATTTAAATTTCCCTGGATTGCCACGCTCGTTACACTCGCTCGCAATGACAGCAAATTTGGTGCAAGGAATTTTTTACTCGTAAATTGCCACGAATTTTGCTAACGCAAAATTCTCGCAATGACAAATTAGGTGTAAAAATTTTAAATTTTAAAATTTCGGTGCAGTGTTTAGCCAAAAATTTTACCACAAATCGCACATACCCACAGGGCGAAATTTAGGCTTAGAGTGAGCATTACAGCGGTGCTGGCGGTATCTTTTGCAGCCCCTGCAAGCGGGTGAAAATCAGGGTGAGAGAGATCAACCACACGCTCGATTGATGAGTTTATGCACTCTATCACTAGTGTAAAAATCGCGCCAAAAACCAAAGCCAAATTCCAAACCAAGCCAAAATTCCAAAAAAATAGTGAAACCAAAAGCGGAATAAAAACAAAAATTTCTAGCCGAAAACTCCGCTCACTACGCCAAATTTCAGCTAGCCCCGCCAAAGCATAACCCCAGTTTGCGAAAAATTTGTATTTTGGCTGATTTCTCATTTTTTTCCTTTTAAATTTTAGTTAAATTTAGGCATAATCATAGCCAAATTTTGATAATTAAAGGGTAAAAATGAAGCTAATGAGCTGGAATGTAAATGGGCTTAGAGCCGTGCTTGGCAAGGGCGCATTTGCATGGCTTGATGATGAGAAGCCCGATTTTTTGGGCTTGCAAGAGATAAAAGCGAGCGCAGAAAATATCCCAAAAGAGCTTTATGAGCTGGGATTTTCGCAAATCGATACGAATTCAGCCACGCGTGCTGGGTATTCTGGCGTGGCGAGCCTGAGTAAATTTGCTAGCAAGGTTAGCAAATGCAACTTCGCTAGCGACGATGAGGGGCGGGTTTTGGAGCATAGATTTGGCGATGTGGTGCTGCTAAATATCTACTTCCCAAACGGCCAAAAGGACGATGAGCGCCTCGCGTATAAGATGAAATTTTACGCAGATTTTTTGCGTTATATCGACGAGCTGGTCGCGCAGGGGCTTGGCGTGATATTTTGTGGCGATGTCAATACCGCTCACAGAGAAATTGATTTAGCAAATCCAAAGTCAAATTCTAAAATTTCTGGCTTTTTGCCTATCGAGCGGGCGTGGATCGATGAGGTGATAAATCACGGATTTATCGATACTTTCCGCGAAATTCATGGCGATGAAAAAAATGCTTATTCGTGGTGGAGCTACCGCTTCAATGCGCGCGCTAAAAATGTTGGCTGGCGGATTGATTATTTTTTTATCTCACAAAATTTGCGTTCGCGCCTCAAAGACGCCTTTATCCGCGCTGATATCACAGGTAGCGACCACTGCCCAATCGGCATTGAGATTGATTTGTAAAATTTAAAATTTAAGGGGAAAAAATGTTAAGCGATATCGAAATTACGCACAATGCGAAGCTTAAAAAAATCACAAAAGTTGCCAAAAAACTAGGTCTGAAAAAAGATGAAATCGAGCCTTATGGGTTTTATAAGGCAAAAATTCCGGGGCGCGAGTATAGCACGCACGGCGAAAAAGGCGCACACAGCGCAAAGCTGATTTTAGTCACCGCCATTAGCCCGACTCCGTATGGCGAGGGCAAAACCACGACCTCGATTGGCTTAGCCGACGCGATTAAATCACTAGGCAAAAGCGTGGCTTTGGCGCTTCGTGAGCCCTCTCTTGGTCCAGTATTTGGCATAAAAGGTGGCGCAGCAGGTGGAGGATACTCGCAACTAGCGCCTATGGAGGAGTTAAATTTGCATTTTACAGGCGATTTTCACGCCATTACGAGCGCAAACAACCTAATTAGCGCGATTATCGACAACTCGATCTATCAAGGAAATCCGCTAAAAATCAAAACCGTGCTTTGGAAGCGTTGCATGGATATGAACGATAGAGCGCTTCGCCAAATCACCGTGGGACAAGGTGGTAAATTTGATGGCGTAGAGCGCAAAGACGGCTTTAATATCACCGCTGCTAGCGAGATTATGGCGATTTTGTGCTTGTCGAAAAATTTGGCAGATTTGAAGGAAAATATCGCAAATATCATGGTGGCTTACGATGAAGATGACAAGCCGATTTTCGTGCGGGATTTGGGTTGCGAGCAGGCTGTGAGCGTGCTTTTAAAAGAGGCGATTAAGCCAAATTTGTTTCAAAGTATCGAGCATACGCCTACTTTCGTGCATGGCGGGCCATTTGCTAATATCGCTCATGGGTGCAACTCGATAATCGCTACAAAAACGGCTATGAGTTTGGCTGATTTTGTCGTAACTGAGGCTGGATTTGGCTCTGAGCTTGGCGCGCAAAAATTTCTCGATATCAAATGTCCGCGCGCAGGTATCGCCCCTGATGCGGTGGTTTTGGTGGCTACGATTCGCTCGCTCAAATACAATGGCGGCGCAGCCAAAGACGAAATCACTAAGCCAAATTTAGAAGCGCTTATGGTGGGAATCGAAAATTTAGGCGGACATATTGAAATTTTGCAAAATTTCGGTCTAAATCCGATTGTCGCACTGAATAAATTTAGCTTCGATAGCGACGAAGAGATCGAGTTCGTGCGCAACTACTGCACCGCGCGCAGTGTCAAAATGGCGCTTTGCGAGAATTTCGCCAAAGGCTCAGCTGGGGCAATAGATTTGGCAAAACTAGTTCTTGCTGAGTGCAAAATCCTAAAAAATATCAACCACACTTACGATAAAACCGATGATATAAAAACAAAAATTGAAAAAATCGCCACGAAAATTTACGGCGCGAAAGAGGTTGTTTTCGAAGAGGCCGCGCTTGGGGCGTTGGAGCAAATTCGCGCGCTTGGGCTTGAAAATTATGATGTGTGTATCGCCAAGACGCAGTATAGTTTCAGCGACGATGAAAAATTGCTTGGGCGAGCGTGTGGGTTTAGCCTGCGGGTCAAAGACTTGCAGATTCGCACGGGGGCTAAGTTTATCGTGGCTGTGGCTGGCAAAATCATGCTAATGCCGGGACTTTCCAAACACCCTAGCGCGCTGGATATGAAAATCAGTGATGATGGCGTAATTAGCGGGTTATCATAGCCCGCTAGCGAGGTTTTCAAAACACTGCCCCGAAATTTAAAATTTAGAGTTTGCAACTTTGCTGTCATTTCGAGTGCATACCGTGCGCCAATCTACGACTTTAAAATTCTCTGCGCTAAATTTGCTGTCATTTCGAGCGCGCGGTGGTGTGCGAAGCATGGCAGGTCGGGACGAGGCGCAGGGCAGAAAAGCAAAATCAGAGCTACAAGCTCACATACTAAAATCAAATTTCACGCTTAAAAAACTTAGCCTAATCGCAGAGCAGAGTAAGAAGTGTGAGTGAGGAGAGATGATGAAAAATACAAATTTAGATTTACTTGTTGAGTGAATTCAGTATCATAGATACTGACCGAGATTTTATAAAAGGATTAAATTTGGAAAATGAAAAAATAATGCGAGAAAAAGCAGAGCAAATGACTAAAAAAGCCGAAATGAAAATTCAACAAGCAAAAGAAAAAGAAGCTAAATATCAACAATGGCTAGAAAATAAAAAACAAACCGATCCAAATTTTAGGGATTATGATGAAAATCCATTGATAATACAAAACTATGAAGAATTTTTTGTATTTTCGTTATTTGTGCCGTCTTTAATGATTAGTGGGATTTTTTATAATTTATTTGAAAAATTATATCTAGCAAATAGCGGTAATTTAGATATTTGGCTTATTATTTTTCCGATTTGCTGGATAAGTATTATTTTTATGTTTCAAAAAACGCATTTTTCACACCATAAAATTAAATTTACAAATAGATATATTGAATTTTATGATTATGGGAAATTAAAAAGGCGATGTGAAATTGTAGAAAATAAAATGGCAAAACCATTTTTTACTTGTTGTGATGTAAGCAATCACAAACAAAATATTGTCACTATGTATTTTATGATTATGTTGGTTGTATTTTTATTCTACAAACCTATATTAATTGTTAGTTTATCTGTATCTTTTTGTTTTTCATATATTTTTATAAGATTTTTCTTTTATATATTTTTGAATAAGAGTTTAAAAGGATTTGAAATTTTTTCATCTATTCAAATTGATAATCCGGCTAAAACTGCAATCGGTTCGCCGTTATCAATTAGATATTTTATGATTTATCTATATAGTGATGAAATATATAAGGAAGTAAAGAAATATTTTTTACAAAAAAATATAAATATTGATAATTTACCAAAAAGGTATTCAATTTTTTGATAACAAAATTTAATAAAACCAATTTTTTTAAAGGAGAGAACTATGAGTTCAACAGGTAGTAGAGAGGCAAAAGCATTATAAGAATTTGGCAAAATTTCGGGGCAGGGTTTGGGGGTTGCGCCAGCGAAATGGGGAAATTTTAAAATTTCAAATTCGCCAAATTTAAAATTTATCAAAATTTATTTTTGAATTAAAATTTAACTATTCTTTGGTTTTGTAAATTTTATTCGAAAATCTGCGGTGTTTGATCTGCAAATAGACCACAAAAACGATAAACAAAACCGCCGTTGCGATGATATAGTAGCGGTTTTTAAAGATTATCGCGCCGTTTATGAGCCCAGAAAACAGCGCCAAAATCACAGCCGTGAGAAACGGAAAGCGCACGGCGTCCTTTTCTTTGATTGCGATTATCACAAGCGCAAGGGCGAAAAGCGCGGTATTTAGCAAAATAGCTAAAATTTTAATCTCGGCAAACAAATTTGGATTTGTCCTCGAAATGCCGTAAAGTGTGAGCGCGCTGAGGGCAAAAAGGATTAGAATTATTAGGATTAGTTTTTTCATTTGATTAGTCCTTTTTTGAGTTTGCGAATCAAAAAGCGCGATGGCATTAGCTCGTTTGCGATCGAGCGTGGCACGCAAAGCGGGCGCGAAAGTGCATAATCACATATAAGCTCTGCGCCCAAAACTGCGGTGCTTAGCCCGTGCGCGCCATGTGCTGTGTTAAGGTATAAATTTGGGATAAATTTGGCGCGTCTAGCGGATTTTTTGTTTTTGCTCCATGGCAGATCCTTGAAATCTCGCGCCAGACTTTCTGGCTCGCACACTGGGCCAATTAGCGGAAATCTATCGCCACTATATCCCCTATATCCGACCTTAGAGCCGATGATTTTGGCCTTTTTGCTCAAAAACTCGCCAACGCTTTCTAGATTTTTGACATCGTCGATTGCCCTTGCTTCGTCGTGGTAGCACTTCCTATCGTAAGTCGCGCCGATGAGTTGCCTTTTGCCCACGGCTGGGCAGATGTAGCCAGAGGCACTGAGTGGAAATTTGGTTTTGATTAGCGGGCGAATTAGCGTGGTTTGTCCGCGCACGGAGCTGATTTGCACGCTAGGATCTAGGTTAAATTTGGCGTTTTGTGATACTGCGCCGCGACCGAAAAACTCCTCGCTCTCGCTTCCTGCGCAAAGGACTAAAATATCGCAAAATAGGCTTGCGCGGTCTTTTAAAATCACTTCGAATTTTTCATTTTGCTTTTTGAAATTTAGCATTTCGTGGTTAAATTTGACGCCGAGTTTTTTGGCGAAATGTTTGCAGAGCTTGTGCGGGTGAGCTAGGACGGCGTTTTTTATCATTATGCTTGGATATGGTTTTGAGTGCGCTTTAAATTCGTAAATTTCGGGGTTTCCTGCGCTTTGGTATCTCGATAAAAGCTCGCTATCATAGGCAAAATCCTGCGCCCCAAGCAGGCTAGCTAGCTTTTTGGGAGCGTGTTTGGCATAAAAGCTAAGAGCCAAATCAAATGCGTGTATGTGCATTTCTCCAAGCTTCACGCCCTCTTTGGTGATCAGTGGGGCGCATACGCCTGTGAAATTCCCGCTACCATTTAGCCCAGCTTCGCTTCTTTTATCTATCACGCTGACGCTAAAACCAGCCTTTTTAAGCTTAAAAGCCGTGCAAAGCCCAGCAATTCCTGCTCCCACGACAATCGCTGTGGGGGTTTGCGCTTGTGGCGCGCGCTCTTCATCGTATGAATTAGGGTCGTATAGGCAGTGTGTGGCGGATAAATCGGCGAAATTTGAAAACTGTATTGGCAAAATTTGCGGGTGCTTTCTGGCAAAATAAAAATTCTCTACTTCATCATCTTCGCGCAAAAATTTTGCCCTAATCATGTGGCGTTTGGTGTCGAATCCGTCTGTTTTCTCGACGAAAAACCCTGCCTCGCGCAGTGATTTTGCTACCCAACCAGCGCTTGTGTATGTCGCTAAAATCGCGCCCTTTTTGCAAAGTGGCGTAAGGGCGGCAAAAATCTCTTTGCTCCAAATGGTTTCGTTTTTTGCAGGCGAAAATCCGTCTAAAAACCACGCATCGGCCTTGAAATCAAGCTCACCAATTAGCTCGCTAGCCTCGCCAATGCAAAGATCAAGCGTGATTTTTTTGGAAAAATTTATGCGGTGGATTCCCTTGGTAAGGGGCGGGAGTTTTTTGATTAAAATTTTAGAAACTGATGAGAGTTCGCTAAATTTAGCCCAAATTTCGGTTAATTCGTCCTTGCTAAGCGGATTTTTTTCGATTGAGACAAAGTGTAGGCGTTTGTTAAATTTAAGTGCCTTTTTTGCGCAGAGCAAAAAGTTGCGCCCTACGCCAAATCCTAGCTCGCCCACGATGATAGGCGCATTGCTAGCAAATGCCGAATCTAGCGCACTTATAAAGACATATTCACTCTCGCCAAGAGGATTTTTGAAATTAAAATAAAAATCCTCGTAAATTTCACTAAATGGTGCATCGTTGATAAATTTCATCACTTATTCTTTTGGAAATACGCATCTACGCCGTTTGCGATACCTTGGGCTATGCGGTCTTGGTATGCAGAGGTGCCTAGGTTTTTGCCCTCGCTTGGGTGTGAGATATAGCCCATTTCTACGAGCACAGCTGGCATTGTAGCCCCCACTAACACCCAAAATGGCCCCTCTCTGACACCGCCGTCTTTGCTTTTGTAACTTTTTTGGACGGAATTTAACATATAGCTTTGAATATCGATTGCAAGCTTGTTTGAGGCGATGATTTTTTCTCTATTTAAGAAATTTAAAAATGTCTCTTGCGAAAAGGCGTTCATATCCTCCATGTCGCCTTGGTTTTCAAATGCTGCGACATTTTTGCTACGCTCTGATTTGGCTGGGCTTAAAAAAAATGTCTCCACGCCACTGAAATTTGGCGCTTGTTTGGCGTTTGGCGCGGCGTTTGCATGCACTGAGATAAACATATCGGCATTTTTTTTGTTGGCGAAAGCTGTGCGGGATTTGAGGTTGATAAATACATCGTTGCTTCTGGTATAAAGCACCTTGTAACCGCGTTTTTGAAGCAGTGCGCCAAGCTTTTTGGAGGTTGCAAGAACGATAGTTTTTTCCTTTAAACCATTTCCGATAGCGCCGCTATCTTTGCCGCCATGGCCTGGGTCTATGACGATTAGTTTGCCTTTTGTAGATTTGTAAATTTTATTTGTGGCACTTGCTTCGCTTTTGGCTGAATTTACCTGAGTAGCTTTTGTGCTAGTTTGTGCTGGCATGGCGATTTTAGCCCCTGCTTTGGCGATGATTAACTCATTGCCAAAAATTTCAATCTTTGGGTTAAATTTTTGGTTGTGATTTAGCACGACGCGGGCGATTTTGTCGTTATACTGCGAAGTGCGAACTTCATCTACGAAACTGCCCGTTAATCTCGTGGTGTGCGAGCTATTTTTGGCGTTGAAGTCTAGGACATAGCGATAAACTTTATCTTTGTTAATTACGAAATTTTTATACTCGCTGTGGTCTAAATTTCTGTTAAATTTCACCCTGACGCTATTTTCATCGTTACTGATTGATTGCAAAATCAAGGGCTTTGATTTGTCGATTTTCGTGCTATTTGGCGTGATTTTGCCTGAATTTAAAAACTCCAAATCAGCCTTGCTTAAAGTTTTTTTAGCGTCCGTGATAGATGGCTTGTAATCGGCCTTGGCGCCTAGTTTTTCTAGCTCGGATTTATACACAGAGTAGTTTGAATACCCAAGCACCTCGCTACTATAAGTTAGCCGTTTTAGGACGCTAATTTTGGTTTTTTTATCTTTATTTGAAGTGGCGGAATAAATTTTTTTAAGCTCGCTGTGAAGCTCTTTTTTCGCGGTTTTGCTAGCACTGACATAGTTTTTGTCAAAATTCGCAAAAACGCTACTAGCGTTCGCGCCAAATGCGAAACTCACGCTAAAAACAATAGCGCATAAAATTTTAACTATCTTCGCCATTTACGAGTTTTTCCATTAATTCTTTTACAGAAATGATTTCATTTAGCTTCCAGCCGTTCGCGCCTGTGAAAAACAGCCCGCTCTCTTGTCTGCCAAGATAAGCATCACTTAGGCGATCTGCTATGCAGTATCCGACGAGTTTGGCGCCTTTGCCACGCTCGCAAGGTGCCACGCAGTTGCTAACGCATGAGATTTTGGGTGCTGTGCCAGAGGCAATCATATCTTGCAAATTCGTATGAATTCCGCGCGCAGGGTAGCCTACTGGGGATTTTAGAAGTTTGATATCTTCTTTTGTGGCTTTTAGTAAGACCTCTTTAAATTTCTCGTGAGCGTCGCACTCAAATGTGCCGATAAATCTAGTGCCCATTTGAACGCCGTTTGCGCCTAGGCTTTTGGCGCGATCTATGTCAGATTTATCCCAAATTCCACCTGCTGCAAATAGCGGGAATTCGCCCCAACTATCAATTTCGGCTCTTACTTGCGGGATTAATTTTTCTAGCTGATACTCTGGGTCGGTGCATTGCTCGTAGGTAAAGCCCTGATGACCGCCACTTAGTGGGCCTTCTAGCACGACGCCATCAGGCAGGCGGTTGTATCTACCACTCCAACGCTTGGCAATGATTTTTAGAGCCTTGGCAGATGAAACGATAGGCATGAGAGCCACATCTGGGAAATCGGCGGTAAATTCAGGCAAATTCGTAGGAAGTCCAGCCCCGCTAATGATGATATTTATCCCAGCTTCGCAAGAATCCTTTACAATGCGCTCATAATCATTAGCCGCGCACATGATATTCATCGCTAGTGGCGCGTCGCCACAGATTTCGCGAGCGTTTTTTACGATTTGAGTAAGGGCCTTTTTGTTATAAAAATTTAGCGAAGAAAATGGTCTATCGTGGATACACTTTTCCGAAAATTTCAGGTCATCATAATATCCAGTCCCTACCGAGCTAATCACGCCCAAACCGCCATTTAAGCTGACATTTCCAGCTAGTTTGTCCCAGCTAATCCCTAGCCCCATTCCGCCTTGGATAATAGGGTGTTTGATCTCGTATTTGCCGATTTTAACGCTCATTATCTTACCTTTAATTTAGCAAATTTTTTCTTTCCTACTTGTAAGGTGTATTCGCCAGCACTTAGTTGGAGTTGCTCGTCTGAAATTTTGGTCTGATCGACGCTGACGGCGTTTGATTTGATTAGGCGTCTTGCATCCGAGCTAGAAGTGGCTAGCTTGCAAATAAGTAGAGCTTTGACGATCCATGCTGGTGCTGAAACGCTAAATTCAGGGATTTCTGCTGGAAGCTCGTTTCCGCCATGAACTCTATCGAATTCCTCTTTCGCCTCTAATGCGACATCCTCGTCGTAAAATCTCGTAACGATTTCTGTGGCAAGCTCCTCTTTTACGGCTTTTGGATGCACAGCTTCATCTGCTACGAATTGTTTGATTAGTGCGATATCTTCGTTGCTTTTTTGTGATAGTAGATTATACCAATCCCACATCAAATCATCGCTGATACTCATTACCTTACCATACATATCGTTTGGAGCGTCTGTTACGCCGATATAGTTTCCTAGGCTCTTGCTCATTTTATTTACCCCGTCAGTGCCCACGAGAAGTGGCATCATAACGACGGCTTGTTCTTTGCCTACATTATAAACTCTTTGGAGTTGGCGTCCCATAAGAAGGTTAAATTTTTGATCAGTGCCGCCAAATTCGATATCACATTTCATACATACGCTATCATAGCCCTGCAAAAGTGGGTATAAAAATTCGCTAATGCTAATTGGCATTTCGGCCTTGTAGCGTTTCTCGAAATCATCTCTTTCTAGCATTCTGGCTACATTAAATGTGCTTGATAGCTCGATTACACCGCTAGCGCCTAGGCGATTTGTCCATTCTGAGTTGAACATTACCTTTGTTTTTTCTGGGTCTAAAATTTTAAAAACTTGCTCTTCGTAGGTTTTGGCATTTTGCATTACGACATGGTGAGGAAGTTTTTTTCTAGTTTCGCTTTTGCCTGTTGGATCGCCGATTTGAGCTGTGAAATCACCGATCAAAAACTGCACGATTGCGCCGTGTTGTTGCAAAAATGCGAGTTTGTTTAGCACGACAGTGTGTCCTAGGTGTAGATCTGGCGCAGTCGGATCCATGCCGATTTTTACCAAAAATGTTTCGCCACTCTCGTAAAATTTAGTAATCAAAGCCTCGATTTGCTCTTCGCCTATTATCTCGCTTACTCCGCGTTTGAAATTTGCCATTATATCTTTAATGTCAGCCATTTATTCTCCCTTTTATTAGTTTTTATACACATCATCTAATGATATAAAATCAGCGATTTTATATCTATTTTTTAATCTGTCTTTGATATAAGTATGGTCTAAATTTTCGTTTAATTCTATAATGATTTCGAAAAAATCAGACACAGCTTCGTTGTTTTCGTTCAAATTTATCGAAACTAAATCGACGCTTAGTTTAGCCAAATATGTTAAAAACTCAGCCAGTGAGCCCCGTTTGTTTTCGATATTTAGTATGATTTTGTATCTGTGTGGAGCGTTTCGCGTCCATTTGACAAAAATCATCTCATCGCTTTTCATTAAATTTGCCGCTCTTTCGCAAAGCTTGTGATGAACCGTGACATTGTGTCCGTTGCGAAATCCGATGATATCGTCCCCGCGCTTAGGATTACAGCAGTAATCAAACTCTACTTCGTTGATTTTGTAGTTTGAATACACTACGATATTGTCGAATTTTTGCTTTTCGACGCTGTATTTATCGCGGAATTTCATATTAAAAAGCTTCTCTTTGAGCGGGTATTTTTTCAGCGCATTTACGACATCTTTCAAAAATACCGAATCATAGCTTGCTTTGCCGACTTTTTTAATTAAATTTTCTTTTTCTACCCAGTTTATCACGCTCTCTTCGGTTGTGGCGAAAATCGCACTTAAAATTTTAATCGCTACTTCTTGATTTACATCGCGAATTTTTTGCTTACAAAATGCCTTGATTGTGGCTCTTGCCTTGCCTGTTTTGACAGAATTTAGCCAGCTACAACGATAGTGCGGGTTGTTTCCTGTGATGATATGGACGATATCGCCGTTTTGAAGTTCGGTTAGAAGCGGGACCTTTATGCGATTGACAAAGGCTTCGACGGCTTTAAGACCGACTTGTGAGTGTATTTCATAAGCGTAATCAAGCGCAGTCGCACCTCGTGGGAGCGTGAAAATTCCACCCTTTGGCGAATACACTGCGATATCCTCGATATATAGGCTATCTTTGGCATATTCGTATAAATCATCGGCGTTTGAATCATCGGCTTCTTGCAAGCCAATATCGCTAATCCAATCAAGCTTAGGATTTAGCGAGCCTGAGTATTTGTATTTCCAGTGCGCAGCCACGCCAAGCTCGGCTGTGTTGTGCATTTCGGTAGTTCGAATTTGGACCTCGACTATCATGCTGTCGTTAAAAACGGTAGTGTGAATCGTCTGGTAGCCGTTTTGTTTAGGTAGGGCGATATAGTCTTTAAAGCGCGAAATCAAGGGGTTAAATTTGGTATGGATTACGCCAAGTGCTAGGTAGCAATCCATCGGCTTTTGCACGATTATGCGGATAGCTAGCAAATCCAAAACCTCTTCAATCGAAATGCCCTTTCTTTGCATTTTTAGGTAGATTGAATAGTAATGCTTCATACGCTTTTGAATTTCAAAGCTGTTTTCGCTAAATCCGTTTGTAAGCAGATACTCGCTAATCGTTTCGCTAAATTTGCTTAAATTTATTTGGAGCTGTTGCTTGTGCTCTTCGACATAGTTTGCGATTGTGGCGTATTCTTTTGGCATTACATATTTGAAACTTAGATCTTCTAAGATATTTTTAATCGATGAAATTCCAAGCCTGTGCGCGATTGGCGCATAAACTAGAAGCGTCTCTTCGCCTATGCGTTTTTGCTTATCTGGGCGGAGTGCTTCTAGGGTTAGCATATTATGGAGCCTATCGCAGAGTTTGACGACCAAAACTCGTTGATCTTCTATCGAAATCATCAACATTTTGCGAAATGTCAGAGCTGTGGTGCGAAGTTTAGCGTTTTTATCGCCAGAAGGGGCTAGTTTGTCTTCTCTGATATTGACGATTTTTGTCATGCCCTCTACGATTTTTGCGACATCTTCGCCAAATCTATCCCCGACTTGCTCGGTGCTAAAATCCGTATCCTCGACCACATCATGCAAAAGCGCAGAAATGACCATAGCGTCATCACCGCCCATAAATGCGACGAAACACGCTACCAAAATCGGGTGGATTGCGTATGGTTCGCCACTTTTGCGAAACTGCCCCTCATGCTGCGTAACGCATAAATTTATCGCATCTACAAGTAGCGGGGTGGGTTCTTTGAGGCTATAAAGTAGCCGTTTGGCGTCCTCGATTTCTTTTGTTTCGACAATATCTTCGATAAGGCTTTCTAAATAGCCGTCACTAATCCTTGTCAATGATTCCATCTAGGGTAATCTTACCTTCTGCTAATTCTAAAATCGCAATATCTGCAAATTTCATATTGCGTGTGTCGATGTTTTCGACAAGCGGAGTTGCCCCAGCGGCAAGCTCTTCTGTGCGTTTAGTAGTCATTAGTGATAGCTTGTAGCGATCGCCTCCTGTGACTTTCAACGCTTTTGCTATGATTTGTTCTGTTCTCATTAATTCTCCTTTTTTAGTTTTTTACGATTGAACATTGGCTTAAATCGCCGTTATTGATGATTTTGTGTAAATTTCCGCTCTCAAACATATTGCATACGATGATTGGAAGCTTATTATCCTTGGCTAGGGCGATTGCGGTATCGTCCATGACCTTGATATTATCGTGCAAGGCTTGATCGTATGTAATGGTATTTAAAAGCACTGCGTCATCGAATTTATGCGGATCTTTGTCATAAATTCCATTTACCTTTGTCGCTTTGATAATCGCGTCTGCGCTGATTTCGACCGCGCGCAAGGTGCCAGCTGTATCAGTGGTAAAAAATGGATTTCCAGTGCCTGCTGCAAAGATTACGACCCGTTTTTTCTCCAAATGTCTTTTGGCTCTGCCGATGATGAAGGTTTCGCAGATTGCTTCCATTTTTATCGCGCTTTGCACGCGCACATCTATGCCGTTGTATTCGAGTGCCTCGCGCATAGCGATTGCGTTAATTACGGTTGCTAGCATGCCCATGTGATCGCCACTTGTCCGTTTGATGATACCGCCAGCTGCCGCGCTTACGCCTCGGATAATGTTTCCGCCACCGATTACGATACCTACCTCGATACCGTTATCGACGAGCTGTTTAATCTCTCTGGCTATAAATTTTAAAATTTCGCTATCTATTCCAAAACCATCTTTTCCAGCCAGTGCCTCGCCTGAAAATTTAACGAGCACACGATTAAATTTTGCCATTTTAATGCTCCTTGAAAAAATTTGATTATGTTATCTAAAACTCGTTTAAAAATAGCTTTTTACGCCGTTTTAAATAATGCCAAAAATTTATTCACCCATAGTTTTTTGGGTGTGATTATCTCGCTAGGGCTTGCGTTTATGGCGTGATATACACTTGCCCCGCTTAGCGTGGCGTAATAGCGGATTATCAGGCGTTGCAGGTGCGGTTCGTAGCTAGGAATAAACCAGCCGTTGTTTGAAATCGCCACGACAAATTTTGGGTCATCGCTGTAAAACTCGCTCCTTGTCGCCTCGTAGCAAATCGCGCTTTTTACGGGGATTTCTTTGATTTTATAAAAGCTAAAATTTGGCGCAATCGAAAAATCGCTAGCCCCGCCTAAAAATGTGTTATTTATAAAATCTCTAATCGGCGCGGGCAATGGCACTTGCTCACCAAAAGGCACCAAAATGTGTTTGTCAAATCTGCGCAAATTTCCGTTTTCAAAAACATACGCGCTGTTGTAAAATTTAGACTCTTCATACGCCTCGGCACCGGCTACAATCGAAATTTTATGCGATTTTTCTAGCAAAATTTCCTTTAAGGCTTCCTCGCGGTTTAGATACAGCGCAAATGCGCTCTCTGGCAATACTATCGCCTCGTAGCCACTTTCTATCGCCTCGTCGATTTTGGCTAAATTTTCTCTAATTGCGTCTAAAATTTTATCCTCGTCCCAGATGTCAAACTGCGAAATTTGCGAGTTTTCAAGCTTGATTTTAAGTGGTAAAAATTCAGCTTCTTTTTCTTTAAATTCTAGCGCACAAATCAAGCAAGCGCAAAAAAGCAAAATTTTGGCTTTGTGCCTAAATTTTATCAAAATGCAAATTCCAGCCAAAATCGCGCAAAAAGCGAAAATTTCAGCTCTAAAAATTCCATGTGAAAACAAAAGCTCGAAATTTAGCCAATCAAAGCCAAATGGGTGGATAAATTTCAGCCCTACCAAACAGAGCGCGCGCGCTATCGGCTCATCAAAAATGGCAAAAATACGAAAAATCGCCCCCGCAATCAGGCAAATTCCTAAAATTTCGACCGGGATTAAAAACGAAAGTCCAAAATAAATCAGGCTAAAACTAATCCAATAAAACCAAATCGCGCCGATAAAAAATCCAGTCCAAAACCAAATTTGCTTTTTGCTTTTTAAAAGGACAAATAGCGCAAAAATCGCGATTAGTGGCGAGAAAAATTCAGCCAAAAGTGGTAAAATTCCACTTAAATTTTGGCTTAAAATTTCAACAAATATAAAATTTGAAACTCCAAGCGCAAGAAAAAAGCCGTTATTTATTTTATTTAATGTAAAATACTCTCTTTTTAAATTTTTTACAAAGGAAAACGATGGAACAAGGAAATCTTTTTGGAACATTATTACCTCTAATTGTCTTTGTTGGGATTTTTTACTTTTTGCTAATCAGACCGCAACAAAAACAAGCAAAAGAGCATAAAGCTATGGTTGATGCGCTCGCTAAGGGCGATAAAATCGTCACAAGTGGCGGACTAAAATGCACAGTCGTAAAAACAAGTGAGGATTTTATCACAGTTAAGCTTAATGATGATGTTATCGTCGAACTAGACAAACTTTATATCGCAAGAAGGTTAGATGCGTAGTAAGATTACATATCGTTTGATTGCCTTTTTAGTAGCGGCAATTTTTAGTTTGATTTTTGCTATGCCTTCGATTTTGCAGAGTGAAAAGGGCGATAAAATCAACCTCGGACTTGATTTACAAGGCGGACTTCACATGCTGCTCGAAGTCCAAAGCGACGAGGCGATAACTTCGAAAATCAAATCAATCGCAGCTAGCGTAAATTACGCTGCTAAGCGCGATGATTTGCTAATGGACGGCTTGAAGCTTGATAGCGATTTTTTCGAATTTGAAATTTTAGACCCCGATGAAGCGCCTAAATTTGACGCTTTGCTTCACTCTGCTGCTAGTGGGCTTGAAATCGCCAAAACTGGCGAGAAATACCGCGTAAGCCTAACGCCAGAAGAGATCGCTAGCACCAAAGAATACGCGATTGCTCAGGCTGTTGATACCATACGCAACCGCTTGGATCAATTCGGCCTTGCTGAGCCAACAGTCGCCAAACAGGGCGAGAGCTATATCCTAGTCGAGCTTCCTGGAATTAAGAGCTCAGAAGAGGAGCAACGAGCCAAAGATTTAATCGCCAAAGCAGCGCATTTACAGCTCATGGCACTTGATGAAATTCGCCAAGACAGAGCCCTAACGATGAGCGAAGAAGAGGCCAAAAGCTACGGCGATGTAATTTACCCTGATGCGAAAAATCCAGAATATAAATACCTAATCAACGAAATTCCAGTCCTTGACGGAGCAATGCTAGTCGATGCTAGGGTTGCTTTCGATCAAAACACAAATCAACCAATCATAAATTTCACTCTAAATTCACAAGGTGCGCAAATTTTCGGTGATTTTACAGGCGAAAATGTCGGCAGACGCCTTGCAATCGTGCTTGACGGCAAGGTCTATTCAGCTCCACGCATTAACGAGCGAATCGGTGGCGGAAGCGGACAAATCAGTGGCGGATTTAGCGTGCAAGAAGCACATGATGTGGCGATTGCACTGCGCTCTGGTGCGCTTTTGGCTCCTGTTAGCGTGAGCGAATCGCGCAGTATCGGACCAAGCCTAGGACAAGATAGCATAGATCAAAGCGTGAAAGCCCTAACTTTCGCGGCGATTGTAATTTTGATTTTTATGGTTTTATACTATGGTATGGCGGGCGTGTTTGCGGACATCGCTTTGATTGTAAATATTTTATTTTTGATAGCGTTTATGGCGCTGTTTGGGGCGACACTAACCCTGCCTGGTATGGCTGGTATCGTGCTGACCGTGGGTATGGCAGTCGATGCTAATGTCATCATAAATGAGCGCATAAGGGAGGTGCTAAAAGCGGGTGGTTCTATTAGCCAAAGTATCACCAAAGGCTACGAAAACGCTATGAGCGCGATTGTAGATGCAAATATCACTACGCTGATTACTTCGGCTGCCTTGTATGCGTATGGCACAGGCCCTGTTAAGGGCTTTGCGGTAACTATGAGTATAGGTATTATCGCGTCGATGATTACTGCGATTTTGGGCACTCATGGTATGTTTGAGGTGGTAATGGGCAAAATGGAAAAGAGCAAAAATACGAAATTTTGGCTAGGTTACAAAGTCAGAAAGGCGCAAAATGCAGGTATTTGATAGTGATAAAATTTATGATTTTATGAAATTTAGACATATCGCATTTGTGATATCTGCGATTTTGATAATTGGCTCGATTGGGCTATTTTTGATTAAGGGCTTTAACTATGGTATAGATTTTAGCGGTGGAACGCTAATCCAGGTCAAATACGATCAAAAAGCCCCGCTTGATGAAATTCGCACTCGCTTTGAAGCGGCAAATTTGGGAAATATAAATGTAACTGAGTTTGGAAGCGATGAGGAAGTTACCATTAGATACTCTGGCAGTAGCGATTCGCTGGGCGATAATCCAGCCTTAGCAGCGCAAGAAATTTTAAAAGGAAGTGGAAATTTCGAGGTTCGCAAGGTCGATGTGGTAGGTCCAAAGGTCGGTAGCGAGCTTCGCACAAAAGGAATTATGGCTGTTTGTGTATCGTTTGCGCTGATTTTGGTTTATATCACAATCCGCTTTGAGTGGAGATTTGCGATTGCGGCGGTGATTTCGGATTTGCACGATGTCATTATCGCATGTGGTGCGCTGATACTATTTAAAATCGATTTTAACCTTGAAATTTTAGCCGCACTTCTTACGATTATGGGTTATTCGCTAAATGATACTATCGTCGTTTTCGATAGGATTAGAGAGGGCGTGCGCACTAGCAAATCCATTAAGCTAACCGAGGTTATCAACGAATCAATCTCAGCTACGCTTTCAAGGACATTTTTGACATCATTTACAACCTTGCTTGTAATTGTGATTTTGTTCGTTTGGGGTGGGGCTATGATACATGGATTTAGCCTTGTTATGCTTGTTGGCGTCGTGGCTGGAACATTTAGCTCGGTTTTCATTGCTGCGCCAATGCTGATTTTATTCGGATTCGATGTGGAAAAATACCGCGCGTTTTTGGCTGATAAACAACGACGCGCCAAAGAAAAAGAAAAAATGCGCGCAATGTATGAAAAAGGCACTGTATAAGGATAGAAAATGAACTGGGGAAGAGTAACATACATATTTTTTGCTTTGATGAGTGCGACTACAATCGCTGGATTTATCTACGAAAGACACGAGCTTTTGCTCTTTATCGCTGCTAGTATTAATGCAGTCTCAACGCTACTTAAAGTCGGTGTGCGCAATATGCTCTCAGCCGAGCTTTTCGCAAGCTCGCTTGTGGCTGATTTGCACCTAATTCCAGCGTTTGTGCTTATGATAGTTCATCCAGGCGATCTCTCTGTCATAACCGCGCTTTGTATCGGCGCGCTGATTGCTGTGATTTTCTCATTAGTGCTAATCACCGTAGAATCAGCCAAATCAAAAGATGAATTTTAGGAGTAATAATGGCTTATAATAGCAAAGAGATAGAGTTAAAATGGCAAAAAATTTGGAACGATGAGGGCGAAGCAGAGCCAAAGGACGATTATAACTTACCTAAAAAATATATCCTTTCGATGTTTCCATACCCAAGTGGGCGTATCCACATGGGGCATGTGCGAAACTACGCTATCGGCGACGCGCTCTCGCGCTACTACCGCTTGCAAGGATATAATGTGCTCCAACCAATCGGCTTTGATAGCTTTGGTATGCCAGCAGAAAACGCAGCGATTAAACACAAAATTCACCCTAAAAAATGGACTTACGAAAATATTGATTATATGAAAAATGAGCTAGACAGGCTTGGTTTTAGCTTTTCAAAGCGTAGATTGCTAGCCACTTCTGATCCGCTTTATACAAAATGGGAGCAGGAATTTTTCATCAAAATGTATGAAAAGGGGTTGATTTATCGCAAAAGCTCACTACTAAACTGGTGCGAACACGACGGCACCGTGCTTGCAAACGAGCAGGTCGAAGACGGCAAATGCTGGCGCTGTGGTAATGAAGTAGTGCAAAAACAAATGCAAGGATATTACCTAAAAATCACTGATTATGCGCAGGAACTGCTTGATTGCTTGAAGGATTTGGAGGGAAAATGGCCAAATCAAGTCCTAACCATGCAAGAAAACTGGATTGGACGAAGTGAGGGTTTGAAATTCCGCTTTAAATTTGACGATGAAAGCCGTGAGATGCTAGACGGAATCGACGGATTTGATGTATTTACGACTCGCCCTGATACGATTTATGGTATGAGCTACTCAGCTCTTGCGCCTGAACACGCGGTTATTGCGAAGCTTTTGGAGAAAAATTTACTTCCAAAAGATGTAGAACAAAAGGTCCGCGCGATCCTAAACCAAAGCCCAAGAGAGCGACAAATCGCCGATAAAGACGGAGCGTATCTAGGCGTAAATGTCCTACACCCGCTAACTGGCAAAAAAATCCCAGTGTGGATAGCAAATTTTGTTTTGGCTGATTACGGAGACGGCGCGGTTATGGCTGTGCCAGCAGGCGATGAGAGGGACTTTGAGTTTGCGAGTAAATTTGGACTTGAAATTATAAATATTTTCGAAAACGAAACCTTGCCGCATGTCGAAAAAACAGGAATTTACGCAAATTCTGAAATTTTAAATGGCCTAAAATACAAAGAGGCAAATGAGAAAATTTTGCAAATTTTTGAAGAGCGAAATTTAGGCTCTCGCGTGGTAAATTTCAAACTCCGCGACTGGGGCGTTTCACGCCAGCGCTACTGGGGTGCGCCGATTCCTATGATTCACTGCGAAAAATGCGGTTTGGTTGGCGAAAAAATCGAAAATTTGCCAGTTGCGTTGCCTGATGATGTGCAAATCACAGGACTTGGCAATCCGCTTGATAAGCACCCTACTTGGAAGCACTGCACCTGCCCGAAATGTGGCGGAAAGGCCGTTCGCGAGACCGATACGCTTGATACATTTTTCGAGAGTAGCTGGTATTTCGCGCGCTATGCAAGCGATGAGAAAACTTGGACAGGCAAGGCATTTGACGAGCAGAGCGTGAATTACTGGATGAGCGTAGATCAATACATCGGCGGTATCGAGCATGCGATCTTGCACCTGCTTTATGCTAGATTTTTCCAAAAAGCATTGCGCGATTTGGGATATTTGCGCGATAGCGAGCCGTTTGCTAGACTTTTGACACAAGGCATGGTGCTAAAAGACGGCGCAAAAATGAGCAAATCTAAGGGCAACACCGTCGATCCTGATGATATCATCGCTACTTATGGGGCTGATACTGCGCGACTTTTCATACTTTTTGCAGCACCTCCTGCAAAAGAGTTAGAGTGGAACGATAGCGCAGTAGAGGGCGCTTATAAGTTTTTAAACCGCCTTTATGAGCGTTCAAGCAATGCGTATAAAACAGATAAAATTCCTAGCATTAACCACGCAAATTTAAGCAAAGATGAAAAATATGCGAGACTAAAAGTCTATGAGGCGCTAAAAAAATCGCACGATGTCTATACGGAAAATTTCGCCTTTAATACCCTAATCGCGGCGTGTATGGAGGCTCTAAATGCCCTAAATGCGCAGGATAACGCTGATATTTACACTGAGGGATATTTTATTATCCTAAATTTACTTCAACCAATCGTCCCTCATATCGCAAGCGAGCTAAGCCAGACACTTTTTGGGCGCAAAAATTTCACAAAAATTGAGCTTTTGCCTGAGGTTTTTGTGAGCGATACTATCACGCTTGCAGTTACCGTAAATGGCAAAAAACGCGCCGAAATCGACGCCAATGCGGACGCGAGCGAGGCGGAAATTTTAGCACTTGCCAAAGAAAATGTCGCAAAATGGTTAGAGGATAAAACGCTAATAAAAGAAATTTATGTCAAAAACAAACTTGTAAATTTGGTCGTAAAGTAGGAAAAAATGAGAAATTTGATTAAAAATTTAGCCGTTTTTGCGTTTGTGGTTTTGGTTGTTGGTTGCGGATATCAGCCAGTATCTAAAATCACTTCGCAGATTATGTCAAAAAGCGTGTATGTCGATGTGCTGATGAGCAAAACAGACCCTCAAAACACAGTGGCTATCAAAGACGCTGTCAAAAGCGGTATCGTAGCGCGCCTAGGCTCAAATTTAGCCGACAAATCTAGCGCACAAACCTACATCGTAGCCAGCATAAAAAGGCTAACTTTCACAGCCCTTACTTACGATAGATACGGTTATATTACGAGTTATCGCGCGAATTTGACGCTAAATTTCAAAACAAAGCTTAAAAATGGCGAAATTTTTAGCAAAGACTGCGTAGGGGACCATGATTTTTCGGTCTCACGCTTAGTCAAAAACAAACACGACACAATCTCAGTCATCAGCGACAAAGAGCGCTATGACGCTATCGAAAATGCCTCTACTCAGGCGTTTGATGAGTTTATTTCTGCGCTTGCGATCAAAGGCATACAGCTTGAACGCGCTAAAAACTAGCTTGGTTTTTGACTTTTTAAACGCTCGTCCGATTTATTATAAAAAGATCGATTACGAGCGTTTTCCAGCTGCATTTGAGGCAGTGCGTAGCGCACTCCCGCTAAAAAATATCACCCAAATCATCGGCACCAATGGCAAGGGAAGCACTGGCAGATTTTTATCTAGGATTATTATGAGTGCAAATGGCGCAAACGGGCGAAATTTGGGCGCTAAATTTAGCGTCGGCCACTACACTAGCCCGCATATTATGAGATTAAATGAGCGCATTTATCGCGACGGGCGCGAGATTAGCGATGATGAGTTGCAAGGTGCGCACGAGTTTTTGCAAGCAAATTTGCCGGCAAAATTTAGAAATAACCTTTCGTATTTCGAATACCTGACTTTGGCGGCTGCGGTGCATTTTATGGAGTGTGATTACTGCGTATTCGAGGCTGGTATGGGTGGCGAGTTTGACGCTACGAGCAGTTTTGATACCAAGCTTTCGCTTTTTACCCCTATTGGCACCGATCATATCGGCATGCTTGGAGAGAATTTAGAGCAAATTTCGCGCACGAAGCTCAATGCAATGGCGCAAAACGCGATTTTAAGCGATGAGATGAACAGCCTTAGCGTGAAAATCGCGCGTGAAATCGCAGCGCAAAAAGGGGCAAATTTGGCGTTTGCAAGCGATTTTTTAAACACAGATGAAAAGCGCGAAATCGTCACATATATCAAAACTCATAATCTAGCAAATTTTCAATATTCAAATTTAAAATTAGCCGTGGCTGGGGCGAAATTTTGGGGCTTAAATTTTAAAATTGCTGAAATTTTGCCCCTTGATTTGCCTGGGCGCGCCGAAGCAATCGCTCCAAATATCATTATCGATGTGGGGCATAACGAACTAGCCGCCGCAGCACTTGCCAAGGAATTTGCAGGCAAAAAATTTACGCTGATTTACAACGCGTTTGCCGATAAGGATATCAAAAAGGTTCTCTCAACCCTTGCGCCGATTATCAAAAATGTCCAAATTTTGCCTTATGAGGCCCCAGGTCGCAAGCTTGGTGGGGAGATGATTACGCAGGCTTTGGACGAGCTTGGTATCGCGCACGCCAAATTTGGGGGCGAGACCTATGAAAATGAGCTTTATTTGGTGTTTGGTTCGTTTCATTTAGTCGAGGAATTTTTGAAATTTTATAATAACGGGGCGAAATTTGGCAAAAACTAAAATCACAATTAGTGATAATTTCGGCTCGAAAACTATGCAATTTGGCGAGAATTTTCGCTTTCAACTTAAAATTTTAGTCGCATTTATCATTGTGTTTTTGCTCGTTTTGTTTTTCGCGCTTTTTCGCCTAAATAACGACAAAAAAAACCTAAAAACCACCAATGCTACGCTAATGGCGCAGATCGAAAAGCTAGAAAAACAAAATCAAAATTTGATAATTCAGGCAAATCAAATGCGCGAACAAACTACACTCGATATCGCAAACGAAGGCCCTGACGGCGATGAGAGCGACGCGCAAATCGCGCAGTATTTCAGCGAAAGACTAGCCCAGCGCAACAAATCAAACGCTAAAACAATCAGCGCAAACGACAACACCTATAAATTGATGTTTCAATACATACCAAACCGCTACCCGATAAAAAACCGCGGAATCACCGATAATTACGGCATGCGCACGCACCCGATAGCCGGTGTCAAACGCATGCACCACGGCATAGATTTGCGCGCCAGTGTCGGCACACCGGTAATAGCCACAGCAGATGGATTTGTCGATTTTGCCGGGGAGAGTGGAAACGGATATGGCATACTCGTGCGAATCACGCATAATTACGGATTTTCGACAAGGTATGGCCATTTAAGCTCGGTTAGTGTGGCTCCTGGCATGTGGGTTAGCAAAGGCACGATTATCGGCTACACGGGCAATACAGGGTATAGCACGGGGCCACATTTGCACTATGAGGTGCGGTTTTTGGGTATGACGCTAGATCCACTAAATTTCATGCTGTGGGACAGCTCGAATTTAAATATCTGGTCGGTCGAGCCAAATGTATCGTGGTATGAGATAAACCGCGTCTTGCAAAGCCAGCTTCAAAGTGGGGCGCAAAAATAATGCAAGCTAGAATTTATGAGTATTTTTCGCAAATTTTAGCGCAAAATTCTGCGCAAATTTGTCCTCAAATTTTAATCACAGATGATGAAAAAGATAGCGCGCTTTGCGCTGAGGTGCTGAAATTTTTGGGTTTTAAAACCTTTGTTTTGCCTGATTTTAGGGCGCATTTTGGCGAGGATTTGCGAAGCTACTACGACGAGCTAATCGGCATTTCACGCTCGCTTGGCGCGTATTACAAATGCGAAGGGCGCAAAATTTTAATCTCGCCAGTTCGCACGATTTTAAACAAACTCCCCACAAAATCGCAATTAAAAGGGATAAAAATCGAATTCGCCCAAAAGCTAAATTTGGCTGAATTCAAAGATGAAATTTTGCGCCTTGGATACAGCGTGACGCAGGTCGTCGAAAGCGCAGGCGAGATTAGCTTTCGTGGCGAGATTATCGATATTTTCCCGCTTGGGGGCGAGTGCGGGGTGAGGGTTTTGCTCGATGATGATGAAATCGAGAGCATTAGGCATTTTGACATTGATACGCAAAAATCCGAAAAAATCGAGCTAGAAAGCGTCGAGATTGAGCCGTTTTTGGCGAATTTAAACAAGGGCGAGTTTGAGAGCGCAAACGAAAAAATTAGCGCCTTTGATAGCGACGCTTTGATTAACGATTTAACTTCGCTTGGGTTTTGGTTTATTGATGGGTTTGCGGATTATTTGCAAGAATTTAGCGCGGTTTTAGCGTGTCCTATCAAAAAAGATGAAATCTTTGCCGAAAGGGATCTAAGCGTCCTTGATACACTGCCGCTAATACCTGCCGCGCGTAAATTTAAGGATTTGCAAATCACGCCAAATAGCGAATTTTTCGAATTTCACAAAAATGATAAAATTACCATTATCGCGCGAAATGACGCACTTTTGGCGCATTTGGATCTCTCAAATTTAAGCAATGCGAAAATTTTAAAAGAGGATTTTATCTTAAATTTAATCAGCTCTGATGAGATTATCGTTTCATTAAACAAGCTAATCCCTAAAAAGCGCGTTCGCAAATCTAGCCTTGCGCTCGATGAGCTAAATCCTGGCGATTTTGTCGTGCATGAAGACTACGGAATCGCCAAATTCGCTGGTCTTGAACTAGCCACCGTTTTGGGGCATTCGCGTGAGTTTGTCGCCCTGATATACGAAGGCGGCGACAAACTACTTTTGCCTGTGGAATACCTAAACAAAATCGACAAATATATCGCTGGCGGTGGCGTAGTAAGCCCTGATCGCCTAGGCAAGGCAAGCTTTGCGAAAATCAAAGAAAAGGTGCGCGAAAAGCTCTTTGTCATCGCTAGCAAAATAATCCAAACCGCCGCTAAACGCGAGCTAATTCGTGGCGTGATGATAGAAAATACTGGCCCAAATTACGCCAAATTTATCGCTTCTAGCGGGTTTTCATACACGCCAGATCAAGAAAGCGCGATTAGCGCGATTTTGCAAGATTTGCGTAGTGGCAAGGTCATGGATAGGCTATTAAGCGGCGATGTGGGCTTTGGCAAGACAGAAGTGGCGATGAACGCGATATTTGCCACGATAAAAAGTGGCTTTTCAGCACTTTTTTTCGTGCCGACGACTTTGCTGTGCGCTCAGCACTACGCCACGCTAAAAGCGAGATTTGAAGAGTTTGAAATCCCTGTTTTTAGGCTAGATAGATTTAGCAAGGCAAAGGAAAAAAGCGAAATTTTAAAACGGCTTAAAAATAACGAAGCGATTGTGTGCGTAGGCACGCATAGCCTGCTAAATGTCGAAGCGCCAAATTTAGGGCTTGTAATCGTCGATGAAGAGCATAAATTCGGCGTAAAACAAAAAGAGAAATTAAAGGAAAAATCGCAAAATTCGCACCTTTTAAGCATGTCTGCTACGCCGATTCCACGCTCGCTAAATATGGCGTTAAGCCAGATTAAGAGTTATAGCACGCTTCTAACTCCGCCACTTGATCGCCTCGATGTGCGCACAATGGTCAAAGAATGGGACGAAAAAATCGTAAAAGAGGCGATTACGCGCGAGCTTCGCCGTGGCGGGCAGATTTTTTATATGCATAATCATATCGCAAGTATGCCTAGCGTGAAAAAACGGCTGCTTGAAATTTTGCCAAATTTAAAAATCGTAATCTTACACTCTAAAATCGATGCGCAAACCACCGAGGACGAGATAGCTAAATTTATCGCTGGCGAGTATGATCTCATGCTATGCACGAGCATAGTCGAGAGTGGAATCCACATGCCACGCGTCAATACGATTTTAATCGACAATGCCGATAAATTCGGCATAGCAGACCTGCACCAGCTTCGTGGCAGGGTAGGGCGCAGCAACAAACAGGCATTTTGCTACTATTTGATTGGCGATAAAACTACCCTTACTAGCGACGCGCTAAAACGGCTCGTGGCATTAGAGAGCAACTCATTTCTAGGCTCGGGCTCAGTGCTAGCGTATCACGACCTAGAAATCAGAGGTGGTGGAAACCTTGTCGGTGAAGCGCAAAGCGGGCATATCGAGGCTATCGGATACAGCCTGTATCTGCGTATGCTAGAAGATGAGATAAACAAGCTTTTAAACCAAAAAACAATCATTTCAAGCGTCGAGCTTAAAATTTCAGTCAATGCCTTTTTAAACAGCGAATATATCGCAGAGGATAGGTTGCGACTTGATATTTACCGCAGGCTTAGCAAATGCGAAAACGCTATGCAAATAAATGAAATTTACGCTGAAATCGAGGATAGATTCGGCAAGGCTGATGTTTATACCAAACAATTCATTGATATGATGATGATAAAGGTGCTAGCCCAAAATATCGGTGTGCGCGCGATTTCGAGCATGGAAGTAAATATCGTAATCACAGATAAAAATGGCGAGAAAATCCGCCTAAAATCGCCTTCGAAAGACGATGATGATGTGCTAGCGGAAATTTTAGTGTATTTGCGAAAGGAAAATAAAAATGTCTGAGTTAAATTTGAAAATAGATTGGCAAAGCGTGCAAGTAGCGCAGTTTCGCAGACACGGATTAAAACTGCGGGCGATAGAGGATATTGATTTTGTGGATATTAACGCGCTTTGTGGCTTGGAGGCGCAAAAAACCGCGCTTGTAGAAAATACGCGAAATTTTATCCACGGGCGCGGGGCAAATCACGCCTTGCTCTGGGGCGAGCCAGGGTGTGGCAAATCAAGCCTAGCAAAGGCAGTTTTTACGAAATTTTTGCAAGACGGGCTTAAAATCGTCGAAATCGGCAAAGATGATTTGGAGTATCTCATCGACATAATCGATGAAATTCGCGCTCAGGATTATTATTTCATTATTTTTTGCGATGATTTAAGCTTCGAGCTTGGCGAAAACGCCTACAAGCACCTAAAACCGTTACTTGACGGCTCTATGGAGCGCGCGCCAAAAAATGTGCTAATGTATGCGACCTCGAATCGCAGACACATTTTAAGCGAGCTAGCTAGCGACAACATGGGCGCGCAGGTGGGCACCGACGAGCTTCATTTAAGCGACGCCAAAAACGAGCGCATTAGCCTTAGCGAGCGATTTGGCTTGCAACTTAGCTTTTATAGTGGCAATATGAGCGAGTATTTGGGCGTGGTGGAGAGCTATTTCGCGGCATTTAGATTTATGAGCGTGGAGGATTTTAGGGCAAAATTTTCTAGCGCACTTGATGAATTGCGCGCCAAAGCTAGCGAGTTTGCGAGGGTTAGGGCGAGCCGAAGTGGGCGGATTGCAAAGCAGTTTGCGCTAAGCTATGCAAGCGAATTTTTTTCGAAATTTAGCCCCGAAAATGAGCGCGACTGAGCTATTTCGCGCACTTTTTGGCGCGATTAAATTTGATGATTTTCGCTGGTGGCCGAATTTTGGCGAATTTGAAGTGATTGTCGGCGCGATACTGATCCAAAACACAAACTGGAAAAACGCCGAACTCGCACTTGAAAATTTAAGGAAATTTGGGCTTTTGGATTTGCAAAATTTAGCAAATTTAAGCGTGGAAAATTTGGCAGAAATTATCAAACCAAGCGGATTTTATAATCAAAAAGCAAAACGGCTAAATTCGCTTTGCAGGGTGATTGAGGCAGAATTTGGCGACTTTGAAAATTTCGCGTGCGCCGTAAGCCGTGAGTGGCTGATAAGCCAAAAAGGCATAGGCGCGGAAACCTGCGACGCGATTTTGTGCTATGCGTGCGGAAGGGCTGTAATGGTCGCAGATAGCTACTCTGCGCGTTTGCTAGGCGCGCTTGGATATGAGTTTGAGAGCTATGACGAGCTTAGCGAGTGGCTTGGCGGGCTAGAATTTAGCGAAGTTTTTAAACTAGCAAATTCTCGCTACAAAAATTTTTCAAACGACGAAAACGGCGCATTTGCGCTATTTCACGGACTAATCGTAGAATTTTGCAAAGCACACTTAAAAGGTAAAAAATTCGACGAATTTGCGATAAATTTGTTTGATGAGTTAAAATGCAGTTAAAAATCCAAATTTTTCTAACAATCTTTCTCGTGATTTACACCCTTTTATCGCTACCTAGCCAGATAAAAAATAAAAACTATTTTCAAATTTTTCTTTTTTTGTCTTTTGTCTGTATTGGCATAGAAATGCTTAGGCAAAACAGCCTTATAAATGGGCTTTTATCTAGTGTTGGTATGGATTATTTCGACATCATTTTTATTTGTGTTATGCTCTTTTTTATCTATGCTTTTCGCTCTGATAAGCTTGGCACTTTTATGATATCTGCAATCTCTTTTTTTGATGGCTTTGCTTCGCTAAACGGATATAAAGTGTGGAACAAATACCAAGGCTGGGTAAGACTTGGCACAAGGGGCAAAATTTTTGCTTTTATTGTGGCTTTTGCCTCGCTTTTTGCTTTTTTATTTGGTAAAAAAAGCAATCAAAATAAACTATTTTTTTGCAAAAATTGTCAAAAGACTTTTTATTTTTATGAGGTAAAAAATTTAAGGTGCAAACAATGTTTTGGGGATTTGGTGGATTACGAGCGCTATTTAAAACAAAAATATGCACATAAAAATGAAATTTTTACTGGTGATAAAGCTGGCAAGTCAAAACCGCGCAAGAATAAACGAAAAAAGCATAAATAAACCCAAAATGGCAAAATTTTAAATGGTTTTGCCCCTTGGAAATTTTAAAATTTCGGCGCAGTGTTTAGAATTTGCGAAGCAAGATTAAATCACGCACAAATGCTTGATTTTCTCGCTCTCAAATTTCAGCTCCACTATATCGTGCCAAAGTGTGACAAACTGGCTATTTACGCAAAAAAGCTCCTCGTGAAAGTGTCCGAAAAACCACTTTTTAAATTTGATTTTGCGATAAATTTCTTCTAACAAATCGCCGTTTAGATCGCGGAAATCTAGCGCAAACTCGTTTATGGCTAGCACCTTTGGCGCAATAGAATTCGGCGCAGTGTGCGAAAGCACCAAATCCACGCTAAAATCGTGCTTGGCGAGGTTTTTGTAAGCCTCGTTTAGCTCAGCCTCGCTGATATTTTCGCCCTCCCACCACGATATGTTTTGCGTGCGATACTCTCTGTCGATACTCGCCGCACCGCCCATACTAAGGACTTTGTGCCCTGCAAGCTCATAAACCTGCCCCCGCATTAAATGATATATGCTCTCAGAAATTTTATGCACTTTTCCGCCGTGAAATTCGCTAATTTCATACGAATTTAAGCGATTGAAATTTTCGTGGTTGCCGTCGATAAAAAGTGTCGTGTAATTTCGCTCATTAAGGTATTTTAGCCAACGAATTTCATCTTTATCTGGTTTGCTCTCCCAAATAAAGCCAAAATCTCCTGCGATAATGAGAAAATCATCTTTGCAAAGCTCTTTTTCGGTTTTGTATCTAAACTTTTCAAACCTTTTCATTTCACCGCTAAACCCACGCCAACCGCCGTGTGTATCGCCTGTGATGAAAATTCTAGCCATTGTTTTGCCTTTAAATTTGTGAAATTTTGTAAATTTTATGAAAATAACTTAAAAAAAGCTTAAATGGTGGAGGTGTGCGGGATCGAACCGCAGTCCAAAAACAAACGACCAAAGCCTCTACATGCTTAGCAAAAGTGAAATTCTCGCCCCGGCTTGCTCACTTTCCAAAACAACTCGCCAAAGCAAAGACTAAATTTCGCCCCGCGCCTCGTCAGAGCGCGAAACTACGCTATCTAGGATTACCCGCTACCGCGCTTAGATAGTATGGGCGCAGTGCAGGGCTCGACTGCGATTACGCTACTTTTGCGTAAGCAGGAGCAAAATTTTTGTTATTTGCGTTTAATTTTAATTTGGATTTTATACGCTATATCCGAAGCGGCATGCCACCTTGACCAATCCATTTCTGTCGAAGCCAAGTCACCCCCAAAAGGAAGTCGCACATTTTACTTCAAAAATTTTATATTGTCAAATTTGGGTTAAATTTGCCAAATTTAGGCTATAATCGCAAAAAATTTTAAAGGATTAAATATGGCAAAAATCACTATAAATGACCTTTATAAAATGAAAGAAAACAGCGAAAAAATCGTTATGATTACAGCCTATGACGCACTTTTTGCCAAAATTTTTAACGATCAAGTCGATATGGTGCTAGTAGGAGATAGCCTAAATATGAGCTTTGGCGGACACGCTGAGACAATCGGCATAAGTGTCGATGAGATGATTTATCACGCAAGGGCTGTCAGGCGTGGTCTAACTCGCCCGTATTTGGTCGTGGATATGCCGTTTTGTTCGTGCGCCACGCCCCAGCTTGCGCTTAAAAACTGCGCCAAAGTCTATGAAAAAACAGGTTGCGACGCCGTTAAAATCGAAGGCGGAAAGGACTTTGCCGCTACCGTCGAGCTTCTTAGCAAAAACGGCATTGCCGTTATGAGCCACATAGGACTGCGCCCGCAACTTTCTCGCTTTCAAGGTGGCTACAAAGTAAGCGGTCGCGAGAAAAACGCACTAAATTCGCTACTTGATGACGCCAAAGCCGTGCAAGATGCTGGGGCGGTTTTGCTTCTGCTCGAAGGCACCATTTCAAGCGTAGCTAACAAAGTAATGAGCGTAGCAAATATCCCTGTTATCGGTATCGGCGCAGGGTCGTGCGACGGACAGGTGCTAGTGTGGAGCGATATGCTAGGATTTTTTGACGAGTTTAAGCCAAAATTTGTAAAACGCTACCTAAACGGCGCCGAACTCGTGCGAGAAGCTGTGAAAAACTACGCTAACGATGTAAAAACTGGCAAATTCCCAAGCGAAGAATTTGAGTATTTGAAATAGGTAAATTTAATGGACAGAATCGTAGAAATAGAAAAATTAAAACTAGATGAAGCGTCGGAAATTTCGCTAAGACCGGCGAATTTCGAGGATTATATCGGGCAAGAAAAAATCAAATCGAACCTAAACATAGCAATCACGGCCGCTAAAAAGCGCGCCGAGTGCCTAGATCATGTGCTGTTTTATGGGCCACCAGGGCTTGGCAAGACCACGCTTGCGCACATTATCGCCACGCAAATGGGGGCTAATATCAAAGTAACCGCCGCTCCTATGATAGAAAAAAGCGGCGATTTGGCCGCGATTTTGACAAATCTCGAAGAGGGTGATGTGCTTTTTATCGATGAAATTCACCGCCTTAGCCCAGCGATCGAAGAGGTGCTATATTCTGCGATGGAGGATTTCCGCCTTGATATCGTCATCGGCTCAGGACCTGCTGCCCAAACCATTAAAATCGATCTGCCAAAATTTACACTTATCGGTGCTACGACCAGAGCCGGTATGATTTCAGCGCCACTGCGAGATCGCTTTGGTATGCAGTTTCGCCTGCAATTTTACACACCAAAAGAACTAGCCAAAATCGTAAAAATCGCCTCGATCAAACTCGAAAAAGAATGCGAAAAAGACGCTAGTAGCGAGATCGCGCGTCGTAGCCGTGGCACGCCACGCATCGCGCTTCGACTTTTGAAACGCATAAGAGATTTTGCTGAGGTCAAAGACGAGGAAATCATCACCAAAGAGCGCGCAAACGAGGGTTTGGACGCGCTTGGGGTCAATGAGCTTGGATTTGATGAGATGGATTTGCGATACCTTGCGATTTTGGGCGAAGCGGGCAAGAGAGCCATGGGGCTAAGCACCATCGCAGCGGCACTTAGTGAAGATGAAGGCACGATCGAAGATGTCATCGAGCCGTATTTACTGGCAAACGGATATATCGAAAAGACAGCCAAAGGGCGCATTATGAGCGTGCGCGCAAAATCAGCCCTAGGATACGAAACCAGCCCCGATGAACGGGGACTTTTTGATTAAATTTAAAATCCGAATAAATTTAATAAATAGCATTTTGCAAGTTACACACACGGCGAAATATTGTAAATTTAGTAAAAGGAGGGAGATTGAAAGATTTAAATTTTATAAATTTACGAGTAAATTCACTTAATTTTTTCGTGCTTTTTGCGCTTTCGTATATTTTGTTTGTATCGCTTGCGTATGTCCTAGTTAAGGGCATGCCAATAGGATTAGTAGCAGTTAAATTTTTCTTAATCGATATGATTTTTGTGAGCGCTTTTATCGCCATTGGGGGGGGGCTTTGGCAGGAGCGAGCGGCGTTTTTTAAGAAATTTTGCTTTATCTTTTTACTCATAAGCATTCCGCTGTTTTTGACATTTACTACACACACCCTTTTAGCGACTCGTAGAGCTAGTCTAAATTTCGCTTTTTTCGCTGTTTTGGCATTTGTTTTACTTATAGTTTTTAGATTGATTAAATTTAAAATAGCGCGAATTTTGCTCTTTGTTTTGATGATAATTCCTAGCGCATTTTATCTAGTGTATTTTTCGCAAACAGGTGGACTTTTTAACGAATACTCGCTTATAGCGATACTCCAAAGCGAACCAGGCGAAGCCATAGAATACCTAAACACGAAATTTAACCTTTATTTGCCCTTAATCATTGCTTTTTTTATTTTGTCGTATTTTGTCATTTTTTCTAACTTTGAGCGATTAAATTTCGTTAAATTTGATTTCGGCGCAGTATTAAAAGTGGCTATATGCGTGCTTTTGGCATTTGATATTTTTACTAAATTTAATTTTAGAAAAATGCAAATTTATGCCATATCGTTAGATAAGGCAAATGAATTTTTGCAAAGCCTAGACAAATTTAAGCAAAACGAAAACGAGCGAATTAGTGGCGTAAAAAATTTAAAATTTAGCGACGAAAAGGCTCTTTATGTCCTTGTCATCGGCGAAAGCCAAAACAAAAATCACATGAGCGTGTATGGTTACAAGCACGATACTACGCCGTTTTTGCGCGAATTTGCAAAGCAAGGCAACTCGGTATTTTTCACAAATGCCTTTTCAAATCACAGCTTCACAATCCATGTGCTTTATCAGTTTATGACAGCGCGAAATCAATACAATGAAATCCCGCAAGAAAAGGCTATTAGCCTAATAGAACTGGCAAAAATGGCAAATTTTGAAACCATATATATTTCAAATCAAGCAAAACACGGCATTTATGGCTCTCCACTTTCTATGCTTTTTGCTAGCGCAAATCAAAAATTTTGGCTCACTGCGCTAGGCACAGATAGATTTCATCGCCCAGAAGAGCCTTATGATGAGAAAATTTTGCCAAAAATCGATAAGATGAAATTCGGGGATAAAACGCTTCTTATCTTGCACCTTATGGGCGCACACTGGAAATACGAAGCAAGGTATCCAAAAGATTTTGTAAAATTTGAATCAAAATACGACAATGCGGTATTTTATAATGATTTTATTGTGCAAAAAATCTATGAAAAAGTGAGCAAAATGCCAAATTTCAAGGCGCTTGTGTATTGCGCTGATCACGGCGAGGATATGCTTTATCAGCACGATAGCTCAAATTTTACTATGGATATGGCGCAAATCCCGTTTTTTGCGTATTTTAGCGATGATTGGATAGCTTTAAATTCGCAAAAATTTGCACAAATCAAAGCCAATGAAAATGAGTATTTTACAAATGATTTGATATTTAATTTCATAAGTGGCATTATGGGGATAAAATCATCAGTCGATGAGCCGTATAATGATATTTCCGGCGAATTTTACGACGCAAATAAAAGCCGTTTTAAAACGCTTCATGGAAAAAGAAAAATTTTAGAATAGTTTTAAATTTTGCATAAAAATATTATAATGTTTTTTTAAATTAATTTAAAAGGCAAATTATGAAATTTATAAATTTTTGTGTTTTGGCGATACTAGGCGCCGTTTTTTAGGCTGCGAAAGCGAAAAAAAGCGTGGATTATTACAGGGCAAATTTAAGCGCAGCCAAAGGGCGCATTATGAGTGTGCGCGCAAAATCGGCTCTGGGATACGAAACCAGCCCCGATGAGCGGGGACTTTTTGATTGAATTGCGTTAAATTTGCAAAATTTAACGCAAAATTTTGCAAATTTTAAAAAATTTCAAATATCAAAATTCAGGCGAAATTCGTTTTTATCATAGCTTATTAGTCCGTCTTTTGCCATTTTGCTAAGTTCGTTTGACATAGCGCTTCGATCCACACCTAGATAATCAGCCAGCCCCTGCCTAGAAAACGGCACACAAAAGCTGGTGCTTGCGTTTTTGAGTGCTTGCTCACCAAAATAAGAAAGCAATCTCTCTCGTATAGTCTTGGGCGCAGTGTGCATCATACGGGCTGAGAGATTTAGGTTTTTGTTGCTTGAAATTTTAAACAGATTATAGATGATTTTGTGATGATAGGGGCAATTTTTGGCACAAGAAGTTAGAATTTTGCGCAAATTTAAAAATAAAATTTCACTTGCCTCTGCGCTTACGACATCGCATTCTAGGGGTTTTGCGCTTATGGCGTAGTTTGCAGCAAATATATCGCCTCTGGTAATACGCCCAAAAATATTGCTATTTCCACGCAAGAAATTTACGACAATATCCACGCTCCCGCTTAACACGAGCCCGATTTTCGCAGTGGTGTCCCCACAGCGAAAGATTATCTCATCTTTGGCGAATTTCGCCCTTTGTGCTTCCAAGCAAGGGAGCAAATCTGCAATCTCATCTTCGCTTATGCCGTTAAAAAGTATGGTTTTGGATAAATTCATAAATTTTGCCTTTTTGTTGTTATAACAACAGAAATTAATTTTGCATTATATTATAATGCGCCTTGAATTTCAAATTTTAAAGGAGAAATTATGGAAAATATGTTTTGTTTCCAATGCCAAGAGACGGCTAAAAACACAGGCTGCACGATTAGTGGCGTATGTGGTAAAAAGCCAGAAGTTGCAGCTATGCAAGATCTGCTAGTGTGGGTTACAAAAGCTCTTTCTAGCGTCGCCTGTGCGCTAAGGGCGCAGGGTAAAAGCGTAGCAAAAGAGGTAAATCACAGAGTAACGATGAATTTATTCGTAACTATCACAAACGCAAATTTCGATAATCCTGCGATTATCGCAATTATCAAAAAAACCCTAGAAATGAAAAAATCGCTTATCGCAAATTTAGGCGATTGTTCAAATTTGCCAAACTTTGCCCTTTGGGAGGGAGATGAGAGCGAATTTGCACAAAAAGCAAGAGAAGTCGGAGTTTTAAGCACGGCTGATGAGGACAAACGAAGTCTAAGAGAGCTTACCACTTATGGATTAAAGGGACTTGCTGCGTATATGAAACACGCAAACGCCCTAAATAAGGAAGATGAGAGCATTGATATTTTTATCCAAGAGGCTTTGGCAAAAACCCTTGATGATAGCCTAAGCATTGATGATTTAATCGCTCTTGCCATGGAGACTGGCAAATTTGGCGTATCTGGCATGGCTTTGCTAGATAGCGCAAATACAGGCGCTTACGGCAATCCTGAGATTAGCGAAGTAAATATCGGCGTAGGGAAAAACCCCGGAATTTTAATTTCAGGGCATGATTTGCGCGATTTAGAAATGCTATTGGAGCAGACACAAGGCAGTGGCGTAGATGTCTATACACACTCTGAAATGCTTCCAGCTCACTACTATCCGTTTTTCAAAAAATATCCGAATTTCATCGGAAATTACGGTAATGCGTGGTGGAAACAAAAAGATGAATTTGAGAAATTTAACGGACCGATTTTGATGACGACAAACTGCGTCATAATCCCGCCTGAGAGCTACAAACACAGACTTTGGACGACAGGGGCTGTGGGCGTGGAGGGTTGCTTGCACATTAAGGGCGAACACGGCGAAAATAAGGATTTTGGCGCCATAATCGAGCAGGCCAAAACCTGTGCCCCACCGACACAAATCGAAAGTGGTAAAATCGTAGGCGGTTTTGCTCACGCACAAGTTTTTGCACTTGCAGATAAAGTCGTAGAAGCGGTAAAATCAGGCGCAATCCGTAAATTTGTCGTCATGGCTGGGTGCGACGGACGGGCGAAATCTAGGGAGTATTACACTGAGTTTGCAAAAGCTTTGCCAAAAGACACCGTGATTTTAACCGCAGGTTGTGCGAAATACAAATATAATAAGCTTAGCCTTGGCGATATCGGCGGAATCCCGCGTGTCCTAGACGCTGGTCAGTGCAACGATTCATACTCACTTGCGCTAATTGCTTTGAAATTAAAAGAAATTTTCGGTCTAAATGATATAAATGAACTTCCACTAGCGTTTAATATCGCTTGGTATGAGCAAAAGGCGGTTATCGTGCTTTTAGCGCTTTTATATCTTGGCGTGAAAAATATCCACCTTGGCCCTACACTTCCAGCGTTTTTATCGCCAAATGTGGCAAAGGTATTGGTCGAAAACTTCGGTATTGCGGGCATTAGCTCGGTTGAGGCCGATATGAGATTGCTTGTTGGATAAATAATAATAGTTCTCCTTTTATGCTCGCCGTTTTGGCGAGCAAATTTTAACCCCAAATTCGCTATAATCTTTCTTCAAATTTCACAAAAAGGCTAAAAATGAAATTTATAAAATTTTGCGCTATTGTGGCGTTTTGCGCCGTTTTTTTGGGTTGCGAAAGTGAAAAAAGCGTGGATTATTACAGGGCGAATTTAAGCGCAGCCAAAGAGCGAGTAGCGCAGTGCAAAGGCATAAAAAACAAATCCAAAAAAACAGCCAAAGAGTGCGCAAACGCGAGCACGGCGCTTTCGCAAGTGGCGGCGAAAATGGATTTAGAAGCAAATCGTGCCAAGCTTAGCATAGGAGCGATTGTGCAGGATTTCACCACGCATTATATCGCGCAGGGCGAGTTTGGCGCGCCTGCTTCTATGAGTGGCGTCTCGCTTCCTTTGCGTGTGGGAAGCGTGGTTTGTGCGGAGTTTGAGCGCAAAAGTGGAGATGAAATGTGGCTTGTGATAAACCGAGATGATGAGTTTTGCGCCGTGATTTATAATGAGTTTAGACAGGGCGAAATTTCAGTGGCAAATTCGGCTAAAATCATTGTAAAATAGGCAAAATTTTAAAATTTTGCTTCGCAAATCCCAAATACTGGCGCGGAATTTTCTTTTAAATTTCAATAATCTTATTTGCATAATTTTGCGATTTCTTTTCGCAAAAATTCTGGGTAAATGGTGCAAATTTCGGGGTGTAAATTTATATACTTTTTAACTTTATTTAACCCAATACCGTGTTTTTTATCATCATAAATCAAAAATCCAGCGTAAAATTGAGCCGTATAAAGTCCCGTTAAATATTGATAAAAAAAGTAGTTGTGAAAGCCACTTACTATCTCTTCGTTTTTGTTGCTAAATGTAGCCAAAGCCTCAAAATGCGCTTCCAAGCTCTTTTTATGCAAAAGTTCTAATAATTGGGATTTTTGCTCTGTAAATGAGCGTTCGTATAGATAAGACTTGTAGTCTTTGCCTGCTTGGGCGCTGATTTTTTTGACGATTTGCAAATCTACATTTTGCATTTCTTTCAGAGCTTGCAATATGCCAGCTAGATTTAGCACTTCGGTTGGGTGTCCGCATGGATCGCCTACGCAGGTTTCTAGCTCGTTAAATTTGGCTAAATTTTCCGTGCCGTTTGAGAGCAGAAAATCGACCTTTTCTTGCAAATACTCTTTGTAAAACTCCAAGGTCTTATCGAATTTGTTTTGATTTTGTGTTTGAGTTGCAATAAGTAAGAAATTTAGCCTTTGATCTAGTAGAAAATATTCTACAAATTCTTGATTTTTCAAGGTTTTGAGCTTTGTTAAATTTGCTATATTTTCATCTTGCCACTCCCGGCTCAAATCTAGCAATTTTTGTGTTTGGGTAGAGTTGTTTGCGTCTAAATTGCTAAGTTCTTTTACAAATTCCACTTTATCAAAAGCCAAAATTTGCCCTACAAGAGATAAAAACAGCAATATTTTTTTCATAAAAATTCCTTTAATAAAATGCGAGATTTTATCTTTTTATATTTAAAATTTTATAATTTTAAAAGAGCCAAAATTTCGGCGCAGTATTTATAGCTTGTGGTAGCGAATTTGAAAGAATTTGGCGTAAAATTTGAAATTTAAAAATTAAATTTATAAAATACCCCTTTTGAAATTTAAAGGATAAAATTTGGCAAATAACGAAAATTTAGACGCGCTTTCACACTCACGCCCTAATATCGTCGATTCCAAGGGCGAACCGCTGGGCAAAGCTAATGCGAAAAACGCAAAAACGAGCAAGATTTTTTTCATCGGCATAATTTTATTTCTGTTTTGTTGCGTGATTTATCTGTTTTCGCCGTTTTTGCTGGCGATTGCGATTGGGGTTTTGATTTCGATTTCGACATCTGGTTTGCATGTCAAAATCCTCTCATTTGTGCGTGGCAAAAAGGTCCTAGGCTCGCTTCTAACGACGCTGGTGCTGTGCGTGGTGCTATTTGTGCCATTTATCTATGCTGGCACGCAGATTACGAAAAATATCGCGCATTTTGACATTTCTAGCCTAAATTTAATGGTCGAAAACGCCAAAAATATGGATATTCAGCTCCCAAAGGCACTAAATGGATTTGAGGCGCAAATCAAGGAATTTTTGGGCAATCTAGACATCGCAGCCACCGCGAAACAGGCGTTTTCATACTTTTCTGTGGCGGGCAAATCGAGCCTAAAATTTATCGCTGATATGGTGCTAATCATCATTTTTTGCTTTTTTTCATACCTTTATGGCGCCGATATTGCGGGATTTATCAAAAAAATCGTCCCTGTTAAGGCTGAGCAGCTTGATTATATCTTCGCAGAGACCGCAAACACCATGAGCGTGGTGCTATACTCGACGATTTTTAACGCCGTTTTGCAAGGGCTTTTGTTTTCGGTGATTGCTGGAAGCTACGGATTTGACCCTGTGCTAATGGGCGTGATTTTTGGATTTTGCTCGCTAATCCCTGCAATCGGTGGCGCGCTCGTGTATGTGCCTACCGCGCTAATCGTCTTTATCGGGGGTTCGACGAGCGGTGCGCTTATCATTTTGATTTATTGTGTAGTGATGATTTCGACGATCGCTGATAGCTTTATCAAACCGCTTGTGATTAAATTTATCAACTCGCGCCTTGTCAAAAATCCCGCCAAAATCAACGAAATTTTAATCTTTTTCTCAATGCTAGCTGGGATTTCGACCTTTGGGTTTTGGGGCGTGATACTAGGCCCTGCGATACTGACGCTGTTTTTAAGCGTGCTAAGCCTGTATGATTATCTCAAAAGCGCAGATTTTCAGTGAGTTTTCAAATTTATCGCTACAATCGCAATCGCGACGCCGTTATCGTGCGTAATCGAAAGCGATGAGGCTTTTATGCGGAATTTCTTTTTTAGTTTTTTTGTGAATTTAAAATTTGGCGCGCCAAATTTGTCTTTGTAAATTTTGGCGTCTTTGAAGCTAAATTTCGCTCCAATACCCACGCCAAGTGCCTTAGATAGAGCTTCTTTGGCGGCATACGCCCCAGCGATACTCTCATCGCGCACGAAAATTTCCCGCTCGCTCTTGCGCAAAATTTTGCACAAAAACTTCGCGCCGTATTTTTCGCGAAGTCTTACAATGCGGGAAATTTGGGTAATATCCGTGCCGATTTTTAGCATTTATAGAGTTTCTTTAATCTCGATATCTAGGATTTTATCGCCGGCTCTAATCGCGTCAAGCACGGCTAATCCTGCATTATCCACGACCTTGCCAAATACCGTATGCACGCCGTCAAGGTGCGGTTGCGCGCTGTGGCAGACGAAAAACTGGCTTCCGCCTGTGTTGCGTCCAGCATGCGCCATGCTTAGCGAACCACGCTCGTGGCGGTGTTTTTGACCTACGCACTCGCAGTTTATACGCCAGCCAGGACCTCCTGTGCCAGTGCCATACGGGCAGCCGCCTTGGATTACGAAATTTGGGATAACTCGGTGAAAATTTAGCCCCTTATAAAAGCCTGAGTTTGCAAGTGTGGCGAAATTTGTTACAGCCTGAGGCGCCTCGTCTGCGTATAATTCTAGCGTCATGTCGCCTTTGTCTGTGTGGATTATGGCGAATTTTAGCTTTGATAGCGCGCTTTCGTCGATTTCATAGACTTTTAACTCTTCCATTTTTGCTCCTTATTCGATATTTGTATATATTGCTTGCACATCGTCGTCGTCTTCGAGGCGGTCTAGTAGCGCGTCGATATCGGCGATTTGCTCGTCGCTAAATTCGTGTTTGTCGTTGGCGATGAATTTCAAATTTCCGCTAATTAGCTCCAAACCTAGCTTTTCGATACCCTCATTTAGAGTGCCGAAATTTTCGTATTCGCCGTAGACGATTAGCGTTTTTTCGCTCTCGCCTTTGTCGTTTTCGAACTCATTTACCTCGATTTCGCTTAGTCCAAAGTCGATTAATTCAAGTTCTAGCTCCTCGATATCTGCGCCATCTGGGAATTTCGTCTCAAAAACTGCCTTTCTGGAAAACATAAATTTCAAACTTCCGCTTGGCAAAAACTCGCCCTTGCCTTTGTTGAAGGCTGATTTTATGTTTGCAACCGTGCGCGTAGGGTTGTCTGTGGCGCACTCGACGATGACAAGCGCGCCGTGTGGGGCTTTGCCGTCGTAAAATACGGTCTTGATCTCTGCGCTATCCTTACCGCTGGCGCGTTTAATCGCCGCGTCGATATTGTCCTTTGGCATGTTTTGCGCCTTTGCAGTCGCGATTGCAGCGCGAAGTTTGGCGTTCATTTCAGGATCTTCGCCACCCTCTTTGGCTGCCATTGTGATTGCCTTGCCAAGTTTTGGGAAAAGTTTGCTCATTTTCCCCCATCTAGCCTCTTTTGCCGCTCGTCTATACTCAAACGCTCGTCCCATAAATTATCCTTAAAATTTGGTATAAAAAGGCTGATTATAGCAAATTTGGCTTAAATTTAGGGGTAGTGGATTTAGGATTGACAAATGTTGTAAATTTTGATATATAATCGCAAAATAATTTTTTCAAGGAGTGAATATGTCTTTTAAACAAACTATGAAATTTAGCGCACCAAAAATCATGTGCAATGGCTGCGCAAATACTATCAAAAACGCCCTAGCTGAGGAATTTGGCGAGATTAGCGTAGATGTAGAAAACAAGGTCGTAAGCGTAAATTTAAGCGTGGATGAGGTGGAAAAATTTCTTAGCGAAATGGACGATTTGGGATTTAGTGCAACCAAAATTTAATCGCAAATGTCACAAAAATTTAACCTAAACATAGTCGGAATGACCTGCGTGAATTGCTCGAACGCAATCGAGCGAGTTACGCGCAAGATTGAGGGCGTAGAAAGCGTAAATGTGAGCTTCACAGCTGGGGTCGGCGAATTTGAAGTCGCAGACGAAGCCGTCCTAGACGCCGTAAAAGCAAAAATTACAAAACTAGGCTATGAAATCGCCACAAACTACGAAGAGCTGGAAGCCAAAAAGGCACGAAATTTAAAAAATATGCTTTTTAAATTCGTTTTAGCCGTGATTTTAGCGTGTTTTATAATGCTAATCGAAATGAAATCAAATTTCAGCTTCGCCGTAAAAGCTCTGCTCTGTGCGATTTTAGGTGCAGTTGTGCTAGGCTTTTGTGGCAAAAACTTCTTTTACCACGCGATAGGCTCACTTAAAAACAAAAACTACGATATGAATGTTCTGGTTTCGCTTGGCTCGTCTGCGGCGTATTTGTATTCGCTAGGAAGCGCGATTTTCGTCCATTTTAATGGCGGAAACGAGTGGGCGAATTTGTATTTTAGCTCTTCATCGATGATAATCGCTTTCATATTGCTAGGAAAATACCTTGAAGAGCGAAGCAAACTCAAAGCGAACGATTACATTAAAAAACTTATCGATTTAAGCCCAAAAAAGGCGGTTTTGATCAACCCGGACGGCACGACAAGCGAAATTTTGGCTAACGAACTAAAACCAGGCGATAAAGTTTTAGTCAAAAACGGCGCGCAAATCCCGGGCGACGGCATAGTCATAAGTGGCGAAGCTGAAATCGATACGAGCCTAATAACCGGCGAGAGTTTAGCTGTTTTTAAAAAGGTCGGCGACAGCGTAAATGCTGGGTGCGTGAGTGTAGAGGGAATTTTGCAGGTCGAAATCACCAAATTTTCGCACCAAAGCGTTTTGGCTGAAATCAAAAATTTGCTAAGCGAAGCAGGAAGCAAAAAAATGCCGATTTCTCGCTTTGCCGATAAGATCGCAAATATCTTTGTGCCAAGCGTGATTTTTATCGCCGTTTGCGTGTTTGTGATTTGGCTAATCGCAGGAAAAGCCCATATCGGCTTACTTTGCGCGATTTGCGTTTTGATTATTTCATGCCCTTGCGCTTTGGGTTTGGCTACGCCCATTGCGATAGTTTGCGCTATTTCAAATGCCGCTAAAAACGGCGTTTTGGTGAAAAACCCGGAAGTTTTAGAAATCCTAAAAGATACACAAATCGCCGTTTTTGACAAAACAGGCACACTCAGCAGGGGCGAAATTTCGGTAAATTTTACAAATTTAAGCGATGAAAATCTAGCACTAATCGCCAGTGCGCAAATGCTTAGCGAACACCCGATTTCACGGGCGATTGTGAAATTTGCAAAAGAAAAAGGGCTTAAATTTGCTAAATTTGACGGAGAATTTGAGAGTTTGCTGGGTCGTGGTATAAAGGCGCAAAACGGCGAATTTACGCTACTAGCGGGAAATAAAGAGCTTTTAAATGAAAACGGCGTGGAATTTGAAACGCCAAAAAATGCAGACGAGTTTTTGTGCGATGGCTTTGGCGTGATTTTTGTAGCGATAAATGCCGAATTCGTGGGCTTTGTGGCGCTTAGCGACATTTTGCGAGATGAAGCAAAGCAGTGCATAAAGGCACTTAAAAATCAAGGCATAAAAACCATAATGCTAACAGGCGACAACGCCAAAACAGCGAATTTCATCGGCAAAAATTTAGGCATAGATGAGATCATAAGCGAAGTTTTGCCAAGCCAAAAATACGAATTTATCGCAAATTTAAAAAACGGCGAAAAAGTCCTTTTCGTAGGGGACGGTATAAACGACGCTCCGTCACTTAAAACCGCAGATATAGGCGTCGCGATGAACTCAGGCAGCGACATCGCCAAAGGTGCTGGGGATATAATCTTTATCAAAAACGACTTGCGAAATTTGGCTTATTTGATAAATTTGTCGCAAAAAACCATGACGACGATAAAACAAAACCTTTTTTGGGCGTTTTTTTACAATCTCATCTGCATACCTGTGGCGGCTGGAATTTTATATCCTTTGTGGGGTGTCTTGCTAAAACCGATGTTTGGTGCAGCTGCGATGTGTTTTAGCTCAGTAACCGTGGTGCTAAATTCGATACGGCTAAAATTTGCGAGAATTTAGAAATAAAGTCAGCTAAAATTTAAAAAGCAACGCTTTTTAAATTTTAGCCACTTCTAAGGTTTTACAGGGGTGGGGGTTGGTAAGGGGGAGGGTAGCGTCTCCTAAAAAGCGCACCCTCCCCCTTACGAGAAAAGCAAAATTTCGCCTAAAATTTAAAAAATCGTTCAATGCTAAATTTGGGTTGAATTTTGAATTTAAAATTCCCTAGATTGCTTCGGCAAAGCGTCTTGACGCTTTGCTTTTGCTCGCAATGACAGCAAATTTATATGCTTTAAATTTTATATTCATAGATTGCCACGAATTTTGCTAACGCAAATTTCTTGCAATGAGTGCAAATTTAAAATTCCTGCGAATTTAACTATTTAATCAAATTTATTGTAAAATTGTCCGAAATTTTACCAAAAAGGGGCAAAATATGGACTTTTTACAAAACTACGAATCCAGCGTAAATGAGCGCGCGAAGCTAGGTATCCCGCCACTAGCACTTAGCGCCGAGCAAACCAAGCAGCTATGCGAAATCCTAAAAACCAATCCGAGCGAAAAATTAATCGAAATTTTAAAAACACGCATTAACCCGGGCGTCGATGATGCCGCTAAAATCAAGGCGGAGTTTTTGGGCGAAATCATAAACGGTGAGTGCATCGTGGCTGGTATTAGCAAAGATGAGGCTTTTGCGATGTTGGAGCGCATGCTTGGCGGATACAGCGTGATCGAGTTAATCCGCGCCTTGCAAAGCGCAGATGAAGCCACCGCAAAGGGCGCAGCTGCGGCTCTTGGCAGGACGATTTTCGTGCATGATTATTTCGCAGAGGTCGCAAGGCTGGCAAAAGAGGGCAACGCTCACGCAAAAGCCGTGCTAGAAGCGTGGGCGAATATGGAGTGGTTTAAGGCAAAAAAACCTCTGAGCGAGTGTATCAAAGGTGTGGTTTTCAAGGTAGCTGGCGAGACAAACACAGATGATTTAAGCCCTGCTAGCGAGGCTTTTACGCGTTCGGATATCCCGCTTCACGCTCTAAGCATGCTTAGCAAACGCCAAGCCGGTAGCCTAGAAACAATCGCCCAGCTTAAAAAAAGCGGTAGGCAGGTCGTGTATGTGGGCGATGTCGTGGGCACTGGAAGTAGTCGCAAAAGTGGCGTGAATTCCGTGCAGTGGCATATCGGCGAGGAAATTTATGGTATCCCAAACAAAAAAACAGGCGGTGTAATCATAGGCTCGGTCATCGCGCCGATTTTTTTCAACACAGCCCAAGATAGCGGTGCTCTGCCAATCGAAGCGAGTGTCGAAAACCTCGAAATGGGCGATGAAATCGAGATTTATCCATATAAGGGCGAGATTGTCAAAAACGGCGAGGTCGTTTGCAAATTTAGCCTGAGCCCAAATACGATTTTCGATGAATACAAAGCCGGCGGGCGAATCCCGCTAATCATTGCAAGAGGGCTTTGCGCTAAGGCTAGAAAAGAGCTAGGCTTAGGCGATGATGAGATTTTTACTAGACCAGAGCAACCTAAATTTGACGAGAGCGCAGGTTACACTCTCGCGCAAAAAATCGTCGGCAAAGCCTGTGGCATGGAGGGTGTAAGAGCTGGTATGTATGTCGAGCCACTCACGCTAACTGTGGGTTCGCAAGACACCACAGGCCCTATGACGCGCGATGAGATTAAAGAGCTTGCCAGTCTTGGATTTGGCGCAGATTTCGTGTTGCAGAGCTTTTGCCACACAGCAGCCTATCCTAAGCCAAGCGATACTATCACGCACCGAACACTTCCGCCGTTTATGAGTAGTCGTGGTGGCGTGGCACTGCGCCCAGGGGACGGAGTAATCCACTCATGGCTAAATCGTATGGTGCTCCCTGATAGCGTAGGCACGGGCGGAGATAGCCACACGAGATTTCCAATCGGCATTAGCTTTCCAGCAGGTAGCGGTCTAGTGGCGTTTGCGGCAGTTACAGGAAGTATGCCACTAAATATGCCAGAATCTGTGCTTGTGAGATTTAAAGGCGAGTTACAAGAAGGCATTACTTTGCGCGATTTGGTAAATGCAATTCCTTACTATGCGATTAAAAAGGGCTTATTGAGCGTCGAGAAAAAGGGCAAGAAAAATATATTTGCGGGCAAAATTTTAGAGATTGAAGGGCTCGAAAATTTAAAGGCTGAGCAGGCTTTCGAGCTAAGCGACGCTAGTGCCGAGAGAAGTGCAGCAGCGTGCGCAATCGCGCTAAATACCGAGAGTGTGTGCGAATACATACGCTCAAATATCGCTCTAATCGACGCTATGATAAAAGCTGGTTATCAAAACAGCGACGCGCTAGCTAGAAGGGGCGAAAAAATGAAAAAATGGCTAGAAAATCCGACACTTCTAAAAGCCGATGAAAACGCAAAATACGCAGAAGTGATTGAAATAGATTTAGGTGAGATTACAGAGCCGATTTTAGCCTGCCCTAACGACCCTGACGATGTCGCAACGCTAAGCGAAATTTTAGCCGATGAGACAAGGGCGAAAAATATCGATGAGGTTTTCATCGGAAGCTGTATGACAAATATCGGGCATTATCGCGCCGCAGCGCAGATTTTAAAGGGTAGCGCGCAAACACCAGCCCGCCTTTGGATAGCACCGCCTACGAAAATGGACGAAGAAAAACTCAAAGAAGAGGGCGTGTATAGCGTATTTGGTGCGGTAGGAGCGCGCACAGAGGTGCCTGGGTGCTCGCTGTGTATGGGAAATCAAGCGCGAGTAAAAGATAATGCGGTCGTGGTCTCAACTTCGACTAGAAATTTCGATAATCGCATGGGCATGGGTGCTAAGGTGTATTTAGCCAGTGCCGAACTAGCCGCTGTTTGCGCGATGCTAGGCAGAATTCCTAGCGCGAGAGAATACAAAGAGATAGTGCGCGAGAAATTAAATGGCAAAAATAGCGAAATTTATCGTTATTTAAATTTTAACGAGGAAGAAAATTTCGCGCTCTAAGCCACGAATTAGCGCGTTTTGCGCTAATAAGTTTAAATAAGCAAAATTTCGCTAAAATGGCGGGTTAAATTTGACAAGGTTGGTTATGCAAAGAATTTTGATTTTATTGATATTTGGCGCAATCTGTGCTTTTGGGGTTACCTGCGCTGATATCGAGGCAGATCCGAAAGCCTATTTTGCCAGCACGCCAAGCCCTAGCGAACTTTTGCTGAGTGATTATGATTGCAAGGGCTCGCTTGTAAAGGCTCCATTTTTGCGAAATTTGCAAAATTTAGCTAGGACGATTAGGGGCGAGAGTATCGAGTGCGTGGGAAACGAAGCTAGCATAAATGAGAAAAAATTCGAACGCATCTTAGCGCAGGCTGGCATGGATAGCGAGGGGTTTTTGCGCGAGGCTAAGCAGAAAAATTTAGGCGCAGCGTATGCAAATGCGCTAGAAATTTTAGAATTTTACTCTGAGCAAAAATTTATAAATTTTATAAATTTCAAAAATTTTATCTCTGAGATAAATTTGGCAAAAACGGCATTACAAAGCCATTTTGGCGCAAATTTATCCTCAAACGGGGCTAGTGAGATTGCGGATTTGGTGCTGAGCGAATTTGCCCTATATGCGGCTAAAAATCGCAGTATCGACGCGTATAATAAGCTCGAATTAGCCCTTAAAAACAGGGTAAATATAGATGAGTTTAATGTGCTTTTAAGCAGCGACACTTACAGCACAAACGACCTTAGCGGTGCGCTAAATTTGGCACTTTTGCTAGGATATGATACGAAATTTATCGACGCACTTATTATGCGTGGGGCGAAGATTAACGACGGGGACGATAGTGCGCTATTTTACGCTATGTCAAATTTACAAAATGCTAAATTTTTAATCTCCAAAGGCGCGCAAGTATCGCACAAAAATCAACTTGGCCAAACCCCGATTTTCTACGCTGTGGCTAGCAAAAACTACGAAATGGTAAATTTCATGGTCTATAACCACGCAAGTGTCAATGTCCGCCAAATCGGCTCTACTGAAAAGGGCGCGCTAGCTTCGCTTGGCGGGTATTCGGACGCGTGTGCGTTTAATGATTTGGGTGCTAGTTTGCTAATGTATTCGGCGCTACATGGAAACAAAGAAATTACCGAGCTTTTGGTCAAATCCGGCGCAGATGAAAAAAGAGTAGATGAGGCCGGGCTAAATGCGCTTGATTACGCTATTTTTGGTGGCGATGAAAAGATCCAAGAATATCTCAAATCTATCGGACTTAAACCTAGTGTAAGCGCGAATAATGGGGATTTCATGGGAAGCATGGCAGAGGAAAATTTCGAAGATATAGCAAACTAATCTAATACAAAAGGGAAATTTATGTTTAGGATTTTATTTATTTTTTTGCTTCCGTTTTTTGTCTTTGGCGCGGAGCTTAGCCCAGCTGAAAAAAATGCAAGCATTTATGGCGCACTGACGCTGATTCCGCCACTTGTGGCAATCGCTCTTGCATTTATCACCAAAGATGTCATTTTGTCGCTATTTTTAGGCGTGTTAAGCGGGACATTTCTTATCGGTATGAACGATAATGGCGTGCTTTCAGCCTTTGTCGTAGCTTTTACGGATTTGTGTGCGCGCGTGGTAGCTTCCATGGCTGATGCGTGGAATGCGGGAATTTTGCTTCAAGTTATGTGTATCGGAGGCCTTATCGCGCTAGTTACCAAAAGTGGCGGCACCAAAGCCCTTGCTATGTGGCTTGGGGCTAGGGCGCATACTGGGGTTAGGGCGCAAATTTACACTTGGTTTATGGGAATTATCATTTTCTTTGACGATTACGCAAACGCCCTTATTTTGGGGCCTATAATGCGTCCATTAATGGATAGATTTAAAATTTCGCGTGCGCGCTTTGCCTTTATCATCGACGCGACAGCTGCGCCGATAACTGGAATTGCGCTGATTTCGACTTGGGTCGGGGTTGAGATTTCAGCGATTAAGGAAGCGTATGCGCAAATCGGCGTCGAGGATATCAACGCATTTACAATTTTTGTGGAGACAATCCCGTATAGATTTTATAATATTTACATGCTTTTCTTTGTCGTGGCAAGTGCTGTGATGATGAGGGAATTTGGCCCTATGTATCGCGCCGAAATGGCGTCTCGCGCTGGCAAAAATGGCGGACGGGACTTTAAAATCGCAAATTTAGAAGATCAAGCATTTAGCCCAAAAGAGGGTATCGAACCACGCAAGATTAATGCTTTAATTCCGCTTGGAGCGATGATTGTGCTAAGCGTGATTGGGTTTTATGCAAACGGACTTGGCGCGCTTGGCGAAGAGGAATTAAAGGCTGTGCAAGCAGATCCGTTTTCCTTCGTTTCTATCAGAACGGCATTTAGCGGGGCTGACGCTTCTGTGGTGCTGTTTCAAGCGGCTATGTTTTCGTCAATAATCGGCATAGTTTTGGGGCTGTGGCAAAAAATTTATGGTATCAAAGAGGGAATTGAAATTTGGATTGGGGGTTGGAAAACTATGCTCACAACCGTTTTAATCCTGCTTTTTGCGTGGTCACTAAGCTCTACGATAAAAGAGCTTGGCACCTCAAAATACCTTGTCGATTTGCTAGGCGAGAGTACCCATATGGCGCTACTTGCGCTCGTGATTTTCGTGCTAAGCTCGATTATTTCATTTTCGACAGGCACTAGCTTTGGCACTATGGGTATCGTAACCCCGCTAGCCGTGCCACTAGCTGCCTCTGTGGGGGCGAAATACGGCCTTAGCGGCGATGAATTTCATGCTTTTATGTGTTTAAATATCAGCTCGGTTTTTACAGGGGCGATTTTTGGCGATCACTGCTCGCCGATTTCAGATACCACGATTCTTTCTTCAATGGGCGCAGGTTGCGATCATATCGAGCATGTCAGCACTCAGCTACCTTACGCTATCGTTGTGGGTATCATCAGCACATTTTGCGGGTTTTTGCCAGCTAGCCTTGGGGTAAATGTCTGGGTCTGCCTAGTCTTTGGGCTTGGCGTAACCGTGCTTGCGATACGAATTTTAGGCAAAAAGGTAAGCGGTGAAGTGTGATAAATTTGGTATTTGTGGAAGTTGTGTTTATGATTTGCCTTACAAAGAGCAGTTAAATTTAAAAAAAGAGCGCATAAGCGCGGAGTTTGCGCCGTTTTATACTGGCGAAATCGAGGTTTTTGCCTCCAAAGAAAGCGCATTTCGCTCGCGGGCTGAATTTGGGATTTTTCACGAGGGCGAGAAGCTTCATTTTAGTATGCGGGGCAGGGATAAAGAGCGTGTTTTCGTGCAAAACTGCCCTATCGTAGATGAAAAAATCCAAAGCTTTATGGATAGAGTTTTGCCGATTTTGCGGGGCGATGAAATTTTAAAATTTAGGCTTTTTGGGTGCGAGTTTATCGCTACGAAAAATGATTTTTTATGCGTGCTTTTATATCACCGAAATGTCGTAGAAATCGAGCCGAATTTGGCAAATTTAGCCAGAAATTTGGGGCTAAATTTAATCGCTAGATCGCGCGGGAAAAAGCTCGTTTTTGGCAGGGAAAATTTAGAAGACGAGTTTGAAATAAAGGGGCAAGTTTATCGCTACACTTTCGAAGCTACGGCGTTTTCGCAGCCAAATAGAGGCGTTAATGAAAAGATGATTTCGTGGGTGTTAGGCGCAGTGGGCGATGAGAAAACGCCTAAAAAAGATCTGCTTGAAATGTATTGCGGACATGGGAATTTCACAATACCTTTGAGTGCTAAATTTCGCCAAATTTTGGCAAATGAGATTAGCAAAAATAGCATAAAAAACGCACTTTTAAACGCGCAAAAAAACGGCGCCAAAAACATAAAATTTGTGCGCCTAAGCGCAGATGAGCTAATGAGCGCATTTGGGGGCGAGCGCGAATTTACCCGTTTAGAGGGGGTAGATTTGCAAGGCTATGAAATTTCGCATATTTTGGTAGATCCACCGCGCGCAGGGCTTGAAGCAAGCGTGCTAAATTTTATCAAAGATTACAAAAACATAATCTACATTTCGTGCAATCCGCAAAGCTTGAAGCAAAATTTAAGCTATCTTTGCAAAACGCACAAAGTGGAGAAATTCGCGATTTTCGATCAGTTCGCGCATACTGCGCATGTCGAGTGTGGCGTGATTTTAAAGGCGTTAGCGTGATAAGTGAAATTTTAAGAAATGCCAAAAATATCGCTATCGTGGGGCTTAGTCCTGATGAGAGCAAGCCAAGCAACCGCGTGGGGCAGTATTTAGCCGCGCAAAATTTTAAAATTTTTCCGATTTATCCTAAATTTGATGAAATTTTAGGCAGGAAGGTTTATAGAAATTTAAAAGAAATAAATGATAAAATCGACATTGTCGTTATGTTTAGAAAAGGCGAGTTCGCAAATGCGCTTTTTAGCGATGTTTTGGCGTGTAAAGCCAAAACGCTTTGGTTGCAAGTTGGCATTTTTAACGACAGCGTGGCTTTTCTCGCGCAAAAAAATGGAGTAAATTTTATCCAAAACAAGTGCATAATGATAGAGCATAAAAATTTGAAAGGCTAAAAATGGTAGATTTAAATAAAATAGTTCAAGCAAAGCGCACAATAGCGGCTTTTGTGCATAAGACACCCTTCGCTTTCGCGCCAAAGCTAAGCGAAATTTACGGGGCGCAAATTTATCTAAAAAATGAGAATTTACAACGCACAGGCGCGTATAAAATTCGTGGCGCATACAACAAAATCGCTCATCTTAGCGAAGATGAAAAGAGCCGTGGCGTAATCGCAGCGAGTGCGGGCAATCACGCGCAAGGCGTGGCTATGAGTGCGCAAAAATTTGGCGTGCGCGCCGTAATCGTCATGCCAGAAGCAACTCCGCTTTTAAAGGTCAGTGGCACCAAGGCTTTGGGGGCTGAGATTATCCTAAAAGGCGATAATTTCGACGAGGCTTACGCTTATGCGCTCGAATACGCCAAGGAAAACAACCTTACCTTTGTCCATCCTTTCGATGATGAGCTAGTCCAAGCAGGACAGGGCACAATCGCTCTTGAAATGCTAGAAGATATCGCGGATTTAGACTATATCATAGCGCCTGTGGGCGGTGGCGGACTAATTAGTGGCGTGGCAAGCTGTGCTAAACAAATCAATCCTGATATAAAAATCATCGCCGTTGGCGCAAAGGGCGCGCCTGCTATGCACGATAGCTTCGTAGCTAAAAAGGCGATAAACTCTCAGAGCGTGCGCACTATCGCCGATGGTATTGCGGTGCGTGATACTAGCGAGATCACGCTAAAACATATTTTAGAAAGCGTCGATGAGTTTGTCCAAGTCGATGATGAGGAGGTCGCAAGCGCGATTTTGTATCTGCTAGAAAATCAAAAAATCATCGTCGAGGGCGCAGGAGCTGTGGGCGTGGCAGCTCTCATCAATCATAAATTTAGCTTCGAAGAGGGCGCTAAAATCGGCATTATTTTAAGTGGTGGAAATATCGATGTGCAGATGCTAAACATCATCATCGAAAAAGGTCTTATCAAATCTCACCGCAAAATGACGATAAATGTCACTCTCGTGGATAAACCAGGCTCGCTAACCAAGCTTACAAATGTTTTGCGTGATGCGAACGCAAACATCGTCAAAATCGACTATGATCGCTTCTCGACCGAGATCGAATACGGAGATGCGCAAATTACAATCACGCTAGAAACCAAGGGCAAGGCGCACCAAGAGGAGATTGCGTGGGCGCTAAAAAGCGCAGGATATGATTTCAAAGAGCTGTTTTAGGCGAAATTTGAAAGGATAAAATTTGGAAAATTTGGCTTTTATCTTAAATTTTTTAATTTTTGTGATTTTGGTTTATATGTTTTTGCGTATGAAAAAATCTGGCGCAAACGCCCCTAAAACGGAGATTAGCACGGATATTACGCGGCTTAAAAGCATAGGCGAGTTAAGCGTGTTTAAAATTTATTCCAAAGAGATTGTTACGCGCAAAGAAAATGTCGCTGACGGCTTCCTTGGCTCGCTAGTTTCGCCACTGATGACGAAAAAACAGATTGCGATTATTTTCGAGTTTGAGATAGATTTCGTCTATGACCTGCTAAGCCCTGAATTTAGCATAATTCCGCGTGGCGAGGACAAATACGAGATCAAAATGCCACCTTGCAAATACAAATATTCGATTAAGGATATGAAAATTTATGATGAGCAAAACTCCAAACTTTTGCCGTTTTTGCTGCCTGATTCGCTAAATGGTATTTTTGGGTCAAGCTTTGATGAGAGCGATAAAAACCGCCTAATCGACGACGCGAAAAACGAGGTTAAGGCACTCTCGCTTAAAATCATAAACGATTTAGGGGGCAAAATCCACAAATCCGCAACCGACACACTTGAAACCATAGCAAAAAGTTTTGGCGCCAAAGAAATCGGCTTTGTATTCCAAGACAAGGCATTAGAGACAATCGATATCAATCCAAGCGATATTTCTATCGCAAGCTCGCTAAAATCGCAAATCGAAGAGAAATAAGGGCGAGCGTTGCAGGCTTACGAGGCGCTGTTTAAGCTGTATTTTTCGTATTATACGAGCTTTAAGCGCAAAATTTACGCTAAATTCGAGCGATTTATCACTCCGATTCGCCTAAGCAGGGAGAAAAAACGGCTCAAAGCCAAGGGCTATTTCGTGCCAGACGAGCTTTGGGCGGGCTTTTTTAGCAAATTTAGCTTTTGTAAATGCTTTATCATAAAAAAAATCCTTTTTCCGAATTTTTACGCTATCAAAAACAGCTCCAAATGGCAGATACAAAACGCGCAAATCGCCTTTAAAATCGGGGTTTTTGCATACGATGAGATAGCGTGGATTTTCATACCACAAAGCTATGATAAAACGAAAAAAAATGATTTGGAAATGGTGTTAGATTTGCTAGCAAAATTTCCGCAAATTCGCTACGAAAAGCTAGAAGAGGGCATTAAAATTTTCGGATATGAATTTTAAGCTAAAATTTGGCCTCAGTTAGCTTAGCATGGATATCGCCGAAAAACAAAACATCTTTTAAAATCACATTTTCTGCGATTTCTTGGCGATTTAGCGAGAGGTAGAGTTCGCCCTTTTTGCTAGAAAAAATTTTTTGATTTATAAAAACGATAAATGGGTTCGAGCTCGTCTGCAAGGCGTTTTGGATAGCTTTGGCGTGTTTGCCACGCGGGATTTGCACATCTATGCGCCCGGTTTCGTTTTTGGCTCCGGCTGCGGTTAGGAAAAACATATCGCCTTTGTGCGGAATTTTGCCGAAATTAAAAAACACGCTTAGCAGGTCGTTTGTGGCAAAATATGGCAAAATTTTGTCGCTACTAGGACGCAAATCGCCGTTTTCGCCCTTAAATTTCTGCTCTCTAATGCGTTTGTTGTTGTAATCAAATGTGAAAATTTGGCGCGTGTTTATGGTTTTTTTGCCCTTTTTGCGCTCGACTTCGTGGCGGTAAATTTTGGGTTTTAAAATCTCGCCCACAACGCTTCCTTTGGAGTAAAATTTCTCTCTTCTATCCCCGCTTAGCGAGCCGGCGATCCCATAAGCCCTCGCATTTAGCGTGATTTCGTAGGTTTTGGCGGTTTTGACTAATTTAGCATCAGCATGCCCCACGACGCCAAAAACGCCGTAAGAAATATCGTAGTGCGCCTCGATAGTCTCGCCAAATACTGCGCCGAAAAAGAAAAACAGAAATGCTAAAACTCTCATAAGCTAGCCAAAATGTGATTTACGATTTGCTCTGGATTATGCGCTTGATAAATCGGGCGACCAACCACGATAAAATCGGCGTTTGCGCTTTTAGCGTCGTTTAAATTTGCCACGCGTGCTTGATCGTTTGCGCTCTCGCCAAAAGGTCGCACGCCGGGGCAAAGCGTGATAAATTTATCGCTTGTGGCATTTTTAATCGCGCTTGATTCAAAAACCGAGCAGACCATGCCATCTAGCCCACACTCATGCGCAAAACGCGAGAATTTCACCACGCTTGGCGCAATTTCGCCGTTGTAAATTTCGCCAAATTCGCTCTCGTTAAAGCTTGTCAGAGCCGATACACCAAGCACGAGCGGGCGGGTATTTAGCGCGCCTAAGCGGTTCATAACCTCGCTCATAGCCCGCTTTCCAGCGCTTGCGTGCAGGTTTATCATATCTACGCCAAGACCTGCGACGACCTGCGCGGCGTCAGCCATGGTGTTTGGGATATCGTAAAATTTAAGATCTAAGAAAATTTTAAAATTTGCGATTTTTTTGAGTTCTTCGATAAATTTCGCCCCGTCTCGCAGATACGAGCGCAGGCCGACTTTGAGCCAAATTTGATCCCCAAATTGCGCTAAATTCGCACTCAAAGCTAAATTTTGCTCTTTGCTAGCCATATCTAAGGCTACGCAAAGCTTCATTTTACGACCTTAATAGCGTCTAAAACGCCATTTATTAGCTTCGAGGACGCGCCAAGCTCCTTGGCTGCGGTTACGGCTTCGTTTATGATGATACCAGCGTCTGTATCACTGAAACGCAACTCATACGCGCCAAGTCGCAAAATAGCGCGCTCAACCGCTGAAATTTCATGCAGTTTAAATTCCTTCAAATACTCGTTTAAAAGCGCGTCAATCGTCTCTGTATTATCGCGCACGCTGTGAAGCAGGCCTAGCGTCCAGTTTCTCTGCTCGTTTCTAATCTTTTTTTCTTCTAAATATTCGTTTTCAAACTCAGGCTTTTCTTCGTTCATATCTTTTGCGTAAAGTAGCGAAATCACCGCTAATCGCGCTTGGTGTCTTGTCGCCATGATTACGCCTTTATTTCGCGAAATAAGCTTAGCATTTCGATTACGCCTGTCATCGCCTCAAAGCCCTTGTTGCCGGCTTTTGAGCCTGCGCGCTCGATCGCTTGCTCGATAGTATCTGTGGTGAGCACGCCAAAGGTAACTGGCGCGCCGTGGCGGAGCATGGTGTTTGCGATACCCTTGCTGACCTCTGCGCTGACATAGTCAAAATGCGGTGTGCTGCCTCTGATGACTGCGCCCACGCAGACGACGGCGTCGTATTTTTTCGATAAAAGTGCCTTTTCTAGGGCGAGTGGGATTTCAAATGCGCCAGGGACTAGCATTAGGCTTAAATTTTCCTCTTTGCCGCCATGTCGCAAAAATGCGTCGTGAGCGCCTTCTACTAGGCGATCTGTGATGATGTGGTTAAATCTGGCGTTGATGATTAGGATTTTTTCATCGCCGTTTAGGGTCAAATTTCCTTCGATAATGTTCATTTTATATCCTTTAAATTTCAAAATTCGCTAAGTTTAGCCAAATTAGGCAAAATTTTTAATAAATTTATAAATTTCAATTAAAGGATAAAATTTATCTTTTGTTTAAGAGAGTTTTGTATCATAGAGGATAATTTTTTAAAGGAGAGAATATGTTTAAACTTAGAAATTTACCTTTCGAGGCAGAGAAAAACGCCGTAGTGAGCGCAAAAACCTGTGAGTATCACCATGGCAAACACCACGCAACTTATGTGGCAAATTTGAATAAAATGACCGAAAGTGGCGAGTTTGCGGGCAAGGGGCTTTATGATATCGTAATGAACGCTACTGGCGGGGTTTTTAACAACGCGGCGCAGGTGTATAACCACGACTTTTATTGGGATTGTATCGCAAAAGTTAGCGAGCCAAGCGAGGCGCTAAAATCGGCATTGGCTGAAAATTTCGCTGATTTTAAAGCTGAGTTTATCGCGGCAGCGACGGCTCACTTTGGCTCTGGCTGGGTGTGGCTAGTGTGCGATCCATCTACTAAAAAGCTTTCGATTGTCGCTACGAAAAACGCCGACACACCTGCGCGCGATGGGCTTGTGCCGCTTCTAGTAGTCGATGTGTGGGAGCACGCATACTATATCGATGTTTGCAATGCGCGCCCAGCATATTTGGAGAAATTTTATGCTGGAATCAACTGGGAGTTCGTATCAAGTGCCTACGAGTGGGCTCTGAAAGAGGGTATGGGCTCGGTGAAATTCTACATAGATGAGCTTCACGGCAACGACTGATTTTGATTTCGCTTCTTATTTTGCGCGTGGATTTACTGCGCGCAAATCTTTAAAATTTCCATTATTTTTGCTGGGTTTTTTATGCCGTTTTCGTTTTCTACTTTGCTATTAATATCGAGGCAAAATGGCTTTATTTTTAGGGCGTTTGCGAGGTTTTGCGCGCCGATACCGCCTGCTAGGATAAATGGAATTTGCAGATTTTTTAGCATTTTCCACTCGAAGCTTTCGCCGTTTCCGCCCATTTTTTCGCCTTTGTAATCAAACAAAATTTTGTCATAGTTTAAATTTTTTAAATTTGGAATTTTATCTTTTACGCGCACGACCTGCCACGCTTCGACACCCAAATTTGCTAAATTTTGCTTTAAATTTGGCGAAATTTCTTTATAAATTTGCGCCACGCTTAAATTTACAAATTTGCAAATTTGCAAAATTTCATCATCGCTCGTATCGGTAAAAACGCCGACGCTTTTGCGACCAAATTCACTCACCAAATTTGAAATTTCTTTTGCTATTTCGGGCGTTACTTTTCGCTTGCTCTGGGCAAAAATTAAACCCAAAAAATCCACTCTAACGCCATTAAAATCGCACTCTAAAACGCTTTTTGCTTCGGCTAAATTTTTAATCCCGCAAATTTTGATTTTTGGTTTTATAGTGCCCATTTTCACGCCTTTTTGACGATATACAGATACTCTGTTACATGCAAATTTCGGTTTCGCAAATTTCTACTTGCACGATACGCAGGGTATTTTATCTCGATTTTTCCCACTTTACCGATGAGAGCTAGGTTTTTTAAAAACTCATCTTCGCTGATGAAGCCTTCTGAGTTGAACGAGATTATCAAATATTTTGCTCTAAATTCAGCCAAAAGCGTGAAAAATTCATCTGCGGCACGAGATTTTTTGTTGTAGTTTGAGCGGTTCCAGCCGTTTGGGATACCGCTAACTTCGCTTAAATCCCCTAAATTTGGAGCTTTAAAATCAGCGATTAAATTTAGCATAAAATAATTCGAGCCGTAAGGGTGCTGGTTATACGGCGGGTCAAAATACGCTATATCCACGCTTGGAGCAAGTTTGCTAAACTCGTAAGCATCATTTTGGAAAACCTGAAAATCGCTTGTGAAATTTGAAAAAACTGGCATTGGAAGTGAAATCTCGCCCAAAATGCGAGATAGCGCGTTTTCGCCGCTGCCGCCAAATTTTCCCACGCCGTTTTTGTCCTTGTAAAAGCCCTTAAAAACGCCGCCTGTGTTTGAGTGGATAGAAGCTTCGCTTAGAAGTGGAGCGATGAAATATTTTTGAAACTCATTTGGAATTTGGCTAATCGCCGTGCGTAGTCCCCCCAAAATAAGGGCGTTTTGGCGTGAGTAAAAAACCCTTTCGCCTTTTTTGATTTTTTCATCGTCTTTTGGCGCATAAAGTTCGCTGATAAAGCTTTCACGCGGCTTAAAATTCGTTAAAATCATGCTGTGAAATTTAGCTAAATTTGCTTTCAATTCAGGCGTTAAATTCTCCAAATAACACGAATTTATGATGAACGAGTATTTTTCCAAATCATTTGCCAAAACCAAATTTGAGTGCGCTTTGGCAAATCTCGCCACCACGCCGCTGCCACTAAAAACATCGGCAAAAGCGATTTTTTCGGCGCCCAAATTTGCCTTAATGTCCGTTATAACGCCATTTATCGCCCCCAAAAGTGAGCGTTTGTTTCCCAAATAGCTAATAAGTTGTTCGCCCAGATAGCTTTCGTTTTCTTTTTGCATTTAATAAACTCATTTCTATATTAAAATTGTATTATACACGCAAATCGCTTAAATATAAAGATTTTTACAGACTATTTAAGGTATAATTAAAGTCCATTTTATAGTTGCAAAGTAATTAAAGTGAGCCTTTATGAAACAAATTGAAAAATCTACCGGACAAATATACACGCCAGAATTTATAGTAAGAAATATATTAGATTTGTGTAATTATTACGGCAAAGATATTTTAAAAAAGCATATTATAGATAATAGTTGCGGACAAGGTGCTTTTTTATGTGAAATAGTTCTTAGATATTGCAACGAAGCGATAAAAAATCAAACAAATACAAAAAAAATAAAAGATGATTTAGAACAATATATTCACGGTATCGAAATAGACAAAAATAACTATAAATTTTGTATCTGTAACCTTGATAATATAGTGGAAAAATTCGGTATATCAAATGTCAAATGGGACATAATCTGCGCCGATACCTTGCAAATAGAAAAATTTGATAATAAAATGGATTTTGTTGTCGGAAATCCACCTTATGTTAGAATTCATAATTTAAACAACTTAAATGAAATCAAAGAATTTAAATTTGCTAAAAAGGGTATGACGGATTTATTTATCGTATTTTACGAAATTGGTATCAAAATGCTAAATAATAGTGGCGTATTAGGCTATATTACCCCAAGCTCTATTTTTAATAGCTCGGCTGGTGTGGAAATTCGCAGTTTTTTAGCTTCAAACAAACTAATATCAAAAGTAGTTGATTTAAAGCATTTTCAGGCTTTTAATGCTACGACTTATACAGCCATAATGATTTTGGATAAAAAAAATCAAAACGAAAAAATAGAATATTATGAATATGATGAAAAAAAATTGCTACCAAAATTTGTAGATAATATCGCATTGCAGGATTGCTATTTATCTGAAAATTTTTATTTTTCAAAAAAAGAAAAATTGAAAAATTTCAAACAAATTTTATCAAATAAAAAACAGAGTGATATTAGTATAAAAAATGGTTATGCTACACTATGCGATAGCGTATTTATTTTCGATAGTCCCAAATTTGATAAATTTATAATACCAGTTATCAAGGCTTCAAAAGGCATTATGCAATATATTTTTTATCCGTATAATAAAAAAGGAAAACTTATATCAGAACAAGAACTTTCATCAGATAATAAAATATATCGATATTTATCCGAACAAAAAGAGAGATTGTTAAAAAGAGCGAACGAAAAAAAGAGTGAAAATTTTTGGTTTGCCTTTGGGCGTAGCCAAGCGATAAATGATACTTACAAAGATAAATTAACCATAAATTCGTTGATACGAAATAAAAACGATATAAAATTTACTCTTGCACCTAGCGGATATGGCGTATATGGCGGACTTTATATAACTAGCGAAAAGATAAATTTTGATGATATTCAAAACACGCTATCAAGTAATGATTTTATAAATTTTGTAGAATTGCTTGGAAAATATAAAAGCGGCGGTTATTATACCTTTTCATCAAAAGATGTAAAAGCTTACTTGGATTACAAATTTGCAAATTAGGAGTTTTAGATGAATAATGATGAATTTTTAAATTTAATTAAACAATCTTTCAAAGATTTTTTAGATAGTAGAACTTCAAGGAGCACTGCGAAATTAAAAAATTTACACGGCAAAATCGCATTTGATTTACAAAGAAAACTAGGTAAAGATTTTTTGATAAAATCACAAGGATATGGCAACGATAAAGAAGGTAAAATCAATGGGAGATATTTTGACAAGCAAGTTGATATAACTATTAGTAAAAACAATGTAGCAGTGGCTGGATATGCAGTGAAATTTGTAATGCAAAATTATTCTCAAAATAGTAATAATTACTTTGAAAATATGCTTGGAGAAACGGCAAATATAAGAACAAATAAAATTCCGTATTTTCAAATTTTTATAATTTTTGAGAAAGTTCCATATTATAAGAATTCTGGTATTTTTGCTAAATACGACATTGTTTCACAACATAATTTAGATAAATATATAAAGCTATCACAAGATAATGCTGATATTTATTTTCACACGCCAAATAAAATGCTTTTTGTAGTCATAAAATTAAAAGAAAAAGAAGAAAATTATAAATTCAAAGATAAAAATGAGTATATCGAATTTTACAAAAGTATAATTAATGATAAAAATTTAATGCAATATAGCAATAAAATATCAGATAATTTTGATAATGGTATAATTTTAAATGATTACGAAAATTTCTTAGAAAGAACTTGTTCGTTGATTACTGGAAGTTTAAAATAGTGTATAAAATTCTCGGATTTTATAAATTTCATCCGAGAATTTAAATTTATTTTTTGGAAATTTACCCAAAATTCTTAATATAATTTTGATAAAATCCCCACACTTTGCCGCTATCAAGGGCGTTTTTGATTATCTCTTTGGCTTCGGTTGGGCTTTTGGCAAAGTCAGCCGCATACAAAGCAAACATCGCATTTAGCACGACTATGTCGCGTTTAGGTCCCTTTAACTCGCCCTTAATCGTGCTTTTAAAAATTTCAGCATTAAATTTGCTATCTCCGCCCTCGATGTCGGTGTGAAAGGCGCGGTTAAAGCCAAATTGCTCAGGCGTGATTTTATACTCGATGATTTTCTCGCCCCGCACTTCATGCACGAGCGTCTCGTCGCACAGCGTGATCTCGTCCATGCCGTCCATGCCATGCACGACTAGGGCGTGCTTTCGACCTAGTTTTTGCAGAGTTTGTGCTATAAGCTCATTTACTTCTTCGTGATAGTTGCCTACGACTTGGTTCGAAAGGGTCAAATTTGGATTTAGCAAAGGTCCTAAAATATTAAAGAAAGTGCCGATTTTAAGGCGAGTTCGCGCTTCTTTGACTTCGGCTGTAACCTTGTGAAAAAACGGCGCGTGGAAAAATGCCAAATTTGTCTTATCCATAAGCGCTCTAAGTTCGCCAAGATCGCTATTTAACGGCACTCCCAAAGCTTCAAAGATATTGCTCGATCCGCTCTTGCTTGATACTGCGCTGTTGCCGTGTTTGCCGACCCTGACGCCAAGAGAAGCGAGTATAAACGCGCAGGTCGTGGAGATATTTATCGTTTTTAGTGCGTCTCCGCCGGTGCCTACGATGTCAAGCATAGGCTTATCGTCGCTGTAAGTTTTGGAGTATTTCAAAACGCTTCGCACAAGCGCACTTAGGCTATCTGGGTAGAGCGATTTTTCGCTAATTAGCACGAGCAAACCAGCCAGTTGCACTATGTCATAATCCTTTGCCATAACGGCACTAAAAATCTCTTCATAATCGCCACTTTCAAGCGGATAGCCCTTTTGTAGCTTTATCATAAACGGGGCGAAATTGCTCATTTTTTTCTCCTGTGTTTTTGGTTTGTTTAAATTTACAAAATTTTCAATGATTTTTTTGCCATACTGCGTGAAATAGCTCTCAGGGTGAAACTGAATGCCGTAAATTTCGCGTTCTTTGTGCTTCATCGCCATTATGACGCCGTCTTCACTCACGGCTGAAATCTCCAAATTTTCCGGCAACTCATCTACATAAAGCGAGTGATAACGCATAACTTCAAATTTGCTAGGCAAGCCTGCCAAAACGGCATTTTCGCTCACTACGCGAATTTCGCTAGTTTTGCCGTGTTTTGGCACTTCAAGGGTTTTTATTTTCGCGCCAAAGCTTAATCCTATGGCTTGGTGTCCCAAACACACGCCTAAAATAGGTATTCCTAAATTTGCCTTTAAAATTTCTAGGCAAATTCCGCTGTCTGCCGGGTGTTTTGGACCCGGGCTTAAAATAATCTTGCTTGGCGATAAAAATTTAATCGCTTCAAGCGTGATTTCGTCATTTCGTTTGCAAACTATCTCTTCATCTGTGGTCTCTAACACATATTGATATATGTTAAATACGAAACTATCGTAGTTATCAATCATTAAAATCATTGCATTTCCTTGCAGGTTTTTTCAAAAATTTTTAGGCAAGATTTGCGTTTGTTGCAAATTTCGGTGTATTCGTTTTCAAACACGCTATCAAACACCTGCCCGTATCCTGCGCCCACAAAAACATCGTAAAATTCGGGTTTTTTGCTATCTTTCACAAAAATCGCAGTGCGGATTAAAATCGCCATTTGCAAATCGCCGTTAAAATGCCAAAACCCAATCCCGCCACCATAAATCCCACGCGCGTGGCTTTCAAGCTCATTTATGATTTGCATAGCGCGAATTTTTGGGCTTCCGCTAAGTGTTCCGGCAGGAAAAACCACACCCAAAACATCAAAATTATCCTTGCTTTCATCTTTTATGCCACGCACATCGCTGACGATATGCATAACGCTTTCAAAAAACTGCACATGGGCTAAATTTCGCACTTTCACGCTTCCTTTTTTGGCAAATTTGCCAATGTCGTTTCGCGCCAAATCAACTAGCATTTTATGCTCACTCATCTCTTTTTCATCGCTTAAAAGGTCGTTTTTTAGGGCTTCATCTTCGTTTGCGTCCTTGCCACGAGGTCTCGTTCCAGCTATGGGAGCGACAAAAATTTCGTTATTTCTGATTTGAAGCACGAGTTCAGGGGAGCTTCCAGCCACCACGCCGTAAGGTGTCGGGAAAAAATACATATAGTGGCTTGGATTTTGGCGTTTTAAAATTTCATAAAACTCCAAAGGGTCTAAATTTGAGTAAATTTGCAGTGTTTGAGACGGCACGACCTGAAAAATATCGCCACTTTTGATATACTCTTTTGCTTTTTTAAAAATACGCTCGGCGTCCTTTTTTTCGGCGTTTAAATCGGTTTTGATTTTATAGAATTTTTCAAAATTCGGCGCAGTATCGCTGGAATTTTCCAAATTTTCAAAATATTTTCCTTCTCCGTAAAAGCTGTAAATTTTGCTTTGTTTGTCGTAGTGCAGATACGCCCTTGCGTTCGCGTAAAAATATGTCGGAAAATCGTAAAGCTTCGGCTTAATATCGCCAAGTCGCTCAAATTTATAAACTGCTTCGTAGCTTAGCACTCCAAAAAGCCCTGCAAATTCGCAAATTTGCGTGGTGTTTTGCAAAGCAAATTTTAGTTTATCAAGGTCGTCGCCTTGTAAATATTCGCAGTCAATGCCGATGATGATCTGCCCGCTGTCTTCGGCGAGATAGGAATTTGGGAATTTAGCCAAAATATTTTTGAAATAAAAAATCGGATCTTTTAAAAACATACGCCCTCTTTGTATTTTTTTGTAACTTAAATTATAGTAAAATGGGCTTAAATTTTGTATAAGGATTGTGATGAAAGTTTTGTTTTCGCCAAGCGAGATGAAGTCGAAAATCGGCTCGGATAAAATTTTGGATTTGTCAAATTTCGAATTTTGCGATGAGAGTGGGGTGCGAGAAAACGCTGTCAAAGAGTATGCAAAATTTGTCGCAAATGCCGATAATGACGCGCTTTGTAAGCTTTTTGGGCTAAAACAAATTGATGAGAGTTTGCGGGAGAGTATCTTTAAAAAAGGCTGTGTGAGTGCATTGGAGCGTTACACTGGCGTGGCGTATGAGGCGCTAGCTTACGTTAAGCTTGAAAATACTGCGCGCGAATTTTTGGGCGTTAATGTGATAATTTTTTCAAATCTTTTTGGGCCGATTTTGGGGCGCGACCAGCTCCCTGAATACAAGCTTAAACAAGGCGAGAAATTTTCTGGGCTTGATTTGCCAAAAATTTACAGGGAAAATTTTAGCGCGAAAATCGATGAAATTTTGGAGAGCGAAGTGGGGAACGGCGAGTGCGTGGTGGATCTGCGCGCTGGGTTTTATGAGAAATTTTACGAGTTAAAAGTCCCGCATCTAAGCTTTAAATTTATCAAAAATGGCAAGGTGCTCAGCCACTATGCTAAGGCGTATCGCGGGAAAGTATTGCGCGAAATCGCACGAAAATTAGCCAAAACCGAGCGAGAAATTTTAAATTTAAATTTTAGTGGTGTAAAATTAGCCGAAATCAGAGAAATTTCGCTCAAAAAAGAGATAGTTTTGGAAATTTGCGAAAACTAAGGGGAAAAAATGCTTTTTATAATACCATTTTTAGGGATTTTGGTAGGTTGCATTTCTGGGTTTTTCGGCATTGGCGGCGGCACAATCGTCGTGCCGATAATGATGGCGCTAGGATACGATATCAAAGAGGCCGTGGGGATTTCGATTTTGCAAATGCTTTTTAGCGCGATTTTTGGGTCGTATCTAAACTACAAAGCAGGCAAACTTCGCCTCGATAGTGGCGTGATTGTGGGGCTTGGCGGACTTTGTGGCGCGTCGCTTTCTGGCTTCATCGTCGCAAATGTGCCTTCAATCGTCCTAGAAATCGGACTTTTGCTGACTTTGACAATTGCGTTTTGCAGGGTTTTGATGACAAATGTCGAAAACACAGCCCCCAAAGAACCAGCCAAAATTTTGCTTTTTGCCGTGGGCTTTGCAATCGGCGCAATCGCCATTAGCATGGGCGTTGGCGGGGCGATTTTTTTGACGCCGATTTTGGTGGGATTTTTAGGCGTGGATATCAAAAAAGCCGTTTCTATGGGGCTATTTTTCGTGATTTTTAGCTCGTTTAGCGGATTTTTAAGCATGGCGTATAATGGCAATGTGCAGTATTTAGAAGGCGTGTTAATGGGGCTTGGCGGCCTTGTGGGCGTGTATTTTGGCACGAAGATTTCACACAAAGTCGCTAAAAGCACGCAGAAAAAATGCCTTTTGGTGATGTATGTGGTGATGTTTTTGCTAGCCCTTAAAAAGACGCTAGGAATTGATTTTGGGCTAGTGTAGGAAGAAATTAAATTATGCAAAATTTGGAAAATAAAAAACCAAAGAAAACGAGATTTTTTGATTATTACATGATTTTTTACTTTGTTATGTCGCTTTCGGCTTTTGTAATTCCAATTGATATTTTAGACAGAAGTGAAATTTGTGCGAATTTTGTGAATTTTATGAAACAATTTTTCCCAAATATCGAAGTTTTTGGTAGTGTCAGCAAAATCCCGCAATATACGGAATTTTATGTTAGCTTTATGTGGATTTGGGGATTGGGGATTGTTGTTGTTTATTGTTTTTTAATAGATTTAAACAGAGCTAATAAAAAAGTTGGTGTATTATTTCTAAAAAGCATATTGGTTGCGATATTTTGTTTTATAATCGCATTTTTAGGAACTAAAAATTATTTTTTTGGAAATGTTGCTCTAAAACCAGCTACATTTGGCGCAAGAACATTTACGCTTGATTTTGCGACGAAATTTAGCAATTTTATATGGATAAATTTTTTTCAAGTATTCTTTTTTAGTGTTGGTTGTTTTTTGGCAATATCTGGGGTTGTGTGGTTAATTTTCGGAATTAAAAATTTAAAAAAATAAAATTTCATTTTAAATAGCGATAACAGTAAAGTAATTTAAGTTGAATTTTGAATTTAAATTTCTATGGCTTGACTTCCCCTATGGCTCGTCCAAACTGTCGTGCTTCGCCACGCCATCGCTATACTTGTTTTGCTTTGCCGCGCTTGTTACACTCGCTCGTAATGACAGCAAATTTAGCGCAAGAAATTTTTTACTCGTAGATTGCCACAAATTTTAAATGCAAAATTCTCTGCATTTAAAATTTGCGATAGCGAAATTTAGCGCAAAATTTGCGCTAAATTTTTAAATTTTATTAAAACGCGACTTTGTTTATCAATGCGATACCGCACAAAACAAGCACGATTGGCACATAGATAAATTTGCCGATATAATACCAGGCGTTTGAGTATGTTTTAGCCGAGCCTGTGTTGATTTCGTCCAAAAGCTCGTCCTTGCGCAAAATCCAAAACCAAGAAATCGCGCCCAAAACCGCGCCGATTGGGATTATATAGATAGATACTAGATCCATCCACGGACCCCAGTTGTGCAGATGAACTTCGTAAAATGTGGTCGCTGGGTTTGTGTCGCTTGGCGCGATTGTCTCCATATTTACGCCGATTCCGAAGCAGACCACACACAAAATCACCAAAACCAAAGCCCTATTTAAGCTTGGAAATTTATGCAAAAGCGACTCGGTTACGGCCTCGAACATATTTTGCAAAGATGAAATTCCGCCAAAAATCACCGCCGTAAATAAAATAATCGCAAAAATTCCGCCACCTGGCATGTCTTGCAAAATTTTTGGCAGTGTTACGAAAAGCAGTCCAGGGCCAGCTGTTTGGTCCTCGCCGTAAGCAAAAAGCGCAGGTATCATTACCAAAGCCGCCACAAAAGCAGCGATTGTGTCGAAAAATGCGGTTTTTTTCGCCGCATCGACGATATCCTCGTCTTTGTGCAGATACGCGCCATATACGAGCATTCCTGAGCCCGTGATAGAGAGCGAAAAGAGCGCTTGTCCCATGGCTGTGATCCAGACATTGGCATCGCCCAGCTTACTCCAATCCGCGCTAAACATAAATTTATACCCAGCCCCAGCTCCGTCTAAAAGTGCCACGCGCACCGCTAAAATGGCAAAAAGCACGAAAAATAGTGGCATCATGATTTTGTTTGTGCGCTCGATACTTTTCGCGCCCAAAAATATGCTAAAAAGCGTGCCTGCAACGATGATGAAGTGAAATGGCACCACAGAATATGGCGTGAAGGCAAACGAGCCAAACCAAGTCGATGTATCCACGCTCATAAGTGAGCCATTAAGTGCCTGAAATAGGGCTTTTAGCACATAAGCAATGATGACGGCGTATCCGATAGCGATACACATAGACCCCGCTAGTGGAAGCCAGCCTAAAATTTTGCCAATGAAGCCTAAATTTCGTGATTTCCACGCAAACTCATAAGAGCCAAGAGTGCCAGTTTTTGCCCGTCTGCCGATAGCGTATTCGGCTGAGAGCGCGACATAGGCAAAAAGTGCGATGAAAAAAATGTAAATGAGTAAAAACGCGCCACCGCCGTTGGCGCCGAGTTTATACGGGAAGCCCCAGACATTGGCCATGCCCACAGCCGAGCCGACACAGGCTAAAATAAAAGCCCAACGAGATGAAAAAATTTTATTTTTGCTCATTATGGTTTCCTTTTTGCGAAAAAATTCAGGGATTATAGCAAATTTAAAATTTAATTAATTTAAATTTTGATTAAGATTTAAAATTCGGTTAAGCGAAAATTTAAGAGAGAAATTCGGGCGAAATTCGCCCGAGAATTACAAACGAGATTCGTATCTGCGAAGTGTGTAAAGTCTTTTAAGCATTTTTTTGCGAGCCGCAATTTTTTGTTTTTTGCGGATCTCAGTCATAGGCTCGAAATACTTTCTAGCACGGACTTCGGTAACGATAAGGTTACGATCTGTCTGTTTTTTGAAGCGTCTGTAAGCTTCATCAAATGATTCGTTCGGATGCACCTTAACTCCTGGCACGCTCCTCACCACCTTTCGAAAAAAATTAAGCCGTGATTTTAGCTAAAATAAGCTTAAATTTTGGTATTAGATTGCTTTTTTATAGTGCCAAATTTCACTTTTTTTGTTTGCATCTCTTAGGCTAAGCTCGTAATTTCGCCCACTTGCTTCTTTTTTAATCTTTGGTATGAGTATAAAATCAGGTGCATAAATGGAGTTTGCGTGTGCGCTATCGTCTTTTTTAATCCCTTTGTTGCTAAATACAAACTCATCATCGCTTGGCGCGTCGATGACGACCACACGACCAGAGTGAAGTAGGGCGACTTTGATTTTCTTTCGCAAAAAGTCGCGGTCGAAATCGCAGGTTTTTTCGCAATCAACTTCGCTTATGCCGACAATCGAAAAGCGGTTTTTTTGTTTAGGAAATTTGTTTTTGCTTAGTAAATTTTTGGTGCTATCATCGGCTAATTTTTGTAGAGTTTTGCTTGAAATTGAGCCCTTGCTAAAATTCTTGGAATTGCCAGAACTAGGCGAGTTTGAGCTAGTTTTTTGTGCGATACAACCGCTTAGACAAAGCGCGCTAATCACAGCCAAAATTAGAATTTTAAAATTTTGCATACAAGCTCCCTAATCAAAAATTCAAACCTCTAAATTATAGCGATATAAGATAAAATTTAACTTGATTTTTTAAGTTAAAATTCTGTGATAATCTAAGTGAAATTTTACTTTTTCGCGTTATAATTTCGCTTTTTATTTTAAGGGGATACAAGTGAAAAAAATCATCAAACGCGACGGAAGTTTCCAAGAATTTCATGATTACAAAATAAAAGACGCTATCAAAAAAGCCTATGAGAGTGTGGGCGCAAATTTTGATGAAAAAGTCTTCGAAAATGTCCTAAAAACGATTGTTTTCAAAGATAGCCTAAGCGTCGAAGATGTCCAAGACATAATAGAAAAAAAGCTGTTTGAAAGCGGAAATTTCGATGTTTTAAAAAGCTTTATGATCTATCGCCACACGCACAAAATGCAAAGAGAGCATGTCTATGGGCTAGAAGAAGATACCACCTACATAAACTGCACCCAAACCGTCAATGAATATATCGGCAAATCAGATTGGCGAATTTTAGCCAACTCAAACACAAGCTATTCAAACGCAGGACTTATCAACAACACCGCTGGCAAGGTCATCGCAAACTACTGGCTAGACAAGGTGTATTCGCGCGAAGAAGGCGCTGCGCACAGAAACGGCGATTATCATATCCATGATTTAGACTGCCTAACCGCATACTGCGCTGGTTGGAGCCTAAGGGTATTGCTCGATGAGGGATTTAACGGTGTGCGTGGTCGCGTAGAGAGCAAGGCTCCGAAGCATTTTAGAGAGGCGCTTCATCAAATGGCGAATTTTTTAGGAATTTTGCAAAGCGAGTGGGCGGGAGCGCAGGCGTTTTCTAGCTTTGATACATATCTTGCCCCTTATGTTTTTAAGGATAAATTAAGCGACAAAGAGATCAAAAAGGCAATTACAAGCTTCGTTTATAACCTAAATGTCCCAGCGCGCTGGGGTCAGAGCCCATTTACAAATGTTACGATTGATATGACCTGCCCAGAGGATTTAAAGGCGCAAATCCCTACCTCAAACCAACATCACCTTTTTGAGGGAATCGATGATGAGGAACTGTTGCAAAGGGCAAAAGAGCGTGGCAAAAACTCACTTATCGAGCTTACTTACGGCGATTTTGAGCCAGAGATGAGGCGCATTGTTATCGCATTTTACGAGGTTTTGACAGCGGGCGATAAATGCGGTCAGCCATTTACCTTCCCGATTCCTACCGTAAATATCACTCAGGATTTCGACTGGGACAGCGACGCGGCAAATGCAGTGTTTGAAAACACAGCCAAAATCGGATCAAGCTATTTTCAAAATTTCGTCGGAAGCCAGTATATCACGGACGAAAACGGCAACAAAGTCGAAAATCCAAAAGCCTATAAACCAGGCGCAGTTCGCTCGATGTGTTGCAGACTGCAACTAGATTTAAGAGAGCTTTTAAAGCGCGGTGGCGGGCTTTTCGGTAGTGCTGAGATGACTGGAAGTATCGGCGTGGTAACGATAAATTTAGCCCGCCTTGGATACCTTTACAAAGGCGATAAAGAGGCACTTTATGCCAGGCTTGAAACGCTTTTGCAGTTAGCAAAAAGCACTTTGGAGAAAAAGCGTGTGTTTGTAAAAGAGATGTTTGAACGCGGTCTGTATCCATACACCAAGCGCTATTTGCCAGGCTTTAACAACCATTTTAGCACCATTGGCATTAACGGCGCAAACGAAATGATTAGAAATTTCACAGATGATAAAGAGGACATTACGACCAAATTTGGCCGTGAATTTGCGCTAGAATTGATCGAGTATTTGCGCCATAAAATTCGCCTTTTCCAAGAAAACACAGGAAATCTATACAACCTCGAAGCAACGCCAGCGGAAGGCACCACATATCGCTTCGCCAAAGAGGATAAAAAACGCTACCCAGATATCATACAAGCGGGCTTTGGCGAAAATATCTACTATACAAACTCTACCCAAGTCCCAGCAAGTTTTAGCGACGATCCGTTCGCGGCACTGGATATGCAAGACGAGCTACAAAGTAGCTATACAGGGGGTACGGTGCTTCATTTGTATATGAAGGAGCGCATTAGTTCAGGAACAGCGTGCAAGAAATTTATTAAAAATGTCATTAGCAACTACAAACTCCCATACATTACGATTTCGCCTGTATTTAGCGTCTGCACGAAGCATGGATATATCGCAGGTGAGCACGAATACTGCCCGAAATGCGACGCTGAGTTAATGGCGGAGTATGAGAGCAAGGGTGCTTGAAATTTGAAATTTGAAATTTAAATAAGGAGAGAAAATGGAATTCCCAAAAGAGTTAGAAAAAAAACGCACAAAATGTGTAGTCTATACCCGAGTAATGGGGTATTTGCGCCCTGTGGAGAGCTTCAATGTAGGCAAAAAGGGCGAACACAAAGAGAGAGTGTTTTTTGACGAAAATAAGGTAAAATTCGAAGAAAAATAGTCAAATTTCGCCAAATTTAGCGCGTTTAAATTTGGCGAAATTTTAAAATTCACAATTATGCAAAATTCTGAAATTTACCATATCACGCCATTTACGATGACAGATTTCCCTGAGCGGCTCTCGGCTATTGTGTGGTTTGCGGGGTGTAATATGCGATGCTGGTATTGCTACAACCCTAGCGTCGTGCGTGGCGAGGGCAAAATCAGCGAAGATGAGCTATTTGCGTTTTTGCGCTCGCGCGTAGGCAAGCTAGAAGCCGTGGTGTTTAGCGGGGGCGAATGCACCTGCGCTAGGGGATTTATGCAAATTTTGCAAAAAACGAAAAATTTGGGCTTTGAGGTCAAAATCGACACAAACGGCTCAAATCCACAAATTATACAAAACGCCGTAAATTTGGGCTTAGTCGATTTTATCTCGCTTGATTTTAAGGCGCATGAGGCTAAATTTAGCTTTATCACAAAATCAAATTTCTACGAAAATTTCCTTCAAACTTTGAAATTTTTATTATCCATAAATTTTGCTTTTGAGGTGCGAACTACCGTGCATAGCGATCTTTTAAGCGAAAGCGACATTTCGCAAATGGCGCAAATTTTGCACGAGCAGGGTTATAGGGGCGAGTATTTTTTGCAAAATTTCCTTGATACTGGCGAAAATTTTGGCGATCTTGGCGCGCCAAAGCAAAATTTCGACCCCTCTAAGATAATCTCGCCTCTAAAAATCTCTCTTAGAAATTTCTAATTTGTATTTTGCTAGAATTGCGAGTTAAATTTCAAAAAAAGGCAAAATTATGGATAGAAAAAAAATCTACAACCCCTTTTCAGACGAAACTCTCACCAATCGCAAGGTCTTTAACGGTAATCCGCACGGAATACTAAATTTCACCAAGGCAAAATACCAATGGGCGCTCAAACTCTGGGACATTATGGAGGCAAATACCTGGTTTCCCAAAGAGGTCGATACGACTGATGATGTGAGGGATTATAACTTCAATCTCACAACCGCCGAAAAACGCATGTATGATTTGGTATGGAGCCAGCTAATCTCCATGGATAGCTTCCAGACAAACAATCTAGCTGATAACATAAATCCTTATATAACAGCCCCTGAAATCAACGCTGTGCTCGCTCGCCAAGCCTACGAAGAGGCAAATCACAGCAAAAGTTACGCTGTAATGGTTGAGGCGATTTGCGAAAATACTGATTTGATTTATGAAATGGAAAAACACGATGATGTTTTGCGCGAGAAAAACGCCTATATTTCGAGCGTGTATGAGGAGCTAGCAGGCGAGGTTACGGACGATAAACTGCTCTTAGCAATGGTTGCGAATCAAATTTTAGAGGGCATTTATTTTTACAGCGGATTTACTTCGATTTATGCCTTGGCGCGCGCTGGCAAAATGCTTGGCTCAGCGCAGATGATTAGATTTATCCAACGCGATGAAATCACGCACCTATTACTTTTCCAAAACATGATAAACTCCGTGCGCAAGGAACGACCTGATCTTTTCCACGAGAAAAATATCAGTAAAATTTACGAAATGTTCGAAACAGCTGGAAATTTGGAAATCAAATGGGGCAAATATATCACAGATAACCAAATCATGGGCTTTACAGACGATATCATCGAAGAATACATACACTACCTAGTCGATCAACGATTGCTTGCGATTGGTTTAGAAAAAAAATATGGCGCCTCTCATCCGATAAAATGGGTCGATGATTTCTCTAAATTTAACGATCAAAAGTCAAATTTCTTTGAAAGTAAGGTTACGAATTATTCAAAAGGAAGTTTGAGTTTCGACGATTTCTAGGGAGTTTGGCGGTTGAACCCAGCCTAGCTTTTTTGCGTTGCGAACTCGGGCAGACGACTTAGTCTAGCCCTTCGTCCGCCCCGCAAAAAATCGTCGGCATTCGTAGTTTATTTTAAAATAATGGAGAAAATTTTGGATAGTTTAGAAAAACTTCGTTGCGAAAAAATGGCGGAGGAAATCGCTGATAAAATCGCTATTTCGCCAGCACTTTATGACGCATTAAAAAGCGTATCTCGTAGCGAGTTTGCCCCATTTAGCGCGCATGCGTTTAGCTTAAATGCGCAACCGATTTTGGCATCTCAGTGGATTAGCTCTCCGCTAACTGTGGCTAGAATGAGTATGGCGCTCGACATTGATGAGAGCGTAGAAAATGTCCTAGAAATCGGCTGTGGGAGCGGGTATCAGTCTGCGATTTTGGCATATATGGTGTGTAGGGTTTTCGCCGTGGAGCGCGTAGAGAGGCTAGTGGGCGAGGCGAAAAAACACTTCGCAAATTTGGGTATTCGCAACATAAATCTCCGCCACGATGACGGCAATGTGGGCTGGCGCGAGTTTGCGCCTTATGATAGGATACTGCTCTCAGCCTGCGCGTCCAAAATTAGCGACAGGCTCTTCGCTCAGCTTAAAATCGGCGGTATTTTGGTCGCTCCCATGAGTGAGGGCGGAGCGCAATATATCATTAAATTTCATAAAATTTCGCCTAGCGAGATAAGCCAAGAAAATTTGGGTGCGTGCGAATTTGTCCCGTTAATCTCAGGCATACAATAAGTTTTATTTATTATTTATTTAAATTTAGGTATCTTGCAAGGTTTATTTATCTTAAAAGGAAAAGTCCATGCAAGATTTCACAAAAGAGCAAATTACCGCGCTTGCTAGCGATTGGAAAAATCATAGCAAAAACCAGTATTGGGTCAAAAAACACCTAGCCATTTCAAAACATTTGCAAACTTTAAAGCACAATTTAAATAGTTTCGATGATTTTGAGAGCGATTTTTTGTCGAATTTATACATAAATTTCAGCGACGGAAATTTAAGAAGCGACAAAATTTTAAGCTTCGGCGAGAAATTCCCGCATGCTGAGTATTTTTTCATGGAGCAGTTTTTTGACGCGAATATCGGCGCGTTTTATTACGATTTTGTCTTCAAAGACCGTATCGCAGCCAAAAAAGATCTTTTCCCAAAAACAGCCGCCGTTAGCGTAGAGAGCGTGCTTAGCGGTGAGGATAAAGATGTCGTCTCACTCTACATTTTCATAGAAAATATAATCAAAAATTTCAATATGGCGACACAAGAACGCCTTCAACGAAACGAATTTAAGCAAAAAATCATAAATTTTTACGACACGATGTATAGGCTATTTATCAGCATTGACGCGAATTTAGCCAGCGAATTTTTTGATATTTGCTTGCATAATCAGCCTTTTGTCGTAATTGAGTTTTTAAAAGCGACGATGAAGGCGGACAATTTTTTCTTATTAGAGCATTATTTAGGCGACGAGGGTTCGCTGAATTTAGGCGTGGGTGCGGGCGCGGACTTGGAGCAGGCCAGCTCGGAAAAACTTTACTTGCTAGCTAGTATTTTCACGCAGGCTAACGATGAGCTTCCGACATTTTTATGCACAAATGAAAGCGTGAATTTGCTAAATTCGCTCTACACTGTGCAAATCGAGAATTTCTCCGATTTTTACGAGGCTAGCGCGAAATTTATGAGCGAGTTCGAACCATACCCTGCCCAAGCTCCATATAACGCCAAACCGGTTTATGCTTCGCTATTTTTCGAATATTTGCAAAATTACAAAAGCGAAGAAGTCGCCAAAAATACGATATTTTTCGGCGCAATCGGCTCAGGAAAAACCAGAAGAATTCGCGCATTAATCAAGGATAAAAAATTAAGCCCAAGCCATTTTTGTTATCTTTCTTTTCACGATAGTTTTTCATATAGCGATTTTATCGATGGTTTCGTGGCTGGTAAGCTAGTAAATGGCGAATTTAAGGCACTTTGCAAAAAGGCGCTAAAAGATCCAAAAGGCGAGTATTATTTGATAATTGATTCCATTGATAGCGGAAATTTCGATGAAATTTTTGGCGAGAGCATTGCGCTTTTGGAGCGCAGATATGACGAAAACGACCCGCTTTCTATCATTCGCACCAAAAACTCGCACTTCATCGACACCCTCGATGAGGCGGAAATGGAAAAATTCAGCGTGATCGTGAAAGATAATAAATCCTATTTCGCCGTGCCAAAAAACCTCTTTATCATCTGCGCAGCAAATGTCAATGACACCCAAATTTCCCCGTCCAGCGCGAAAGCATTTCGCTGGATCAAATGCGAGTGCGATTATGGCGTGCTCGAAGACTTTTTAAACGACAATCATGTCGCTAACGCCAAAGCCACAGTGGCTGTGTGCCACGCGCTAAACGATTTCATGGGCAAGGAAGCACGCTTTGGCAACGAAATCGGCCATGGTATTTTCATGGGGCTAGCAAGGTATGCGAGCAACGAGCAGATCACCCAAGAGGGCTTAAACGCCTTTTTTACCGAGGTTTTGGAGCCGATTTTTAAATGCGGTTATCAAAAAATCGATATTGCAATGGCAAAACAAATTTCATCTGCAAAAGATGTGTTTAAATTTTAAATTTACGGGGTAAAACCCGTAAATTTGAGTGTTTTTATAAAATTTAGTAGTTTAAATTTAAAGCAAAATTTTTAAAATAAATTTCACCCCAAAATACCTGCGCCGCGCAGTTTTTGCGAGCGAGAAGCAGCGTAAATTCGCTCGCCTTTTATCAAATCGTATTTCCAAATCGGCGCATTTGCCTTAAAATCCTCGACAAAATCGTTTATTAAAGCAAGAGCTAGCTTGCGCTGTGGGCTTAGCACGCCCGCGATATATGAGCTTTCATGCACGCTCACATCGCCTTTTGAGTGCGCGAAAAAGACCTGTGCGCCAGATTGTTGCGCCTTTGTTTGCCACGATTGAAACCACGAGCGCAAAATCGGCTCATATATATCAAAACTAAGTCCGCTAATACCGTCTTCATCGCGCACAATGCCGATAAAAGTAATCAGCGCACCGCAGTTTGCGCCTTTGTAACGCTCATACCATGAATTTGAAATCGCAGGGATATCAAGCGCGCCATTGTGCAAAGAAAAATTGCCAGCAAACTCCATATTAGCCTCCACAAACCGGTGGCAAAAGGCTGATTTTATCGCCGTCTTTAAGCGCGGTATTTAGCTCATAGACCATTTTGTCATTTACCGCCACAGCGCAGCTAGATAGCCACTCTTTTAGCGAGCTATCTTTGCTTAAAATCTCTTTTACTTCGCTTAGTGTTTTGGCATCAAATTTCATCGGCTCTTTGCCGATTGGACCTAAAAATTCCACTTCTACCATATCTTTCCTTTGATTTAAAATTCGGCGATTTTAGCCAAAATTTTATAAAATTTTATATAATTAAAAAATTTTACAAAAGGATTTTTATGAAAATTGATGAAATTCAAACCCCAGCGTATGTGTGCGAAAAATCGAAATTACGGGCAAATTTAGCCCTTTTGCAAAGCGTGGGCGAGCGAAGTGGGGCAGTGGTTTTGTGTGCGTTAAAGGGTTTTGCATTTAGCCTTGGTATGCCTTTGGTGCAAAAGTGCCTTTCCGGGGCTACTTGCAGTGGCCTGCACGAGGCGAAATTCGCTAGGCAAATGCTTGGAGCGGGCGCGCAGGTGCATACATACTCACCAGCTTTTAAAGAGTGCGATATGGCTGAAATTTTATCCCTTAGCGATCATGTGGTTTTCAATAGCGCCTCTCAGTGGCGAAAATACCGCGCGCAGGCGATGAGTGCGGGCGTGCAATGTGGGCTTCGCCTAAATCCGCAAACTTCTTTTGCGCCCAAAGACGCTTACAATCCGTGCGGTAAATTTAGCCGTTTGGGTATGACACTGGACGCACTAAACCGCGCTATTAGCGAAGAGAGCGGGTTTTTAGAGGGGATTAGTGGATTTCATTTTCATGCACTTTGCGAGGAGGGTGCGGAGAATTTAAAGCGCGTTTTAGAGGCGTTTGAGGCGAAATTTAGCAAATATTTTGGTGTGATTAAATGGCTAAATTTCGGTGGCGGACACCATATCACGCGTGAGGGATACAATGTCGAATTGCTAATTAGCTTAATCAAAAAATTCCGTGAAAAATACGGCGTAGAGGTGTTTTTAGAGCCGGGCGAGGCTGTGGGCTGGGAGTGCGGATACCTAGTCGCTAGCGTGCTTGATATCGTCGAAAACGACGCAAACATCGCGATTTTGGATACTTCGGCTGAGGCGCACATGCCAGATACCGTGCTTATGCCATATCGCCCTGCGGTGCGTGGCGAGAGCAAAGAGGGCAAATTCATCTATCGTTTCGGCGGAAATACCTGCCTAGCTGGCGATATTGTAGGCTTGGAAGCAGGTGAGCCAGAGTATAAATTTGACACCCCGCTTAAAATCGGCGATAGGGTGATTTTCGAAGATCAAATCCACTACACGATAGTTAAAAACACGACCTTTAATGGCATAAAATTGCCAAATTTGATAATGGTAGATGAGAGCGGAAATGTCGAGGATATGATAGAGTTTGGTTATGAGGAATTTAGGCGAAGAAACTAATAAAATTTTCTAAGCCATAATTTGGCTTAAAACGCTATAATCTCTAAATTTTTGTGTCAAGGAAATATATGAAGAAGTTCTTTTGCGTGCTTTGCGCCTGTTTGGGGGCGTATGCCGAGGACCGACCATATGCACAGGTTGTGCAAACTAGTGGGAATAATGTGTGGGGGAAAGCCCGACTAGAAAACATAAATTTATACGAAGATGGCCTAGCACCGCTTTTTGTGCAATTACAAAGTTCAGGATTTTTTGCGTGGCTAGCTTTTGGGGCTGTGCTTGGTGTTTTGGTGGCGTTTGTTGGACATTATTTGATTGTAGGCGCAAAACACTTTGATCACCATGCTGGTAAGCCAGTTTATGCTTTTACTTTGTTTGAGAGAGCGTTTCACTTTGTAGCTGCGATTTCGTGGGTGATTTTGGTGCCAACTGGGCTAATTATGATGTTTGGTGATAGTTTTGGTGGTGGAGCGTTTGTGAGATTTTGCAAAAACGCTCATGGCATAGCTACAATTGCATTTGCAATCGCTGTAATTCCTATGCTCACACTTTGGTTTTGGCGAATGTTGCCTAGGTTTTATGATATTCGCTGGATGCTTATTGTTGGTGGTTATTTAAGCAAGAAAAAACGCGCAATTCCTGCTGGTAAATTTAACGCAGGTCAAAAGGCGTGGTTTTGGGTAGCGACGCTCGGTGGTATCGTTATGATCGCTACTGGTGCTTCGATGTATTTTTTGGATTACAACCTTCCAGCACTAAATAGCGCAGCAGGTGGTGTTAGTCAAATCGAAATTTTGCGTGCTAGCGTGATTATTCACAATGTGCTTGGTGCAGTTTGCGCTGTGTTTTTGCTAGTGCATATTTATATGGCTGTATTTGCGATAAGCGGTGCAATTCACTCTATGATCGATGGTCACAAGCCAGAAGAAGAGGTTTATGTGCTTCATCACTACTGGTATAGAGAACTTTTGGATAAAAATAAAATTCAAAAATCACAATTTGAGGAGAAATATCCTAGGTTGTAAAATTTTGGTGCGAGAGCTTTCTCGCACTAGCTTTGCGTGTCAAAGAATAAATTTTAAGGATAAAAATGCAGCTTGATTGTAGAAATTTAGCGTGTCCAGAACCAGTTTTGAGGATAAAAAAAGCTCTAAATGATTTAAAAATCGGCGAAAGTTTAGAGATACTTGTAAATGATATTGCGCCTAAAAAAAATATAGAACGTTTTTTGAAAAAAAATAATCTTGATGCCGATATCAGTATAAATGGCGATGAAACAACGATAAAAGTTGTCAAAACCGATGATTTGCAAGATGAAAGCATAGAAGAATATGTTTGCGATACACCAACTTCAACTAAATCTAAGGTTGTATTTTTGAACGAGGAATTTTGTGGTAGTGGTGATGTTGGTAAGGTTTTGTTATCGAAATTTTTGGGCGCAATGTTAAATTTGGAGCAAAAACCAGCTAAGGTAATTTGCGTAAATAATGCAGTTTTTATCACCACAAATCGTGCTCATCCGAGCTTTGAACCACTCAAAAAACTAAGCGAGGCAGGCACTCAGATATTAAGTTGCGGAAGCTGTTTAGAAAGCTACAAACTTGTAGATAAACTAGCGCTTGGCGAAATCTCAAATGCTTATGAGATTATGAAAATTTTATCAAAATACGAAGTAATCAAACTATGATTTACAAAGATCTTAATCTTACGAAATTTATCTCTGCTGCGGGTTGAGCTGCCAAGCTAGACCCGGCGGGTCTAACGAAAAATCTTGGAGATTTAATCACGCCAAATGCAAATTTGCTCTCATCGCTAAATAGTAATGAGGATGCAAGTGTTTTTCGCATAAGCAACGATCTTGCGCTTGTGCAAACGCTTGATTTTATCACGCCTATTGTCGATGATCCATACATTTTTGGGCAAATTGCAGCTGCAAATTCACTCAGCGACGTATTTGCGATGGGAGGGCAGGTCTTAAATGCTCTAAATATCGTGGGATTTGATGATTGCCATTTTGGCGATGAAATTTTGCAAGAAATTTTAGCTGGTGGTAAAAGCAAGCTTAGTGAGTGTGGTGGCGTGCTAGTGGGTGGCCATACGATAAAAACAAAAGAGATTTATTATGGGCTTAGTGTTACAGGCAGGGTCAATCCTGCTAAATTTTGGCCAAACAATACTGCGCAGGTGGGCGACGTGCTAATCCTAACCAAGCCGATTGGCACTGGGGTGATTTCTACGGCGATGAAGGCAAAATTTTTGAAATTTGAAGAATTTCGTCCTGCGATTGAAAATATGATTTTGCTAAATTTTTATGCTGTGCATGCTCTTTCAAATTTGCAAATTCATGCTGTTACTGACATCACAGGATTTGGGCTTTTGGGACATGCGCTCGAAATGATAAATGAAAATATTAGTTTTGAACTAAATTTGGAGCAAATTTTGTTTTTGCCAAATGTGCAAAAATGCCTAGATGAAGGGTTGATTCCTGGGGGAAGCTACCGAAATCTAAACTATGTCAAACAGTGGTGCAACACTGAACCTGATGTGATTTTTGCTGATGCGCAAACAAGTGGTGGGCTTTTGATTGCCATGAGTGAAAAAGAGGCTGAGATTGCACTAAAAAATTTGCAAAATGCAGGTTATGAAAGTGTAAATATAATTGGCCAGGTTGTGCCAAGAGCGCAAAGTAAAATTTTATTAAAATAATTTAGTAATTTTTTACCAATTTTTATATATTTTTAAGCAACCCTTGTATATAATCCACTTTCCGTTTCACAAATCCACAACATTTGCCAAACGTGTTTTTTTATTTATTATTGTCAAAAACTATCTTTTAGTCAATCTTTGAAATCTAAACAAGTGATCGATTGAGCTGGGGACAATTTATTTAAATTGTCAAATTTAAAAGTTACAAACAATTAAGTTTTTAGATTAAAAACTTCATAAATTGAATTTAAAAGATAAAAAGTTTCTTTTTATCTTTGATACA
>NZ_JAOVTY010000003.1:0-122840 GCF_027737645.1 Campylobacter sp. JMF_15 NE4 | reverse complement strand
CCATACCGAACCAAGAAGCTAAGCTCATCATGGCTGATGATACTCTCCGTTACTCGGATGTCGGGAAAGTAGGTCGTTGCGGACTTTGTTTTTATTCTTGCTTTAAAATTTAATCAATCAAAATTTAATTAGTTGTAAATTTTCTTTAATGTTATACAATAAAACATGTGCATAAATTTGCATATTATTTGCTTACCATTATGGTGGGCAATAAGTTGCCCACCATACGATTTATACAAAAAAATTTAAAAATCCCCGTGCAAAAATGCTTTGCAGGGGGATTAGATTTTTACTCGTATTCTACCACAGATAGGACTTTTGGTTTTTTGCTTTTTGGATCTTTGACCTTTCTATCTAGAAGCGTTAGCTTTTTTATATGTCCCGTAACTACTATCTCAGGGCAATGATAATCTTCCTCTATCTGTTTGCTATTTTCACTAAATTCTACTTTGCTTAGTGAAAATTCTATATCTATATCAATAACCCTATCGATATAACCAGGTGATTTTTTAGCTTTTAAAAACTCTTTTGCTTCATCTTTTGCCATTTTTAAAATATGCTTATCGGTATTGACATTATCAAAAACTAAAATACCTTGATCGCTACCGCTTAGAGCCCTTGCAATTTTTCCCTTACTAAGATTATAAAAGCTATCTTTGGTTATAAATTTAACAGGAAATTCCTCTTTTTCAAAATCATATTCATCAAATTCTGCTATTGAGAGCATAGAATAAATTTTGTTTGTATCAAGGTTTTTGTGTTGTTCTTTTAGCTTTTCTAATGCTTCTTTTGCTTGTTTGTAGGCATCTGCTCTTTCAAATTCATCATCTTTGACTTTGTAGTATTTTGAGTCATCAAAATGATATAAATACCATGCTCCTGCTATATTATCTTCTATTATATTATTGTTTGCAAGAGCGTGTAAGACCAACTCATCGCTAACATTTCCGTTAAAATCGATAGCTTCCCCGCCAAAACACAATCCGCAAACTAGCGACACCAAAAGGAGTTTTTTTAACATAATTTATCCTTTAAAGTAAATTTAAGGTAATTATAAAGAGGGCGGGCTTAAACATAGTTTAAAACTGAGATTTTTTGGAAAAATTATGGTTAAATTTGATATTTTTTGTCAAAGTTATCGTGAGAATTGTTAAATTTTGAGCAAGTCTGCAATCAATTTTTGTGCTACGAAAAATTAAAAAGTAAAAAATTAAAATAAAAATAGTATCTAGACATTGTATAAACGAAAAAGGTAAAAATTTTCTTTTACAAGTAAGCGATGTTTTAAATTCAATTAATATAGAACTAGTCTTTGAGTGGAGAGTATGAATATGAATAAATTTATAAATATATTCATCGCCATAATTTTTGGATTTTCTGCCACGCTAAACGCTTCTATGCTTCCGAATTCTAAAATTCTACAATCAAATTTAAATTTGGTCAGTGTCGAAAATCCACGCTGTATTTCAAAATCAAACTATGGCAAAGAAAAATTTGGATTAGAAATCAAAGATATTAGAAAAATTAATTTAAAATTTTAAAAAATTTGCATTGATTAAATTTTACTTTTTATAATTAAAAATAAAATTTATCAGTATCATCGCTACCAAAGCTTCGATTAGCGAGGCGACGATCATAGCGTAATAAATCTCTTTGCTTATGAAATTTGCCTCGAAAAACAGCGTCGCAGTCGCGATCAAAAGCGTCAGTGGCATTGAGAGGCTAAGCGCAAAAAGTGCGCCTGCTCGCGCGCGCAGTATCTCCCAAAACACCCCAGCGCATAAAATTCTCGTAAAAATCATTATCCCAGCTAACAGCAGGCAAAATTTCAAAACCCCGGGCATTAGCAGTGCGTCCAGCTCTACCGCTGCGCCTGTGTGTATGAAAAATATCGGCACGATAAAGCCAAAGCCAAACGACGATAGCTTTGGCACGAGGCCCTCTTTGTGCGAGAAAAATGTCGGCAAAAACGCCCCCGCGATGAAGGCTGCGATAAAGATTTCGATATCTAGCCACGACGCGCTCGCGCAAACTAAGCAAAAAATCGCCATAGCAAAGCGTATGTCTTTTTCGTTTTTGTCATAGTGTGGCATGATTATGGTTTTTAGGCTCGGATACCACCAAAATACCATTTCTAGGGACTTAAACACTAGCGCGATTGCGCCGATAAATCCCACAAGCGAGCCGATTTTAAGCAGCATACTCGCCCCAAAGCCGTCTTTTAGGTAAATCCCCACCACGCTAAGTGCTACGATGCTTACTATCTCGCCAAGCACGCCTACTAGCATGGCTAGATTGAGCCACTCTTCGTCCTTGCCGTAGTCCTTATACAGCGTCGAGAGCAGTCCTACGCTCATAAGTGGCACGGCGATGATGATTAAATTTGGCAAATCAAAAATCGCTACCAAAATCGCACCCAAGATATAAAGCAGGGTCAAAAACAGAAGCGATTTTTTTAAAATTTGGCGCGAAATTTTAAACAAAAAGCGAAAATCCACTTCCGCCCCAGCCAAAAACATAAGGTAATAAAACCCGATTTTAGAGGCGAAATCAAAGGTGGGATTGGCATAAAGCAGGCCTAAATTTCCAGCGATTATGCCTAGGATTATCTCTGTGGGTGAGACTGGGATTTTTAGCACTTTGGCTAGATACGGCGAGGTAAATATGAAAAATCCTAGCGTGATTAAAATTAAAATTTCGCTCATTTTGGTTAAATTCCGAAATTTAGCCACGCCAAATTTGGCAATGGCTAAATTTGTTTATTCGATTTCCTCTTTAAATTTGCATTTCGGACACTCGGCGAAATTGCCTTTTTTCAGCTCTTTTCGCACCATGTAGGTGTTTTTGCACTCAGGGCATTTGCGCGAAAGCACGGCGTAGTTGCTCACAAAATCGCACTTTGGATAGTTCGAGCAACCATAAAATTTCCCCCTGCGCGAAAATCTCTCGACCACATCGCCCTTGGCGCATTTTGGGCAGATTACGCCGGTGCTGGTGGCCTTTTTGGCTGGGGCTTTGGCTGCGCCTTCGATTTGGCGAGAGTATTTGCATTTCGGATAGCCCTCGCACGCGATAAACTCGCCAAAACGCCCAGCGCGCTTGACCAACTCTTTGCCACATTGTGGGCATTTCTCGCCGATTTTTTCAGGCTCAGATTTGCTTGCCTCATCTGCGCTCTCGCCTAGATTGCGAGAGTATTTGCATTTCGGATAGCCCTCGCACGCGATAAATTCGCCAAAACGCCCAGCGCGCCTTACTAGCTCTTTGCCACATTGTGGGCACTTCTCGCCGATTGGTTCGGAGATTTTTTGGCTAGCGATTTCGCTCTTGCCTTTGGCGATTTCGTCCATAAATGGGTAGTAAAAATTCGCCAAAATTTCTTGCCAATCAGCCTTATTTTCGGCGATTTCGTCGAGTTTTTCTTCCATTTTGGCGGTGAAATTGCTATCAACGATATTTTTAAAATGCCCCTCCAAAACCTCGGTGATTTTAAAGGCGACCTCGGCTGGGATTAGCTGTTTTTTGTCGATTTCGACATATTTTTTCGAGGTTAGAAGCGTGATAGTTGGCGCATAAGTGCTTGGTCTGCCAATGCCTAGACTTTCTAGCTTTTTAATCAAACTCGCTTCTGAATACCTAGCTGGTGCTTCGGTGAAATGCTGCTCGCTTCCTAGGCTTTCAAGCTCCATTTTATCGCCTTTTTTAAGCTCAGGCAAAATTTTATCCTTATCCAAATCGCCATAAACCTTGTAAAATCCGTCAAATGTAACCTTGCGCCCGCTTATGCGAAATTCGGCGCTCTGCCCGCAAATCGTGATTGTTTGGATATCTGAGGTAGAAGCGCTCATTTGGCATGCGATGAAACGATTATAAATCAGCGTATAAAGCCTAGCTTCGTCGCGTGGGAGCGTGGCCTTTGCCATTTGTGGTGTAAAGGCTATGTTTGTAGGGCGAATCGCCTCGTGGGCTTCTTGCGCGCCTTTGGATTTGGTAGTGTAGATATTTGGCGATTTTGGCAGATACTGCGCGCCATAGGTTTTTTCGATCATATCGCGTGCGGCAGCAACGGCTTCTTTGGCTAAATTTAGACTATCTGTTCTCATATATGTAATCGCACCGCCAAAATTCGTATTCACACCCTCATACAGGCTCTGGGCTAGGCTCATAGTCTTGCGCGGATTAAAGCCAAGGCTAGTCGAGGCTGCTTGTTGAAGCGTGCTTGTCATAAACGGCGCGCTTGGGGCTGTTTTGCGAGATTTGCTCTCAATCGCGCTAACGCTAAATTCTTCGCTTTTTAAAATTTTTAAAATTTTATCGGCCTGGGCTTTTGTTTTTATGGATAGTTTTTCCATTTTTTCGCCGTTAAATTTGACAAATTCGGCTTCTAGCTTTTTCTTAAAAACAGCGTCTATGCTGTGGTATTCTACCGGCACAAACGCCCTTATTTCGCGCTCTTTATCGACAATGATTTTTAAAGCCGCGCTTTGGACGCGCCCAGCGCTTAGCCCTCTTTGGATTTTGGTGTTTAGTAGCGGGCTTAGCTTGTATCCTACTATGCGATCTAGCAAGCGACGCGCTTGTTGGGCATTTACGCTATTCATATCGAGCGTGCGAGGTGAGTTTATGGCGTTATCAATCGCGCTTTTTGTGATTTCGTGAAATACAATGCGAGGCAGGCTGGTTGGGGCTTTGCCGATTGATTCTGCGATATGGTATGCTATCGCCTCTCCCTCTCTATCCTCGTCGGTTGCTAGGTAAATTTGACCTGCTTTTTTGGCTAAATTTTTTATCTGCGACACGATTGCTTCGTGATCGGTGCTGATTTCGTATTCGGGGCTAAATTTGTTGCCGTCGATTTTAATGCCAAATTTTTTCTGCGGAAGGTCGCGGATATGACCTTTGCTAGCGATTACTTCGTAATCTTCGCCTAAAAATTTTTTTATCGTTTTGGCTTTGGCTGGTGATTCAACTATGACTAAATTTTTCATATTTCTCTCTTATTTTAAAATTCTTGGTAGCGTAATGCCCTCTTGGGCTTGGTATTTGCCCTTTTTGTCGGCGTATGTTACTTCGCACGGCTCATCGCCTTGCAAAAACAACACCTGCGCGATTCCCTCGTTTGCGTAAATTTTGGCTGGAAGCGGGGTTGTGTTTGAGATTTCGATTGTGATATGCCCCTTAAATCCCGGCTCAAAAGGCGTTACATTTACGATGATTCCGCACCTTGCGTAAGTGCTCTTGCCAAGGCAGATTGCAAGCACATCAGAAGGCATATTAAAATACTCGATTGTGCGAGCTAGCGCGAAAGAATTTGGCGGGACGATACAGATATCGCCTACAAAATCCACGACATTTTTTTCGTCGAAATTCTTAGGATCGACGACCGTGCCACCGATATTTGTGAAAATTTTAAACTCATTTCCCACTCTGATATCATATCCATAGCTTGATACGCCATAGCTCACCACGCCTTTGCCCACTTGCTCTTCGGCAAATGGCACTATCATAGCGTGTTTTTGCGACATTTCTCTAATCCATTTATCACTTTTTAGTCCCATATTTATCCTTAAACTGAAAAATTTTTCGCGCATTATAGCAATAAAATTCCACGATTTACAAATTTGGTGCTATAATTCAAATTTAATTTTGCAATTAAATGCAGAAATTTATCAAATTTTAAGGAGACAAGATGAAAATCTTAGGCAAATTCGCGTTCGCTGCGCTTTTTATCGCTTCATCACTAGTTGCGGCTAAACCAAACATCTACATTTTGGCCACAGGTGGCACAATCGCTGGTGGAGGTGATAGCGCTGTTAGCGGTGATTACACATCAGGCACAAAAACTGTCGATGAATTGCTAGCTGCCGTTCCTCAAATCAACGACATCGCAAATGTCAAAGGCGAGCAAATTTCACAAATCGGCTCACAAGAGATGAACGATGAAGTTTGGCTAAAACTAGCAAACCGCGTAAATGAGCTACTTACGAAAAACGATGTCGATGGTGTAGTCATCACTCACGGAACTGATACTATGGAAGAGACAGCGTATTTTCTAAATTTGGTTGTAAAAACTAAAAAACCTATCGTAATGGTTGGCGCGATGAGATCTGGCACTTCGCTAAGCGCAGATGGCCCGCTAAATATCTTTAATGGCGTAAATGTCGCAATCAACCCAAGTGCTCGCGAAAAAGGCGTAATGGTCGTAATGAACGACGAAATTCACGCAGCGCGCGAAGTAACTAAAACAAACACAACTGCTGTTGATACATTTGCTTCGCCAAACGCTGGCAAAATCGGCACCGTAAATTACGGAATCGTAAATTTTTATATGAATCCACTTCGCAAACACACAGTCGATAGTGTATTCAACATCAAAGATGTAAAAGAGCTTCCACGCGTTGATATTTTGTTTGCTCATGCACAAGATGTGGCAGATTTCGTTGAAACTGCTGTTGCAAACGGCGCCAAAGGTATCGTGCTAGCTGGCATGGGTAATGGAAATCCTTTCCCAACTGTCGAGGCTGCACTTGCAAAAGCTAGCGAAGCTGGCGTTGTCGTAGTTCGCGCTTCTCGCACAGGTTCAGGCTCAACAAGCGTTGGCGCAGAAGTTGATGACGCAAAATACGGCTTTTTGACAAGCGATAACCTAAACGCTGCCAAAGCTAGGGTTTTATTACAACTTGCCCTTTCAAAAGGTCTAGACAAAGCGAAAATTGCTGAAATTTACGCTACTCATTAATAACTCTTGGGCGCAGATTTTGCGCCCTTTTTTAAATTTTACTTCACTTTAAATTCCATAAAATTTCGTCAAATTTAAATTTAATGTAAGAATTAACTAAATTTAGGTAAAATGCGCCTTTGGAATTTCTATTTTTAGGAGAAATAAATGAAACAAGAAGATATTAAGGAATTGATGACTTTCTTCGACGAAAAATCATCACTAAGTAAGATTAAAATTAAAAATGACGATTTTGAAATCGAAATTAAAAAATTCGGCGCAGATATCGAAACCGGCGCAGCATGTGCCACACCTGCACCGCACGCCCCGGCTGCTGTGCCAGCTGTAAATGTCGTCGTAGGCGACTCTCACGCAGCTAGCAAGGCTAGCATGGATACTATCGATAGCCCTATGGTTGGCACTTTTTACAAGGCTGCGAGTCCTGGCGCAAATCCATTTGTAAGCGCTGGTCAAGTCGTGCATAAAGGCGATACTATCGGCATTATCGAAGCGATGAAGATTATGAACGAGGTCGAGGCTGAGTTTGATTGTCGTATCATCAAATCGCTAGTAGAGGACGGACAGCCAGTAGAATACGCTATGTCGCTATTTGAGGTTGAAAAGCTATGAAAGAGCTAAATAAAATTCTTATCGCAAACCGCGGTGAGATAGCACTTCGCGCACTTCGCACTATTCAGGAAATGGGCAAAAAGGCCATTGTCGTGCATTCAACAGCCGATCAAGACGCACTTTATGTCAAATATGCTGACGCTGCGATTTGCATAGGTGGGCCGCGTTCGACTGATAGCTACCTCAATATCCCTGCGATCATCACAGCATGCGAGCTGACAGAGGCTGACGCTATTTTTCCAGGATATGGTTTTTTGAGCGAAAATCAAAATTTCGTCGAAATTTGCGCTAAACACGGCATTAAATTTATCGGCCCAAGTGTTGAAGCTATGACGCTAATGAGCGATAAAAGCAAGGCTAAGCAAGTAATGATGAGAGCTGGAATCCCAGTTGTGCCAGGATCAGATGGCGCGATTGCCGATGTCGAGGCTGCGCGCAAACTAGCCAAAGAAATCGGCTATCCTGTCATCATCAAAGCAGCCGCTGGTGGTGGCGGACGCGGTATGAGAGTGGTCGAGAGAGAAGAGGATTTAGAAAAGCTTTTCTGGTCGGCTGAGAGCGAGGCTATGAGTGCGTTTGGCGACGGGACAATGTATATGGAAAAATACATCACAAATCCGCGCCATATCGAGGTTCAAGTCATCGGCGACGAGCACGGAAATGTTCTACATGTGGGCGAGCGCGACTGCTCTATGCAACGCCGTCACCAAAAGCTAATCGAAGAGAGCCCGGCGGTGATACTCGACGATGAAACCCGCGCCAAGCTCCTAGAAACAGCCGTTCGCGCGACTAAGGCGATTGGCTATGTCAGTGCGGGAACATTTGAGTTTTTATACGACAGCAAGGATAAGAATTTTTATTTCATCGAAATGAATACGCGCTTGCAGGTCGAGCATACAATCAGCGAAATGCGCTCAGGACTTGATTTGATCGAGCAAATGATAAGGGTAGCCGAGGGTCATAAGCTCCCTAGCCAAGATGAGATTAAATTTAGCGGACATGCGATCGAGTGCAGAATCACAGCCGAAGATCCGAAAAGCTTCATGCCAAATCCGGGCAAAATCACTCGCTACATAGCACCTGGCGGACGCAATGTGCGTATGGATAGCCATGTGTATGAGGGATACAGTGTGCCGGCATTTTACGATAGTATGATTGGCAAGCTCATCGTGCATGACAAAGACAGGCTTCGCGCGATTTCGAAGATGAAAATCGCACTATCCCAGCTCGTCATCGGCGGTATCAAATCGACCCGTGATTTCCACATCGCTATGATGAACAACCCTGATTTTATCAACAACGACTACGATACAAACTATCTGTCAAAACACTAAAATTCTAAATTTAGCCCATGAATTTGGGCTAAATTTAGCTAAATTATTCATTTTTATTTCATTTCATTAAAAATTTTATTTTGCTTTAAATAAGCCATTTCGGCTAACAGCCCGAATTCCGTAATGTTTTGCTCTAATGTATTCATTAGATTTCTCCTTTATTAAAATTTTTGAATTTTTATCAGCGATAGATATAATGGTCAAACAAATTTGAAAAATCAAAACTCCATTTTTTCATATCAAAGACTTTTTCTATCTCTTGTCTTCTGCCACATACTTTCCTTGTAAATTGGTAATCATCGGTAAAATGTGGCATTAATATTTCAGGGAAAATAAAAGTCGCTTCTTTATTTCTAATATACATTTTCCAAAAAGCTATTTTTTCTTTGCTCTTATTATCTATCACATAAATATCATTTAAGTGAAAAAATGTATTTTCAAAATAATTTTTAGAAATTTCATTTTTTTGATTTATAACTATTAAGTAATTATAATCTTTTACAATATTGTCATCATTTTTTATTATTTCGCTTTTTATTATTTTACGCCTAATATCTTGTATATTTTCATTATAAAATTTATACTTACTTGACTTATCTGTCAAATTTTGATATTGCGAAATTAAATTTATATATTGTTTATAATTTGATGAATTTGTATCAAATTCTTCTTGTATGATTTCGCCGTAACAATTAACAGCTATTTTCTCAACATGAATTCCGTCCAACATAGCTTCATCGAATTCCCCACATAATTGACCATTATAGAGTATTTCATCTTTATCGCTACTATTGATTTCGACATATACACTTTTTGGATATTCTACAATTTTATCAATCTTAGATTTAGGCTCTATTTGGCAATATTTATTTGCGATAATCCTAGTAGGAACGACATCGTAAAACGGCACCAAAACACATAAGGCAACAGATATAGCCACTGCTTTATTGCTTTTTGAAACTGCACCCACAATAACGCATATTATAACGCTTACTACTACATAAGCGGCAAATACAAAAGTTATAATTAAGTCCATAAATTTTCCTTTCAGGTCGTATCGCCAAAGACGATACGAAATGTTTCGCATTTTTGCAATGACGCATTGAACGCAAATTTTGCTAAATCTGTCATTGCGAGGAAAGGCGCAGTCTTGACGAAGCAATCTACGAATTAAAATCACCAATCGCTAAATTCGCAAAATTTTAAAATTCAATGAAATTGGCCAAAACGCTGACTTTGAATTTCAAGCTCGTAGATTGCCACGCAAGCAGGCTTGCTCGCAATGACAAATCAAGGGCTAGGGAATTTCTCTGAATCGCCACAAAATATTTCGCAAATTTTGCCAATGACAAAACGGGCGAAATTTATTCCAAAACCTCGTCTAATCGCACGAACTCAAAGCCATTTTTAACCAAAATTTTAAGGCCCCCCACCACGCCTGCGCCACTTGGCTTTTCGGGGTGGTTTGCGTGAGCGATGATGATATCGCCACTACGCGCGCTAGACACAGCAGTGCGCGCCCCTTCCGCACTCATCGTAGCCCCAGCATCTCCTAGCACGCTAAATCCCACGGGCGCGTATCCCATATCATAAATCTGCGCCACGGCAAGCTCATCGTAATACGCCGTGCCTGAGCGGTAAAATTTCGGGCGTGCGCCAGTAAGCCTTGCGATTAAATCGGCGTTTCGCGCGATTTCATCGTATAGCTCGCCAGCATCCGCTGTGCCCTTTATGCCGTAAATGCTAGCCCCATTTAGCGAGGCTGGGGAGTGTGCGGTGCCGTGATTTTCGATTTCGAAATTTGGATTTTGGCGCAAACGCTCGAATTTTTGCGGGAATTTCTCTATCCAGCGCAAATTTACAAAAAATGTCGCTTTCAGGCTGTGTTTTTCTAAAAATCCCACGATTCGCTCGTCCAAATCGTCCGTTTTGCTTCCGCACAGATCGAGTGTGAGGGCGACTTGCTTTTTGTCAGTTTTGAAATTTTTAATCACGCCCTGCAATTCCTCGCCCCAAAGGCTAGGCTTTGCGTCAGAGTATTTTTGCAAAATTTGCTCTTTGGTCAAATTTTCGCCCTGCGCGCCACACAAAACCCCAAAAGCGCAGATAAAAATTAAAAATTTTTTCATTGAATCTCCCCTGTAAATTTGGCTAAATTTTGGCTAAATTTAAAAAGGGGCAAATTTTGAAATTCGCTAAAATTTCGAAATTTTACCCCAAATTTGCGCTTAAATTTTGTTTATTTTTGCGCCAAAATGTCGCCAAGCACCTTTGCGGCGTGGTCTTTGGCTTTGACAGATTTATAGACTTTTTCGATTTTGCCGTCTTTGCCGATTAGAAATGTCGAGCGCACGATCCCTAGATACTCGCGCCCGTAGTTTTTGCGCACTTGAAGCACGCCGTAAGCCTTGGCGACTTCGCGTTCGTGGTCGCTTAGCAAGATATGGCGCAGGCTTTGCTTGGCGATGAAGCTGGCGTGTGATTTGGTGCTATCCGGGCTAATGCCTATAATCAGGGCGTCTTCGGCGATAAATTTATCCCAAAGCTCGCTAAATTCGCACGCCTCGGTGGTGCAACCAGGCGTATTATCCTTAGGATAAAAATACAAAACGACCCTTTTGCCGATAAAATCGCTTAGGCGAATTTGCACGCCATCGGCGTTTTCTAGGGCGAAATTTGGCGCCATATCGCCCTTAGCAAGCGTGATTTTACGCGCTAAATCCTCCGCGCTAAATGTAGTCTCAGCCATTTTGCGCCTTTTTTCGCATATCAGCCACACTTTCGCCACCGAAATAGAAATTCTCAGCCTCGTCGTATTCGAATTTCACGACCACGCGACTTGGCACCTTGCCTAGGTTTTCGACCATTGTTTTGGTGATTTCACCGGCGATTTTGTCCTGCAACTCCTTGCTTGGGGCTGGTTTGGTTAGATGGATATTGATGATTGGCATTTTTTACTCCTTTATAAAATAATCTCCGTCAAAACTGATTAGCGAATATTTTCGCTCATCTCCTAGCGCGCCGACAAGCTCATTTATGCTTAGAAATGTCAGGCTGTCTGCGCCGATATACTCGCGCACCTCTTCTGTGCTTTTGTTTGCGCTGATTAGCTCGGCGTAGCTTGGCGTGTCTATGCCGTATCTATCTGGGTGCTTGATTTCTGGGCTTGCGATACACATGTGAATCTCCCTCGCCCCAGCGTGGCGCAGAAGCTCGACGATTTTTTTGCTCGTGGTTCCTCGCACGATACTATCGTCAATGACGACTATGCTTTTGTCTTTCAAAACCTCGCTCATAGGGTTTAGTTTGAGTTTGACCTTTAAATTTCGCATTTCTTGTGTCGGCTCGATAAAGGTGCGCCCCACATAGTGATTTCTCACAATCGCTAACTCAAAAGGCACGCCACTTGCGCCTGAGTATCCCAAAGCTGCTGGCACGCCACTATCTGGGACAGGGACGACAAAATCAGCCTTTATGTCTTTGCATTTCTCAGCCAAAACTGCGCCTAGTTTTTTGCGGATATTATAGACATTTTTGCCCTCGACCGTGCTGTCTGGGCGGGCGAAATATATGTATTCAAACGCGCAAATTCTAGGATCAACCTCTTCGAAAATTTGAAGCGATTTTATCTCGTCTTTGCCCTCTTCGAAAATCACCATTTCGCCGGGCTTCACATCTCGCACGAACTCCGCTCCCACCAAATCAAAGGCGCATGTCTCGCTCGCTACGATATATCCGCCGTCATTGAGTCTTCCGATACTAAGAGGCCTTACGCCGTGCGGATCGCGCAGGGCAAACATTTTGCTACGACTTAAAATCAGAAGCGAATACGCCCCAGCGCATTTTTTCACAGCCTCGATTATGCGGTTTTGCAATTTTTTTTCTTTGCTTCTAGCGATTAAATGCAAGATATTTTCTGTGTCCATATTTGACTGAAATATCGCTCCCTCGGCGATTAGCTCAGATCTAACGCTATCTTTGTTTATCAAATTTCCATTATGCACGATTGAAATTTCGCCTAGGGCGTATTTAGCGGAGATTGGTTGCGCGTCGTGGATACTCTCGTTGCCCGCTGTGGAGTAGCGATTGTGGCCAATCGCACTATTGCCCTTTAAAATTTCAAGGGCTTGCGGGGTGAAAATTTTGGTTACTAGTCCTTGACCTTTTACCGTGTTTATATGGTGGTTGTGATTAGCACTTACTCCGCTTGCCTCTTGGCCTCGGTGTTGCATCGAAAACAGCCCATAAACCGCCGTTTTAGCCGCATTGGCTGAATTTATAACTCCTACTATCGCGCACATTTTAAAATCCTAAACAATCATTTATGCTATAAAGGCCATTTTTTTGTGTGGCAAGCCAAATTCCAGCCTTAATCGCGCCATTGGCGAAGGTTGCACGGCTCGTGGCGGTATGGTTTAGTTCGATATACTCGCCCTCGTTGTAAAACCCTACCGTGTGGCGTCCGACGATATCACCACCACGAAGCGCCATGACAGCGATTTCGTCTTTGCCCCGCTCTCCGATTAGCCCGTCGCGCCCGCTAACTCGCACGCTTTTGATATCAAGCTCTCTCGCACTAGCGGCGGTGTGAGCTAGCGTCATTGCTGTGCCACTTGGGGCGTCTTTTTTGTGTTTGTGATGCATTTCGACTATTTCGCAGTCAAAATCGCGCAAAGCCTTGCTAGCTAGATTTACAAGCTTGTTTAGCACAGCCACGCCAAGGCTCATATTTGTCGCGTGAAAAACTGGCATTTTTTGCGCGCACTCTTTTAGCAGTGCTTCGCCCTCATCGCCTAGGGCAGTAGTGCCGATGACAAGGGGTTTTGGGTGAGTTTGGGCGAATTTTAATAAATTTATCGCCCCGTCTCTAATGGTAAAATCAATCACCACATCGCAAGAATCAAAAAATTTCGCCAAATCGTCCGTGATTACGCATTTGGGGCTGTATGATAGCTCCTCGATAGTATAAATCGCGCTAACTACCGCGTTTTCGTAGTTTTTCAGACACTCATAAATCATACTTCCCATTCTACCGCTGCCGCCGTGGATACCAATCCTAACCATTTTAACCCTTTCTGAATTTGTAAAAATTTGGCGTAGTATAGCCAAATTTAGCTTATTTCTGAATTCGTTGCGTGGAATTTTCCGTAGCGCAAATTTTGCTTAATCTGTCATTGCGAGCGAGTGTAACGAGCGTGGTAGTTCAGAGAAATTCCCACGCCCTCAATTTGTCATTGCGAGGAGCTGTTTTACAGCGATGAAGCAATCTACGAGTAAAAATAACCAAACGCTAAATTTGCTGTCATTGCGAGAAAACGAAGTTTTCGAAGCAATCCAGGGAAATTTAAATTTAAAATTCAACTTAAATTTAGCATTGAACGATTTTGTAAATTTTAGGCTAAATTTTGAAATTCTCCGTAAGGGAGAGGGCGCGCTTTTTAGGAGACGCTACCCTCCCCCTTACAAACCCCCAACCCCCGACGACGCTTTACAAGGTGGCTAAATTTAGAAAAACGAAGTTTTTCTAAATTTAGCTGATCTTATTTTTACGGAAATGTTTCGCATTTCTCTTGCAATTACGAAATTTTAAATTTCACTTCTCTACGCCAAGGCCGACGCTGATGAAGCTATCTTGCTTCGCGCTGACATTTGCAGGCTTTTTAATCACGATTTGTGAGTCTGAAACGCCCAAATTCGCAAGTGCATTTTGCACGGATTTAGCGCGCGCGACGGCTAAATTCTCCAAACGAGAGGTTGTGAATTTTTGCGCCTGTATAAGTTTTTCAAATCCCTCTTCGCCACCCTCTTTTATGCGGTGTTTCGCCCTTAGGCTTGCAATCGCAGCGTCAGATGAGAGATTTTCTTTTAGCATTACCCTGTCTATATTTTCGTTTAGGGTGACGAGCTTAAACGCCCTAGTATCTAGCTTCTCATTATATGCTGGGGTTAGGGTGATTTTGATTTCTGGCTTTGATTTTGCAATCGTGGCAAGATTCTCGATTTTTTCGTTTTCGCTGATCAAAATCTCGCTACTAGCTGGCTCAAAATCAATTCCGTCGAGGCTAGAAGTATCGATTCCAGCAATTTTGCCTAAAAACCTAAACGGACTTAGCACGATATCGCTAAATAGCTTCGTCACAGCCCCCACAATCACGCCTCCAAAGCTAAATTTCGGATCGTTTAGATTCCCGCTGATTGGCAGGCTGACATTGATTTGGCCGTCGCTGTCTTTGAGAATCGAAATCGCTAAATCCAGTGGCAAATTCAGCGCGTCTTTGCTTTCAACCTTTTCGCCAAGCACGAGATTATCGAGGTTTATGTCGTTTGTGGCGTTTAGTTTGGAGGCGTTGATTTTATAATTTAGCTTTAAATTGCTCTTGCCACTTTTTATCTCATAGCCCACGAATTTCGCGCTGTATGGGGTGATATCAGCAAGCGCGACATCTTTTAAAACCACGCTAATATCGCTTTTTTGCTCTGGCGCGAAAGGGTAGGCTTTAAGAGCGATTTGCCCTAAGCCACTTTTGCCCACAAGGCCGTTAAATTTGAGGTTTGCTTGGGATTTGTCGCTGATTTTATCTATTGTAGTTTTGATTTTGGAGACCGTGATATTTAGTGGCATAAAGAGCGTATCGTCGATAAAGTTAAACGAGCCGTTTTGCACGCTGAGATTTGAAATATTCACGCCAAAAGCGCCTTTTTGCCCTCTGGCTTGGGCTTTTGGGGCGGGCGATTTGGAGGCTGGTTTGCTTGTGGATTTTGGCGAAGTTTTGGCTAGTTTGGCTAGGTTTATCTCGCCGTTTTTGGCGATATGGATTTTCGCGTAAGGGGCGTTTATGGCGATATTTTTGATATCAATTTTGCTCTCATTTAGGCTTAGCGCGCCCACTTTTGCGCTATTTATGCTAAAAACTTTCGCCCCTTTTGCGTCGTTTAGTGCTAAATTTTTGCCCGAAATTTCAGCATTTAGCGCGAATTTATCGCTAAATTTGAAATTTCCTTTTAAATTTGCGCTACCACTTGCGATTTTTGCGTTTAAAAACTGCTCCAAATACGGGTTTGCTTTGCGCAAATCAGGGTGGGCGACATCAAAATCGATGTCTAAGTTCAGCGGATTTATGGCGATTTTCGAGGTCGCGTTGGCGCTTATTTCGTCGCTTGCCACGCTTGCTTTGGTGCTAAAAGGGGCACTAAAATTGCTAGATAGATTTTGCACGCTAGCGTCAATTTTAGCGAGGTTGTGGGTAATCTGTGGAGCTACGAAGCTCTCTGTGATTTTCGCGTGGCCGCCATTTAGCGCGATTTGTGCGATAGCAAAGCTAAATTTTGGCTCATTTTTGGCCGGTGAAATACTGCGCGCAGAGCCGTTATTTTCGCTATTTTGTGTGAAATTTCCCTCTGGGGCGAGAGTGTGAATTTGAGCGTGTAAATTTTGCCTAAATTTCGCATTTTCTGCCTTGCTAGGCGCGTAAGAAATCACGCTTAAATCGTTTATGCTTTTTGCGCCCTCTTCGCTAATCTCTGAGTTAAAAAACGGCGCGTCAATGCCGATTTTGTCGATATTTAGGGCAAGTTTATCTAGGGCAAAGCTTAGCTTTTGCACGCTTAAATTTTTAATTCCGCTAAATTTTTCGTTTTTATTGGCTAGGCTAAGCTCGCCAAATTTGGCCGAATTTAGGGCTAAATTTGAACCTTTTTCGTCCATTTGGAAGCTAAAATCATCTGCGTTTAAATTTGCCAAATTTATTTTGTCAAATTTCGCCAAGGCTAAATTTAGTGGCAAAATTTCGATTTTTGCGACTTTTGCCTCTGTTTTAGAGGCGTTGTTTTCGCCCTTAAAATTTGCGCTGATTTGCGAAATTTCGCCACCATCTGCGCTTAAATTTATTAAGCTATCATTAAATTTGCACTCGCTTAAATTTATCTTGTCTAAATTCGCATTTAAGCCCAAATTTTCGCCCTCTAAGCCAAATTTTAAACCAAAATCAAAAGCCTTAAATTCGCCCAAACTCGCGTTATTTTCTGCGCTTAGAAAATCGCTATTTTTAAGCGAAATTTCGTCAAGGCGCAAGTTTGTGGCTAAATTTTCCCCAAATTTGGCGTTAAAATCAATATTTGCAAGCGAAATTTGCTCTGATTTGATTAAATTTTGGCTAGCAAACAGGGCAAGGTCGTTTAGTGCGATTTTGCTTTTTTTCAAATTTAGCGCGATTTCCTCGTCCAAAACCACCTCATAAAGGGCATTTGCGCTGATTTTCCCGCCAAGGAGATCGAGGTCTTTTATGTCCAAAAACGATAGCCAAAACGGATTGATTTTGAGATTTTCTACGCTTAAATTTCCTTTGATTTTAAGCGGATTTAGGCTGATTGAGCCTGAGTGAAAGATATTGTCGAAAGTCTGCGAAGAGGCGTTAAAATCGTGGTTTCCGATAGAATTACTAGCCAAATTTAGACCGGCGATTTCGTAGTTTAAGCTACCAAGCTCGATTTTAAAGGGCTTTTCAAGGCTTAAATCTTCGTAAAAAACCCCGCCGTTTTCGATTTTGAAATTATCCAGCTTGACATTTATGCTCGAATTTTCGTCTGTTTTTTCGCTTTCGCTATTAGCATAAAGGCTTTCGAAATTAAACGAGCCATTATTTTCGCGCGAAATGCTGATTTTAGGGCTTTGCAGGCGCAGGGTTTGGATATCTATGGTTTTGTTAAACAGCTCGCCAAATTTTAGCTTGACATCAATTTTCTCTGCCGAAAATAGCGGTTTGAAAGTCGAAAGCGAGGGAGCGGTGATGTTTAGCTCGTAGGTAAAGGGGTTAAATTTCGCGCTTTTAACGCTGAAATTTGCCTCGTTTTCTAGGATTTTTGGAACTGCTTTTTCGATGAGAAGTGGCACACCAAAAAAGCCAAAAAGCGTGTAAAACGCGCCAATCCCACAAATGCTATAAATAAATTTTTTCTTGTGTTTTGCTAAAAATTTCACCATTTTTGCGCCTATTGATTGTTAAATTTAATAATCTAAAATTATAGCAAATTAAAAATAACCAGGTAAATTTAGGTTTAATTATTAATGAATTTTTGGGCAAATGTGGTTTTTTTGTAAGGGGGAGGGCGCGCTTTTTAGGAGACGCTACCCTCCCCCTTACCAACCCCCACCCCTGTAAAACCTTAGAAGTGGCTAAATTTAGAGCTTCGCTCTAAATTTAGCTGATTTTATTTTTAAGGAAATGCTTCGCATTTCTTTCGCAATAATGCGAATTTTGCGAAATTTAAAAGGAGATTTTTTGTTAGTTCATATCTGTTGTGCGGTGGATTGTGATTATTTTTTGCGTAGGTTAGCGCGCGAGTGCGACGAGCCCTTGGTAGGGTATTTTTACGACCCAAACATACACCCTTACAGCGAGTATTTGCTGAGGTTGGAGGACGCAAAGAGCGTGTGCGAGGGGCTCGGGATTAAATTTTACGCTGGGGAATATGATTATGAGGCGTGGCTTAGTGGGGCAAAAGGCCTTGAAAACGAGCCAGAAAAGGGCAGGCGCTGTGAGTTTTGCTTCGATTTTCGTATGCAAAACACCGCCTGCTTCGCGCGCGCTGTCGGCGAGAAAAAAATCACCACGACGCTTTTAATGAGCCCCAAAAAATCGCACGCCCAGCTTGTAAATTCGCTAGAAAAAATCTGCAAAGAGCAAAATTTGGAGTTTGTCGCGCCTGATTTTCGCAAAAACGGCGGCACGAACGAGCAGTTTGCCCTAGCCAAAAAAGACAGCCTCTATCACCAAAACTACTGCGGCTGCATGTTTGCGCTACGCGCACAGCGCGGAGAGGGCGAAATTTACGAGCTTATGTCGCCACTTAGCGGGGAAATTTTGCCTGCTTCGATAGAAGAAAAGTTTAAAATTTATAAAAAAGTGGCGAAATTTAGGCGCGAAGGGGTGAAATTTGAGATTATCAGAGATGAGTTTTTAAACTACCGCCTGCTTAGGGCGTGGGTGAAATTCTCTGGGCAAATAAGCCCCTCGTTTATCTTGCATAACTCCCATTTTAGGCGTGAATTTGTCAAATTTAGCATAAATGAGAGTTGCGAGAAATTTTACTGCGATAAGGGCGAGATTAAAATTTTAAGCCTTAAATTTTTCAACGAAATTTTAAAAACAGATTTCAAAAACACAGCCGAAATTTTAAAAAATCCGCCAAGCCTGAAAAAACAAGAGCAAATTCGCGCGAAAATTTGTGGTGCGCGCTCGCTTTCGCCAATCATCGTCGTAGATGAAATTTACCCAGCCAAAGTGGAGATTTATGCGCTATCTCGGATATTTTTAGATGTTAGGGAAATTTTAGTAAAGTTAGGGTAAAATGGCAAGAATTTTTATCAAGGATACGAAATGATTGACATAACCGAAATCTTAAACATACTCCCGCACCGCTACCCGTTGCTTTTGATCGACAAAGTTACCGATATGGATATGGGAAAAACGATAATCGCTTACAAAAACATCACCTATGGCGAGCAAATTTTCCAAGGACATTTTCCTGGCCACCCGATTTATCCTGGCGTGATGATTATCGAGGGACTTGCCCAAGCTGGGGGAATTTTGGCGTTTAAATCTATGGAAGCTGAGGGCACGGATTTAAGCGATAAGGTTGTGTATTTTATGAGTATCGACAAGGCGAAATTTCGCAAACCAGTGCGCCCAGGGGACCGCTTAGAATACCGCTTAGAGGCGATTAAACACAGAGGCAGAATTTGGCAGTTAAAGGGCGAAGCGTATATCAAAGATGACGCAGGAGGCGATGTTTTGGCAGCCGAGGCTGAACTTCAAGCAATGGTAATGGATAAATAAAATGAGCAAAATTCATCACACCGCTATCGTAGAAGATGGCGCAGTTTTGGGCGATGATGTCATAATCGAGCCTTATGCGTTCATAAGCGCTCAGGCCAAAATCGGCTCTGGCACGCTGATAAAGCAGGGCGCGCGCATCATCGGCGATACTACAATCGGCGAAAATTCTAAAATTTTCTCTTATGCGATTGTGGGCGATATCCCGCAAGATATCAGCTTCGAAGTAGGCGAAAAAACAGGCCTTATAATCGGCAAAAACGCCACAATCCACGAATTTTGCACCATTAGCTCTGGTTCGCACAAGGGAGACGGATTTACGCGCATTGGCGATAATATCTTTATGATGGCGTATTGCCATGTGGCGCATGATTGTATTTTAGGCGATAATATTATTTTGGCAAATTCAGCCACTTTGGCTGGACATGTGCAAATGGGCGATTACGCAGTAATCGGCGGTCTAACCCCCGTGCATCAATTCGTCAAAATCGGCGAGAGTTGCATGATAGCAGGAGCTAGCGCGCTTGGACAAGACATAGTGCCGTTTTGTCTAGCGGAGGGAAATAGGGCCTATATCAGGGGGCTAAATTTAACAGGAATTCGCCGTAGATTTGACAGAGATACGGTCGAAATCATCAACAAAGCATATAAATTTTTGTTTAACCAAGGCGTGGGATTAAAAGAACAAGCCGAAATTTTGATAAACGAAACAGATAATGCGCATGTGAAAAAAATGTGCGATTTTATATTAAACACAAAACGCGGAATTCCGCTAGATAAGGGTAGAAATTAATGTCAGATAAATGTAGTTTTTGTGGTTCGAGCGAAAAGGACGGACTTACGATTTTCCCAAACGATAGTGGCACGGCTTCGATTTGTAGTTATTGTATAGATCAGGCTTATGCAGCACTTCATGGCGGGGAGGTCGCGAAAAAGAGCGAACGAATCGCAGGTGAGATAGATTTCGAGGCGATTAAACCAAAGGCTTTAATGGAGGTTTTGGATAGATATGTAATCGGCCAAGAAAGGGCGAAAAAGATTTTTAGCGTGGGTGTTTATAACCACTACAAACGAATTTTTCGCAAAGATGAGATAGAGGGCGACGATACTGAAATTTCAAAATCAAATATTTTGCTAATCGGTCCGACAGGAAGTGGCAAAACGCTTATGGCGCAGACTTTGGCTAGGTTTTTAGATGTGCCTATTGCAATCAGCGACGCTACAAGCCTAACAGAGGCTGGATATGTTGGCGAAGATGTCGAAAATATCCTAACTAGGCTTCTTCAAGCAGCCGGTGGCGATGTCGAGAGGGCTCAGCGAGGAATTGTGTTTGTCGATGAGATTGATAAAATCGCTAGAATGAGCGAAAATCGCTCGATTACGCGTGATGTCAGTGGCGAGGGCGTGCAACAAGCGCTTCTTAAAATCATCGAAGGAAGTGTGGTAAATATCCCGCCAAAAGGTGGCAGAAAACACCCTAACCAGGACTTTATTCAGATTGATACGACAAATATTTTATTTGTTTGCGGTGGCGCGTTTGATGGCATAAACGAGATTATCGGACGCAGAATCGGCAAAAATGTGCTTGGTTTTGGGCAAGAAAAACGAAGCAAAAAGGAAAACCAAAATTTGCTTGGCATGGTAGAGGCTGATGATTTGGTGCATTATGGGCTAATCCCTGAGCTTATCGGCAGACTTCATGTCATGGCGAGTTTAAACGAAATCGACGAGACGGCAATGGTTAGAATTTTAACCGAGCCAAAAAATGCGATTTTAAAACAATACCAAAAACTTTTCGCAATTGACGGCGCAAATTTGAAATTTGACGATGAAGCTCTAAGCGAGGTAGCAAAATTTGCTATCAAGCGCAAAACTGGTGCTAGGGGACTTAGATCGATTATTGAAGAGATTATGATTGATATAATGTTTGACCTACCAGAGCTTAGTGGATATGATGTGATTATCTCAAAAGAGGTAGTCAGTGAGGGCGCAAAGCCGATATTAGTAAAACAAAATTTAACTGCATAGGGGAATAAATGTTACTTGATTCTTTATTAGGCTTATTTTCTAGTGATATGGGGATTGATCTTGGCACGGCAAACACGCTAGTTTTGCTCAAAGATAAAGGTATAATCATAAACGAACCAAGCGTCGTGGCTGTGCAAAACGAACGCTATGGCAAACAAAAAATCATAGCTGTGGGCGCAGAAGCCAAAGAGATGCTAGGTCGCACACCGGGCGATATCGAGGCTGTGCGCCCGATGAAAGACGGCGTTATCGCAGACTTTGATATGACCGAAAAGATGATTAGATATTTCATCGAAAAAACGCACAAAAGACGCTTTTTCGTAAGTCCTAGGATTATCATCTCTGTGCCTTATGGTCTAACGCAAGTCGAGCGCAAGGCTGTGAGAGAAAGCGCGATGATAGCAGGTGCGCGCGAGGTCTATCTAATCGAAGAACCAATGGCAGCAGCGATTGGTGCAGGGCTTCCAGTAGCCGAGGCGAAAGGCTCGCTAGTCGTAGATATCGGTGGTGGCACGACAGAGATTGGTGTGATTTCGCTAGGGGGCATTATAAATGCAAAATCAGTGCGCGTAGCAGGCGATAAAATCGACGCTAGCATTGTAAATTATGTCAAAGAAAAATATAGCCTTCTTATCTCAGAGCGTGCAGCCGAAGAGATCAAAATCAAAATCGGCACCGCAATCCAACAACCAAAAGATTTAACCTACACGGTCAAAGGCAAGGATCAAATCAGCGGGCTTTTAAGCTCGGTTGATTTAACCAGCGAAGATGTCAGAGAGGCGATAAAAGACTCAATTCGCGAAATCGCAGACGCGCTAAAATTTGTGCTTGAAAGTATTCAGCCAGAAGTCGCAGCCGATATCGTAGAAAACGGTGTCGTGCTAACTGGTGGTGGAGCTTTGATTAGGGGACTCGATAAATATTTAAGCGATGCTGTGAAACTGCCTGTATTTGTCGCAGATGAGCCGCTGCTTTGCGTGGCAAACGGCACTGGCAAGGCCCTAGAAGATATCAAATCGTTAAAACAAGCAGCAAATGACTAATGTAAAGTTTCTACTCATCGCTGTGGTATTGGTGGCTACTTCGCTTATTTTTGGATCGCAAATTCATGGTAAATTTATCGGTCTTAGCGGAGGAGCTATCGATACTTACAAAGATATTACGAGCTTTATAAAAAACAAAATTTCAAAACATATCGATCAAGCAAACACTATCGAAGCCTTGCGCGCCGAAAACGAGGAGCTGAAAAAATCCGCCATGCTTCTTGGCACCTTTGCGGGAGAGTTAAATAAAATTTTGCTTGATAAAAACAGCTCCGCTTACGAACCGCGCGTCGAGCTTGCTAGGACGCTAAGTTACGCTAGCTTAAATGATTACAACAAATTTTGGATAAATTTTAAAAATTTCAATCCAGATAAAGTCTATGGTCTCATTAGCGAGGGCAAAACCGCAGGAATCGTCGTAAATCGTGATAACAAACCCCTAGCTATACTCCAAAAAGATGAAAAAAGCAATTTTTCTGTCTCAATCGGCGAGAGCCAAATTCCAGGCGTTGCAAACGGCGAGGGAAATGCTTTGGTGGTGAAATTTATACCACAATGGCTAGATCCAAAAGTCGGTGATGAGGTTTATACGAGCGGAAAGGACGAGATATTTTTCGAGGGCGTGCCTGTGGGGCGGGTCAAATCAGTTCAGAGTGGTAAATTATACAAAAGCGCTGTCATAGAGCCATACGCAAATCCAAATATGCCAACGTTTTTGTATGTCGTTACAAAGGAAAGATAATGCCAAAAAGAGAAGATGTAAAGACGATATTGCTCATCGGAAGCGGTCCTATCGTCATCGGTCAAGCGTGTGAATTTGATTATAGTGGCACACAAGCTGCTAAAACTTTGAAAAATTTGGGCTATCGCGTAGTTTTGATAAATTCAAACCCAGCTACGATTATGACAGACCCTGATTTTGCAGATGCGACCTATGTCGAGCCAATCACAAAAGAGAGCATTTTGCGAATTATCAAAAAAGAGGGCGTCGATGCGATACTGCCTACTATGGGCGGTCAGGTTGCGCTCAATGTCGCAATGGAAGTCTATGAAAGTGGCGAGCTAGGCGATGTGAAATTTCTAGGCGCTAAACCAGAAGCGATTAAAAAGGGCGAAGACCGCGTGGCTTTTAAAGAAGCAATGATTAAAATCGGCATGGATTTGCCAAAGTCAAAATACGCCTACACTATGGAAGAAGCTCATCAAGCAGCCGAAGAAATCGGCTTTCCGCTCATTATCCGCGCTAGTTATACGCTTGGAGGCGCAGGAAGTGGCGTAGCGTATAATATCGACGAATTTAAAGAAATCGCACAAAACGGCATTGATATCAGCCCAATCCATGAAATTTTGATTGAAGAGAGTTTGCTTGGCTGGAAAGAGTATGAAATGGAGGTTATCAGGGATAATAAAGATAACTGCATAATCGTCTGCTCTATCGAAAACCTTGACCCTATGGGCGTGCATACGGGCGATAGTATTACGATTGCACCGGCTTTGACGCTCACAGACAAAGAATATCAGCGCATGCGTGATGCAAGTTTTGCGATTTTGCGTGAGATTGGCGTCGATACGGGCGGAAGTAATGTGCAATTTGCCATAAATCCGCGCACAGGTCGCATGATAGTAATCGAAATGAATCCGCGTGTCAGCCGTAGCTCAGCCCTAGCTAGCAAGGCCACAGGCTACCCGATAGCCAAAGTCGCTACCATGCTAGCTGTGGGATTTAGCCTAGATGAAATCAAAAACGATATTACAGGCACGCCTGCGAGTTTCGAGCCTGTGATTGATTATATCGTTACAAAAATTCCGCGTTTTGCATTTGAGAAATTCCCGGGCGCGAACCCGCACCTTGGCACTGCGATGAAGAGTATCGGCGAGGTAATGGCGATTGGGCGCACATTTAAAGAGAGTATCCAAAAAGCACTTTGCTCAATGGAGAAAAGCTACTATGGCTTTATCGAGTTAAATTTAAGCAAAGATGATTTGATTTTTGGGCTTAGAAACGCGGGGCAGGATAGAATTTTGTATGTCGCGCAAGCTTTTCGCGAGGGATTTAGCGTAGATGAGGTCTTTGAATTTAGCAAAATCGATCCGTGGTTTTTGCGCGAAATTCACGAAATTGTCGAATTTGAAGCCAAAATCGACATGGATATCCTAAATGCTCCAAATTTGCTTCGCAAAGCCAAAACTATGGGCTTTTCGGACAAAATGATTGCGCATTTGATTAACAAAATCGATAATCTAGGCCTTACGCAAAACGATATTTTCTTTGCGCGCGCAAAACACGGCATAAATTTAGAGTATAACGAAGTCGATACCTGCGCAGGCGAATTTAAGGCTCTCACGCCGTATTTGTATTCTAGCACAAATATCACGCCAAACCTACCAACCAGAACGCCGCAAAACGCCAAAAAAGTCCTAATCATCGGCGGTGGTCCAAACCGCATAGGTCAAGGCATAGAGTTTGATTATTGTTGCGTGCATGCAAGCTACGCGCTAAAAGATCTTGGCATAAAGAGCATTATGTATAACTGCAACCCAGAAACGGTTTCGACCGACTACGATACGAGCGATATTTTGTATTTTGAGCCGATTGATTTCGAGCATGTTCGCACCGTAATCGAGACAGAAAAGCCAGAGGGCGTAATTGTGCATTTTGGCGGACAAACTCCGCTTAAATTTGCCAAACGCCTAAACGCAATTGGAGCCAAGATTATCGGCACGAGCGCACGCACGATTGATATCGCAGAAGACCGCAAGAAATTTAGCGAATTTATCACTAAAATCGGCGTAAAACAGCCTAAAAACGACACAGCCATAAGCGAAGCCGAAGCAATTGAAAAGGCCGCAATCATCGGTTATCCGGTTCTCGTGCGCCCTAGTTATGTGCTTGGCGGACGGGCTATGAGAAGAGTGCATAATGTCGATGAACTAAAAGAGTATATGAGCGAGGCTGTGAGCGTGAGCTACCACTCGCCGGTATTATTAGATAAATTTTTGCTTGATGCAACTGAGCTTGATGTCGATGCTATAAGTGATGGCAAAGATGTCTATATCGGCGCTATAATGGAGCATATCGAAGAGGCTGGAATCCACTCAGGAGACAGTGCAAGCATACTGCCTCCAATGAGCCTAAGCGATGAGATGATTGATAAAATCAACGAAACCACAAAACAAATCGCGCTAAATTTGGGCGTCGTTGGGCTTATGAATATTCAGTTTGCGATTTTTGAGGACGAGCTTTATATGATCGAGGTCAATCCGCGAGCTAGTAGAACCGTGCCGTTTGTGAGCAAAGCAACTGGAATTTCAATGGCAAAGGTCGCCACTCGCGTAATGTGGCAAGGAAATTTGCGCGAGGCGCTTAAATTTTACGATAAATTTGGCGTTTTGTGCGAGGAAAAGGGCATTTTAAAACCGCGCGTGAGTGGCAGAGTATGTGTCAAAGAGAGCGTATTTCCGTTTAATAAACTCCCAGGTAGCGATATCGCGCTAGGGCCTGAGATGAAAAGCACGGGCGAGGTTATGGGTATTAGCGAGAATTTCGCCAAAAGCTTTGCCAAAAGCCAAATTTCAGCCAGCAATGTCTTGCCAAGCAAGGGCGCTGTGTTTATGAGCTTGACTGATCGCGACAAAGAAAAAGGGGTGAGCCTAGCTAAGACTTTGGTTGAAACAGGTTTTAGTCTGATTGCCACTGGCGGGACTTGCAAGGCGCTAAAAGAGGCAGGTTTGGAGTGCGAGTTCGTCTATAAAATTTCTGAGGGTCGCCCAAATATCGAAGATAAGCTAAAAAATGGCGAAATCGCCCTTGTCATCAACACCAGCGACACCAAATCAAGCTCGTCAGATACATTTAAAATCCGCCAAGCTGTGGTGAGATTTAAACTGCCGTATTTTACGAATATCAAGGCTGCGCTCGCTGCTACTATGTCAGTGTGTGCGGTCCAAGATGGAAGCGCACTGGAAGTGAAAAGCTTGCAAGAGTATCTAAATGCAAGATAGAATTTCGTCTGAAAATGACGATGAATTGGGGCTAGGGGACAGTCTCCTACTCCAAATTCAAAATTTAGCTAATGGCAATCAAATTAGCAAAAACGATGTTAAAAAAATTTCAAGCCAAATTTTCCCATTTAATACCAAAATTTTCGTTTATTGGCAGTTTTACGGCTCATACGCCACCCAAACCCTAAAAGGCGACGCGAGCGTCGATATACACTTTGGCGATAACAAAATCGATTTTGAGGAATACACACAAAGCCTTTTGGATTTAGCCCAAAACGACGAACAAAGTCGCCAAGATTTTGTGGAAAATTTAAAAGCCACCAAAGCAAACGAAGCGATTAAACTCTCAGGCTCTACAAAAAATTTAGGCGATTATGAGAAATTTTCGTTTTCGTATTATTGCGGTAGTTGTAGCGGGCGCGGGCTTGTGCGCTGTAATAACTGCGGCGGGCGCGGAAATGTGGGCTGCTCATCTTGTGGCGGAAGTGGCAGAAGCAACTGCTTTGCTTGCGGTGGCACTGGTAGCGTGCTTTCATATAGACAGGTGTATCAAAACGGCGAGTATGTCTCGCAAAGTTACTATGCGACCTGCTACTCGTGTGGCGGAAGCGGTTTGCAGACCTGTGGCTCGTGCTATGGCTCAGGAAGCCTTAGGTGTAATTCGTGTAGAGGTAGCGGGGAGGTAACCTGCCAAAAATGCAGTGGATACGGGATTTTCACAGATGTTAGAACCGTAAGCATAATGGCAAAATCAAGCGCAAATATAAAAATTTCGTCCGAAAAATATGCCAGCGAATTTGACGAATTTGCCCAAAGTGCTGGTATGGAGCTTTTAAGCAAGAAAATTCCTTTTGAATTGGTCGAATTTAATAATTATTCTAGCGATACCGAGCTTTGCGTTTATGAGGGAAATAGCTATTTTAGCGAATTGCAATATCAAATTTTAGATAAAACATATCTTGGCGTGGGGTTTGCAAATCCGCCTTACGCCTTTATCAAATCGAAATTTTTCGATGATTTATTTGCCGATGAAATCGAGTGTTTAGAAAAAATCGGACTTGACGGCAAGATAACCAAAAGAGAGGCTTATTCGTTTTTTAACAAATACGCCTCCCAGCCTGTTTTAGATAAATCAATGAAGCTAATCGCCTCCGTTAGGCGCGATAAAAACGAAGAGTTAGGCTATGCGGTAAGGCAAAGTTGCGATGATTATATCAGCGATGAGAGCGCGCTTAGGCTAAGTGCGATGATGAAGGGAGTGCTAGATAGGATTTCGCCTGTGTATTCTGGGCTAATCTGGGGGCTTGGAGGGGCGATTTTTGCGATTTTTGCGCTAATTTTAACGGAGCTAAATTTAGAAAACTCATTTTCGCGCGCCCCATTTAGCGCTATTTTTCAAAGCGCGTTTGGAGTGTTTGTGTTAAGCCTTGTTTTAGGGCTAGTTTTTTACACGCTAAGCTCGCTTTCTACGCTACTTAAAAGGCGCAAAATCCCAAAAGAATATCGCCAAAAAATGCGAAATAAAGATCCGTTTAAAAAAATGGCGATTTGTGGAGTTTTATCTTGGATTGTGGGTGGAATTTATGGTTATTTTGCGTCGCAAAATCCCGCTTTGCGCCTTGAAAACAGGGTTGAAAATTTTGTTTTAGAGCAGATTGAAATCAGTGAAAAATTTATAAAAGATTATGAAATTTGCGAGAAATTTAAAATTCTAAACTGCACTAATGAAATTTTGCCTGCCAAAAACAGCGAAATTTCGCCAAGCTACGAGCAAAAGGTCATATTCATACAACAAACCCTGCGCCAAAACGGCTACAATGTCGCAATAGACGGCAAATTTGGCAAAAAAACAATAAACGCTTGCACTAAATTTTTAGGCAAAAGCTTTAATTCGATTGATGAAATTTATGATGAAATGCTAAGACGAAATGAAGGCAAATAGTCAAATTTTTGGCATTTTCATAACCTTTCTTGGTGGGGTTTTGTGGGGATTTAGCGGGGTTTGCGGTCAGTATCTCTTCGAAATAAAGGGCGTGAGCGCAAACTGGCTTGTCCCGCTTCGCCTGCTTTGTGCTGGGGGAGTTTTGGTGATTTATTGTGCTTTTTCGTTGCGAGATAGGCGAGTTTTTGCGCCGATTTTGGACGCGAATTTGAGGGCGCAATTTTTGGCTTTTTCGATTTTGGGCTTAATGCTGACGCAATATTTTTACTTTTATTCTATCGAGCTTTCAAACGCCGCTGTTGCCACAGTGATCCAATACACCGCGCCCGCGATGATTTTGGCGATTGTGTGTATCACGGAGGCGCGATTGCCTAAAATCAATGAGTTTGTTTCGCTGATTTTGGCGATTTTAGGCGTTGTGATTTTGGCTACGCATGGGGATTTAGGCTCGCTTGTAATCAGCCAAAAAGCGCTTATTTTTTGTCTGCTTAGCGCAGCTTGCGTTTGCGTGTATAATCTCGCGCCCAAAAAACTAAACCAAAAATACCCCGTCGTGCTAAATTTAGGCTGGGGCATGGTGCTTGGTGGAGTGGTTTTAGGCGGGGTTTTGGGCGTGTGGAATTTAGCTGGCGTTAGCGATTTAAGCGGTGTTTTGGCGTTTTTGGGCGTGGTGTTTTTCGGCACGGTTTTGGCATTTAGCTTTTATATGGTTGGGGTGAAGTTAATCGGCGCGCCAAAAGCAAGCCTAATCGCCGCGATTGAGCCAGTAAGTGCAGCTGTGTTTGCGCATTTTTGGCTAGGGACAAAATTTGTATTTTTGGATTTCGTAGGATTTGTGCTGATACTTTCGTGTATATTTTTGTTAGCAAAAAAGGGCTAAATTTAGCCAAATTTGACCAAATTTTGCGTATAATCCAATTTTTTAAATTTTCAAATTTAAGGATTTATTATGAAAAAGAAAATTTTACTTTCAGCGCTTTTTGGTGCAGTGATTTTCACAGGTTGCGCCACAGAAAAGCAAAGAGTCATCGAAACACCCGTCTCACAAGTCGCACTTAGCCCATATCACGGCGAAAAAGTAGCCGTCAGCGTGGGTAGATTCGCAAACCAATCGACCTATAATAGCGGTATTTTCTCGGACGGCGAGGATAGGCTAGGAAGCCAAGCTTTGAGTATTTTAATCACAAATTTACAGCAAAGCGGGCGTTTTAATGTCTTAGAGCGCACAAATTTAGAGGCGATGAAACAAGAGAGCAAAATTTCGAAAAAAGCCCAAAGCCTAAAAGGGGCGAAATACATCATCACAGGCGATGTCGTGGAGTTTGGCAGAAAAACTGTCGGCGATCATCAGCTTTTTGGAATTTTGGGCAAAGGCAAAACTCAAATCGCATACGCCAAAGTTAATCTTAATGTCGTAAATGTCGCTACTAGCGAGGTTGTGTATTCAAGCAGCGGTGCGGGTGAGTATTCGCTAAGCAACCGCGAAGTTATCGGATTTGGTGGCACAGCTGGATACGACGCTACGCTAAATGGAAAAGTCCTAAGCCTAGCGATTAAAGAAGCCAGCGACAAACTAGCCCTTGGCGTCGATAATAAGGCGTTTTAATGAAAAATTTAATTTTTGCATTTTGCCTCGGGGCGCTTTTAGTGGGGTGTGCTGGCGGTGGCAGGCAGAGCCTGTATCACTGGGACGGCGAGTATCAAAAATCGCTTTATTTGTATCTTAACGAAGAGGGCGACATAAACGAGCAAATTTCATCGTTAGAAAAATCTATCGCCAAAGCAGAAGCTAGCGCGAAAAAGGTTCCGCCAGGGCTTTATGCGCATGTGGGGCTTTTATACAATGCGCTAGGAAATACAGCCGCAGCTAAGTCGTATTTCCAAAAAGAAGCCACAGTGTTCCCGCAATCAAGGGGATATATGGAGTTTTTGCTCAGTGATAAAAAAGCTAAAAAGGGTGCAAAATGAAAAATAAATTTATAAATTTGGCTATATTTTGCCTCGTATTTTTACTTTCTGGTTGCGCAAACAACGCTCCCAAGACCGATTATTCAGCATTTTTGCAAAAAAAGCCAACCTCGATTTTGGTCTTAATGCCGACAAACGAATCCGTTGAGGTTAAGGGCGCAAGCGCGGTTTTGGCTCACAGCGTAATGCCTTTAAGCGAGGCTGGATATTATGTCCTGCCTGTAAGCGTAGCGCACGAGACCTTCAAAAGCAATGGCCTTAGCGAAGCTGGCGAAATTCACGCCGTCTCAGCAGCGAAATTAAAAGAGATTTTTGGCGCAGACGCCGCGCTGTATCTAAAAGTCCTACAATATGGTTCGAGCTACAAGGTCGTTTCTAGCAACACTATCGTCAGCGTCGAAGGAAAGCTCGTAGATTTAGGCTCTGGCGCGACGCTGTGGCAAAAGACAGCCTCAGCCCAAAGTGGCTCAGGGAGTGGTGGCGGAAATCTTTTTGTGATGCTAATCTCGGCCGCGATAGAGCAAATCGCGTCAAGTATCTCGGATAAAAGCTACGATGTATCGGCTATGAGCGACGCTTTGCTTTTAGGGCAAGACTGCAACGATTGCTTGCTTTATGGCCCACTTTCGCCAAATTTCGGCAAAGATAAACAACTGCAAAAAAATTAGTTTTCGCTGGGCAAATTTATCAAATTTGGTAAATTTGCCCTATTTGTCGCCAAGAGAAATTGCGTAGCAGTTTCGTGGCAATCTATGAGTTTTAAAAATTCAAACGCTAAATTTACAAAATTTAAAATTCTGCGAAAATTCGTAATAATACTGTGTAAAAAATTTGTAAATTTTAAAATTTATATTTGAAAAATTAAAGACACCCTAAGGTATCTTAAAATCATTGAAGATCTTGGGTGATTTGGGCCAACCAAGCTTTTATGCGACCTTCTGTGAGGGCACTTTGGTTGTCGTTATCGAGGGCAAGGCCTACGAATTTTCCGTCTTTTATGGCTTTGCTTGCGCTAAATTCATAACCCTCGGTCGGCACCGCGCCTATGATTTTTGCGCCGGCGGTTTTAAATCTGGCATACAACTCCGCCATTGCGTTGCAGTATGCGCCAGAATAGCTCGAACTATCGCCCATGCCAAAAATCGCTACTGTTTTGCCAGCTATATTAATTGCGAGCGAATCAAAGTCGAAGGCCGCCCAATCGTCTTGGAGTTCGCCATCGTTCCAAGTAGAGCTTCCTACGATGAGCGCGGTGTAGTTTGCGAGGTCCGCTGGCGTGATATCTGCTACATTTTTGATTTCATTTACTATGCCTAAATTTTCGCTTATGAGTTTCGCGGCTGCTTCTGTGTTTCCCATCGAGCTACCGTAGATAATGCCTATCATTTAAAATCCTTTATAAGCTAAATTTCGAGGGTCTATATTACTAATTTTGCTATGAATTTATACTTAAATTTGATGATTAATTCGCATACGAATCGTGCAAAAATGCGAAATTCTGATTTTGCTAAAAGTGCGATAAAATCGCGGTTTGGTTAAATTTAGCAAATTTTAAAAGGGCTAAATTTGGGGTTTGCAAAAAAGCTAAATTCCGCCCAAAATTTCAGCGAGAAATTTGGGCGAAATTTTAGATTAATCGTTTTTGTCTTTGTCGCAACAAAAGCTGTTTTTTAGCCCGAAAATCTTGCAATACTCGCAAAATACACAGCTCACGCTTCGTTTTGCGCACACAAGCGGAATATTGCGCTTTTTGACTTCGCTTTTGATTTTTTTCATCGTGTTGTGGTTCAAAAAACTAGTTAGCATTACCACGCAATCGGTGTTTTGTGGGATTGGTTTGCGATTGACGCGATTTTCGTTGCGTGCGTCCCAATGCTCGATATGCGTCGCGCCAAGATTGTGCAAAACAGCCTTTATCGGAGTGATTTCATCCGCGCCTATTACTAAAACACTCATTTTATCCCCTTTTGTTTTGATATTGGTTATTATAACACAAAAAATTTAAAACTTTCTGATAATGGATATAAAAATCTCAGAATTTTTATAAATTTAAAAAGGCTAAATTTAGGGAATTTCGAAAGAATAAAGAAAAAAGGTTGCGGTAAATTTACCGCAACCTGCGAGATTAAATCTCGTCTGAATAATCAGAATTTGCTAAGCGTTTTAGCTGTCTGTATCGTTTTTGAGAGTCTTGTTTGTTTTTAGCATAAAGCTCGTCAGCGTGCTCTGGATTGTTTTTCCTTAGAGCGTTGTAGCGAACTTCGTTCATCAAAAAGCTCTCGTATAGATCCCAATCAGGCTCTTTTGAGCTGATTTTTAGTGGGTTTTGACCAGCGTCTGCTAAGCGTGGATCGAAGGTATAAGTTGGCCAGTAACCGCATTTTGTCGCAAGCTCAGCTTGTGCGCCAGAGTGGTTTAGACCGCCTTTGATACCATGAGCGATACAAGGGCAGTAGCAGATGATGAGTGATGGACCATCATAAGCCTCTGCTTCCAAAATCGCTTTGATTGTAGCAGCTTGGCTAGCGTTTGAGTTGATTTGAGCTACGAAAATATTTCCGTAAGTCATAGCGATTTGTCCCAAATCTTTCTTTTGAACTGCTTTTCCGCCAGCTGTGAATTGAGCGATAGAACCACGGCGGCTAGCTTTTGAGCTTTGGCCACCTGTGTTTGAATAAACCTCAGTGTTTAGAACCAAAACATTTACATTTTCGCCACTAGCTAAAACATGATCAAGTCCGCCGTATCCGATATCATAACCCCAGCCGTCGCCACCGATAATCCATTGTGATTTTTTGCTTAGGTAAGATTTTCTCTCTAAAATTTCACTAACGCCCTTAACACCTTTGTTTTGCTCTAAGATTGGGATTAGTTTGTCTGTGACTTCGCGAGATTTTACAGTGTCGTTGCGATTTTCGATCCAGTCATTATATAGAGCTTTTAGCGCGTTTGGAGCTTCTTCCATTGTATTTAGCATAACATCTTCGATTTTATGGCGAATTGTCTCTGTTGCTACCTTCATACCAAGTCCGAATTCTGCGTTGTCCTCGAATAGTGAGTTTGCCCATGCGACACCGCGTCCGTTTGCGTCTTTGCGGTATGGAGTCGAAGGAGCAGAACCGCCGTAGATTGAGCTACATCCTGTCGCATTTGCTACGATCATGTGATCGCCAAATAATCTTGTGATAAGTGTGATATATGGAGTCTCGCCACAACCTGGGCATGCGCCGTGGAATTCGAAATATGGTCTAGCAAAGCCGACATTTTTGACATTGTTTTTCGGTGCCAAATCATCTTTGTAGCGAACATTTTCAAATAAATAATCAGCGCTTGTTTGCTCACCTTTATCCATTTCTTCGCCAAGTGGAACCATAACCAAAGATTTCTCTTTGCTTGGGCAGTTTTCAGCGCACAATGCACAACCGGTGCAATCTAGCGGGCTTACTTGAATTTTATATTTCATACCTGCAAAATCTTTGCCTTTTGCGTCAAGCAGGTGCTCTTTTGTGTATTGTGGAGCGTTTGCTACATCGTTTTCATCTAGCAAGAACGGTCTGATTACAGCGTGTGGGCAGACGAACGCGCATTGGTTACATTGGATACAATTTGCCTCGATCCATTTTGGCACAAGCACGCCTACACCGCGTTTTTCGTATTTTGTAGTGCCTGCTTCAAATGAGCCGTCTTCGTGTCCGATAAATGCTGATACTGGCAAATCATTTCCTCTGGCTGCATTTACAGGTTTTACGATTTTTTCGACGAATTCTGTGCCTTTGTATCCTACGCTATCAGATTTTACTTCGTCTTTCAAATTTGCCCATGCAGGATCGACTGGGACTTGGACTAAGCCGTCAGCGCCCTTATCAATCGCATCGTAGTTCATTTGCACGATTGCGTCGCCTTTTTTAGCGTATGATTTGTATGCAAATTCCTTCATATATTTTTGAGCTTCTTCAAACGGAATAATTTTTGCTAGTTTGAAAAATGCTGATTGCATAATGGTATTTGTGCGGTTGCCTAGTCCGATTTCGTGGGCTAGTTTAGTAGCGTTTAAAATGTAGAATTTAACATTTTTTTGCGCTAGGATTCTTTTTACTTTGTTTGGTATTTTTTTGATAGTTTCCTCTGCGTCCCAGATTGAGTTCAAAAGGAAAGTTCCGCCGTCTTTGATACCGTCGATTACATCGTAAATTTCAAGATACGCTGCTACTGAACAGGCTACGAAATTTGGATTTGAAACTAGGTAAGTTGAGCGGATTGGTTTTTTACCAAATCTTAGGTGTGAGCGTGTGTAACCGCCTGATTTTTTGCTATCGTAAGCAAAATATGCTTGCGCATAAAGATCTGTTTTATCGCCGATAATTTTGATTGAGTTTTTGTTCGCACCGACTGTGCCGTCTGCGCCAAGTCCGTAGAAAAGACACTCGATCTCATCTGCTTCGCCAAGAGAAATTTTCTCGCCGACTTTTAGTGATAGGAAGGTTACATCGTCTTCGATACCCACAGTGAAGCCATTTTTTGGTTTGTCTGATTTTAGGTTGTCAAATACAGCGATCATTTGAGCTGGATCGACATCTTTTGAGCTTAGGCCATAGCGTCCGCCGATGATTAGTGGAGCTTTTTTGCTGCCATAAAATGCTGATTTGATATCTAGGTATAGTGGCTCGCCGATACTTCCTGGCTCTTTTGTTCTATCTAAAACGCAAATTCTCTCTACTGATTCTGGCAGGACAGCAAATAGGTGTTTTACGCTAAATGGTCTGTAAAGATGAACTTTGATAACGCCAACTTTTTCGCCTTTTGAATTTAGATAATCAACTACCTCTTCAAGAGTTTGATTTACTGAACCCATTGCGACTACAACGCTTGTAGCGTCTTTTGCGCCATAGTATGTGAAAGGCTTATACTCTCTGCCTGTGATTTTTGAAATTTTTTCCATATAATCAGCTACGATATCTGGCAAAGCGTCGTAGAATTTGTTTGTTAGCTCTCTTGTTTGGAAGTAAATGTCATCGTTTTGAGCTGTTCCGCGAGTTTTTGGGTGCTCTGGGTTTAGTGCATTATCACGGAAAGCCTTAACTGCGTCATAATCGAGCAATTTGTCAAATTCGGCGTAATCCATAACCTCGACTTTTTGAATTTCGTGGCTTGTGCGGAAGCCGTCGAAGAAGTGTAGGAAAGGAACGCGACCTTTAATCGCTGCTAGGTGAGCGATACCGCCTAGATCCATTACTTCTTGCACGCTGTCGCTTGCTAGCATAGCAAAGCCTGTTTGGCGACATGCATAGACATCTTGGTGATCACCAAAGATAGAAAGAGCTTGCGCTGCAAGGGCTCTGGCTGCTACATGGATAACGCCTGGTAGCATTTGACCAGCGATTTTATACATATTTGGAATTTTAAGTAGTAAGCCTTGTGAAGCTGTGTAAGTTGTAGTAAGCGCACCAGCTTGCAGTGAGCCATGCACTGTTCCAGCGGCACCTGCCTCGCTTTGCATTTCTACGACTTTAACTGGCATACCAAAAAGGTTTTTCATGCCTTTTGCAGCCCACATATCTGTATAATCAGCCATTGGTGAGCTAGGTGTAATAGGGTAAATTCCTGCAACCTCGGTAAAAGCGTAAGAAACATAAGCCGCGGCTTCGTTTCCGTCCATAGTTTTCATAACTTTTCCCATAATTTCTCCTTACTGTTCGGGATTGTGTAAAACCTGTAAATTTTAGCTAAAAGTTGCTTAATTTGTTGTAAGTAATTAAAATAAAAATGAAATTTTATGGATACAAATTCAACTGAATTTAAGTAAAAGGAGTAAAATTTACTCCTCTTTTTTGCGCTCCCAAACGCGCTTTTTACCGAAGGTTACGACATTATCGGTTAGCTTCATCCAATCAAGCCTAATGGCAAAAAGCTCAGGGTTCATCGCCTTGGCAACGGCAAATCTTTTGAAGTAAATTTTAGCCTCGTTTTCATCTGCGCTACGAATTTTGCCCTTAAACTGAATTCCTTTAATCCTAGAAATGATTTTGGTATCCAAAGCAATCGTGCCAGAGACAAAGCGATTGGTAAAAAGCGCTTTGATATGCGTAGAATCTTCATGCCCTGAAAAAATCAAGGTTTTATTATCTTTATCGTAAGCGTAAAATGCGTTTGAGCAATACGGCAGATTTTCGACTAGCACGGCGATTGACATAAGCTTCATTTTGCTTAAAAATAGGTCAAATTTATCCATAAATCCCCCTGTAAAATTTAAAATTTCAAAAATTTGAGTAATTATACCTACATTTTCTTTTATGCGCTATAATTTCGCGCTAAATTTAGGAGAAGTTATGGAAAATTATAAAAAAATAAAAGAGATGTTTTTAATGCAACAACGCCTAAACGACGAAACTAACGGCGTGGGCTGGGAGGACGGATACACCAAAAATGGCAAACTAATCAACTGGAAGCGTTGCATTTATATGGAGTGCGCTGAGCTAATCGACAGCTTTGCGTGGAAGCACTGGAAAAACATCGCCGCAGCCCCTGATATAGATAATATCGTCATTGAAATCGTGGATATTTGGCACTTTGTGATGAGCTATGTTTTGGAACAAAACAAAAATTTAAAGAGCATTGATGAGATTGCTAGCGAAGTAATCAGCGTAAGCGCGTTTAGAGAATTTAGCGCGCACCGCGCAAATATCGAGGATTACTCGATTTATGAAATCGTAAATGATATCGAGCTTTTGATTCACGAGACGAGCGGATTTAATTTTAGCGTGGGTTCGCTTTTGCAGGATTATTTCAGAGTGGCGATCAAGTGCGGGGTAAATTTGGAGGTGCTTTTCGCCAAATATATCGGCAAAAATGTGCTAAATAAATTCCGCCAAGACAACGGCTACAAAGAGGGCAGTTACCGCAAAATTTGGAACGGCAAAGAGGATAATGTCGTTTTGGTCGAAATTTTAAATAGTGGCGTTTTGGAAGTGGGCGAAATTTACGCAAATTTAGAAAAAGCCTATAAAAACAGCGAAATTTAAAGAAATTTAATGGGTAAAATTTTTCGCCTTTCAATCAAAGATTTTTTTACGAAAAAATTCATCGCCCTTTCGCTTTTGCCGTTTTTTTGCGCGCTTTTGGTGCTTGGATATTTTATGTATTTTGGCGGAAGCGAGATTTTTGCCCTGCTCGAAGAGGGGGCAAAAAGCGGTGATTTTAGCTTTTTGGACGAGGAGCGATTTCCGCTGATTGCAAAACTTCTAGCTTATGGCGCCACAAAATGGATAATCGGCGTGATTTTTTATACCTTTGGGACATTTTTGGTGCTTATGTTAAGCGTGTTTTGCGCGCTTTTTATCGCTGGATTTCTCACGCCGATTGTCACAAAAGAGATAAATTTAAGACACTACCATTTAGAGCGCGCCGATGAGCCAAATTTGGGGCGAGTGCTAACCCTAATGGCGATTGAAATTTTAAAATTTATTGGAATTTTACTGCTTTGCTTGCTACTTTTAGCGGTGCCACTAATAAATCTTTTTGTGATAAATATACCATTTTTTTATATTTATTATAAACTCATTTTAATCGATGTCGCTTCAAACACCCTAGATAAAAAAAGCTTTGAGAAATGCTATAAAAAAGGCGGTGGGTATAAATTTATGCTTAGCGTATTTTTGTTTTATTTAGCGTGTTTGATTCCACTCGTGGGTCTGTTTTTCCAGCTGTTTTTTATCATATACTTATCGCATATAATATTTTTATCGCAACTAAAATTTAAAAAAATTAATGCAAATCAATGAAATTTATGCCGAATTTGTATAAAATAGCAGTTTAGTTTATTTCAAAGGATTTCTCATGAAAACTGGCAATGTCTATATCTGCAATATCTGCTCACTCAAAAGTAGCGATGACGAAAACGCTGTATTCATCAAAGCCCACAAAAACGGCGAAACCGTGCATATTTGCACCGCCTGTATGCCAAGCGTAATACACGGCTCTGGTATGATTGTAAAAAGCAATGCTGAGCTAGAATCTGAATTTTTCGAAGAGTTTAAAAAACACACAAAATAAAAATTTGGCAAATTTTAAAATTTGCCAAATTTAGCCTAAAATCCCTTTAATTTTTTTAGCTCTGGATCGATTACGAGTTTGTTGCCCTCGCTATCGACGGCTACATAGGTTACTTCTGCGCTTGTTACATGCTGGCAAATGCGAGAGCGCGACTCTTTGCAATACCTCTCGGCTGTGACATTTACCAAAACTGTAATCGAAGTGTTGCCGATTTTGGTCACGGTTGCGTGGCAAGTGACTAAATCTCCCACGAAAACAGGCTGTTTAAAAATCACCTCTTTCATTGATATTGTAACCACGCGCTCAGGCGCAAACTCCCTTGCTGCGACAGTTCCAGCCAAATCAATCTGCGATAAAATCCACCCGCCAAAGATATTTCCTGCTGGGTTAGTGTCTGTTGGCATAGCGATGATTTTTATAACTGCTTCGCCCATGTGTTCCATATTTTCTCCTTATTTGTAAATTTAAGTTTGGCATTGTAGCAAAGCCAGATTAAATAAAAAGTTACTAAAACTCTCTTAAAAAAAATTTTGCTAAAATTAGCCAAAATTTTAAAGGGAAAAATATGAATAATTTCGATCGATTAAACGAATTGGTGAGCGAAACGAAGGCAAATTTAAACGCACTTTATGCAAATTCAGATAGCGAAATCATAAAACAAGGTCTGCAAATTTGCGAATTTAGCGACACGCAAAGCGCGAAAATCGCGATTTTAAGGCGCATTGTGGATTTAAAAGAAGAGGCGATGATGCAAGAATTTCGCAAGCTAGGCTATGACGCAAACAAACAAAGCCTTTTGCGTGAAAAAATGTATGATTATGTCAGGCAAATACACTCTGACATGCACGCCGCGCTTATCGCAAAAATTGAAGAGGAGAAAATTTTAAACCCATTTTATTTAGAGCTTATCAAAAGCGTGCATAAAATCGGACTCGTAATCAATCAAATGCAAAAAAGCTGGCAAAAACTCATCATTGATACCAATAACAAACGCTTAGAGATGAATTTCGCCAGTATCGCGGACGCCAAAGAGTATCTTTTCGAAAACGAGCTTTTACAGCGCACGCCACACGATGAAATTTGCGATCGTTGCTATGGTGCGATTATCCAAGATAGCGAGGGCAAATTTGTCATGGCACCCTATGCTGTGGCGTTTGAAGAGGATAGCAAGGAGTTAATCGGCACATTTAATAAAGCGATTTTGGAGCTAGAAGACCTAGCTAGCAACGCCGAGGAGCGGGCATATATCTACTATCTAGCCAAACTTCGCACAGCCTTTGCCGAGCGCAACAATGTCTTTGTAATCGGCGCATGGCGAGACGCCGAAATGGCGTGGATGGAGACCAAATCCCCGATACAAATCGGCCACCCGCTTGAATACTATGAGGATAACTACACACACGCAGTTGCGCTAGAATGGGACATTAGACTATCTCAGCCAACTAGGTTTGACGCGGATAAATTTAAAGCCCAAGTAAGTGCAAGCTTTGATAAAATTTACAAACAAATCGGCGCAAATAGCCCTGTAATGCGCTCGCTCGTGCTTTCAAATATTGATAAAACCCAGCTTTATATCTCCACGCCGATGATTTATTACGGCGCGGATTTAAACGGGCTATTTTCAGCCCAAGTCGTGCCAAATGACGAATTCGTCAGCACAAACTGCGGAAAGAAAATTTTCGCATTTGTAAATTTTGTCTATGAAAGCGCCAAAGCCAAGCCGTTTATGAAAATTTCATCGCAAATTTTTGATTTAGATTATCTAAATTTTGGGCGCGAAATTTTATTCAAACAGCCTAAAATTTGGCGTATGGTCTATGAAATCTCCACAATCGGTCACGAGTTTGGTCATATATTTTTCATCGACGAGGACACAGAGTCTTTGATGAATAAATCAGGCGCTTTCAAGCTCGTCGAAGAATACAAGGCCACCACGGGCGGACTAATCAACTTCTTTTTCAACGAAAAACCAGAAATGCGCCTGCCGGTCCTTGACGAGCTAATCCGCCGTAGCGTGGGGCTCATCGCGTGGCAAAGGGTAAATGATGTGAGACCGTATTATTGCGAGGGGCTAATTCATCTGACGCTACTATTCCGCGCTGGCGTGCTGAAATTTGACGGCGCGAAGCTTGCGGTCGATTTTAGCGAGGCGGGGTATGAGAGATTTAAGGAAATTTGCCTGAAAAATTACGAAATTTTGGCTAGCACTTATTACAAAAAGCTCGACGCTTATGACTTTTTGGACGGATTTGTCGAAAATACTAGCGGCGTGTATCTACCAAAAGACGCGGTGTGTAGGGAGTTTGTGGAGTATTACTACGCGCTTTATGAAAAAATCGGCAATGAAATCGACGAGAGTGGCGAGCGCGAAAAATGGGCAAATTAAGGTCAAATTTAGCCTTTTTGGGGTTTTAAACACTGCGCCTGAAATTTGAAATTCTAAATTTTGCTTGCCATTGTTATTGCGAGCGAGCTTTGCTCGCGTGGTAATCTACAAGTTTAAAATTCCTTGCGCTAAATTTGCTGTCATTGCGAGCTTTCGTAGAAAGCGAAGCAATCCAGGGAAATTCAGATAAATTTCAATTCTTAAATTCTCTCTAAATTTTACTGGATTGCCACGCTCGTTACACTCGCTCGCAATGACACGAAATTTGCGTTTTGGTAATTTTTGCTCGTAGATTGCCACGAATTTTGCTAACGCAAAATTCTCGCAATGACAAATTAAACAAATTTTGCCCACCATTGTCATTGCAAGGAGCGACAGCGCCGAAGCAATCCAGAAAAATTTAAATTCAAAATTCAACCCAAATTTAGCATTGAACGATTTTTTGAATTTTAGACAAAATTTTAAAATTCTCTGTAAGGGGGAGGGCGCGCTTGTTTGCTCTGCTTCGCGCGTTGCGCTCGCAAGAAACCTGCTTCGGCTTCCGCCTCGCACCGCTACGCTGGTTTTGGAGACGCTACCCTCCCCCTTACCAACCCCCACCCCTGTAAAACCTTAAAATTTAGCTGGTTTGAGTTTTACTGAAATGCTTCGCATTTCCTTAAAATTTCAAACATAAAAAAACCCCGAGATTGCTCTCGGGGTTGTGTTAAATTTAAGGATTAAATTTAAAGATTAAATTTAGAGGTTAAATTTTAAAAATTTGACAAAATTTAAATTTTGCCAAATTTAACTAAAACGCAATGCTAAGTGCCATTTGTGCGCTTACGCCTTCTTGTTTGCCAGCGTATCCTTTCACGCCAGCGTCGAATTTAAGCGTTTCGGTTTTGTATTGATAGCCGATTTCGCCAATTCCTGTTAGGCCTTTTAGATCTGGGCTTAACATTTCGCCTGTGCTACCATTTGGCACGATAAATCGTCCGCCTGCTTCTGAGCTAAACTCATATTCGCCAGCTAGTCCTAGATAAAATTTATTGTGTTCATCTATTTTAAAGTTATCTTGCAAGCCAGCTCTAATCTTGTGTGATTGCAAAGCGTCGAAGTGAGTATCCACGCCATCTATTTTGATATCGGCTGCGTCGATATGAGTGTAGAAATATCTAGCATAAAAATCCAAATCGTTGCTTTCGCTTAGCGGGACGATTTTGCCACCACCTACATGCACAGCGTAGTATGTAGAGTCTATGCCCCAATCATAGTATTTGCTAACGCCGTTGAAATTTAGAGTGCCGTCGAAATTCGTAGTTAGCTGGCCAACTCTAAATGAGCCCTCATAGTATGAGCCACTCGCATTTTCTTGTTTGCCAAATGCACCCACACCAGCGTAGTATGCGTCCCCGCTACCTTTGGTGCCGTCATCTAGGTAAGCGTCGTAATCGACATTGCCGTATTCGATGAAAATACCCATTGTAAATTCACCCTTGCTATTTGGTGCTTTGCCTGCAAGACCTGCGTTTGCGTTAAAGCCCAAACTATCTACATGAGAGCCTGTGTTGTAGCGTTTGTCGTAACCCTCTACGATAGCATAAGGGAAAAGCTCGGTATATCCATCAGGTATAATGCGCTCTAAGTGGTTTGAGATGAGATACGAACCTTCCCAAACAGCCGCCATACCAGCAATCCTTGCTTCGTTGAAAATTTTGGTTTGGTCATTAGTAGTAACGGTCTTTGCAGACGCTAGATCCAAGCTATCTTTCAAGTCGTATTTCACGGTTGCGCCAATTTGAATATTTGTGCTTAGCGGTTTATTGCCAGCAATATTACTTCCGTTGGCTGTTTTTAGTAAATGAACTCTACCGCCATTGTTTTGCAAATTGCTCAAATTATCGACAAACACATTGATATTTGATTTAGATAGATCTGTGCCTGCTCCGCCAGTTAGCGTAATGGCGGTTTGTCCCGGACTTGGGTTGCTAGGTAAATAAAAGTTAATGGTTTCAAAATCTTTGACATCTTTTAGTGTGATTGTATCCATTGTAATTCTTTTATCGCTTTCGCCTACATTTAGTGTATTTCCGCTAGGACCGCCGTCAAATGTAACTGTGCCTAAATCCAAATCCCCTTTTGGAGAGATTGTGATTGTATTGCCACTTTTTTCTTGACCAAATTTAGTAAAAAAATCATCTCCGCCGATTGTATCTTTTATCTCTTCTGTTATATCGTGATTACCTGCGATATATAGAGATTTTTTATCAGTGCTTACAAACATACCGCGAATATTTCTTTTAAAGGCAGAAGCATTGTCGATAATATAATCTTGGTTTGTTTGATACGCATCGATTACTATACCTTCTGAGTTATCCCAGTCGTGTTTTACGGTTGTGCCACTAGCGCCTATATTTGTATTGTAGTTCGCCATTTTAGTATAGTCGGCTAGTTCGCTTGTGGTGCTATCGATTAGATAAAATTTTGTCTCTTTTTTTGTCAAATCTAAATCGCCTGATCCCCAAGAATAATCCCGCCCTGTATTATATTCAAAGCCATTTGTAGTCTCTTTTTTCACGCCGTTTTTATCTATCGTATTTACAACTTTTATTGTTGTTGTATTTTGGGCGGTATATTTATCGTAAATAACTCCACTTAACGCATCTGTTGCGCCATTACCACGCTCATCACTTATCGTGTTGCCGCTACTTAAAAATTTCACGCTAACGCCGTCTAAGCTACTAGAATTTGTTCCTGTTAAAGAAAGCACGGCTTTGCTTTTATCACCTTCTTGTAAAACATTGAAATTTAAACTATCAAAGCCAGTTATTTCTCCTGCTTTTCGTGTACCCCAAGTGCTAGTGTCATTGCCTAGGATTAGTGTATTTTCTGTTTTTTCTTTGTTTCCACCTACGACAGCTCCTGCGACATTTCCGTTTAGGAAATACACGGCGTTGCCTGTCGTGGTTCCCAAAGATGTATCAAATATATATCCGCCATATACATTTTCTGTAACTTTTCCATTGCCCGATAAATCTAAAATGACTAAATTTTTATTTGCGCCTTTTGATATATTAGTTACTCTATTGTCTGCCTTCACGCCTGCTGCACCACCATAGATATTTGCAATTTTACTCTCGCCCACTGCGACAGCTATATTGCCATCTGCACCACCTGATTTTGGTCTCCAAGTCGCGCCACCGTAAATATTGGTTTGTACGATATTATCATCTACATCTTTATTAAAATCGCTTATATATGCGCGGTTGTTATTTGCTTCGCCTTGCCTTGCAGCGCCACCAAAAAGTTTTCTAGTAGTGCTGTTTTCATTGCTATCATAATAAGCATGAGAATCTTCAAAAATTATTTGATTATATTGCACATTGGCTTGTTGTTCTCCTTCATCTGTCTGCGAAAAAGCACCAGTTATTTCAAAGTTGTTACCTTGCCCATAAATAGTGCTGCCTTTGACATGTAGAGTGTTATAATCCGCGAACGAAGCTATTCCGTATGTGATAGCACCACGAAGATTACCACTATTAATAGTTACGGTGCTTTTATTAACTACGGTTGTATTGTAATTAGTGGTAGTATTTTTTCCTGTCGTTCCTTCTTTGCCTGCTCTACCAGCCCAAGCACTACCTGTATATGTCGCATTATCAAAAAAAACAGAATTGTTATTTGCCTTTACATCGTTGATTGTTGTGCCAAGACGAGCTGCTTCTATACCTTTGGTAACATCGATATTGCCAGTAATTGTAATTTTATTATTTAATACATTTTTACTATTGGAATAACCACCAAAAACAGCATTTTTAAATGGTATACTTCCAGTCCCAGCAGTGTTACTAATGGTAATATTCGAATTTTCTGTCTCGCCATCGCCTAAATGGCGACCACTTTCTGTTTCTATTTTGTTCGCTCCTGTAATATAAGAAGCTGCGTTTAAGGCACTCACACCACCTACGGCAAATAAAATTGTAGCTAAGACGATACTTCCTCTGCTTTTGTTTAATGCTTTCATCTCAAACTCCTTTGAAATTTTATAAATAGCTGAAATTATAACTTAAATCACAGAAAAAAGCGGTAAAATTTAAAGAATTTATGGGAATTTTTGCATTTTTTTAAAAATTTGACAAATTAGGCGCTTTGGGCGCGGATTAAGCACAAAATTCTCGCAATGACAGCGATTTTGCAAATTCTAAATTTTAAACTCGCAGATTGCTTCGAGCCTTTCGGCTCTCGCAATGACAAATCAAGCGTCGCGGGGGGGCAATAACAAACAAAACAAAATCAAATTTTCTGATTTAAATCCACGCTTTCGATTGCTAAATTTCGAAATTTAGCCAAATTTTCCACTTCGCGCGCAGTATCTTCGGTGCAAGGCAAAACTATATGAAATCCACGCTCAAAGCCCAAAAAATAGTTTTCGCCACTCCTAGCTATGCGGTTTAAATCGCTAGTAGCGAACTTCTCGCTCGCACTGGCTTCGCCATTAGCGAAGCTAATCTCACTCTCGCTCCATAAAAAATTCATCTGCACACTTGAAGGCTCGATATTTTCGGCGTTTGCAATATGTTTGCGAAGCATTTTGCGATAAAATTTAGGGAAAAACACCAGCCACAGCGCGCCCATGATTAGCGAGGCGACGCTTGCAATCGGGGCTGTTTTGAAAAGTCCGTCGATGATGATACCAAAGATCAAAAACTCAAAAGCGATCGCATAGGTGCTGACGATTTTTTGTTTTTTTGCTTTTTTGCTGTGAAGTAGCATAAATTTGTTAAGTGCGACGACATCGCGCTCGGTGATAGTTACTTGCATAATTTTCCTTGATAAAATTTGGTGCATTTTATCAAATTCGGCTTAAATTTTCTATGTTAAATTTAAAAGGCTAAAATTCGCGCAAATTTAAGGAAAAATTATGAAAAATTTACTCAAAATCAGCGGATTTTTGCCATTTATGATAATAATGTTTATCAACGCTAGCGTAGATCTTGCGCACAAAATCACTATCCAAAATGTCCTAGTCAAGAGCTTTTCAGGCGACACGCTCATTGCCCTGACCGCGCTAGTAAATATGCTAATCTTGCTTCCATATATTTTTTTATTTAGCACTTCTGGCTTTTTAAACGACAAATTCTCGCGCACGAAAATCACTCGCGCTTGCGCCCTGCTTGGCGTGGCTTTGTGCGCGCTAATCACGCTTGGATACATTTGCGGGTGGTTTTATTTCGCATTTTTTATGACGATTCTTTTAGCTGCGCAAAGCGCGATATACTCGCCCGCGAAATATGGACTAATCAAAAAAATCGTCGGAGCGAAAAATTTAGGCGCGGCAAACGGCGCAGTGCAGGCTCTAACCATAATCGCGATTTTGCTCTCATCACTTGTGTTTTCTGTGATTTTCGAAAGCTTTGCAAAGCAAGGCGCAGGTGCTGGCGAGCTTTTGCGCTCGGTGTGGTTTATCGGGCTTTTGCTCGTGGCTGGCTCTATGGTGGAGGCGTATTTTGCCTATAAAATTCCATATTTTGACGCGGCTGAGCCTGAGGCGAAATTCGAATTTGCCAAATTCGCAAAATTCGAGTATCTAAGGCAAAATTTAAAATTCGTAACCTCGGATAAAAATATCTTGCTCTGCACGCTTGGGCTTTCGATGTTTTGGGCTGTTTCACAGCTCGTGATTGCGACATTTCCGGCGCATTTTAAGGCCATTAGCGGAAATGATAATGTGATGATTATCCAAGTCATTTTAGCACTAAGTGCGATTGGAATCGCGCTGGGAGCGGTGTTTGCAGGAAGTTATTGCAAAAAACATATCGAGCTAGGAATCGTGCCATTTGGCGCATTTGGACTAGGACTTGCGCTGATGATTTTAGCAAACGCAAATTCGGCTTTTACGCTATCTTTGGCGTCGCTATTTTTCGGATTTAGCGGTGGAATTTTTATCGTGCCACTTAATGCGAATATTCAGTTTTTTACCCGCGATGAGCGCATGGGGCGCGTGCTAGCGGGGTCAAATTTTATCCAAAATATCTTTATGGTGCTGTTTTTGATAATCGCCATAATTCTAGTAAATTTTGCCGTGTATAGTGGCGAAATCTTTGTAATGTGCGCGCTGTGCGTGCTAATCTGCGGAATTTTTAGCGCCAGATACCTGCCGCACCTTTTCATGCGAATTTTGCTTTTGCCGTTTTTGAAATTTGGATATAAAGTCCGCGTCGATGGGCTAGAAAATATCCCGCAAAGTGGCGGAGTTTTGCTTTTAGGCAATCACATTAGCTGGATTGATTGGGCAGTCGTGCAGCTTGCCTGCCCGCGCGCTGTGCGCTTTGTAATGCACAGAAGCTATTATGAGCTGTGGTATTTGAAGTGGTTTTTGAAAATTTTTGGCGTAATTCCGATCGGCGCAGGGGTCAGCAAAAGTGCGCTTGGCGCGATAAAAGAAGCCTTAAACGCTGGCGAAGTGGTGGGGCTTTTCCCAGAAGGGCACATTAGCTACAATGGCAGAGTCGATGAGTTTCAAGCTGGATTTGAGCACGCTGCAAAGGGCGCAAATGCCGTGATAGTGCCGTTTTATATCCGTGGGCTTTGGGGTTCGACATTTTCAAGGGCTAGCGAACATTATAAAAAAACAATCTCCAAGCTTGGCACGCACGCTTTGAGGGTGAGTTTTGGTGCGCCACTAGATATAAATGCCAAAGCGCACGAGGTCAAAAAGGCCGTGAGAGAACTATCGTTTTTTAGCTGGGAAAAATACCTTAGCTCGCTTGATCCCTTAGCGTATAACTGGCTAAATCAGGCGAAAATTTCGCCATTTAAAACTACCGCGGTCGATAGCACAGGGGTGAAATTTACAAATTTAGCGATGATGAGCGCGCTAATAATGTTTCAAAAGCGCCTAGCACCGCGCATAGGAAATGAAAAAAACATAGGCATAATCCTGCCTAGCTCCGTGATTGCAAGTGCGATAAATTTGACGATTTTAGCCATGGGCAAAATCAGCGTAAATCTCAACTACACTCTAAGCGAAGAAAATCTCGTGTATTGCGCCACAAAGGCGAATTTGCGCACCATAATCAGCTCGAAAAAATTTGTCGAAAAGCTAAAATCGCGTGGATTTGAGCTAGAAAGTAGCCTTGGCGAGAGATTAGTGTATTTGGAGGATATCGGTGCAGATATCACACGCAAAGAGCGCATAAGCACGGCGATAAAGGCTCTTTTGATGCCGAAATTTTTATTCGAGGTTTTGTATATCGCGCCACACGCAATCGACGATGAGGCTACGATTTTATTTAGCAGTGGAAGCGAGGGACGCCCAAAAGGCGTGGTGCTCACGCACAAAAACATAATGGCAAATGTGCGCCAAATCTCCGAACTCGTAAATGCCACGGGTGAAGACGCGCTTTTGGCGTCTTTGCCGATTTTTCACTGCTTTGGGCTAACTGTTACGACGCTATTTCCGCTAAATGACGGACTTTTAAGCATACATGTCCCAGACCCGACAGACGCGTTTTGTGTGGGCAAAATGAGCGCGAAATACGGCGCGTCGATTATGTTTGGAACCTCGACATTTTTTAGACTTTATGCCAAAAACAAACGCCTAAATCCGCTAATGCTTCGAAATTTGCGCCTTGCAATCGCAGGTGCTGAAAAGCTAAGCGAGAGCGTGAAAAAGGACTTTAAGGTCAAATTTGGCGTGGATATTTATGAGGGATACGGCACCACAGAGACTGCGCCTGTGGTGAGCGTAAATACGCCAAATATTTTAGAGCCTGATTTTTTCAAGGAACTTGCCTTCAACCGCGAAAAAAGCGTGGGTTTGCCACTAGCTGGCACGATAATAAAAATCGTCGATCCCGCGAATTTCACCGAGCTTGGAAACGGCGAAGCAGGGCTAATCCTAATCGGCGGGGCGCAGGTGATGAAATGCTACTACGACGAGCCAGAGCGCACAGCGCGCGCGATTATCGAAATCGATGGCGTGAGGTATTATAACAGTGGCGATATCGGATACTGCGACGATGACGGGTTTTTGTTTATCACAGACCGCCTTTCGCGCTTCGCAAAAATTGGTGGCGAAATGATAAGTCTGGGCGCAGTAGAGGGGGCGATAGGCGAAATTTTAGGCTCTACGGTTAGCTTTTCGTGTGTAAATTTGGCTGATGAGAAAAAGGGCGAGAAAATCGCGCTACTATACAGCGCCGAATTTGGCGAAGATGAAATTTCGCAGATGATAAAGGGTGCAAATTTAGCCCCGATAATGCAGCCAAGCGTGGTAAAAAAAGTGGGCGAAATACCGATTTTAGGCAGCGGCAAGGTGGATTTTAAAGCTGTGAAAAAAATGGCAGAGGATATGGGAATTTAAAATTTTACTGGGCAAATCCTCGCAATGACAGATTAAGCAAATTTATCGTCATTGCGAGTGAAATTTACTTCACCAAAGATAAATCAAGTTTGATTTCGTCGTTTTTGATGACGCAAATGCCCTTATTTAGCACATTTTGTGCGATTTGCTTGGCGCCTTGCAAAGAGTGCATTTCGCAGGTGCCACACTGAAATTTATTCAGTTCTGGTATGTCGCTTTGGCATTTTACCGCTAGCACATCGTGCATAGAGCTCTTCCATGCGTGAATTATCTCCTCTTCGCGCGGTTCGCCGATTAAACTCATATAAAATCCAGTCCTGCACCCCATAGGCGAAATGTCGATGATTTCGACATCGGCGCTGTTTAAATACGCTCTCATAAAGCCCGCAAAAAGGTGTTCGAGCGTGTGAGTGGCGCGCTCGCTCATAATCTCTAAATTTGGCCTGCAAAATCGCAAATCAAAAACGCAAATCTTATCACCGCCCTTTGTGGTCATTTTTTTGGCGAGTCGCACGCCAGGGGCTTTCATCTTGGTATGATCTACTAAAAAACTATCAAGCAGTGGCATTTTTTCTCCTTTAAAGTCGTTTGATTTCTTTTTTTTCAAATAAAATTTCGCTAGGGCTTTTCTCATCAGAGAAAAAGACATTATAAACAAACATCGAAAACACCGCGGTCGTAACGATAGCCATAAAAATCAAAACCGCGAAAATTATCTTGCGAATTATTAGCATGCGCGCGCCTGAGCCCTTAAAACGCCATTAAACGCGCGTGCGCTAGATTATAAATCATCGCAGAGCCCTGCGTGGCGAGTTTATTTAGCATTTTTTCATACGGGCTTGGTTCTAGCCAGATTGGATTTGATACGCCACTTAGCTTTTCGCACGCTGTTTTGGCGCTTTGCAGTGAGCCGACCTCGTCGATTAGGCCTAGTTTTTTGGCCTGCGCGCTTAAAAATACCCTAGCGTTCGCCCAAATTTCGCGCTCGTCGAATTTAAGCTTTCTCGCACTTGCCACTTCGCGCGCAAACAGCTCGTAGCTTTGATTTACTAGGCTTTGCAGACTTTCCCTCTCAGCCTCGCTCCACGGCCTCATCATGGTTCCAGCCTCTTTAAATTCCCCAGCCTTTACGACCTGCTCGCTAATGCCGATTTTTTCGGTTAAATTCGAAACATCAAGCCCTTGCATAATCACGCCGATTGAGCCGATAAACGAGCCCGGGTTTGCGTAAATTTTACTAGCCCACACGCCACTAAGATAGCTTCCGCTCGCCATTGTGCCCTTGGCGTATGCTACGACTGGCTTTTTGGCGTTTAGGGATTTTATCGCTTGTGAGATTTCTACGCTTGGGCTTAGAGCTCCGCCTGGGCTATCAATGATGAGCAAAACGCCCTTGATTGCGCCGTTGTTTTCGATTTCTTTGATTTTTTCTAAAATTTGGCTATCGTCCATAATCGTGCCGGTCAAATTTATCGTGGCTAAATTTGCATTTGGACTTTGCGCGCTCTTATCCCCGCTAAAAATCAAAAACACAATGAGCAAAAATATCATTGATTTAAAATATTTATTTATAAAGCCAAGCACCGCTAAAATGGGCGTAAAAAGGTTTTTTAGAAATTGCATTTTTTGCCTTTGATATATAGTGATTTTGCGTTTTTACTCTGTAAAATCAGCTGTAACGCTAGCTGGCTCTCATCGCACTCAAATCCCTCAAATACAGCGATATCTGCGATTTTGCCATTACTTAGCTCGCCTAAATTCAAATCCAGCGATTTTGCCGCGCGGTTTGTCGCACCTAGCAAAAGTTCGCGCGCAAGCTTGCTAAGCTCCAATCCATCATGCACAAAGAGATTTGCCCTAAGCTCGTCGAGGAAATTTAGGCTGATATTCGAGCTTAGCCCGTCTGTGCCGATAGAAAATAAATAGCCGTTTTTAATAACGCTAGTTAGCTTTAATCTATCTCTGCCTAAAAGGCGGTTTGAGACCGCGCAGTGCGTGATAGAGTGGAGTTTTTTATCAAAAAGTTTGAGATCTGCAAAGACACAGTGCGTAAAGAGCGTGCGCACGCCCTTGAAATACTCGATATAGCTTTTTGGCGAATAAAATGGTTTTGGGTTTGGCAAAAACGCCCCAAGCCACTCTTTAAACGCGCCTTTGCCGTGTTTGAGCCAGTCGCGCTCGTGGTTGCTCTCCATGAAATGCGAACTCATCAAAAGCTCGTTATCGCGGGCAAAATCAGTGGCAAATTTCGTGATTTCTGGGTGCGTGGAGTATGGCGCATGCACGGAGACTGCCGGGATAAACAGATCGCTTACAAGCTCAGCGGACCTTGTGAAGCGCTCGCTAAATTTATCTATATTTGCGTCGATTGTGTTTTTATCCGCGCCTAAAATTTCGTTGAAAAACACGAAGCGCGCAGGCGTTTTGGCGCAAATTTGAGCCTCTGTGCCAAAGCTAGAAATTTCGCCTATCGTAGCCACGCCTGATTTCATCATAGTTAAAATTTCTTTTTCGATTATCGTTTCTAAGGCCTGTTTGGAGAGCTCTTCTCTGGCATTTACGATAGAGGCGACCCATTTTACGAAATCGCCGTAGATTAGGTGCGTGCGGTTCGCGCTAAATTCTAAATGCGTGTGAGTGTTGATAAACGCCGGCATGGCGATATCGCTTCCGCAATCGATAAATTCAGCCTCGGGGTATTTTTCCCTAGCTTCATTTGGTTTTAAAATTTCTTCTATTTTTTCGTCAAAAACTACGGCTTTGTCGCGGTGAATTTTAAATTTTTCATCGCAGGTTAAAATCCACTTCGCCTTTAAAATTTTCATAATTAATCCTTGTGATTTGTGATGAAATATTTTACAATAAATTAGTAAAAATTTAAGATAGTCAAAAATAAGCAATATTTGGCTATAATGAGCGATTAAATTTTTTTAAAAAGGACAAAAAATGAAAATTATGGTAATCCAAGGACCAAATATCAACCTTCTAGGACTACGCGAGCCAGGAATTTACGGCCGTATGAAAATGGAAGATATCCACAGACAAATGCAAGTCGTAGCAGAGCAAAGTGGCGTAGAAATCGAGTTTTTCCAAAGCAATTTCGAAGGCGAGCTAGTCGATAAAATCCAAGAGTGCTACGGCACATGCGATGGAATCATCATCAACCCAGCCGCTTACACTCACTCATCAATCGCTATGAGAGACGCGCTTATGGCTGTGGCGTTGCCTACTATCGAGGTGCATATCTCAAACATCAACCGCAGAGAGGAATTCCGCGAAAAATCAATGATAGCCCCTGTTACAGCCGGTCAAATCATCGGCTTTGGCCCTGTGGGATACCATTTAGCGATGATTGGTATGCTCCAAATTTTCGAGCAAATCAAGGCTGCAAAAGAGGCGAAAAAAGAGGCGTAATCAAAGCAGATGAACTATATTTTAAGGGATACTAACGCCGTATTTTGGGAGTGTGGATATGCGTGCGATAACTGCATATTTCTAGCTCTTAATGGCGCGCGGTTTTTTATCACAGACGCTAGATACAGCCTCGAAGCTAGCGAGTTAGCCAAAAATGCGCAAATTGTGCAAAGCTCGGATTTAACCCTTTCTGCGCGTAAAATTTTGCGCTCTTACAAGGTGAGGGCTGTGATTTTTGATCCTAATGATTTTAGTTTTGGCGCATTTAACGCACTAAGTAAAAATTTAAAAACGCGCTTTATCCCAAAGCCAAATTTTAGCCAAATTCGTCGCACGATAAAAAGCGAAAATGAGCTTGAAATCTTGCGCACTGCGGCTAAAATCGGCGCGCAGAAATTCGATGAATTTGCCAAATTTGTGAGCGAAAATGGGCTTGGTATGAGCGAAAAAGAGCTATTTTATAACGCGACTTTGATTTTCAAAGATAGCGGAAATTTAGCCCTTAGCTTCGAGCCGATTGTGGCGATTAACCAAAACGCTGCCAAAGCTCACGCTCTGCCTAGCGATGAGAGGCTAAAAGATGGCGATTTGCTTTTATTGGACGCTGGGGTGAGGTATAAAAACTACTGCTCGGATCGCACAAGAACGGCGAAATTTAGCGCACAAGAGGGAATAAATTTTAGCAAAAATCAAAATTTTGGCGATACAAAAAAAGATAAAATTTACGCCATTGTCAAAGAGGCTCAAAAACGCGCCATAAACGCCGTAAAACCTGGTGTCGCTGCGCGCGAAATTGATAAAATCGCGCGTGATTATATTGTGCAAAATGGCTTTGGGGCGCAGTTTTTGCACTCTACGGGGCACGGCGTGGGCGTGGATATCCACGAACTACCGATTATTAGCCCGCGCTCGAAGGCCATTTTAGAGGAAGGCATGATTTTTAGCATAGAGCCTGGGATTTATTTGCAAGGCGAGTTTGGCGTGAGGATCGAAGATACCGTAATCGTGACAAAAAATGGTTGCGAGGTCATGAGCGAATAATGCAAATTCTGGCGCAAAAAAACGGATTTTTAAGGCTAAATGAGGCTGTGAGGGTCATAAAAAGCCGGAATTTCCCGTGCAAATTCTCCAAAAAAGAGAATTTTAAATTTTGCTATATTTTAGGGCTTGGCGGAAACATCGGCGACAGCAGGGCGAGGTTCGAGCGTGTGTATCACCTGCTACAAAAAAATCCGAATTTTTTCGTTTGCGCTTCGTCGCAAATTTTAGAAAACAAGCCATTTGGGTTTTTAGAGCAGAGCAATTTTTTAAACGCTACACTGTGCGTGCAAAGCTCGCTCGCACCGAATTTAATGCTAAAAACTATGCAAAAAATCGAGCTTAAATTTGGGCGCAAACGAAGCTTTAAAAACGCCCCGCGCACGCTAGACATTGACATTTTGTATTCTAGCGTGAAAATTAGGCGAAACGAGCGCTTAATCGTGCCGCACAGGGGCGCAGCAGAGCGCATAAGCGTGATTTATCCACTTGGAAGTATGATTGAAAAAGGTTTGGTATGAAAAATAAAATTCTAACATTTCTAAGCGCAAAAGGGGGAGTTGGCAAGAGCCAGATTGTGGCGAATTTCGCTCAAATTTTAGCTAACGCAGGATACGCTGTGGCTGTGCTAGAAGTGCCAAATTTCAACAACCAAGAGATAATCTTAAACGCTAAAATCGACAAAAACCAAATTTTTGTTTTCGCAAACTCTCAGGCCAAGGGGCTTAAAATTTTGCCAAATTTGACGCTGATTGCGCCAAATGACGGCGTGTTTTTGAGCGAAGATGGCGCGATAGAGAGCTTTTTGGGCGCAACGCTTGGCGCGGATATGTTTGATTTCATCTTAATCGACGCTTCGCTAGATTATGCGAAAAAACTAGTAGAATTTGACACCGAGCCGATTGTGGTGTGTGCGAACGAACCCTGCGCTATCAGCAACACTTACGCGTTTTTGAAATCGCTAAATTTGCCACAAAAAGAGATTTTGTTTTTGATGAATTTCGCCTCTTGCGAGGACGAGGCTGTGGGGATATTCGAAAATCTAAAATCCGTGGCACGAAAGAATTTGGGCGAGGTGAAATTTGGGCTAGTTGGCTTCATGCCTTATGATAAATATGTCTTTATAAACGCCCAAAATAGGGAGCTTTTCAGTATCTCGCGCCCGTTTTGCAAGGCTAGTATCGCGCTTCGTGATAGCGTAAGCAGGACGCTGGTGGCGCTTGGGCTGGAAGCTTTGCCAAAGCGTGGCGCTTTCGGTGGCTTTCTAGGAAAGCTTAGTAATTTAATCTAAATTTTAATCACACAATGCAAATACGAGAAATTTTACAAGATATCAGAACGGCGAAAAATAGCCTAAATTTCATAGAACCAGGCGTTACGATTTTTGGCTCAGCGAGGCTAAATGCGGGTAATCAATATGTCAAAGACGCAGAAAAACTCTGCGCGGCGCTCGCTGATATGGGATATGCGGTCATCACAGGCGGAGGCGGTGGGATAATGCGCGGGGCAAACAAAGGCGCATTTGCTCGCGCAAAAGCCCCAAGCGTGGGCTTTAACATAAAGCTTCCTTTCGAGCAAAAAAGTAATGCGTTTTTGACTCACGATGTGCATTTTAAAACCTTCGCCCCTAGAAAAGGCGCGCTCATCGCAAATAGCGAAATTTTCGTCATTTTCCCGGGCGGGTTTGGGACGATGGACGAGCTGTTTGAGGTATTAACCCTCAAACAAACAGGCTTTAAAACAGCCCAAATTTACCTATACGACGCCAAATTTTACGCCCCTTTGGTGGAGTTTTTCAAAACCTCAATGTTAGCTTTGGGGACGATTGATGAGGGCGATTTGGCGGGATTTAGGCTGTGTTCTAGCATAGAAGAGATAATAGAACATATCAAAAAGGAGAAATTTTGAAAATCATGGTCGCCCTAAGCGGGGGCGTGGATAGCTCGATGAGCGCGAAGCTTTTAAAGGACGCTGGGCACGAGATCGAGGGCTGCTATATGAAGCTACACGAAAAGCCGGGCTATCACGAGAAAAATATCGAAAAAGTGCGCAAAGTAGGGGAGTTTTTGGGGATAAAAACGCATATTTTGGATTTGCAAGATGAGTTTAGGCGCGAGGTTTATGAGCCGTTTGTGCGCACATACCAAAACGGCCTTACGCCCAATCCCTGTGCGCTTTGTAACCGCACAATCAAACTTGGCAAGCTTTTGGAATTTGCCCATAAAAACGGCTGCGAACGCCTAGCTACTGGGCATTATGTGCGCGTGGAAAACGGACTTTTAAAAAAGGCACGCGATGAGAGCAAAGATCAAAGCTATTTTTTGGCAAATATCCGCCCAGAATCGCTAAAATTTATGATTTTCCCGCTTGGAGAGATGTTTAAAAGCGAGGTCAAAGCCAAGGCTAGCGCGTATCCAGAGCTCATCGAAATTGCCGCACAAAGCGAAAGTAGCGAGATTTGCTTCGTGGATAAAACATATATCGAAATTTTGCAGCGCCACACAAACACCAAAACCCCGGGCGTGGTAAAAAACGCAAATGGCGAAATCATCGGCACTCACGAGGGCTATATGCACTACACAATCGGCAAAAGGCGTGGGTTTCGCATAGACGGCGCGCATGAGCCACATTTCGTGCTCAAAATCGACGCGCAAAATAACGAAATCATCGTCGGCGGGCGCGACGAGCTCGATACTTACGAGTTTTCGACGCGAAATTTAAACGCATTTGTGAGCGTAGATGAAATTTTAAATGCGCCAAATTTGGGCGTGAAACTTAGATATCGAAGCACGAAAATCCCTGTAAAAATCGCGCTAAATGAGCGTGGCGGGGTTAGTGGCACGCTCTCTCGGCCAGCAAATGGCGTAGCTGGGGGACAGCTGGCGGTTTTTTACGACGAAGAGGACCGCGTGCTAGCCAGCGGGTTTATTGAGTAAAATTTTAAATTTGCAACGCTAGCTATTGTCATTGCAAGAAATGCGAAGCATTTCCGTAAATAAAACCAGCTAAATTTAGAAAAACGCAGTTTTTCTAAATTTAGCCACTTTAAAAGCGTCGTCGGGGGTAGGGGGTTTGTAAGGGGGAAGGGGCGCGACCTCGCAATTCAAGCCCCCTTCCCCCTTACGAGAAAAGCACGGCGCAGGTTAAATTCAAAAAATCGTTCAATGCTAAATTTAAGTAGAATTTTAAATTTAAATTCCCCTGGATTGCTTCGAAAACTTCGTTTTCTCGCAATGACAATGGTGAGCAAATTCCGGGGCAGTGTTTGTGGAAATTAAAATTTCAAATTTTATCTATATCAAAGCAAAATAAGGCTAAAATGCTCAGATTAATTTGAAATTTAAAGGAAGCAATAAATGCACTGTCCCATGGCGACTTGATATTATCGGTGTTTTTCTAGGGCTAATCATTTATTCACGCATATTCATGCCGCGCTAGCGGCGCAAAATTCAGACTTTTTCTCAACACAATTTATAAAATTTTAAAACAAAAAGGATAAAAATGAAAAGTTATATCACAGGTTTTCCTCGCATCGGCGAGCAAAGAGAATTAAAAAAAGCGTTAGAAAGCTTTTGGGCAGGAAAGTGCGAACTTGGCGCACTAGAAAAGGTAGCAGATGAGCTAAAAGATCGCCACATAAAATACCAGTTAGACGCATGGACGGGCTTAATTAGCGTAAATGATTTCTCATTTTATGATTTAATGCTTGATAATAGCGTGCTTTTTGGCGCAGTGCCCCAAAGATTTGCCGCTTTGAGTGGCGAAGAGCAGTATTTTGCGATGGCGCGTGGAAACAAAGACGCCGTAGCAATGGAAATGACAAAGTGGTTTAACACAAACTACCACTACATCGTGCCTGAGATTTCAGCGAACACAAAATTTAGCCTAAATGCAGACAAAATTCTAAACGAATATAAAGCAGCTAAAAACAACGATTTTAAGGATAGTTGCGCGTTAAAGATAAATTTAATCGGACCGATAACTTATCTAGCGCTTTCGAAAAGCACGGACGGAAGCGAACCACTAGCCAAACTTGATGAGCTAGTAGAAAAATACGCCGAGCTTCTAGGCAAGATTTCAGCCCTTGATAGCGAAGTCGTCGTTCAAATCGACGAGCCGATTTTCGTAACCGATAGGGGCGTGGAGCTAACGGGAAAAATCGTACCCGTTTATAACAAGCTAAATTCGGTCGCTTCAAACATTAAAATCGTATTTATGACATATTTCGAACACGCCACAGAAGCTTTGAAAGAAGTCGTTAAAACAGACATTTGGGCTGTGGGGTTAGACTTTGTCTATGCAAGTACAGAAAATATCAAAGCTGAGCTTGAAATTCTAAAAGATGCGAAAACTACGCTATTTGCAGGGGTTATTGATGGACGAAATATTTGGAAAAGCGACATTGATAAAAAGTTAGAATTTTTGGAATTCATCTCCCAGTATGTCAGTAAAGATCGCCTTTATGTGGGAACTTCGTGTTCGCTTTTGCATGTGCCATTTACGCTAAAATATGAAGAAAAGCTAAACCCTGAGATTAAATCGTGGCTAAGTTTTGCGTGTGAAAAACTAGAAGAAGTCTGCATTTTAACCCACCTTTTCTTTAAAATTCCAATCTGTGATAGCGGTATCAAAAAATATGAAGAAAATCAAAAATCCGCCAAAACACGCCTAAATTCGCCGTTAATCCACGATATAGCGGTGCAAAATCGCGTGAAAAATTTAACAAAATTCCAAAGAGATACGCCTTATGAAGAGCGTATAAAAATTCAAAAAAATGCCCTTGCTTACGGCGATTTGCCGACCACGACGATAGGCTCTTTCCCGCAAACAACCGAACTTCGCCAAGTTCGCAACGCCTATAAAAAGGGTCTAATTAGCAAGGAAGCCTACGAAAAAGACATAAAAGCCTATATCGATGAGTGTGTCTCTTTCCAAGAAGAGATTGGGCTTGATATTTTAGTCCATGGTGAGCCTGAGAGAAACGACATGGTTGAGTATTTTGGCGAACAGCTTAAAGGCTACGCATTTAGCGCAAACGGCTGGGTGCAAAGCTACGGCAGTCGCTGCGTAAAACCGCCACTTTTATTTGGTGATGTTAGCCGTCCAAAGGCGATGACCGTGGAGTGGATAAAATACGCACAATCTCGCACTAGCAAGATTATGAAGGGTATGCTAACTGGACCAGTTACGATTATGAACTGGTCGTTTGTGCGTGATGATAAGCCTAGAAGCGAGGTTGTCAAGCAACTAGCTTTGGCAATTAGTGATGAAATTTCTGATTTACAAGAGGCAGGGATTAAGATAATCCAAGTCGATGAAGCAGCCTTTAAAGAGGGCTATCCACTTCGTAAGGAGAATATCAGCCAATACGAAAATTTCTCTGTGGGTGCGTTTAAACTCGCAGTTTCAAGCGCAGACGCTAAGACGCAAATTCACACTCACATGTGCTATTCTGAATTTAACGATATTATCAAAACGATTGAAGCTATGGACGCTGATGTCATCAGCATAGAAACGGCGCGTTCTGGCAACGAACTTTTGAAAATTTTTAAATCCGTAGGCTATAAACAAGAAGTAGGACCTGGTGTGTATGATATACACAGCCCTCGCGTGCCAAGTGTGGAAGAAATGGTAGCGCAAATCAACGCACTTTTGGAAGTTTTGCCAAAATCTCAGCTTTGGATAAATCCTGATTGCGGACTTAAAACTCGCAAATGGGAAGAGGTAAAACCAAGCCTAAAAAATATGGTAGAAGCTGTGAAAATCGTAAGAGGATAGGAGTAATGCGGCGCGAGCAGGGCAGTGCAAAGCCCTGCGCGCTTCATAATCAATCAAAATGACATTTTTTTCGCCCGAGTTTATTTTGCTTTTTACGCTGTTTTTTGCCCTGTATTGGTCGCAAAAAGACAGCGTCTTTATCCAAAAAATCCTAATTTTGGCTGCAAGTTACGGCTTCGTCTGCTCTGTAAGCCCAAAATTTGGCGCGATTTTGTTTGCTTACTCGTGCTTTGTCTATTTTGCTGGGAAATTTTTGAGGCGAAATTCGGGCAAATTTGCCATTTTATCGGCAGTTTTTGGCTCTATTTGTTTTTTGTGTTTTTTCAAATATTTTAGCCATATTAGAGAATTTTTCGCCATTGTTACAAATTTTTTTGGTCTCTCTCCAATCGAGTCAATCGCCCTGCCACTGGGCATTTCATACTATACTTTTATGTCGATAACCTATCTCGTGGCTGTGGGCAAAAAGCAGTGCGAGGGGGCGGATTTTTTGAGCTTGCTTTGCTATCTGGCGTTTTTCCCAAGCGTGGTAATGGGCCCCATAAGCAGGGCAGCCGCGCATAAAAATTCCAAAGGATACACTAAAATTTACCCAGTTTTGCCACAATTTAATCAAAAAAAAAGCTTTAAAAACGGCGATAAAATTCTCGCGCTTTTTATCATCGGCGCTTTTAAAGTTCTTGTCATTTGCGGTCATCTTACGCCGTTTGTGGGTGAGATTTTTAGCAATATTTACGATTTTAGCGAGGTTAGCGCGCTAAAAATTGTGTTGGCGATTTTGCTTTATTCTTTTGTGATTTATACGAATTTTAGCGGATTTATCGACATTGCGCGCGCCCTAGCACTCGCACTTGGATTTGCTTTGCCGCGCAATTTTCACATGCCATATACTGCGCGAAATATCGATCAGTTTTGGGATAGGTGGCATATCAGCCTTTCTACCTTTATCCGCGATTACATTTATATCCCGCTTGGCGGGAATTGTGGCTGGGGCAAAAAACTGCCAGTAAAGCTCAAAATCGGCGCAAAGAAAAAGAAAAAGAAAAAAGCCAAAAAAGAGATAATCGAATTTGTCGAAGTGCGCGGTGCGTGGAAGTTTTGGCGTATGAATTTTAATATAATGCTAGCATTTTTGCTCTCTGGAATTTGGCATGGAGTGGGGCTAAATTTCGCCATTTGGGGGGCGTTGCATGGCTTAGCGTGCGTGTGGTTAAAGTGCCTTAGAGCTTGCAAAGTAAGAGCGCTGAATTTGCATTTATCAAGGTTAATTACATTTATCTATGTCAGTTTTGCGTGGGTGTTTTTCGCAAACACTGATTTTAGCGAGATTGGCGCGATTTTCTCGGCTCTTATTTCATCTCCACTTTATCAGAGCAAATTTGAAATTTTGCTAGTTTTGGCTGTTTTGATTTTTGTTTTGATTTATCCTAAATTTTTGGTTACAAACCGCCTAATTGAGGGCTTTTTAAAGAGATTACCATTTTGGCTAAAAGGTATAGTTTTGGGCGCGGTTTTTTGCGCGATTTATCTTTTGATGCCAAGTGGAATTCCAAATTTTATTTATGCGAGTTTTTAGATGATTAAATTTTTGTTTTCGTTGGTTGTGGCGTTTTTGATTTTGGCTTTTTTTGCGCAAAATTCCTTGATTTATTACGCGAATTCGCGCTTTGGCTCGAATTTTGGTTTGGAAGAGTATTTGGCGAATTCGCCTTTGAGATTTGGGGGCGAATTACAATCAAGCATTAGCCAAAAAATCCAAAATTTCACGCCAAATTTAAAGGCGAAATTCGCAAGCTTCTCCCCGCAAACAGCCACTTACACGCTTGCTAGTAACACTGCGCCCATTATCGCTCCAAGCGATAAAGACGCAATCATCGAGCGCGAGCTTAAAAAAATCGAAGCAGTTAAGCTAACCGATACAACTTTGCCTAAAATTGATAATAACAAAAGCGCGAATTTAAGCGTGCCAAAGCCTAGCGAGGCGAACGAAACAGCTCCTGTTCTCGCGCCAAAAGTTGCGAAAAAATCTAATGAAAAAATCGCGCTTAAAGCCGGTCAAACCGTGCTATTTATCGGCGATAGCCTAATGCAGTATGTGGGTATGAGCGCTAAGAAATTTTTCCCAAAATCAGGGCTAAAAGTGCTAGATCTTAGCAAGCAATCAACCGGCCTAGTCGATAAAAAGGGGCATAACTGGCAGCAGGTTTTATCCGAAAATTTGGCAAATAACGAAAATATCGGGCTAGTGGTGGTGTTTTTGGGTGCGAACGACACTCACCCGCGCAAGATTAACGGAGCTGTGCGAAGCGTAGGGAGCGAGGTTTGGAACGAATTTTACGCTAGCAGGGTCAGGGAGATTTACGATACTGCCGAAAAATACGGCGCAAAGGTGCTGTGGCTGGGGCTTCCGTGCATGAACGAAGCGAAATTTGAGCAAAAAACCGAGGCGATTAACAAAGTTTATAAAAGCGTGAATAACGAATTTGGCGAAATTTACATGCCTACAAGCCCATTTGTGTGCGAAAACGGCGCATACAAGGTCTATCTCAAAAACGGCAAAAACCAAATTCGCGTCCGCCAAGACGACGGAATCCACATCAGCAAAAAAGGCTGTGAAATCATAACCCAAAAAATTTTAGCAAGGATTAGCGTTGAATAGCCTTGCTCGCGTGCTTTTCGCGGTTTTGCTCTGCATTAGTGGCGCGCTAGCGCAGGGCTTTGGGGTGAAGTTTTTGGGCGATTCACACCTTGGAAGCGACGCGCTAATACAGGCATTTAGAGATGAATTTTTCGGCGGAAGCGACGATAGTGTGGGCTTTATCGCCCCGCTAATGCCTAAATTTCACGCTAGCGAGGCTGTGAGATTTAAAAACGAGGGCTTTGAGATTATCTCATCGCGCAGGGATACAGACTCGGATTTCCCGCTATGCGGGGTCATCGCAAGGGCGAGAAATGGGGCTGGTTTGCAAATCGAGCTTAAAAAGCTAAGTGGCGAATTTGAGGTCGAAGTGCTTCACAGAGTGGGCGGAAATGGCGAAATTTTCGAGATTATCGACGCTAATGGGCGGAAATTTCGCATAAATCATCTTTTGCGAAATTCTTGGGAATACACGCGCTTTACGCTCGCTTTTCCGGTGCAAATCCGCTCTTTGCGCGAGGGTGCGGAGCTTGGTGGGTATAAAATTTACCGCAAAAATGGCAGTTTTGCCGATAGTTGCGCTAGCAATGGCGCGTATTCGAGCGCGTATCAAAAATGGGGCAAAAACGCCTTTATTAGGGATTTGGCACGACTTGATTACGAGCTTTTTATCATCGCTTATGGCACAAACGATGCCCTTGATAGCAACTTTGACGAGGCGAAATTTTACGCGACTCTGCGGGGGCTAGTGCGCTCACTTCGCAAAGGCTCGCGCAGGGCAAAAATCCTGCTCGTTGCCCCGCCTCGCAGCCCCAAAGTGCCAAACGCCGCGCGCGCAGCGGCCGTGATAAGGCACCTAGCCAGCGATATGGGGCTTATGTTTTATGATTTTGATATGGCGATGAGCGAGGACGGAGGCTGGGAGGGTTGGCGCAAAATGGGGCTAATCCGTCCCGATGAAATCCACCTAGAAGCTGGGGGTTACGAGAGGCTTGGGCGAAATTTAGCCAGGCTTTTGAAGCGAAATTTGATAGAATTTTAAAATTTAGCATAATCCGCTAGCGCAACCTTTTAAACACTGCCCCGAAATTTGTAAATTTTATATAATCTGTCATTGCGAGCAAAGCGAAGCAATCCAGTAAAATTTTCAGCACACTTCAACTTAAATTTTACTTCCAATTTGTCATTGCGAGAATTTTGCGTTAGCAAAATTCGTGGCAATCTACGACTTTAAATTTAGAGCATGTGAATTTTGTGTCATTGCGAGGAGCAAAAGCGACGAAGCAATCCAGTAAAATTTAGGGAGTGGTAGAAAATTTGAATTGAAATTTATCTGAATTTCACTGGATTGCTTCGAAAACTTCGTTTTCTCGCAATGACAGCAAATTTACACGCTTTAAATTTTATGCTCGTAGATTGCTTCGAGCCTTTCGGCTCTCGCAATGACAAATTAGGCAAAATTCGTGCCAATCTATGAATTTAAAATTTCGGGGCAGTATTTTGCAGAAATTTGAAATTTAAAATTTCACTGCTGTATCAAGCGTGGTGCAGTTCTCTCATGCCTTTTATGCAGATTTCTACGACCTCTTTGATATCCATGCCAAGCATTTCGCAGCCCTTTAAAATCACGCTTCTATCGCATTTGGCGGCGAATTTTTTATCTTTAAATTTTTTCATTACACTGCTAGTGCCTAAATCCTCAAAGCCGTTTGGGCGCATTTTGGCGCAGGCATCGATTATGCCTGTTAGCTCATCGACGCAAAATAGGCTCTTTTCTAAATTTGAAATCGGCTCGACATCAGTGCAAATGCCGTATCCGTGGCTGAGTATCGCCCGCACGCTAGCTTCATCTACGCCAGCGCCCAAAAGTGGCCCAGCTGTGTGCGCTAGGTGCTCGTCTGGGAATTTTTCGTAGTCGAAATCGTGCAGATAGCCGATTGCTTGCCAGTATTCTTTATCCTCGCCGAAATGCTCCGCCATAGCCCCCATTGCGGCCATTACATTTTCGCAATGCGCGATTAAATTTGGCTGTGAAATTGCGCCCGAGATTAAATCTTTTGCCATTTTCAAATTTAACACTATTTTTTCTCGCTTTCGTTTCGTGCTTTCATTTTTTCGAATTCGATTGAAATTTCGCTTAAATTTGGCTCGTCCGCCATTTTATCTAGCACGGAGTTGTATTTATTGACTAGCATTATGGCAATCATCGAAAATGTAAATCCAGGCAGTAGCGAATAAATATAGCCCGATAAATCGGCAATTATCCAGATTATGACGGTGATTCCGCCCACTAGCATGCCACACAGCGCGCTTAAAGCGCTCATGTGCTTAGAATACAGGCTAAAAAGCAGCACCGCTCCAAAACTCGCGCCAAAGCCCGCCCAAGCGTGTCCGACGACATTTAAGACGCTATCGTCCCACAAAAACGCCGCAATCGTAGCTAGCACCGCGATGAAAACGACAGCGAGGCGGGAGACTAGGGTTTGGGTAGCCGATGAGACCTCTTTTTTATAAAATGCGAAAATGAAATCTTTCGTAACCGAGCTAGCACTGACCAAAAGCTGGCTAGAAATCGTGCTCATAATCGCAGCTAACACGGCTGAAATAATCACGCCAAGGATAAATGGGTGGAAGAAAATTTTGCCAAGTTCTAGGAAAATTTTCTCTGGATCGCTGATAGATAGGGAGTTTTGGTGAAAATACACTAGGCCGATTAGTCCGCTAGCCATCGCCCCAAGCAGTCCAAAAACCATCCACGAAATCCCAATTCTGCGCGCAGAACTCATCTCGGCTGAATTTCTAATTGCCATAAATCGCACGATGATATGAGGCTGTCCAAAATAGCCAAACCCCCATGACAAAAGCCCCAAAATTCCAAGAAAAGTTTGCCCTTCAAATAGATCTAAATGCGACGGACTGATTTTTGATACCTCGCCCCAAAAGCTAGAACTATCTGGGATTTGTAGCGCATTAAACGAAAAGGCTGGAATCATAATTAGCACGATAAACATTAACGCGCCTTGGAAAGCGTCTGTTATCGCCACGGCCTTAAATCCGCCAAAAAATGTATAAAACACAACGATACAAATCGTCGCAATCGCGCCGTAAGCGAAATTTAGCCCGAAAAATGTCTCAAAGCTCTTTCCGCCTGCGATGATTCCGCTAGAAACATAGAGTGTGAAAAATACGATAATCAAAAGTCCAGAGATTATGCGAAGAGATTTTGTTTTATCTTTAAAACGATTTTCCAAAAAATCAGGGATTGTAATGCTATCGCTTGCGACTTCGGTGTAAATTCTAAGCCTTTTTGCGAGAAATTTATACGCGCACCACGCACCGATACAAAGCCCGATTGCAATCCAAATCGTGCTAATTCCAGTAGCAAAAAACGCCCCAGGAAGCCCTAGAAGCATCCAGCCGCTCATATCGCTAGCACCTGCGCTAAGTGCGGTTACAAAGGGATTTAATCTGCGATTGTCGATGAGGTATTCGCTCAGGCTTGCGTTTTTGTCGTAGTAGTGTCTGCCGATGATGACGAGGGCTAGGAAATACATAGCGATCGAGGCATAGATCCAATAACTCATTTTCCACTCCTTAAAAGGTGCGATTTTATCAAAATTTACTTGAAATTTATCAAAATTTTAGTATGCTTTTAGGCTAAATTTTAATTTAAAGGCTGGGGATTGAACGAGAGAATTTTAAAGATTGTTTTTTCGTTGATTATCATCTGCGCAGGAATTTATTTTTGCTATCCAGATAACTTAACAGACGCGCGCAAAATGGCGCTTGTAAATGCTTATGGCGTCACGCTAATACTCACAAGTGGCGGTATCGCGCTTGGTATAGTTTTGGGATTTATTTTGGCGTTTTTGAAATTTTTGGATAATAAAATTTTAAATTTTATTATCGACGAGTATGTCGATATCATCCGCGGCACGCCGATAATCATACAGCTTATGATTTTTGTTTTTGTCGTTTTTGCGACTTGGCAAAACAATATTTTTGCAGCCATTGTCGCGCTAGGTCTTAACAGCTCAGCCTATGTTTGCGAGATCGTCCGTAGCGGAATAAACAGCGTCGATCGCGGTCAAATGGAGGCTGCGCGCGCTATGGGCCTGTCGTATTCGACAGCGATGAAAGTCATTGTTTTCCCGCAAGCGATAAAAAATATCTTGCCGGCTTTGGCAAACGAATTTATCAGCCTTTTTAAAGAAACTTCGGTCGTGGGACTTGTGGCGATTACGGATTTGACATTTTATTCAAAAAGCCTGCAAGCCTCGCTATATACGGTTCAGCCGATACTTTTCGCTGGTGTGATTTATTATGCGAGTGTGAAATTTTTCTCGCTTTTGGTTAAAATTTTAGAATCAAGGCTAAATAGACATGATTGAAATTTCAAATTTAAGCAAAAATTATGGCGAGCTTTGTGTTTTGAAAAACATTTCAAAAACCATAAACAAAGGCGATATTGTCGCAATCATCGGACCAAGCGGGAGTGGAAAATCGACATTTTTGAGATGTTTAAATTTGCTCGAAACCCCAAGCGAGGGCAGTATCAAAATCGGTGGCGCAGATATTACTGATAAAAAAACCGATATCAATAAAATTCGCCAAAAAGTCAGCATGGTTTTTCAGCATTTTAACCTTTTTGCGAATAAAAATGTTTTGCAAAATTTAACCCTAGCCCCGGTAAAAGCTGGAATTTATACCCCAGAAAAAGCCAAAGAAAAGGCTATGGAGCTTTTGCGAAAAGTGGGTTTGGAAAGCAAGGCGGAGGCTTTCCCGCACAAACTCTCAGGCGGGCAAAAACAGCGCATCGCAATTGCTAGAAGTCTAGCGATGAACCCAGATGTGATACTTTTCGACGAGCCGACAAGCGCGCTAGATCCTGAGATGATAGGCGAGGTTTTAGCTCTTATGAAAGAGGTTGCCAAAGAGGGCATTACAATGCTTGTCGTAACCCATGAAATGGGCTTTGCGCGCAATGTGGCAAATAGAATATTTTTTATGGACGGCGGAAATATTTTAGTCGATGATACGCCTAAAAATGTTTTTGAAAATCCGCAAAATCCGCGCTTAAAAGACTTTTTAAATAAAATTTTAAACCATTAAAAGGAGCAGAAATGAAAAAATTTCTTAAATTTATGTTGGCAGCTAGCTTGGTTGGCTCAATTGCTTGTGCAAAAGATGTCTATGTAATGGGCACAAACGCCGAATATCCGCCTTTTGAGTTCGTAGATGAAAACTCAACTATCACTGGATTTGATATTGATTTGGTAAATGAAATTTCAAAAAGAGCCGATTTGAAAATCGAAATTTTAAATATGAGCTTTGACGGCTTAATCCCAGCGCTAAAAAGCGGCAAAATCGATCTAGCAGGATCAGGTATGAGCGCGACAACAGAGAGAAGAAACGCTGTGGATTTCACAAACTCATACTATGAGGTCGAAAATTTATATATCAAACACAAAGACGACGATAGCCTAAAAACCAAAGACGATCTTAAAGGCAAACGCCTAACAGCGCAACTTGGCACAATCCAAGAAAACGCAATTCGCGAAATTCCTAGCGCAGATGTCAATCCAGCCGAGACCGTGTTTGCTGGCGTGCTACTAGTAAAAAACAAAAAAGTTGATGCGCTTTGCGTGGATTCATCTGTGGGCGTGGAGTATTTGAAGAAAAACGACGATATCGTGGAGTTTATGAGAGAGTCTGACGGAAGCGACGGATTTGCCTTTGCTTTCGATAAGGGCAAATATCCTGAGCTTGTGGAGAAATTCAACAAAGCAATCGACGAGATGAAGGCTGATGGCTCATACGACAAACTTTTAGAAAAATACAATCTAAAATAATCCAAATTTGGCGCAAAATTTAGCCTTTTAAATTTTGCGCTTTTTTCTATTTAAAGGGCTTTTATGAAAAAACTGATTTTTATATTTTTATCGCTTTTGGTTACGAGTGCGTGTGCGAGAAATGATGTGATGTATGCGAAATTTTTAGCTTATGTTCAAGATGAAAACCTTTTTTTGTTTAAAAAAGGTGATCGCAGATTTGTTTGCACGCCAAATCAAATTTATTTAATAAACGAGAAAGACTTAAATAGATGTAAAGCGAATAATCAAGAGATTAAAAATTTTATTAAAAATCAAAAAAAAATGATAGAAAATATTATTAAACCGGGCGCAAGATATTTCGTAACCATACGCAAGCAAACAGCTAAAAAATTATATTGCGATTTTAGTACAGATAAAAAAAATCTCAGTTTAGAACTTGTAAGACAAGGTGTTGCGAGCTTAAAAAATGATGATAGCGAGGCGCTAATAGAGGCTAGTGTGTATGCTATGGAAAACAAGCGCGGTTTGTTTGGAAAAAAATATGAAAAACTCACCAAATGTGCTCTTGGGATTAAAGATGAGCCAAAAAAAGTAAAAAATGAAGAAGAAAATAATGCTAGTCAAAATTTAACTATCATTAATGCAGAAGAAAAACCAAAAATAGAAATGTCAATCAATGAGTGAAATTTACGCCCTTACCGATGATGTTTTGACGCCAAATTCTAGCGTTTTTTCGCAGGTGCGTGAAATTTTAGATAGTGGCGTCAAACTCGTGCAGTATCGCTCCAAACTCCCGCGCCAAGACGAAACTCTCATCGCCTCGCTAATCTCGCTTTGCGAGGATTACGGCGCGAAGTTAATCATCAATGATAATGTCGCTTTGGCGAAAAAACTCCGCGCTCACGGCGTGCATATCGGCATAGATGACGCAGATCCCGCCACGGCGCGCGAATTTTTGGGCACAAAGGCAATCATTGGCGTGACATGTTATAGCGACATAAAAAGGGCTAAAATCGCCCAAAGTTGCGGTGCAAGTTACGCTGCGTTTGGGGCGATGTTTGCAAGTTCCACCAAAAAAGAGGCCCCGCTTTGTCCGCACGAAATCGTGCAAATGGCAAAGCGTGAGCTTGAAATCCCAGTTGCGATAATTGGCGGGATTAGCGGGGAAAATTTAGCCCAAATTTTGGAGTTAAACCCCGATTATATCGCGCTTGTGAGTGCGATTTACAGACCAAATAGCATTTCGCAAAACATAAAAAATTTACAAGGCATAATCAATGGATATAATTAGTGCGATAATTTTAGGCGTTGTCGAGGGGCTGACCGAGTTTTTGCCCGTAAGCTCGACCGGACACATGATTTTGGCGTCGCATTTTTTGGGCTTGGAGCAGACAGACGCGCTAAAATGCTTCGAGGTCGTGATACAGCTAGGCTCGATTTTAGCGGTAGTTTTTATGTTTTTTGAGAGGCTTAAACAAGATTTTTCGCTTTGGGTAAAGCTTATGGTCGGATTTTTCCCCACAGCAATCATCGGATTTTTGATGTATAAGACGATAAAATCGCTATTTTCGCCCGCCACGACCGCGTATATGCTTGTCATTTGGGGCGTGATTTTTATCGTGGTCGAGCTACTTCGCAAGAAAAATCCGCCTAAAAAGCAGGGCGAACATTTCAGTGAAATTTCATACAAACAAGCCTTTATAATCGGGCTTTCACAGTGTTTTGCTATGGTGCCGGGCACTTCTAGATCGGGAGCGACCATTATCGCCGGGCTTCTTTGTGGGCTTAGCCGAAATTTAGCTGCCAGATTTAGCTTTTTACTAGCGATTCCTACGATGTTTGCGGCGACTTTGTATGATACTTACAAAAACCTCGACACCTTCGCGCAAAATTCGCAAAATATTTGGATTTTTCTGCTTGGTGGAGTGGTTGCCTTCGTGGTCGCGCTAATTGCAATCAAGCTGTTTTTGAGCTTTGTTAGCAAATTTGACTTTATCCCGTTTGGAATTTATCGCATTATCGTAGGAATTTTGTTTTTGTTTGTGATTTTGTGATTTAAATTTCGCCAAATTTCGCTTCGCAAATTTTGGGATACTGCGCCGAGAATTTTGCTTAATCTGTCATAGCGAGCTGATTTATAAAATTTGCTTGATTTGTCATTGCGAGACGGCAACGCCGTCGAAGCAATCTACGAGTTTAAAATTCCAAAACCCAAATTCCGTGTCATTGCGAGAATTTTTGCGAAAGCAAAAATTCGTGGCAATCGCCAAATTTTAAATAATCAAAATCCAAATTTGCAAATTCTTGATTTAAACATTGGCGATTGCTTCGTTCGTTTCACTCACCCGCAATGACAGATTAGGCGTCATTGCGAGAAGTTGTGTATAGAATTGGAATTATAGAGATTGTTTTAAATCATCTATCAATTGATTTAAATTTGCAACTCGGTTGTTGCCGCCAAAAAACATTGTCTTTTTTATACTCATACCGATTTCAAACCATTTTGTTGCTTCATTAAGATCTCCGAGATAGTAATGACAATTCGCTAAACCATAACAAGAGTCGGAAATTTTTAGAGTATTTGTTCCAAGTTTGATTACTATTGTATAATAAAATATCGCGTTCTCGTAATCTCTAATAGCATGCAAACAAAAAGCTAAATTATAATAAAGATCAACAACCTTCTTCAAAATATCAATCGAATCGATTTTTAAAAATTTATCTTTGTATATTTCAAGTGATTTTAAATAATATTTAATTGCTTTTTCATAGTTATCAAAAGAAAGCGAATCAGTTTTTTTAATTTCATTTTTTGTTGTTTCTTTGATTGCTTTTTCATAGTTATCAAAAGCATGAGGAGCAATTTTTTTTATTTCATTTTTTATTTCATTTTCTCTTGTTTCATCTAATTTTGAATCTTCCATTATGGATTCTAGGAATTGATAGCTTTTTGCTTTTATTTGATATCCCATACCGATACTTGTAAAAATATCTTCTAATCTATAATCAATATTGCTATCTGCTACTTTTGTCAAAATATCTATAAAATGATCAGATTTATTATAATTTTCAACTTGTTCTAAAAGCCAGTCTATGGCTTTTTCTATGCCGTCAAAGTTTTCTTTGTGATAAAATGCTTCATTTACATAATTTTCTTGATCCTCATCTACATAAAAATCTTTATCGTGTTGCTTAGCACGCTCGTGTTGCTTAGCACGCTTTTGCATTGCTTTTTCAATTATATGTATCTGATAAGCCGTATCCAACGTTCTAGGATCGGGAGAGTCAGAGATACTAAGTTTGGCATTAAAATAGTCAAAAAGCAATTTATGAACTTCGCTTTTTAACTCAGTGTCGCACTGGTTTTTTAGGCACTCTTTCATAAGCCTTTGTATATAGTATCGTCCATCGTTTGGTGAAATAAACGAAAATTTGGCTAGTTCGTTTATCATCGTAGCGGGGTAGCCAGTGGAGAATTTATCTATGATTAATTTAAAAATTTCCTTGTCAAAGTAGTTTGCTACCGATAGTAACTCCAAAGTCGCTCTTTCGGTTTTATCAAGGTAACGCAAAAGTCTTTCCGTAACATCAATTTGCTTTAAATTTTCGAAATTTTCAGCCCCATTATTGCTCTCGTAAATTTCAACGCAAATATCTAGATAAAATGGCACTCCACAGCTACATTTTATGATATTATCTTGGATTTTTTCATCTGTTATACCACAATGACTTAAAAAATATCTACAATCATCACTGCTTAACTCTTTTAGCCTAAACTGTGTTAAAACTTCCTTCCAATCATTTTCTAAATCCCAGATTAGCTTTTCTCTACCGCCTATGACAAATAGCGTTTTATCATTTTGGGCGATAAAATTTCTAACCCACTCATCTTGTTTTAGTGTGTCGGCATCGTTTGGTTGTTTTTTGCATAAAAGCTCGTAAGTATCGAGAAATATAACGACCTTTTTGTCGGGATTTTTCTCTTTAAATTTATCTAAATCATAGGCAAAAAATCTAGGAAGTTCGGCTTCGATTTCGTAGTGTTCTTTATTTTCAAGCTTTTCTAATTCTGCTTTTAGTGTGGGGTTTATAATATCTGCGAATTTTTTATACAAATATCCCACAAGCTTGGTCGCTAGTCCAGCCACGCTACCTGCATTTTGGCTTAGAAACATAACTGCGCTTGAAATAATATCCCCCTCTTCTAAAAACGGCAAAGTCTCTTTTTTGAACTCAAAATTTGGATTTTGTTTTTTTAGATAAATCAAATGCGCCAAAGAAAAGGCACTAAATTTGACTTTAAAATTTATGCTAAATCTATCTGCTAGTTTTTTATACACTTCGCTTGGTGTGAAATTTTGGTCTTTTTCAAAATCATAATACGAATAAATTATTTCGTTTTTTAGCTTTTCATCTTGTTTTATCATATCCCAAAAATGCTCTTTTAAGCCCGTTTTACCGATACCACCGACACCATAAAAGGCTAAAACAGAATAATCTTTTTGGTTTAAATTTTCCAAAGCTTTTAAAAATGCCTCTTTTGGCTCTACTCTATCTGTGAAAATTCGCTCAGCTCTTGGTTTGGGGTTATCGCTTCCGATTTTATTTGGTTTTGGCGCCATACTAAATTCCTTATAATATTTAAATTTTAAACCCGAAATTATACAAAATCTAATTTAACGCTTGAAATTTATCGTGCGTGCGGTTCGGTGCAGTATTTCCGCCTTGCGGGGGCGATTAGCAACGATATTTTCCGCTTACGAAATTTATCTTTGTGCGGATTTTGACGATTTCTTTGAGCGCGTGGGCGAGGTAGGCGATATCGTCCTCGTCATTGACCCATGAGAAGCTTGCCCGCACCCAGCTTGGTTTGGTCTGATTTACGGGATCTGGCGCAAGCCCCGTCAGATCAAATCCATACGGTGCTGCGCAGTCGCACCCAGAGCGCGTTTGGATTTCGAATTTAGAGCTAAGCACGGAGGCTAGGGCATCAGAGGCTAAATTTTGCATATTAAACGCAAAAATCGGCACCCTTGGCGCGCTTAAATTTCCGTAAATTTTAATCTCTTTGATTTTTGAAATTTCATCGATAAATTTCGCATTTAGCGCGCTCTCTCGCTCTTTTATCGCCGTAAATCCCACCTTACGGCGCAAATCTAGCGCCAAATACGCCCTAATGAGTGCCGTAATCCCCGGCGTGCCTGGCTCTTCTAGTCTTTCTTTGTCGATGACGAAGCTTTGCGTGCTAAAATCAGCGTATTTTACCGCGCCACCGCCCGCAAATGTGGGCTCTGCGCTTTCTAAAAACTCTTTTTTCAGCGCCAAAATCCCGCACGCACCCACTCCGCCGATGAGTTTGTGTGCGCCAAAAAACAGCCCGTCGCAAAAGCCCAAATCCACATTATCGTGCGCCACAAGCGCGCTAGCGTCGATGAAAAGCTTCGCGCCGTGCATTTTCAGCGCCAAAAACACCCGCTTATAATCGACTAAAATCCCAGTGGCGTTCGAACACGCGCTAAATACACCATAAATTTCGCGCCCTTTGTTTGCGCCTAAAATTTCATTTAATTTGCCAAAATCCATAAGCCCGTCTGCACCCAGTGGCACGCGCACGAGCTCGCACAGAGCCTGACGCAGGCTGATTTCAACTGAGTGGTGCTCGTATGGAGAGATCACGATTAGTGGAAATTTCGCGCGCTCATTTGTGGCGAAATTTGTCAAATTTAGCCGTTTTTTGGTATTTGGCGGTAGGTAAATGCCTAAAATTTCCCATAGCTTCTTAATCGCGGCTGTCGCGCCAAATCCGCACGAGATGAGGTAGTATCTGCCAGCGCACCCTAGCATTTCTTTGATTTTAGCGCGCGCGTTTTCGTAGTATTCGCTCGTGGTGTGGGCGTTTTCGCCGCCGAGCGAGTGCGTGTTGGCATAAGTGCGCAAAACCCGCTCGATTTCGCGCTCGACGCTATTGCAGGCTAGCCCAGACGCGGCGAAATCGAAGTATTTGAGCCCCTCTTTTAGTATTAAATCATTTTTTATTTTTTCGATTTGCATTTTTTACTCCAAAATTTTGTAAATTATACCTAAACTTGCTAAAATTAGCCGTTTTAGGAGGGGTGAAATTCTAGGGTTAAAACAGACGGCTAGCAAATTTGGCCATTTAGAACTGGGTGAAATTTTGAAATTTCACTTCGTATTCGACGCTTTTGATATTTGCGCGAAATACGACGATGTATTTAGCGCGATAGAGGCTGAAATTTTGCCGAATTTTAGGGAGATTGGCGAGAGGTTTAGTTTCGGCGGCGAGTATGAAAAAGAGCTAAAACAAGCGTTGATGAAATTCGCCAAATCAGATCGCAAAAAAATCGGTGTCGCAAAGATACTGCCCCGCTTCACCGCGCAAAAAATCACGCAAATTTTGCTAGAAGCTGGGTTTTTAAATTTAGAAAAATCGCACGAAAAACGCCCTGTAAAACTGCATAAAAATGATAAATTACCACGAATTTTAAGACGCTATCAAATCACAGACAAAGTCCATTTTAACGATAATTTCTCGCGGTTTTGGTTCAGGTTTATCGAGCCAAATTTGCAAATTTTGGCGCAGGGCGAATACGAAAAAGTCATCGGCGAGATTAGGGAGGATTTCGATAATTACGCGAGTTTTGGCTATGAGATACTCTGCCGCGAACTGCTCGCAAACTACCTAAATATCGACATTTCGCAAATTTCGAGTTATTGGGATAAAAATAGCGAGATTGATATTTTCGCGAAATTTGAGGGGTTTTTAGTCGTGGGCGAGTGCAAATACAAAGAGCGCAAAATCTCAAAAAATGTCCTAAACGAACTGCTCGTAAAGTGCGAAAATTCCGCGCTTGCGCCTGATATGGTGGCGCTGTTTTCGAAATCTGGGTTCTCAGGCGAGCTAGAAAAAATCAAAAATGATAGAATTTTGCTTTTTGATATAGAGGATTTTAAAATTTTACTTTGATTAAATTTGGCTAAATTTAAAGCTAAATTTAGTATAATCGCAGTTTTATGCAACCAAACTAAGGAGAAAAAATGGCTTATTCAATGGGCGATTTGAAAAAAGGTCTTAAAATCGAAGTTGATGGAATTCCGTTTAAAATCGTAGAGTATCAACATGTAAAACCGGGCAAGGGTGCGGCTTTCGTGCGCGCAAAACTAAAATCCTTCATCGACGGTAAGGTTTTGGAAAAAACTTTCCACGCAGGCGATAAATGCGAGGAGCCAAATTTAGAGCAAAAAGATATGCAATACCTTTATGATGACGGCGAGTATTGCCAATTCATGGATACAGAGAGCTACGAGCAAGTGGCAATCGCTGACGAGGATGTGGGCGAGGCGAAAAAATGGATGCTCGATGGCATGATGGTTAGCATTATGTTTTACAACGGCAAAGCGATCGGTGTGGAAGTTCCGCAAGTAGTCGAGCTAAAAATCGTCGAAACTGCGCCAAATTTCCGTGGCGATACACAAGGAAGCAACAAAAAACCAGCGACCCTTGAAACTGGCGCGGTCGTGCAAATCCCATTTCATGTGCTTGAAGGCGAGATTATCCGCGTAGATACCGTGCGTGGCGAATATATCGAAAAAGCAAACAAATAATTCTTCCTTCCCTGATTAAATTTGGCGAATTTGCGAAAATTGTTAAATTTGCCGAATTTAGCGGGGAATTTTAAATTTAATCCTTAAAATTTATTGTTAAATTTTGTTAAATATTCTTGCGCTTTTAAACACTGCGCCGAATTTTGCTTTGGGTTTTGATTTTGCTTTGGGCTAATACTGCGCCGAAATTTGTGCGATATTTTTAAGCGCGTTTGCGTGGTTTGCGTGGTTTGCGTGGTTTGCGTGGTTTGCGTGGTTTGCGTGGTTTGCGTGGTTTGCGTGGTTTGCGTGGTTTGCGTTGTAATGTGTCGTGATTTGGCGCCAAAATTTGCGTGCGCGGGTTTAATATGAGTATCGCATGGCAAAAAATTTGGCGTTTGGCGAAATTTTGCGCTTTAACTAAAATTTAAGAAATTTTTTGTAAAATTACAGCTTATCCAATTTATTCAATCGGGCTCATAGCTCAGTTGGTTAGAGCATCCGGCTCATAACCGGATGGTCCCAGGTTCGAGTCCTGGTGAGCCCACCACCGCACAATTTCAGCCTTTTTTAAAAGCTTTTTTAAAACGATTATATAAAATTAAAAAATAAAATTCAAAGCCCCGAATTTGGGGCTTAGTGGTTATAAATTTATCGAAAATGTAAAATTCCCATGCAGGTTACAGCGAGAGATTGCTTTTAGGGTTTTGACATCTTTTAGATTTAGTCTTGCGCTCAAAAATCCCCTGCTTGCGACCGGTTCTAACGAGGCTTTGGCTACGAGTTTATCATCTGCGTAAAGCTCAATCGCATAAATCCAGTGATCGGCGTCGCTTGGGTGGATTATACCGCCTTGTCCGATTTTAAATTCGCCAAATTTATGGTGCAAAATTTAGAAAACAAACGAAATTTTAACCTTTCGTTATAAATTCAGCCCTAATTAAATTTGTTCTATGCAAATTTATTGTAAAATCGTAAGAACATTATATTTAAAAGGGGAAAAAATGTCGCAAAGTGACGCTAATGCGCCTAAAAAGCGCGGTATATTTGCATGGTATTTTGAGTCAAGCCTACTTTGGCGCATAATGATTGCGCTTGTTTTGGGTTCGGTTTTGGGTATAATTTTACCGCAAAATGCCACCGTTGGCGATACCACTTGGGTATCGATTTTAACGCCGTTTGGTGATCTTTTTGTGCGAATGCTCAAAATGATTATGGTGCCTGTAATCGTCTGCTCACTGATAATTGGCACAAGTTCGATTGATCCAGCTCACCTTGGTAAAGTTGGCGTCAAAACGATAATTTTCTACGCGATTACGACGCTGTTTGCGATCGCGATAGGTTTGGCGTGCGGATTGATTTTCAGCCCTGGTAGTGGGCTGGAGCTAGACGCTGCCAAAGCTGTGGAAAAGAGCGCAAACGCTCCTGCGATGAGCCAAATTCTACTAAATATTATCCCTACAAATCCGTTTGAAGCTATCGTTAAGGGCGAAATTTTGCCTATTATCGCGTTTTGTATTTTTGTAGGAATTGGCCTAGCGTATTGTAAAAGTAGCGACGATGAGCGCATTGCGCGCAGTGCAGATACTGTGTATGCGTTTTTTGATGGTATGAGCGAGATTATGTTTAAGGTTATCCGCTGGGTTATGCAATACGCACCAATCGGTGTTTTTGCGCTAATGTTCGTTGTGTTTAACAAAGCTGGAATTGGCGCGATTAGTTCGCTTTTGACCGTTACGATTGCGCTATATGTGGGACTTGCGGTGCAGGTGTTTGCGATATACTGCGTGGTTTGTATGCTAATTGGCATAAATCCTGCGAAATTCCTCAAAAAAGTCCGCGCGCCTATGCTTACAGCGTTTGTTACCAGAAGCTCGAACGGCACGCTTCCGATTACAATGAGAACGGCTGATGAGGAAATGGGAATTCCAAAATCAATCTACGGCTTTGTTTTGCCTGTGGGTGCGACTGTGAATATGAACGGAACGACCGTATATTTGGGCGTTTGCACGCTTTTTATCGCTAATGCGTGCGGTATCGATCTCACTGCTCAAAACTATTTTACGATTATTATCACTTCTATGCTAGCAGCTATCGGAACAGCCGGCGTACCTGGTGCTGGCGCGCTAATGCTACTTTTGATACTAGAATCAGTAGGTATCAGCGTAACTGGAACCGTGGCAGTGGCTTATGGTATGATACTAGGCATTGACGCGATACTAGATATGGGAAGAACATCTATGAATGTCACAGGTGATGTCGTGGCTTCGCTATATGTGGCTAAAACAGAGGGCAAACTAGATACCTCAAAATGGGAGAATTAAATGCGTAGAGTCGGAGTAATCGGCGGTATGGGACCGCTAGCAAGTGCTGATTTGTATCTAAAAACGATAGAATTAACGGGGGCTAGAAGCGATCAAGAAAATATTCCGCTTCTAATCGATAGTTATCCGCAAATCGAGGATAGGACGGCGTGCATTTTCGGCGAGGGCGAGGATCCTACGCCAAAGCTAATCGAAAGCGCAACTCGCCTTAAAAATGCAGGTTGCGAGGCGTTTGTCATGGTTTGCAATACAGCGCATTATTTCGCGCCAAGGGTTTTGGAGGCTGTGGATTTGCCACTAATCCATATCGCAAAAAACGCAGTTAGCACGATACAAACCCGCTATCCAAATGCCAAAAAAATCGCAGTTTTGGCTACTTCTGGCACGAAAAAGGCTAGGGTGTATGATGAGCACTTAGAGAATGCTGGATTAATCAGCGTAGAGCTTGGCGAGGAAAATCAAGCCAAGCTAATGGATTGCATTTACAAAGGTGTGAAAGCCGGCAAAACCGCAGAATATGTGGAGCTTTTTAAAAGCGTGTTAGATAGCATTGACGCGGATGTTTATATCGCTGGTTGCACGGAGATTCCGCTGTTTTTGCCACTTATTGAGACGGATAAGGTTTTCCTTGACGCTACGCTTGAACTTGCGCGTGCGATTGTGGAATTTGCCCGTTCGTAGCCAAATTTAATCAAATTTAATAAATTTAGCCCAAATTTTGGGCTAAATTTAAAATTTCAAAATTCTTAAAATTCGTAAATTTCAGAAATTTCACGCAGCTAAAATTTCGCCCACTTTCTCGCTAAAATCGTCGCCGACGATGTATTCGGTAGGATAGATCAAAACCTCGTTTTCAAACCTCACGCGCAAAATTAGCCGTTTGGAGTTTTTCAAATCCCTGTCGTTGAAGGCTAGGGAGTAGATTTTTTGAATTTTGTCGCGGTTTAGCTCGCTAGCACTTATTTCAAACTCGAAATCCACAGCCTTTTTGCGCTGTTCTTCGCGTTCTTTTTTGCTTTGTTGCAAGGCCACAAGTGCGGCGTTTTCGCCCTTTTCAAAGCCGTTATCGCCAAAATTTCGTCTCTCTTTGCGCGCAGAGCCGCCATAAGCCTTCGCTTCGCTAGGGGCGTAGTTTTCGACATTTCGCGCCTCATCGAGCGATAAAATTTCATCTAGGTAAATTTGATATTTTCCGCCGTAAGTTCCTGTGTTTTTCGCAAGCCTTACCCAAAATGCCAGCGGGCGTTCTAGGTCGCTATCGTTTAGGGCTAGCACGCTTTCGCACACATCGCCAAATGCCACGACTTCGAAGCTTCCTGATAAATCGAGTATGGTTAAATTCGCCATTTGCGAGCCAGATTTTGTGGTGCGAGAATTTACGCTTTCGATTTTGCCGATACACAAAAGCTTCATTGATGAGCCATCATTTTGCAAAATTTCATCAAATTCGCTCGATTTGCTGTGTGCGATAGGCGAAATTTCGCTTTCGAAAACTTTGAGCGGATTTCCCTCTAAAAATACGCCAGAGCGCGGTCTAAATCCAGCGTCTTTGGCGTTTTCTAGGCTTAGCATTGAAAGGAAGGAAACTTGATATGCTCCCTCGCCAGCGGCACTTTTGCTGATTTTTATCATAAAAGCGTATGGTTTTTCAAGCTCAGCAGGGCTTAAATTTTCGATAGTTTTTAGCGTGTTGTCAAATACGGCTAGTTCATACGAGCCGTGCAAATCCAAAATGGTCAAAATTCCCATTTTTTTGCCGGTTTTTGTGATACGAGTAGTGATATCCTCGATCCGCCCAACGCTTAAAATTTCGGCATTATCGCCCGTGATCTCGCCAAATTGCGATGAGAGCAGGTAATCTATACCGCTCATTTGCTCTTTATAATCATCGAGCGGGTGGCCAGAGAGATACACGCCTACGGTTTGTTGCTCGAATTTTAAAATTTCACTTTGCGCAAATTCTTCTGCGTTTTCCACGAAGCTTACTTTTATCCCCTCGGTCATCTCCTCATCTTCGCCAAATAGCGAGCTTTGAGCGTCTTTTTTGATTTCTGTGATTTTTTTCATCACATCTAGGATATTTTCCATGTTTTGGATAATCGCAAGCCTAGTTTTACCCAAACAATCCATCGCGCCGCCGTAGGTTAGGGACTCGATAACCTTTTTATTGACCTTGAAATTATCTACTCTGGTGGCAAAATCATCGATATTTTCAAAAAGCCTTTCGTTTTGAAGCTCCAAGATATTTTCAATCGCAGCAGATCCTACGCCCTTAATCGCGCCAAGTCCGTAGATGATAGACTGGCCCGATTCGCTTGTCTCATCGTCGATTACGCTAAATCCGCGCAAACTTTGGTTGATTGAGGGCTGTTTAAGGCCGATTCCTAGGCGCTTGGCTTCGTCTATGTATTTGGCGACTTTATCTGTGTTTCCCTCCTCAGATGTGAGCAAACCAGCCATAAATTCAGCAGGATAGTAGGTTTTGAGATAGGCTGTTTGAAATGTAATCATCGAATAAGCCGCCGCGTGGGATTTGTTAAATCCATAAGAGGCAAATTTCATAATCATATCAAATAGCTCGTTTGCCTTAGCGACATCAAAGCCGTTTGTCTTAGCCCCCTCTAAATACTGCTCTCTCATGTGAGCTAGCTTTTTTTCGTCCTTTTTACCCATTGCTCTACGCACCAAATCAGCTTCGCCAAGCGAAAATCCACCGATAGTTTGCACTAGCTGCATGACCTGCTCTTGATAGACAATGATTCCATAAGTCGGCTCTAAAATTTCCTTGATTTGCGGGAACATATACGAGGCTTCCTCGCGTCCGTGTTTGATATCGATAAAGCGCGGGATTAGATCCATTGGACCTGGGCGATATAGCGAAATCATCGCGATGATATCCTCAAATCTATCTGGCTTTAAATTTACGGCTAAATCCTGCATGCCAGCGCCCTCGATTTGGAAAATTCCAAGCGTGTTGCCTGATTGGATTGTTTTATAAGTCGCAGGGTCGTTGAAATCTATTTTTTCCCAGATTATGTCTTTATCATATCGCCTTTTTATGAGTTTTAGCGCGCTGTCGATGACATCGAGAGTTTTAAGCCCCAAAAAGTCAAATTTGATGAGATCCACATCTTCTAGGTAGTTTTTCATATACTGCGTGACGATACGCGCGTCATCGCCTTTATCTTGCTTGAAAAGCGGGGCCTTGTGCCATAACTCTTCGTTTGAGATAACCACGCCTGCTGCGTGCATGCCAGCGTTGCGGTTTAAGCCCTCTAATTGAAGCGCGAACTCCCATACTTGCGCGGCTGTGGGATCGCTTTGCAAAAGCTCGGCGATTTTTGGCTCTTGCTCGTAAGCACCCGGTTTGTATTTATCGCTAGCGGGATCGCCGACGCCAGTTAGAGTTACGCCGGGGCCTTCTGGGATTAGTTTTGCCATTTTATCAGCTTGCGAAAGTGGCATATCGCACACCCTAGCGACATCACGGATTACGCCACGAGCTAGCAATTTACCAAAGGTCGCTACTTGGGCGACATTGTATTTGCCATACTGCTTTATGACATAATCAATTACTTCGCCGCGCCTTGCTTGACAAAAATCCACATCAATATCTGGCATAGAGATACGAGCAGGGTTTAAGAATCGCTCGAAAAGCAGGTTATAGGGTATAGGATCTAGGTCGGTGATACGAAGCGCATACGCACAAATCGAGCCAGCCGCAGAGCCTCTGCCAGGCCCTACTGGGATATCGTGGTCTTTGGCCCAGTTGATGAAGTCTTGCACGATAATCATATAGCCTGAGAAATGCATACTTTTTATGATTTCAAGCTCTTTGTTTAATCTTTCTTCGTAAATTTGGTGTTTTGCCTCATCAATAAATTTTAATCTCTCTTTCAAACCCTCACGGCATAGATAATCAAACAAAAAATCATCATTGGCAAAGCTATATCTAGCCTCTGGCTCAGGCAGGCTTAGGCCGTGCTTGCTAGCGTATTCGAGGGTAAATTTGAAATTTGGCGGTGTGGGCGCGTAGCCCTTTTCCTCGAAAGCAAAGTGCAAATCGCATTTTTCGACTATTTCAGCAGTATTTGTGATGACCTCTGGCATATCAGCAAAGAGCCTTTGCATTTCCTCATCTGATTTGACATAAAATTCGCTTACGACATGTTTTAGGCGATCTCCGTCGTTTATGGTTTTGCCCATGGCTATGCACTGATACACATCGTGGGCTGTGGCGCGCTCTTTGTAGGCGTAGTGGGCGTCGTTGGTGGCGATGAGTTTGATATCAAGCTCGCGCGCTATGCGGATTAGATCTTTTTCGACATTTAGTTGCTCGCCGATACCGTGTCGCATGATTTCTAGGTAAAAATCATCGCCAAAAATTTCTTTGTATTCTGCGGCGGCCTTTTTGGCGGCTTCGTATCCGCCTGCGCCTCGTTTTAGGTTTCGTTCGCTTAAATTTAGGTGAAACTCAACCTCGCCCGCAAGGCAAGCAGATGAGCAAACAAGCCCCTCGCTATGCTCGCGAAGTAATTTTTTGTTTATGCGTGGGTAGTAGTAAAATCCGTTTAAAAAGGCTTGCGAGCTAAGATACATTAGGTTTTTGTAACCGATTTCGTTTTTGGCTAGCAAAATTAGGTGGAAGCGATTTTTGTCGCTTTTATCGCCGATATCATCGTGGTTGTGGATATAGGCTTCGATACCGATTATCGGCTTTATGCCGTTTTTGCGCATGGTTTGGTAAAAATCGATCGCCCCAAACATATTGCCGTGATCTGTGATTGCGCAGGCTTTGGCGCCGCGCTCGGCTAGGATTTTGGCTAGTTCGCTGACTTTGTTGGCCCCGTCAAGCAATGAGTATTCTGTATGCAGGTGTAAATGTGTGAATTCGCTCATAAAATGTCCTTTGATTTTGCGCTCATTTTAGCAAAAAGGGGTTAAATTTTGGCTTTTTGAAATTTGGAGAATTTGCTTTGTGTTATCGCTGTGTTTTGGCAGACACTGCGCCGAATTTGTTATGCAAGCAAGCAATTGATTTGCCTTTAATTTGTCATTGCGAGAATTTTGCGTTAGCAAAATTCGTGGCAATCTACGAGCTAAAATCACCAAAACATTTACAAGCGTGTCATTGCGAGCAAAAGCAAAGCGTCTTGACGCTTTGCCGAAGCAATCCAGAAAATTTAAATTCAAATTTCAACCTAAATTTAGCATTGAATTATTTTCTAAATTTTAGACTAAATTTTCTTTTCTCGTAAGGGGGAAGGGGGGCTTGAATTGCGAGGTCGCGCCCCTTCCCCCTTACAATCCCCCAACCCCCGACGACGCTTTTAAGGTGGCTAAATTTAGAGCTTCGCTCTAAATTTAGCTAGTTTTATTTTACGGAAATGCTTTGCATTTCCTTGCAATGACAGATTGATGATTAGGGAATTTTACTGGATTGCCACGGCGACTGCGTCGCCTCGCAATGACAAATTAAACAAATTTTACTCGCTATTGTCATTGCGAGGCGATTTATCGCCGAAGCAAAACAAGCGTAGCGGTGGCGTGCGAAGCACGACAGGTTTGGACGAGCCGTAGGCGAAGTCAATCAACGAGCATAAAATTTAAAGCGTGTAAATTTGCTGTCATTGCGGGCTTTCGCAGAAAGCGAAGCAATCCAGGGGAATTCAGATAAATTCCAATTCAATTTTCTAACACTCTCTAAATTTTACTGGATTGCTTCGTCGCTTTGCTCCTCGCAATGACACGGAATTCGCATGCTCTAAATTTAAAGTCGTAGATTGCCATGAATTTTGCTAACGCAAAATTCTCGCAATGACAGATTTAGGATTAGGGAATTTTACTGGATTGCCACGGCGACTGCGTCGCCTCGCAATGACAGATTAAACAGCAATTGCGAGCGAGTGAAATTAGTTAAAAAGTAGCTCGGATTTTAGTGTGCTAAAAGCTTGCTCGCCTTTTAGTTCTCGCACGATTGCGAGTGCGAACTCCATTGCAGTGGCTGGACCACGAGAGGTAATGATATTTTTATCTATTATGACATTTGCGCTAGCGGTGTAGCCAGTGTGCGCGACCGTGCCCTCGAAGCCAGGGTAGCAGGTGTAGCTATCTTTTAGCACGCTGGCTGTGCCCAGAGCCCAAGGTGCAGCGCAAATTGCGCCGATTTTTTTGCCGGCTTTGTCAAATTTGCGTAAAATTTCGCCTAGTTTTTCGCTTTTTGCCAAATGCTCGGCACCCGGCAATCCACCGGGCAAAACTATCATTTCGTATTCGTTAATGTCTAAATTTACGAGCAAATCATCGGCGATGATTTCCACGCCGTGAGAGCCTGTAACGCATTTTTTCTCTAAACCGAGAAATTTAGCGTCGATTTCGGCGCGTCTTAGCAAATCAACCACGCTTATTGCTTCGATTTCCTCGAAGCCATTAGCTAAAATAACGGCTACTTTCATTTTTTTCCTTTATTTTAGATATGAGCCTTGTTCGCTCGGAGTGGTTGAAATATCGGTATTACCGCCACGCGCAGAGCTTGAACCGCCAGGCAAAAATGAAGTGTCGCCCTTCAAAAATGCGATGATATAGCCTATCTCTGTCGAGGTTGTAGATAGTGCGATAGGGTTCATTAAAAACGCTTTTTTGCCACCATATTCATAATCTGAGCCGTAGTTGCTAATCGCCATAGCAATCTCGCCTGCGGATAGATTTTTGATTTTTTTAGAGACGCCGTGAGCGCGCTTTTCGCCGTTTGAGCCGTGGCATGAGGCGCATTTAGCAGCGAAAAGCTTAGCTCCCTCTTCTTTGGCAGCGGCAGGGTTATGCTTAATAGTATTTAGCACGCGACCTTTTGAGCCGTCGTTTTTATAGACATTGACTGTGATATTTTCGTCTTTGGAATGCTTTTCGATGAGAGATTTTAGTTCTTTTGCAAACTCACCTTTTGCCTCAAATACATAGCTTTCTTCTTGTTCATTAGCTCCAAAAAGCGTAGCCATACAAAAACATGCTAAAAACGAAAGTTTTAAAATTTTCATTTGATACCTTGTCGATAGAATTTAAAAAGGGCGAGGTTTTGCCCTCGCCCTAGGATTATATCTAATCAGAGTAAATGATTAGAAAGCGTATCTAGCTTGGAAGCGGATAAAATCTTGTTCTTGATCTTTGCCGTCCGCGCCATTTTTTTCTAGCTCAGCGTGTGACCAGAAAGTTTTGAAGCTAAGTTTTTTGTTGTATTTGTAATCAGCTCTTACAACTGTTTCCCAGCCATCTGTATCAGTTCCGTTCATACCCTCAAATTCGCCAGCTACATAATCAACACCTAGTCTTAGACCAGTATCTGGAATAGTGTAGCCAAGTGTAGCATACCATGCCCAGTTGTCGCCTGCGAAATCTGTATAGCCGATTAGAGCTTCGCCTGCGCCAAGGAAAGAAGTGTCATCTTCAAATGATACTCTTGAATGTGTGCCTGCATCTGTGTCGTATTTAACATAACCAACGCTTGCATCGAAACCAAACAAATCTGCGCTAGCCTCTACACCGAAGTAATCAGCATCATCAACAACGCCACCGCCTTGGATGCTTGTGTATTGTCCGTCGAAATCAGAGAAAGCGTATTGAGCTGTCAAGCCTAGGTTGATATCCTCTGTAACATCGAAGCTTAGACCAGCTTCAACTGCGAATAAATCAACAACATCTTCTAAGCTAGCATACCATAGTTGGAAAGATACCGGATCATAAGAACCGATAGCTGCTACACCCCATAGGTTGTGTTGATCTAGTTTTTTACCATCTGGTGCAAGTGTCGCAACTTCTGCATTCATAGCAATATCGCCATCTGGCTCCAATGCATCCATATATAGAGCAGCAAGAGTTAAGCCCTCGATATCTTGATTAACGACTTTCAAACCATCGCCATACATATCGTCTGTGAAGAATGCGCCTATTTTTTGGCGACCTAGTTGAACTGTTGTGCCACCAATTTTATATCCTAGGTATCCTTGGTATAGATCAAATTTTGTTGTATCTGCATTAGCTGTTCTGCTCTCTGCCCAGTCGCCATCGTGAGCATAGCGAATACCAGCTACGAAGAAGAAGTTATCATCGATTTTTGTATTTACATTAACAACGCTTTTGAATCTCCATCTGTGATCATTGCGTCTTGCAGCATCGGCTTTATCGCCAGCTTCGCCAGCAAATTTATTGTCATTTTTAGTGCTATCAATACGCATCCAAGCGAAACCGCTTACATCTACATCTTTGATTGCATCTTCTAATGCCACAGCACTTGCTGATGTAGCAAATGCACCTGCTGCTAATGCAGCTGCTAAACTAAGTTTGAATAATTTCATTTGAACTCCTTGTAAAAGTTATGGTCGTAATAGTAGCACAAAATACTAAATTATTTGCTTAAAACAATCTTAATTTTACTGAAATATAACCATTTTGTTACCGAGTATTAACCAAAATCGCTGAATTTTGCATAAAAAAAGCGAAGTGCGCTAACACTTCGCAAATATTGAAAGGAGTTTGATTTCGATAGGGTAATTGTAGCTAAATTTGAGTAAATATATGGCAACAAATGAGAATTATTTTTAATAGTGAAAAATTTGCAGTTAAGCTAAATTTGGCTGATAAAATTCGTAAAATTTATGCGAAATTTATAATTTTTGGCGCGAAATTTGCCCTTTTTGTTAATTTTGCGTTAAATTTTAAAGGGCGAAATTCGGGCGTAAGTTATCAAAAACTGATTTTTTCTTCGGTTGGGGCTTTGATATTTTCGTTTTTGTGGAGCTGTTTTTTGATGATTTTGGTCGGCGTGTAGCTCTCTTTCTTGCCCGGGGTGATTTTGCGAGAGAGTATTTGCGCGCTAGAAACGGTGCCGTTTGTAATGCTGATGAGTGCGACATCGCCTGGGTTGGCGAAGTATTTATTTGATTTGGCGGTGCATTGCTCGCTACCATTTATAAATTTATATGTATATGCGACTTTGCTCTGTCTTGTGTAGCTAGAAATCTGCATTTTGCTGGCGGTGGTGTCTGGGCAAAGTGGCGTGGTGCGTGGCGCGAAAAAGGCGCAACCTGAGAAGCTTAGCGCGATTAGGCAGGGTAGGATTAGGTTTTTCATTTTTTTCCTTTTTTAAATTTTGGTTTTTAATTTTAAAATTTTTTCGGAAAAATTGCAAATTTTGGCTATTTTGTCATTGCGAGTTTTCGTAGAAAGCGAAGAAACTACGACTTTAATTCCTTACGCTAAATTTGCTGTCATTGCGAGAAAACGAAGTTTTCGAAGCAATCTAGGGAAATTTAAATTCAAAATTCTACTTAAATTTAGCATTGAATTATTTTTTAAATTTTAAGCAAAATTTTGCTTTTCTCGTAAGGGGGAAGGGGGCTTGAATTGCGAGGTCGCGCCCCTTCCCCCTTACAAACCCCCAACCCCCGACGACGCTTTACAAGGTGGCTAAATTTTAAAAAAGCGTTGCTTTTTTAAAATTTAGCTGATCTTATTTTTCGTTACGGCTTCGCCGTGCTGGATTGCTTCGTCGCTGTAAAACAGCTCCTCGCAATGACACGGATTAGAGTTTTTAAAAACGCTAAAAAGAGACAAATTTGTGCAATAGTTATGTAAATTTGTCTTTGAATTTTATTCTCCATACATGACGGATTAGGTGCAAATTTAATTATTTTTCTTTTTTATATGGCAACATAGAGTAAAGAATAGTGCAAAATACAACTATCGTAGCAAAAAAATAGAGAATTTCAACAATACTTTTTTGAGCCAAATATGTAATAACATAAGAAAAAGAAATTATTAAAAAATCCATTATTTTCCTGCGATTTCTTTTGCGATTTTGTCGCGCAAATCTAAAATTTCATCTCGTTTGATGACAAAGCTGTTTTTGTTGGCGATGAGGTGCGCTGAGCTGTGCATGATGACCTCGGCGACTTTAAGGCCGTTTTGCTTCATCGTAGCGCCTGTTTCGACCACATCGACGATAGCGTCTGATAGCCCTATAATCGGAGCTAGCTCGATCGAGCCGTATAGTTTGATGACCTGAGTGGCGACGGCTTTGGTGGCGAAGTATTCGCGCGTGATATTTGGCATTTTGGTTGCGATTTTGATACCTGGGGTGTTGTAATCAAGCTCGGTTTCGTTTGGCACGCCCACACAGACTCTGCATTTGCCGATTTTGAGATCTAGCAGGCGCAAAACATCTGGTTTGTGCTCTTCGAGCACATCTAGCCCCACTACGCCGATATCTGCTGCGCCTCCGACGACATAGGTAGGAATATCTTGGTTGCGGACATAAAGAAATTTAAAATCACCCTCTTGCATGATTAATTTGCGGTCTTCAAAGGCAAATTCTAGCCCAAAAATGCTTTTGAAAATTTTGAGTGTATCATCGGCAATGCGACCCTTTGGTAGCGCAATCGTAATCATAAAAGTCCTTTTTGTGAGATTAAATTTTTCATAGCGCGGAAAATCAAATCCCTATCATAAACGCCGTTTTTGAAATGTCGCATTAAAAACGCGCCGTCCCCGCCGGTAAAGTGTATGCGTTTATCGCCAGCAATGTCGGCTATGGCTAGGATTGTTGGTTTGAAAATGCCGTAATTCACGGCGTCGCTTGTTTTTTGCGGAAGCGAGTCTAGGGAAATTTTCGTCGAGAGATTGACATCTAAAACAGATGAAATTTCGCCATAAGTGCGAAGCATAGCGTGGATTCCAGGCAGGATAAATCCGCCAAGGTGGGTGCCACCCTCCATGACATCGACCGTGATAGCACTGCCTGCATCGACGATGACGCCAGTTTCGACCATACTGCACGCGACGATTCTATCTATTCCTAGCCCTTGGTAGGTGGTGTTTATGTGGAAATGGTGCGTAATGTCGATAAATAGGGGGTTGTTTAGCTTGCGTTGCACTCTGGCATTTACATTTATACAATACACTCTCTCGATTGGTTCGTAGTTCAAAAACTCGTCGATACCCATAGCAAAGGTTGCGCCGTTATCATAAAATTTGGCATGTGTGTTGCCGATATCACATAAAAGCATAGGTTTTAAATCCGTTTTCTTCTAAAAATTTTTTACTTTTTGAGCAAATTTGGCTGTTGTGAAACAAAACTCGTTTTTTGATAGTTTTGCCTAAATTTGCGCAAATTTGTTCGGTTAAAGTTAATAAAAATTCGCTATCTCGCATAATGAAGTGAGATGATGCCTCGCGCATGAAAATCAGGGTATTAAACCCAGATAAATCCACGCCAAAATAGGCGCTGTATGCGCGGGAGCGAGTGAAAATTTTCAAATCTATGGTTTTGAAATTTTTAAGCAAAATTTCACGGCTAACCATGAGATTGGAAATTTTACTTAGCAAAATTTAGCACTTTATCATCGTAGTAAAATGACGAATTTGCGCTAAATGCGCGAGAGTCAATCTCATCGCTTAGCTCAAAAATCGCCTCACTTTGCAGATTTTTATCCGTGCGGATAACAAAACCTGTGCGCTCTACGATATAAAGGTATTCCCCGCTAAATACACCCTCTAATAGCTGAGCGAAGGTAAATTTGCGAGATTTTATTAAATTTAGGTTTTTATCCAAAAGCTCGACCGTGCCGTCTTTTAGCAAAAGATAGATTTTATCGCCGTCAAATAGGACATTTCTAATGTCGCGGTTGTAGGTTTTGTTGCCATTTGGGCTGATGAGAACTAGCCTTGTGCCTGTGCCTGCATAAAGGTCGTCGCCACGGGCTTGAAGCGTGGTTATGTTGTTAAAAAATGGTTGATTTGATACGACGAAATCCCTCACAGAGCGGCCACCTGTGCGCTCTACGATATTTACTAAGCCGTCAAGTGCTGGGTAGGCTACTAATTGGTTGATAAAAAGCGGAGCGGCTGTGCGTGAATCTATGGCAAATGCGTCGCCGATTTTATCATCTAGCACCATAGCGCCCGAGCTTAGGCGAAAGAGCATTACGCTATTATCGCTCATTACAAGTGCTAAATCATCGCCGTCAATCGCGCCACTTAGGGCATAGCGTTTGAGATCTCGCTCAAATTTCACACTGCCATCTGCGCCCAAAACCCTAGTAGTGCCGTTTGTGTCTGTGGCGATGAAATTTCCATTATACTCGCCTAAAAATCGCTCGTTTTCGTTAAGTTTGATATTTTCATTTACGCCTGATTTAGTGATAACTGCGCCGTTTGATAGCGTGGCGCCCTCTTTGGCAGCATAGACGATTTCGGCTGGAAGCGAGCCGTTAAAGGCCATTTCGCCTGTGATATTGTCATCGCCTGGGTCGAAATACTGGCGTTTGGTCGAACAACCGAAAAATAAAAACGAAAGCAGAAGTGTAAATATGATTGATTTTTTCATTATTTATTTCCTTTGTAATGTTTTAAATTTAACGCTAAATTTCGCACTGGCGAATCTATGGCGATTTTGTCAAATTCGGCGTTTGCGGCCTCGATTTGACCTGTTTTTAAAAGCTCGTATCCCTTTACGATAGCGTCGTAATCGTTAAGCAAAAGTGGGCTTTGTTTGCCGTTTTGCACGCTGATAATCTCTTTTAGCAAGTAATCGACCTTGCTATCGCTTCCAAGAGCTGTCAAATCATCGGCTGTGCCGTGATTTAGCATATATAACGCGTATAGATTGAAATCTTTGTCTTTTAGCTTGGCTAGTTTTGCGTCATCTCGCGCCTCTAAAAGCTCTGAGTATAGTTCGTTCGCGCTGTTTATGCGAGAATTTTGGATAAATTCGTTTGCCCAGTATCCTACGAAAATCACCATTATAAGGGTAGCGAAAAAGATTAAAGGTTTTTTGTATTTTTTAATGAAAATTTCGCTTTTGATAACGCCTTCTAAAAACTGCTCTTCTGTGCCTATTTCTTTTTTAACGCCTTCGATGTCGTCTTTTAAAGCCAAAGTAGTATCCTTTTGTGATTAAATTTGGCGGTAATTGTAGCATAAAAAAATTTAAATATGCCCAAAGACAAGAATTTTTATGATATAATGTCGCATTTATCAGAAAAGGAAAATTTATGATAATAGATGAAATTTTATTATCAAGGCTCGAAAAATTAGCTGCTTTAAAAATCCCTGATGAAAAACGAAATGAGTTTATCGGTCAGTTAAATAAGGTAGTAGATTTTGTCGAAATTTTAAACGAATTAAAATTAGATGGTGAGGAAGTAGCCATAACTACTTTAAAGGGCGGAACTCCGTTTCGCGAGGATGAGCCACGCGCTAGCGATGTTCGCTCTATTATTCTGGGACATGCACCTTCAAGCGAGGGTGATTATTTTGTCGTGCCTAAAATTATTGATTAGAAAGGAAAAGTATGGAAGATCCAAGAAAAAATTTAGTAGATATCGAAACCTTATTAAAGACAGTTGTTTTTAATAAAGCTTCTGACTTGCACCTAGTTTCTCGCTCAGCACCGCAAATCCGAATAGATGGAACACTTCGTCCTTTGGCTATGGATAGCCTTAGCGGAAGTGATATCGAGTATATTTGCTACGCGATGATTACAGATCAACAAAAAAGCGATTTAGAGGAAAACAAAGAGCTTGACTTCGCGATTGAGTTGCCAAATATCGGACGCTTTCGTGGAAACTACTATTACACTATGAACGGCGATTTGGCTGCTGCGTTTCGTATTATTCCTATCGATATCCCTAGTCTTGATGATTTGAAGGCTCCAAGCATTTTTAAAGAGGTTGTAAAACGCGAAAAGGGTATGATTTTAGTCACTGGTCCGACAGGATCTGGTAAATCAACGACTTTGGCGGCTATGTTAAATGAAATCAACGAAAAAGAGCGCAAGCACATTATTACAGTTGAAGACCCAGTCGAGTTCGTGCATCAAAACAAAAAATCTCTATTTTCTCACAGAAATATCGGCACGGATACACACTCTTATGCGCAAGCTTTGAAATTCTCGCTTCGCGAGGACCCTGATATTATCCTAGTCGGTGAGATGCGTGATAGGGAGACGATTTCTATCGCGATTACTGCGGCTGAGACAGGACACTTGGTTTTTGGCACACTTCACACAAACTCAGCGATCCAAACAATCAACCGTATTATCGATAGCTTCGACGGCGGCGAGCAACTTCAAGTGCGAAACATGCTTTCGGTTTCACTAACTGCGGTTATTTCACAATCTTTGCTTCCAAAGCTTGGTGGCGGTCGTATCGCAGTGCATGAAATTTTGATTAACAACAACGCGGTTGCCAACCTAATCCGCGAAAACAAAGTTCATCAAATTTACTCACAAATGCAACTTAACCAACAAAGCACTGGTATGATTACGCAAACACAGGCTATGGTTAAGGCAATCAGAGCAAATCAAATCGCCAAAGAAACAGCATTGCGCTATTCTACAAATTTACAAGAGCTTATCGGCGTTGTGGGTGCGTGATTATGGAAGGTATAAATTGGTTTGACGCCATTGTAGTGGGTCTGATAATCCTTTTTGGATTAAGGGGTCTTACAAATGGCATTATGAAGGAAATTTTTGGAATTTTAGGTTTGATTGGTGGTTTGTGGATTGCTGTGCGCTACAAAGAGATGGCAGGGGCGTGGATAGCTAGCAAAGTCCCTGCATTGCAAAATGCAAATGGAATTTTCTCCGGCGATACTACTCAGACTTTAATCGGATTTTTGGCTGTGCTTTTTGGCGTGTGGATTATCTGCCTGATTTTGGGCGAGATTATCTCAAAACTCTTTAAATGGAGTGGGCTAGGATTTGTCGATAGAATCGGCGGATTTGCATTTAGCGTGGCTAAAATTTTCTTAATTTTTGCCGTTATCGTAACCTTTGCAAGAGGTCCTATGATGCTAAATGAGCAGACAAAGAAATTTTTCGAAACTAGCGCAGTTGCCCCAGTGCTACTAAGCGTGGGCAAGTGGATTATGGATTTAAAAGACGACCCAGTAGTCAAAGAAAATTTGCAAAGTTTAGAGCAAAAAGCTAGTGAAATTTTAACCCCAAGCGAAGATAATGCGACAGAAATTCAAAACAATATTTCAAACGAGGTTTTTGATATCAATCAAAGCTTGGATTTAAATGTAAGTGAAGGGAGATTGTAATGGACGCTAAAATCGAAAATTTAGAATTTGACGCGCTTTTGCTTGAATTTAAAAAAGCACTTAGCGATAATGGCTTAAAATACACAAAACAGCGCGAGGTTTTGCTAAGAACGCTTTATAATAGCAATACGCACTTTACGCCAGAGGCTTTGCACAGCGAGATCAAGGCGAAAAATCCTGAGCTAAATGTAGGTATCGCCACAGTGTATCGCACGCTAAATTTGCTCGAAGAATCAGGCATGGCGACATCGATTACTTTCGGCGCGCAAGGCAAAAAATTCGAACTTGCAAACAAACCACACCATGATCACCTAATCTGCAAAAGTTGCAATAAAATCGTCGAATTCCGCGACGCTAGTATCGAGAAAAAACAAATCCAAATCGCCAAAGAAAATGGCTTTGTCCTAACTGGCCATATTATGCAGCTTTACGGAATTTGCGCTGATTGCGCGGCAAAAAGGAAATAATTTGTTCGACTCACAATTAGAAATCCAAAGAATAGATAAATCAAACGAATTGCGAAATTTAGGGGTAAATCCATACCCTCATTTTTTAAAACGAGATATGAAAATCGTCGAATTTCGCGAGAAATTCGCTAGTATTGCAAATACAGAAGAAAAAAAATCAGATGAGATTGTAGTTTTGGCAGGTCGTTTGAAATTAAAAAGAGTTGCGGGAAAATCGACATTTGCAAATATCGAAGACGAAAGCGGAAATATTCAAATTTATTATTCGCGCGACAGTATCGGCGAGGAAGATTACGCTAAATTTAAGAAAAATCTCGAAGTAGGCGATATCATCACCGTTACAGGATACGCCTTTATCACGCAAACTGGCGAGTTTTCGATACATGCTTCAAATATCAAACTAGCTTCAAAAGCGATTTCTCCACTACCTGAGAAATTCCACGGCCTAGTAGATATCGAAATGAGATACCGCCAACGCTACCTCGATATGATAATGAACCCAGAGGTTAGAAGCGATTTTATCAAACGCTCTGTCATAATCCGTGAAATTCGCAACTTTTTCGAGGCGCATGGATTTTTGGAGGTCGAAACCCCAATGATGCACCCAATCGCAGGTGGCGCAAACGCCAAGCCTTTTATCACGCACCACAACGCTCTTGATGTGGATAGATACCTGCGAATCGCACCTGAACTTTATCTAAAACGCCTAATCGTAGGCGGTATGGAAGCTGTTTTTGAAATCAATAGAAATTTCCGCAACGAGGGCATGGATTTAACGCATAATCCTGAATTTACCAGCATTGAGTTTTATTGGGCGTGGCATGATTATAATGATGTTATGGATTTGACACAAAATTTAATCTGGGCTGTGATGGATAAGCTAGGGCTTGATAAAAAGCTTCAATACGATGAGCTTGAAATCGACTTTACTAAGCCTTTTGCGCGCATAAAATACCTTGACGCGCTGGTCGAAATAGGTGGATTGGATCCTGAGATTATAAATGATAAAGACAAAATTTTAGCAAAGCTTAAAGCCGATAAATTCGAAGTCAATGAAAAGCTAGATTTGGGTCACTTGCAAAGCGAACTTTTCGATAATTATGTCGAAGCCAAGCTCATAGATCCGACCTTTATCGTGGATTTTCCTATCGAGATTAGTCCGCTTGCAAGAAGGAGCGACGAAAATCCAAAAATCGCTGAGAGATTTGAGCTATATATCGCTGGCAAGGAGATTGCAAACGCATTTAACGAGCTAAACGATCCGCTTGATCAATTCGAGAGATTTAAGGCGCAAATCGACGCAAAAAATGCAGGCGATGACGAAGCGCACGAAATGGACGCTGATTATGTCAAAGCACTAAGTTATGCTATGCCACCTACCGCTGGTTGGGGGCTTGGGATTGATAGATTGGTGATGATTTTATTAAATAAAAAATCGATTCGCGATGTTATTTTGTTTCCAGCTATGAAACCGTTAAATTTAGATAAGGAGTAAAAATGTTGGCAGATTTTGATAAAGAAATTTTTGATTTGATGAGCAAGGAGCTAGCTCGTCAATGCGACCATTTGGAGATGATTGCAAGCGAGAATTTTACATATCCAGAAGTTATGCAGGTAATGGGCTCAGTGCTATCAAACAAATACGCAGAGGGCTATCCTGGTAAAAGATATTATGGCGGCTGCGAATTTGTCGATGAAATCGAAACTATCGCTATTGAGCGATGTAAAAAGCTTTTTGGTTGCGAATTTGCAAATGTTCAGCCAAATTCAGGCTCGCAAGCAAATCAAGGCGTTTATGGAGCGTTTTTAAAACCGGGTGATAAAATTTTGGGCATGTCGCTAAGTCACGGCGGACACCTAACGCACGGCGCAAAGGTTTCAAGTAGCGGAAAGTATTATGAGAGCTTTGAATACGGCGTCGAGCTAGATGGTCGTATAAATTACGACCGCGTAGCCGACATAGCAAATATCGTAAAACCAAAAATGATAGTTTGTGGCGCAAGTGCCTACACAAGAGAGATAGATTTCGCTAAATTTAGAGAAATCGCAGATAGCGTGGGTGCGTATCTTTTTGCCGATGTGGCTCATATCGCAGGTCTAGTTGTAGCAGGAGAGCACGCTCATCCGTTCCCACACTGCCATGTAGTTAGCTCTACCACTCACAAAACACTTCGCGGACCACGCGGCGGTATCATTATGACAAACGATGAAGAATTCGCTAAAAAAATCAATAGCTCGATTTTCCCAGGCATTCAAGGTGGTCCTCTAATGCATGTCATCGCAGGAAAGGCTGTCGGCTTTAAACACAATCTAAGCCCTGAGTGGAAAGTTTATGCAAAACAGGTCAAAGCAAATGCAAAAATTTTAGGCGAAACTTTGGTAAAAAGAGGCTTTGATCTAGTAAGCGGTGGCACAGATAATCACTTGATTTTAGTAAGTTTCCTAAATAGAGAATTTAGCGGAAAAGACGCCGATATAGCACTAGGAAACGCTGGAATCACCGTAAATAAAAACACAGTTCCAGGCGAGATTCGCAGTCCATTTATCACAAGCGGTATTCGCGTAGGAAGCCCGGCTCTGACATCTCGCGGTATGAAAGAGGCTGAGTTTGAGTTTATCGCAAATAAAATCGCAGATGTGCTTAGCGACATAGCAAACACTGAACTTCAAGCAAAAGTCAAAAAAGAGATTGTTGATTTGGCGCATAAATTTATCATTTACGATAAAGCGATGTATTGATTTTAAGGCGCTTCGTGCGCCTTATTACCCTTTTTAAAAGATTTGTTAAATTTTTTAAAAAGGGTAAATAAATTTTTAGGAGATATTATGACAGATAAATTTGATATGAGCGATATCACTATGAACGGAGCGCCAGGAGACGGCACAGCTAGCCTAAAAAAGCTTTTGACTATTGCGGCCGGAATTATAGTTTTGTTTTTGATAGTTCTTATAATAATGAAAGCTATCAACAAAAACGACATTGACACAAACGCAGCCCTAACAATGCCTAGCGAAGAAGAACTAACTAAAAAAGAAGAGGTAAAAAAAGAGCCAGAGATCAATGTGGTTAGCAGCGATACTTCTAACGCGCAGTCTCAAACCCCGGCTCCAAAGGCAGAGCCAGCCCCTGCGCCAAAACCAAGCGAGCTTCAAATTTCAAAGGTTGAAATCAAAAATGAAGTAAAAGATGAGCCAAAACCAGTGGTGCAAAACACTGCCCCTCAAACAAAGGTAGAGATTAAAAAACCCGAGGTCAAAGAAGAGCCAAAACCAGTAGAGATAAAAAAAGAAGAGCCTAAGCCTGTCGTAGTCCAAAGAATCGAGGTTAAAAAAGAAGAACCAAAACCAGAAGAGGTAAAAACTGTAAAAGAGCAGTTGCAAGCTCCAAAGGTTGAAATCAAAAAAGAAGCTCCAAAAGTCGAAGTAAAAAAAGAGACCCCAAAAACCGAGCCTAAAAAAGCAGAGGTGAAAAAGGTTGAGGTTAAAAAAGATGAGCCTAAAAAGGTAGAGGCGAAAAAACCTGAACCTAAAAAAGAGGAAGTCAAAAAAGCCGAAGTCAAAAAAGAGGCTCCAAAAACTGAGCCTAAAAAAGAACCTGCCAAAGTAGGCACTGCGGCAAAAACTGCAAATTCGAGCGTGGGGGCTGGAAATTATATCCAAGTTTTCGCTTCGAACTCTTACGATCCAAACAGCTCAGATGTGCGCAAAATCACAGCCAAAGGCTATAATCCAGTTGGTTTAAAAACCCAAGTAAATGGCAAAGATGTGGTTAAAATTTTGGTCGGTCCATTTAGTGGAGAAGAGCTAAACAAGGCTATTAGCGACATGCGTGCGGTTAATAGTGGCGCATACATTTACAGAGTGAAATAATGCACAAATTTGCCGTTTTTGGCAATCCGATATCCCACTCCATATCGCCTTTAATGCACAATTTGGCGATTAAGCAGCTTGGGCTAGACGCCTTTTATGGGCGGGTTTTGTTAGAAACAGCCACGGATTTGAAACAAAAATTTCTGAATTTAGGTTTAAATGGCGCGAACATCACCGTGCCTTTTAAGCTAGAAGCTCACAGGATAAGCGATGAGCTAAGCGAGGCGGCGCGCGAGATTGGCTCAGTGAATACTCTCGTGCGAAAAAACTCCAAATTTTACGGATACAATACTGACGCGCCCGGGTTTTACGAGGCGATTAGGGAGTTTGGAAGCTTAAAGCGCGTGCTTGTTTTGGGTGCTGGTGGCACGACGCGAGCGATTAGCTATATTTTGGCTAAAAATGGCGTTAAATTCGACATTTTAAACCGCAGCGAAAAAGAGCCAGAAAATTTTAAATGCGAGAATTTTTATACCTATGAAAATTTCAAATTTCAAAGCTATGATTTAGTCGTAAATTCCACAAGTGCAGGGCTTAAAGATGATTTTTTACCAGCCCCAGCCGAAATTTTAGACGCTGTTTTTAAGGAAGCAAAATTTGCATTTGACGCAATTTATGGCAAGATTACGCCGTTTTTGGATTTGGCTAGCACTCAGGGCGTTCGCACAAAAGACGGACGCGAAATGCTAATCAACCAAGGCGCATTAGCGTTTAATCTTTTTTATGACAATAAATTTGACACTGCGCAAATTGCCGAATTTATGGCGCGCGCAGTATCGCTAAAAGGCTAAATTTACTTACTTTTTCGGATTTAAAATCGCGATAAACGGCTCTTTTGCGATTAAATTTGCCCCAAATTTCACATCATCGTTGCTAAGGGCGTTTATGCGCGCGGCATAAATTTTATCATCGTAAAACGGATAGCCAAAAAGCTCGTGCGAAGCGATGTTACTTAGCCAAAAATCGTTGTTTTCGCTGGCTCTTTTCATGGATAAAATTTGCGCTTTTTTGAAATTTTCTAGCTGATCTGCGCTAGTGCCGTTGTGCGCGATATCAGCGACGATTTCTTTGATTCCCTCAATCACCGCTTCTTTGTCCTTTTCGTTGCACGAAAACGAGATATTTAATCCAGATTTTATCTGTGGAAACTGCGCGTATGAGGCACTCACGCTGGCTGAGTAGATTAGCCCTTTGGCCTCTCTGATTTTTTCGGTGATTTGCGTTTTTACGGCACTTTCGAAGGCTTTGAGCTTGTATGAGTTTAAAATGTCAAACTCGCTCAAATCGTAGTTTAGATAAATCATTCTAACCTCGCTTTTATCGCTATCGCCGTAGTTTTCCTCGATTTTTACGGCGTTTGCGCTAAGCTTTGTTTGGGTAATTTCGCCCCTGCCAGCTTTGCCTTTTAAATTTCCTGCGTATTTGGCTAAAATTTCGGTGATTTTATCCTCGTCAAAATCGCCACTTATTACAAACAAATACTCGCCCCCATTAGCGAAAATTTCATCTGCTAAGCCCCCAAAATGCGCTAAATTCGCGCTTTTTACATCGCTTATTTCAAGCGGAGTTTTAAAGCGCAAATCCCCGCTAAATAGCGAATTTACGATTTGTTTGTTGAAGCGAAAATCTATCGTCTCATCTCTGAGCGCAAGGTTAGAGATGGCGCTACTTTGGTATTTTTCTAGCGAATTTGCGTGGATTTTTGGCGTGCTCATTTTCACAAACAGCTCCCTCATCATCGCCTCGAAATCCTTGCTAGCGCTCTCTCCGCTAAACCCGCTAGAAAGCTCGTTTATGCCAAAGCGCAAAGAGTAGTTAAACCCGCTAGTAAGCCGCTTAGCCTCGTATTCGTTAAACTCGCCAATAGTGCCTGAATTTAGCAATGCGCTTAAAATTTCAGCCTCAGCCTTGCTCGCAAAATTTGAAATTCCACCTAGTTTTTTTACGCTGATTTGTATGCTATTTTTTTTGCCCAAATTTCGCTTTAAAATCGCCTTGACGCCATTATCGAAATTTAGCGTGGTTATGTTTTTATCGCTATCGAAATTTTGGCTAAATTTAGCTGGCAAGGGCTCGTTTTCTAAAAGTTTTTTCTCGCCCAGGCCGTTTTTGCTAAAATCAAATGGGGTTGCGTTTTGATAAATTTTATCTATTTCCTCCGCGCTTAAATTTAGATCTTTCGTCGAAATTATCTCCGTAAAGTGCGCCCCGCTCGTGATTTGCTTAAAGTATTCATTGACATCGCTAAGCGAAATTTCGCCCAAAATCGCAAGGCTTAAATCGTGTTTATCCTGCTTGCCAAGCTTAGTGTTGCCGTTTATCACAAAATCCAAAATTTCATAAATTTGCTTGTTTTGCGTGTCGTTTTTGATGAGATTGGTTTGGACGGAGTTGATAAATTCCGCCTTTGCACTCTCAAAATCCCCAGCCGAAAATCCATGCTCCCTAGCGCCCTTAATCGCGCTAAATAGGCTAGTCAGCGTGGCATTTGCGTCGAAATCAAAAATGTTTGCGCCAAACGAGTAAAGTCTGCGCTCACCGAATAAATCATCGCTGTCAAATCCCGCTTTTATGGGGATTTTCGCGCCTATATTTAGGGCATCGTAGCTAAGGCTAAGAAGTTTTGCGATGTAGGTATCAAGCCATGCTTTTTTCATTTCGCCTACGCTGTTTAAGGGGCTGTGCTCGCCGGCAAACACGATATTTACGGCATTTGTGCCAATCTGGGGCTCTACGATGTTTGCATAACCTGCGCCGAATTTTTGCAGGCTCGTATCGCGCGCGATTTTTTTAGAGCGAGGTTTTAAATCGCTAAATTTGGCTTTGATTAAATTTTCGATTTGCGTCGAATTTACATCGCCCACGACGATGACGCTCATTAAATTTGGCGCATAATTTCTATCATAAAACGCCCGCAAACTCGCACTCGTCGCACCCGCTATGGCTTCGTTTTTGCCTATTGGGAAGCGCCTTTGAAAGATCGAGTTTGGATAGAGTGATTTGGCTCTTTGTTCGTAAAATCTGGTTTTATAATCCTTTTTTGCTTCTTCTAAAATCACGCCTTTTTCTTTTTCGACCTCGGCTGGGTCAAATTTCACGCCCCTGGCGTAATCCCTAAATACCGTGAAAATGTCGTTTAAATTTTCATCGCTCACGCTTGCTTGGATATTGTAGGTCGTGTTTTGAAAGCTAGTTTGCGCGTTTAAATCTGCGCCAAATTTCACGCCTAGGCTTTCTAATTTTTTGACTAGTTCGTTTTTGTCGAAATTTTCGCTGCCGTTAAATGCCATGTGCTCGACAAAGTGCGCAAATCCCTGCTCATCGTCGTTTTCGTCGATACTGCCAGCATTTACATTTAGGTAAAAATATGCGCTGTTTTTTGGGACGGGGTTTTGTTGTATGAAGTATTTTAGACCGTTTTCTAGGGTGCCTGTGGTGACATTTGCGTCGAATTTTAGCGCTAAATTTGGATCAAGTGATACGGCGAAATTTAGGCTAAATGCCGCGCAAAGTGCGAAAAATATTTTTTTCATAAATTATCCTTTTTAAAAAAGCGAGATTTTAACTGAAAATAGTAAATTTTAAATGAAAAAAAAGAGAGCTTTTAAAGGCTCTCTTAAAATTTCAATTTTATGGGGATACATAAAGGTGGAGCCTTAGGGGGAAGGCCCCATGCGCACGCGTTTGCGTGATAAATTTGGCGCAGGGGGCTGCGCCAAATTTAGAGTTTTATAGTTTGTCTGAGTTTTTGCCTAAATACTCGGCTACGCCTTGTGGGTTAGCTTTCATACCAGCATCACCTTTATGCCAGCCAGCTGGGCAGACCTCGCCGTGCTCGTTAGTAAATAGCATAGTATCTACCATACGAATCATCTCGTCGATATTTCTGCCAAGTGGAAGGTCGTTGATGACAGCGTGGCGGATTGTGCCGTCGCTATCTAGCAAAAATGAGCCTCTTAGTGCAACTGCATTGCCAAAAAGCACATCGAAGCTTCTAGCGATATCTTTTGTGATATCTGAAACTAGTGGGAATTGGACTTTGCCGATACCGCCTTCATTTACTGGTGTGTTTTTCCATGCAAGATGAACGAACTCGCTATCGCAAGATACGCCGATGACCTCTACGCCTCTATCTTTAAATTCTTTATAGCGTTTGTCAAATGCGATAATCTCGCTAGGGCAAACAAATGTGAAATCTTTTGGATAAAAGAACACAACTGCGCCTTTTGGGCCGATGTTTTTGTAAAGGTTGAAATCCTCTACAATGCTGTTGTCGCCAAGAACGGCTTGTGCTGTGAAATCTACTGCTTTTGTAGTTACTAACATGATATTTTCTCCTTAATAATAAAATTTATCATTTGCGAATTATACACATTTTATCTTATAAAAAATTTAAACCAAATTTACACGCAATATAAAATTCAAATCTAATCAAAATTTTTAATGACTTTTTAAAAATAGTGTGTTATTATTTAGGGTATTTTTTGATAAAGGAGAAAATATGGCAGTAAAAATTACTGATATTTGTATAGCATGCGGTTCTTGTATCGATGAGTGCCCAGTTAGCGCGATTGTTGATGATAGCGATAACCCAACAGGGGCAGACACATACTATGTATATGCTGATAAATGCGTAGAGTGTGTAGGCCACAATGACGAACCAGCCTGTGCAAACGCCTGTCCAACTGACGGCTGTATCGTTTGGAGCGAAGTTGTCGCTGGACAACCAAGCAAAGCTGAAATCGGCGCAGAATTGCGCGGTGGCGATACTCCGGTAGTCGCATAAATACAAATTCAAAATTTTCATGGCTTAAATGCCATGAAAATTTAATTCTTAAATAAATTTTAACCTATTTTAGATATAATCACCCTTTTACAATAAAGGAGTTCGTATGCAACAAACACTATCAATAATTAAGCCAGATGCCGTAAAAAAGGGCGTTATAGGCAAAATCATAGATAGATTTGAAAGCAACGGTTTGCGTATAGCAGCAGCAAAAAAATTGCAATTAAGCGTAGATGACGCAAAAGCGTTTTACGCAGTTCATAAAGATCGCCCATTTTTTGGCGAATTAGTTGATTTTATGGTTAGTGGCCCAGTTGTGGTTATGGTTTTAGAGGGCGAAAACGCAGTAGCTAAAAACCGCGAACTAATGGGTGCAACAAATCCAAAAGAGGCAAAGCCGGGCACAATTCGCGCTGATTTCGCCGAAAGTATCGATGCAAACGCAGTCCATGGTAGCGATAGCCTAGAAAACGCAGCTATCGAGATTGCATTTTTCTTTGCTAAAAAAGAGATTTGCTAAGGTAAAATTTTGAAAATTAGCTTTGTAAAAATCACAAAAGAACCGATTAAATTTGATACCCAAAGTGGCGGTGTTAAATTTAGCGGCGAGTTGCACAAATCAGGAGAAAGCCTGTATAAATGCAACGCCCAAATTTGCGGAGCGATACCATATATTTGTGATCGTTGTGGAAGCGAATTTGAGTTAAGTTTAGATGAAAATGTCGATTTAACGCTAAGCGACGGGATATACAAAGGCTCTGATAGCTTAGATGTAATCGAGTTTTTCGAGGGCAGTATTGACATAGATGAAATTTTACAAAGCGAAGTAGAAGCGATAAAGAGCGACTACTTTTATTGCGACAAATGTAAAGAATTATAAATTTTATAAAGGAGAAAAAATGGCAGTTCCTAAACGAAGAGTGAGTAAAACTCGCGCAGCAAAAAGAAGAACTCATTACACTGTAACTCTACCTGTGCCAGTCAAAGACAAAGACGGTAGCTGGAAGATTCCTCACAGAGTAAATAAAAATACAGGAGAATACTAATCCCATGACGTCGATTGCTATCGACGCAATGGGTGGCGACTTCGGTTGCGAGCCTATTGTATGCGGAGTTATTGAAGCGCTAAGAGAGCAAAAATTCAAAGCTTTCTTAGTAGGCGACGAGGCAAAAATCGCCCCTTTTATCCCGGCAGAATTTCAAAAATACATAGAGTATGTCCAAACTGACGAAGTTTTCGAGATGAAAGAGGGTGCGACAGATGTTTTAAAGCGCAAAAATTCCACCATTTATCAAGCAGTAGATTTGGTCAGAAATGGCACCTGTAAGGCCGTGGTCTCAGCTGGTCATAGCGGGGCTACGCACAGCCTAGCTACGCTTAGAATCGGTAGAATTCCAGGTATTTCGCGCCCAGCCATTGCTACGCTTTTTCCGACTAGTCAGGGTGGTAAAACGCTGGTTTTAGATGTCGGGGCAAATGTGGATTGCAAACCTGAAAATTTATTCGAATTTGCCGTTATGGGCGAGGCTTACGCAAAAGAGATTATGGGGATTAAAGCCCCTAGGATCGGGCTTTTGTCAAATGGCGAAGAGGATAGTAAGGGTAACGAGGTCAATAAAGAAATTTTCCCAAAACTCAAAAAAATGCAAAATTTCGTCGGTAACGCCGAGGGGAATCAGATTTTCGACGGCTCGGTAGATGTCGTCATCACTGACGGATTTATCGGAAATATCGTCCTCAAAACCAGCGAGGGCATAGCCAGCGCTATGAATAAGCTTATCAAAAAAGAGGCGAAAAAATCGCCGATTGCGATAGCTGGTTCGATTTTGATGAGGCGAGTATTTAAGATAATCAAAAAATCGACCGATTACGATGAAACTGGTGGTGCGCCACTTTTGGGCGTGAAAGAGTGCGTAATCATAAGCCACGGCAAAAGCACGCCAAAAGCGATAAAAAACGCAATTTTTCAAGCGCTTAAATTTTCGGATTCAAACATAAACTCAGTTATCCAAACCCAACTTAGCAACTACAACCAAGGATAAAGATGAAGGCTTCGGTGGTATCCATAGGCGCCTACGCTCCAAAGAGAGTTCTAACAAACCACGATTTGGAGGGTATGGTCGATACCAGTGATGAGTGGATTACCCAAAGAACGGGCATTAAAGAACGCCATATCGCAGATGCGAATGAGGCTACCAGCGATATGGGCGCAAAGGCCGCTGCTTTGGCGCTTCAAAGAAGCGGGCTAAGAGCAGAGCAAATCGACGCTGTGCTTTGTGCCACAATCACGCCTGATTATTTTTGTATGCCATCAACTGCGGCTTTGATTGCTGATAAATTGGGGCTTAAATTTGGCGTTATGGCGTTTGATATAAGTGCGGCGTGTAGTGGATTTGTATATTTACTAGACCTAGCAAAATCGCTTATCGAAAGCGGAGCGAAAAAGCATATACTAATCGTCGGAAGCGAAAAACTAAGCGCGATTACGGATTATAGCGACAGGAGCACCTGCGTGCTTTTTGGCGATGGCGCTGGCGCAGCAGTAGTGAGCGAGGGCGATGGCGAGGGTATAATCTACACAAACAGCGCTAGCGACGGCGCAAAGGCTGATTATTTGATCACACCAGCACCTGGTAGCGCAAATCCTATCTCGCAACAAATTTTAGACGATAAGCTCGGATTTATCAAAATGCGCGGTCAAGATGTCTATAAAATCGCAGTTCCAACGCTGATAAAATCGGTCGAAGAGGCATTGGAAAAAAATAGCCTTAAAGCTAGCGATATTGATCTGTTTGTCCCGCACCAGGCGAATTTGCGCATAATCGAGGCAGTGCGCGAAAAGATAGGCTTTACGGAAAATCAATGTGTCGTAACCGTGCAAAAATACGGCAACACAAGCTCGGCTTCAATCCCAATGGCGCTAAACGAAGCTTATGAGGCTGGCAGGCTAAAAAATGGCTCGTTAGTCTTGCTAGACGCCTTTGGCGGGGGATTTACTTGGGGTTCTGTGCTATTTAAATTTAACGCTTAAATTTTAAAATTTATCAAATTTAGACATTAATTGTCGAATTCTTATTGTAAAATTCACTAAAATTTTAAAGTAAAGGAAAAATCATGTCTGAGATCAAATGTCCAAACTGCGGCGAAATTTTCGCAATTGATGAGAGTGAATACCAAAAAATCGTAAGCCAAATCAGAAATAGCGAATTTGAGAAAATTTTAAACGAGAGATTGCAAAACGAAAACGCAAAATTCCAAAGCGAATTAGAGCTTGTAAAATCCCAAGAAATCGCTAGGGCAAAAGAATATATCGCAAGTTTAAAAGCGCAAAAAGATAGTGAAATTTCACAACTTAAAGAAATTTTGGCGAAATCACAGGCCGAACTAAAAGGCAAAGATGAGAATTTAACGCAAAAATTTGAGATTGAAAAAAGCAAAATTTCTCTCGAAAATGAGGCTAAAATCGCCGAGTTAAACCAGAAAATTACCGAGTTAAACGCCAAAATCAGCGCAAGTGAAAATGAAAAAAAATTGGCTGTGAGCAACGCTATTTCGAGCAAAGATAGCGAAATTTCCGAGCTTAAAATCACACTGAGCGAAAAAGAGAAAAATTTCGTCGAAAAAGAGCAAATTTTGCGTGAAAATTTCGAAAAAACAATCAGCGACAAAGACGCGATGATAGATTATTACAAGGATTTAAAGGCGAAATTATCGACAAAAATGGTTGGCGAGAGCTTGGAGACCCATTGTAGCACGGAGTTTGAGAAGCTCCGCACCACCGCATTTGCAAACGCTTATTTTGAAAAAGACAACGAGGTCAAAGAGGGCGGCAAAGGCGATTTTATATTTCGCGATTTCAAAGACGGCGTAGAGTATATTTCGATAATGTTTGAGATGAAAAACGAGTCCGATACGACCGCGTCAAAGCACAAAAACGAGGAATTTTTTGCCAAATTAGACAAGGACAGAAAGGCGAAAAACTGCGAATACGCGGTGCTTGTCTCGCTACTTGAAAGCGATAGTGAGCTTTATAATACCGGTATCGTCGATGTTTCGCACAAATATGAAAAAATGTATGTGATCCGCCCGCAGTTTTTCTTGCCGATAATCTCGCTACTACGCAATGCTGCGCTAAATTCGCTCGAAGATAAAAAGCGTCTAGTAGAGTATCAAAACCAAAATTTAGATATCGAAACCTTTAAAAGTAATATTGACGAATTTAAGGATAAATTTGGCAAAAATTACCGCCTAGCAAGCGAGAAATTTCAAAAGGCAATCGATGAAATCGACAAAACTATAAGCCACTTAGAAAAGGTAAAAAATGAGCTTTTATCTTCTGAAAATAATCTGCGCCTAGCTAATGATAAAGCCGAAAAACTAACTATCAAAAAGCTAACCAACAACGCTCCAAGCGTGCAAAAAATGTTTGATGAAGCAGGGCAGAATTCGGACGAGTAAATTTGGCGAATTTGGCGCAAAATTTAGCAAAATTTGGGTGAAATTTAAACAAAATTTTGCGCCACAAATCTGCTAAATTTTAGCAAATTTTATTTTTCGCCAATTCCTAGATTTTCCCTCTTTACGATTATTTCTTTGATTTTTTTCAAAAGCTCGATCGAAGCCTCGATTTCAGCCTTTTTGGTGCTGACGCTCTCTACATTTGCCCCTACGCTAATGCCCTTTGCAAGCGAGTATTTGTAGATGAAATCAAACAGCTCCACGCACAGGCTCACCGAGCTTTGCAAGATATCGGCGCTGGTTTTTAGGCGATTTTCCAAAAAATCCGGCACGCTAATGCCAAGCCACTTCATAAATTCGAGCGTTTTTTCGCTTCCACACGGCGTGAAAGTAAAGATTATAGGCACTTTTTTGCACCCAAGATTAGCATAATCATCTATGAAATTTTTCACACTCTCGGCGTCATAGACGGCTTGGCTTATGAAATACTCGCACCCGCTTATGCTTTTTGACGCGATTTTTAGGTGCTCGGTGCGTGTTTGTTTGTGGCGCTCGGCTATGCAAATTCCGCCCAAATGCAAATCGCTAGCAATCTCTTTTTTTATCTGATACGCCCGTTTTAGCGGGATTTTCATCGTATCGTATTTCGATGAGGCACCCACAAATACGCCAAAATTACTCGCTCTTGCATTTAAAATTTCGCCAAATTTATCCTCATCGTATTTGCCCACAGCGCGGTAGATTATGGCTGGTTTGACCTCGCGCAGGTGTTTGGTGTAATACATCGCTGGATCTAGCGTTTCGATAAATTCATAAGTGCGCGCCTCGCTCGTCCTTGCGCTCTCATCTTGCAAATCATAAATGACTATGCCGTCGCATGGCATGGAGCTTATGCGCTCTCTCCAAAGCGCGCCAAGTCGCTCGATTTTTTCGGGCTCGAAACTGATTTTTGGCGGAACGATACCATAGAGCAAAATTCCGCTAGCATTGTTTTTAATTTTTTGTTCCAACATTGGTAAATTCCTTAAATTTAGGATATTGTAGCAAATTTAAATTTAAAAATTTAAATGATATAATGCGCCAAATTTTACGAAGGAAAATTTATGAAAACTTTGCAAGAAAATTTGAAGCTTTTTTATTTGGGGCTCGAAAATTCTGAGCCGTATTTGTATAAAAACAAAGATCTCACAACCCACGCGCTAATCATCGGTATGACTGGTAGCGGTAAAACCGGCCTTGGAATCACGCTTTTAGAAGAGGCTGCGATTGATAATATCCCGTCTATCATCATCGATCCCAAGGGCGATTTGACAAATTTAGCTCTTACATTTCCAAATATGAGCGCGCAGGATTTTTTGCCTTATATCGACGAAACAGAGGCTGCGAATAAAGGCCTTAGCGTGGAGCAAATGGCGCAGGAGACTGCGCAAATGTGGCGAAATGGCATAGAAAATTCTTATCAAAATTTAGACAGAGTCGAGCTGCTTAAAAACAGCGCCGAGTTTAAAATTTATACGCCAAAATCAAGTGCTGGGCTAGGAGTTAGCCTGCTTAGCGACTTTGAAGCACCGAAAAATTTAAACGATGAGGATATGAATAATTATATCTGCGGTATCGCTTCTAGCGTGCTTAGCCTAGCTGGCATTACTAGCGATAATCTAAGCTCACCGGAATTTTTGCTGATTTCTCAAATTTTTAGTTCAAATTTCAGCGAGGGTAGGGGCGTGAGCGTGGTCGATCTCATCAACCAAATCATCACTCCGCCATTTGATAAAATCGGCGTTTTTGATGTCAATAACTTCTTCCCTAGCGACAAACGCATGGCGCTAGCTATGAAAATCAACGCCCTAATCGCAAGCCCAAGTTTCAAGCTTTGGTGCGAGGGCGAGAGGCTAGATATCGCAAAAATGCTATTTAACGAGAGTGGCAAGGCTAGGGCAAATATCTTTTGTATCGCGCATTTAAACGACGATGAGAGAATGTTTTTCGTAACCTTGCTTTTAAACGAAATGGTTAATTGGATGCGCCAAACGCAAGGCACCAGCGCACTTAGAGCGATTTTGTATATGGACGAGATTTATGGATTTTTCCCGCCAAATGGCAATCCGCCATCAAAAACCCCTATGCTAACCCTGTTAAAACAAGCGCGCGCTTTTGGGCTAGGCTGCGTTCTTAGCACGCAAAACCCTGTGGATTTGGATTACAAAGGCCTTAGCAATATCGGCACTTGGTTTATCGGCCGCCTCCAAACCGCCCAAGATAAAGAGCGAGTAATCGGCGGACTTAGCGGAATTGGCTCAAATCCTGTGGATAAATCTGCGCTAATGGAGCAAATCTCAAACCTCAAAAAGCGAAATTTCTTGGTCAAAAATATCAACGAAGATAGCCTAAAAACGATAGAAACTCGCTTTGCACTTAGCTATTTAAAAGGCCCTTTAAGCAATGAGCAAATTTCAAATTTAATGAGCGAAAAAAAGGGCACACCAGGCGCGAACAGCACTGGAAACAAAGTAAAAAGCGCAAGCAGTGCCAAACCAATCGTATCAAATGAAATTTCGCAAATTTACAGCTACGGCGCCTCTCGCGAGCTAAGCCCGTATCTATACGCCACAGCTAAGGTGCGCTATGCTGACAAAGAGGGCGAATACACGAGAGATTACGCGTATTTGCTTGATATCGCTGATGCTAGCGAGATCAACTGGGACGAGGCAAGCGATAGGGCTATTGATAATATACGAAGTGATGAGTTAGAGGATTCGTCGTATTGCGCTTTGCCAAGCTTTATTGCTAGTGCGAAAAATTTCGCCACTTTTATTCGCAATTTCAAAGACTGGGTTTATCGTAATCAAAGGCTAGAATTATACAGCGCACTTGATATGCACAGCGCGCCAGATGAGAGCAAAGAAGAGTTTTATCAAAGATTGCAAGATAAGGCAAATGAAATTTTAGAGCAAAAAACAGATGAAATTCTAGCTAAATTTGAAAAAGAAAAATCTACGCTTCAAACCCGCATAAACCGCGCCGAAGAGAAGCTAGAAAAAGAAAAAAGCGATGTTACTAGCCAAGGAATTAACGCAGCCCTTAGCATAGGAAGCGCGATACTAGGCTCGCTTTTTGGCAGATCGCGCACGAGTGCGACTACGATTAGCAAAACCGTAAGTGGTGTGCGAAATGCTCACCGCGTGCTAACCCAACGCAACGAAGCCAAAAACGCAGAAGCTAGCGTAGATGAGCTATACTCGCAAATGCAGGCCCTGCAAGAGAGATTTGATGAGCAAATCGCGCAGTTAAAAGAGAGCTTAGATCTCAAAAATATCGAGCTTGGCGTAGTCTCGCTGGCTCCGAAAAAGACAGATATTTATGATGAGAAAATTTCGATTTTGTGGAAGAGTTAGGGTAAAAAATGATATTAGATGTGATTTTAGGACTTTTTAAGGCGCCAAATTTTTGGTGCTATTTAATAGCGTATTTGCTAGGAGCTGTGCCGTTTGGACTGCTTATCGGCAAATACTTTGGCAAGGTTGATATCAAATCTGCTGGAAGTGGCTCGATAGGGGCCACAAATGTCTTGCGCGTGCTTAAAGAAACAGACCTCAAAAAGGCTAAAATTTTATCGATTTTGACCGTGGTTTGTGACGCTTTAAAGGGCATGGTGCCAATTTTGGTGGCTCGGGCTATGGGTTTTGATGAAAATGTGCTTTGGGGCATGGCTGTGTTTGCTGTGGTGGGGCATTGCTTTTCGCCATACCTTGGATTTAGCGGTGGCAAGGGCGTAGCCACGGGCGCTGGCGTGCTAGCATGCTTCGTGCCAATCGAGCTAATCATCGCGCTTGTTGTTTGGTTTATTGTGGGTAAAGTGCTTAAAATTTCGTCCATAGCCTCGCTATCAGCGGCGCTTGCGCTAATTGTGGCTAGCTACATACTCCACGCAGATATGCCAGCAATCCACACTCACGCGCCGATTTTTATCATAGTTTTTATCGTCTTTTACAAACATATTCCAAATATCGCAAGATTGCTTCGTGGCGAGGAAAAACGGGTAATATGATTCGGGTTTTGATTGAGGATTTGAAATTCGACGCGATTGTTGGAATTTTGGATTTCGAAAGAGAAAAAAAACAAGAAATTTTAGTAAGCGCAAAATTTGGCGCAGATGAATTTATAGACTACGCCAAGGCGTGCGAATTTATAAAATTTAGCTTTGAGAGGGAGAAATTTTTGCTCGTCGAAGACGCGCTAAATTTCTTCGCCCAAAGCTTTAAAACCCAGTATAAAAGCCTGAATTACTTCTATATGAAAATTTACAAAACCCAAATTTTAGCTGACGCAAAAGTCGGCGCGCAAATCGAAATAAATTTTTAAAATTTCTTTAAAAAAACTTGAATTTTGGCTTAAAATATGCTACAATCACGCCAAATTTTATTATGAAGGAAAATCAATGAGAATTTTAATTGTCGAAGATGAAGTTACTCTAAACAAAACTATCGCCGAGGGTTTGGCGGAGTTTGGTTACCAAACAGACAGTTCAGAAAGCTTTAAAGACGCTGAATATTACATAGGCATACGAAATTACGATTTAGTTTTAACCGACTGGATGTTACCAGATGGCAGTGGCGTCGATCTAATCAACATTATAAAACAAAAATTCGCTCGCACAGCGGTCGTCGTGCTATCTGCAAAAGACGATAAAGAAAGTGAGATAAAAGCCCTAAAAGCTGGCGCAGATGATTATATCAAAAAACCATTTGATTTCGATGTTTTGGTGGCTAGACTTGAAGCTAGACTTAGATTTGGCGGCTCAAATATCATCAAAATCGACGATCTTATTATCGATCCAGATGAGGAGAAAATCACATATCTTGGCCAAGAAATCGAGCTAAAAGGCAAACCTTTCGAGGTGCTAACTCACCTAGCTCGCCACTCAGACCAAATCGTAAGCAAAGAGCAACTACTTGACGCTATTTGGGAAGAGCCAGAGCTAGTAACCCCAAATGTAATCGAGGTCGCAATCAACCAAATCCGCCAAAAAATGGATAAACCACTAAATATTTCTACAATCGAGACAGTTCGTCGTCGCGGATATAGATTTTGCTTTCCACAAAAAGCCTAAGAACCCGTTTCATAATCCAATTAGCATCTGCTTCGGCGATGCTAATTTTGATTTTTTCCGTAATGCTTTATAACTACATAAGGATTACGATTTTCGAAAATTCAGTCCATGGACTTTTAGTAAGGGCTGAAAATATCACAAAACTGCCAAAAATTCCAGTCGAAAAAATCCCAGAGTATCTGCCAGACCCCAAAGGCGAGTTTATCACGAGTTTCGTTTATGGCGAGAAAATCACCAAGCCTAAATTTTACGAGAGCCAAGAGGGCGAAAGCAATTTTTTGACCCTTCAATACCCATATAGCAATGAGGAAATTTTGCAGATCAAAACCGATGTAACGGTCTATGCAAATATCGCAAATCAGATACTTGTGGATATTATTATCCTAAATTTGACAATGATATTTTTGATAATTTTTTACGCTATGTTTCTATCGCGCACGCTTTTGATGCCAATTAAAGTGATCTCGCAAAAGCTAGCTAGTCTCGATGAGAAATTTCTAGCCCCACTTGATATGGAGAGGTGCGAGAGCGAATTTCGCCCGATTTTGACAAACATAAACCGCCTAATCGATCGAATTCAGACCTTCATAATGTATCAAAAAGAGCTATTTATCGGTATCGCGCACGAGTTAAAAACCCCGCTAGCAGTGATGAAAACCAAAAACGAAGTAACGCTCATAAAGCCAAGAGAGGCGGAAAAATACATCGAGGCACTCCAAAACAACAACAAATCAATCGACGATATGAACAAAATGATAATCTCGATTTTAGAGATTGGTCGCCAAGAGGGCGCGCAGTTTGAGAGCCCGGAGCAGCTTGATATCGTGCAGTATCTAGGCGAGCTGTGCGTGAATTTTAAAATTTTGGCTAAAAATGAAAAAAAAGATGTCGTAAGCAAAATTTCGCCAAAATCCCTAGAAGTGAGTATTCAAAAAAATCTTTTTATGCACATTATCCAAAATTTCGTCCAAAACGCGATTAAATTTTCCCCAGAAGGCGAAGTAATCGAGGTTTTCAGTGAAATTTCGGGCGATTATTTTATCGTGCGTGTGGAAAATTTAGGCGAGAGTATCGACGAGAGTCAGGACTTTTTCGCGCCGTTTAAACGCAAGGGTGGCAAGCCTGGCGCTGGGCTTGGGCTGTTTTTGGCCAAAAACGCCGCGCAGGCTATGGGCGCATCTGTGAGCCTTAAAAATTCGCCCGCCAAAGACAAAATTGTAGCGACCCTTACAATTCCGCTAAAAAATCTCAAAAAATAGCGTAAATTTGGTATTTTTTAAAATAAAATTAAAAGTTTTTAGTGTATAAATGCACTAATTTTTTTTGTAAAGGTTAAATTTATGTCTTTGATGATTACAGACGAGTGTATTAGTTGCGATGCGTGTCGCGAAGAGTGCCCAAATGAGGCGATTTTCGAGGACGAGCCGACATATATGATTGATTCAGATAGGTGCTGCGAGTGCGTGGATCAATACTCAGAACCAGCCTGCATCGTAGTCTGCCCTGTCGAGTGTATCACCTACGATCCTGATAATATCGAAACCGAGGGTGAGCTCAAATACAAACACGCTCACATGGATTATTAATGCCAAAACGCGTTGGAGTGATTGATTTAGGCTCAAATTCTGCCAGATTAGTGATTTTTGAGCGAACGAGCAGATTTGGGTTTTTTATCCTTGCAGAGCACAAAATCAAAGTCCGCCTAGGCGAGGGCGCGTATGAAAATGGCGGAGTTTTGCAACCAGCGGCTATGCAAAAATGTCTCGACGCGTTTGTGGAATTCAAAGAGTTACTCCAAAAATACGGCGCCAAAAGGGTGCTTTGCGTAGGCACTTCTGCACTGCGCGACGCTCCAAATGGGGGCGAGTTTATCAAGCTAGTTTTCCAAAAAACCAAAATCGCAATCCGCAAAATAGATGGCGAGAGTGAGGCGTATTTTGGAGGATACGCCGCACACAATCTCCTTAGCGATTTCAAAGACGGCGTGAGCGTGGATATCGGCGGAGGCTCGACCGAGCTTGCGCGCATTAAAAATGGCAAAATCGAGGCTAAAATTTCGCTAAATTTAGGCACCGTTCGCCTAAAAGAGCTATTTTTCGACAAAGGCGATATGGCTGGGCTATATGGCTATGTAAATAAGGCAATCAGCGCGGTTGGCGATGAATTTGCTAGCTCAAATTTAATCGCTATGGGCGGTTCGGCAAGAGCGCTAAGCAATGCCATAATGGCGATTGAGAATTATCCGATTAAAATCGTGCATAATTACTGCTATGATTACGAAAAATACGCGCCGTTTTTTAGCAAATTAATCGGCGCAAAAACCCTAGAACTAGCCAAATTTCCGATAAAAAAAGAGCGTTACGATACGATTAGAGAGGGCGCGATAATTTTTAGCGAGATTGCTAAAAAAATCGGCGCAAAAAGCGTGATTACAAGCGGTGTGGGTGTGCGAGAGGGTGTGTTTTTGGGCTCGATTTTGCATGGGGTAAATTTGCCAAAGAATTTCAACCCAAGCCTAAAAAGTCTGCAAGATAGATTTGCTAGCGAAAGCTCGCACGCAGACAAGTTCGCCAAAGCCCTTTTTAGCGTGCTTTTCTCCCTTCACAAGCTAGAAGACAGATACATTAGCCCGCTTTGCTACGCCGCCAAACTTTGCGAGATTGGCGCAAGGCTTGGCTTTTATGCCAAACACGAAAGCGCAGCTTCCATGGTGCTAAATGGGCTAAACTACCGCACGAGCCACGAGCAAAAAGCCCTAATCGCGGCGATTATCGCAATGCACGGCAAGCCAAATTTAAGCCCAAATTTTGCAAATTTAAGCGAAATTTTACCAAATGAGCGAACATTAGCGTGGCTTAGCTTTTTGTGTGAATTCGCACGGATTTTGAACGAAAATGCGCTTAAAAATTTGGAGTTTAAATTCGAAAATTTAACCCTGCAAATCGCGGGCGCAAAAAACAAATTAATGCTCAAAGACAGCCTACGCAAACTCCCAAAACCAGCTGTTTTTGCGATAAATTTTATATAAATTTGAATTTGGCAAATTTGCAAAATTTAGCCAAATTTCACTACACTACGCAAAATCAAAATTTAAGGAAATGTATGAAAACTATCACGATTATCGACACTTTTGGCTTTTTTTTCCGCCTGTATTATGCGATGAGTAGCTTAAAGACCAAAAGTGGCAAGCCAAGTGGTATGGTGAGTGGATTTGCGAATTTTATCGCAAATTTGGAGCGAGAGTTTAAAAGCGATTATATAATTTTCGCCCTTGATAGCAAGGGCAAGACCTTTCGCTCGCAGATTGACCCAAACTACAAAACAAACCGCCAAACCCCACCAGATGCGCTTTTGGCACAGCTTCCGGTTTGCATAGAAATGATAGAGAAAATGGGCTTTTGCACAGCGCAGAAAGAGGGCTTTGAGGCCGATGATTTAATAGCAAGCGTGGTTAAAACCTACCGCGACACGCATAAAATCAATATCGTAACCAGCGACAAAGACCTTTATCAGCTAATTGGTGGCGAGACGCGCATTTATAGCTATGCTAAAAAAATGCTCTACGGCCGCGATGAGTGCTATGAAAAATACGGCGTCTATCCCGAGCAAATCATCGATTTTTTGGCTATTTGTGGTGACAGCGCAGATAATATCCCGGGCGTGAAAGGCATAGGCGAAAAGGGGGCGAAAAAACTGCTTGATGAGTGGGGGAGTTTGGAGAGGATTTACGAAAATATCGAGCTTTTGCCGCCAAACAAACAGCGCGAGTATCTCATAAACTCCAAAAACGAAGCTTTTATGAGCCAGAAGCTTGCCACGCTTTGCGATGAGGTCGAAATTTCGCCACTGCAAAACGCCGTTTTTCCCGAGCAAAATCCGCTTCATAAAATCAAAGAAATTTTGCGCGAATACGAGCTACACAAGCTTCTTTCTGCGCTCGAAAACGAAGGCGGTAAAAGCGAAGAGAGCCTAGCTTTTAAGCCAGTGTGCGTGAGGGACGAGAGCGAGCTAGCGCGCCTTTGCGAGGGCATTAGCGAGGATACTATCGTGGCGTTTGATACCGAAACCACTGGCCTAGATAGCAAAAACGCCAAAATCGTGGGCTTTTCGTTTTGTTTCAACGAGCAAAAGGCGTATTATGTGCCGCTTACGCATAATTACTTAGGCGTGGGCGAGCAAATTTTGCTAAATTCGGCGAAAATGGCGATTGAGCGGATTTTTTCTGGCTTTGTCGTGGGGCAAAATTTAAAATACGATTTTAATATCATAGAGCAAAATTTCGGTATCAAACCGCCACGCAAATTCGCTGATACGATGATTTTAGCGTGGCTCATAAATCCTGGCGAGAGCGTGGGTATGGACAATTTAGCTAAGAGATATTTTGATTATGATACGATTAAATTTGAAGATATCGTGGCTAAGGGCGAGACTTTTGCGAGTTTGGAGTTTGATGAGGCCACGAAATACGCAGCCGAAGATGCGTGGATAACTTTGAAATTTTATTTTAAATTTCAAAATTTACTCTCGCCAGAGTTGCTAAATTTGGCAAAAACGCTAGAATTCCCATTTGTGCGTGTTTTGCGCGATATGGAAAATGCAGGAATTAAAATTTCAAAGCCAAATTTAAGCGAGCTGATTTCTCGCAACGAAAGCGCGCTTAGGGTGCTGACAAACGAAATTTACGAGCTTAGTGGCGAGAGTTTTAACATAAACTCCACAAAACAGCTTGGTGTGGTGCTTTTCGAGCATTTGGGTTTGCCGTGCCAAAAAAAGACCAAAACAGGTTACAGCACCGATGAGAGCGTGCTGGCCCTGCTTATACAGGCGCACCCAGTAGTCGAAAAAATCCTAGCTTATCGCGAGCTTTACAAGCTTCAAAGCACCTATTGTGAGCCACTTTACGCCCTTGCGATGAAAAACGAAAATAGCAGAATTTACTCAAATTTCATGCAAACAGGCACCAGCACCGGCAGGTTATCTTCCAAAAATCCAAATTTGCAAAATATCCCCGCGCGTGGGGCTTTGGCGAAGGATATGCGAAACTGCTTCATCGCGCAGGAGGGGTATAGCCTGCTTTCGCTGGATTATTCGCAAATCGAGCTTAGACTTTTGGCACATTTTAGCAAGGATCCTGCGCTTTTGCAGGCATTTGGGGCGGGCGAGGACATACACTCGCGCACTGCAATCAGCATTTTTGGCGATAGCGAACCTGCACACAGGGCGATTGCAAAGAGTATAAATTTTGGTTTGATTTATGGCATGGGGGCAAGCAAACTAGCGCAAAATTTGCAAATTCCGCGAAATGAAGCAAAGGGCTATATCGAGCGATATTTCGCCTCGTTTGCGACGATTAAGGAGTTTTTGGAGGGGCTAAAAAACAGCGCCAAAAACGACGGATTTATCACTACGCTTTTTGGGCGCAGGCGGTATTTTGATTTCGCTAACGCTTCGCCGCTTCTTCTAGCCACATACGAGCGAGAGGCGGTAAATACGAAGTTTCAAGGTTCGGCAGCGGACATTATCAAAAAGGCTATGGTTGAGATTTCGCCACATTTAGGCGATGAGGCAAGGCTAGTTTTGCAAATCCACGATGAGCTGATTTTCGAGGTAAAAAGCGAGTATGCGCAGGAATTTGGCGCGAAAATTAGGGAAATCATGCAAAATGTTGTGAATTTAAATGTCCCGCTCGTAACGAGCCTAGATATCGCTACTAGCTGGGGCGAGTTGAAATAAATTTGAAATTTTGCAAAATTTTATTTATAAGCGCAATTGCAAAGAATTTTGCGTAAGCAAAATTCAGTAAATAAACGCGTGCATAGCACGCCACAGTATGGGCGTCGGCCCGGTGGGGGTGCGGGGGCGGGCGGCCCTCGCAACTCTGAGCGCCGCCCCCGCATAAAAAGATTAGACTTTAAAAATCCTAGCGGATTGCAATTATCAAAAATTTGAAATTCTAGGAAATTTAAAATTCTGCTATTTACCCTGCCTTTAATTTTAGCTTTGTAGATTGCTTCGGCGTTATCACGCCTCGCAATGACACTTAAATGCAAGATTTCGGGTGCAGTATCCAAGCTTGCGGACAGCGGAATTTTAAAATTCGGCTAAATTTAGCGTTCTCTTGCGATTAAAACTCCGCTTACGATGACGACCAAAATCCCCAAAAACGCCATTAAATTCGGCAAACTATCGCCTAGCATGACGCCTAAAATCAGCGTAAAGATAATGTCTGTGTAGCTAATCGCAGCCGCAACGCCAGCCTTTTTGGAGGCTGCGTAAGAGCGCGTCATGTATTTTTGGAAATAAATTCCGCTAATTCCTAGCAGTGCGACCAAAACCCAGCCAAAGAGATTTGGCATGTTAAAATAGGCAAATTTGCTTAAATTTGCGCTCGAAATCACGCCTAAAATTTCAATTTCGCGTCCTCTTAGCGCAAATTCCGCGCACATTAGCGCAGAGCTTACAAGCGCAGCACCAAAGACGAAAACTAGGATTATGATATCCGTGGCGTAGTATTTGCGAAGCTCCCTGACGCTAGTGTATGCTAGTCCCGCGCACATACCGCCAAAAACGCCGATGATATCAGTCGGCGCAATGCTAATGTGAGGCTGGATAACGAGCAAAATCCCGCCAAAACCTAGCATTATGGCGCACCAGCCTTTAAAGCTAAGCTTTTCGCCTAGGAAAATCGATGAAAAAAGTGCGGTGAAAATCGGGGCTGTTTTTTGGAAGGTAAAAGCCGTGCCAAGCTCGATGTGAGCGATATTATAAAAGGTCGCTATAATCCCGCAGCTGCCGATAAATGCGCGGAAAAAAAGTAGCCACGGCTTCCCGCCCACGCCGAAATTTTTTAGCCTTTTTAGTGAGATTAGCACGATAGCTAGCCCTACGGCGTTTCTGAAAAACACGATTTCTACGCTACTCATTTGCTCTGCCATGACCTTGGCTAGCGCCCCATTTAGCGCGAAATAAAAGCTAGCTATTAGCATATAATAGACGCCTAAATTTTTAAGCCAAAATTTAGAATAACCCAAAATTATCTCCTATTTGCTATTAAAATTCCAGCCGCAATTATCAGCGCGATTCCGCAAAGTGCGGTGAAATTTGGGAGTGTATCTCCCAAAGCTAGCCCAAAAATCATCGAAAAAATAATATCCGTGTAGCTTAGTGTGGCGACGATCCCTGCCTTTCTGGTAGCAGCGTAGGCTTTGGTGAGATAGGATTGATAATACAGCCCGCAAACGCCCAAAATCGCGCCAATTCCCCAGCCCATGAGATCTGGCATGACAAATTTGCTAATCATAAAATTTAGCGCAGGAATTTCGATAAATTCGGCAATCGCCATGAAAAATATCGGCATTAGCGTGCCTGCAAGCAGGGCTGAGAGTATGATTACATTTGCGCTGTAATACTTGCGCAGCTCCCTGACAGCCGTGAGCGCAATCGCGGCAAACAGACCGCTTAAAATCCCAAAAATATGTCCAGCATGAATCCCAAAGTGAGGCTGTATCACCAAAACGATACCCACAAAGCCCAAAAATACGGCAAACCAGCCAAATTTGGATAATTTTTCTTTTAGCGCAAAATATGCAATCACGGCGATAAAAATCGGCGCTGTTTTTTGGAAGGTAAAGGCCTCGCCTAGGCTTAGTTGCGTAAGGTTGTAAAAAAATACGATTAAGCCCAAAATCCCGATAACTCCGCGCGTAGCAAGCATCCACGGATGTCCGCCACGGCTTGGTTGTGCTTGAATTTTGCGGTTTTTGCGCATGATGTATAAAATGATAAAAAGGGCTAATAAATTTCGAAACAGCACGACTTCAATGGCTGGGATTTGCATGGCCAAAATTTTAGCAAATGTCCCTGCAATGGAGTTGTAAAAGCACGCAAGCAACATATAATAAATGCTTAAATGGTGCAATAAAAAGCTGTTGTATTTCAAAATTTGACCCCTCAAAAAAGCCTATAATTATAGCTGTTTTTAAATTTTGATTTACTTAATAAAATTTGGCTATAATGAGAAAAATCAAAGGAAGTATTATGAAAACAGTGATGATAATAGGGCGCCCAAATGTGGGAAAATCGAGCCTTTTTAACCGCTTCGCAAACGCAAGAATTGCCATTACTAGCGAGGTTTCAGGCACCACGAGGGATACGAACAAAATTGCCGTGCAAATTTATGATAGAAATGCGATGATAGTCGATTCTGGCGGACTTGATGATACGAGCGAGCTTTTTGCGCGTGTGCAGGCAAAAACCCTAGCCGAGGCGCAAAATGCGGATATTATTCTTTTTATGGTCGATGGCAAACTGCTCCCAGATGAGCAGGATCGCAAAATTTTCTTTTCTTTGCAAAAGTTAGGCAAACCGATAGTTTTGCTCGTAAATAAAGTAGATAGCAAAAAAGATGAAGAAAGAAGTTGGGAATTTAACGAATTTGGCGCGCAGATGTTTGCACTATCTGTCAGCCATAATGCCGGTATTGACGAGCTTAGGGATTGGATTTATACTCACCTAGATTCTGCGCCTGTGCGAGGGGACGAGAGCGAGGATTTCGATGATTTTTTAGAAAATTTTGACGATAATGGCGAAATCAAAGAGAGCGATGAGAGCGAGTATTACGAGAACAAAACCATAAATGTAGGCATCATCGGGCGGGTAAATGTGGGCAAATCTAGCCTTTTAAACGCCCTTGTGAAAAACGAACGCTCGGTGGTAAGCAGTGTGGCTGGCACGACGATAGACCCTGTCAATGAAAGCTATGAATTTGAGGGAAGAAGGTTTGAGTTTGTGGATACTGCTGGTATCAGAAAGCGCGGTAAAATCGAGGGGATAGAGAGGTTTGCGCTAAATAGAACGGAGAAAATTTTAGAAAATTCAGACATTGCGCTTTTGGTTTTGGACTCTTCTGAGCCATTTAGCGAGCTAGATGAGCGAATTGCTGGGCTTGCGGCTAAATTTGAGCTAGGCGTGATAATCGTGCTAAATAAATGGGATAAAAGCGAGGCTGAATTTGACGCTATGGTGCGCGATTTGCGCGATAAATTTAAATTTCTAGCTTACGCGCCGGTTATTAGTGTAAGCGCGCTTGGTGGCAAACGCATACACAAGCTCTACCCGCTGATTTTGCAGGTTTATAAAAATTACACGCAAAAGATAAAAACCGCTCATTTAAATGCACTAATCGAGGAAGCGACCAAAGCTCACCCGCTTCCGCACGATAAGGGCAAGAGCGTGAAAATCTACTATGCGGCGCAGTTTGGCTTCGCTCCGCCTAAAATCGCGCTTGTGATGAATCGCCCGCGAGCTCTTCATTTTAGCTATAAACGCTATTTGGCGAACAAACTTAGAGAGAAATTCGATTTAAGCGGGACGCCTTTGGTCATAATCCCTAAAAATCGCGGAAACGACGACGAGGGCGAGGCAAATTTGAAAAAAGGGCAAAAATGAGCGCAAAAAATATAATCTTAATCGGCTTTATGGGCGTTGGCAAGGGGACTTTCGCGCGAGCTTTGGCTGGGGCTAGCGGGCGCTTTGCGATAGATTGCGACGATATGATCGAAAGCTACGCAAACAAAAAAATTCGCAAAATTTTCGAGGAGCAGGGCGAGGTGGAATTTCGCAAAATAGAGAAAAAACTCGCTAAATTTTTGGAAAAAAATGTGAGTGGCGCGATAATCTCGACTGGCGGCGGGTTTTATGCTGTTAAAAATTTAAACAAAATTGGCACCGTAATCTACCTAAAATCGAGCTTCGATGCGATAATTAAGCGCATAAATTCTAGCCAAAACGCTAGCAAAAAAATCGCAAAACGACCGCTTTTGACTGATTTAAAAAAGGCGCGCGCCCTGCATGAGCAAAGGGATAAAAAATACAGCGCCAAGGCCGATTATATCGTAAATGTAGAGAAAAATTCGCAAAAAGAAGTTATTGAAAAATTACTAAAAATTATCAAAAAAGAGGTTAAAAAATGAGTGAAAAATCTAAAATTTCAAATCCGCGCACACTAACTGGGCTTCAACCCTCAGGCAGGCTACATTTAGGGAATTATTTTGCCAGCATTAAGCAAATGGTAGATGCGCAAAATGCGGGCGAGGAGCTGTTTTTGTTCATCGCAAACTACCACGCGCTCACCTCTGTTAGCGAGGGTGCGAAGCTCAAAGAGAGCACTTATGAGGCGGCTGCGGCGTTTTTGTCTTTGGGAATCGATCCAGAAAAATCGACATTTTGGGTGCAAAGCGATGTGAAAGAGGTTTTGGAGCTTTACTGGATACTTAGCGGATACACGCCAATGGGGCTATTAGAGCGCGCTCACGCTTACAAAGACAAGGTCGCAAAGGGCTTTGAGAGCAAGCACGATTTGTTTTCATACCCTGTGCTAATGGCGGCTGATATTTTGCTATATGACGCTACGAGCGTGCCTGTGGGCAAAGATCAAATTCAGCATGTCGAAATCGCGCGCGATATCGCTTTGAAATTTAACAACGCGCATGGCGAAATTTTAACCCTGCCAAGCGCTAGAATCAGCGAAAATGTCGCAATAGTCCCTGGCACGGACGGCGCAAAAATGAGCAAAAGCTACGGAAATACGATTGATATTTTTTCTTCGCCAAAGGAGCAAAAAAAGCAAATCGGCTCGATTGTTACGACATCTGAGCCGCTCGAAGCGCCAAAGCAGTGGCAAAACTGCAATGTCTATAATATAGCAAAACTCTTTTTAGACCAAGAAGGACAAAAAGCCTTGCAAGCTCGATATGAGCGTGGTGGCGAGGGACACGGACACTTTAAGATGTATCTTGGCGAGCTTGTGAGTGAGTATTTCGGACAGGCGCGCGAAAAATACGCTGAGTTGCTAGCTGATAAGAAAAAGCTAGATGAAATTTTGGCTTATGGTGCGCAAAAGGCGCAAAAAATCGCAAGTGAAAAAATGCGCCTAATACGCGAAAGTGTGGGGATTTATAGATAAATTTTAGTTAAATTTCGCCAAGCAAAATTTGGCGAAATTTATAAATTTTGCAAAATTTTAAATTCCTCCTTCTCTTTAATCTCTTTTTAAGCAACCCTTGAATATAATCCACTTTCCGTTTTTGAAATCTAACTTCTGTTATTTTCCAATGCGTGTTATTTTATTTATTATTGTCAAAAACT
>NZ_JAOVTY010000002.1:0-449224 GCF_027737645.1 Campylobacter sp. JMF_15 NE4 | reverse complement strand
TGTATCAAAGATAAAAAGAAACTTTTTATCTTTTAAATTCAATTTATGAAGTTTTTAATCTAAAAACTTAATTGTTTGTAACTTTTAAATTTGACAATTATAAAAATTGCCTTTGGCTCAATCGATCACTTGTTTAGATTTCAAAGATTGACTAAAAGATAGTTTTTGACAATAATAAATAAAATAACACGCATTGGAAAATAACAGAAGTTAGATTTCAAAAACGGAAAGTGGATTATATTCAAGGGTTGCTTAAAAATAGATTAAATAAGGGAGGGAATTTTTGAAATTTTGCAAAACTCGCCAAAAGAGCTAAAAATTCACTTTTTTGTTATAATCTATCTTATTAAATTTTTTAAATTCGGAGATTTTATGAAAAAGATAATTTTAGCACTACTTATAATAGGGCAAATTTTTCTAAATGCCAACCAAAGCGATAAAGAGTTGATAAATTCACCGGAACTTGATAGTAAAACAAATGAGCAAATGCAAATTCTATCCAAATTTGTAGATTATTCTAGACCGGTTCAATCCGACCTAAGATACGACAAGTTGTCTAAAAAATTGGCAAATAATGAGATAAATATAGTAGAATTTGATAAAGCTGTTGAAAATTTAAAAGTCGAAACCACAAAAGATTTCTATGATAGTCTAGAATATTTTACTGAAATATCAATAGAAAGACCTTCACCACGCGGAGTGTATTTTTCAATCGATACAGACAATACAAATGAATTACCTAGCGAAATTTGTATGCTTAGTAACCTAGAAACAATCGATGTCCGTGAAGCCAATATTACAGATTTACCGCCTTGCGTTGTGAATTTGACAAAACTTTCTATATTAAATCTTAGAAAAACACAAATAAAAGAAATCACAGAAATCATAAGCAAAATTCCAAATTTAAAAGCTTTAAATTTAAGTTATTCTAAGATAGAAAATCTAGGAAAACATATATTAAATATGAAAAATTTAGAAGCGTTAGACATTTCGGGCACTGATATATCTGAAATTTCGCCTGAATTTGGGAATCTTACAGGCTTGAAACAATTTAATTGTGATATGTGTAGAAAGTTAAAATCTATACCAGACGAAATGGCAAATTTAAAAAATTTACAACTATTAAATTTGAGTTTAATTGCCCAAAAAGAATTCCCAAAATGGATAACTAATCTGCAAAATTTAGAGTATTTATCCACTAGTTTTGAAAATTTCCCACAAAATTTTTCAAATTTACAAAACTTAAAAATTCTAAGTATCAGCAATGTATCGCAAGAAAACTTTATGGAGATACTTAAACTACACAATTTAGAGGATTTGCAACTAAACGATAGCAATATTACTACTATACCCGATGAAATTGAAAATTTAGCAAATTTAAAGCGATTTGAATACACCAGAGGAAGCCTAAAAACAATTTCGCCAAAAATTGCAAATTTAAAAAATTTAGAAACGCTTTTGATTTATGATAATAAAGATCTGTCTGCTCTGCCTGAAAATATCGGAGAATTAACAAAATTAAGAGATCTAAACATAGGCTTTACCGGCATAACCAAACTACCATCTAGCATAGTAAATTTAAAAAATTTATTCCATATAGACATTTTGGATTTGCCTATACAAAACCAAGAAATTCTACAAGAAATGCCGAATTTAAAGATAATTACAAAAAGATAAATTTAGTTTCTGCGACTAAATTCGTCATAGCCAAATTTTTTGATTTTCAAAATTTTAAAGCGAATAAAAAGAGCTAAAAAAAGCTTAAATGGTGGTTAGAGGCAGAATCGAACTGCCGACACGCAGATTTTCAGTCTGCTGCTCTACCGACTGAGCTATCCAACCACGAAATAAAGGGGGTATTGTATTCAAACCCCGCTTAAAATCTATTTAAACGAGCCAGAATACAAAATTTAAAAGGGAGAATTTCAAGAAAAAATCTTGAAATTCAAAAAATTATTTTAAAGCAGCCTTTGCTTTATCAGCTAATGCAGCGAAAGCCTTAGCATCGTTCATAGCAAGGTTTGCTAGGATTTTTCTATCTAATTCGATGTTTGCAAGTTTAAGACCGTGCATAAATTTAGAATAACTAATATCGTTGATTCTGCAAGCAGCGTTAATTCTAACAATCCATAGTCTGCGGAAGTCGCGTTTTTTCGCGCGTCTATCGCGGTAAGCATAAACCAAACTTCTTTCTAATTGTTCTTTGGCTTTTCTGAAATGTTTTCTTCTTGCGCTATAAAAACCGCGAGCAAGTTTTAAAACTTTATTGTGTCTGCGTCTTCTAACAACGCCTGTTTTTACTCTTGCCATATTAATCCTTTCTTAAATGGCGCCCATTTTTGGGTCTTTCCCTATCTTAGGGGAGTTTGAATGACTAGGTCAAAAACTAAAATTATTTACAAAGCATAAGCTTAACAGCTCTAACATTTGTAGAATCTACATAATGTGGGCCGCGCAAATCTCTTTTACACTCGCTAGACTTTTTAGTCAAGATATGGCTGCGGAAAGCTGAACCGCGTTTAATCTTGTTTTTGCCTACTTTAAAGCGTTTTGCTGCGCCACGCACACTTTTCATCTTTGGCATGTTTATCCTTTTTTTTAAGATAAGCTGTGATTATATAATAAAATTTTAAATTTCTGCTGAAATTTAAAAATATTTAAGCTACGCCGAAATTTAAGACTTTTTCGGCGTAATTAGCATACTCACATATCTTCCCTCTAAAATCGGGGCTTTGTCGCGTTCTGCGCTACCTGCGAAATTCTCTTCCCAAATTTTGTTTAGCAAATTTACGCCAATCTCAGGAGTGCTCATCTCGCGACCCTTCAAAAACACGCGAAGTTTGACATGTTTGCCAGAATCTAGGAATTCTTTTGCGTGTTTTACCTTGTAATTCACATCGTTTTGAGCGATTTTTGCCGAAAATTTTATCTCTTTAATCTCGATGATTTTCTGTTTTTTCTTGGTCTCTTTTAGCTTTTTTTCTTGTTGATAACGGAATTTACTATAATCCATTACCTTGCACACTGGCGGTTTCGCATCTGGCGCAATTAGCACGAGATCGACACCTTGTTTGCTTGCGATTTGCAACGCCTCATCTAGCGAGATTACGCCGTATGCTTCGCCATCTTCGCCGATACACCTAACTTCATCAGCCTCGATTTCTTCGTTTAGAAAAACTTCTTTTTTGCTGCTCAAAAATTCACCTCATTTAATTTGTTTTGCACGAAATCCAAGAACTCGCTAAGCCCCAAATTTCGCTGTTCGCGCGCACGCCTATCACGCAATGCGACGCTACGATTAGCCACTTCGTTATCGCCAAGAACGATGATTAATGGCACCTTTTGCTTTTCGGCTGTTCTGATTTTTTTATTTAAAGTTTCGTTTTTGGTTAAAATTTCGCTGTCTATGCCCAAATCGCGCAAGCTCTCTGAAATCTCTTTTGCATACGCGCTGTGCGCTTCGCCAATTGGGATAATCGCCACTTGTGTCGGGCAGATCCAAAACGGAAGCTCGCCAGCTGTGTGTTCGATCAAAATTCCTATAAATCTCTCAAAGCTTCCCAAAATCGCTCTGTGAAGCATGACAGGCTGTTTTTTCTCATTGTTTTCGTCGATATAACCTAGCTCGAAGCGATTTGGCAGGTTGAAATCCACCTGCACGGTGCCACACTGCCATTTTCGACCCAAAGCGTCTGTGATTTTGATGTCGATTTTCGGACCATAAAACGCACCGCCGCCCTCGTCGATACCGTATTTAAAGCCCTTTTCATCAAGCGCGTCTTTAAGCGCTTTTGTAGCGATCTCCCACACTTCATCATCGCCCACAGCCTTGGCAGGTTTGGTTGAAATTTCCATTTCGTAGTTGAAATCAAACGCGCCCATTAGCACATCGACGAAGTCCAAAATTTCATAGACATTTTCTTTGATTTGGCTTGGCATACAAAAGATATGCGCGTCATCTTGGGTGAATTCACGCACTCTAAATAACCCGTGCAAAACGCCTGATTTTTCATGTCTATGCACGACGCCATATTCGCAAAATTTAAGTGGCAAATCACGATATGAGCGAATTTCGCTTTGATAGACTTTGATATGACCCACGCAGTTCATCGGCTTGATGCCGTATTCTTGCTCTTCGATCATCGTAAAATACATATTTTCTTTGTAATTTGTGTAGTGTCCGCTGATTTTCCACGCGTCAGATTTTAGGATTTCAGGGCCTCTGACTGGCTCGTAACCGCGACGGCGAAGCTGTCGATATAGCCTTTCTTCGAGTTTTACGCGCATTTTCGCACCCGCTGGTAACCAAATCGGAAGTCCAGCACCAATTTCTTCATCAAATGTGAAAAATTTCATCTCCGCACCAAGCTTGCGGTGATCGCGCTTTTTAGCCTCTTCGAGCATTGTTAGGTGATTTTTTAGGCTCTCTTTATCGGCAAAAACCACGCCGTAAATTCGAGTTAGCATTTCGCGTGTCTCATCGCCGCCCAAATACGCACCTGCAATCCTAGTTAGCGCGAAATTTCGCAAAAATTTGGTATTTGGCACATGAGGTCCGCGACAAATATCCTCAAAATCGCCTTGCGCATACAAACTCACTTCGCCCTCTGGGATTCGTTTTAAAACCTCGACTTTTAGGTCGTCCTCGGCGTATTTTGCGCTAACAGCACCTTTGGTAGAGCAAATTTTAACTATATCTTGCTTGGCTTCGGCTAGCTCTTTCATTTTTTTCTCAATCGCCTTTAAATCGTCCTCGCCAAGCTTCTCGCCACTGTTTTTGCTCACGCGCATATCATAATAAAATCCATCTTCAATCGCAGGACCCACGAAAAATTTCGCGTCTGGGTAGAGTGATTTGACAGCTTGCGCTAACAAATGCGCGCATGAGTGGCGAAGCACTTTTAGCGCGTCAGCAGAGTTATCGAAAAATATCGGTTCTGCGCCATCTGCACCCTCGCCGATACTTTGAGTATCATAAATTTCACCATTAAATTTGTATGCGATAATGTCGCTCATTTTTTTCCTTTTTTACCAAATTTATCTTTTCTACAATAAAAGAATAAGCTGTAATTTTAGCCAATACAACCTTAACCGTAAATTTAAATTTGGCTAAATTTTAAGAAATTTTAAGCGAATTTTGAATTCTCATTAAATTTTGATTTGAAATTTAATTTTTTGGATTTTGTATTTTAGTGGTGACCCCTACGAGATTCGAACTCGTGTTACCGCCGTGAAAGGGCGATGTCCTAACCGTTAGACGAAGGGGCCACTTAATTCGGTTAAATTAAAAGGAACGATTATTTTATATAAATTGCGCTTAAATTTCACTTAATAAAGCTGGAATTTTTATAAATTTCGCTAAAATGAAAATATTAAAATTTAAAAAAGGACAAAAATGAAAAAAATAAATTTGATTTTTGCTGGATTTTTGGGAATCGGGGCAGTATTTTGTGGTTGCGCCAAGCTCACCCCGCAAAAGACGCAAGCGGTGGCGTTTTCGATAATTTCGCCAAATTTGCGCCTAAACGACACTGGATTTATTAGAAGTTTTAAAAACCAAACCGAGTTGCAGGTCTATTCTAGCGGGGTTAGCGTGCTTTCCTTGGTCGCAAAAAACGAAAGCGTGTGCATGAATAATGCCTGCGATGATGAGCCAACTTTCAATGAGAAATTTTTCAAAAACGCCCACTACAAGGGATTTTTGGGCGAAATTTTGGGCGCGAAGGCAATCTATGGCGCGAAAAATTTAACCAAAACAGATTGCGGATTCGAGCAAAATTTAGGCGAAATTTCATACAGCGTCTGCGATGATAGCGGTAAAATTATCAAATTTAGCGACAAAAAAGCTGGGGTAAAAATCAGCGTAAGAGAGCTTTTATGAAGCGTGTTGGAGCCAATGTAAGCGCAGCTGGCGGGGTTTTTAACGCTCCGCTTAACGCGCAAAAAATCGGCGCAGACGCGTTTGCGCTTTTTGTCAAAAATCAGCGTCAGTGGAGCGCAAAACCGCTTAGCGATAGCGATATAGCGCAGTTTCGTGCAAATCTCTCCACCACTGGCATACGCGCAGAGCATATTCTAGCCCACGATAGCTATCTCATAAATCTAGGCCACCCAGACCCCACGCTTCGCCAAAAAAGCCTTGACGCCTTTATCGACGAGATAAATCGTTGCGAAAAGCTCGGCATAAAACTGCTAAATTTCCACCCGGGCTCGCATTTAAATGAAATTTCGCCCCAGCAGTGTCTGCAAAATATCGTCAGGTGCCTAAATTTCGCTATCGCAAACACTAGCAATGTCAAACTCGTCATCGAAAACACAGCAGGCCAAGGCTCAAATTTAGGACATGAATTCGCCCAAATCGCCTACATAATCGCGCGCGTAAGCGACAAGACCCGCATTGGCGTTTGTATCGACACCTGCCACGCCTTCGCCGGTGGATACGACTTTCGCACGAAAGACGCCTATGAGCGCACTATGAGCGAGTTTGACCGCGTCATCGGCTATAAATTTTTATCTGGCATGCACCTAAACGACACCAAAAACGACCTTGGCGTGCGCAAAGACCGCCACGAGAGCCTTGGGCGCGGATTTTTAGGGCTGGCAAGCTTCGAAAACATTATGAACGACAAAAATATCGATGAAATTCCGCTAATTTTAGAAACGATTGATGAGAGTATTTGGGCGGACGAAATCGCGCTATTACGCTCGTTTGTGCGCTAAATTTAGCCAAATTTCGCTAAATTTCGCTACCGCAAGTTTTTAAACACTGCGCCGAAATTTCGGGCGCAGTATTGCGAGATTGCGTAGCGAAAATTTAAAATTTAAATAAAAAAGGGAAATTTAGCGATTTGCTAAATTTCCCAAAATTTGCAATAAAATTTGCGTAAAATTTTACTTCGCTACGGCTTCGATTTCGATAGAAATTTTTATATCATCGCCTAGCATCGCAGTGCCGCTACCTGGGGCGAAATTAAAATCAGAGCGTTTGATTTTGCCCTCTAAACTAAATCCGATTTTAGCCTTATCGCCCTGCTTGGCTTCGCCGCCAAAATCATAGTCAAACTCGACCTCTTTGCTCACATCGCGGATCGTTAGCTCGCCTTTGACCTTATCAGCCGCGAACTCTTTCATCTCAAATTTCATATCAGGGAACTTTTCTGAGCCGAAAAAATCGTCCGCTTGCAAGTGCGCGTCGCGTTTTTCGTTGTCAGTAAAAACTGAGGCGGTTTTGACCACGGCACTTAGCTTGTTTAGCTTGCCAGCCTCAGCGTCAATCTCTGCGCTAAAATCCTTGAAGTTTCCAACCACATTGCTAATGCTCATGTGTTTGATCTTAAAACCTACGCTAGAATGGGCGTTATCGACCTCGTAAGGGGCAGCGTTTGCTAGCATTGCGCCAAGTGCGCATGCACTTAGAATTGAGATAATTTTCATTTTTTCTCCTTTTGAAAAATTTAAAATTTGGATTTTAGCTTATGTTTATTAATAAAAATTATTTATAAGAAATTTTATGCGAGAAAGGTGCGAAAAATATAAAAATCTATTTTTATCCTTTCTTTTGTAATTGATTTAAAAGCACAATATTTGAAAGTGTGCAATACATACACACACTCCGTTGTTTGTATAATTTTTGGCATTGAATTTTTTAAATTCTTCCTCTAATGCCTGTATGTCAATATCGGTGTTTTGCATAATTTGACTTAATAAATATTTGAAATAAAATTTAGAAATTTAGAAGAATTTGTCTGCGAGTTTCCTCGCAGACAAGAGCTATTACATATATCCGTAGAAATGAGCTAGGATATAGCCTAGGAAGCATGAGCTGAATACGCCGATGAAACCAGGAATAATGAAGCTGTGGTTGATAACATATTTACCGATTTTTGTTGTGCCTGAGCGGTCGAATTGGATCGCAGCAAGGTCGCTTGGGTATGTAGGTAAGATGAAATAACCATAGCATGCAGTTGCGAACGCAATAATTGTTCCTGGATTTACACCGATAGCAATCGCTAGTGGAACGAAAGTCGCAGCAGCAGCAGCTTGTGAGTTAAGGAATTTTGAAATCAACATACCAACTACAATGTATGTAAATGGATATGCTTGCATTACCTTACCAAGTGAGCCAGCTAACATATCGATATGAGCGTGGAACATAGTATCGGCCATCCATGAGATACCATAAATCGCAACAAGCGCAATCATACCGCTGTGGAAGATTTCGTTTTGAGCGATTGTGCCGGCTTTGATACCTGAATAAATCATCATAATAGCAGCAGCAAGGAGCATAAACATTTGGATAGTATCAACCATACCAAGAGTTTTTGAGCCTTTTGTGCTTGTAGCTACATCGATTTTTGCGTTTTCGTAAGTTTTAGTTTCGCCTTTTGCATTTACATAAGTTACTTTTGCACCATCTTGGCTAACTTTGTAAGTTTTACCGTCTTTATCTTTAACCTCAACGCTTTGTGCGCTTTGAGTTAATTTAGATTTATCTTTTTTAACGCTCATTTTTGTCTCAGCACCACTTAACATCATAGTTCCGTCGCTGATTTTTACTTTGTCTAGGACTTTTGAGCTATCGCCTGCATCTACGATATTAACGATAGCAGCGTCTTTTGAGATAGACCATGTCGGGCGAAGTTGTTTGTAATAACCCAAAACCGCAACAACAACGATTGCTGAAAGGAAGATATACATAACATTCCATTGTTTTTGTGGAAGTTTAACACCGATAAGTGATTTAGCATCGTCAGAACCATAGATGATTTTTCTTTGCTCTGGATCTTTAAGTTTAGCTTGGAATTCCTCATCTTTTTCAAGGCTTTTACCACGGAATACTGAGTATGTGCTGATACATAGCATACCGAAGAAAGTAGAAGGAATAGTTACTTTAAGAAGGTCAAGGTAGCTAGAAAATCCCTCGATTTGAGCACCAGCGCCTAGCAATACAGCCACGATAGAAACACCAGCAACTGAAACTGGGCTAGCGATGATTGCTAATTGTGATGAAACGGTAGTAGCTGCCATTGGACGCTCTGGACGCACACCGCTTTTCATAGATACATCGTAGATAATCGGCAAAAGTGTATAAACTGTGTGACCAGTACCGCAAAGAACTGTCAAAGTCCAAGCACACATTGGTGCAACATAACAAACTAATTTTGGATTTTTTCTCAACGCTTTTTCAGCAAGTTGAAGCATAACATCCAAACCGCCCGCAGCCTGCAATGTAGCTGAGGCGACAACAACCGCAAGGATTGTCAAAATAACATCAACGGCTGGTTTGCCCGGAGACATTTTGAATAAAAATACGAGTATAACTAAACCTATACCACCTAAAATACCAAGGGCCATACCACCCTTTTTGGCACCATAAAACAGACACGCCAAAACTATTATCAACTGAATAGTAAATTGGACGCTCTCAGACAAACCTGTAAGAAACTCCATCGCTTCTTCCTTTCCTTAAAAAATACTTATTTTATTGTATCAATATTTCTTTTAAAGAAATATAAATAAAATTCAAAATATTGAATTTTTATAGAATAAGTGTTAAAAATTTATTTATAATACTTATTCAAAATTTAGAGTTATCTTTTCTCTACATGCAATCCAGCCCAAGTTTGCGCTGTCGCCATAGCCTCTACGATATTTATATTGACATGATGAGGCATATTTATGCAATTTAGCACGATCCTAGCTATATCCTCTGCTTTAATCGGATCTGTATTTTCATAGACCTTTTTCGCCCTTGCTTTATCGCCTTTAAATCTCACATCGCTAAATTCAGTCTCGCAAATACCCGGCGCGATCTCTGTTACGCGAATACCAGTGCCAATCAAATCGTTTCTGATATTTCTGCTAAATTGCTTCACAAACGCCTTACTTGCGCCATAAACATGGCTTCCAGGATACGGCCACGCACCAGCAGTAGAGCCGATATTGAAAATATAGCCATTGCCACTTTGCAAAAGTAGTGGTAAAACTGCCTTTGTAGTGTATATTACGCCTTTTATATTTGTATCGACCATAGTCTCCAAATCCTCGATTTGTGCATCTTTAATGCCATCTAGACCAAGCGCAAGACCAGCATTATTTACCAAAATTTCGACATCTCTATATTCGCTAGGCAAATTCTGCACAGCTTTAAAAATTTCATCCCTATTTCGCACATCAGCTGCGATTATATGGGTATTTCCTAGCTCTTTGGCTAAATTTTCCAATCTCTCTTTTCTGCGCCCAAGAGCGATGATTTTATAACCCTCTTTGCTTAAAATTCTAGCTATCGCCTCGCCAAAACCACTCGTCGCACCTGTAATAAAAGCTGTTTTTTTCATAATTTTTCCCTATTTTATAAAGCTAACTTCTGGCAAAATTTCCGCCAACGCCTCATCTTTTTTCTTGTTAAATTCGACCTTATTTTTCTCAAAAAGATTATTGCCTTTCGCGTCGACTGATACGATTAGTGGGCCAAATTCTTTAACTTTGCAATTCCACAAGGTCTCTGGCATACCAAGCTCCATCCAATCAGCGCTTACGATTTCCTCGACCTCCATGGCAGCGATTACTGCGCACCCTGCCGGGAAAACGCAGTGCAATGCGCCAAAATCCTTACAACCATTTTCTGTATTGCCAGCCATTCCCCCCTTGCCTACGATTACTCTAACGCCCGTTTTTTCGATAAATTCATACTCGAATTGCTCCATACGCATGCTTGTCGTAGGTCCTACCGAGACGATTTCGTATCTATCCTCGCCACCAGCGCTTGTTTTTTTGATAATTGGGCCTGCGTGCAGTATCGCCCCGCCACGAATATCAAGCGGAAGTGGCATATTTTTTTCGACCACGCGCCTGTGAGCCACATCGCGACAAGTTACGATATTTCCGCTTAGATAAATGATATCGCCAATTTTAATATCCTCTAAATCCTCCCTAGAAATCGGAGTTTGCAAAATTTTCTTATTCATATTTATAGTCCTTATGAGATGTCACGGTAAAGCTTAAATCGCCGTTCCAAACGATATTCGCGCGTCTGTGCGACCAGCAGCCTGTATTTACAGCCACAGCGATGACTGAGGGGTGACGGGCTGAGTTTTCGATATGCACGCCAAGCACCGAGCTAGCTCCGCCCATGCCTTGCGGACCAAGGCCGATTTTGTTAATGCCATCTTCTAGCAGTTTTTCGGTTTTTGCAGCGCGCTCGTTTGGATTATGCTTTCCAAGCGGGCGAAACAAAGCCTTTTTCGAAAGCAAAGACGCCACATCTATCGAGGTTGCCACGCCCACGCCCACGACTAGCGGCGGACAGGCATTTAAGCCATAACTTGTCATTATATCCATTACGAATTTCACCACGCCCTCATAGCCCATACCAGGCATTAGCACGCCGGCTTTTCCAGGAAGCGTGCAGCCACCTCCTGCCATGTATGTATCAATCTCGCATTTATCGCTACCTGGCACGATTTCCCAAAAAATCGAAGGCACATCTTTTCCGACATTTTTGCCAGTGTTGTATTCATCAAAGGTCTCGACGCTGTTGTGGCGAAGTGGAGCTTCTTTTGTCGCTCGTAAGACGCTTTCCCTTAAAATTTGCTCTAATTCGCCAATTAGCGGAAATTTCGCGCCACATTTTACGAAAAACTGAATCGCGCCAGTATCTTGACAAGAGGGGCGATTTAGCTCTTTGGCAAGCTCTTGGTTTTTAAACATCGTCTCATAAATCGTCTTTGCTAACGGCGCATTTTCTTTGCTCGCTAGCTCCTTTAATTTCGCCGTGACATCATCTGGCAAAATTTTGCCACTGTATCCGACGAGACTAGCCATGACGGCGGTCATTTTCTCTACATTTTCCACGCTCTCTCCTTATAAATGGTTGATTATACTCGCATTATACGCTGCGCCGTATCCGTTGTCGATATTTACGACACTAATGCCGTTTGCGCACGAATTTAGCATACCAAGCAAGGCTGCCACACCACCAAAACTCGCCCCATATCCCACGCTCGTAGGCACGGCGATAACAGGAGCTTTGACAAGGCCTGCAATCACGCTAGGAAGGGCTCCTTCCATGCCTGCTATGACGATTAGGACTTTGGCTTTTTGGATTTCATCAAGCTTCAAAAACAGCCTATTTATCCCAGCCACGCCCACATCGGTGATTTTGCGCACATCATTACCCAAAAATTTCGCCGTCTCGTATGCCTCTTCCACAGCGTAAGAATCAGATGTGCCAGCCGAAATGATACCGATATAACTTTCGGTAAGTTTTGGCTCGTTTATGATAATGCTTATCGTGCGGCCGACCTCGTTAAATTTAGCAAGCGGGAAGTCTTTTTGCAAAATTTCAGCCACCTGCGAATTTGTGCGCGTGATTAGGACATTGTTGCCATTTTTTACACACTCGCGCGCGATTGCCAAAATCGCCTCAGCACTTTTTCCCTCGCCATAAATCACCTCGCCTACGCCACTTCTAAGCTCTCTTTGCATATCGACCTTAGCGCAGCCGATATCGGAAAATGGGTAGTTTGCGAAATACTCGACGACCTTTTCATCAGAAATTTTGCCACCCTTGATTTGGGCGATTAAGTCCAAAATTTCAGCCTTTTTCATTTAAAACTTCCTTTCTAAAACCCTTTAAATCGAGCAAAATTTCATCAATTTGCGAAATTTCATCTATTTTTTGAATAATTTTTGCAAAATTTTCACTCGCCACAAATTCGCTCATCAGCGCTCTTGGCATTTCGATTTTTAAATTTCGCCCATTATAGCGTGCTCTGATGTTTGCAAAGCCGTTTTGTATGAGTAAATTTTCCACGCGCTCAACCAATTTTAAATCATCTGCGCTAAATTCGCGCCCGTGAGGCAAACGAGTTAGCAAGCACGCAAAGCTAGGCAAGTCCGCGCTTTCTAGGCGCAGGGTGCGTGAATACTCCCTAATTTGGGCTTTGGTTAAATTTATCAGTGGCGAAATGACGCCAAGCTCGCGCACGGCGCGAAGTCCTGGGCGATCTTCGCCCAAATCATCTTTGTTTGTGCCGTCTACGAAATTTGAAAATCCCAAATTTCGCCCAAATTTAATTAAATTTTCGAATAAATTTTTTTTGCATAAATAACAGCGATTTTGTGGATTATTCGCGATTTCTTGCGGGGTTTGGAGTTCTAAAATTTCGTGGCGAAATTTGTGAATTTTAGCAAAATTTATAGCCTGCGAAATTTCTCGTTCGCTCATATATGGTGTTTTTATGGTGAGCGCGATGAAATTTGCGCCCAAGATTTCACTTGCCACGCAAGCCAAAAACGAGCTATCCACCCCGCCAGAAAAGGCCAGGGCGAGATTTTTAAGCCCTCTAATTTCTTCCTTTAAAGTTTCCATTTTCATACTCTTTGATCGCCGCAGCTCGCACCGTAGCGATATTTGTGCCAAATTTTTGTGCCAAATTTTTGCAATCATCAAATTCGGGTTTGATTTTTTCTCCGCCCTCAAATTTGCAAATTTTAATCCTAACCTCGCCGAATTTCGTATTCACAGCGCGAATTTGGCGTGGAAGCTCTGTTTTTTGCACAGAAATTTCGCGCACCCCTATCGCCGTGGTATGGCGGAAAATCAGCTCTTTTAGCGCGGGCGCGTCGCAAGATTTAGCTAGCACGCTAAGCTTCGTGCCAAGGCGCGATTTTTTCATATTCACAGCCTCGCTAAACACATCAAGCGCGCCAGCATTTAGTAAAATTTCGCTCGCTAACGCCAAGCCCTCAGCGTCCATATCATCGATATTTGTCTCGATTAAAACCTGCCCTGATTGAGCCAAGCGCTCATCTTCGCAAATCATAATTTTAAGCAAATTTGCAAATTTGGCTTCCTTGCTTCCAGCCCCGTATCCAGTGCGCAAAATTTTAGCACTAAATTCGGCGCAAAATTCGCTCGTTAGAGCCTTTGCGATACCTGCGCCAGTAGGTGTCGTCTGCTCGAAATCACCGCCAAATTTCACAGGCACGCCAGATAAAATTTCACTCACCGCGGGTGCTGGCACGCTTAAAATTCCGTGAGCGCACTTCACAAATCCCCCGCCAAGGGCAAGTGGCGAGCAAAGCACGCGTGAAATCCCAAGCGATTCGAAGCAAATCGCGCTTCCTACGATATCGACTATGCTATCGGTGCAACCAACCTCGTGGAAATGGACATCTTCTAGGCTGGTTTGGTGAATTTTTGCCTCAGCTTCGCCTATGATTGTAAAAATTTGGATTGATTTTTGCTTTACAAATTCGCTTAAATTTGAAGAATTTATTAAATTTACAATGTCTTTAAAAGTGCGTCCATGCTCATGGAAATGGGGTGTCGTGCTCCATTTGCGCTTTAAAATCACATCTACTTTCGTGGCACTTATGCCAGATTTTAAAACCTTTTTGGCGCAAATTTCATATTCATTAGAAATTCCTAGTTTTATAAGGCTGTGTTTTAAGAAGCCAAAATCTACGCCAAGGTCGATAAATGCGCCAAGGCACATATCTCCGCTAATGCCACTGGCGCAGTCTAAATAGATAAATTTACTCAAATTTTTGGAACCGTCATTGAACCAAATGGTAAAATCACAATCTTAGCGTCTTTGCCCTTCTCACCAAGCGCGTCATCTAGGGCTTTTTGCAAGTCATGATATGGCTTTAAATGCACAGCTCTCATCTCATCATCGCTTAGATCGCTAACCGCCCAAGTCTGCGCCCAAAGCCCAATCTCAGCCATTTTGCCAGCTTTGTGATAGCCTAGGTGAAATTCCTCTTGGATTTTTTCTAGCACTTTTTGCGGCGTATCGGCTGATGCCATGAGGTTAAAAAATGGCTTAGGGCCGATTCCTGTGCGACATTTGGCAACCATGATAAGCACGCCACCCTGGGCTAGGGCTAGTTTGCCATTATCTAGGGCTTTTTGGGCTTGGTATAAATCCACATCCATTGGATATGGGGCTACTGAGATTACGATATCGGCTTTTTGAGGGATTTTGACGCAAAATACCTCTTCTGCTTTTTCGATACAATCATAAAAAGTGTCGTTTAAATCGCCACTATTTACATAATAAATATTATGGTCGCTATCTAGCACCGTCATAATCGCAAATACATCGATATGAGTTAGCACCTTCATCGCATCGACCATATCCTCATGCACAGGATTGCCCTCTAATCGCAAAGCCTGCGCGTCGTGGCTAAGGGCTAGTTTGTGGTTTTGCTCGATAGTTTCGTATTTGGCAACGCCTGGCAAAAACGCCTTTCTACCGCCTGTGTAACCCGCGAAATAGTGCGGTTCGACTGAGCCGATTGGGATAACTTTTTTAGCGTTTGCTACGATTTTGTTTAGATACATTTGGGTTTTGTTGCTACTCTCGCCCAGATAGACCATTTCATCGTTTTTAGAATCATGGCTGTGAGCCTCGCCTTTGGCCTTGACCTCAGCCCAAATTTCTTTTGAAAAAATCATCTCATACTCATCTTCGGTCGGATCTCTGTGGCAGCCGTTTGCGATGATAAAGGTTTTCTTTTTGTCTCTGATTTTTGGATAAATTTCTTTTAAAATTTTAGATGTCGGAGTTGGGCGCGTGCCGTCATTTACGATGATTACGATCTCTTCATCGCCACTGATAAACTCATCGAAAGTTTTTTGATTTATCGGATTTTGCATTGCTTTTTTGATAAGCTCAGCCTCGTCAAATTTCTCAACCTTATTCGGATTGAAAATCCCCAAAAGATTTTTTTCGTCAAAATTTATGTTTAAAACATCATCTTTGCCATAACGAATTGGAACTTGCATTTCTCTCCCCTTAATTAAAATTGAAATTCTCAGATTGTATCAAAAATTTTATTTAAAAGAGATTTATGTCACAAAAATTTAACTTAATTATCAAAATTTAAGGTTTTTTAGCGGTAAAAAACCTTGCTAAACGCAAATTTAGCAAGGCGAAATTTTAAAAATTTAAAGCTTAAAGTAGATTATAAATGTCATCTAGCAAGAAGTATTTTTTCTCGGCTGTGCCCTTGTAATATGGGGAAATGTGGTTGTTAAACTCTGTTTCGAAAAAGCCGGTTTTAGATAGCTCCACAAGCGCAGCGTCGATTGCTTTTAGCAAATCTGCGTTGCCCTTTTGCACGCCGATTGAGTTAAACTCAGAGGCTCCGAGGTTTTTTTGCGGGACTTCGACTTCTCTATTTATCACTGGAAACGCCATTACGATGATGTTTTCATCAGCATAAGCATCGCCTTGATTTTCGAGTAGCGCCCTAGCACAGCCACCAGCGCTATCGCACTCTTTGATAGTATAGCCTTGTTTTTGGAAATATTTTTCGCCGATACTTCCTGGCATGGCTAGGATTGTTTTGTCTTTTAGATCTTTTATGCTTGTTATCGCGTCTGCTTTGCGGGTTAGGATACCGACATTTACGCTAAAATACGGGCTAGAAAAATCAGCGAGCTTCTCAGTCTCAGCGGTAGGGACTAGGGTCGAGACAGCCATATCCACAGCGCCATCTTGCAACAATCTATAAGAGGTCTCATCGTTTGCAGACGCTACGAACTCCACCTTTCCTTCGCCACCTGCGAAAATTTTCGCAGCCACAGCCTCGGCTAGGGTTATTTCAAAACCCTCGTATTTGTCGCCATTTAGCTTGCCAAATGGAGCCTCGTCATCATGGACGGCTATTAGAATTGTTCCGCTAGATTTGATTTCTGCTAGGCTTTTGGCGCAAACTCCGCTAAAAAGTAGCGCACTAGAAGCTAGTGCGAATAAAATTTTATTCATTTTTTTCCTTTTTTTTAGTGTAGATAAAAATTTAGGCGCTGATTATATACTTAAAATGTTTAATTAAATTTTAAAATACATAGTATTTTTATAAATTTACCAAAGTATTGTATTTTTACCTTTTAAAGCTAAATATTCATTGCATTTGCTAAAATGTCTGCACCCAAAAAACCCACCGCGCGCTAACGGGCTAGGGTGCGGGGCTGTAAGAATCAAATGGCGATTTGTATCGATCAAATTTGCCTTTTTTATGGCGAAATTTCCCCAGAGCATAAAGACTAAATTTTCGCAATTTTCGCTGATTTTGGCGATTATGGCGTCTGTGAATTCGCCCCAGCCAAGCTTAGCGTGCGAATTTGGCGCACCTGCACTCACGCTTAGAGTGGAGTTTAGTAGTAGCACGCCCTGCCTCGCCCACGGGGTCAAATCGCCCCCACTTATGGCGCACGAGCCGATATCTGCGGTGATTTCTTTGAAAATATTTTTTAGGCTTGGCGGGATTTTTACCCCCTCTGGCACGCTAAATGCTAGCCCCATAGCCTCGCCTGCGCCATGGTAGGGGTCTTGACCTATGATTACGACTTTTAAATTTGAAAGCGGGGTTAAATTTAGGGCGTTAAAGATTAAATTTAGCGGTGGGTAAATTTGGGTAGTTTGTGAAATTTGAGCTAGATTACGCTCTAAATTTTTGAAATTTTCGCTTTGAAATTCGGCGCGCAGTAGATCTCTCCACTCGCGCGCACTAAGAAATGAGGCTAAATTTAGCACTAAAATTTGTCCCTAAATTTAAGCTGGTTTTGGTCCTACGACCTTAGCCACGATGTATCCGACTAGACCTGAGACGATAGAGCCGATGAAAACAGCGAGTTTGTCTGTGTGGTGATAAATGTCGCTTCCGCCATAAGCTAGGCCATCGACAAATAGTGCCATTGTAAATCCGATACCGCAAATTATGCTTACAGCGTATAGTTGCGCCCAGTTTGCGTTTTCTGGCAGGTAGGCGATTTTGCCCTTGATAAGTAGCCAGCTAAATGCGAAAATTCCAAATTGTTTGCCGAAAAATAGGCCAAGCGCGATACCCATTGGAACTGGGCCAAATAGATAGCTAGGGCTCATACCAGCTAGGCTTACACCCGCATTTGCGAAGGCAAAAATCGGCAAAATGAAAAAATTCACAGGATATGCAAGTCCGTGCTCCATATCTTTTAGCATTGAGCCAGAGCGAGTTTGCAATGGGATACAAAATCCAGCCACAACGCCAGCGATTGTCGCGTGGATACCAGAGTTTAGCACCATTACCCACAAAATAAGCGACATAATGACGAAAAGCAGTTTTTTATCTACCTTCATTTTATTCATTATAAACATAATCGCCACGCAAATTCCTGCGCCGATTAGGTAAGAGATATTTATCGTAGATGAGTAGAAAAGCGCAATAATCAAAATCGCGCACAAATCGTCCATAATCGCAAGTGTTAAGACGAAAATTTTAAGACTTGCCGGAATTCGTTTGCCAAGTAACGCCATAACACCTACTGCAAATGCAATATCGGTAGCTGTCGGAATTGCCCAGCCTTTAAGCGCCTCGCTATCGCCCCAGTTAAGCACCGTAAAGATAATCGCAGGCGCCATAACACCGCCAAGTGCTGCGAAACTAGGAAGCAAAATTTGAGAAAAATGGCGAAGCTGACCTTCGATTTTTTCGCGTTTTAGCTCCAAACCGATAGCGAAGAAAAATATCGCCATTAAAAAGTCGTTTATCCAAAAGTGCATATCCTCATCGAGTTTTAGTTTGCCGATACCCATGACGATGTGCGTGTGGATAAACTCACGATAATACGGAGATAAAATATCGACATTTTGTGCGATGATAGCAAATACTGCGGATAAAAGGAGGATTACGCCAGCACTACTTTCGCTGGATAGGATTTTTTTGATTATGCGTTGCATGATTCTCCTTTGAACAAATTTGTCTATTTTAGTATAAATTTCATTAAATTCTCATTGATTTGGCATGATTAACATAGCATAAAGTATGCCTATCATCAGAATCGTTGGAATTTCATTTAGCGCACGGAAATACTTGCCACTTTTTTTACAGGCGTCTTTTTCGAATTTAATCAAATAATAATGAAGCCAAAAATGATAAGCCACCATTAAAACAGCGCAAAGTAATTTTAGGTGGAAATAGCCCATTTTCATAAGTCCTGGATTTAGCAAAATCAGCATAACCGCGCTAAAAATCGTAACCGCCAAAGCTATCCAGCCAATGGCGTGATAGAGCATTTTTTCCATTTTTTTCACAACTTTGACAAAATTTGGATTGTCCAAATTCTCAGCGTGATAAACATATAGGCGCGGCAGATAAAACAGCATCGCCATCCACGAAATAAAGCCCACAAAGTGGATAAATTTAAACCAATAATAACTCATTTTCCTTCCTTTCAATCTCTCATTAAAATATCTTTTCTAGCCTCAAATTCTTCCTTGCTAATCGCCCCTTTTTGGAAAAGCTCGTATAGGGCCTCTACCTTTTTAAGACGCTGTGAATAATCCTCAGCCACGCCTTCGCCAGCTTCTTCGTTGATATCCTCGACCCAAATTCCTACGAAAAATAGATCAAAAAGCACCCAAAGAAGCCAAATCGGCAAAATCACAAGCCCTAGCAAAAAATACAGCGTAAAAATCCCAGCCCAATACAGCCCGATTTGCGCAAATCCACTGACAAATTTACCACAATAAATTCGGTGCAAACCGCCACCAATCGGCAATCCCACAGCCCACGAAAAAGCTCCGGCAAACCACAGCGCATACGCGATATAATTGTTTCTTTTCAAATTTTGCCTTTCTTTGAAATTTTCAAATTTTGCCACAAAAATATGACAATTGCCAAATCGATCATCACATCGGCAAAGTTAAAAACCGCAAATTCAAACCATTTGTGCCACGCCACATAATCCACAACTCCGCCGTGGATAAAGCGATCTAGCACATTTGAAACCCCGCCTCCAAGCAAAATGCCAAAAGGCAAATAGTGCGCGTTAAAAAGCTCTTTTTGGCTAAAAACATACCACGCCAAAAGCGCGATTAGCCCAAGCTGGATAAATTTCAAACTCTCGCCCAAAAAAGCTAACATCGAAAACGCCACGCCTCTATTAAAGGTCAGTATCAGCGAAAAATACTCGCCCTCCCACGAAAAACCATTTAAAAATATAAATTTTATAAATTGATCAAGCGCCAAAACAAGCGTAAAAATCAGGACAAATTTAACAAATTTTCTAGTCATTTAACGCTTTTTTGAAAAATTTCTCTGCTTCGTTCGCCCATTTTTCCAGAGCTTTTGCATTTTTGCCCTCAAAAAGCAAACGGATTAAATTTTCCGTGCCAGAGTAGCGAAACAGCGTGCGAATTTTATCTTTTTTGATCTCTTCTTCAAGCTCTTTTAGCCCAGCGATTTTTTCAAGCGGTTTTTTATTTGTAATCTTTAAATTTCGCAAAATTTGCGGATACGGCTTGATCAAATTTGCTAACTCGCTCGCTTTTTTATTCATGCCAAGCATACACGCTGCAAATTGAAGCGCTGAGGCGATTCCATCGCCTGTCTTAGCATAATCGCCAAAAATCACATGTCCGCTTTGCTCGCCGCCAAAATTCGCCTTTTTCTCTTTCATCATTTCTAGCACAAATTTATCGCCCACACTGCACCTATGCACAGCGATTTTGTGTTTTGCCAAAAAATCATCAAGTGCGCCGTTACTCATCACGGTTGCGATGATTTGGTCGTTTTGAAGCTTACCAAGCTCTTTTAAATACAGCGCCAAAACGCCAAGCAAAATATCTCCGTGTAAAATTTGACCACTATCATCGACTACGACTAATCTATCAGCGTCCCCGTCAAAGGCAAATCCCACATCAGCGCGCAATCTTTTTACTTCGCTTGCCAAATTTTGCGGAGCCAAGGCGCCACAATTTTCATTGATATTTTTTCCATTTGGCTCATCGCCTAGGACTATCACTTCTGCGCCAAGCTCGCTAAATACAGTCGGAGCGACCTTGTAGCTTGCGCCATTTGCACAATCAAGCACAATGCGAAGTCCATGCAGGGTTTTGTTTTTTGGAAATGAATTTTTAAGCTGAACGATATATCTGCCGATGACATCATCGACGCGCCTTGCCACGCCGATTTCCATCATTTGCTTTCTAGCCTCGGCGATTAGCTCGTCGCTAAAATAGATTTTTTCGATTTCGGCTTCCTCTTTTTCGTCGAGTTTAAAGCCCGTGTGATCGAAAAATTTAATGCCATTATCATAGTATGGATTGTGTGAAGCGCTTATCATAATTCCGCCATCACAGCGCATATCCTCTGTCAAAAACGCAATTGCTGGGGTCGGCATAGGGCCTATTTGGCGGACATTATATCCCACGCTAGTAAGTCCAGCCACAATCGCAGTTTCTATCATATAGCCACTTCGCCTAGTGTCTTTACCGACTAAAATCATATTTGTAACGGAATTTTTCCTAAAATAAATTCCAGCTGCCATAGCTAATCTCATAGCAAGTTCAGCTGTCAAAAACTCGCCCGCTCTGCCCCTGACGCCGTCAGTTCCGAAAAGTTTCATAAATTTAATCCTTTATAAATCAAAATTCTCGCAATATTAGCAAAAAAAGTTTAATAATCGAATTTCTTTTAAAAATTGCTTAATTTCAGCAACGCTTAAAATTTTTGTAGTATAATCACGAGTTTAATATTTTCATTTAAAGGGATAAAAATGGCAAATCACAAATCAGCCGAAAAACGCGCTAGACAAACTGTGAAAAAAACAGAGCGCAATAGATTTTACCGCACAAGAGTAAAAAACATGACAAGAGCGGTAAGAGAAGCAGTAGATAGTAAAGACCTAGCAGCAGCCGAGGCAGCGCTAAAAGTAGTTAATCAAAGCTTCCACGCTTTCGTTAGCCGTGGATTTTTGAAAAAAGAAACTGCAAGCAGAAAAGTTAGCCGCTTGGCAAAACTAGTAAATACACTAAAAGTCGCATAATTATCATTAAATGTTAGCCCAAAAATTACAACCCTTTTTAGACCGATACGAGGAGCTTTCACGGCTCCTTAGTGATCCAGGTATCGCAAGCGATATTTCAAATATGACAAAGCTTTCCAAAGAGCAAAGAGGTATCGAACCGATAAAAAACGCCGCAGATAGGTATATAAAGGTTGTCGCTGATATCGAGGAAAACAAAAATTTATTAGGCGATCCTGAACTTGGCGAGCTTGCCAAAGAGGAGCTTAAAAATTTAGAACTCGAAAAAGACGAACTCGAAGAGCAAATCAAAATTTTACTTCTTCCAAAAGATCCAAATGATGATAAAAATATCTTCCTTGAAATTCGCGCCGGAACCGGTGGCGACGAGGCTGCGCTTTTTGCGGGGGATTTGCTAGGAGCATATTTGCGTTATGCTGAACTTCGTGGCTATAAATGCGAAATCGTAAGCCAAAGCGAAGGAAGCGTGGGCGGTTTTAAAGAAGTTATTTTGCTTGTTAAGGGCGATGGGGCGTATTCAAGGCTTAAATTCGAAGGCGGCACACACAGAGTCCAAAGAGTGCCTGAAACCGAAAGTCAAGGACGCGTGCATACCTCTGCTATCACGGTTGCTGTGATGCCTGAAATCGAAGATAGCGAAATCGAAATCAAAGATAGCGATTTGCGTATCGATGTCATGCGTAGCTCGGGGCATGGCGGGCAGTCTGTAAATACCACTGATAGCGCCGTTCGTATCACCCATATACCAACAGGTCTAGTCGTAACCAACCAAGACGGCAAAAGCCAACACAAAAACAAAGAAGCTGCGATGAAAGTGCTAAAAGCTAGGCTTTATGACTTGCAAGAGCAAGAACGCCTAGAAAAAGAGCGCGCCGAACGAAAAGATCAAGTCGGCACAGGCGATAGAAGCGGTCGAATTCGCACTTACAACTACCCACAAAACCGCATTAGCGACCACCGCATAAATTTAACACTTTATCGCTTAGACGCGATAATGGCTGGCGGGCTTTTTGATGAAATCATCGATCCGCTCATCACAAACGCACAGGCCGAAGCGATTGCAAACGCAGGGCTGTAAAGCTAAATTTATCTATAAATCAAATTTAATCAAAATTTTATCTGTTTTTAATGGGGAGAGCTATAATCCCCTTTTTAAATTTTAAAAAAAGGAAATTTTATGGGAATTTGGCAAAAAACTTTTGGCGGGTTAGACAAGGCGTATTATTTTAGACATTTTATCTTTGGCGCAGTTTTGGCTGTGATTTTGATCTGGGCGCAAAGCTACTCGGCAGAAAGTATGAGCGCAAGGACCGGCAAGGAATTTGCTGGCATGGATTTTTTCATCTATGTATTTTATGCGATTTGCGCGCTTTTGTATCCGTATGCGAGATTTGTGTATGAAAGTATCGTAAATTTCATCATCGGAAACAACTTTTTTATCGTAAATGCCGTGTTTTTGCTCATTTGGAAACTTGTAGTTATGATAGTGCTTTTTGCGTTTTCTATCATCATCGCACCCGTTGGCCTAGCGTATCTATACTACTATCACACAAAAAACCGCACATTTGACGAAAATTCAAGCGATTATTTTGAATTTATAGAAAAAGGCGATGAATAATAAAAAATAGCGAAATTTAAACGAAATTTATTCTAAATTTTGCTATTCTCTTTCGAATTTTAATCAAAAGGATAGCTATGAGCAAAAAAGTATTTATCTGTGTTGATGAAAATGCGCTTTTAAAACCTGTTTGCGATTATGGAATCTACACTGCAAAGCGTCTTGACGCCGAGGCTGTGTTTATCCATGTGATCGAAACCCCAGAGCTTGGTCAAAATTTTTACGGACTTGCAGCTGGCGGGATAGTTTTGGGCGAAAATGATATGGTAATGTCGCAGTATGGGGCGTTTGACGGCAAAGACAACGAAGTAGATGAGAGCAAAATCAAAGCATGGCTAGATAAATGCGTAGATGAGGCAAAGGCTCAGGGCGTGAGCGCTAGCGCGATTTTGCGCGACGGCGATTTTATCGAAATCATCGAAGAATACAAAGACGAGGCTAGAATTTTCGTGCTAGGCATAAAGGGCACAAACAGCGAAGATGTGGGCTTTAACGCAACTATGCTGATTAAAGAAATGAAAGTTCCAGCGCTTTTGGTAAATAAAGATTTCAGCCCGATAAACTCCGTGCTTGTGGCATTTGACGGCACAGAGGCTGCGCAAAAAACTCTAAATTTCACAAAAGAGGCCAAACTTTTAAAAGACGCGAAAAAATATGTCATAAATGTAAATAACGACACCGAGGAATCGCAAAAAACGCTTGAAATCGCAAGAGAGATTTTAAAAGGCGAAAACGCCGAATTTGTAAGTGTCTCAGGCGATGTGCCAGGCGATGAGATTATCAAATATCGTCGCGCCAACAACCTAGACTTAATCGCGACTGGCGCATTTACGAAGAGTTTTTTCAAAAAGCTTTTTGTAGGAAGCGTTTCAGAGGATATCTTGCACAACGCTCTTGTGCCGATTTTAGTTTTAAGTTAAAATTTGGGGCAAATTCGCCCCAAATTTACCAAATTTCTTTAAATTTCAAAATTCTATCAAATTTCAAAATTTCACCAAATTTTGCGCCTAAATTTTAGCCTTTAAAACGGCAAATCACGCCCCGCTCGCTCGCAAATAAAACTTTACCTTTTGCCTTTTTCTTAAATTTATCGTAAAGCCTTCCAGCACTCATGCTCTCGCCGATGACAGTTTTGGTGCTGTTTGCGACATAGCCGATTTTGCCAAAACCCTCCAATTTCACGACGATTGCCTCGCGGTCGTATTTATTATCTGGCTCTTTTTCGAGATTTACGACCATATTTTCCTTCAAAAATTCCCACCCATAGTAGAAATTTAGCCCAGTGATTGTGAAATAAATCTTTTTCATTTCGCGCTCCTTTCTTAAAATTTCCACTATTTTAGCGTGAAATTTTGACATATTATGTCGAAATTTAAATTTGTCCTTCCCATAAATCAAGCGCAGTTTTTAGCCTAGATAGACCATCAATCACATTTTTGCGCGAAGTTGCGATATTTAATCGCAAAAATTTCTCTCCGCCCTTGCCGTATTGCGCGCCATGGCTTAGGAAAAGCCCTGTTTTTTGGCGGATAAAATTGGCTAATTTCGTGCCCTCATCGCAATACTCGCTTACATCAAGCCACATTAAATATGTTGCATTTTGCGCTACGCTACGCACTTTTGGCAGTTCGCGTGCGATAAATTCATTGACAAATTTTCGGTTTGCGCTCACATACGCTCTCATCTCTTCCAACCACGCTTCGCCTCTCTCAAACGCACAAATCGCCGCAATTAGCCCAAAAAAGCTAGGCTCTGCGATATCATCGCCATTTAGCGCACGGCTGACTTTTTTATGCAGTTTTGGATTTGGGGTAAAAACAGCCGCTGTTTGCAAACCAGCGATATTAAACGCCTTTGTGGGAGCTATGATATTTGCGCTTAAATTCGCACAAACCTCGCTAGCAGCGGCAAATGGAGTGTAATTTACGCCAGGCTCAGTGATATCGCAATGCACCTCATCGCTGATGACGATGACGCCGTATTTTTCGCATAGCTCGCCGATTCTCATTAGCTCGTCTTTGCGCAAGGTCCTGCCGATAGGATTGTGCGGATTGCAGAGCAAAAGTAGCGATGTTTGCGGGTCTTTTAGGCAAAATTCCAAATTTCCCCAGTCGATGAAATACTCGCCCTCTTCGTATCTAAGCTCGCAAGAAAGGGTATTTCTGCCCATATTTTTAATGCAGTAAAAAAAGCAGTTATAAACGGGCGTTAGGATTACGACATTTTCCCCGGGCGCGCTAAGCTTGCGAATTAACGAATTTATCGCTGCTAGCGTGCCACCAGCATAAGTTAGAGAGCCTTTTTTGATTTCGTAATTATGCCTTTTTTTCCACCACGAAGTATAGGCGTTTTCCCACTGCTCATCTAGCACGCTATACCCATACACGCGCTCTTCCAAGCGAGTTTTTAATGCCTCATAAATCTCGGGTGCTACGGCAAAATCCATATCCGCAACCCACATTGCAAGCTCGCCCTCACCTACTTCCCATTTTAGCGATTTTGTGCCAGCTCGGTTTGGCAGATTGTCAAATTCATACGCCATTTTACGCCCTTAATTCAGTGATAATCTCTGTTTTGCTCGCATCTGTCGCGCCGTCTTGGATCAGTTCGCGGATTTTAGCGGCTTTGATTAGCCCTGAGCGCGGGTTTTTCACGCTGTCGATTTCGCCGATGATTTCGGCATGCACATCGCTAAATTCAAACGCCAAGGTCGTGTTTATGAGCTCGCAGTTTTCTAGGCGCAAATTTTGCATATAGCAAAATCCTTGTAGGCTTTCGATTTTGCAGTTTTTCAGAGTAACATTTTTGGAATTCCAGCCAAAATACTCGCCCGCGATGAAACAATCCTCGATTAAGATATTTTCGCAGTTCCAAAATGCGTCTTTGCTAAGAAGTTTTGAATTTTTTATTTTTACATTTTTGCAGCCGTCAAAGCAATAATCGCCAAAAAGATTTAAATTTTGTATTTCTAAATTTTGGCAATCAAGCCCGAAATATGGGCCTTTTGCGCTGATATTTTTAAGCACGATATCCTCGCAGTGCCACAGGGTTTCTAGCGCGTCTGTAAATTGGACATTTTCAATGTGCGCATTTTTCACTCTGCGAAGCCCCTTTGGCGCGCCATAAACGCAATCTTTTATCTTTAAATTTTGGCTATACCAGATACCTGCGCGCGCGATTTCATCGAAAAGGCAGTTTGAGATTTCGATATTTTTCGCATACCAAAACGGATATTTCCACTCAAATTTTGAGTTTTGCACGATTATGTCAGAGCTCTCTTTCAGCGGTGATTCGCCGTCGCAAAAAACGGAATTTTCTATTTTTAAATTTTTCGCGCCAAAAAGTGCTCTTTCGCCACTAAATCGCATTTGTTTTAATGTTTGCATAAATTTTCCTTGTAATAAATTTACCTTTTTATACCAAAATTTTTAAAATTTTAATAGAACAATATTGCAAAATTCTTGCCTAATTATGCAAATTTTGATTTATTTGTGTTTTGGCGTTTTGCGCAAATCAAAATAGATAAAATGCCCTGTGCTTTCGCCATTTTCAAAAATTTCGAGTTTGTAGCGCATGATAGGGCTGTGGCAGGCTGCGACCATGATTTTAGCGTGGTATGAGCCGTCGTTAAAGCGGACAAGCGGGCTTTCGAAATTTCCCATATTCATGCTAATTCCTTTGATTTTTAGGGTTGGATTTTTTAGTTCGCGCAAAATCCCGCTAACCACAACCTCACTCTCGCTCATCGCTACAATCGGCGCTGGTATGATTGTAAAACTCGCGCTCTCGCCACCTGCATTGCTAAGGCACGAGGCTGTGTTTAAATCGCATGGCAAGGAAATTTTAGTATCCCCAAATAGCTTGTCGCTATCCTCATTTGCGTGAGTTAAACCGCATAAAATCGCCAAAACAAGATAAAATTTTTTCATTTTTTCTCCTTGAAAATTTTTGCGTAATTTTAGGTAAAAAAGGTAAATTTTAATGATTGTTATTAAAATTTTGCTAAAATATCAGCCAAATTTTTAATGATAGGAGAGCTATTATGGATTTAAACGCACTTATGAAAATGGTTTCTGCGCTAAAAAGCGACGAGGGAAATGTCAGCAATTTCCAAGCAAACCCTACTGCATTTATCGAGAAATTTTTAGGCGTTGATTTGCCTGATGATCAAGTAAATGCCCTAATCGCCGGCGTTAGCAATAACTTTTTGAAAGGCAACACAGCTAATGCTATGGGCAATGGCGGCGGCAGCGATATGATTGGAGCTGTGTTAGGCGGACTTTTAGGCGGTGGAGAGAGAGCAAACGCAAACTCAGTAGATAAATCAGGCGTAGATTTTACCGCGCTTATCGGCAAGCTTGCTGTGGCGAAATTTGACACAAACGGCGACGGCAAAATCGATATGAACGATCTAGGCGGGATACTCGGCAATATCATCGGTGGCGGAAACAAGGCTGGTTTTGGCGCAGATAATGGTGGGCAAGCTGGGCTTGATCTTGGCACATTGATGAAAATGTTCAAAGTCTGAAAATAAAAAAAATATGCGAAATTCCCAAATTTCGCATATTAAAATATACTTAAATTATCATTTTTATATCACATATTAATCATTTATTTACCAAACTAGTAGTATAATCCCCCTGTCCGACAAGATAAAAACCTCCTTTTTGTATTTGCCTAGGCTTTCGGGTCTAGGCTTTTTTTATGCCCAAAAATTTGCTATAATCCCGCCAAATCAAATTCCAAGGAAAATCAATGCTAACACACATAGATGAAAACAATATGCCACGCATGGTCGATGTCAGCGCCAAAGACGACACCGAGCGCGTAGCCACAGCCAGCGGGATAATCCACCTAAACGAGGCCGCATTTCGCGCAGTCAAAGAGGGCGATGGCAAAAAGGGTCCCGTGCTCCAAACCGCCGTTGTAGCGGCTATCATGGGGGTAAAAAAGACAAGCGAACTAATCCCAATGTGCCACCCGCTAATGATAAATTCGGTAAAAACGCAAATTGAAGAGTTGCCAAACGCTTTTAAACTCTATGTTACAGTAAAAATTACTGGTAAAACAGGCGTGGAAATGGAGGCTCTAACTGGCGTGAGCGTGGGCTTACTAGCCATTTATGATATGGTTAAGGCCGTGGATAAATCAATGCGCATTTCAGACATAATCTTAGAGCGCAAAGAGGGTGGCAAAAGTGGCGTGTATGTTAGAGAGTAAGCCTGTAATCGCCTATCCGGCGCAGTGGAAATACAAGGTCATCATCGAGTGCGCCACGCAAAAAAAAGAAAAGATTGACGAAGTTTTAGCTAACGAGGAATACAGCCTGAAATTTTCGAAATTTTCAAACGGCGGAAAATACGCTAGCTTTGATATTTCGGTCTTGGTAGCCAGCGAGGCTCACAGGCTGGGCGTTTTTGAGAAATTAAAGAAAAATTTTAAATTTGTATTATAGGAGAGAGTATGAAAGAGGAATTACTAGCTAAATTTGGCGAGAATTTACGCAGCGCAAGCGAGGCGCAAATTACTGAAAGTATCGAAAATTTGGCATTTTTAGCGTGCGAAAGCGAATTTGGAAATTTAAGTAAAAATGAGAAAACCGCTAAATTTGCAACCCTTACTAGCGCACTTTGCGCCAAGCTAGGTGAGCTTGAAATTTTAAACAAATCAAACGCCAAATCTGTCATAAACGGCGCAAAAAAGGCACTTTGCGAAGAGGGCGAAAAGGAGCTTTATAGCCTGTTTTACGAATACGACGATTTGCGCAAAAAAATCCTAGCCTCACAAAGAGAGCTTTTAAATTTAGTCGAAAACGGCTACGAAAAAATCGAAAATTTGCTCCCAAATTTGGGCGAAAATGAAAAAATCATAGTCGCTGACGCTCTTGGCGAGCTTAGCAAAAACTCGCTTTTGCTTGCCGATGTTTTAAAAGAAGCTAGCGAAATGGCGTTTATCAGCGTGCTTGAAAACGGCGATGATATCGAGGATACGGCGCATCATACGGCGAAAAATATCGCATTTTACGCTATTAGCGAGGGCGAATTTACCCGCTTCCGCCTAAAAGAGATAGCCAAACTCATCATCGAAAGCGCGATTTTCGTGGCAAACGAGAGCAAAAACACTGCCCCTGCACTAATCCGCGGAGCCGTGCTTGGCGTGTATGATGCGATCACCAAAGTGGCTGAAAAATACCTAGACGATATGAGCGTGAGCCCTGATGAGAGCGTGCAGACCTTGGAGCAAAAAAAGGCGCAAATCGCCCAGACTAGCGACATTTTCACGGCTGTTTTAAGCGACGCAATCTCTCGCGCTGGCGAGCCAGCCAAAAGCGAAATCGAAAAATTAGCGCAAGAGGAATTTGGCGGGTATTTGTCGAAATTTAAGAAAATTTATGGCGAGCTTGGCGAGGTGCTAAGCGATAAAATCAGCGAAATGAAATTTGGCGAAAAGGCCAAGGATCTAAGCGCGCAATGGAAGGAAAAGGGCGAGAAAATCATCGAAAATTTCGAGCTTGATGAGAAATTTGATAGCTTTAAAAAGGAAATGAGCGAGAAGCTTAGCGAAATCAAAACGGATATGGCGAAAAATATGAGCCAAAAAGCGCGTGAAATCAGCAAAAAAGCCTATGAAAGCGCACTTGATGCGCTTGCGAAGATGAAAAACAAAGGCGAGAGCAAATGAGGGACGAAAATAGCACCTATCCGCTAATGGGAACGAGATTTGTCCTTGACGAGGAAAAAATCCTGCGCGAGGGCAAATACCGCCCAGAAACGCTTTACGCACAGATTGATAAAATCGCCAAAGAGTGCAATATGCAAAAGCAAGACAAAAACACATATTATGCCATTAGGGGCGAAAATGGTTTTTCTAGTTTAGGCAGTTTTGCTTATGTTTATTTGATAAAGGAAAAATGGTTTATCGATAATGTGAAAGAGTGGTGGTGGCTTGATGAAGAAGAGGGCGATGAAGATATGATGGGAGATGTAATGGAGGTAAAACAATGGAAAAAATCCTAAATTTGGGCTAAATTCACGCTAAATTTAACCCAAATTTCATGCCTTACTCAGCCGGGCTCATCTGTTTTATCACAAGTTCTGGCGAGATTACACTTCTGAAATTATTTTTATTTATGCTAAAAATCAAATCCACTCTCTGATTTTCGCGTGGCAAAAAATCATAGTTAAACCACAGCGCCTCGACGCTGGCGCCGTTTTTTTGGATACTCATTTTGATATGTTTGCCATCTTTGCCGATTTGGCGCACATTGCCCACACTCGCGCCACAGATATTAAAGACAGGTTTTGGATTTTTCTGCCCGTAAGGCTCGAAAAATTCCAAAATTTCAAGCAGTTCAAAGTCGATTTGCGAAACTTCTAGCTCGCCTAGCAAATCGTCCGCCGCCCTGAAATCCTCCAAATCATCAGGCGTAATTTTCGCATTTACCCTGCGCCTAAATTCCTCTAAATTCGCAGGCTCTATCCCCACGCCAGCTGCACCCTTATGCCCGCCATAGGTGGTTAAAATTTCAGCCTGCGATGAGATTAAATTTAAAATATCAAATTTCCCCACGCTTCTAGCGCTTCCCTTGGCGCGATCCTCATGCACGCTAAAAACAATCGCTGGTTTTTTGTAAGTTTTGCTTAGGCGCGAAGCGACGATTCCGATAATCCCCTCGTGCCACTCATCACCCCAAACCACGATGATATTGTCGTCTTCGTTGATACTTTGCGCGATTTGCTCGTAAAGGGCCTTTTCCTCCTCTTTGCGAGAGTTGTTGATGTGATCTATCATTTTTAGGTATTGATTTGCCTCTCTGATATCGCGCGCACACAGAAATTTATACGACATCGTCGCATCGTCCATGCGCCCCGTGCAGTTAATCAGCGGAGCAATCGTATAGCTAATATCGTCGAATTCGAAATGTTTTTTGAAATAATGCTCTTTAATCGCCTTAAAACAAGCTCTGTTTGAGTTGTTTAGCTTTTTGATACCATAGCGCAAAAGCGCCCTATTCATATCTCTAAGCTCCATCATATCGGCGATTATGGCGATGATTAGGATATCCATTAGGCTAGACATATCGTAATTCACGCCAAGGGTTTCTTTGAGCGCGCCCACTAGATACCACGCGACCTGCGCCCCGCAAATTTCGACATTTGGAAAGGTGCAGTCTGGTTGTTTTGGATTGACGATAGCGTAGGCTTCTGGCAGGATTGGTGGTGGCATGTGGTGATCTGTGATGATTAAATCAATACCCTTTTTAGCGCAAATTTGCGCTGCTTCTATCGCCGAAGTGCCGTTATCAACGGTAACAATCAGCCCGATACCCTCTAATTCGTCGATTATTTCGTTATTTAGCCCGTATCCGTCAGTGAAGCGATTCGGGATTTTTATGACATAATCTGCGCCGATTTGGTTAAAAAAGTCGCTCATAATCACGGTGCTTACGATACCATCGACATCGTAATCACCCACGACTGCTATGCGTTCATTTTCATCAATGGCAGTTTTTATACGCAATGCAGCCTTATAGATATCTTTGAGCTGGCTTGGTAAGGGAATTTCACTAAGTTTTGTATGTTTATCATTTGCAAACCTCGATTGTAAAATTTCCCTTACTTCGTTTTTACCTAACATTTTTAATAGAAGCTTCGATAAAGCCCAAAATCGCAGGATTTGGGCGCACTAAGCGACTAGTAAATTCTGGGTGAAACTGCACACCTAGAAAAAACGGATGATTTTTTAACTCTACCGCCTCGATTAGGCCGTTTGATTCGCCACACACGATCAAACCCTCTTTTTCAAATTTGGCTCTATATTCAGGGTTTGCCTCGTATCTGTGTCTGTGGCGCTCTCTAATAGTCTTTGCGCCATCGTAAATTTTGGCTAGCAGTGAGCCTTTTTTGGTATCGCAGTCGTATCCGCCAAGGCGCATAGTCCCACCTAGCGGGCTTTTGTGCGTGCGGATTTGTTTTTTGCCACTTGCGTCGATAAAGCTATCAATGAGATAAATAAGCGGACTTTTGGTATTTTCGTCGAATTCGATTGAATTTGCGTCCTTTATGCCTAGCACATTTCGTGCAAATTCGATTATACATAATTGCATACCAAGGCAAATGCCTAAAAACGGCACTTTGTGCGTCCTAGCGTAATTTATGGCTAAAATTTTGCCCTCTACGCCACGCACGCCAAATCCCCCGGCTACTAGCACGCCATTTACATCGCTTAGCATTTCATCTAAATTTGACTCTTCTATTTTTTCGCTATCAATCCATTTGAGATTTACCCTAGTATCCAAAGTAGCCCCTGCATGGATAATGCCCTCGGTTAGGGATTTGTAGCTCTCTTTAAGGTCGATATATTTGCCTACAAATGCGATTGTGGTCTCATTAGTCGGAGCGATTACGCGCTTGACTAGGCTATCCCATTTGCTCATATCAGGCTTTAAAACGCCTAAATTTAGGAAGCTTGCAATCGGCTCTAAAATTCCTTGGTTCATAAATGCGAGTGGAATTTGATATATGCTTTGGCTATCTGGGCTTTCGATGACGCAGTTTTTATCCACGCCACAACTTAGCGCGATTTTGTCCTTTAAATTTCGATTTAAAGGCATTTCCGAACGGCAGATTATCATATCAGGACTGATACCGATACGGCGCAACTCGCCCACGCTGTGCTGGGTTGGTTTGGTTTTTAGCTCGCCAGCGACCTTGATATATGGAACTAGCGTTAGGTGGATATTCATGGTGTTTGCGCGCCCAAGCTCCACTCTCATAGCCCTTATCGCCTCCAAAAACGGCAAACCCTCGATATCGCCCACGGTTCCGCCGATTTCGACGATTAAAATGTCGTTGTCTTCGCCCGCTTTTTTGATACGGCGCACGATTTCGCCCACGATATGCGGGATTACTTGAATAGTCTTGCCTAGATAATCCCCCCTGCGCTCGCGCTCGATTACCGCACTATAAACTCTACCTGTGGTGAAATTGTTATCTTGGCTTAAATTTTCGTCCAAAAATCTCTCATAATGTCCCAAATCAAGGTCAGTTTCAGCCCCGTCATCAGTGACAAAAACCTCTCCGTGTTCAAGCGGGCTCATAGTGCCTGGATCGACATTGATGTATGGATCTGCTTTTAGCATGCGAACTTTAAGCCCCGAGTGCTTCAAAAGTGTCGCAATCGATGCCGCCGCAATACCCTTGCCAAGGGAGCTTAAAACGCCACCCGTCACAAAAATATACTTCGTTTGTTTTGACATAGAAATATCCTAAATTTTGATTTTGATTAATGGCGAAATTATATCTTTGTTTTGGTTAAAGATAGATAATTTAAAATTTTATTATTTTTGGTTACAATGTCTTTTTGAATTTAATCCAAATTTTAAGGAGAAGCTGTGAAAAAATTTCTTGTTCCCATAGTGGCTGTAATCGTGCTAATTTTGGGTTTTGCCTTTTTGCCAAGCAAAGATAAGGGCGAGAGCCAAAATGAGCCAAAAGTAGAGCAAAGTGCGCCCGCAAACCCTATCGCTAAGGCTATTGATAGCGTAGTTGGCAACAAAGCAGGCGAGCTAGCCGAAAAATACATTAACCAAATGCTAGAAAATAGCCAGTTTTTCGAGGTTAAAGAGCGTAAATTCGACCGAGGCGATAGCTCGTCTGCTGGATATTTTATCGGCGTGATTAAAAAACAAACCCTAAAAGATCAGCTAGCCGCAGTCGTAGCTAGCGTGCATGGCGAGGCAGAAGCTAAGGATTTGCAAAAGTTAAATTCCGAAATGGATGAGATTTTCCCGCAGGATTTGGAGTTTAGGTATGATTATACTATCGCGCACAGTGTCGCAAATATCGCTGATGGCGCGCAAATCGAGGGAAAAATCAAAATCACTACCCCACACTATGCTGAAATTTTAAAACAATTTTTCAAAACTGAGGAAATCGCTACAAACCGCGTCACAATCGCAACTGATATTAAATTTATCACCCAAATAGCAGACGCCGAATACTCAAACGAGGGGGTGATGATAAATTTAAGCGGGCTAAATTTTGGCGGAGTTAGCGATTTAAATGGCGAAATTTTTAAAACCCTAAATTTGAGTTTGGATAAATTTTTCGTTTATGGCGTAGAGGGTGTGGATATCGAAATGCAGGGCCTTAACTACGATATGAAATACAAAAACGGCGTCAAAAATGGCGCAGAGCTAGTGGATTATTTCCTAGCTGATATGGGCTATACTTCCAGCCTTAAAAACGCCCTAATCACCGTAGAGGGCGATAGATTTATCGTCGCAAATGACGCTTCTAGCGAGGGCGAGACTAAGATTAGCGCTGGAAAATACTTTATGGACGATAAATCGCGCATAGCAAGCCTCAAAGTCGCAGATGTGCTAGTGCGAAATGTCGCAATCGATAGCGACATCGCTATGAGCGAAAAACTTTACCGCGAGCTTGCATTTGCGAACCAAAACAAAGCAGAGGAACTAGCAAAAAATCCGCAAATTTTAAGAGATTTGCTCAAAGATGATATTTCACTAAATTTGAAAAATTTATCTTTTGAAAATAGCGTCGGCAAAAAATTTAGCCTTAGCGCAAAGGGTGTCGTGGGCGATTTCGTCGATGAGGAGACGCTGTTTGCGAAAATGAGCGCCAGCGGCAGCGCTAAAATCGACACAAGCCTTGGCGAGTTTATCTCTGATTACGATAGCCTGCGCCCGTTCGCACCGCTAATCGAGCTGTATTCGGCGCAGTTTTTACGCCCTGAGGGAAATGGCGTAAAGCTTGATTTTAGCTACGATAAGGCTTCAAATTTATTGCAACTAAACGGCGAAAATATCCCGCTTCAATAATTTTTAGGTCAAATTTATGCGCTAGAAGCGTTTAAATTTGACCATTTTAAATTTTAAATTTGTGAAAATTTGTAATTTAAATCAAATTTAAAGGATAAAATTTATTAATATTATTTTATAAAAATTTTAAAATTTCGCCAAATTTTTAAATTTTGTTACCATAAGTAACGCACAAAAAAATTTTCAAATTTTATTTAACGCAATTTTAATAAATTTCCAACCTAATTTTGTATTATTCATAAAATCTTACAAAAAAGGAGTAACATGCCTGATCAAATCAAGGTGCGTGGGCACAACTTCCCAGACCTAGAACCGCAAAACTCGGAAGAAGTTGCGGAAGTGGCGCAACTAACCGATGTTGATTCGTTTCCGAAGCGTGGCATTATCATTGCGATAGTAGCGGCGTTAATCGCATTTGCGCTTTACAATGTCTTGCCGTTTGAGCCAAATGTCAAAAAGGGCTTGGCGCTTTTGGCATTTATCGCGATTATGTGGCTTACAGAGGCCGTGCATATCACGATTACAGCGCTTATGGTGCCAGTTTTGGCTGTGGCGATTGGGATTGGCAAATTTGGCAAAGACGGCGAATTTACGGCTTTGACGCTAAAAAACGCCTTGGCAAATTTCGCAAACCCTACGATTTTTACATTTTTTGGTGGATTTGCCCTAGCTACGGCACTTCACATGCAAAAACTCGACAAAAAAATCGCAACCTGGCTTATCCAAAAAGCTGGCGGACGCCTTGGCGTGGCTGCGATTTTGATATGTATCACGACTGCGCTTTTATCAATGTGGGTATCAAATACCGCAACCGCTGCGATGATGTTACCACTTGCGCTTGGAATTTGCGCAAATTTGGACGCAAAGAAAAAAGAAGATCGTGGCACAATCGTCTTTTTACTCTTAGGAATTGCCTATTCAGCTAGTATCGGAGGACTTGGCACGATCGTTGGCTCGCCACCAAACATCATCGCAGCTGAGGCTTTGGGCTGGAATTTCGCTGATTGGATGAAAGTTGGACTTCCGGTAATGCTTTTAATGCTTCCATTAATGTTAGTGGTGCTATATTTGGTCTTCCGCCCAAATTTAAATCACAAAGTCGAGATCGAACTCGAAGAAATTCCATGGAACAACAAGCGCATACTTACCGTCATAGTTTTCGTAATCACTGCGTTTGCGTGGATTTTCTCAAAAGACATCAGCAAGGTAATCGGCTTTAAAATCGACGACTCCTATGTCGCTGTGTGCGCCGCAATCGCTGTGGTAATGCTAGGTCTTGCTAAATGGCACGATGTGGCCGAAAACACAGAGTGGGGTGTTTTGATGCTATTTGGTGGAGGACTAACGCTAAGTGCAGTGCTAGGTATGTCAGGGGCTTCTAGCGTGCTAGGAAATTTAGTCGCTGATACCTTCAAAGACGCGCCTGTATATTTGGTATTGCTTGTAACTGCTGTATTTATCATCTGCCTTACAGAATTTACTAGTAACACTGCCTCGGCTGCGCTTTTGGTGCCTGTATTTGCGGGCGTCGCAGCTCACATGGGCTTGCCGAAAGAAACACTTACAATCGTAATTGGTATCGGCGCAAGTTGTGCGTTTGTAATGCCAGTAGCAACTCCGCCAAATGCCCTAGTTTTTGGCACTGGCATGATTAAACAAATGGATATGATTAAAGCAGGTGCTTACCTAGCCTTTGCTGGCGCGGTGATAGTATCGCTTTATGTTTATCTATTTTTTGCATAAAATTTAGTTGCGAGATTTTCTCGCAACTACTAAATTCTGCCAAATTTCACCTGCTAAAATTTATTAAAATTTTGATAAAATCACCAAATTTCATTTCAAAGGATTTTTATGAGAAGCGATATCGTTAAAAAGGGCTACACACGCACACCGCACCGCTCACTTTTTCGCGCGACAGGATTAAAGGACGAGGACTTTGATAAGCCGTTTATCGGCGTGGCAAATAGCTTTATCGAGTGTATTCCGGGGCATTTTTATCTAAACGAATATGCCAAAATCGTAAAAGACGAAATTCGTAAAAATGGCTGTGTGCCGTTTGAGTTTAATACAATCGGCGTCGATGACGGTATCGCAATGGGGCATAGCGGAATGCTCTACTCGCTACCAAGTCGTGAAATCATCGCAAATTCGATAGAAACCGTGATGAACGCTCACAAACTCGACGCTCTTCTATGCATACCAAACTGCGATAAAATCGTGCCTGGCATGATAATGGGAGCTTTGAGAGTAAATGTGCCTACGATTTTTGCTAGTGGTGGTCCAATGGCTGCTGGCAAGGGACTAGGTGGCGAACAAATCGACTTAAATACCGCATTTGAGGCTGTTGGCGCGTATGAGACCGGCAAGATTAACGAAGAGCAATTAAAAGCTATCGAGTGCGCGGCATGTCCTGGCGGGGGAAGTTGCTCTGGTATGTTTACTGCAAACTCAATGAATACCCTATGCGAAGCTCTTGGAATCGCGCTTAAAGGCAACGGAACGATTCTAGCCCTTACGCCTGAGCGCGAGGAATTATTACGCGCGGCCGCTAGAAGAATTTGCGAAATTGCGCTCGATGAGAGATTTAAAATCCGAAATTTAATCAACGAAAAATCGATCCGCAACGCCATGGTTATGGATATGGCAATGGGCGGTAGCTCAAATACGATTTTGCACATGCTAGCAATCTCACGCGAAGCGGGCGCACCGCTTGATATCGCGGAATTAAACGAAATTTCGCGCAGTGTGCCTCACATAGCCAAAGTCAGCCCAAGCCTACCTGGCGTGCATATGCAAGATGTGCAAAAAGCAGGCGGACTGGGCGCTATAATGAAGGAAATAAGCAAATTTGATAGCTCTTTGCTTGATTTAAATTTACTCACAATCAGTGGCGAAAGCCTAGGCGAGCGTATCCAAAACGACGATATCAAGGACGAAAACATAATCCACACCGTAGCAAACGCGTATTCTAAGCGTGGCGGACTAGCAATTTTGTTTGGAAATTTGGCCGAGCAAGGTTGCGTTATAAAAGCCGCTGGAATCATTGGCGAGCGCAAATTTAGTGGCAAGGCGATTTGCTTTAACAGCCAAGACGAGGCAATCGAGGGGATTTCGGGCGGAAAAGTGCAAAAAGGAAATGTAGTCGTCATACGCTACGAGGGCCCAAGAGGCGGTCCTGGCATGCAAGAAATGCTAAGCCCAACTAGCCTAATCGTGGGCCGTGGCCTTGGTGCAGATGTCGCGCTCATCACAGACGGGCGTTTTAGCGGTGCTACAAGAGGGCTAAGTATCGGCCATGTAAGCCCAGAAGCAGCCGAGGGCGGTATGATAGGACTACTCAAAGACGGCGATATAATCGATATCGATGTGGATAATTTCAGCATAAATGTCCGTCTAAGCGACGCCCAAATCACCGCTCGCCGTGCCGCGTGGAAATACGAGGGCAAAAAGGTAGAGGGCAGATGGCTTCGCCAATACCAAAAACTAGTAACCAACGCCAGCAGTGGCGCAATACTAGAAGCGTAGATTTAAATTTAAAACCCTTTTTTTAAATTTTAAAAAGGGTTTTTAAAAATGATTAAATTTAGATTTTATAAATTTTGCAAAATTTTAAAATTTAAAGGGCAAATTGCCCTTTAAATTTACGCATTTAAAAATTCTTTGATATTTCCTGCGATTTTGGAGATTAGCAGTTTGCGCGCTTCCACGCTCGCCCATGCAATGTGCGGAGTAAGGATTAGATTTGCCCTGTTTTTCACGCCAAGAAGCGGATTATCAGCGTTAATCGGCTCTTTTTCGACCACATCTAGACCCACGCGAAGTCCCATTTCATCGATAGCCCACGCCAATGCACTCTCATCGGCGATTCCGCCACGACCAAAGTTCATAAACACAGCGCCCTTTTTCATTTTAGCGATTTCATCTTTGCCGATTAACCCTTTTGTTTTTTCGTTTAATGGCGCATGAACCGAGATGATATCGCACTCTTTAAGCATAGTATCTAAATCCACCCTTTTAAACTCAGCGTCATCGTGCGCCCCGCTCGTAGAGTAGTAGCAGACATTTGCGCCAAAGGCTTTTGCTATGCGCCCTACTTCGCGACCGATTTCGCCAAGGCCGATTATGCCAAAATTCTTGCCAGAAATTTGATCAATTGGCGCGTTTAAATGTGTGAAAATTTCACTCTCGCACCATTTTTTCTCGCCGTATTCGGCGTAGTATCTCACATCGTTTAAAAGCGCTAGAAGCGTAGCAAAGGCTTGTTGAGATACGCTTTTGGTCGAATACCCAGCGACATTTTTCACAGGCACGCCATGCGCTGCTGCCGCTTCGGAGTCGATATTGTTCGTGCCGGTTGCACTTACGCAAATTAGCTTTAAATTTGTCTTTTCGAGTACCTCTTTTGTGATTAAAACCTTGTTTGTGATGACGATATCAGCGCCCGCTAAACGCTCGATTGTCTGCTCTGGCTTGGTTTTCGGGTATGTTACAAGCTCGCCCAAGGCCTCAAATTCGCTGAAATTTGCGTCGCTTCCTAATGTATCAGCGTCAAGTAAAACAATTTTTGGTTTCATTACTCCACCCCTTCGATGTAGTGACCGACAAATTTAGAATAGTTGTCGATGATATCTGCGCCCTTCCTAAATCCAAGCGCACAGCCTTCAAAGGCGTAAAACACCCCAGCTTGGTATTTTGCGCCGCTTTTATCAGTGTTTAGATTTGCAAATTCTTGGTATAAGAAATTTTGGTTTGCGTATTCGCCACCATTTTCTTTGATTTTTTTACCATCTTTGTCAAAAATACTCACATTTGCTCCCTCGCGCCCAAAAAACGGCTTTTTGACCATTTTTTTGCCGATTAGTGGCTCGCACGCGCTTTCTAGCAAAAGCGGGTGATTTGGGTATAAATCCCATAAAATTTTCATTATTCCCTTGCTTTGGAAAAGTAGCGTGTATGCGGGGTTTAGGATAATTGCTTTTTGGTTTTTCATTATGTTTTTTAGTATCAAGGCTAGTTCGCCTTCCTCGATAGCAATCGCCTCCCACGGGATTAGTTTGCACCAATACTCATAATTTTCACCACCAAAAAATACCCCCTTCTCGTCATCAAACTCGACCTCGTGCGCATATGCAAAAGCTGTCTTAAAGCCCGCTTCATCGGCAGCTGTTTGCAAAAGTCTGATTGTTTTCTCGTCCTCATCGCTTCCAGCGACCGAGCTAAACAAAATTTTCCACCCCTCGTAAAATTTATCAAATTCCTCCAACTCTCCGCCCAAAACGACAAGGCGTTTAAAATTATCGCTAATCGCGGCGAAAAGCTCGTTAAATTGCGCCATTTCATCAAGTCCATTTTCTTTAAGCAACGCCCACTGGATAATCGCTGTTTCAAACACAGCCGTTGGCGTATCGGCGTTGAATTCAAGCAGTTTTATCGGCTCGCCGTCTAATCCGCCTGCGAAATCAAACCTGCCATAAAGGTGCCAATGCACATCATTTTCCCAGCTCATTTTGATAATTTCTACTAGATTAAACGGAATTCCAAGCTCGTGGAAAAGGTCATTATCTATCACATACTGCGCCGCAGCGATAAACATATCATACAGCTCGTTTGCCGCCTCGTAGTAGGCGTTTGCCTCCTCTGGGCTCACACTTACGACCTCATCTGCTATGTATGCTGATAAATCCGCGTCAGTGTGCCACGAAAAGCCAAGTTTTTCTAAAAATTCATTGCTTAGTGGGGTTAGTTTTTTGAGTTTCATCTATTTCCTTGAATTTTAAAATTTAGCCTAAATTTGGCAAATTCGGGGCAAATTTAGCCCCCAAACATACTGCCGCCACTTTTTGCTGGGGAATTTGTGCCTGATTTTGAGCCAAAAAATCCGCTTTTGCCACTTTTTGCTTTGGCGTTGTTTGCCCTAGCCTCTTTGAAACTATTTACACTCCTTGAATACGCGCTAGGGTTTTTAAAGGCTGTTTGTCTGTGCGTTTGATACGCTGGTGAGCCAAAGAGTTTCGAGCCTATCCATGAGCCGATGATTGCGCCTGCTGCACTTGCTAAAATCGCCTCGCCAAGGCTGTATCCGCCACTAGAAATTTCGGCGTTTTGATTAGTTAAATTTGAAGTGCCAGCGTCGATTTTGGCGTTTTCCTCAGCCAAAAGTGCATTTGTCTCAGCCTCGCTTAAAATTCTCTCGCTTCCGTCCAAGCTTTTTAAGATAATTTGCGTTTTTTCGCTAGGAAATTCCTCTAAAATTTTATATTTTCCGGGCGCTACTTCCTCGATTCTAACTAGCGCGCCCTCTTGGATACGAAGCTCTGAGCCTGTATTTTCGCGCTCACAGCCTGCCAAAGCGCCAGATAAAATCAGCCCAAAACCGCCCACAATCGCATAACTTGCAATTTTTCTAATTTTCATTTTTTTCCTTTTAAATTTTTGATATCTAAACTCTTATGCACCAAAAGCTCATCGCCAATGACCCTGATTAGCTCGTTTGCGCCGATATTTTCGATGATTAGACTCTGGGCTTTCATCCGTTTTTTGCGCCCTAAATCTAGGCTTTTGATAAATTTCGCTAGGCTTAGCCACTCGTTTTCATCGAAAATTTGCTCTTTTACCTCGACATCGTATGGTTTTTTATCACGCGCGCTCTCGCCGATTAGCGGTTTTTCGAAAAACGAGAGAAAATACCCAAGCTTCTCATCTCGCTCTTTATACATGAGCTTGATTTCTTCTTTTGATGAGATTAAAATTTCCTCTTTTTCGCGGTAAAGTTTGTCTTTATCATTTTGTAAGGTTTGGATTTGTTCTTTTAGCTCGGCGATTTCTTTGATTAAATAATCAATAAAATTTTGGTTCGAATTTTGCGAGGCAGGTTTTGAGGGGCGCACCTTTGCGCTAGCTCCTTGCGCGCTAGAATTTGAAATTTCGTCATTTTCGTCTTCTAAAACGACATATTTTACGCCATTAATCTCTGTCGTGCGAATAGAATTTCGCCTGATTCTATTGTAAATCGCCTCTTTTGAAACACCCAAAATTTCGGACGCTTCGCTTATAGAAACCTCTCTCATAATTCGCCTTATCCGCGTTGAAATTTTAAAACTGGGTATTATGGCGAATTTTGCCTAAAAATGGGCTTTAAATATCAAATTTCACGGACAAATTTTAGATTTTTTTCGCGACATAATATCCAAATTCTATATTTTTAATATGTAATTAATCTTTTAAGAGTAAAATCGTGCATTTATACAAAAAGGACATTTCATGGAGAGTAAAATCTCGAAATTCAGGCAGAAGCGCTACTTTTTTTACACTATCGCTTCGCTGTGGCTTTTCATCATGCCGTGGCTTCAAATAGGCGGCAAACACCTATTTTTAATCAGTTTTGAAAAAAAAGAAATCCACCTTTTTTTCAACACCTTCTCGACGCAAGAATTTTTCTTAATGCCGTTTTTGATAATATTCTTTTTCATTTCGATATTTTTCCTAACCACGCTTGGCGGGCGTGTGTGGTGTGGCTGGGCCTGTCCGCAAACGATTTTTCGCGTGATTTATAGAGATTTAATCTGCACCAAAATTCTTAAAATTCGTGGCTCTATCACAAACAAACAAAAGGGCGAAAAAGCTGGCGCAAAGGGCATCATCGCGGTTGCGCTTTTTGCCATTGTTGCGCTGATTGCAGCCTCAAATTTGCTCTGGTTTTTCGTGCCGCCACAAAGCTTTTTTGCCTATCTAGGCGAGGCTGGCGAGCATAAACTTCTCTTTGGTATCGTGCTAGGATTTGCGGCGTTTTTGACATTTGATATCACATTTTTGGGCGAGAATTTCTGCGTTTTCATCTGCCCTTACGCAAGGATTCAATCGACCATGCTCGATGAAGACTCGCTCGGCGTGATTTACGATGATATCAGAGGTGGTGTGGTTTATGACGAGCATAAAAATTTAATCTCAAACAAGCCTTCTAGCGGGGATTGCACCGGCTGTCAGGCGTGTGTGAGGATCTGTCCGACACATATCGATATCCGCAAAGGCATGCAGTTAGAGTGCATAAACTGCCTAGAATGCGCCGACGCATGCTCAAATATAATGAGTAAGCTTGGCAAAGCTCCACTTATCAACTGGACGAGCCTAAATGCGCAAAAATCGCAAAGCAAGGTCAAATTTATGCGATTTCGCACGATTGGCTATATCGGCGTGCTAGCCGCTGCGCTAATCGGGCTAGTGGTGATGAGTGGCACGAAAGAGAGCATGCTTTTAAACATCAATCGCAACACCCAGCTCTATAAAATAGATTTCGACGATAACGGCGAAAAAATCGTCAAAAACAGCTATACATTTTTATTCGAAAACACCCACAGCGAACCGCACAGCTTCTTTTTTAGCGTAGATAACGAAAATATCAGCATTTCTCGCCCAGACGAGCCTGTAAAAGTAAGCCCCGGCAAAAAGGCAAAAATCATAGTCTCGCTTACAAGCAAGGCAAATTTGAGCCTAGAAAACGAGCACGATAATGTCGTTTTACCGCTAATCATCAAAGCTTACGCGGTTGATGATGAAAAAATCAGCATTACACGCGAGAGTGTGTTTGTCTATCCGCAACAAAAATTTATTGATAGGAAGGATTAATGGCACAAAAATCAAGGTATTATAAATCGCAAATTCGCATAGAAAAGATTTTCGAGGTGGCCACAGAGCTATTTTTACAGCGAGGATATGACAGCGTCAGCCTAAATGATATCGTCGCTATCAGCGGTGGCTCGCTTGCCTCTATTTACAAATATTTCGAAAGCAAGGAAAATCTATTTTTGCGTGTGGTCGAATTTCACACCCAAAGGCTTGATAAAAAGCTAGATGATCTGCTTAGCTTAGACGAAAACCTCGCGCCACAGGAGTATTTGAGCGAATTTGCTCCGATTTATTTCGACTTTATTTATAGTGCCGAAAATCAAAAATTTCTAAAAAATATCCTGCTTGGAACCTCAAAAACCTTTGGTTCCATGCTAAAAAATGTCTCCAAAATCTTCTTAGATACCAGCACGCTTGCATTTCCAGCGGGGCTTAGCAATTATTTTAGGGCGCATATTGATGAGTTTGATAGCGCAGATCCTGAGTATTTGGCGCGCTATTTTTGCTTTTTGCTTCGCGAACCGCACTTCAACCGCCTTATATTTTTCGGCGAAGAGCCAAATTTAAACAAAGAAAATTTCATAAAAGACCGCATTAAAATCTTTTTGCACGGTGTGAAAAAGCAATAAATTTATGCGAAATTTAGCGAAATTTAGCCTTTTAGCGTTTTTGTGCGTGGGCGCGTTTGGCACGGATTTATCCAGCGTGGCAGAGAAAATTTACGCCAACGAAACCGGAGCGAAAAAGTCAAATTTAATCCACTGGAATAGTGGCGAGAATTTCCCGTCCTTGGGTATCGGACACTTCATCTGGTATAAAAAAGACGAAAAAAATAAATTCGAAGAGAGCTTTCCAAATTTAGTGAAATTTTATAAAATTCGCGGCGTTAAACTTCCAAAAATACTGCGCCTGCACTCTCACGCGCCTTGGCAGAGCAAAACCGCGCTTGATGCGCTAAAAAAATCAGGCGACGCGGATCTGATAGAGCTAGAAAATTTTTTGTATCAAACCAAAAATTTGCAGGTAGAGTTTATCTATGAAAGGCTTCAAAACTCCATAGAAAAAATGCAAAATTTAAGCGATAAAAAAGAGCATATCAAATCGCAGTTTTACCGCGTCGCAAGCTCGCCAAATGGGCTTTACGCGCTCATTGATTATGTCAATTTCAAAGGCGAGGGCATAAAAGAGAGCGAGCGATACAGAGGCGATGGTTGGGGGCTAATGCAGGTTTTGGAGTGCATGAGCGCGCAAAAAGAGGCAATGAGCGAATTTCGCAGGTGCGCGAAATTTGTTTTAAAGCGCAGGGTGGCTAACGCGCCCACAAACCGCGATGAAGCGCGCTGGTTAGCTGGCTGGCTAAAACGCTGCGATACATATAGATAAATTTTATATTTTGCTTACGCAAGCCCGTGATACTGCGCCGAATTTTAAATTTGGCAAATTTTGCAGAATCAGGCAATGAATTTAGAGAATTTTTCTAACGAAATTTTCGCTTTTTTTATATAATCTTTGAAATTTTAACTAAGGGGCAAGTATGAAAAAAATCCTACTTTTTTTTCTTTTATTTTTCTTTGGCTGTGCGGGAAATGCCGCCGACACGAAGGTTTCACAAGGATTTAATATGAGTGGTAAAAAGGTGCTAATCGCGTATTTTTCGCGCGCAGATGAGAATTATCAGGTGGGCTATATCGAGAAAGGCAACACCGAAATTTTGGCTGAGTATTTGGCTGAGTTTAGCGGTGGCGAACTCTTTAAAATCGAAACTATCGCGCCTTATGCCAAAGAGTATCAAGCCGCGATAGATTTTGCAAAAAGCGAACAAAAACAAAAAGCAAGACCCGAAATCAAGCCGTTTGATAAAAATTTAGCTGATTTTGACGCCGTGTTTTTGGGCTTTCCTACTTGGTGGGGCGATTTGCCAATGGGCGTTTTCACATTTTTAGAAGGGCAAAATTTCGCGGGCAAGCCAATTTTCGTCTTTAACACGCACGAGGGAAGTGGCTTAGATAGGACTATCGGCTCTGTCGAAAAAGCGACAAAAGCCAAGGTTTTGGGCTATTTTAGCCTGTATGGAAGCGTGGCGCAAAATCAAAGAGAAAAAGCCAAAACCGAGCTAAAAGCGTGGTTTGATGAGATTTCAAAATAAATTTTGCAATGAAATTTAATAAAAAATCGTTTTACTGGGGCGCGATTTTCGCCCTAGTTTTGTGTATGAATTACAAAAAATTTGGCGAGATAGCGCATGAAATTTTGGGCTTAATCTTAATCTTTTTCGCCCTTTTTCATGCCTTTTCGCGTCGTAAATACTTAGCCAAATTTAGGGTGCGAAACGCCCTAAATTTCGCCCTTTTAGGCTCATTTTTAGCCACTTTTGCAAGTGCTGTTTTTCTTAGCGAGCATATTTTTTCCTTTATTGATTTTGGCTTTGGCTCGGACGCGGCCAAAAATATCCACATGTTTGCCACGCACGCGCTGTTTTTGCTAAGTGCTACGCATTTGGGGCTAAATTTTAGAATTTTTGCAAATTTGCTTAGCGTGAAATTTAGTAAAATTTTGAAATTTTGCCTATTTTTGGCTCTTTTGGCTTTTGGAATTTATTCGTTTGTGGATCTTCATTTTTACGAATACTTGTTTTTTAAAACCGGTTTTGGATTAGAAAACAAAAATACATTTTTATTCAGTAGTGCCGAATATTTGGCGATTTTCGTAGCTGTTATGCTAGGCGTAAGAGCGATAAATTTGAGATTTAAATTTTAGGGTTAAATTTTAAAATTCTAGGGCAAATTTGCCCTAGATGGATTAGATTTTTTTGTATGGTGCTTGACCAACTTCGTAGAAGTTGTTACCCTCGCTATCAATTGCGACAATCGCTGGGAAATCCTCGACTGTTAGTCTTGCCACAGCCTCTGGGCCAAGCTCAGGGTAAGCTAAAACCTCGTATTTTTTGATACTTTGGCTAATTAGCGCGCCGGCTCCGCCGATAGCTACCATATAAACACAACCTGATTTTTTCATAGCATCGACTACTGCGTCGCTTCTATAACCCTTACCAATCATGCCGTTGATGCCTACTTCGTTAATCATTGTTGGAGTGTATTTATCCATACGACCACTTGTTGTAGGACCTGCTGCGCCTACTGCTTGACCTGGTTTTGCAGGTGTTGGACCAAGATAATAAATAGTCTCGCCAGCTAAATTTACAGGCAGTTTCTCGCCACGAGCCAAAGTCTCAGTCAAAGCCTTGTGAGCAGCGTCTCTGGCTGCGATGATTGTGCCTGTGATTAGGACATTATCACCAGCTTTTAGGCTTTTTACTACATCTTTATCAAATGGAGCTGTTATTCTTTTTACTTCTGACATAATTATCTCCTTAAAGTTCAGCACTTGCGTGGCGTGCTGCGTGGCAATTGACATTAATAGCTACTGGAAGACCTGCGATGTGAGTTGGATACCACTCTATATTTACTTTAACAGCAGTGTTTAGACCGCCTAGACCTTGTGGGCCAACGCCTGTTTGTCTAGCAAGCTCTAATAGCTCATCTTCTAGTTTTGCGTATCTTTCGTCTTCGTTTCTGCTATCTACTGAGCGAACAGCTGCTTGTTTTGCAAGAAGCGCTGCTTTGTCCATTGTGCCACCGATTCCTACGCCAAGAACCATTGGAGGGCATGAGTTTGGACCAGCATATTTTACAGCTTCAAGGAATACTTTTTTCACACCCTCTACGCCGTCAGCTGGAACAAGCATTTTTAGCACAGATTTATTCTCGCTACCAAAGCCTTTTGGAGCAACTGTGATTTTTAGTTTTTCGCCTGGGACTATGCGCATGTTAATAACAGCAGGAGTGTTGTTTGTGGTGTTTTTGCGCTCAAATAGTGGCTCAGCTACAACTGATTTTCTTAGGTAGTTATCAACATAGCCGTTTTTAACGCCTTCGTTGATAGCGTCCTCGATATATCCGCCCTCGATATGCACATCTTGACCAAATTCTACGAAAACTACCGTCATACCTGTGTCTTGGCAGATTGGAGCTACGCCTTTTTCTGCAAGATCAGCATTTTGAAGCAATTTGCCAAGGATTTCTTTACCGATTGAAGAAACCTCAGTCTCTTTTGCTTTTTCAAACGCTTTTCTCATATCTGGCGTTACTACATAACAGGCTTTTTTGCAAAGCTCTGCAACTGTTTTAGAGATTTCACTTGCTTGGATTGTTCTCATTGTATTCTCCCAAAAAATAGTGATTGAAGATTATACCTTTTTCAAATTTAGCAACCACTTAAAATAGTATAAATTTATGCATTTAATTTTTAAAAATAAATTTCAAAGCCAAAATTTTAAAATTTTGGCTTTAAATTTTCCTTACAAGCTCAGGAATTACAAGCTCAAATTTCACTCCGTCGCTGCGCCTCCACTCGCTATCACTCATAGTCTCTTTCATCGCACTTACGACGAAATCAGCGGCTATGCGGATTGCGGTTTGGAGGGATTTGCCACGCATTATCGCACCAAATGCAACCGAGGCAAAAATATCGCCCGTGCCGTTGTATTTCACAGGTAGTAGCTCGTGGAAATACTCGCTCACACGCCCGTCTTTGGCGTCGTAGCTAAACACGCCACACTGCTCGCTAATGTAATTAATCCCCTTTAAAATCACCTTTGACGCGCCTAAATCTTTTAGTCCTTCGAGCAAATCAAAGATAAATTCCCTCTCGGCCTTTTCTCGGTATTTCACGCCGACCATTGCGCAAGCTTCCGTGATATTTGGCGTAATCACATCAGCACTAGCGCACAAAAGTGCCATCATACGGGCAAAGTCGCTATCAAATCCGGGGTAAAATTCACCATTATCGCCCATACATGGATCGACTAATATCGTCTTTCCGCTTCCGCCAAATTCCATAAAAAGTTCGCTAATGAGTGCGATTTGTTCTTGCGAGCCCAAAAATCCAGTGTAAATCCCGTCAAATTCCACCCCATGCTCGTGCCAATGCGACATTATAGGGCGCAAATCTTTGGTAAGATCGCGAAATGTAAAACCGCTAAATCCAGTATGCATAGAAAGCACCGCCGTAGGCAAAACGCTAACACTTAGCCCCATTGCGCTAATCACTGGCAAAGCAGCGCTAAGCGAGACCTTACCCACGCACGAAATATCTTGAACACTAAGAACTCTTTTCATCTACTTCCTTGATTAAATTTTTGCGCCATTTTACAGTTATTTTGCCTTAATGTAAAATTTAGCCCTTTTTGCGCGTTTTATAGAGATAATCGTATCAGCCACCAAAAAGCAAATAGCCATAAATAGGCAAATCATCAAAATATACGAATCAGGCTCGATTTTTTCGCCCAAAAGCAAAGAAACGCCTAACATCAAAAGTGGCTCGACATAGATTAATAATCCAAAGAAATTTATCGGAATTAGCGCGCTTGATAAAATTTGAGCCAAAAGCGCAGTCGCACTCAATAGTGCCAAAACAGATAAAAGCGTGTAAATGTTTGGATTTTGCACCGCGACCGCGCCAAGGTCAGTGCTACTTACAAACCACAAACAAAACGGCAACAAAAGCGCGATTTCTAGGGCGAAACTGCTAGCCCCTTCTAGCCTGAAATACCGCCTTAGGCAAAAATACAGCGGAAATCCAATAAAAACAATCGCGCTATGCCACGACGGCGCGCCTCCAATTAGGGTTTTTGAAAACACTCCAATCACCGCAAAGCCAACGCACAGGGCTTTTAGGCGCGAAATTTTCTCGCCAAAGAAAAGATTTCCAAAAATCACCATGGAAATAGGCATTATGAGATATCCGATTGAGACTTGCAGTGCGTAGCCGTTACTTGGCGCCCACAGATACAACCACATCTGAATTCCCATTGTAGCGGAAGTCGCGAGTAAAATTATGAGCAAAAACGGCTTTTTTATCAAACGGACAAGAAGCTTTTTCATCTCTGCTTTTTTGCCGCCTAGCACCAAAAACAGCGCTACTATTGGAAATGTCACTAGCATGCGATATCCCAGCAACTCCTGCCCGCCAAGAGGCTGCATGAAAACCGACATATAATAAATGCTCGCAAACCCGATAGAAGAAAACAGCGATAAAGCGATACCTTTTAACATTTTTAAAATTTAGCCTTGCTAAATTTGACCCTTCCCTGAAATTTTAAATTTGGGATTTTATTAAAATTTGACTTAAAAAATAATGGCTAAATTTTGGCAAATTTCAAATTTGCCAAAATTTATTAGTGAAAATTTTTGCCTTTTTGCGCGCCCTGCGCCTCGCCTTTTGGCGCACGAGCCGGCAAAAGCGCGTTTAGGATTTCGCCCTCTTTGAGATTATATTTCGCACACGCTTCGCGCAAATTTAGACTTTCGTCAAAATTTGCAATACCCTTACCCTCCAAAAACGCGCTAAATTTCGCATTATCCGTGCCAAATGCGCCTTTAAATTTGCTAATTTCCAAATTTAAGGCCTGCATATACACAGCCCTAGCTGGGTTTCCAGCCCCGCTAGCGCCTTTGAGGCTGTATCCAGCATATCCACAGCTAAGCACGATAATAGCGCAGATTACAAGCCCCTGCCAGCCTTTAAAATAGAGTTTAAAGGGTTTGAAATTTATGAAAATATGCACCAGCGCAAGGGCTAGCATAGCCATGCCAAAGTATTCGTGGAAATTTTTCATAACCCCACTTTTTAGCCCAAAAAACATACCGGCCCCACTAAATGCGACGAAGCCAAAAACAGCGATTAAAAGCCCAGTTCCTACAAATCTAAGCGGTTTCAAAATAGCTCCTTTTGTAAAATTTAAAGGCGATTTTAGGCTAAAATTTTAACCCCAAAATCGCCCGAATCTAACCGAAGCTAACCTAGTTTTTCTCAGATTTTTTGCGCACTTGGATATTGATGAGCTCGACCACGAGCGAGAAAAACATAGAAAAATAAATATAGCCCTTTGGGATATGAAACCCAAGTCCGTCTGCTATGAGCGAAACGCCGACTAAAATCAAAAACGAAAGCGCAAGAATTTTTATCGTAGGATTATCATCGACAAATTTCGCAATCGCCCCACTAGCAAACATCATCACAGCCACGGCGATGATGACAGCTAGTATCATTACAGGCAGGTGCTGTGCCATACCCACAGCCGTAATCACGCTATCAAGCGAGAAAATTATATCAAGCAAAGCGATTTGAATTAGCGTGCCGCCAAAGCTAGCCTTTTTCTCATCTATCCGCTCTTCGTGGCTCTCGCCCACAGCAGAAGAGTGGATTTCGAGCGTGGATTTTACCAGCAAAAACAAACCACCGCCGATTAGCACCAAATCTCGCCCACTAAAACCATGCCCAAACACGCTAAATAGCTCTTTTGTCAGCCCCATTACCCAGCTAAGGCTAAGTAGAAGCAAAATTCGCGTAATCATCGCAAGAGCTAGCCCCATAATGCGAGCTTTGTCGCGGTTTTCCTGAGGCAGGCGCGAACACAAAATCGCTATGAAAATTATATTGTCTATGCCAAGAACGATTTCTAGCCCAGTTAGCGTGGCTAGGCTTATCCACGCCTCAGGGGAAGCTATCCAATCAAACATTTTAATCCTTAAATTTAAAATAAACTCGCTATTATAGCGATGAAAATTTAAATTTTAGCAAGTTGAAATTTTATGAAATTTAAAAAATTTGCGCACGAAGTGCGCTACCGCTAGCGTCGGTCGGGTGGGGGTGTGGGGGCGGGCGACCCTCGCAACTCTGAGCGCCGCCCCCACATAAAAAGGATTAGACTAAAAAATTTCCAAGCGGTAAATTTTGTAAAGTATAATTAATAAATTTTTGAGTTAAAGGAAAGCCATGAAAAAGGTTCTTACAATCGCGGGTGTCGATAGTAGCGGCGGCGCAGGTATTTCAGCCGATATCAAGACCATAACCGCCCACAAAATGTATGGCGAAAATGTCATCACAGCCCTCACCGCCCAAAACACACTTGGCGTGCAAGGCGTGCTAAATATCGAGCCCCAATTTGTCGAAGCCCAGCTAGAAAGCGTATTTTGCGACATCGTCCCAGACGCTGTGAAAATCGGCATGATTTCTACTGCCGAGATTGCGCAAACCATAGCCAAAGCATTGAAAAAATTTGGCGCGCGAAATGTCGTCACAGACCCTGTCATGGTCGCTACAAGCGGTGGCGTGCTAATGCAAGATAGCGCAATGAACGCGCTAAAATTCGACCTTTTTAGCATTTCAGCGATTATCACGCCAAATATCAAAGAAGCAAGCGCGCTAAGTGGCGTTAAAATCGCGAATTTCGACGATATGAAAACAGCCGCGCTAAAAATCGCCGAATTTTACGGCGGAGCGATTTTGGTTAAAGGCGGAGATTTAGCAGGCGCGGGCGAAGCGCGCGATATTCTTTACGAAAATGGCGAATTTAGCGAATTTAGCGCACCCAAAATCATCACCAAAAACACCCACGGCACAGGTTGCACACTCTCATCAGCTATCGCTTGCGCCCTAGCAGCGGGGCTTGGCGTAAAAGAAGCGGTTGGTAGTGCGAAAGAATTCGTCCGCACAGCGCTAATGCAAGATTTGCACATTGGCAGGGGCAACGGTGCGATAAATCACTATTTTCGAATCCCAGAGATGTTTTAAATCTAAATTTGGCGGAATTTTAAAATTTCGCCAAATTTTACCCCCAAAAATACCCCAAAAACATTTAAAATCAAATCGTCAAGCTCGAAAATTCCGCTTTTAAAGACAAATTGTGAAATTTCGATTATTAGCGAGAGCAAAAGGCCAAAAATCAAAATTTTTCGCATGCTAAAATTTGGGAAAAAGTATCGCGCAAAGAGCCCAAATGGCACAAACCAAATAATATTTCCAAAAAACAGATAAATAAATTTTAAAGCCCCCAAATCCCAAATTTTGGCATAATCCACAAAGGGTGTAAAATTATACTCGCCAGCTTGGAAAATTTTGCTAAGAGTAAAATTTGCCCTAAAAATCGTGATTTTAAAGAGCGCACAAAGATAAATTATAAAAAGAAAACAAGCTTTGGATTTTTTCATTTGAAATTTAAAATTTGGGTAAATTTTGCCATTAAAAAATGGCAAAATTTTAGGTTACAAATCCCTAGGATCTGCGATTTTACCAGCGATTGCGCTAGCTGCTGCGACGGCTGAGTTTGCTAGATACACCTCGCTCGTGCGATCGCCCATGCGGCCTACGAAGTTGCGATTTGTCGTGCTCACGCATCTCTCGCCATCGCCCAAAATACCCATATATCCGCCAAGGCACGCTCCACAGGTCGGGTTGCTCACAACAGCACCTGCTTCGACGAAAATATCCCACAAGCCCTCTTTTTGCGCTTGTAGAGCGATTTTTTGCGTAGCTGGTGTGATGATAAGGCGAGTTTTGCGAGCTACTTTTCTGCCTTTTAAAATCTGCGCTGCTATGCGAAGATCGCTTAAACGCCCATTTGTGCAGCTTCCGATGAAGACTTGATCGACAGCGATACTATCTTTTACCGCCTCTCTCACGCTTTTGCCATTACTTGGCAAAAATGGATACGCTATCACTGGGTCTAAATTAGCAGTGTCGATTTCTAGGACGCGCTCGTAGTTTGCCCCCTCGTCTGAGTAGTGAAATTTCGGCTCGCTTCGTAGCGTTCTAGCGGCCAAAAATTCTTTTGTTACCTCATCGCACGCCACGATTCCGCTCTTTCCGCCAGCCTCAATCGCCATATTGCAAAGCGAAAATCTACTATCCATATCAAGGTGCGCAATCGCCTCGCCAACAAATTCTAACGCCTTGTAGCGCGCACCATCAACGCCGATTTGGCGGATTACTTCAAGTATCAAATCCTTGCCGTAAATGTGCGCACCCGGTTTGCCTTTGAAAACCACTTTTATGCTTTCTGGCACCTTAAACCAGTTTTTGCCCGTAATCATCGCATAAGCTAAATCCGTGCTTCCCATGCCGGTAGAAAACGCCCCAAGTGCGCCGTGTGTGCAGGTGTGGCTGTCCGCGCCGATGATGACATCGCCGGGTACCACTAGCCCTTTTTCAGGCATTAGGGCGTGTTCGATGCCCATATCTTTTTCGTCAAAATAGTTTTTTAGGTTGTGTTTGTAGGCAAATTCGCGTGAAATTTTGGCTTGGTTTGCGCTTAAAATGTCCTTTGTAGGGATATAGTGATCCATTACAATCGCAAAGCCGTCTGGATTTGCCAAAGCCTTTGCGCCGCTTAGCTCAAACTGCTTTATCGAAATCGGCGTTGTGATGTCGTTGCCGATGACCATATCGATTTTGCTTTCTACAATTTGCCCTGCACTGACTTCTTCGCCCACATGTTCGCTAAAAATTTTTTCCGTAATTGTCTGTTTCATAACCTGTCCTTAAAAAATTTGGGCTAAATTCTATCAAATCTAACCATAAAACTTTATAATAAAAGGTATAATTTTGCTTTTGGAAAGGAAAAATCATGGAAATTTTAGAGATTTTAAAAGCCAGGCGCAGTGTGCGAAAATACGCTCCTGGCGAGATTAGCGATGAAATTTTAGAAACAATCTTAAAGGCTGGTTTGCTAAGTCCTAGCGGACATGCAAGGAAATCCTGGGAATTTATCGTAGTCAAAGATAAAGCAAACCTCGCCAAACTAAGCCTTGCGCGCACAGGCGCAGCCGATATGCTAAAAGGCGCAAATGCCGCTGTGGTCGTAATCGCCGATGAAAGCGTGCAAGATGTCTGGATCGAGGACGCCTCTATCGCTATGGCTTACATGCACCTGTGCGCGAGCGCGCTAGGCGTGGGAAGCTGCTGGATACAATGCAGACTGCGCGAGGCGCAAAACGGCGCGAGTAGCGAGGAATACCTGAGCGAAATTTTGGGTTTTAAGGGGAATTACAGGGCCTTAGCGATTTTATCGCTTGGAAATCTAATCTCCACGCCCGCTCCACACGAGCTAGAAAAGCTAGAATTTAGCAAAATTCACAAAGAAAAATTTTAAGTGTAAAAATCAGAGACAACCAAATTTGCCGAATTTTACCCAAATTCGGCAATGAATTTATTTGCAACTAAGTTTTGGATAATTTGCCAAAAAGTAAGTTTTGGTTTTGCCAAAGAGATTTTTTACCTCATCTTCGCTGCCGCTGCTAGCTAATAATCTTTGTTTATAGATAGTTTGAGTCATACCGCAAGATTTTAGTTCGATGATAGCAAAATTTATCTCATAATCTTTTTCGCCCCTGCGTTGATTTGGATACCAAAGCATGGTTTGAAGTGCCTTATTTTCGGCTAGTTTTTCAATTTTTGCTTCGTGTTTTTTATCGAATTTCGCAATATCTTTTTTGGTGTCGCTTAAAAATTTATCAAAATCTTTTTTCTTTAAACCTTCGCTAAAAAGCACATCGATTTGCCCGTATGTAGGATTTTGGGCTGAAAAGTAAGTAACCGCGCTAGTATCCGAGCCATAAACTCGTGGATATTCTTTGAATTTCTCAAAGTTTGTTTGCATATATTCTAGGCTTTGCGGGTGATTTAGCTTCGAACTTTTTATGCTAAGATCCTGCGCGCACTCGATTTTAGGATAGTTTTTCAAAAAATTTGCCTTTTTGCTCTGTATTTGCTTTCGCACAGTATCTATCGGCGTATCTTTGTCGAAATTCATCGCATAATGCACATTTACAGCCCCGCAATCTTTGATTTCATAAATTTTCAAATTTGCTTCAAATTTGTTTAAATTTGGATTATTTGTAGGGTAGAAAATTTCGGTAGAAATCGCCTTTTTCTCGCTCAATTTTTCGAATTTATACTCATTTTTTGCGCCAGAGCTTTTTTGTTTTTCTAACTCATGTTCCATGGCGCTGAGCCAACGCTCCATATCATACACGCCATGCCCATACGAAATCGTAATCAGCTTCGTCCAGCCAAAGCCCCTTTCGCCATCTAAAAAATACTCGACGCCCATGGAGCTTTTGTGTCCTAGCGCGTAAGATTGCTTTTCAAATGTGATGTTTTGTGGCAAATTTAGCATTTTATCGATAGAGTGCGGACTGGCTTCGTTTGAAGGCACGACAATGTAAGTATCGCGTCCTAGCCCTTGCAAACAACCACTTAACACAAACGCCGATAATGCTAACGGCACTAAAATTTTAAATTTCATAATCTCTCCTTAAAAATAAACCCAAAGTATATCATTTTTTTTAAAGTAAAAATGGAATTTAAAATTTTTGCTAAATTTTTTTGCTAAAATAGCGTTTATGAAATACCAACACCTAATCCAAATTTGCGAATTTTTGCAAAATTTCAAAACTCTAAGCCACATAAAGCGCGTCGGCGACAATCTTTTTAAACTAAGCTTTGATAGCTATGAGCTGTTTTTTGATATGAATAAAACCGCGTGCAATATCCATAAAAACGGCTCTTTCGTGGAAAATAAAATTTACAAAGCCCCATTTGACGGGGTTTTGGCTAAACGGCTCGTAAAATCGAAAATTTTGCAAATTTGCGTAGTGGAAAATAATAGAATTTTGCATATCAAAACCGAACTAAAAGCCAGCTACAAGGCGTTTATCACAAATTTATATTTTGAATTTACAGGGCGATTTACAAATGTCATCATCACTGATGAAAAGGGCATCATACTCGAAGCGCTCAGACACCTAGATAACGATGTGCGAAGCGTGCGCGTGGGGCGGATTTTGGCGCCACTTCCGCCATATAAAATCAAAGAAAAAGATGTAGCAAAAATAGAGAATTTCGATGAATTTTTCGTGGGCGAGTTTGAAAAGCTAAATTTGGCAAATTTAGCCCAAATTCGAAATTCAAAATTAACCCAAATTGATAAAAAAATCGAAATTTTGCATGCAAATTTAAATGCCGTGCCAAAAGAGAGCGAACTTTTAGCAAAAGCCGAAAATTTGGCAAATCTCGGGCAGGTATTATCAGCGAATTTGTATAATTTAAGCGACTGGCAAAGGGAATTTTGCCTAAGAGATAAAAACGGGGAAAGCGTGGAATTTCGCCTAGAAAATCCGCCAAAAATCGCAATGAACGAATTTTTTAACGAAGCAAAAAAATTGCGCCAAAAAGCCGCAAATTCGCATATCCAAATCGCAAATTTAAACGAAAAAATCGAATTTTACGAAAATTTGAAAAATTTAATCACAAACGCAAAAAGCGTCGAAGAGCTTGAAATTTTGCTTCCAAAAAAGCGAATTAGCGCGAATTTGAAGGAAAAAAACGCCGAATTTGTGCAGAGCTTTTATATCGGCGAGTTTAAAATCAGCGTGGGCAAAAATGAAAAAGGCAATGAATTTTTGCTAAAAAACAGCGCCAAAAACGACTTTTGGTTCCATTTAAAAGACCGCGCCAGCGCGCATGTCATTGTGCAAACTAACAAACAAAATTTAAGCGAAGAAATCGCAAATTTTGCTGCTAAAATTTGCGTAAATTTTAGCGTAAAAGAGGCTGGAAACTACCTCGTTGATTACACCAAACGCCTAAATGTAAGCCCCGTGAAAGGCTCGTTTGTGCATTATGTGGATTATAAAACTATCGGCGTTTTAAAGCCGTGATAAGGCGAAATTTTATATAATCTCGCGAAATCAAATCTAAGGAAATTTTATGAAACAAAGACTAGTAACTGGCGGAATTTTGCTCGCCATTTTTTCTGTTTTAATCCTGATAAATAGCAGATTTATCAACTTTTTCGTTTTTGCCATAATGCTTAGCATAGGGCTTTTGGAGAGCTACAAGCTCTATGGGCTAAAAAATGTCAGCCTCAAATGGCTAGCCCTTGCGCTTGCATTTTTCGCGCTAATTCCCCTTGCCCAAGACGACGAGCCATTTATCAGCGCGGTTAAAGTATGTATCGCCTCGGTAGTCGTGGCTGCTTCGATTGTGGCTTTTAAAAAGCTTGAAAACGCGAAAATTATCCTGCCTTTTATCTACCCTTTCGCTCCGATTTGCCTAATGTGGGCGGTTTATGATGATTTGGGGATTTTCCACTTCGTCTGGCTTATCATTACGATAATCGCCTGCGATAGCGGTGCGTATTTCGCCGGCAAAAGCTTTGGCAAAACCCCATTTAGCCCTAGTTCGCCAAACAAAACCATTGAAGGCATCATAGGCGGAATTATTTTTGCATTTATCACAAGCTTCATTTACGCGCGCATTTTCACAAACCTGCCGCCGCTTGAAATTTTATGCAAGACCCTAGTTATCGTGATTTTTGGCATTTTTGGCGATCTTTTTGAAAGCTATCTCAAACGAAGCGCAGGCGTCAAAGACAGTGGCAGTTTATTCCCGGGACACGGCGGCGTGCTAGACCGCATTGACGGGTATATGTTTGGCGCAGTGGCTATGGTGGTCGTGTATTCATGGTAGTGCTAGGCTCCACCGGCTCGATTGGCACAAACACCCTAGATATCGCGCACAAAAAGGGAATTTTAATCGAGGCTTTGGCGTGCGGAAAAAATGTGAGTTTGCTAAACGAGCAGATTGCTAAAATTCACCCTAAATTCGTCGCTATCGGCGAAGAGAGCCTAAAATCAGCCGTCAAACACGACAAGGTTTTTGTCGGTATGGAGGGGATTTTGGCAATGCTTGAAGAGTGCAAATCTAGCACCGTCGTAAATGCCCTAGTGGGCTTTGCTGGCATGCTCCCTAGCCTAAAAACGCAAGAACTTGGCAAAACGCTATGCCTAGCAAATAAAGAAAGCCTAGTCGTGGGCGGGAAATTCCTTGAAATTTCAAAAATTCATGCCATTGACAGCGAGCATTTCGGGCTAAAATTTCTAATCCAAAACGCAAAAACCCCTATTTCTAGGCTCATCATAACAGCCAGCGGTGGGGCGTTTTACGATACGCCACTAACCGAGCTTGGAAGTGTCGGCGCCAAAGACGCGCTAAGGCACCCAAACTGGCAAATGGGCGCAAAAATCACAATTGATAGCGCGAGTATGGCAAACAAGCTTTTCGAGGTAATCGAGGCGTTTTGGCTATACGGCACGAAAAATATCGACGCCGTGATCGAGCGCACATCGCAAATCCACGCCCTAGTCGAGTTTATAGATGGCTCGACCACAGCGCACATTAGCGAGACTGACATGCGCCTAGCCATAGCGCACGCGGTTTTAGAGGGCGCGATTAGCGAGCAAATCGTAAAGCCCGTGAATTTGCTGGATTTAAAACCGATTAAATTCGCTCCAATAGATACACTCAAATACCCTATTTTTGGGCTCAAAGACGCGCTTTTGGATAATCCAAATTTTGGCGTGGTGATAAATGCGGCAAACGAAGTTGGCGTTTATGCGTTTTTAGAAGGGCGGGCGAGATTTAGCGATATTTCGCGCGTAGTGCTAAAATCCGTGGATAAATTTCACTCGCCAAACACGCCAGACACGCACGCCCTAATCGAAATCGACCGAAGCGTGCGAGCGTATGCAAATGAGCTTTTGCGCTAAATTTGGAAAATTTGGCGCAAAATTTGGCACAAAATTTAAAAATTTTGGCAAATTTGATTAAATTTTACATTTTTTAAATTTTATATTAGCTTTTTTTGGTATAATGCAAACTCTTATTTTTGGCCCCGTAACTCAGTTGGTAGAGTGTCACCTTGACATGGTGGAAGTCGTTGGTTCGAGTCCAATCGGGACCACCATTTAATCGAGCCTTAATTTCAAATATTTCAAATTTATCTGTGCGATTTAAAGGAAAACCATGCTAAATGCCAAACAGCTAAAAATGTGGCAAAATGTAAGCAAACATTTAAGCAAAATGAGCGATGATACGCAATATCGCGCGCAGGTCGAAGCACGCCTGTATAAGGGCATTGCGCCAGAGATTATAGATAAAATTTACAGCCAAATTCCATGCCAAAACAGCGTAAATTTAATAAGCCAAATCACAAAACTCGACTTTTCGCACAATGAATTTTTGGCAAAAATTCAAACCGATGCCATAAATTTAGCCTCAAATTTCACAGCATACATTTTAGAAAACTACGCTAAATTCGCCGATAGCGCGCATGGACGCTACATTTGCTCAGACACCTTTAAGGAGCTGTTTATGGCATGGGTGCGCAAAAACGACAGAGCACTTGTAAATGACGCCTTGCATAACACTTCGGCGGTTTTGGGCGCGACGCAGTTTGATGAGATTTTAAAATCCCGCGAGGAGAGCAAAACAGAGGCTGTTTTTATCACTGGAATCCCGGGTGCTGGCAAAAGCGCTAGCGTAAAAAATTTTATGTCCAACCCAGATATCAAACTCATTTTCGAAGGACAGCTAGCAAACCCAGCCCCAAGTATCGCCAAAATCGAAAAATGCTTACAAAATGGGTTAAATGTCACGATCTGCGTTCTTCATATCGCCCCAGAACGCGCGCTAAAAAACACTTTTGCGCGATTTGAGGCATACGGCAGAGGCAGTAGTATCGCGGTGATGTCGAGCATACAAGGCAATCTGGGCACTGGACTAGCGCATATAGCGGAGCGTTTCGCAGATAAAATCAATATAATCGCTATCGACAGAGACAGAGGCAATGAGGTAGTGCAAGGTTTCGCACAAGTCCAAAATCTCATAAATATCGGCTCGAAAGATGAAATTTTCACTCGCCTTAGAGCGAAATTAAACAGCGACTTCGAAAACGGCAAAATCAGCGAAGAGTGCTTTAATCAAGCAGATAAGACAAATTTGATGAATATCATGCGCTCTGGTGAGAAATAAATTTTTAAAAAAGGTCAAATTATGGGTCAATTAGTTTCCTTAAACTTCACAAACTACGATAAAATGGGGATTTCATAAGATAAAGTGGCTCCGGATGCTGGATTCGAACCAGCGACCAAGCGGTTAACAGCCGCCTACTCTACCGCTGAGCTAATCCGGAACGAGTATTAAATGGTGCGGATGAAAGGACTTGAACCTTCACGCCGTAAAGCACCAGATCCTAAGTCTGGCGTGTCTGCCAATTTCACCACATCCGCAAAAAAGAAAGCGCATTATAGCCAAAAGCTCTTAATGCTAGCTTAAATGGTACGCCCATCAGGATTCGAACCTGAGGCCTACGGCTTAGAAGGCCGTTGCTCTATCCAGCTGAGCTATGAGCGCATAAAAAACAAATCAGTGGTACGCCCGAAAGGAGTCGAACCTTCAACCTACAGATCCGAAGTCTGTTGCTCTATCCAATTGAGCTACGAGCGCGAAAGTGGGGTGAATTGTGGGAATCGAACCCACGACCCTCAGGACCACAATCTGATGCTCTAACCAACTGAGCTAAACTCACCACAATGGTCGGAGCGAAAGGATTCGAACCTTCGACCCTCTGGTCCCAAACCAGATGCGCTACCAGACTGCGCTACGCTCCGATAAATGATGTGGATTGAAAAAGGAAACTTGATTATATATAATTTTTAAAATTTTGTCAATGAAATTTAGCTTAAAAATTTAAAATTTAGAAAGAATTTTATTTATGACGAATTTATGGGTAAATTTCAAGTAATGCGATGATAAAAATGTCTGCAACATTTCCTTTGTCAAATTTGAATTTTTAAGAAGTCTAGCTTCTGCCTTGTCTAGTTCTGCTTTCGCAATACTTTCTCTACTCATATCGTCTCATTTAACAAAAGTTTAATTTAATAAATCTTTATCTTTAAACCAAGATATAGGCAGAAAAAATTTCTTTTCTGCCTTATCTAAACTCTTGCCTGTTTTAACCAATAAATACTTTTTAATTTCATTGTATTGTTTATCCGAACTAACCATAAAATTAAAAAATTTGCCGTCTTTATCTTGTAGCCAAATGACATCGTAAAAACTATCTTTCAAACCGCCATATTTGCGATGAATTATAAATTGTGGTAAATATAAAACTGAAAAAGTAAAAAGTGATATAAAAATCAGTATTTTAAATTCGCCTCTATATATAATCAAAGCTAAAACAAAAACGAAAAATAATCCACAATAAATAAGAATAGCTTTTTCTATTTTTTCACCAATAAAACCATTTGGCAACATTGATGAAATGCTTTTTGTTATATTTTTCAAGTGAGATATTGCAATTCTTTTTTCAATACCGTTTTCTAATTTTTTAACTATATAATCATTATAAAAGTGAATTTGTGCGTCTTTTTCAAGGTTTCTAAAAGTATTTTTTAAAGTCATATAAGTAAGAAACGGAATAATAAAAAGCGAACTACCATTGCTATAAACAGTGTCATATTGAGAAAAAAATATTTTTCTAATTATTAAAGCAAGTCCTAATAAAATTAAAAAAATGATACTCAAAAATTTCGCATTTGATAATTCATCTTTCATAATTATCGGATTTTCATCATAATCTCGCAAATTTGATTTTTTAATGTTTGGTTTATTTTCTAAATTTTCGTTTTCCAAATTTAATCCTTTTATAAAATCTCGGTCAGTATCGTTGATACTGAAATTTTAAATTTTATAAATCAGATGTTTTTAAAAGAGTTTATCAAAATTTTCATTAGCGCAAGTCCTCGACAGCGATGCGAAATTTCGCCCTTAATGCGCGCTGAAAGCTCGCCTATGGTTTTGCCCAAATCGCCCTCTCCAAGCTCCTCGTAGCGACGCGGAATAAACATAAAATCATACCCAAACCCATTTTCCCCGCGCTCTTCGCAAATCACTTCGCCGTGCATAAATCCGTGCGTGCAGTATTCGCCAAAGTGCGATTTCAGCGCGATTGCAGCCACATAGTGCGCGCCCGAGCTACGCACGCCACGCGCGATTAGCTCGCTAGCTAGTTTCGCGCGGTTGCTAGCGTCCGTCGCGCCCTCGCCACTAAATCTAGCCGAATAAATCCCAGGTGCACCACCTAAAATATCCACGCAAATCCCGCTATCATCGCTCATCACGAGATATTCGCGGTGCAGGTCTCGCGCTAGTAGCCTCTCATAGACCGCGCGCACCTTTATCAGCGCATTTTCTTTGAAACTCTTGCCGTCTTCAATGATTTCAAAAGGCTCTAAAACCTCGCCAAGCCCGTAAATTTCGTCGTTTTTGAAAAATTCTCTAATCTCGTTAAGCTTATCTTTGTTGCCAGTGGCTACTAAAATTTTCATATCAAATCCTTGCGTAAAAACGCTTATTTTATCCAAATTTGACAAAATTTTAGCTACAATCACGGACAAAAATAATCTTTAAGGCTTTCGATGTTAAATACAATTTTGCCACTTAGTTTTATCGCAGCGACCCGCTTTTTTGGGCTTTTTATCCTGCTTCCGGTGCTTAGCTACTATGCTTTGGAGCTTCGCGGTGCCAATGAAAAACTAGTCGGCGTTTTAATCGGCGTGTATGCGATCATGCAAATGCTCTTGCAGACCCCATTTGGCGCGCTTAGCGATAAAATCGGGCGCAAAAACACTATCGCAATCGGCCTTGTGATTTTTATCGCAGGATCTGTGATTTGCGCGTTTGCTAGCGACATTTACACTATGATTTTGGGGCGATTTGTGCAGGGTTGTGGGGCTATCGGAGCCGTGGCTACGGCGCTGATTAGCGATTTTACCACAGAAGAAAACAGAGGCAAGGCAATGGCGATAATGGGCGCGATGATAGGCTGTGCCTTTGGCGCGGCGATGATTTTAAGCCCGGTTTTGAGCGCGAAATTTGGGCTGGCAAGCCTTTTTTGGCTAAGTGTCATTTTGACGATTTTTTGCCTGATTTTGCTATTTTCTCTCGTGCCAGCTGAACCCAAAATTCGCTCCAAAATGCCCAAAAAATCCTCACTCGCGCTTTTGCGAGATAAAAATTTATCCTTGCTAAATTTAAGCAATTTTTTCCAAAAAGCCTTTATGACGACCGCATTTTTCCTAATCCCCATAATGCTTCACTCAAAATTTGGCTTCGCACAAGACGAATTTATCAAAGTTTATGGCATAGCTATGATTTTTGGCTTTTTATCCATGGGCGCAAGTGGCGCAATGGGCGAAAAACACGGACTTTCAAAGCAAATTTTACTTCTTGGAATTTTATTTTTTATTATTTCGTATTTGATTTTTGCCTTTGCGAACAACCCTTATTTTTTTATTTTTGGCGTGATTATATTTTTCGCTGGATTTAACGCGCACGAGCCCATTATGCAGAGCCTCGCGTCGAAATTCGCCAAAACCGCAAACCGCGGCGAAGCACTTGGAATTTTCACTTCGTTTGGGTTTTTTGGCAGTTTTATCGGGGGCGTGTGTGGCGGAGTGGCGTATGGCTGGGTCGGCATTTTGGGTATCGGGCTAGTCGTGGCAGTGCTTGGGGCGGTGTGGTTTGCGATGATTTTAGCTCTGCCTGATCCGAAAATTTTTAAAAATTTATATTTTGATAAAGCGCTAAATTTCGATTTTAGCGCCATTAGTGGGCAGGCTGGGATTGTCGAAATTTACGAAAACGGCGAGAATTTCGTCGTCAAATACAATTCAAAAATCATAAGCACAGAAGAGATTAAAAATTTGCTAGGAGCCACCGATGCAGTTTGAGAGTTTGCAAAGCGCGGTTGCGAGGTTTAAAGCCAGCGTCGCGCCCGAGAAAAAGAGCGAAATTTTGCCCCTAAACGAGGCTTTGGGGAGAATTTTAGCTGATGAAATTCGCGCGCCATTTGCCAAGCCAGAGCGCCCTACCGCCTCCATGGACGGATACGCGCTAAATAGCGCAAATTTAGCGTGCGGGGCGAGATTTAAGGTCATCTCGCAAACCCCTGCTGGAAGCATGCCAATGTCTTCCCCAAAATCTGGCGAGTGCATCAAAACCTTCACAGGAGCGATTATGGCGGAGGGCGCGGATACTCTCGTGCCTGTGGAAAATGTCAGCGTCTGCGACGATGAAATCATAATCGACAATCCTGTCCCTACTGGCTTTGCCGTGCGAAAAATCGGCGAGAGCTACGAAAAGGGCGAGGTTTTACTAAGCGCAAACTCACGGCTAAATTTTGCAAGCATTGCGCTTTTGGCTGAGCTAGGCATGGCTAGCGTGGCAGTGTTTGCGCGCCCAAAAGTCGCTATAATCGCCACTGGAAGCGAAATCAAACGCCCGGGCGAGAGCTTAGAAAACGAGGCGCAAATTTATAGCTCAAACAACTTCGCGCTTTTAAATTTAGCGCGTGCAATGGGATTTGAAGTGGTGAGCGAGCAAATCATCAGCGACGATAAAGACGCCCTAAAAAGCGCCGTTTTTGACGCACTCACGCGCGCTGATATCGTAATTACAAGTGGCGGAGTGAGCATGGGGGATTATGATTTTATGAAGGCTTTGGTGAGGGAGAATTTCGAAATCCTAGTCGATAAAGTCGCCATAAAACCGGGTCGCCATGTCAAAATCGCCAAATTTGGCGAGAAATTTATCTTTGCGCTGCCTGGATTTCCGCTTTCTAGCATTGTGACTGGATTTTTGTTTTTGCGTGCGTTTTTGAGCGCGAAATTTGGGCTTGATGACGGGTGCGAGAGTAGCGCGATTTTAAGCAACGATTATGCGAAAAAATCGCCGTTTTTGGAGTTTGCTCTTGGCGATATCAGCGTCCAAAATGGGCAAATTTTTATCTCTACTGCGGGTAAAAAGCAAGGATCTAGCGCGATTTTGAATAATTTTGGCCCAAATTCTGCCCTGCTAATCGCAGAGCAAAATTTAAGCGCAAATTCTGTGGTGAAAATTTTGCAAATACCAAGGTGGTGAGGTTTTGATTATTTCAAATTTTCCCAAATTTTATTAGTTAAAATATCTAAATTTTCGCTTTGAAATATGATTTTTGCAAATTCTAAATTTTGGGAATTTGAGTTTAAATTTCGCTTATTGATTATTGTTCCAAATACAATCAACAACCACCAAATTCGCAGGGTGTCCGATTATTTGAATATCGAATTTTAAACTAGTTTCAATCTTGCTTGAAGCATTATGAATTCTAAAACTAAATTGCCAACCGCCGTCCAAATAAAGTTCTAGTGTGTTTTTGCTGTTTGGTTTAAAATCAAAATTTACAATGCGTGTCGGCAAAGAAGCAATCGGAACTATAATTTTTGGTTTATTTAAATTTGAACTTTTATTAAGCGTTCCGCGTAAATTAAAACTTTGAATTTGTGTGATTTTTTTATTGTCGATACTTATAATTTTATAAAAATCAAATTTGCCGATAAGATATTCAACTAAAAATTTAGGAATATTTTTATTTTTTTCATATTGTTTTAAAATTTCATTTTTAAATGCCGTTAAAATCGTTTTATAAACAATTTCATCTTTATTTTTCAAATCTTTCCAAAACAAGCCTTTTTTGTTTTGTAAAAATTCAAAAACTCCTTTTATATCTTGTTTATATTTGTCAGAACAAGGAATTTGATACCATTTTTCACCAAAATCAAGTTCTTTTGATAATCTGCTATGCTTTACAGCAAAATGATTATGTTTTACACTTAGCCCAATTACCCAAGAGATATTTTTTCTTTGTATCAAAATATCTCTTACATCGCCATTTTTTCCTGCATTGTCGGATTGAGAACTCAAAACAATCTCATCGTCACTATCTAAAATATTTGGCTCCCTATCAAAAATAGCCTCACACATTGTGGCTGCGCTTTTCATATAGAGTTTTTGCTCGTCTAAATTTATCAGTTGCCAAGTTTTTTGTAGTCTTTTAAAATTACTATCTTTAAGAATTTGGACTTTTTTATTTAAATCTTTTATCTGTTTTTCTAGCGATACAATACAAGCATATTCGTAGGCTCTGCCTTGATTATTACTTTTATTACTCATAAAATTATCCTTTTTTTATTGCATTTTTTATGGATTTTGCAATTTCATACGCCAAATTTACAGGAACGGCGTTTCCTATCATTTTATAGCCGTCGTTTATGCTTTCGTAAATAAATTTAAAATCATCACTAAAACCTTGAATTCTAGCGCACTCTCGGACACTTAATCGCCTATATAAACTCTCTTTGCCACTTACAAATCTGCAATCATTTTTACCAAATTTAACCATTTTTGGAGCTTGTGGGTGAATTTGGCACTGCCTACCGGAAGCCTGAATAGTAAAAGCCTGTTCGTTCCACGATTTTACGCGATTTCTACTCATAAAAATAGGCGAAAATGAGCCTATGAAATATTCATTATTATTTATAGAATTTGGATTGTGTTTATTATTTTTTAATGCTGGTAATGCTGTATTTTGTAAATCAAAAATAGTATCTTTTAAAACAATTTTATCTTTATTGTTTTTAGTAGAGCCTTGCGGAAAGCTAAAATTCACACTTAAATCTTTACGAAAACCTATAAAAAACACTCTTTTGCGCTCTTGGGGAACGCCATAATCTTTTGCATTTACCAAATTTACGCTTACTTCATAGCCACATTTTTCAAACAAATCTAAAATATTTCTGACTGCCGTTTCGTGTCTTTTTGAGAGCATTCCGCTAACATTTTCGGCAAGAAAAAATTTTGGCTTTACAGCCTTTAAAATTCTAATATATTCAAAAAATAATTTTCCCCGTTCATCATCAATACCACGCAAAGCACCTGCTTCACTCCAAGATTGACACGGCGGTCCGCCGATAATACCGTCAATATCTTTTGGCAACTCATCTGTGTTTATTTTTTTAATATCACACTTTAAAAGTTTTGTTTTTGGGTGATTTATTTCGTAAGTTTGCCAAATTGTTTTATCAAATTCATTTGCCAAAACAATATTTGAACCAGCTTTTTCAAAACCCAAATCAAGTCCGCCACAACCACTAAACAAACTAATTATTTTCATATATTATCCATAAAACAAATACTTTTATTAATCTACTAAACCAATACAACTCTACGCAAGCAGATTTTTATATCAACTCCTACTTAATCTCACTAAGTTTGCAACTAGAAGTTATCGCAAATTTGGTCAAAAATGCCTTATTTTCGCGATCGATCCTGCGAAGCTCGTCGATTTGAGCCGGATCGTATTCGTGCGCAAAATCAAGGTCTTCTAGCGGAAATAGCGCCTTTTCAAGCTCCTTGCTCAAAGCCTTTATGCGCGCGCCGTCTTTGCAAGCTTCGAGCGATTTATGCAAATCTTGCATGATTTGTTCTGCCTTTTGGGGCGCGACCTTCATCGGCGTAAATTCTGCGCCAAAAACGCAGGCGCAAAACGCGCAAATTAAAGCGATTTTTCTCATTAGTAATCATCTCCGTCGATGTTGTTGTAGTTTAGCCCCTCGCCATCATCATAGCTATAATCGTCCTCGTCATAAGCGTAGTTATAGCCCTCTTCGCCCTCGATTATATCCTCATCGTAATCGTCTAAATCCTCGTATTCTTCGAAGTCTTCGTCAAACTCTCTCATCATCTCCTCCTTCACTAAATTTCGGGTTATCATAATCAAATTTTGGTAATTTTTCAACATACAAGCTCTGCGACGGGAAGGCAAATTCTAGCCCGTTGTTCTCGACAATCTGCATGATTTTAAACAAAATATCCTCTTTAATCTGCAAATAATCATCTCTCATAACGGTTTTTGTGAAACAATACACCAAGATATTAACAGAACTATCGCCGAAGCTATCGAGCACCACATTCATCGTGCTTTTATAGCCCGCTAGATCGTCGATTGAGACCATGTTTTGGCGTGAGCGCATACGAAAATCGCGCGAATTTGTCGCACTATCGCCAGATTGAGCGATTCTTGGGTGCGCTTTTAGCATTTCTTTGATATCTTCGATACACTTTCTAAGCTGTTCTGATCTGGCAGAATATGTTACACCCACGATGATATTGATATGGCGGCCGACCTTGCGGCGGTTCCAGTTTTTGATATTTTGCGCCATAATGTTTGCATTTGGCACGAAAACAAGGGCATTGTCAAAGGTTCTAATCGTGGTTTTTCTAAACCCAGTCTCCACGACCGTGCCCTCTATGTCGCCCACTACGACATGATCGCCTTGCGAGAAGGAATTATCAAACAAAAGCATGATTGATTGGAAGAAATTTGCGATAATATCCTTAGTCGCAAACGCAATCGCCAAACCTCCGATTCCAAGCGAGGCTAGTATCGCGCTGACATCAAAACCTAGCCGTTTTAGGATAAGCAAAAGAGCAATTATTACTACGATGATATATAAAATTTTGATAACCAAATTTATAACATCTTTTCTAACGCCCTTTTTAGCGATATTTCCTAGCACGATTATGCCGTATCCGTCGATGATTTCGATGATGACCCACGCCCACAAAATGACATAGATTATCGACAAAATGCTAGCAAACCTTATCGGCACAGGGGCTGGATAGAAAAATATCACCAGCGAAATATCTATCGAATACGCTATCAAAAGCACGCCAAGCGGGCGTTTTATCGTGGCTACGACCTGCTCTTTTATGGTTTCTTTATCAATGGCTGTGGAGCGATTGATGATTTTAAAGACGAAATAAATCAAATTCGCTAGCACCCTGCGAAGCGAGTAGAAAAAGAGCATTATCGCGCTAATTAGCACGATTTTGCCGAAATTTATGCGTCTATCTTTGATAGGGGAAATTTCATTTATGCTATCGATTGCGGATTTGAAATTTAGGCTAGTAAAAATCACGCTGGACGCGAGTAAATCGGCATTTGAGTGCAGATAGGATAAAATTTCCTCGTAAGTTGCTTTATCATTTTTAAGCTCGCTAAATTTAGCCACGAAATTTTCGGCATCTTCTTGCGATTTTAGGGCTTCTTTGAGCTTGGAAGTTTTATCTAGCGAATACTCCGAAATCCTGCTAAGCGCGTCCTCTAAGCTCATTTTTAGCTCATCTTTGCTCGCACCATTTACAAAAAGATTATCAAGTTTTAAAATTTCTTGATAAAAAATATCCCCAAGCGCCATTCTATCGGCACTAACCGCCGCGCTTACATATTCGATAGAATTTTGCTTTTTCGCAAATTTTGCCAGCGTATCTTCGATATTTTTCTTAATCTCAGCGTATTTTAAAAGCCCTTCCCTGCTTAGCGTATTATTCGTAATCGCCATAGGAACGCTCTCTAAAAGCCTTGCTTTGTTTTCTTTGAGAGTTTTTAGCGAGCTATCTGTGGCGTTGGCTTCGCCTTTTGGCGAGATAGCAAGGATTTTTTTATTTATCTCTTTTATCTCATTTACCACGCGGTAAAAGGAATTTGCGCCGTTTGTTTCGTTTGCGTTAAGTTCGTTTTGTGCGACCTTATTTACGATCATATCATAGACTTCGCTTTTGTTCGCATCGCCCCCTGAAACCTCGCTCAAAAACTCTTCAACTTCCTTTTTTTTCTCTTCTAAATTTGGCGCAGGAACTGCGCTTTGGCTCGAATTTTGCTCGGTTAAATTTTGGTCACTTTTATTCGCTTCTGCGTAGATAAAATTTAGGCAAAGCGCACTAATCAAAAAGCTGATGAGAAATTTTTTCATAGTCATAATCCTTGTTTAATAGCGCAAAATGGTCATTGTGCGGGTCGTAGTTGAAAATTTCGCCCGTTTCAATGATATAGTGCCAGCCAAAAATTTTAATCTCACCTGCCATATAACCCTCTTTGACATTTGGGTAGCTTAGCAGATTTCGTATCGAATTTACGATATTTAATCGCTCGGCTAGCCACTCTCTTTTAGCTTTATCGTTGGCGCAGTGCTTTGAAATTTGATCTTTTACCCCAGACATCAAATTTATCCACTTTTTCACATTTGGGGTTTTTTGTAGTTTTGCCTCGTCATAAAACAGCGCCGCGCAACCGCCACAATTGCTGTGTCCGCAAACGATGATTTGCTTGATTTGCAAGGCATTCAGCGCGTATTCGATAGCCGCTGTGGTAGCGACGAAATCATCACTAACGCGATATGGTGGGACGATGTTTGCGATATTTCGCACTACAAACATCTCTCCCGGTTTTGTCGAAGTTATGAGCCCTGGCACCACGCGCGAATCCGAACACCCGATAAAAAGCGTGTGCGGGGTCTGCGTATTTGCCAAAGAGCTAAAAAGCTCGGCGTGCTCGGCGTAGTTTTCTTCCATAAATTTAATTGCACCATTGATTAGTTGTTCAGCCAAAATTCTCTCCTTTTTAAAAAACGGCTGATTATATATTGCTTTTTTAAATAGAAAAAATTTTAGCTATTTATTATATATTTGGTAAAATTTTGCTAAACTCCCTACCCAAAATTAAAAAAAGGAGAGAAAATGAGTCTTTACGATAGAAATCATCTTACTAGCGAATACGACGCGAGCTACGATGCGCCATTAGAGCAAGGCAGAGTTAGCAAACTCATCAAAGAAACTTATGCTCTTTTAACAGCTTCTATGGTCGCAGCCGCCGCTGGTGCGTATGTAGCGATGAGCACAGGCGTAGCAATGGGGCTAAATCCGTTGCTATATTTTATTTTGATGATTGGTTTGATTTTTGCAATGCAATTTGCCGTCAATCGCGGAGCTAACAGCCTTGCGTTGGTTTTGCTTTTTGCCTTTACATTTATCACAGGTCTTACGCTAGGTAAGGTTTTATCGCTTTATATCGGTGCTGGTATGAGTGGCGTGGTAACGCAAGCTTTCGTGGCTACTGCGGTTACATTTGGCGCACTTACTGTGTATGCGATGAACTCAAAAGTCAATGTCGATAGCTGGGGCAAACCGCTATTTATCTCGCTAATTGCTGTGATTATCATCGGATTTTTGAACTACTTTTTCTTCAAAAGTTCGCTTGTAAGCTTGGGAATTTCTGGTTTTAGCGCGCTTTTGTTTTCATTTTATATCATTTATGATACTAAAAATATCATCAACGGCGTCTATACTTCGCCAATCATGGCAGCTGTGGGTATGTATCTAAATATCTACAATCTTTTTATGTCACTTCTAAATATCCTTGGCTTTGCAAACAGGGATTAAAATTTAGGGCGCAAATTTGGCGCCCTTAACTTAAAATTTATATTTTTTTCATTATAATGCCAAATTCAATTTTTTTCAAAGGTTAATATTGTGACTACTTTATTTTTGGTTTTACAAGTAATTTTTGCTATCGTAATAACAATCGCCGTGTTGTTACAAAAAAGCTCATCTATCGGTCTTGGCGCATATAGCGGAAGCAACGAAAGCCTATTTGGCGCAAAGGGACCTGCTGGATTTTTGGCTAAATTTACAGCGTTTATGGGAATTTTATTTGTGGCAAACACTCTTGCTTTGGCATATTTTTATCAACAAGACGCAAAATCATCAGTAATCGACCGCGTCAAAGTAGAACAAAAACAAAGCGAAGCGCCGAAAAACGCCGTGCCAGCCGTGCCAAGCGCACCAAAGGCAAATAGCTTAAATGTAAAACCTTCGTTTGATAACGCCGCTAATGCTTTGCAAAGTGGAGCAGAAAAAATTTCAGAAGCAGTTGAAAACAACGCTAGCGCGGCAGTAGAAGCTGTAAAACAAAGCATAGAGGGCGCAGAAAACAATATCTCACAAGCTAGCGAAAAAATCGAACAAAAAGCTAGCGAGCTTGGCGCAGCAATCGAGGGCAACGCCACAGAGGCTCTCAAAACTCTAAGCGATCAAAACCAATCAAAATAATTCTAAATTTTTGCATTTAAAAATGTCAAATTTCGCATTTTTAAATGCAACTCTTATTTTTTTTACGCTACAATTCACAAATTTTTCTTAAAAGGATTTTAATGTTAGACTCTATTTATAAAGACCAGAAATCGCACTGCGACAAAGCTATTGAAGCCCTTAAAAAGGACTTTGGGACACTTCGCACCGGCAAGGTAAATATAAATATCCTAGACCACATTACGGTTGATTACTACGGAAGCCAAACTCCACTCAATCAAGTCGCTACCGTTTTGGCAACAGACGCTGTTACGATCACAATCACACCTTGGGAAAAACCAATGCTAAAAACGATTGAAAGCGCGATTGCAGCGGCAAATATCGGCGTAAATCCGAACAACGACGGCGAGGCTGTGAAGCTGTTTTTCCCACCGATGACGGTAGAACAAAGACAAGAAAACGCCAAAAAAGCCAAAGCAATGGGCGAAAAGGCAAAAATCAGCATTAGAAATATCAGAAAAGACGCGAACGACGAGGTTAAAAAACTAGAAAAAGACAAAGCTATTAGCGAAGATGACGCTAAAAAAGGCTACGATGAAGTGCAAAAAATCACCGATAACTACTCAGCCAAAATCGATGAAACCGTAAAAGCCAAAGAGGCAGAGTTATTGAAGGTTTGATAATGGAAATCGAAAAAATTTACAAAGAAAACGGCGCGTATTTGCACGGGCATTTTTTGCTCAGTAGCGGGAACCACTCCGAATACTATCTCCAAAGCGCGAAAGTTTTAGAAAACCCTGCCCTAGCCGGGGAGTTAGCAAGCCAGCTAGCGGGCGTCATAAAAGATGCCGGCATTAGCTATGATAGCGTCTGCTCGCCAGCCCTTGGCGGAATTTTGGCTGGTTACGAGCTAGCCAAGCAAGCAGGCAAACGCTTTATTTTCACTGAGCGTGTCGAAAAGGTTATGAGCCTAAGACGCGGTTTTGAAGTGAAAAAGGGCGAAAAATTCGTCATTTGCGAAGATATCATCACTACGGGAGGCTCTGCCTTAGAGAGTGCAAAAATCATCGAGAGCCTTGGTGGCGAGGTTGTAGCTTTTGCAGCCCTTGCAAACCGCGGATTTTGCGCAGTGGCAAATTTAGGCAACTCGCGCCATGAAAGTTGCAAACTCCCATTTGATAAACCACTTTTTACGCTTGGAAATTTCAGCTTCGAAATTTACGAGCCTAGCTCTTGTCCGCTTTGCAAAAACGGAAGCGTGGCGATTAAACCTGGTTCGCGCGGAAACTAAATTTCGCGCGAAATCCAAATTTATTCAAGGAAATTTAAGTGGCAAAGCAAAAAGCGGTAATCGCGCCAGTGTTTTTACGCGTAAAGGCCTTTATCGTCGATATCTTTTTTATCGCAATGCCACTTTTTTATATCACGACCTACCTTGTTTTGGGCTCGAAAGAGGCTTTTCAAAGTAACCAAATCGCAATCGCACTAATCTGGCTAGCTTACGGGGCAATCTGCGCGGTTTTTTACGCCAAATCAGCCCAAAGCCCTGGCTATAAATTTTCAAATATCTATCTTATCGATCTTCGTTCAGGGCGCAAAATTTCATTTTTTCGCGCATTTTTGCGCTTTTTGTGCTTTATTTTGGCGGGATTTAGCATGATTGGGTTATTAATTTGCTTTTTTCGCAAAGACAGACTCTGTCTGCACGATATCCTAACCCACACAGCAGCCGTGAGAAAAAGCGAAAATGGCTGAGATTTGCGGTATAGACGAGGCTGGCAGAGGCTGTATCGCAGGGCCTTTGTGCGTGGCAGGCTGTGTTTTGCATGCCCAAATTTCAGGGCTAAATGACAGCAAAAAACTAAGCGAAAAAAAACGCGAAGAACTATTTGAAAAAATCGTTAAAAACTCAAATTTTAAAATAGTCGAATTTTCTAGCGCTGATGTCGATGAAATGGGGCTTAGCGCGTGTTTAAAAACTGCGCTTGAAGAGATTGTGGCGCACTTTGGGGAGCAAAATTTTGACATTATTTTTGACGGAAATTCCAAATTTGGCGCAAGTGGATTTCGCACTATGGTGGGGGCTGACGCTAAAATCGCAGAGGTAAGCGCAGCCTCGATTTTAGCGAAGGTTACGCGAGATCGCAAAATGAGAGAAATCGCAAAAGCTTGCCCACAATACGGCTTCGCAAAAAACAAAGGATACGGCGCAAAAGCCCATATCGAGGCGATTAAAAAATTTGGCTACACAGAATTTCACCGCAAATCATACCGCCTCAAAGCCTTAGAGCCGACACTTTTTGATTAAAATTTTAAATCGTATTGAATAAACATTAAATTTTTTGCCATAAAATAGCGAAATTTTTTATGGGGGCAAATTTTGCTTAAAAAAATTATTTTGATTTTCGCGCCATTTTTTTTAATGGCTAGTTGGGAAGAAGTCGCTGTAAAGGGACTAGATGTGATGATAAGCGCCAATGTCGGCGACAGCGAAAATTTCAAACGCTCTCTTTCTTCGCTCATCGAGCGCGCCGCGAGAGAATACGCCAAATCAGGCATAACGCAATACGAGCTGGATTTGCCGAATTTCATCGCCAAAAAAACGAGCCCAAACTCCCCTACTGCGCACACCATGCGTCGCTCGCTAACCCAAAGCCTAACCCCTGCAATCCCAAATTTAAAGCAAATTTTGCAAACCAAAATCTCAGCTATGGACGAAAACTCCACGCAGGCCATAATGCGTGGCGAGCTAAGCCTAGCGCATTATATGAGAGTTAATGCCTTTAATGAAATTTACGCCGCCTTGCGCCCAAATATCGAAAACCTTGCCAGTGACACAAGCTTTGCCAAAAGTTACAAAAACGCCACAGGAAGCGAGATCGGCGATGATTTTGTGAACGAATTTACAAGCGAGTTTTTAAACGACGCCTTTGATAAACTAGTCGCCCACGAGCGCGAATTTCGCAACAGCACAGAGGCGGTTTTTAATATCTTAAAAACTATTCGCTAGCTTATGCGCGCTAAATTTAACCAGCCAAATTCAACCCTTATTTGGGAGCTTGCCCTAATTTGCGTCGCGCTGATTTGGGGTAGCACATTTATCCCCGTCCAGCGCACCACTGCAAATGCTGATATTTTTAGCTTTTTGTTTTGGAGATTTTTGCTCGCTAGCGTTTTTATGTATCTAGCGAGCCTGAAATTTAAGCCTAAATTTGACACAAAAACCATATTTTTCGGTATTTTTTGCGGGCTAATGCTATTTTTTGACTTTACCTGCCAGACCTTTGCCCTACGCTACACTCTATCATCATCGGTAGCCTTTATTTTGGGGCTTAATGTCATTATGGTGCCATTTATGATGTATGCGTTTTTTCGCAAAAGTGTCGGAATTTTCGCATTTTTAGGCGCAGGAGTGGCAGTTTTGGGGCTATTTTTTCTAAGTGGGGCTAGCAAGGTTGGCTTTAACCTTGGCGAGCAACTCACGCTGATTTCTGCCTTTATGTATGCCCTACACATCGTATTTACCGGCGTTTGCGCTAGGAGGTGCAACCTGCACGGCTTTGTGGTGATGCAGTTTGTTTGCGTGAGTGTTTGCACGCTTTTTGCCGCGATTTCCACACCGCACGAAAATTTCGCAAATTCCATAAATTTAATCGGAAATTTGACATTTTCCTTCAAATTTGACTTTATTTTCGCCCTGATTTTAACCTCGATTTTCGCCACTGTTTTTGCATTTTTTATCCAAACACTAGCCCAAGAAAAGGGCGTCAGCGAGATTAAAACGGTGCTTATTTTCACACTCGAACCACTTGGGGCTGGCGTGCTGGGATATATTTTTGGCGAAAAGTTAAGCCCACTTCAAATCACGGGCGCAGGTTTGATACTAGGCGGAATTTTACTAAGCGAGCTTGGCGGGATTTTAAGCGCGAAATTTCGCAATAAGCGCAGTGGCGAAAAAGCAGACCGAAGCGATTAAAATTATCGCCGCACCGCTTGTGAGATTGTAAAAATAGCTTAGCGCTAGCCCGCTAAGGCAAAAAATCGCAGAAATTATCACAGCACTTATCATCATAATGCCTAAATTTTTCGAAATTTTCTCCGCGATAAATGGCGGGATCGTCATCAGCGAAATGACTAGTATCAGCCCTACAATCTGGATCGCGCTCACAATCGCAAAGCTCGCCATTATCACCAAAACATAATAAAACACGCTCGTATTTACCCCACGAAGCGTGGCAAACTCCCTATCGAAGCTAATCGCCAAAAACTGCCTATAAAAGCAGATTATAATCAGCACAAAAACGGCGTCGCAAATGAGAGTGAAATTCAAGGTCGCGCTATCAATAGCCAAAATCGAGCCAAACAAAAAGCTCATCAAATCGCTTTTATAACCCGGCGCAAGGTCAGCAAAAATAATCCCCAGAGCCATACCAAAAGCCCAAATTGCGCCGATTATGGCGTCAAATCGCTCGTTATTTCTGGCCGTGATATAAGCGATTATCAAAGCCAAAAGTAGCGAAAACACGCTCGCGCCCAAAAGTGGCGAAAATCCAAAATATATCGCCATACCGACCCCACCATACGCCCCGTGCGCGATTCCACCGGCGATGAAGCTCATTTTATTTATAACGATCAGCGAACCTATCACGCCACAAATCACACTGACTAAAAGTGCGCCTATTAGGGCATTTCGCATAAATTCCAAAGCCAAAATTTCACTCATGCTCGTCCCCGCAGTGGCAATCATTTAGCGCAAGCTCGACCGAGCAAAAATGTCCATGCTCCTCGCGCAGGTGTTTTAAAAACTTCGCCCTCCCACTCGGATGCACGCTGTGCATGTGAAGCGAGCCACCACTGACATAAACAGCGCGATTTGCGTAATTTAACGCCAAATTTAGATCATGGCTAATCATAATAATGCCCGTGCCCTCTGAATTTAGGCTTTTTAGCAGTTCATAAATCTGCACCTGCCCCATAGTATCGATACTAGCCAAAGGTTCGTCCAAAAGCAAAATTTTAGCATTTGCGCACAGAGCGCGCGCGATATAGACCCGCTGTCTCTGCCCCCCACTTAGCTCGCTGATTTTCGCCTCGCCTAGCTCTCTCATACCCACTCGCTCCAAGGCTTCAAGGGCTTTTAGGCGATCTTTTTTGGTGTAAAATCCAAAAATTTTTTTATCTATTAACCCCATTAAAACCACATCAGCCACGCTGATTGGAAAGCTTTTGTTAATAGCGATGAATTGGGGCACATAGCCAATTTGCTTCCTAGCAGCAACCGGGGATTTGCCAAGCACCTCGATTTTGCCACTATCTGGCCTTAAAAGTCCCAAAATCAGGCGCAAAAGCGTGCTTTTGCCACTGCCATTGGGGCCAAAAATTGATAAAAAATCGTTGATTTCATACTCTAAATTTATCGAATTTAAAATTTGGCGCTTTTCGTAAGAAAACGAAAGGTTGCTAAGCTTTACGGCGCTCATTTTTGCGCCCCCGCAGCCGAGATTTCATCTATTAATTTTTTAAGCTCACTTTGCCACTCATAGCTTAAAAAATCGATTTGTGTGAGCTTTGCGCCTGTTTGGGTGGCTAGGATTTGCGCTGCCTTGCTTGCAAACTGCGGGCTAGTGAAAATCACGCCGATTTTTTCATCATTTGCTAGCTTTATCAAATCCGCCAAATCAGCTGGTTTTGGCTCGCCCCCACCTTGCTCGACTGCGATTTGTATGAGTTCATACCTGCGCGCGAAATACCCAAGTGTGGGGTGGTAAATGATAAATTTCGCCCCAGCTAAATTTGATAAATTCTGCTTCGCGTAAGCGTGAAGCTCGTCTAATTCAGCTTCAAATTTAGCCAAATTTTGCTCGTATTTGGCGCAGTTTGCGCCATTTAATTCGCATAAATTTTTAGCGATATTTTGCGAAATTTGTTTTACCAAAATCGGATCTAGCCAAATGTGCGGATCAGCTCCGTCGTGGGCGTGCTCGGCGCGGTCGCCCTGCTCCTCGTGTTTTTCAGCGTGAGTATCACCCTCGCCAACTTCCTCGTGCGTTTCGCCCAAAATTTCAAAATTTACCTTCTCTATCCCTGCGCTTAAATCATAAAATTTCACCCCGCTAGCGTTTGCGCTAAACCTTTTTAACCACACCTCATCAAACTCCGTGCCTATGCCAAAATACGCCACGCTCTTTGCGATATCACGCATTGTGGCGGGTTTGGGCTCGTATGTGTGAGGATCGGCGCTCTTATCCACGATGCTTTTTATCACAAAATCATCATCTGCGATTTTTTGCGCGAAATATCTCACAGGCTCGATTGTTACGCTAATTTGCGCCAAATCTTGGGCGAAATTTGCGCTAAATAAAAATGGGATTATCAAAAATTTGGGCAAAATTTTCATAAATTCTCCTTGTAAAACTGACGATTATATCATTTATAATAGAAATTTTGGTATTATTGCGAGAATTTGAGGTCGTTATGGAAAATATCTGGGACAAAAAAGCCGAAACTTACGCTAAATTCGATACAAATTTAAATGAATTTGGACAAAATTTATTTAAATTTATTGAAGATGAGGGCATAAATTTTGCAGGCAAAAGCGTCATTGACATAGGCGCAGGAACCGGCGTGTATTCGCTATATATCGCTACTTTGGGCGCTAGGCTTTACGCTCTTGATAGCGCGAAGGCAATGCTTAGCGCTCTTAAAAACAGCGCGCAAAAATACGGCATTAATGTAGAGCAAATCATAAACGATGATTTTGCCAGTTTTACCCAGAAAAATGAGCTTAAATTTGACATTGCGTTTTTGAGTATGAGCCCTGCACTGCGCACTAAGCAGGACTTTGATATGTTTTTAAACCTAGCAAAACGCAAAATTTATGTAAATTGGGCGAGCGAGCGAAATTCCTCGATGTTGTCGCCGATTTTCGCGCATTTTGGGATAAAAAAATCTAGTCTAAATTTAACCACGCAAAATTTCGAGTTAAATTTAAAAAACAAAAATATCCCTTACAAATCGCGCGAGATTAGCGAAAGGCGCATACAAAGGCGAAATTTAAGCCAAGCAGTGCAAAATGCACTGTGGCATTTGGGGGTAAATGGCGCGAATATCAGCGAAAAGGCGCTAGAAAATCTATTGGAAAAACAGGTAAAAAATGGGATTATCACAGATGAAATCAACGCTACTTTCAAAGCTTTTATTATTTAGTATTGTCCCTATTTTAGGCATTTGCGATGATATTTTCACACCGCTAAAAATGCCAGCGTTTAGCCCCGAAAAAGCTAGCCTTGGTATGAAGCTCTACCGCGACGCTAAATTTAGCGAGCAAAAGCGCTCTTGCGATAGCTGCCACAATCTATACCTAAACTCATCGGGCGCTAGTGTGCGAAATGGCGAAATCCCCACAATCCTAAACGCTTATTATATCGAGCGATACTCGGGCGGAAACTTTTTCCCTAGCCTAAATGAGCGCATTAAAACCTCGGTTTTAAGCCCCAAAGAGTTAGCCTCATCAAAAGAGAAAATCGAGCTAATAATCACCCAAAATATAGCCTATAAACGCGAATTTAAAAAGCTCTATGGCAAGGCAAATTTCGAAAATTTCGTCGATGCCTTGGGCGAGTATCTGAAATCAAAAACCACGATAAATTCTAAATTTGACCGCGTTTTGCGCGATGAGGAAAAATTCAGCGAAAGCGAATTTAAGGGCTATTTGCTCTTTATCGAGCTGTGTTCGTATTGCCACAACGGCGCGAATTTAGGCACCAACTCATACGCCAAAGTGCCTAATAAAAACCTAAATTTCAACCCAAACACAAGGATTGCAAACTATCGAAGCCACACTTACAAAAGAGTGCCGACCCTGCGAAATATCACCAAAACAGCCCCTTACATAAACGGCGAGTATTCGCTAGCGCGCTCGATTAAATTTTTGTTCCGCGATGTGTTTGATTACAGCTTAAATGATGATGATTTGCAAAATTTGCTGGATTTTTTGGCGACATTATAAGGAGTTATGATGAAAAAACTATTTTCAAATTTTAACCAAATTAGTAAAGACACCATAAACTGGATAATCATGAGTATTATCATGATAATAAGCCTTAGCTTCGCGCTAAGTTACTTTATCTCGCTAAAAAATGTCTCCGACTACAACGCCGTAACGCGCCAAATGACGATGATTTATGACGCGAACACTAGGCTAAATACGCTCTTTGCCTCTGATAAACCTAGCCGCGATTTTAGCTCGATTAACGAAAATATGAAAGTCGTGTATAACACCCTAGATACGCTGGGGCAAAATCCGCTGATTTTGGATAATTCATTTAGCAATGATGTCGAGTATCTAAAAACAGCTTTTGCCGAAAAAATCAAACTCATCGACGAGCTAGGCGCGCTAAATTCGCAAAATAGCGTCATCTTGCACGCGATAGAGCAAAAATACATCAACCCAAACTCACGCTACGAAGTGGTAAATATTTTCTCACAAATCACGCAACTAAACTACAATAACTATACCGAAATTTACGCCATAAAAGAAAAAATCAAATACATAACTCCGCAAAATTTAACCGAGCAAAATTTCTTAAAAAACGCAAATTTGGTGCTTGATAATCTCACTAAGCTAAATTTGATTATCACGCGAAATGAAAGCGCAATCAACGGCAAATTCAAGGATCTAAGGGAAAAATTTGCGAATTTCAACGCCGAATTTTACAACTCATTTTCCGAAATGACTATGGTTTTTACCGCGATATTTTTGACATTTTTGCTCATTACCTACATGGTAAATTCAGACGCAATCAGCAAAAAACAAAAACTCCGCCCATACAAAGCCCTAGTCGATAGGGACGAAAACGCCGTGTTTTTGCTAAATCATAAATTTCAAATCACCTACGCTAACAAGCAAGCAACCGAAATGTTTGGCTACAAACTAGACGAGCTAAAAGGCAAGGATATCGGCATAATCGCAGCTAGCGAGGACCATGCCAAATTCGAAAAAAAACTTAAAGAAGAAAGCGATAAGATTGGATATTTCACACAGCAGCTGCGTTTGCTAGATAAAAATGGCACGCCGATTAACTCCAAAATAAAGCTCTCAAAATTAGACGAAAAGTCCAAATACCCGCACTATGGCGTTTTCATCAAAGATATGCGCCCAAGCGAAGCCATGCAAGCTAGCCTAGCAGCAGCAGAACAAACCCTGCTCGAACAAGGCTATGTCGATAAAATGACAAATTTCGGTAGCGAACTAGCCCTAAATGAAAGGATAATCAAACCAGAGATAGAAGGCTATATCATCTACCTAACAATCGCAAATTTTGATAATCTTAGACTATTTTATTCTAGCGATATTACTAGCCAAATCATAAAGGTATTTGCAAGGTCGCTTGATTTGTTTTTGGCCACAGAACAAATCCCAGCCCAGCCATTTCGTATGCAAGGCGATGAATTTTGCCTATTTTATCCCGTTCATAAAGCTAGCAAAGAAAATATCGATAATAGAATTATTGTCGCAAATCATGTGCGCAAAATCATCGCAAAATTTACAAACCAACAGACCAAAATCGCAACCAAAGCTGGCGACATAAGCGTAACGATAAATGTCGTGGCTGGCGTAAGTAGCAACAAAGACAATAATCGCGCTACAAGGGTGTTTCAAGCGGTCATGGCGATGTATGAAGCACAGCAAAAAAACGAGAATTTGGAATATTACCGCCCAAACAACCCAATCGAGCTAAAATACGCCCAAAACCAGCTTATGATAAATACAATCCAGCAAGCAATCAAAACAAACCATGTCTTCGTGCTAGTCCAGCCGATTTTCGATATCTCAAAATCAGATCCAAACGGCAGGGAATACGGCACGCAAAGGACAAATTTCGTCCCTCTTGTCTATGAAATTTTAATCCGTCTAATCGATGATTCTGGCAGGGTTAGGCACCCGGGCGAGTTTATGGATGTCGCAAAACAGGCCTCACTTTACACTTCGCTGACAAAAATCGTAATCGAGGAGGCATTTAGGCTAATCGAAAATTTCCCAAATTCGAAATTTAGTATAAATTTGTCGTTTTTCGATATCGCAAACAACGAAATTCGCGCACTTTTGGAGGAAAAATTAGCAAAGGCAAAAAACGCGAAAAATCTCTTTATCGAAATTTTAGAGAGCGAGGAATTCGACGATTACGATAGCCTGCGAAAGTTTATCGCCACAGCCAAAAACCGCGGCTGCAAGATAGCTATCGACGACTTTGGCTCGGGGTATTCGAACTACTACCGCGTTTTGACGCTCGATGTAGATTTCATCAAAATCGATGGCGCACTCATCAAAGATATCGTAGCAGACGAGAGCTCGCGCGCGATCGTGGAGACTATCACAGCCTTTGCGAAAAACAGAAATTACGAAATCATCGCAGAATATGTCGAAAATCACCAAATTTCGACCATTTTGGAGAGCATGGGCATAAAATACATGCAAGGATTTTTTTACAGCAAACCAATGGAACCATCAAAAATCGCCGTGTAAGCTATATTTGCAAGGAAATGCGAAGCATTTCAGTTGAATAAATCAGCTAAATTTAGAAAAACGAAGTTTTTCTAAATTTAGCCACTTCTAAGGTTTTACAGGGGTGGGGGTTGGTAAGGGGGAGGGTAGCGTCTCCTAAAAAGCGCGCCCTCCCCCTTACGAGAAAAGCAAAATTTTGCTTAAAATTTAAAAAATCGTTCAATGCAAAATTTAAGTAGAATTTTGAATTTAAATTTCCCTGGATTGCTTCGTCGCTGTTTCACAGCTCCTCGCAATGACAAATCAAACAATACGCTCAATCTGTCATTGTGAGAATTTTGCGTAAGCAAAATTCGTGGCAATCTACAAGTATAAAATTCAAGGTCAGTATTTTTGCAGAATTTTACCCATTTTTTCTGTTATACAAAATCGAGCAAACAAAGGCAGAAAAAATAAAAATTATCCCCAGTGTGCCGGTTATCACCTCGCTGATTTCAAATTCGAGCTTGATAAACATAATCGCTGCAAGCGTGCCAATCGCATAATGTGCGCCGTGTTCTAAAAAAATAAACTTCGCCAGCGTGCCACGCTCGACCAAATATATCGTGAGTGAGCGCACAAACATCGCCCCAGCCCCAAGTCCTAGCATGATGATAAAGATATTGTTGCTTAACGCAAACGCCCCAATCACGCCGTCAAAGCTAAAACTAGCGTCCAGCATTTCGAGGTAAATAAAGCCGTTTAGGCCGTTTCTAACGCCATTGCAACTGAAAATTTTATCAAACGACTTTATCAAAATAAACAAAATTATCGCGCTAAAATATGCGATAATCGCCGTTTTTGAGGGGATTAAAACAGCCAAAACTGCGCCTAAAACCACAGCGAGTAAAATTTCAAATTTTGGGAAATTTTTGAGCCTTCTTACCAAAGCATTTTCTTCTAAAACCCGTATCCAAGGCTCTCTATCCTCATCGTCGAAGAAAAAACTCAAAAACACCATCATCAAAAACGCCCCGCCAAAAATGTAAATGCCATCTTTGTTTTCTTCTAAAATTTCACTATATCGCGCAGGGTTGTTTAGTGCCAAATTTAGGCTCTCAAAAAGCCCCAAATGCGAAGCAGCGCTTACGATGATAATCGGAAATGCGAACCTCATACCAAAAACAGCCACAGGTATGCCCCACACGATAAACCTTTTGCGCCAAATCGCGTTCATATCCGTTAAGACCTTGGCATTTACCACGGCATTATCGAAGCTAAGGCTGATTTCTAAAATCGATAAAAGCGCGCAAATATACGCCCCAGCGAACCCGCCTAGCCAAAATCCTACCAAAACAGCTACAAAAAATATAAAAAATGATGAATAAAAATAACGCAAATTTTTCCTTTTTTTGAGCGATTTTAGCGTAAATTTGCCTTGAATTTAATATAATTTGCCCAAATTTCACACAAAGGCAAAAAATGTTAAGCAACCCAGTGTTTTTAAGCATACTTTTGATGAGTATTTTGTGTTTGCTTCGCTGTAATGTCATGCTAGCTATCCTAATCAGCGCGATTTGCGCGGTGCTGACTAGCCATATCCCGCTAATGGACGCCATAGGCTATTTCATCAACGGCAACCCACAAACTGGCAGTGTCGGCATGGGCGGAAACTTGGAAACTGCGCTATCGTATATCCTGCTTGGTGTCATCGCAAGTGCCGTAGCACGGACAAATTTGACGGCGATTTTGGTGCGAAGCGTAGCTGGATTTATCAGCGATAAAAAATTTATTTTCATCGCTATGATTGCCTTTATTTCGTGTTTATCGCAAAATTTAATCCCTGTTCATATCGCATTTATCCCGATACTAATCCCGCCACTTGTAAAGATTATGAACTCACTAAAACTCGACCGCCGCGCCATAGCCTGCGCACTGACATTTGGTTTGCAAACCCCGTATATGGCGTTTCCTGTGGGGTTTGGTCTGATTTTTATGGGAATTATCCAAAAAGAGATGAGCAAAAACGGCATGGATGTGGGTATCAGTGATATAGCTAGTGTCATGTGGATGAGTGCCATACCTATGGTAATTGGCCTTATTTTAGCCATGCTTTACTACCGCAAGCCACGAAGCTATACTCAAACCAAAGAGAGCATTGAGGCGCATTTTGAGGAGTTTAAAATGCAAAAACGAGAGTGGGGCGTGCTAGCTGGGATTATAGTGTGCTTCATCGCTCAACTTGTCCTTAGCATGGTAATCCAAATCGACGCTGGCTCAATGCCCTTTGCTGCTCTGGCTGGAATCCTTACAATGCTACTTTTAGGCGGTATTCCATGGGGCGAGCTAGATAGCATTTTCGACCAAGGCGTGCATATGCTAGGATACATCGCGTTTTTGATGCTTGTAGCTGGCGGATTTGGCACGATTATCAAAGAAACAGGCGGTGTGGGCGAGCTAGTAAGCGCAGTGGCTAGCCTAAGCGGTGGCAAAATCGGCGGTGCGGTGCTAATGATAGGCATAGGGCTTCTTGTAACAATGGGAATCGGATCTAGCTTTGGCACGATTCCGATTATCGCGACGATTTATTGTCCGCTAGCAGCCGAACTTGGATTTAGCGTGGCTGCGACGATTTTTATCATCGGTGTGGCAGCAGGTCTGGGGGACGCTGGAAGTCCAGCCAGCGATAGCACACTAGCCCCTACTGCTGGGCTAAACATCGACGGCGAGCATAACCATATCTGGGATACTTGCGTGCCGACATTTATATTTTTTAATATCCCGCTAATCATCTTTGGCGTAATTTTTGCGATAATTTTATAAATTTTTAGGGTTAAATTTTAAAATTTAACCCTAGATAAATTTTAAAATTTGCAGAATTAGGCAATAAATTTGGATAATCTTTCTAACTAAAATTTCTTAAATTTGCTAAAATTTTCTCACTAAATTTCAATCAAGGAGAAAATATGAAAAAAGTCCTAATCTCCCTAGCTCTCGGAGCTATTTTGGCCACCACTGCAAGTGCCAAAGGCGAAGCGGATATGCCAAAAAATGTAGTGAGTGCGTGGGATAAAACCTTTGCAAAAAGCGACAAAGTAAATCACAAAAAAGTAGCCTTCAAAAACCGCTATGGAATTGTAATCGTTGCGGATTTATACACGCCAAAAAATATGAGTGGCAAACTCCCTGCAATCGCCATTTCTGGCCCTTATGGTGCAGTCAAAGAGCAATCTAGCGGACTTCACGCGCAAACCTTAGCCGAGCGAGGATTTGTAACTTTGGCGTTTGATCCAAGTTTCACAGGCGAGAGCGGTGGCGAAGTAAGAGATATTTCTAGCCCTGATATAAACACAGAGGATTTTAGCGCGGCCGTGGATTATCTGGGCGTGCAAGACTTCGTCGATAGAGAAAAAATCGGAATTTTAGGCATTTGTGGCTGGGCTGGATTTGCGCTAAATGCCGCTATCAGCGACACTCGCATAAAGACCGTCGCAGTTACTACGATGTATGATATGACGCGTGTAACCGCCAAAGGATACAACGACAGCGTAGATGAAAATGCTAGGTATGAAGCCAAAAAGGCGTTAAATTTACAACGCTGGACGGACTTCGAAAAGGGCGAGGTAGAGTATTTGCCAAGCGGAAATATCGACCCTAAAACCATTACCGAGCAAACGCCAAAATTTATCGCTGACTACGCGCTGTATTATAAAACCGAGCGTGGTTACCACGAGCGCGCAATCAACTCAAAAGAGCATTTTTGGAGCAAAACAGACGCACTAGCGCGTATGAGCGATAAAATTTTAACATACGCTAACGAGCTTCGCGCCCCTGTTTTACTAGCGCACGGCGAGGTCGCGCACTCACGATATTTTAGCGAGGACGCATTTAAAGAGCTTGGAAGCAAAAACAAAGAGCTTTTTATCGTGCCAGGTGCAAGTCATACGGATTTGTATGATAAAAAAATTCCGTTTGATAAATTTGAAGAATTTTTCAAGGCAAATTTGAAATAAATTTAGCAAATTTGGCGCGAATTTGCGCCAAATTTAACTTAAATCACCAAAATTCCAGCATTTCTCATTAAATCTAGCGCGCACTTTTCATAATACTCGCGCTCATGATTTGGCGCGTCGTATGTCGCCACACACTCGGTTGGCACGACAATGTCCTTATTAATGTCATTTTCGTTGAAATATGTGCGAAGCGCAAGGGCAAATTGCAAAACGCAAATATCCGTGCAGCACCCCGTAATCACAAATCTATCAAATTCGGCTAAAAGCCCCTTATCAAGGGCATAAAAGCCGTTTGTCGAGCGTTTTTTGGTAGTGTTTTGAGGGGTAGCAAATTCGGCAAGTTCATCGATGATTTCGGCCTCTGGCGAGCCCTCGATACAGTGCGCTGGGTAGCGTTTCATCTCCAAATCCCGCTCGCCGTGCGCGTCGCAGATGAAATGCACGCCTGCGCTTCTGCGGATTTGCGAAGCGATTGCGGGTGCGATTTTAGCGATGTTTGGATCTGCCATTGCGCCAAATTTCGCAAAACCATTTACCATATCAATTACAAAAACTAAATCCTTCATAAAATCTCCTTTAAAATCTCTTTTCGCTCATCTTTTAAAATATCCATTTGCGCCCGAACTAGCGAAATTTGGGCTAGATTAATACCGCAAATTTCACTTTCTTGCCCCACTCCAAGCTCGCACAAAATCTCTCCCTCAGGGCTAATCACGCACGAATGCCCGCCAGAAGCGCTATTTAGGGCTACTAAAAAACACTGCGCCTCAATCGCCCTAGCCCGCGCGAGAGTACGGAAATGCTCTATGCGAGAGTGCGGAAACTGCGCGATGACAAATATAATTTGCGCGCCATTTTTGGCAAGGTAGCGGAAAATTTCGCCAAATCGCAAATCATAGCAAATCGCAAGTCCGATTTTTAGGGGCTTTTTATCATGCGAAATTTCACAAAGCCCGAATTTATCGCCAGCGCGGACAAATTCATTTTCACCTAAATTTGAAAAAAGAAAAATTTTATCGTAATGATAAATTTCACGCCCATTTTGATACACCAAGGCGCGGTTGTAAATCTCGCCATTTTCGTTCAGTGCTAGTCCAGCGATTGCGACTTTTTGCGCTGAAATTTCGCGTAAAAATTCGCGCGCTTTTTCGTTTTGCTCTGGCAAAATTTCGCTAAAAATTTCAGGCGCAAATCCGCTTAAAAATGTCTCAGGAAACACGATAATATCGCAATCCCTCGCCTGCGAAGCCAAATTTCGCGCATTGGATAAATTTTGCTTGTATTTTAAAATTTCGCTTTTAATCTGCGCTAGTGCGATTTTCACTTTTTTACCCCTTTTATTTTTCCAGCCCTCTCATAGCGTTTGCGTGAGTGAGCGCAACCGCGATAGCATCGGTTATATCGAGCGGTTTGATTTCGCCTTTAAGCCCTAGTATTCGCTTGACCATGAAGGCGACCTGCTCTTTTGCGGCCTTTGCCTTGCCGGTTACGGATTTTTTGATTTGAAGTGGCGTGTATTCGGCGAAGTTGCCATAAACTTGCAAAATTTTTAGCCCCAAAGCCCCGCGAAACTGCGCTAGTTTTAGCACGGATTGGGGATTGTAGGCGTAAAACATACTCTCGATTGCGACCTCGTCGATTTTGTGCTGCGAAAATATAAGATCAATCGCCTCCGCCATTTGTGTCATCTGAAACTGCACATTTTCGGCCTTCATTTTCACTAAACCTGCTTCGACGAGCGAAATTTTATTCACATTTTTTTCTAAAATCGCATAGCCTAAATTTCTAGTCCCTGGATCAATTCCTAAAATTTTCATCACAATCTTTCACTTTAATTCACGCCTTATTCACTTGTGAATTACTTTATAAATTTAACACAAATTTAGCGAAATTTTGCTAAAATTAAGGATTAAACAAAGGAAAATTTATGTCAGAAACTCAACCACAAGAAATTTTATTAAGTTTAGCGGGCGAAATTCCACCGCTTGATTACGAAAGATATATCAAAAATTTAAAATTTAATGAAAAAAACTCTACCTTTGAATTCTTTGTTTATCACGCAAACAACGAGCTTGTGGCTAGATACATACAGACAAAATACGCTGAGAGGATCAAAAACGCGCTAGTTAAAAAATTTGGCGTTAGCAATATCACGGTCAAAATTACTTCAAAAGCCAAAATTTCCCCAAAAGAAATTTCAAAAATGATTCCGCAAGACAAGCCAAAAAGCACGATTGTCAATGACAATTACACATTTGAAAATTTCATCGTGGCTGATTCAAACAAACTCGCATTTTCTAGCGCAGTCAGTGCCGCCAAAAACCCCGGCAACAAAATGTATAATCCGCTATTTTTATATGGACCTAGCGGGCTTGGTAAGACCCATTTGCTCCAATCAATCGCAAATCACTGTATCAAAAAAAATCTAAGCGTCATTTGCGTAACCAGCGAGCAGTTTGTAAATGAATTTATCTCAAATTTGGAAAATCAAACAATGGATAAATTCAAGCACAAATACCGCAACTGCGATATTTTGTTAATCGATGATATTCAGTTTTTGGTAGGCAAAAGCTCGACGATTGAGGAGTTTTTCTTCACTTTCAACGAACTAAGAGAAAAAAAATGCCAAATCGTCCTAACCAGTGATATCGCGCCAAAATACCTAAAAGGCTTTGAGGAGCGTATGATTTCGAGGTTTAGCGACGGGCTAATCGCTGATATCATGCCGCCAGAGTTGGAGACCAAAATCGCAATCATCAAACGCAAAAGCGAAGAAAATAATTTTTATGTCCCAAACGATGTCATACAATACATCGCCGCGAATATGGGCGATAATATCCGCGAAATCGAGGGCGCACTAAACAAACTAAACGCATTTTCATCGCTTGTAAATGCCAAAATCGATTTAGCATTTGCCAAAACCACGCTTCAAGATCAAATCAAAGAACACTACCAAAATGTCGATTTGGAGCAGATTATAAGCGTGATTTCAAAAGAGCTAAATATCAAACCAAGCGAGCTAAAAAGCAAAACAAGGGCCAAAAATGTCATCGAAGCGCGCCAAATTTGCATATATTTAGCCAAAATTTTAACCAAAAATTCAATGCCAAAAATCGCGTCGTATTTCAATCTCAAAGATCACAGCGCCATTAGCAAAAATATCAAAAAAATCAACGAAACGATTGATAAAGATGAATTTTTTAAAATCAAAATCGAAGAGTTAAAAAACAAAATAACCCAAAAGGAAAATAATGAAAAAATATGAAATAAAATCAAAATTTGTGAATATTGGTGAATAAAATGGCAAATTTAATTCACAAAGCAAATTTCGCTAAATTCAGCATTTACGCGGGGTATTCACTAAATCCCACACTCTACTATAACAAAAACAAAAATTTAAAATTTAAAGGACAACTATGAAAGTCATAATTGCAAAAAAGGTTTTAGAAGACATTGTTTCAAACACTAATCCTTACCTTGACAAAAAGGATTTAAGCTCGATTACTTCTCACATTTTAATCAGAGCTAGAAATGGCGAACTAAGCATTAAAGCCACAGATCACGAAATTGGCCTTAGCTATGTTTTGCCTTATGCTATGATCGAAGAAGAGGGCGAAGCCACAGCCAATGGCTCAAAACTTCTTAGCGTAATCAAGGGTTTAGGCGACGAAAATGTTACATTAGAAACAATGAACGGAGCGCTTTTTGTAAAACAAAAAAAGTTAAAATACAAACTCCCTATGTTTGACTCAAAAGATTTCCCAAATTTCCCTACTATCGAGGGTAAAAACAGCTTCAATGTAAATGCTTTGGTGCTTGGCAGAAGTCTTAAAAAAATATACTCTTCAATCGATACAAACAACCCAAAATACGAGCTAAATGGAGCTTTGATTGATGTAAAAGACGGGTATTTAAATTTAGTCGGAACCGATACTAAACGCCTTAGTGTCTTTGTGCTAAATACAAATATGGGCGAATTTGCCAAAAAAGATACTCAAATTTTAATCCCTAAAAAGGCAATTGGCGAAATTCAAAAGCTATTTTCAGATAAAATCGAAATTTATTATGACGAAAATGTCCTTTTAGCAGTGAGCGAAAATTTCGAATTTTTCACAAAACTAATCAACGGAAAATTCCCAAATTATGAGCGCGTAATCCCAACTGAGACAAATTTTAAAGTAATTTTACCACGAGATAAATTTGTCGGTGGCGTAAAAGCAATCAACGCAATGTGCGAAGAAATGAAGGTTACGATTAAGCCTGATGGCATTATTTTTGAGAGTATAAATGAAGATAATTCTGAGGCAAAAGCCGAAATCGAGGCAAATATCGCAGTTTCATCAAATTTGATTTTTGGCGTTAAAAACAGATTTTTACTCGATTTTCTAAACAGCGTCGAGGACGATATGTTTGAGCTAGATTTTAACAACTCAGAAACAGCATTTGTGCTAAGCTCAGGCGAGCTAAAAACGGTCGTAATGCCAATTAATAAAATTTAAGAAATTTAAGGGAAAATTTAATGGAACAACAAAATTACGGTGCAGGAAATATTAAAGTTTTAAAAGGTCTTGAAGCGGTTAGAAAACGCCCAGGAATGTATATCGGCGATACAAATATCGGAGGACTACACCACATGATTTATGAGGTTGTGGATAACTCTATCGATGAGGCTATGGCTGGGTATTGCGATACTATCGATGTAGAAATCACGCGCGAGGGAAGCTGTATCGTCACAGATAATGGCCGTGGAATCCCAGTAGATATGCACCCCACAGAGCATTTGCCAGCAGCGACTGTGGTTTTGACCGTTTTGCACGCTGGTGGTAAATTTGACAAAGACACTTATAAAGTATCAGGCGGACTTCATGGCGTGGGTGTTAGCGTCGTAAATGCGCTCTCATCAAAGCTAGTTTTGACAATCAAACGCCAAGGCAATGTTTATCGCCAAGAATTCGCCCAAGGCAAACCAACTACCGATTTAGAAATCATAAAATCCACAAACCGCACTGGAACGACTGTGGAGTTTTGGCCAGACGGCGAAATTTTTGAAATTTTAGAATTTAATGCCGATACTTTGTCAAAAAGATTTAGAGAATTAGCATATTTAAACCCAAAAATTACCATAAATTTTAAAGACCAAAGAGACGGCAGAAATGAGAGCTTTCATTTCGAGGGCGGATTAGAGAGCTTCGTAACTGATATGAACAAAGCCTCACCTGTTAGCAAGGCAGTTTCATTTAGCGATAGCGTCGAAGATGTCGCTGTGGATATCGCGCTAATGTATAATTCAACCTACGATGAAAAATTATTAAGCTTTGTTAATAATATCAAAACCCCAGACGGCGGAACGCACGAAGCTGGATTTAGAGCGGGACTAACTCGCGCTATCACAAACTATATCGCAGCAAACGCAGCCGCACGCGAAAAAGACACTAAAATCACCGGCGATGATGTCAGAGAAGGGCTAATCGCAGTCGTAAGCGTCAAAGTGCCTGAACCGCAATTCGAGGGTCAAACTAAGGGCAAACTTGGTTCAAGCTATGTCAAACCAATCGTGCAAAAAATGACCTTTGAGGTGCTTTGCAAATATTTCGAAGAAAACCCAAACGAAGCACGCGCGATTATGGAAAAGGCTCTTTTAGCGGCCCGTGGTCGTGAAGCAGCGAAAAAAGCGCGCGATTTAACGAGAAAAAAAGATAACATAAACTCAGTCGGCACACTTCCAGGAAAACTCGCTGATTGCACCAGCAAAGATGCTAGTATGAGCGAAATTTTCCTTGTCGAGGGCGATAGTGCGGGCGGATCTGCCAAAGGTGGTAGAGATAGGGAATTTCAAGCGATTTTGCCTTTGCGCGGTAAAATTTTAAATGTCGAAAAAGCGCGCTTGGATAAAATTTTACAATCAGAAGAGATCAAAAACATGATAACCGCCTTTGGTTGCGGTGTAGGTGAGGAATTTAATGCCGATAAACTTCGCTATCACAAAATCATCATTATGACAGATGCCGATGTCGATGGTAGCCATATCCAGACCCTGCTTTTGACATTTTTCTTCCGCTATTTGCGTCCGATTATCGAAAACGGCTATGTTTATATCGCTCAACCGCCACTTTTCAAATACAAAAAGGGCAAAAAAGAAATTTATCTAAAAGATGAGCGCGCATTGAGTGAATTTTTGATCGAAACTGGTATTGATATGGGCGAATTCGAAGGAATTGGCAACCAAGATTTAATCGATTTTCTAAAAATCGTTTCAAACTATCGCTCACTTTTAAACGAGCTTAAAAAGCGTTTTAGCGTCATTTCTGCGATTAGATATCTAATCGAAAACGACGAAGCGCGCTCTATGGAATATTCTGCGCTTTTTGAAGTGATTAAAACGCGCTTAGAGAGCGAGGGATTTAATATTTTAAATTCAAATGTCAGCGAGAGTGAAATTCGTATCTATGTCCAAACTCCAAATGGTTTGGAGCAACTAAACATCAACGAAGCCTTGCTTACAAATCATATTTTTGCCGAAGCGATCCGCGTGTATGGGCTAATCAAAGAGCGCGAGGTCGATTTTGGTAGGGATTATATCGAGGTTTTAGACGAGATCGAGCGAAATTCGAAAAAAGGTGCGTATATTCAACGCTACAAAGGTCTTGGCGAGATGAACCCAGATCAGCTTAGAGAGACCACGATGAGCAAGGAAAATCGTCGTTTGCTTCGCGTGGGTATAGCTGATGCGCAAAGCGCTAGCGATACATTTAACCTTTTTATGGGTGATGAAGTGGAGCCTAGGCGAAACTATATCCAAGACCACGCAAAAGATGTTAAGAATTTGGACATTTAATGGGTAAATTTATCGAAAACGAAGTAATTCTAGTCTCAGAGCAAAAAGAGCGTGAAACCAGATTTATAACGGCACTTAAAATTTCAGTGCCTTTTACACTCCTGCTTATCGCTTTTGGATATACGATGTTTAAAAACGGTGAGTTTAATAGCGATGATGTGATACTTTTTTCGCTACTTTTGATTTGCTATGTGTATTATGTAATTTATCAAATTTACTTTGGTTTTAAAAAGACGCTAATCGATCCAGTCAGCCATGTATTCGTGCGCGATGAGATCGAGCGAATTTTAAAAAAGCAGATGAAAAAAAACAAAATCAACCATGTGGTTTTGCTTCGTATCAAAAATATCGCCGATATCAACGATAGATATGGTTATCAAAACGGCGATGATATTTTGTATAATTTTTGCAAAGAATTTGCGAAATTTATGTCAAATCAGGGCTTTAAAAATTTGCATATTGGGCGTTTTATCAACGGCCACTTTATCTTTGGACTTAACGGCAAAATGGCGAATTTAACGCACATTTTGAAGATGTTCGAGCATAAAATTTCAAACCAAAGCATAAACAATATCGAGATTAAAACCGAATTTGAAATCATGCCTACTTCGTATGACAAAAATCTCAGCAATATCACAAACGCGCTGTTTTTTAAGATAAATCGCAAAGAGGTCGAAGAGGAAAAATCCAGCGAAAATATTGATCTAAATAAAATTTTGCTAGATGATTTTAACAAAGATGTCGTTGATGCGATTGACAATGAGAGTTTTAGCTTTAAATTTCAATATGTCGCCGATAAAAATGGCGTCAAATCGCATATAAACTTAATCCCAAAACTAGATCTCAGAACCGGCGATAAGGTTACAAAAAGCCGAATTATTGATATTTTGCACTTTAATAATTACGATATCAAATACGATATTGCGATGATTAAGCAAATTTCGCGCATTATCTATTTTAAGGATATCGAGCATAAAATTTTCATCGAAATCATGCCTCAGACACTGCGAAATGCCGAGTTTCGCAACGAAATTTTAAAGCTAATTGACAATAATCTAATCGATCCAAGTAAGATTGTTTTGGAGTTTAACGAGGAAGAAATTTACTCCGAAACAAAGCGATTTGCCGAAATTTTGCTTAAATTTAAAGAGCTGGGATTTAGCTTTGGACTTAGCCAGTTTGGCGGTGCGAACGCGAGTTTCGAGTATTTTAAATTTTTCGATATTGATTTTGTGATTTATGATATCGAGTATAATAAAAATTTAGGCAACGAAAAAATAAAAAATGTTTTTATGAAACTAAACGAAATGTGCCATAAATCGGGCATTAAAAGCATTATTCGCTTTGTAGATAAGCCAAAATTCCAAGACGAACTTTACGAGCTTGGGGTCGATTTCGTGCAGGGTTTTTGCGTAGGCAAACCAGAAGATATTATAAATTTAAGGAAATAAAATGCGTTATGGCGAAAAAGAGATAAAAGAATTTGACATAGAAAAAATGGAAATTTGGCCAAATAAACACGAAAATGATTATTTGATCAAAATCACGCTACCAGAGTTTTGTTGCCGCTGTCCGCGTTCAGGATACCCTGACTTTGCGACGATATATTTAGAATACATACCGAATAAATTTGTCGTAGAGCTCAAAGCAATCAAACTCTACATTAACTCATTTATGGATCGCTACATCTCCCACGAGGACAGCGCGAACGAAATTTACGCTACCTTGCAAGAAAAATTGCAACCAAAATACCTAAAAATCGTGGCTGACTTTAACCCGCGCGGAAATGTGCATACCGTGATTGAAATAAATTCGGATAAAATTTACAAATGATAAGTTCAAATTTAGTAGAAAAAATCTTTAAAAGTGCGAGTATTTCGCGCTGGAACGACTACCCAAAAATGGTAAATTTAGTCGAGCTTGACAAACAGGCGCACAAATTTATAATTGCATATTTTATCGCTAGTTTCGAGCGCGATATAGATATGAGCTATGTCATCGAGGCTGGGATTTTTGATTTTCTTTCGCGCATCGTAGTAACCGATATCCGCCCAGATGTATTTCACCAAATTCAAAAAAGTAAAAAAGATCAAATTAACAAATGGGTTCTCTCACAGCTTGAAAACGACCTTTCTAGCGTGCAAGATGGCGAATTTTTGAAACGATTTATAGCCTATCAAAACGGCTACTCGCACGAAAAAGAAAAGCTCATTTTAAAGGCGGCAAGTTATCTGGCTACGAGGTGGGAATTTAATATCGTTTATCAAACTAGCCAGTTTTTAAACGATATCGAAGAGCTTAAATTTAAGGTCGAAGAGGAATTAGAGGATTATTACGAGCTAATCGGCGTGCGAAAAATCGTAATGAATAAAAAACTAGCCCGAATTGTAGATCTTAGCGGTAGGCTAAGGTTTCAAAAGCGCTGGGCGCAAACCCCACGCATACCTGAGACTAGCGTGCTAGGCCACATGCTAATCGTGGCGATTTTAAGCTACTTTTACTCGCTCAAAGTCGGCGCTTGCAAGAGTAGAATTTTTTATAATTTTTACTGCGCGCTTTTTCACGATCTACCTGAAAGCCTTACCCGCGATATCATCAGCCCCGTAAAATACGGCGTGGCTGGGCTTAGCGACATCATCAGCGAATACGAAATGCGCCTAATAGATGATAAAATTTTGCCCTTCGTGCCAGAGCATATCAGAGATGAGTTTAGCTATATTTTGGGTATTAGAAACGACGGCGAGAAATTTGTAAAAGATGAGTTTGAAAACAGAATTTACGAGCTTGGCGGTAAGCCAAATTTCGCAGACGGCTCGCTTGGCGCGTATAACGAGGATAAATTTCGTGCAATCGACGGCAGAGCGCTTAAATTTTGCGATAAACTAGCCGCGTTTTTCGAGGCTGGAATTTCGATAAGCTATGGCGTGAAAAGCAAAGAATTAGTCAGTGGATATAACTCAATGCTCGAAAATTTCAGACGAAATAAAAGCATAGAAGGCGTCGATTTTCACAGCGTTTGTGATGATTTCATCGAAAATTTTGGATTGGATAGGGTTGAGTTTTAAAACCCCTTCCCAGATGACTGCGGCACACGATAGGTAAAAGTGCTCTGCTGTGTTCCCACCCTGAAGCGGTGTTTTTAAAAACCGTTGCACAGGTCTAAGAAAGGGCAAACTAGATTATAATTAAAAGTTTCTTAAAATAAGGTTATAAATGAATTTAAAAGATTATATTTTTTCGGTTTTTCGTGAAATTTCGATTTCTCACCACCGCTCTATCGAATTTAGAGCGAAAATTTTCGCTGCAATGTTGCTTGCTAAAAAAAAGCAAACCGATGAGGATTACGAAAACCTGCGCGAAATCGCAAGCGAAATTTACAGCGACGATTCGCGCAGAGTGGGGGTTTTGGTATCGATTGTGAGCGAATATATCCAAAAGGCCCACACCTACAAAAGTCTAAATTTAGACTCGCTTTTAGTAGAAATCGACAAAGAGATAAAAAATGCGCCTCGCTATGTCAAAAAGATCGATTTCTCGCACCTTAGACGCCTCATTAGCGATGATGAAAACGACGCTTTAATCCAGCAAAGAGTGTATGAGTATTTGGTAAATGAGGTCAAAGAGTATTCTTAGAATTTAAGAATTTTTAGTGTATAATCATCAGTTTTTAAACATAAAATTTTGGAGTAAAATTTGGAAAATATTAGAAATATCGCAGTTATCGCCCATGTCGATCACGGAAAAACCACTATCGTAGATGAACTTTTGAAACAATCAGGCACATTTAGCGAGCACCAAGAGGTCGGCGAGCGCGTAATGGACAGCAACGATATCGAAAAAGAGCGTGGAATCACGATTTTATCGAAAAACACAGCTATTCGCTACGGCGATACGAAGATTAATATCATCGACACCCCAGGCCACGCGGATTTCGGTGGCGAGGTCGAGCGCGTGCTAAAAATGGTCGATGGCGTTTTATTGCTCGTCGATGCGCAAGAAGGCGTAATGCCTCAAACCAAATTTGTCGTTAAAAAGGCCCTATCTTTGGGACTTCGCCCAATTGTCGTGGTAAATAAAATCGACAAACCAGCCGCAGATCCAGATCGTGTGGTAAATGAGATTTTTGACCTTTTTGTCGCACTTGATGCCAACGACGAACAGCTCGAATTTCCAGTCGTATATGCTGCGGCAAAAAACGGCTATGCTAAACACAATCTAAGCGATGAAAATGTCGATATGAAGCCACTTTTCGAGACAATTTTATCTCATGTGCCAAGCCCAAGCGGTAGCGATGAAAATTCTTTGCAACTTCAAGTCTTCACCCTTGATTACGACAACTATGTCGGTAAAATCGGAATTGCTAGAATTTTCAATGGTAGAATTTCAAAAAATCAAAGCGTAATGCTTGCCAAGGCTGATGGCACAAAGGTAACTGGTAGAATTTCGAAGCTTATCGGATTTAACGGCTTGGAGCGTATCGATATCGACAACGCTGGCACTGGCGACATCGTCGCTATTGCTGGATTTGACGCGCTTGATGTAGGCGATAGCGTGGTAGATCCCGCTAACCCTATGCCATTAGATGCGCTTCATATCGAAGAGCCAACTCTAAGCGTAATTTTTAGCGTAAATGACGGCCCACTGGCTGGAACTGAGGGTAAATTTGTAACTTCAAATAAAATCGATGAGCGCTTGGCAGCGGAGATGAAAACAAATATCGCTATGCGATACGAAAATGTCGGCGAGGGTAAATTTAAGGTTAGCGGTCGTGGTGAGCTTCAAATCACGATTTTGGCTGAAAACATGCGCCGTGAGGGATTTGAGTTTTGCCTAGGTCGCCCAGAGGTCATCATCAAAGAAATCGACGGCGTAAAATGCGAGCCGTTCGAGCACCTAGTAATCGACGCTCCTGATGATTGCACAGGCACAGTCATCGAAAAACTAGGCCGCAAAAAAGCCGAAATGAAGGTGATGAACCCCACAGGTGACGGCCAAACTAGAATCGAGTTTGAAATCCCTGCTCGTGGCTTAATCGGATTTAGAAGCCAGTTTTTGACCGATACTAGGGGCGAGGGCGTTATGAATCACAGCTTTTTGGAATTTCGCCCATTTTCAGGCGCAGTCGAAAAACGCCAAAATGGCGCACTAACTAGCATGGAAAATGGCGTCGCACTGGGATATAGCCTATGGAATCTCCAAGATCGTGGCGTGCTATTTATCGCTCCACAAGCGAAGGTTTATGTCGGTATGATTATCGGCGAGCACAGCCGTCCAAACGACCTAGATGTCAATCCAATCAAAGGCAAAAACCTAACAAATGTCCGCGCTAGCGGTAGTGATGACGCGATTAAGCTAGTTCCGCCACGCACGTTAAATTTAGAGCGTGCATTAGAGTGGATCGAAGAGGACGAGCTAGTCGAGGTCACTCCGATAAATATCCGCGTGCGCAAACGCTACCTAGACCCGACCACGCGCAGACGCATGTCGAAAACTAATTCGTAAATTTTAAAATTCGTGCGAAATTTGGCTAAATTTTGCACGAATTTTGCTCAAATTTTTCTAAATTTTACTCCTTAAATTCCGCTATCGCAACCTTGAAATACTGCCCCTAAAATTTTCTTTTTGCTGTCATTGCGAGCGAAGCGAAGCAATCCAGAGAAATTCCGTTGAATTTTGAAATTCAAAATTTAGTCAAATTCGCTTTTAAGTGTCATTGTGAGCCGTGCGAAAGCACAGCGTGGCAATCTACAAAGTCGAAATTAACGGCAGGGCAAATGGCAGAATTTTGAATTTCATTAAATTTGACTTTTAAAATTCTGCCATTTGCGCGGTTAGAATTTTAAATTTTGTAGATTGCCACGCCCGAAAAGCGGGCTCGCAATGACACTTAAAAGCAAAATTCAACGAAAACAAAATTTCGGCGCAGGTATTCCAAATTTGCGATAGCTAAATTTTGCCTGCAAAATTTGGTAAATTTCCCGTAAATTCGGCTATTAACACACCATAAAATTTCCGAATTTTTATTCTAGTTTTGTAAAATTTCGCCAAAGGATTTTTATGAAATTAGTTTGTTTTGACTTTGACGGGACGATTACCAGAGATGATTCGTTGCTCGAATTTATCGCCTATGTCGTGGGGTTTAAGAAATTTTTTCGCGGGATTTTTAGGCTTAGCCCTATTTTGCTGGGCTACAAGCTTGGGCTGTGTTCGAATAATTTCACGCGCAGGCGGCTAATGGTGCATTTTTTCGGTGGTATGAGCGTGGATAAATTCGCCAAAATTTGCAAAAAATACTCCACCACGCACATTGAAGATATTATCAAATTTGAAGCCATGGCAAAAATCAAAGAATACATCGCAAATGGCGATAAGGTCGTCATCGTAACGGCCTCTTTGGAGGACTGGCTAGCCCCTTGGTGCAAAGAAAATGGGCTCGAACTTTTGGGCACAAAAATCGAGAAAAAAGGTGGCGTAATCACCGGTGAAATCGATGGTCTAAACTGCTACGGGGCGCAAAAGGTGGCGCGCATAAAAGAAGCTTATGATTTGAGCGAATTTGAAAAAATCATTGCTTATGGCGATAGCAGAGGCGATAAAGAGATGTTAGAATTCGCAGATGAGGCGCATTTTAGGGCGTTTGAGTGAAATTTTGCTAGTGCAAATTTGGGATACTGCGTCGAAAATCTAATAAAGGAGAAAAAATGAAAAAAATTTTAATCCCAAGCCTTGTGGCTATGGGTTTTGTGTGTGGGTATGCGGATGAAGGGCCAAGAAGCTATGAATACTTCGCGGCAAACTTGCAAATCGCTAAGGCAAGGGTGCAAGAGTGCGCGAAAACGGGCTCTGTGGCTTATATAGACGCGGTCGAGTGCAATAATGCTAGCAACGCCGTAAGCGAAGCGAACGAAAAAATAATGGCAAAGCTCCCACGCGAAAGAGTAGAAATTTTAAATGGTTTAAGAAGGATTTCGGTCTTGCTTGATGATTTTTACGCATACCACACTGCTATGGGAAAATTTGAAAACCAAGCTGAGCAAATGACAAATATCCCAAACCCTATCGCCGTAGCTGGTAAAAACTGCGCCAAATACGCTACCATTGGCTCCCACGAAGTAGAAATCGCAATAGACAAAAATGACGAAATTTGCAAAGGGCTTGCTAGCGAATTTGAGAAAAATTTCGGGCAAAATAGTGTGTTTTTGCGCAAAGAAAATAGCGAAAAAAGCGATATTTGGACATTTGATGTCACGAAAAAATATAGTAATTTTTACTATATTTTCTTAAACGCTGTGGAGTAACTTAGAAAAATTTGGCTTCGCAAACCTAGATACTGGCGCGGGAATTTTGAATTTGGCGATTGCTTCGAATTTTGCAAAGCAAAATTCTCGCAATGACACTAAAAAGCAAAATTTAAAAATTCCGCGCTAAATTTCAAATTTAAAATTTCAAATTTCACGCTTTCGTAATTGCAATTTTGACAAGTTGCGAAAATTTCACACCTTTAAGTCCGCCGATTTTGGCGCTAAATTTTTCGATTTCGCCCATTTTGCCACGCACATTTATGGTTTCTAAGCAGTTGTCGTGATCGACATGGATATGGTTCGTGCAGACAACATCGATTTTAGCGTGGTGTTCGAGCTCGATTAGGTTTTCGAGCAGGTCGCTTTGGTGGTGCGAATACGCTATACAAATTACGCCGATGCCCTCTTTGTCGCTGTTTTCCTCGCTCCATTTATCGCTTACGATTTTCTCACGGATTAGGTCCCTGATATACTCGCTCCTGCTAGGATAGCCCCTACTTTGCACGCGCGAGTTTAGCTCGTCAAAGAGCTCCTCTGGCAGTGAAACGCTAAATCTGATTACATTATCCATTTTCGCCCTTTTAATTTTCTTTTTTCTTGACCCTAAGCGAGGCTATCGAGGTGCCGTCCATCGCAAGCACGGTGTAATCGCAGTTTTCGTCGCTTATCTCATCGCCATTTTCTGGCAAACGACCAAAGAGATTAAAGACATATCCGCCAATCGTGAGCTGTTCGGTCTCATCGTCAAAGGCGATTTCCATTATCTCCTCGACATTTTCGATCTCGAAGCGACCTTTAAATTCGTAAGTATTATCGTCAATGCGGGTGAAATTTTGCTCTATATCGTCGTATTCGTCCTCGATCTCGCCAAAAATTTCCTCGATTATGTCTTCCATGGTCAAAAACCCCGCCGTTCCGCCGTATTCGTCGATGACAAGGGCGGCGAAAATGCGCTCTTTATTCATCATTGATAAAATTTTCGTTATCGGGGAGTTTTCTGGCACGATGATGAGTTTGCGCACGATTTTATCGAAATTTTTCTCGCCGTTTTGTTGCATGATATCGCGGATATGAATTAGTCCTAGCACCGTGTCTTTGCCTCCGTCGATGTATGGGAAGCGGGTAAATTTCGACTCCAAAACTACGCGGTAATTATCCTCGTAGCTTTCGTTTTTATCTAGGCAGACCATATCCTTGCGCGGAGTCATAATCTCCTTTGCCACAGTATCGCCAAAATCTACGGCGTTTTTGATGATTTCGGTCTCCACGCTATCTAGCACACCGCCTTTTAGGCTTTCGCTAGCGATGATTTTGATCTCTTCTTCGGAGTGGGCGACCTCGCTATCTTTGACCGCGCGGATTCCAAAGAGCCTAACCACGCTTGATGCGACGAAATCAAACGCCTTAATCGCAGGCAGACACAAAACCCAAAAACAATAAAGCGGTCTAGCTATCCAAAGCACGATTTTTTCGGATTTTGCGATTGCGATTAGTTTTGGGGCTTGCTCGCCTAGGACGATATGCAGTGTCGTAATGATACTAAACGCGATGATTACAGCCACGGTATGCACGCTAGCCTCGCCTAAATTTAGGCTAGCAAGTGGCTTGCGGATTAGGCTAGCTACGGCTGGCTCGCCTATCCAACCAAGGGCGAGAGAAGCCAGTGTAATGCCGATTTGGCAAGCGCTTAGGTAGGTATCGATTGAGTTTGTCATTTTTAGAGCGAGTGAAGCGTTTGCGACCTTGTCTTTGACGAATTCTTCGAGTTTTGAGCGTCGAACTTTAACAAGGGCAAATTCAGATAAAACAAAAAAAGCATTTAAAAAAATTAAAACAAAAGCGAGAAGTAACATAAAGACCGAACGATCCGTGTCCAAAATTTAATCCTTTGAATTTAAAATGAAATGCAGATTATAGCAAAATTAAACTAATTTTCACAAATTTTTTTAAATTTTAAAAGTGCGGAATTTTGAAATTTGGCTGGTGCGAAATTTCACAAATTTCGCACCGATGAAGCTTACGAAGCTATTTTTTACCTTTTTTGGCTTGTTCGTATAGTGGCATGACGACCGGGATTGTTTTTTCTAGGTTTTTGATACGGGTTTCATCGCCTGGGTGAGTTGAGAAAAACTCAGGCGTTTTGCTACCACTTTCTAGTTTCGCCATTTTGCGCCATACATTTGGGGCTTCGTTTGGATTGTATCCAGCGCGCGCCATAAGCTCTAAGCCCATGATATCGGCCTCTGTTTCGTGTGAGCGAGAAAACGGCAGACTAAATCCATACTGCCCTAAAATTGCTAATCCAGTCGCGCCCAAATCCCCTAGCCCAGCGGCTTGCGCACCGATTGAAATGCCTAGATTTTTTATAGACTCTGTGCTGGCTCGCTCTCGTGAGTGTTCGCGAAGAGCATGAGCGATCTCGTGTCCTACGACAGCTGCTAACTCGCCGTCAGTTAGGCTAAGCTTATTGATAATGCCTGTATAAACGGCAATGCGACCCCCTGGCATGCACCACGCATTTACGGTCGGATCTTCGATGACATTTACCTGCCAGTTCCAGTTTCGCGCATCTGCTCTAAAAACGCCTACTTGGTTAATCAATCTATTTGAGATTGTTTTGACCCTTTTGGTTTGTTTGGCGTTGGTGTTTAGCTTTTTTTGGCTTTTTGCTTGGCTGATTACTTGTGTGTATGAGCTTGCCGCTGCCTTGTCAAGCTCAGCTTCACTGACTGTGAGAAGCTGGGTGCGATTTACTCCCACAGCGCCACCTTGGGTCGTGCTAGCACAACCGCCCAAAAAAATCGTGGCGAAAATCGCCAAAATTAAGGAAAGTTTTTTCATCTTTTCTCCTTTTGAAATTTGAAAATTTAAATCTGCCAAATTTTAGCCAAAATTTTTAAAATTTCATTATAATTGAGTAAAAAAGGAAAATTTATGAAAAAAAATCTACTAGTTTTTATCCTCGCTCTGCTCGTTGGTTTGGGCGTTGGTGTGTATATGATGGGCGGGACTAACACTCACGGGGACGGCGGAAATGGCGAATTTAGCGCAGGCGAGCATTATTTGGTTTTGGATAAGCCACTAAGTGTGGATAAGGGCAGTTTCGTGGCAATTTCGAGCTATGCTTGTCCGTTTTGCTATAAATATTATCAAAATGTCCTGCCTGAAATTTTAGGCGAAATCCGTGCTACTTACGAGCCGTTTCACATGCACGCTATGGGCGAATTTGGCGTGAGTGTGAGTAAAATTTTGGCTGTGGCGAGAGTTTTGGATAAAAGAGAAAATATCGTCCCAAACTCGCCAAATTCGAAATTTAAGAAAATTTTATTTGCATATTTTGAGAGTTATCACGACAAAAAAGAGCGTCCTAGCGCGGAAGCAGACGAGATGAAATTTTTGCAAACGGGCTTTGAAGCAGGCGGTATTACGCGCGAAATTTACGAGAGCGAATTGCAAAATAGCGAAGTTTTGGATTTGCTTGGGCTTTGGGACGAGGGCTATGATGTCGCACTTATTCAGGGCGTGCCAGCCTTCGTGGTGGGTGGTAAATACCTCATAAAAACCGAAAAAATCGCCTCCACAGCCGAATTTGCGAAATTAATTGATTATTTGGCGAGCAAAAATGAGTAGAGTGCTGTTTAAAATTTGCGCGTGGCAAAACAGCGCGAAGCCTTGGATTTATCTGATTTTTGTCTGCGCGCTTTTAATCATTATCGCGCACTATTTTTTCCAAGAATACCTATTTATGGCGCCTTGCGAGCAGTGTGTGTATATCAGGCTGGCGTTTTTTGTGATATTTTTCGGAGCGATTTTAGGCACGATTTGCGGGGGAAATTTGCTGCTTAAATTTTGCGCTTATGGCGTGTGCTTTGTGGGCGCAATTTATGGAATTGCCCGCTCAATCCACCTATACAAGGTGCATAGCGCGATTTTGGATAAACTGCCTTTTGGCGTGCATGGTTGCTCGTTTAAGCCAAATTTCCCGCTAAATTTGCCCCTTGATGAGTGGTTTGCTAGCTTTTTTAAGCCAACTGGTGATTGTGGCTTAGACGCGCCCATAGTCCCGCTAGGAACGAGCTTAGATCCTATTCAAAGCTTTTTTGTGGATTTGTATTCTAATGGCTGGTATTTGATCCCGGGCGCGAAATTTGGCACAATGGCTGAGTGCATGATTTTAGCCTTTGGCGTGATTTTAGCGGTTTTATTTGTGATGATGAGTGCGCAAATTTACGCTATGTTTTCAAAGAAAATTTAGGGCAAAATTTTAAAATTTTGATGATCTAATTTTTGGATTTTTTTATTTTTGATTAGCTTATTTACAGCCACGGAGACATTTTGGCGTGGGGCTCCGACGAAGCTTGCGATTTCGCTGACACCGCCATTGACATGTGCTATATCGCCGTTTGCGATTTGAAGTAAAAATTTATAAGTTCGAGTTTCGACACTATCAAAAACCAGCTCTTTTATCACATTTTTTTGCATTGTCATATTTTTCAAAAACGAGTTAAAAAGATAAATCGCAAAGTCTTGGTTGAACTCAAACAGATCAATCACGGTGGATAAATTTGCCTCTAAAATTTCAGCGTCTTTTGTGATTTCAAATGACGAAAAGGTATCGACTAGCACGAAAGAACCCGCCCCAAAGTAGCTTAGCACATACTCCCTGCCGCTTTCGTGGTAGGTATTTAGCTTGCCCTCGCCTTTTAGGATTATCATAAAAAGTTTTTTTTGTGCGTAAATCATCGAGCCTTTTTGATAGGAAATGCGTCTGAATTTATCCAAATCCTCTTTGCCGAAAAACGATAACTTCTCGCCCTCAAAAACCCCTGTCGTCCTAGTCCCCATAAAATGCCTTTTTATTTTTATTATCTCACAAAAAGGTTAAGTATCGATAATAAAAACTAAATTTGTCATAAAAATGACAAATTTTTATTTTTGTTTTTTATAAAATTTCGCAAATTTTAAAAAAGGAGAAAATTTGAAAATTCTAAATTTAGCTCTTTGCTTAGGTCTTTTAACCTGCGCCGCAAACGCCCTTAGCGTGGGCGATAGCGCGTATAGCGTAGCTGTTAAAAATATCAGCCTAAGCGCGGATTTAAGCGAAAGTGTTGGAAGATTAATGCCGACAAATGAGATCAAAATCATCGAAGCAGATGATAAAAAGGTCAAATTTAGCCTTGAAGGCTACCAAAGCGCAAAGGCGCAAAATATCATTTATTTTACCCCTAAGGCGAGAATTATCTCGGTTGCTTTTTCAAAACAGGCGAAATTCGACGCTGAGGTTTTGGAGAATTTAGGCGAATACAACAAGGTAAAAATCACAGCCTATACTTCGCCAGACGCGCTAGAAACGGATTTGAAAGCGATTTTTAGCACAGCGAAGAAAAACCACGAAGAAAACTGTGGCACCTGCCACCCGCTTCACAGAGGCGAAACTCAGGTCGCAAATAGATGGCCTGCGCTGATTAAATCAATGCAATCACGCACGCCACTATCGCAAGATGAAATTTGGGTTATCACTCAGTATTTACAAAAACATTCAAAAGACATTAATGTCGATTAAAGGAGAAAAGATGAAAAGACGAAGTTTCTTAAAAGGCAGCGTCGCTCTGGGTGCTGCTAGCGCAATTCCAAATTTTGCCCTTGGGACAGAGGCAAATACCGCTTTGGTTAAAAACGGCGAAGTCATCACGGGAGCACACTGGGGAATTTTAAAAGCTACCGTAAAAGACGGCAAAATCGTAAAATCGGAAGCTTGGAAAAAAACTTCAAGCGTACCAAATCCTTTGCAAACAGCCATGGACGATTTGGTTTATAAAGCAAGAATCAAAGCCCCAATGGTTCGCAAAAGCTACCTTGAAAATCCAGATAGCCCAAAACCAGAGCTTCGCGGTAAGGACGAGTGGGTAGAAGTGCCTTATGAAGAGGCTATCAAACTTGTCGCAAAAGAACTTAAAAAAACACGCGAACAAAAGGGTATGAATAGCATTTGTGCAGGAAGCTACGCTTGGCAAAGCTCAGGCGCACTTGGTATGGCAAGAACGCTTTTGCATAGATTTATGAATATGACAGGTGGTTTTGTGGGCGTTACCGGGGATTTTTCAACCGGAGCTGCGCAAGTGATTTTGCCACATGTCGTGGGTTCTAGCCAAGTTTATGAGCAACAAACCGTTTGGCCTGTGGTTTTAGAAAACTCAAAAGTCGTCGTGCTTTGGGGTATGAATCCAATCGGCACTTTGCGTTTGTCATTTACGGTCTCTGATGAAGGCTCGTTTAAATATTTTGAAAAATTGCGTGATAGCGGTAAAGAAATCATCATCATCGATCCGCTAAAAACAATCACAACTAAATTTTTTGAAGGCAAAGCTACTCATATCAGACCTACTCCAAATACCGATGTTGCGATGATGTTAGCTATGGCAAATCACTTGCTAAAATCAGGCAAATATGATAAAGAATTTTTAAGCACTTACACCGTTGGCTTTGATAAATTTGAGCAGTATTTACTAGGCAAAGAAGACGGCGTAGAAAAAACACCTGAGTGGGCAGAGAAAATTTGCGGAATCGAAGCAAAAGTTATAAAAGAATTAGCTGAAAAATTCTTTGATAATCGCACTATGATTATGGCTGGTTGGGGTATGCAAAGAGCGCACCACGGCGAACAAGTCCATTGGATGATAGTAACTCTTGCTAGTATGCTTGGTCAAATAGGGCTTCCTGGTGGCGGATTTGGTTTTAGTTACCACTATGCAAACGGCGGAACGCCAAGTTGCGTTGGTGGCGTGATTAAAACAATCAACGCAGGAAGCGTAGGCGTTATCAAAGACGGCAAATATATGGGTCCTGCTAACGCTGATGGCGCAAAAGAAAATGCAGCGCAATCTTGGCTATCAAATACTGCTTTGATGTCATATCCTGTCGCTAGAAATGCTGACGCTTTGCTAAATCCGGGTGCCACACTTGATGATAACGGAAATAAAATCACATATCCTGATATGGATTTTATCTACTGGGTCGGCGGAAATCCACTAACTCAACAACAAGATACAAATAAAAATGTCAAAGCTTGGCGAAAACCGCGAACTATCGTCGTAAATGAAATTTACTGGACGCCGACAGCGAAAATGGCTGATATTGTCTTCCCAGTAACTAGCTCGTATGAGAGAAATGACATTTCTATGACAGGGGACTATACAAATATGCATATCGTCCCACAAAAACAGGTTGTAGAAAAACAATTTGGCGCAAAAGATGATTATCAAGTTTTCGTTGATTTGTGTAAAGCTTATGCAGACGGACTTGCAGAAGCCTACACAGAAGGCGGCAAAACCGAAATGGACTGGATAAAAGAGTTTTATGAAACAGCGGCAAATCAAGTAAATGCAAACGAAGCTTTGGGAATAAAAATGCCAAGCTTTGAAGAGTGGTGGAACAAAAACGAACCGACTGAATTTTTCCCTACAATGGAAAGCGAAAGCTATGTAACTTTTGCAGATTTTAGAGAAGATCCGATTTTAAATGCACTTGGCACACCAAGCGGACTAATCGAAATTTACTCTGAAACAATCGAAAAAATGGGCTATGATGACTGCAAGGCTCACCCGACATGGTTTGAGCCAATCGAGTGGCTAGGTATGAAGGATAAACCAGCCAGATTCCACATGATAAGCCCACACCCAAATGATCGCTTACACTCACAACAAAACCAAACTAAGCTAAGAGATAGCTATGCTGTGGCGGGAAGAGAGCCGATTTTCATCAACGAAGAAGATGCAAAAGAGCTAGGTATAAAGGGCGGCGATTTGGTAAGAGTTTTCAACGCTAGGGGTCAAATTTTAGCAGGTGCAGTTGTAAATGATGATACTCCAAGAAATGTCGTAAAACTTTGCGAAGGTGCTTGGTATGATCCAAACGAAAACGGACTTTGCAAAAACGGCTCGGCAAATGTGCTTACTATCGATATTCCGACAAGCAAACTAGCCAACGGAAATATCTCTCACACTTGCCTTGTAAATATCGAGCCTTACAAACCAAAAGACGGCGAAGACATCACGCTAACTGCGTTTATGCCGCCAAAAGGTGCGAAATAAGCAAAATTTGGCTAGGATTTCCTAGCCAAATTTTAAAATTCTACAAAATTTTGCAAATTTCAAAATTCCGCTATCGCAAATTTGAAATACTGCCCCGAAATTTTGCTTTTTAAAATCCAACGAAATTTCTACGAATTCCTCAATTTACAAAGTTACTTCGCAAGCTTATAATAAATCAATACAAAATTTTGCACCATATAATCAAAATTTCAACCCATTTTAAGGGGGGGGGGGGGGGTAGAATAAAACTTTATTTTTTTTCAAGGAGAAAATTATGGATGAAGAGCTACACTTAGGCTGCCCATTTTGTGGCAAGGACGACATCAAATACGGAGTATCAGTTTGCAGTGGTTGCCAAGCTGAGATTAGATATGGTGTATCGTGGGCTCCAACTTTAATTTTGGGTGTAATATTGCTTATCGTAGGTATTGCTATCGATAGCGCTATTGGTGCCCTTGTTTGTATCGGTGGCTTGGTCGGTATCGTCATAGGTGCATATAGATTTTTACAAAATTTAAGCTATAAAAAGGGTCCTAAATTTTTCAGACGAGAATTTCGTTAATTCTATTGTTTATTTGTAGGTATCCAAACCTACAAATAATCGTTGCCCACCCTAAATTAAAATTTTGCCCATATCTTAAAATTTGAAATTTCAGACGCAGTATCTACAAAGTAAAATTTAACGAGAGTAAAATTTAAAGAAAAGCAAAATTTGGAAAAATCCAAATTTTGCTAGGAATTTAAAAGGATTACGGAACGAAAATATTCCCGCCGGCGCGTGGATTTAGCGGATCGTCGCCGTATTTGTTAGCTCCGTCGGTGCCCTTTAAAATCGTAGAGATAAAAATATAAATTATAAGCCCCACAGCAACAAATAAAAACAGCATAGCTAAAATTTTAATTCCATCAGCAAACATTATCCCAAGCACGCAAAAAAGAAAAATTGCGCCAAAATACCACCCGCTGATATCTCTATCGTGCAGTCTTCTCCACAAAACCGCAAATGATGGCACAAGCAAGCCCAGAGCAACCACGCTAGCTACGATACCGATGACTTGTGGGGTGCCGTTTTTGTCAAAGCCCAAAACGATATTTGTGCCAAGCACGGCGTCGATTACGGCAGTGGCGATATTGACCAAAACGCTAAAAAGGTAAAACCACCAATATTCGCTTCTGCTAGCCCTGCCAGAAAATGTGGCGTATTTTTGTTTGAGGCAAACGCTAATCGCCTCGCCAAAACTCATCATTTTTTCTCCTTATGATTCGATTTTGTTAAATTCGCTAATGTGAAATTTAAAATTCGAAAAATAATAGTTGTTTTTCGAAATTTCGAAATTTCGGCTATCTTTGGCACAAGCAATGATAAAAAGCGAATTTATAATCGAGCAAATTTGCACCGCGATTATCGCTAAAATCGGATTAAAATAGACTAAAACTAGCCCAATCACGCACGAGAGCGCATATACAAAAAACGCCTTAACGAAAATTTCGCACCCGCTTGTCTGGAAAAGCTCTTTGTAAATCAGAAGCGCAAAGCATGCGCCAAGCCCCGTAAATACTGCGCCGAAAACAAATACAACCATGCTTTTATCCCCAAACATCATCATCAAAAACGGGATTAGCGCAAGGCCGTCAAATACGACAAAAAGGGTTAAATTTCGCAAAAGCGTCTTTGAGCAAATTGTGCTAGCGATGAAATACGCGCTCATTGCTAAGCACACTTGCCCCGCTGTTGAGGCGAGTTCGGCGCCGTTAATCTTGGTGCCAAAAATGTTTAAAACTGCCATTAAAATCAAAAGTCCGCACCCAATGTAAGCTAGCTGTCTAGCCGAGGCTAAATTTGCGCTTTTTTCTTCGAAATTTAGGCTTTGGCTCGGATTTTCGCTGATACTTTCGCCATGATTTTCGATTTCGCACCCTGCGCTTAAATTTGCGCCATTAACCATTTTTTCTAAATTAAAAAAATCATAAATAATCCACGCCAAATAGGCTAAATTTGGCAGCGCAAAGACCATAATCGGTTTTATTAAATTTTCCCTAGCCCTAAGTGTATCTTGGTCGTCAAATTCGAGGCTCGGCCTTATTGAGCGCAAAATTTCGAGCGCGCTATCGTTTGATATCAAAGCATACGCCACCAAAAAGCAGACAAAGATGATAAACCCAAATCCGCCAAGAAGCTGGAAAATCGCGCTTACATTTCTTTTCAGATAAAATCTGTGCGCGCTAAAAACCCCTAGCGTCAAATATAGCGTGTATGCGGTGTTGAGGTGAAATTTAGGCGCGTTTTGCGGGAGGGTTTGCATGGATTTCCTTTTTTTAAATTTGGGCGAAATTATAGCCAAATTTTAAAATTTTGCGCCAAAAAATAATCTGTTAAATTTTATGAGATAAAATGTGTTTTATTTTTACAAGGAGAAAAAATGCAAGTAAAATTTTTAGGAAACCCCGTAAATTTGGGCGGAAATGAAGTAAAAGTCGGCGAGGCTGCGCCAGAAGTCGTAGTCGCTGGGAAAGATTTAGAAGATATCGTAATCGGCAAAAGCGAGAAAAAGCAAATCATTGTAGCCGTTCCGTCGTTAGATACGCCAGTTTGCGCTAGCGAGGCTCGCAAATTCAACGAAAAAGCAGCAAGCTTGCCAAACACCGAAGTAATCGTGGTTTCAATGGATTTGCCGTTTGCGATGGGCAGATTTTGCACGACAGAGGGTATCGAAAACTTGCGCACAGCAAGCGATTTTAGAGCGAAAAAATTCGCCAAAAGCTATGGAATTTTAATCGAAGATAGCGCGCTAGCTGGGCTAAATGCAAGAGCGGTTTTCGTCATCAGCGGTGGCGTAATCGCATACAAAGACATCATGGCTGAAATCACCGAAGAGCCGAACTACGAAGCAGTTTTAGAGGCTGCAAAAAACGCATAAATTTTTAGCTTCCCCCTTAAAAATACAGCGAAATTCCGCAAATTTTGCGGAATTTCTAATTTAGATTTAAAATTTCCTTCGCTCTTGTTTTTTTGTATAAAATTGACTTCAAATTCTGCATTTCACGCTCGTTTAAAGGGCTAGCGTCAAGCAGTTTGGCGCAGTTTTTTTGACTAGGATTTTCGCAAAATTTAGGCGCGAAAAGCTCGCTAATACCGCCGTGAGTTTCTCCGCTTTGGAGCGGATTTTCGTGGCAGGCTTCGCAGGATTTGCCGATTTTTTGCACGCTATGAGGCGAAAACGGCTTCCAAACCTCGAATTTCTCGCCACTCTCGCCAAATTTAGCCACGCTAGCATTTTCATCTTTTATGCCAAGATTATAGCCAAACACAGGACGCGCAAGGGCGATTTTGCCGTTATTTTTGCGCACTAAAAGGACATTTTCGAAGCGTTCTAAACTAAACGCGCTATGCCAAATTCCGGGTTTTTTCTCGCCCCCAAGCGTGCGCGAAAACGGCGTAGGGCGCGTATTTTGGCGCAGGGCGCGTGCGTTAAATCGCTTGGTGCTCGCATCAAATTCGATTAAATTTTGCCAGTTTTCGTAATCTTTGCTAAAATCAAGCATAGCATTTAGCTCGTAAAAACTCCCGCCCCATGCGCTGTGGCAGGTGGCGCACTCCAAATTTTGGTGGAATTTGTGCGATGAGTTTTGCGCCGTTTGCAAGGCGGTTTCGTGGCAGGCTTCACAGCTTTTGGTTTCGCTCATTTTGTGGCAATCCGCGCACACTAGCCCCGCGCTAAAATGTGCGTCAGGGCGCAAATTTGCGTATGTCACGCCGTGTCTTAGCCCTGGGAAATTTCCATTTTTTTGCAACGGCGTGCGGTAGTCTTTGTGCGTATTTTGTGGGAAAAGCCCCATAAAATCGGCGCCGATGAAGTATTTGTTGTGGCAAGAGGCGCAAACTTCATTGTCCGCGCGCGAGAGCGTGTGAGTGCGCGAGTGTGGGCGCGCACTAGTATTTGTGTCGCTGCCGCTGTATTGCGCGCTGGGTGCGTAGCTAGCGTGGCATGCCATGCAACCCTTTCCGTGAGCCGAAAATAGGGAACTCTCACCATTATCATAGGCGTGGCATTTTAGGCATTTGCGCTCCACGAAGTCCGCCACGACGCGCTCTTTCTCGTTTAAATTTGGCAAATTTTGGCTTAAAAAATCTTGCAAACTAAGATTTAAATCCATGTTAAATGCGCTAAAAATCGTTTTTATCTCGTTTTTGTGTGTGAAGTGGTTGCTTTTTTCAAATTCGCTGATTTGCTTCGCGTGACAGATGCCGCAAAACTCGCCATAATGCGCGGGGCTTGCTGGGTGAGCGATGATATTTTCGTGCGAAAATCCGCCAAATTTGGCTAAGCTTTGCGGGAAATCTGAGGGTGAAATTTTGCTTTTATGACAACTTTCGCATGAAAAATTGTGATTTTGCGCGTCAAATTTTTCGATTTTATGGCAGTTTTCGCAGGATAAATTTTGGGCAAAAGCGAAATTTAAAAACGCAAAAAATATCAAATTTATCACTCTAAACATTTCGTCCCCCCTGCCCTAAATTTCGCTTTTGAGGCGTTAAAATCGGCATAAATTTTATCATCGTAGCGATCGTGGCAGATAGCGCAGGCATAGGCGTCAAGGACTTTTTTCATTTGAGCTAAGCTTAGCGTGGAATCGTTTTTAGAAATGATTTGATTTTGCGCTCCTTTTGGGCTAGCAAAGGCGTCAAGGGCGAAATTTAACTCGCCAAAATTTGCCAAATTTGGGCTAAACGAAATCTCGCCGTTTTTATAGCCCAAAACACCGCGTCCAAGACCAAGCGAAGATGGCGAGAAGTGGCAAGCGGCGCAGGTTTTGGCTTCCCCAACGCTGTGTTGCGCCCAGCTAGCTAGGCTAAGGGCGTCAAAATGCTTCGTGGCGCCATTTTCGTAGATACTAGCCACGACCTGACAGCCTGGGGCTAGGTTTGCGATTTTGCCGTCATTTCTCACGCCCAAAGCGGGGTCTTCGAAGCGCAAAAAACTGCGCATTTCGCTCCACGCACCCTCGCTGTATTCGCCCTTTTGCCACTCAAACTGCTTTGCGCCCGCAAATCTTTGTTCGTGGCAACCAAAACAGCTTGCCACACTTTTTTCGTGGCAGGCTTGGCAGGATAAATTTGCGTGCAAAGGTTCGTGTGCTGGGTGTTTTAGCGCTGAAATTTCAAATTTTGCTCCGTCTTTTTTGCGCGTAAGGACTGCTTTTTCGCCCACTTTGGCGACATTGTAAAGTGGGAAATTTCCCTTTTTTGTGTAGGCGATGAGCGCGCTATCTGGGATATTTGGGTTAGTTTTGGCTAAATTTCGCGCCGTCTCGTTTGGCGTGGCAAAATTTGGCGCGTGGCAGTCCTCGCATGCGATAATCACGGCTCCCCTCATATTTGCGTGGTTTTTCTTATCGCCCATTACCCCAAGACTAGTGTGGCAATCCACGCACTCTAACCCTGCTCTTTCGTAGTGAATATCGGCGCGCAAATCGTGGAAATGGCGCCCGTCAGAGAGTGTATGGCTCTGCTCGAAAGGCGCTTTGCTTCCCTCACTTTCGAATTTTCCATAATACGCAAAACCAATGCGAGCCGAGCGGTTGTGGCAGGCTAGGCAGTTTTGGCTAGGGATTGCGGTGGAAAATCGCGTGTGGGTTTTGGGTGCAAATTTGGGCGCAGTATTTGGGGAAGTTGCGTGCGCGCTGGAATTTACGCTGGAATTTGCGCTTAAATTTGGCGCAGATTTTGCATTTTTGCTAGCAAAAAACGGCGAGAGCAAGAAATTTTCATCTAAATTCGAAGCCTTATGACACGCCCCACACCCGCCACCTTTGGCGATATTTTGATTTATAAAAACCTCTTTTTCTTGCGAGATATGGCAACTAGCGCAGGCTTTGGCGTAATGGTCCTTGGCGAATTTTTCGATTTGCTCTGCGCTAAAATCAGAGCTCGCGCCCTGCTTCGCCCACTCACCTAGCAAATTTTGCTTGATTGGATTTTGGGTTTGCATTGGCGTGGTTGCAACGCGAGCGATTTGATCCTTGTGACAGCGCACACAACGGCTTTTGGCGTTTTCTAGTGTGGCTGGATTGGGGATTAGGGCGATGTGAGCGAGCGATTTTTCGCTAGCAATCTCGTTGCCCCCATGGCAGCTCTGACAGGCAACCTCATCGTGTGAGGGGCTTAGTGAGCCGTAATTTTCGTGGCAAGCGGTGCATGAGTTTATCTGCGAAAATGCGCTTACGCAAAAAAACAAAATAGCAAAATTTGCGAAAATTTTAAAATTTAGCCCTTTTAAAATTTCGCAAATTCTTCTCACTAGCAACCCTCAAACTGCGCTGGTGCGCCACCGGCTTTTGGTGCGGCGGCTTCGCTTTCATCGGCTTTGGCGCCAAATTCATCAATCATGCCTTCATCGGCTAGGCGTTGGATGACATCATCATAGCTTTCCCACGCTTTTTTGTTGTAAGCGTCTGCTTGAATCGCCTTTTTTGCGTATGCCCTAGCAAGTGTGAGATTGTTTTTTGCCACAGCTTCGCGTGAGAGATTTACAAAATGTTCCGCCTGCGCTTTTGAAGTATTGTAGCTTTGCAAATTCTCCGCAAAGCCAAAACTGCAAAGTAAAACCATGCTTAAAATTATCTTTTTCATCATTTTCTCCTATGAATTTATCGTTACATAATAAACATTTGGTTCAAGTCCGTCGCTCTCTTTTAGGCGAGTAATGGAGGTCGCGCGCGCCAAAATTTGCGAAACATCGCTATTTGGGTCATTTAAATCGCCAAAATTTCGCGATTTTCCCACGCAGGTAGTTACGCAAGCCGGAAGCAAACCTTTATCCACTCTTGGGGCGCAAAATGTGCATTTATCGACGCTTTGTTTGTGTTCGTCGTAATATCTGGCATTATACGGACAGGCTACCATACAGGCTTTGCAACCTATACAAAGGGAGGGATCGACGATGACGATGCCATCTTTTTCACGCTTGAAACTAGCTTCTGTCGGGCAAACAGCCACGCACGGGGAATTTTCGCAGTGGTTACAAAGCACAGGCAAGAAATTTAAAATCGGATTTCCTGCGTTGTCTTCGTTTTCGACTTCAAAAACCCTTGTGCGATACGCTTCTTTGAAAAGCGGCACTTCCCACTCGGTTTTACACGCTACATAACACGCATCACACCCGATACAGCGATCACCGATAATCACCATAGCTAGGTTTTTTTCTTTTTTGTGATTTTTATTTATTAGTGAGTTCATCTTACGCCCTTTCAAGTCTAACAAAGCCGTTGTTTAAGCCGCTACAACCACTTACTGGGTCAATGTCATTACTACAAAAATAAACATCGCTAATGCCTTTATCAAAGCCGCTCTTCCACTCTTTGCTAACATGCCCAAAGCCGTGGTGGATAAAGACATTTCCAGCCGTTATTCGCTTTGTGATTTTTATATTTTGTGGTTTTGACTTTAAGCCTGTTTTGGAATTTATCATTACCACTTTATCGCCTGTTTTTAAACCTAAATTTGCCGCGTCATCAGGATTTATCCAAATCGGGCTATCATCTTCAAGTTCGAGTAAGAGCTTGTTATTTTGGCTTCTTGCATGTGAGTGAGCAGGACCCCTGCCAAATAAAAGTCTAAATTCGCCTTCTTTTGGCTGTGGCGGTGCTACCCAAGTAGGCAGTGGCGCACAGACATCGCCGTATTCTTCATACATTTTTTCCATATCAGGGTTGTAGAGATGAATTTTGCCCGTGCTAGTAGGAAAGCTTAGTGGCTTACTGCTACTTTGCGGATACGCATCGGCTAAATAATCGCACAAAATGCCGTCTTTTTCAAATTTTTCTTTATCTTCGGGGCTGAGTGAATTTACGAAATTATTTATCGCATCGCTTGGCGAAATGGTAAAATACTCGTCCATATCAAAGCGTTTGCAAATCCCACGCACTATGTCAAAAACATGCTTGGTATCGTGTAATGGCTTAATCGCTGCCTTTCTTACAGCCACAAACGGCACATCGTATTTTTGGATATATGGTCCGTCGTCTTTTTCTAAATATGTGCTTTCAGGCAAAACTATATCACAATACGCGCAAAAATCGTTCATCTGCGTATCAATTGCCATTAAAAAATCTAGCTTTTCGATCGATTTCATGACGCCGTTTGCTTCGACTGCCGTATGTCCTAGCGGATTTGTATCGTAGGTCAGCCACGCTTTTATCGGATATGGCTGTTCGCTTAAAGTCGCACGATAAATTTCACCGCTTAATCCTAAATTTGGCGGATTAAACGGCCACCTTGTGCCAACTCCATCAGCTCTTGGCTCTTTTACGGCTGGGGCTTCATCATCTTTTGGGAGCTTAGCTAAATTTATACTTTGATTTACCCAAGTTCCGCCCTTTACGCCGTAATTTCCCATAATCGCATTTAAAATCGCAATCGCTCTTGCTGTTTGCGTGTCGTTTGCGTATCTTGAAAATCTACGCGGTGCAATAGCTAGGACATGCGGAGCAAATTTGGCAAATTCCCACGCTACTTCTTCAATAGTTTCAGCCTTTATACCGCAAACTTCTTCTGCCCATTTTGGGGTGTATTGTTTGACATGACGGGCTAGTTTGTCAAAGCCGTAGCAGTATTTATTGATAAATTCCATATTTGCTAGATTATCTCTAATTATGACATGGATTAGCGCTAGTGCGAGTGCCATATCACACCCCGGTTTTATGCGAAGCCATTTGTGCGCTCTAATCGCACTTTCGCTCTGGCGTGGATCTACATAGACGAGTTTTGCGCCGTTTGCCAAGCCCTCCATAAAATCTCTTGCTTCTCTAACCTGAATCGCTCCTGCCATATTTCTGCCAAATAAAATCATATATTTGGTGTTTGCCATGTCGTAGTTTTCATGTCCGCCGATACCGCCACCGCCAAATGTCAAAGACCAGCCAATCGCTCTACTGCCACGACACTCTGAAAATGAAGCGTAGCTTACATTTGGAGTGCCAAGTAGGCTAGCAAATTTGTGAAAATAAGAAGAACAGCTTCCGTGAGCGAAAGCTGCAATGCTTTTTGCACCGTATTTGTCGATGATTTTTTCTAAATTTTCATGCACGAAGTCAAATGCTTCGTCCCAGCTGACCTTTTTCCATTTGCCTTCGCCCCGTTTGCCGACTCTAATCATCGGGTATTTTAAGCGATCTGGATCGTAAGTAGAATAAACCCCCGCATTTCCCTTAGCGCAAATCGTGCCGTAATTGTATGGATTTAGCTTGTTTCCTTCGATTTTGTGAATTTTGCCGTCCCTTGTAAAAACATTTACGCCACAATTCCAAAAACACATTTCGCAGTAATTTGGAGTTTTTACGCCCTCGTCGTATTCTAATAAATTTGAAAGCTCGGGCGAATTTTTATGAGTTTTGGCTAGAAGTGGATTTGGAAGCCCTGTGATACCTGCCGTGCTGGCAACTGCGACACTAGAAGCCATTTTTAGGAAATTTCGTCTTGTTATTTTAAGCTCTCTCATTTTTCACTCTCCAAATTTAAAAATGTTTTTCCAAGTGCGTAAATAAAGAGCATTACGCCAATGCTCGAGATAAAAATCGTGATTTCTGCCACGCTTGGGCAGTATGAGCCAAACTCTATCTTGCCTAAAAATTCGCTCTCGACTTTTACAAGCTGACCGCCCACAATGCCGTCAAACCTAGCAAAAAATACGCCGATAATGGCTAAAATTCCAGCCAAAAATGAAATTTTTAAATTTTGAAATTTAGATAAAATAAGCAAAATCATCGGAAGCAAAATTCCAACTAAAATTTCGAAAAAATAGAAATTAAACGACAAATTTCCGTTTGTAAAAACTTCGAAATTTTTGGCTAGATAGCTTCCGCTTCCATACGATGAAATCACAATGCCCCAAAAATTTATAAATAAAACAGCCAAAAGTAGCAAAAACATAAAAATATTCAAATTTCGCAAAATTCGCTCATTTAGGGCTTTTTTGCTTAAATTTACAAAGGCAAAAATCACGCTTATGCCACAAATCAAAGCTCCTAAAATAAATGAAATGGTAAAGCTTGGCGTATGCCAGATTGGTCTAGCTGAATTTACGGCAAAGACCATTGAAAGTGTGCTAAATGCTACAATTCCCATTATAAATGCGACAATTCCTGCGTAAAACGAAGCTTTTTCGCTGTTTTTTAGCATTAAAATTAGCTCGATTATTAAAAGCGGAGTTTCGATTAAATAAAAAGTGCTCATCCACCAAATCGGGCTTTCTACCGCGAAATTAAAGTAATAACGCACGAAGCGCAAAACTTGCAGTTTAAACGGGCTTCCAAGCTCCCAAAAAATCAGCCAAAATGCCGCTAAAAGCGCAGAAATAGCTAAAAGCTGTAAATGGCGTGAAATTTTAGAAAATGCGTGAAATCCAAAGAGATGATCAGCCGTAGCAATCGTGGCAACTCCTACGCTAATGCCCACAAAAAAGGCATATCCCATAAGCAAAAGCCCAAGCGGAACCTCGCGACTGACATTGTAGCTGGCCTCTTGGCCATTTAAAAACACGCTACAAATCCCCACGAGCCCCACTGCGCACAGCGCAAGCGATAGAAAAAGAAGCCCAAATTTCGGGGTTTTGGCGACTTTTGTCATCTTTGCTCCTTTAAATTTGATATTAAAAATTTGGCAAAATTTAAAATAAACTCAAATTCTTTTAAATTTTCAAAATTTGCTAAATTTTTACTCAAAGGTTCTAAAAAGTCCAAAAATTTAGTAAATTTCAAAAATTTCTCCCACTCGCCCTGCTCTGCTAAAATCGCGCAAAATGCGAGTAAATTTGAGGCGTGGTCGCAGTTTTTTTCCACCACAAAACCACAAAATTCGTAAAATTTGCAAATTTCATTGTAACTCTCGCCAAACATTTTTTTATCTAACCAAACCCCAGCTAGAAGCGAAGTGCCGAATTTGGCTGAGTTTAAATCAAAATAAAAAATGTAATTGCTGATAATTTCGTCTAAATTTGGCGTTTTTAAATCGTTAAATTTGAAATTTGAAAATTTATTGAAGCGTTCGGCGAATTCGCCGTTTGCAAATTCGCCAAGCGCGCAGTATTTCTCGCGCCAACCCTCCGCTGGAAAGGCGAGCAGATCGGCGCATAAGTCTAGGCAATCAATCGAAATTTGATTATTTTTCATCGCCTTTTAGCACTTTTCTTTTTGGCAAGTTCGAATACTCGACCATGCTTGCTTCGTAGTTTTTGACTTTGTCATTTCCCATGATGTATTTTGTCGCAAACCAGCCACCACTTGCGTGCCAGCCTGTGTTGCAATACCAAATTTGTGGTGCGTTTGGATCTAGACCAGCTGTTTTAAATAGCTCGCCAACAGCTTCTTTGTCAGTGTTGATATAAAAAACGCCGTCGTTTTCTTTGGCAAGTTTGCCGATAAAGATATTTCCATCAACGCCCTCTAAGTGTCCTGCTTTGGCTGCTTTTGGGTGAGCTTTTTCGCCAGAGTATTGAGCTTCGATTCTGCCGTCAATTAGCGCTACGCTGTTTGTAACCACAGCCTCGTCGATATCGTAAGCAGTCGCAACGATATCTTTGTTAAATTTAGTGATTTTAAAATCGCTTTTTTCTGGTGTGGCGGCCTCTGTGCTTAGCTCGCCACCAGCTTTTTTCCAAGCGTCAATTCCGCCGTTTAAAATCGCTGTGTTTGTAAGGCCGTAGTATTCAGATACGAATAGAGCCAAAGTTGAAAGCGTATAATCAGGAGCAGCTTTTGCGTCGTTGTAGAAAACTACTGCGCTAGTATCTTTGATACCGCTTTTTTGAAATAATCTCTCAACTGTTGTCGGAGAAGCGATAAATCCTGGCATTTCGCCTCTTGCCTCTCTGAAATCAGCCTCTTTCCAAGCAACTGCACCTTTGATATGGCCTGCGCCATATCCTTCGCCTTCTTGAAGGTCGATTAAAACTAGGTCTTTATCAGCCAAATTTGCTTTTAGCCACTCGACATCTACGACCTTGTTTTGTGGTAAATCTAGGGCAAATGCGCATGTGCAAGCAGCCGCTAGTAATGATGAAGTAAGTAATTTCATGATATCTCCTTAAAAATGAAATTGTTGCAAAAAAAAATTGTAACAAAATTTAGTAATATTAAATTAAAAATTTATCGAAATTTTATAAGTTAGATTAAATTTTTCCGTGATTTTGTCACAAAAAATGTGAAAAATTTAGAAGTATTAAATTTTTATTTACTTTTGTGTTAATAATTTATTTTGCAGAATTTGGATAAAATCGACAGCTTTTTACTTTAATTATTAAAATTTAATAACCGAGGTTTGTATGAAGAAAATTTTCTCACTAATTGCGACGCTAGCACTGCTTAGCGGATGTTCGTATTTCGAAAAAAAAGAAGAGGGCGCAGGAGAGGGTGCCAAGGGCGCTGGCGGTATGCCACCGCTTCAAGTAGCTGTTTTTAAGGCCCAAAAATCCGATGTTCCAATCGCACTGAAATTTAACGGCGAAACCGCGAGCGATTTAGATGTAACGCTAAAATCGCAGGTTTCTGGCACGATAGAAAAACAGCTTTTCACCCCTGGTGTGCGCGTAGAAAAGGGTGAGGGGCTCTATGAAATCGACAAATCTCGCTACCAAGCGATTTTTAATAGCGCGAAAGCTAGCTTAAACAACGCCAGCGCAGATTACGAGCGCGCTAGGAAATTAAAGGCAAGCAATACCATTTCAGCGCGCGAATTTGACGGCGCAAAATCAGCTTACGAAGTGGCTAAGGCAAATTTCGAAAGTGCGAAAATCGACCTTGATAATGCCCTTGTCAAAGCTCCGTTTGACGGCATTGTAGGCGATACGCAAAAAGATACTGGCTCGTTTGTAGGCGTAGGCGAAAATCTAGTCAGGCTTACAAAACTAAATCCAATTTATGTGAAATTTGGAATTTCTGATACCGATAAGATGAAAATTGATAGAAATTTAGCCAGCAGCGATTGGTATATGAAAAATACAAAGGCTACAATTTCCTTTAATGACAAAATTTATGAAGGAAATGTGGTTTTCATCGATAGCGTCGTAGATAGCGCGACTGCAAGCGTGAGTGCCAAAGCGCAATTTAACAACCTAAATTATGAAATTCAACCAGGAATTTACACTAGAATTTCAGTCGATGGTTTCGTGCAAAAAGATGGCTTCCAAATCCCACAAATCGCAGTTTTGCAAGATTTAAGCAACTCTATCGTTTATGTTGTAGATGCAAACAACACCGTGGCTAAAAAAATCGTAAAAGTTATAGCCCAGGATTCTACGACGATGACCATTTCAGGGGGTTTGAGCGAGGGCGATTTGATTGTTTTGGATAATTTTTCAAAAATTCAAGTCGGCGCCAAGGTGACCCCGCTTCCGCCAGAAACAGACGCGACAAAGGCTAGGTAGGCAAGTATGTTTTCTAAATTTTTTATCAATCGCCCAGTTTTCGCAAGCGTTATTTCGATTATTATCGTTATTGCTGGAACGATTTGTCTATTTATCGCCCCTGTGGAGGAATACCCGCAACTAACCCCGCCTCAAATTTCAGTTACAGCCACATATAGTGGCGCAGACGCGCAGACTATCTCAGATACCGTCGCTTCGCCACTAGAAAACGCAATCAACGGCGTCGATGATATGATTTATATGAGTTCATCATCTAGCTCGTCAGGTAGGGCAAATATCAGCGTGTTTTTTAAAGTCGGCACCGATCCGCAAGAAGCACTCGTAAATGTAAATAATAGAGTAAATCCGGCCCTAACAACGCTTCCAGCCGAAGTGCAAAGAATGGGCGTTAGCGTTACAGAGCGTTCATCATCTATACTTTCTGCGTTTTTCTTTTATGACCCAACAGGTCAAATGAGCCCGCTTGAAATCCAAAACTATGTCAGCATTAATGTCGTCGATGAGCTAAAACGCGTTAGCGGTGTGGGCGACGCACAGGCTCTTGGCACGAAGGATTACTCAATGAGAATTTGGGTAAATCCAGGACTTATGGCCAAACACAATGTCGTATCATCTGACATAATCGCAGCCATTAGAGAGCAAAACAGCCAATACCCAGCCGGAAAGCTAGGCGAGCAACCAAACGATTTGGGTAACCCTTATGTCTATGCAATCCAGCCAGAGGGGCGTTTGAAAACGGTCGAAGAGTTTGAAAATGTAATTATTAGAGCCAGTGATGATGGTAAATTTTTGCGGGTAAAAGATGTCGCTAGGGTCGAGCTTGGGGCTGAGAGCCTTATCATCAATGGTAAATACCAAGGATACGATGCAACGCCAGTTTTCATCTATCAACAAAACGGCGCAAACGCCATTGCTACGCTTGATGCCGTAACTGCGCGTTTGGAGCAGTTAAAGCAAAATTTCCCAGGCGCGCTGACTTATAGCAACGGATACGACACGACAGAATTCGTAAAAGTCTCTATCGAAGAGGTTATTCATACCTTCGTAGAAGCGATGATTTTGGTCGTTTTGGTTATTTATATGTTCTTAGGAAATTTCCGCGCGACGATTATTCCAATGCTAGCGGTGCCAGTATCTATTTGTGGCGCGTTTATCGGAATTTACGCTTTTGGATTTTCGATAAATTTAATTACACTTTTCGCCCTAGTTTTGGCTATCGGTATCGTCGTCGATGACGCTATTATCGTTATCGAAAATGTGGAGAGAATTTTGCATGAAGAGCGAAATTTAAGCGTCAAAGAGGCCACGATTAAGGCAATGGACGAGATTGTAAGTCCGGTAATTTCAATCGTGCTTGTTTTGGCGGCAGTTTTCGTGCCGGTTGCTTTTATGGAGGGCTTTGTCGGCGTTATCCAAAGACAATTCGCACTCACACTCGTTTCATCTGTGGTTTTCTCTGGATTTGTCGCCCTTACCCTAACCCCTGCGTTGTGTGCGCTTTTACTTCGCAAAAAAGAGGCCGAGCCGTTTTGGTTAGTGCGCAAATTTAACGAATTTTTCGATTTTTCAACCCGCCTTTTCTCAGCAGGTGTTGCAAAAATTTTGCGCCATGTGATTTTATCTTTGTGCCTTGTGGGAATTATTATTTTTGTGATGTTAGAGTTATTTAAAATCACTCCTGGCGGACTTGTGCCAGCAGAGGATAAAGGCTATGTAATGGGCTTTTCGACACTTCCGTCGGCCAGACCTTTGGTAGCTACTGAAAAGCACATGGATTTCTTGCGTGGCACACTTTCACAAAATCCAAATGTCGAAGCAATCACCACAATCGCGGGATTTGATATGATGGCAGGTGGTGCTAGGGAAAATTCAGGCGTATTTTTCTCTAAACTCAAACCTTGGGAAGTCCGTCCTGAGGCAAACCAATCAGCCCAATCAATCGCAAACGCGCTAACTGGACAGCTTTTTGTCATGGATAGAAGCGCGATGACCTTTGCCCTAACCCCACCGCCAATCAATGGTCTATCAATGACTGGCGGATTTGAAGTGTATGCAGAAAATACTACGGGCAAAAACTATCAACAAATCGCCGATGATATGGCGCGAATCGTCGCCAAAGCTTCGCAAAATCCAGCTTTGCAAAATGTCCGTTCTACGCTAGATGTAAATTTCCCGCAATACAATCTAAGCCTAGATAAGGAAAAAATCAAAATGCTTGGAATTTCAATCCCTGATATTTTTACGACGATAAATTCGACTATCGGACAATACTACATAAACGATTTTAACCTTTTAGGTAAAACTTACCGCGTCTATATGAGAGCAGAACAGCTCTTCCGCGATACGCCAAATGATTTAAGGACGCTTTATGTGCGCTCAGCTAGTGGAAATTTGGTTTCGCTTGATTCGGTTGTAAATTTAGAACGCGCCAAAGGCCCTGATATCGTCGATCGTTTCAATGGCTTCCCAGCAGCTAGACTTATGGGTGATCCTGCCCCGGGATATACTTCTGGTCAGGCGATTGATGCTATTAGAGATACGATTCTGGGCGAATTCCCTACTGGATACACACTTGGCTGGTCAGGCACGGCTTATCAAGAGGTAAATGCAGCAGGAACTGGCGCAAAGGCCTTTGCGTTTGGACTTTTGTTTGTATTTTTGATTTTGGCGGCGCAGTATGAGAGGTGGCTAATGCCAATGGCGGTTCTTACAGCCGTGCCATTTAGCGTGTTTGGTGCGCTTTTATTCACATGGGCTAGGGGATTAAATAACGATATATATTTTCAAATCGGACTTATTTTGCTTATCGGACTTGCGGCAAAAAATGCGATTTTAATCGTCGAATTTGCTATGCAAGAGTATCAACACGGCGGAAAAAGTATCGCAGAAGCAGCGATTAGTGCTGCAAAAATGCGTTTTAGACCGATTGTTATGACATCTTTGGCTTTTGGTCTTGGTGTTTTGCCTATGGTACTTGCCACAGGAGCAGGTTCTGCTAGCCGTCACGCGCTAGGAACTGGCGTGCTTGGTGGAATTTTGGCTGCTTCGACGATAGCGATTTTCTTCGTGCCACTATTTTTCTACCTTTTGGAGAGCTTTAATGCGTGGCTAGATAAGCGAAAAATAAAATCAGAGGAAAAAGATGAAAACTAAAATTTTACTAGGAATTTTAACTGGCGCGCTGATTAGTGGTTGTAACTTTAAGCCTGATATGCCTACTCGCCATATCGAGTATAGATCTGGATACGAGGCGACAAATGTGAGCCAAATGTGGTGGAAAAGCTACAACGACACCCAGCTAAATGCGCTAATTGATAGTGCTTTGGCGAATAATTCTGATTTAATGCTGGCTTTAAATAATATCGAGCGCGCAAGGCTAAATTTAGGTCTTAGCAAGCTTGAATATTTGCCAAATATCGGAATTTCAGGCTCTGCAATGCGCCAGAATAATTATGCTAATATGCCTGATTCAAATTCTCACGCTTCTTACGCGATTTCAGCGCCACTTAGCTATGAGATTGATTTTTGGGGTAGGGTGAGAAATAGTGTCGGCGCTAGCGCGGCGCAGTATATGGGGACTAAGTATGATTATGAAACAGCCAAAAACACAATCACTAGCGCGGTTGCAAGCTCGTATTTCGCGCTTTTATCCCTAAAAGAGCAAGAAAGAATTCTAACTAAATCGCTTAAAAGCTACGAGCAGACGCAAAATTACCGCAAAAAAGAGCTAGAAGCTGGCGCGATAAATCAAATCACGCTTAGCCAAGCAAGTGCCGCTGTGCAAAACGCCAAAGCGAGCCTAATCGCCGTGCAAAACCAAATTTCTCAGGTGCAAACCTCGCTTGCGATTTTAGCCGGCAAAAGCTATGACGGGGTCGTAAATCCGCAAATCCTCACAGCCGCAAAACTGCCTAATGCCCCACAAATCCCAAGTGGCGTGCCAAGCGATGTTTTGCTTCATCGCCCAGATGTGGCAAAGGCCTTGGAGGATTTACGCGCTAGCAATTTCCTAGTCGGCGTTGCCAAGGCAGGGTATTTCCCGACTATCTCGCTAACTGGGGCGTTTGGCTATGCAAGTAGCGATTTTGATAGGTTGATTAGCTCGACTACTAGCTCATGGAGTATCGGTGGCTCACTCGTGGGACCTTTGCTTGATTTTGGGCGAACTAAAAAGAGGGTTGATATCGCAAATGTCGATCAAAACTCATCTTTTATCGCTTATGATAAGGCGCTAAAAACGGCTCTTGGCGATGTCAAAGACGCCCTAACTACGCTTAAAAATGCAAAAGAACGCAAAAAAGCGATGAGCGATTTGCTAAGCTCTCAACGCAAAATTTACAAAGACGCGACCGAGCTTTACAACGCTGGATATTCTAGTCATTTAGAATTCCTAGACGCGCAACGCAATCTTTTAAACACAGAACTTGCCAAAGTGGGCGCTGATTTAGAAGAGCTAGAAGCTAGCGTAAATGCTTACAAGGCGCTTGGCGGGGGATTTAGCATAAGCGATGAGGAGCTAAAAGAGATTTTAGGAGCTGATGCCGATACTGCGCCTGATATGTCTGCTGTGCCGATAGATAGGATATTTAGGTGAAATTTGCGGAATTTTAAAATTCCGCAAATTTTCAAATTTCAGCTTCAAATTTAAAATTTTAGTTATAATCCAAACCTTTTTAGACAGGTGTCCGAGTGGTCGAAGGAGCACGCCTGGAACGCGTGTGAGGTGCAAGCCTCCGAGGGTTCGAATCCCTTCCTGTCTGCCAGAATGCAAATTACAGAATAAATTTTATTTAAATCAAATTTTGCTTATAATTGCGCCTTAAATTTTATTACAAGGAGGGGTGATGTTTTCGCCTGTTTTGATTGGATTTGGTGGCGGTTTGGTTGCTATTGTAGTCATTTGTGTGCTTGCGGCGATGTATTTTAGAACGGTAGTCGAGACAAATGAAGTCCATATCGTCCAAAGTGCGCGCAAAACGCAAAGTTTTGGCAAAGACACTGGAAATGGAAATGTGTATTATAATTTCCCGGGCTGGGTGCCGATTTTAGGCGTTAGCAAGATAATTTTGCCAGTTTCAGTATTTAGTATCAAAATCGAGGCTTACGAGGCTTACGATGTGGGCAGGTTGCCATTTGTCGTGGATATCACGGCGTTTTTCCGCATTGCTGATTCAAATTTAGCCGCCCAAAGGGTCAAAGACTTCGACGATCTCAAAAAGCAACTCACAGATATTATCCAAGGCTCAATTCGCTCGATTTTAGCCAAACGAGAGCTCGAAGAAATTCTTACAATCCGCTCAGCCTTAGGCGAGGATTTCACCGTTTCGGTTCAATCTCAGCTCGAAAACTGGGGTATTGCGCCTGTGAAAAATATCGAATTAATGGATATTAAAGACAAAGAGGGCGAAAAGGTCATTTTCAACATAATGGAAAAGAAAAAATCCGCTATCGAAAAAGACAGCCGTGTCGAGGTCGCCGAAAACCGCAAACGCGCCCAAATCGCTGAAATCGAAGCCAAAAGAGAAACCGAGATCAAAGAGCAAGAAGCCCTAAAACTCGTAGGTCTTAAAACCGTCGAGCAAGAGCGCGAGGTCGCAATCAGCAAAGAACAAGCCAAACAAGTGGTAAAAGAGCAGGAAAAAATCACCCAAGAAAAGGCAATGGAGGTCGTGCGCGTCCAAGATGTCAAAAAAGCAGAGATTAAAAAGCAAGTAGAAATCGTCCAAGCTGAGCAAGAACAGCGCAAAATCGAAATCGACGCAGAGGCTAAGAAAACAGCCAAAATCAAGGAAGCCGAAGCCCAAAAAGAAAACCAAATCCTAATCGCGCAAGGCGATAAAGAAAAGCAGTTTTTGGAGGCGGCTGCGCTTTTAGAAATCAAAGACAAAGAGAGCCAAGGTATCGCAAAAATCGGAACCGCTGAGGCTGAGGCTTTGAGATTAAAAGAGCTAGCCCCTGTCAATGCGCAAATCGAGCTAGCGCGCGAAATCGGCGAAAACGAGGGCTATCAAACATATCTAATCTCAATCGAGCAAATCAAGGCTAACCGCGACATCGGCTTAGAGCAGGCCAAAGCCCTAACTAGCGCAGATCTAAAAATCATCGCAAACAACGGCAATGTAAGCGAGGGGCTAAATTCGCTTGGTAGCGTGCTAAGCACGAGTGGTGGCACAAAAATCGCCTCCATGCTAGAAGGACTAGCCCAAAGCGAGCTAGGAAAACAGCTTGTCGATAAAATCACCAAGCCAAAAGAGGGCGAGAAATAAAATTTAACCCCAAATTTGGGGTTAAATTTTATAATACTAGACTTGACATTAATTCGAAATCTAACTATAATACGCCCTAAATTTTAGGGGCAAAAATGAAAAAAGAACGCAAAAGCATATTTTTAAGCGCACAGCTTGTAAGAGAGGCGAACGATTACATTATAAACGAATTTAAAAGGCTTGAAATTTTAGGGATTTCGCCCAGCCACGGGGATATTTTTCACTATCTTTTTGGGGGTAAAATTTTAAGTCCAGCCCAAATCGCCACTAAAATCAACCGCACAAAAGCAACTGTTACAACCCTGCTTGATAGGCTTGAAATGGACGGCTATTTGGTGCGAGAAAAGGACAAAAACGACGCAAGAAGCGTAAATGTAAAACTCACGCCAAAAGGCGAGAGTTTAAAGCCGAAATTTGATGAAATTTCAAAGAATTTAAATGAAATTTTAGCAAATGATTTTAGTGAGTTTGAATTAAATGCGCTAGATACGCTTTTAGAGCGAGCTATAAAAAATTTTAAAAATGAAATTTAGTTAGATAACAAAGGAAAATTTATGAAAAATTTATTAGTTTTTACTGTTTTGTTGTTGGCGCAAATTTTGTCTGCCAACGAAACATTGGCTGAAAATTTTAACCAAATTTGCTACCAAAATACAAGCAAATCAGAGTGTAATAAAAAGGCAATGCACTATTTTCAAATCGCCATAAACACCGCTGATACCGCCTTGGCAGAGAAGCTAATAAACCAAAACGCTACATTTTTTACCCCAGTTTCCAAAGACCCGCTTTATGGCGGCGCAGGGTATATCTCGGTGGTAAATTTCATGAGGCAAAGTTTCCCTGATATCAAATGGGAGATCAAAGATATCGTCGCAAACGACGCTGTGGTGGCTGTTTTATGGGAGTGTAGCGGCACACACGAGAGGGGCGAATTTTACGGCAAAAAGGCGGACGGAGCGAAATTTTCGTTTAGCACGATGAATTTTTACTATTTTGACGAAAATGGCAAAATCACAAACGATGTCGCAGGCGAGGGGCTTGCGGGGCTTTTAATCGATCTTGAAATTTTAAAATAATCTTATTTAAGGAGAAAAAAATGAAAAACTACACTTTTGCAAGGCTCGATAGCAACGAGCGCGTCGAGTTCAAAGAGCTTTTGGGTCTAAGCGGTTGCGAGATTTCGCTAAATACTTTGCCAGCGGGCATTAGCGTGCCTTTCGTGCATGCGCATGTCCAAAACGAAGAGGTCTATATCGTGCTGGAAGGTAGCGGCAAGCTTTTCATCGACGGCGAAGAAATCGCAATCAAAAAGGGCGATATTTTCAAAATCGACCCAAGCGGCGAACGCTGTATCAGCGCAGGCGATGAGGCGATTAGATTCCTTTGTATCCAGGTCAAGGCTGGCTCTTTGGAGCAATACACCGACACCGACGGCGTTTTGCGCGAGGGGATTAAGCCAAGCTGGCTATTTAATGTAAAATAGTGGAATTTAAAATTTCGCTTCGCAACTCCGTAATACTGCGCCCGAATTTTAAAATTCGGCGCAAAATTTGAAATTTGCGAGGCGGGAAAATTTAAAATTTAAGGGGGTTTCATGCCGTATATCGATGCGAAATTTAGCTCGAAATTTGACGAGAAAACACGCGCAAATCTGGCGGGTGCGCTTTGTAATGCCGTAAGCGAGGCGTTTGGCAAAAAAAGCGAGAGCATAATGAGCGCGGTAGAGTGCGACAAGGCGCTTTTTATCGCACAAAATGCGCTAGATAGCGGCGCATATATCGCAATCTCGTTGCTAGGAACTAGCGTAGAAAAGCAAAAATGCGAGGTTTGCGTTAGGCTTGTGAGCGAGGCGTTGCGTGGCTTTGGCATAAACCCCGATGAGGTGTATGTGACATTTCACCCGATCCCGCTGTGGGGCAGAGGCGAGAAGATGTTTTAGGGCGAAATGAGCTCTAAAATTTGGAGTTAAATTTAGGTAAAAAAATTAGCCAAATTTCAAAATTTGGCTAATTTTTAAATTTACTTGATTTTTTCTATCTGTTCGACTAACTCTTTTGCGATTGCGACAATGGCACCATTTTCGAAATCATCGCTTCTGTTTGCGCCAGCAATCGTTTTTAGGTTGCCAAAAAATCCAGGGTTATATCGCATTTTGTTGTTTTGGGTTACGGCTCTTACGATTTCATTGTTTTTTATGATTTTGATTTCGTAAGTAAAGAAGATATTGCCGATAGAATCGGTTTTTGCAAAGGTTGCCTCCCCTACAAATTCTCTTTGATAATCTAAATCTATATGAATTTGCTCACTAGAATTTGCGCTTAAAAGATTTTTTTGCGCTAGTTGATTTTTGATTTCATTGTTTAACTTGGTTTCTACGACGCTTTTGTCTTGATAAACAACTTTTTCTGGCTGATGATTTTGTATGAAATTTAGATTTATAGCGTCGAATTTATACACGCCACTTATCGGCTGGGAGGGCGTTTGTGCGCTATTTCCCACGCAACCTGTCAAAAATAGGCTAAAAATTATAGCCAAAGCAAAAGAAAATAATTTTTTCATAAGGTCTCCTTAAAATTTTCATTGGCAAGGCACACGCCAAGCTCTGTTTGATTTTTAAATTCGAAAAATGATTTTATCGGTAAAATTTTAAAAGAAAGTAAAAATTTTGATTTAAAAAAGTGGCCGGGAGATAGGGATTCGAACCCCAGGAGGTGTTACCCTCAACGGTTTTCAAGACCGCCGCTTTCGACCGCTCAGCCATCTCCCGATAGAATTATTCTGTTTTTTCGCTGACCCACTCTGCGCCGTTATGAACCTTTTCTTTGGTCCATTGACCAGCGTTTTTTGAGTCTTGTTTCACGCCTTGCCATGTGTTTGAACACCCGCTAAACGCCAAAACCAAAAGTATCGTAACTATATATTTCATAGACTCTCCTTGTTGTTTTGGAAGCGACACCCGGATTCGAACCGGGGATCAAGGCTTTGCAGGCCCATGCCTTACCGCTTGGCTATGTCGCCACACTAAGCCGTTTTTGGTGGTGCCCGGAGCCGGACTTGAACCGGCACGGAAGAAAAAATTCCGAGGGATTTTAAGTCCCTTGCGTCTACCAATTCCGCCATCCGGGCACATTTTCAACACATACAAAATCATGGAGCGGGAAACGAGAGTCGAACTCGCGACATCAACCATGGCAAGGTTGCGCTCTACCACTGAGCTATTCCCGCGTCAAAAACGAAAGCTGATTTTAGCAAATTAAAACTTAAAATTTTATTTTATTTGCAAAATTTCTGTTTTTTAAATTCATTATAAGCTAAAAAGTGTAAAATTACAGAGCTTTTTGGGGTTATAGCTCAGCTGGGAGAGCGCTTGAATGGCATTCAAGAGGTCGGCGGTTCGATCCCGCTTAACTCCACCATTTTGTTTTAAATCCACACTTATTTAACACTGCGCCGAATTTCAAATTTCGTAAATTTTATCATTGTTGGCGAAGCGAAATGAGCGTGCTAATCTAGTAAAATTTAGAGAATTTTAAAAATTTGAGAATTGAAATTTGTTTGAATTTCGCTATATTGTTTGCCCGTGATGACAAACCAGCCAAATTTACAAAATTCATCATTAAATGCTATACTCGAAAAAACAAAAGGAAATCCTATGAAAAAAGCATTTAGTATGGTTGAGCTTGTTTTTGTGATTGTGATTGTTGGGATTTTGGTTGGCGTTGCGCTTCCACGCTTACAAGCTTCGAGAGATGATGCCTTGGTCGTGGCGGCCAAAAACGACCTAAAAACCGCACTTAGCGATGTTATCGCCTATAATCTCACGCAGGGGCGGTATTCGACCAATATCAAGGAGATGACGAGCGTGGATTTTAAAAACAGCGTTTTTCGCGTGAAAAAGCGGGATTGTTTGAAGTTTATTTTCCACAGCATGAGTGTTATGGAGGTGCGGATTGATAGAGCTGGGCTGTGCGGGAGAGTGCTAGAAGGCTCTGCGGTCGAACCATACCTCAAAATGGACGCAGGCGAGCTCAAACACAGCGATAGCGTCTCATATATACCGCTTGATAGTTCGACGATTTCGGCGATAAATGGAGCGAAATTTTAGTGGGATTTGCAAATTTTAAAATTTAATGTAGAATTTTGGGCAAATTTTGCCCAAAATTTTAGAAAAACGATTTATAAACATTGTCGAGTAGGAAGTATTTTTTATCAATCGTGCCCTTGTAAAACGGCTCGAAGGTCTCGTTATAGGCTTTTGTGAAAAATCCCTCTTTGCTTAGAGCAATGATTTGGTCGTTTAAAAATTCAAGCAAACTTGTGTTTCCTTTTTGGATTGCGATTGATAGAAAAACGGTGTTGCCAAGGTTTGAGAGTTTGACCTCCATTGTGGGGTCAAAAATCGGATAAGCATAGACAAAAAGGTTGTTATTGACATAGCCGTCAAGTTCGCCATTTTTGACTTTTTTATAGCAATCGACGCTGTCGTTGCAGTAAGTGATAGGAATCCCCTCTTTATTCAAAAATGCTTCGCCTGTGGTTTTAAGCAATGCGCCGATTTTTTTGCCTTTTAAATCCAAGACAGATTTGATGTCGCTACCTTTTCTGGTGAGAAGACCCAAATTTACAGTAAAATACGGAGCCGTGAAGTCGGCTAAATGGGCGCGCTCTGGCGTTACAGACACAGCGGCAACTATCATATCGGCTTTATTTTCTTGTAAAAGCGGAAAACGCACATCGTTGGTAACGCCCATGAGGCTTATGTGACCTTGTTTCTCGCCAAAAATCCTTTTTGCCAAAATTTCGGCAAGCTCAACCTCGAATCCCTCGAATTTACCATTGACAAGCTCGCCAAATGGCGGTTCAGCGTCATACACGCCGATACGGATTTCACCTCGCGCTCTAATCTCATCGAGTGAATATGAAAACGCGCTTGTCGCAAGGACAGCCAATGCCAAAAGAAACTTTTTCATGGTATTTCCTTTTTGTAGTTTTGCGCAAATTTGCGCCCGGCAAACCGAAATTTGCAACTTTTGCGGGGGGGGGATTTACTCCTTTTTGATATTTTATCGCAAAGAGTAGCGAAAATTTAATTAAAATTTAATAATGTAGATTACAAATTTAATTTAAATTTTACAAAAATTCCAAAATTTAATAAATTTCAGTAAAATCACGGATTAAATTTCACAAAGGCAGGTAATGTTTTCATCGTTTTTTAAAAGCAAAAAATGGCGAATTTTAGCTTGGTGTGGGCTATTTTTCATACTTGGGATAAATCTATTTCAAACAATCCTAAATGTCAAATTTAACGAGTGGTATAGAGCGTTTTACGATATGGGTGGCGAGATCGACAAGCACACGATTGATGAGTTTTACGACGCTATGGCGTTGTTTTTATGGCTTGCTATGTGGTTTATATTTGCGGCTGTTTCTGAGCGCTATATCACGCGCGTATGGGTGCTAAAATGGCGAGAGGCGATGACATTTTCATATATAAAATTTTGGCGCAAGGTCGAGCATGATATCGAGGGTAGTTCGCAACGTATCCAAGAGGATATTTATCGCTTTACCAAGACATTAGAGGACGTCGGCATGCGAATTGTCTATGCCTTTATGACGCTATTTGCGTTTATTCCGATTTTATGGGGGCTAAGTAGCGGGATAAATTTGCCCTTTATCAAGGATATTCCGGGCTCTCTTGTTTGGATTGCGCTAGCTGTGAGCGTGGGCGGGCTTGGCGTGTCGTGGTTCGTGGGGCGCTACCTGCCACGCCTAGAATACAACAACCAAAAAGTCGAAGCAGCCTTTCGAAAAGAGCTAGTTTTTGCCGAGGAGGACAAGGCGAATTACGGAAGCGAGGAGAAGCTCATTTCGCTTTTTGACAAGCTTAAATTTAATTACCACAAGCTCTTTTTGCACTATTTGTATTTCGATACTTGGCTTCACACTTACTCGCAAATCCTTATCATCGTGCCATATCTCATCATGGGGCCAGGGCTTTTTACCAAGGTAATCACGCTTGGCGTGCTAATCCAAACGGCAAACGCCTTTAACAAAGTGCGCCAAAGTTTTAGCGTATTTACGGAGAACTGGACGACGATAACCGAACTTCGCTCGATCCACATGAGGCTTAGCGAGTTTGAGAAAAACATAGGCTATGACCCAAAACTAGCCTTGCAGGCCGAATTTAGGGCGTAAAATGGCGAATATCAACGACTATCTTTTTTGGCGCGGAGATTTGAAATTTAGCGAGCGCAAATTTAACGAGCTAGACGCACTTGTTTTGGCACGATTTTCGTATTTGCCGTTTCATAAAATTTCACTTTGTAGTGGCGGAAATTTGGGTGAAATTTGCGAAAATTTGGCGAATTTAAGCGATGATGAGTTTTTGTGGGAGGGTGATAAAACACTCGCGCTAAATTTAGCCCAAAGCGCGCGTTTTGGGGATTTGCGCGTAAGCGATATAGAGCGAGATAACGACAAAGAGGCAATCAGGCAGTTTGGCGCGCTGTGTATTCATTTGGACGTGGAAGAAATTTTTGTCTCGTTTATCGGCACGGATAATTCGATTTTGGGCTGGCAAGAGGACTTTAATATGGCGTTTTTAAAAGAGCTTCCTTGCCAAATCTCGGGGCTTAAATATCTAGAAAAAATCGCGCAAAAATATCCGCATGCGCGCCTTAAAATCGGCGGACACTCAAAGGGTGGAAATGTGGCGATTTACTCGGCGCTTCTGGCAAATCCTAGCGTGCATGGTCGCATAATAAAGGTCTATAACTACGACGGACCGGGGTTTTTGCCGGAATTTTACGAGCAAAATTTAAGTGGCGAAATTTTATCAAAAATCCAAACCTATATCCCAAATGAGAGCATTATCGGAAATCTGCTAAGCCACAAAGAGAGCATAAAAATCGTGCAATCAAGCGCCAAACTTGTCTTTGCGCACGATATTTTTAGCTGGGAGGTAGGCGGGGAGGATTTTATCTACGCCGAGAATCTTAGCAATTCGAGCAAGATTATTGATAAGACTTTGAGCGATTTTATGCAAAACACCACCACCACTCAGCGCAAAATCGCAATCGAGGCGGTTTTTGAGCTATTTAATGCCACCAGCCTCGATACCTTCGCGCAAATCCCGCATAACCTGCCACTCGCGGTGCCTCAAATTTTGCAAAAATACAAAACGGTTGCAAAAGATGATAAAAAAATGATAGCAAATATGCTTTTGCAAATCGCCTCTGCTTACCTCGAAAATCTCGCCAAGCACACGAACGATAAAATCAAGGATAAAAGGCAGTCTTATAAAGATAAATTCAAGGAAAAATGGCAAATTTAGGCTAAATTTGGCGAAATTTTAAAATTCCGCCAAAAGTAAAATTTAATTGTGTATTATTGGCACCCTTCGCACTCGATACTTCTGTCTGCGACATCGGAGTTGAAATCATCTGTTGATGGGCTTTCGCTCCTTAGATAATATGTCGATTTAATGCCAAGCTCCCACGCAAGGGTGTAAATATCATTTAGCACCTTACCGCTAGCCTTATCAAGCGTGATAAAAATATTTAGGCTCTGCCCTTGATCTATCCATTTTTGGCGGATTGCACCTGCTTTTATAAGCAGTCGCTGGTCTAGCTCGTATGCCGGAACATAGGCTTGCCAAGTATCGGGGCTTAGATTTGGCACGACCACAGGAATCATACCGCTTAGGTTGTGTTCAAACCATTTTCGTTTATACACAGGCTCGATAGTCTGCGTCGTGCCTACTAAAATCGAAATGCTTGAAGTCGGCGCAATCGCCATTAAATAGCCATTTCTCATGCCGTCTTTTTTGACTTTTGTTCTAAGTGCGTCCCAGTCGCAAGAGTTATCTTCAAAAAGTCCCCCGCGACCGACTAATTTTTTAGCGTTTTCGTTTGCTAAGTCGATTGGGAAAATTCCTTGCGACCATTTTGAGCCCTCAAATTCAGGGTATTTGCCTTTTTCAAGAGCTAAATTTGATGAAGCGTAAATGGCGTTGTAGCTTATGTTTTCCATGATTTTATCGATTGTCTCAAAATGCTCGTAACTGCCCCAAATAATGCCTTTTTCGGCAAGCATTTGCGCTTCGCCCATTACGCCTAAGCCTATGGCGCGAGAGCGTAAATTCGTGCGTTTTACCTTTGCGTGTGGGTAAAAATTTAGCTCGATTACATTATCTAGCATTCGCACGGCGATTGGCACGACGCGTTTTATGTCTTCTTGGGTGTGAATTTTGCTTAAATTTACACTTGCGAGATTGCAAACCGCCGTTGCGCCCTCATCTACGCCCTTTTCGACGATGAAAATGTCTTTGCCATTTATCGTATCAAGTGCCGTGATTTTTTTGGCTTTTTTGGTGATTTTACCATTTACGACGACTTCTTCGTTTTCTTCAAAAAGCTCTTCGCTTCCGTCAGCGTAAATCACTTTTGTTTTGTAGTGATTTGGCTGTGTATTTTGGAAAATTTCGGTGCATAAATTTGAACTTCTAATAATGCCTTTGTGCGAATTTGGATTTACCCTGTTTGCGTTATCTTTAAAGCACAAAAACGGCATTCCCGTCTCAAAATAGCTAGTTAGGATTTTTTTCCAAAGCTCTTTTGCTAAAACGGTTGATTTGCTGATATTTGGGTCGTTTTCGTAGGCGATATATTTTGCTTCAAATTCTTCGCCCCATACATCGCACAAATCAGCCACATCGACAGGGTCAAAAAGCGTCCATTTTTCGTTATTTGCTAAGCGTTTCATAAATAAATCGTTTATCCACAAAGCCGGGAAAATTTCATGCGCTCTGCGGCGTTCTTCGCCTGAGTTTTTACGCAAATCCAAAAAGTCGTTTATATCCATGTGCCACGGCTCGATATACACGGCGATTGCGCCTTTTCTGGTGCCTAGTTGATCCACAGCTACGGCTATGTCGTTTGTGATTTTTAGGAAAGGTATTATGCCACCTGCGGCGTTTTTGTGTCCGTCGATACTACCGCCCATTGCGCGGACTTTGCACCAGTCCCAGCCGATACCGCCGCCGAATTTTGATAAAAGCGCCATTTCTTTGTAGCTATCAAAAATTCCTTCGATATTATCAGGCACGCTTCCGACATAGCAAGAGCTTAGCTGGTGGCGTGTAGTTCTTGCATTTGAGAGTGTCGGAGTGGCAAGCATGACTTCAAATTTGCTTATTAAATCGTAGAATTTTTTCGCCCAGCCTTGGCTGTCTAGCTCGTTTTGCGCCAAAAACATTGCAATCGCCATAAACATGTGCTGTGGAAGCTCAATCGGCTTTGCTTGTCTGTCTTTTATAAGATAGCGATCATAAAGCGTTTTAATGCCAAGATAGGTAAATTGCAAATCGCGCTCTGGCTTAATGTAGGCGTCTAGGTCGTCTAGGTCGTATTTTTCTTTTAGCCCTAGCATGATGCGACCCTCGCTCTCACCGCGCTCAAAGTAGGTTTGAAGCGATTGATAGCCGGTGAAGCCAGATACTTTGTGATACAAATCATAAAGGAAAAGTCGCGCTGCCACAAATGTCCAGTTTGGGCGGTCTATGTCGATTTTATCGACGGCGGTTTTGATAAGGGTTTGCTGGATTTCCTCCGTGGTAATCATATCGCGAAATTGGATTTTCGCATCGACTTCTAGCTCGCTAAGGCTGACATTTTCAAGCCCCGCTACCGCGTCCCCAGTGAATTTTTTGATTTTTGAAATATCGAGTTCTTCGGTTCTACCGTTGCGTTTAATTACTTTCATTTTTGCGTCCGTTTCTAAGAAAAAATAATTGTGCGATTGTATCTTTTTAAAGCTTATGATTTAAGAAAATTTATCCAAATTTTGCTTTGGAGTTTTGCTAAATTTTAAGGTAAATTATTATGGGAAAATTTGGGTGTTTTTTTGATTTTATGACAGAAAATTTAGCCCAAAATGGGCTAAATTTTTAAAATTTTAATCCAAAAATACAACGAGCTAAAATGCAGAGCCCAAAAAATTCCAAAAGAGTTAGTTTGGGGGCGTGAAAATGCTTCATAGCAATCGCCTCCCACAACGGAAAGCAGATAGCAACTATAATGAACAAAAAAACAAAGATAAAGCGCCTTCTACAAGTGCGCGTGCGCCAAAAAAACTCTCTTGTTTGCTCTCTCTCATACTGACTCCTTTAAATTTTACTCTTGTAGCTTACCCAAACACCCTAGCGAAAATTTTATCCACATTTTTGGTGTAATATCCATAATCAAAACACGCTTTAATCTCGTCTTCGCTCAAAGCTTTTCTTAGGTCGTCGTCGGCTAGTAAATTTTGCAGATACAAACTAGCTCCGTTTTCATCGATAGCTTTTTTGCCTTCTTGCAAGTCAGCCCAAACTTTCATCGCATTTCTTTGGACGATTTTGTAGGCTTCTTCGCGTGATAGCCCTTTTTTAGGAAGTTCTAGCAAAACTCTTTGCGAAAATACCAAGCCGCCCGTTAAATTTAGATTTTTCATCATATTTTCAGGATAAACGACCAAATTTTCTATCAAATTTGCAAGGCGATTTAGCATAAAATCAGCCGTCACAAAGCCATCGGGCAGTATAAATCTCTCAACCGAACTATGACTAATATCTCTTTCGTGCCACAAAGCGACATTTTCCATAGCTGGGATTGCATAGCTTCGCAAAACTCTGCAAAGCCCGGTTACATTTTCGCTAAGAACTGGATTTCGTTTGTGTGGCATTGCAGAACTTCCTTTTTGTCCGGGAGCGAAATACTCTTCACACTCATAAACTTCTGTTCTTTGGTAGTGGCGGATCGCAACGGCGATTTTTTCGCAGCTTGAAGCTAAAATCGCTAGTGCGTTCATCACTTGCGCGTAGCGATCTCTTTGTATGACTTGGTTTGATGCCGGGGCTGGTTTTAAGCCTAGATTTTGGCAAACTAGCTCTTCAAGCTCTAATGGAGCGTGAGCGAAATTTCCCATTGCGCCGCTGATTTGACCGACACTTATGACGCCATAAGCGTGTTTTATCAGCTCTAATGCGCGGTTAATTTCATCGTGCCAAATCGCCAAAACTAAGCCAAAAGTTATCGGTTCGCCGTGAATTCCGTGGCTTCTGCCGACCATAAGCGTATTTTTATGCTTCATCGCTTGGTTTTTTATAGCTGATTTCAACGCTTCAATGTCGGCGATAATCAAATCCAAGCTATCTTTTATCTGCAATGCCACAGCCGTATCGATACAATCGCTACTTGTCATACCATAATGCACAAATCTGCTCTCTTCGCCCAAGCTCTCGCTCACGCTGGTTAAAAACGCGATCACATCGTGCTTTGTCGTTTTTTCGATTTCGTCTATGCGTTCGACGCTAAATTTAGCGTTTTTGCAGATTTTTTCGCAATCGCTATCCGGGATAAAACCAAGCTTGTTCCACGCCTTGACTGCGGCTAGCTCGACCCTAAGCCAAGCGTCGTATTTGGCAAATTGCGTCCATTTGTCTTTCATAATTTTTCGTGCGTATCGCTCTACCATTTTTGTGCCTTTATTTGAAATTTGATATAATCCAAAATTATATTAAAAAAGGGCTGAAAACTTAGTTAATATGGCGTATGAGAAATTTAGTTTAGGCAAATTTACAAATCGGCGAATTTTTGAGATTTTGCTGTGCTTGGGTTATGATATGAAAGGCGCTCAAAGGCTGTGCGACAAGGGCAGGGTGCTGAACGGCTCAGGCGTGGTAATGGCAAAAAACAGCGTGGCAAATGGCGAAATATTTTTGATAGATTATAAATGTGAGCCGAAGGGAGCGCACGCGATTTTTGAGACTGGCGAATTTGGGGTTTTTGACAAACCTAGCGGAGTGCTTTCTCACCCAAACGGCAGAGGTTGCAAATATTCGCTTTATGATGAAATTTGGTCGCTTTTTGGTCGCTCTGCGGCGGTTGTGCATAGGCTCGATAAAGAGACAAGCGGCGTGATACTGGTCGCAAAAAATTTGGCTAGTTTAAATGCGCTAAAAACGCTTTTTGAAAATAGGGCGGTGAAAAAATCATATTTTGCTTTGGTGAGTGGGCGAGTGGAGCGAGAATTTGTAATCGATGAGCCAATAGGTGAGAGTTTAGAAACTGACGAAGTGGCTATAAAAATGCGAATTTGCGAAAACGGCAAAAAGGCGATAACCGAAATTTATCCGATAGAGTATTTTAGCGAATTTAATGCGACTTTGGTTCGAGCCGTGCCGCTTACCGGAAGACAGCATCAAATTCGTTTGCATTTGTTTCATGTGAAACACAAAATTTTAGGCGACCCACTTTACGGGACTGATACGGCGACTTTCGAAGCGATTTTGGACGAGAAATTAAGCGCGAATGAGCGGATAAATTTAACAGGCGCTTCTAGGCTTTGCTTGCATGCGGCGAATTTGAGTTTTGAATTTAACGGGCAAATTTATGATATTCAAACAAAGGCTGATTTTAAAAGCGAGTTTTTGAAAGCGTTAAATTTTTGAGATTTCTAAATTTTTCAAACAATATTGTTTAGAAAAGGGAACTTTAATCTTAAAGTTCCCTTTGTGCTCGTATTAGTTCGTCAATTTCATCAGATTGATGTTTTTTGGCTATTTTTTCCACTGTTGCAATTATTTCTTGTTCTTTTCTACCTTTTTTAAATGCAATTATGAAGCCAAAAACCGCTAATATCAATCCTATTATACTTCCTATGATAATCGCGAGATTCTCTTTATTGGTTATGCAATATATGCCTATAAAACTAGGAGCAAAGCCCATAAAAGCTTGTCTAAGTGTCCCAATAATTCCATCATAGAAACAATCGATTATATTTTTGCACATTTTACCAGTATCTTTCCATGATTTTGTAACGTTTATTATGCAGCTAGCGCGCCAAAATCCATCGCTATATGGTGCAGCATACATGACGATAAAATCACCCGCCTCTATGTAACCGCCTCTATCTCGTCTGAAAGTTACCCCATCTATTTTGAAATAGTATAGCATCCCATCCATACTCATTTGAACATCTTCTGCGTAGCCATTTATGATTTGCATATAGGATTCCCTTTTTTAATAAATTTAAAATGGGATTTTAATCAAAAAAAAAAAAAACAAATGGTAAATATCTGGCATTATACTTTTAAAATTTACTTAAAAAATAAATTTTAAATTTCGGCGCAGTGTTTCGGAGTTGCGCTAGCGAAATTTTAAAATTTGGTAAATTTTACTCTTTTTTTTCATTTAAAACTACATAAAAAATTCCACAAATGCCGATTACAGCGACAATGGCGATGAAAACAATTTCAATTATATCAAGTGTGCTCATTTTTGCTTCTTTCTTTGAGCTGTCCGCACGCAGCACTTATGTCAAGTCCCTTGCTTTGGCGAATCGTGCAGGTTACGCCATGCGCGCTGAGATAGTCTTGGAATTTCACCATATTTTCGGTGCTTGGGCGCAGATACGGGCTTCCTTCGTGCGGGTTAAAGTATATCAAATTTACCTTTGCTTTTATGCCGTGAAGTAGCTTCACAAGGGTTTTTGCGTCATTTGTGCTATCATTTACGCCACCCATGACAAGGTATTCAAACATAACTCGCTTTCGCATGTCAATGGGGAAATTTCGCACGGCGTCCATAACCGAAGCTATGTTGTAGGCTTTGTTTATCGGCATTAGCTTGGCACGAAGCTCGTCGGTTACGGCGTGAAGCGAAATGGCTAGTAAAACGCCCAAATCCATTTCACCCAGCTTTTTTATCTGCGTGGCAAGACCGCTCGTGCTTATGGTTTGACGGCGTGGGGCGATAGCTAAGCCGTCATTTTCTTTTAAAATTTGCACGGCTTTTGAGACATTTGCTAGGTTATCTAGCGGTTCGCCCATACCCATATATACGACATTTACGCGTCTTTCGTAAGGGATTTGATTTGCGATTTTTATCCATAAAATTTGCCCGACGATTTCACCTGCTGTGAGATTTCTCACAAATCCGCCTTTGGCAGTTAGGCAAAATGCACAGCCCATTTTGCAACCTACTTGCGAACTGACACAAATCGTGTATCTTGCATGGCGTGAAATTTTGCCGTTTTCATCGGCGACTTCATCTTTCATAGGAAGCAAAACGCTTTCTATGGTTTTGCCGTCTTTTAGCTCGAAAAGATATTTTTTGCTTCCGTCGATACTCTCTTCGCATTTCACGCATTTTACGGGGTCTAAATAGAAATTTTCGCTTAAATTTGCTCTTAATTCCTTTGGTAAATTTAGCATTTCATCAAAGCTTTTTACGCCTTTTTTGTAAATCCACTCGTAAATTTGCTTGGCTCTAAATTTTGGAGTTATAAGCTGGGATAGTTCATCAAGTGTGAAATCTAGGATATTTTTCAAATTATTCCTTTTTGTTTTAAGTAATTTTCTAAAATTTCTTTGGCTTTTGCGTGATTTTTCAAAAAATCTGCGTGTGCGTTTTGGTTGCAAAAATTCGTCGCGACGAAAATTCCGCGAGCTGGGATTTTGAAACTTTCGGCGACTTTGACGACAGAGTAAAATTCCATATTTTCGATTTTGTAGCCGAGTGTGGCGAATTTTTGTGCGCAAATTTCATCTGTGGTAATGAAATTTGATGAGTTGCAAAATGTTTCATATGAAACATTTGGGTCAAAAATCGGGCTGTATGAATAGCCTAAAAGCTCGGAAATTTCGTGGTTTGTAGCTGTTTTGCACTCGAAAATATCAAAAATTTTACCTTCATTATACAGACCGCAACTGCCTACAAACAAAATTTCGCTATGTTTTTCGCTCGCTAAAATTTTGGTTAAATTGATAGCGCAATCCACTAGCCCTACGCCGACAGCGCGAGCGAAGCCGAATTCTTCGCCGTTTCCTGCGCACACTATCAACTTCGAACCCTTATGCTGTTTTGCAAAAGATAGGCTTTTAAATCTTTGATTTTTATCTCGCCGAAGTGAAAAATGCTTGCTGCGAGTGCCGCGTCTGCCCCACACTCAAAGGCTTCTTTGATATGCTCCATATTTCCTGCACCGCCACTTGCGATGACGGGGATTTTTAGCATTTTGCTAATTTTGCCCGTAACTTCCAAATCAAAGCCGTTTTTGGTGCCGTCGCAGTCCATAGAAGTGAGCAAAATCTCCCCTGCACCGCGGTTTTGTACTTCCTCTGCCCACGCATAAGCGTCCAGTCCGGTGTCTTCTCTGCCGCCTTTGACAAAGACATTGTAGTCCTCGCCAGTTCGTTTGACATCGATTGCTACGACGACGCATTGAGAGCCGAATTTTTTCGCCGCTTCGTCGATTAAACCTGGGTTTGCGATAGCCGATGAGTTTAGGCTGACCTTGTCGCAACCCACATCCAAAAGTCGCGAAATATCGTCGATTTTGCGGATTCCGCCACCCACGGTTAGTGGGATAAAAAGCTGTTTTGCCACGCTTTCGACCACATGCACGATAGTGTCGCGATTCTCAAAACTAGCCGTAATGTCTAAAAAACAAAGCTCGTCTGCGCCCTCGTCGTTATAGCGTTTTGCGATTTCGACAGGATCGCCTGCGTCGCGTAAATTTACGAAATTTACGCCCTTTACCACGCGCCCATTTTGCACATCTAGGCATGGAATTATTCGTTTTGCAAATGTTTTCAAAATTTTGCCCTTTAAAATTTTTGTAAATTTTAGCCAAATTTCGCTTATATAACCATTTTATAAGTAAAAATTGGATAAAATCTCTCGATGATAGTTGCAAAGAAAAAATTCGGACAAAATTTTTTAAAAGATAGTTTGATTTTAGACAAAATTATCCAATCGATTCCCAAAAATGCTGAAAATATCGTAGAAATTGGGCCTGGCTTGGGTGATTTAACTCGTAATCTTTTAAAGAGTTATAAAGTAAAAAGTTTCGAAATTGATAATGATTTATATCAGATTTTGTGCCAAAGCTTCGCCACAGAGATAAAAAACCGCGATTTGGAGCTGGTTTTGGGCGATGTTTTGGAAATTTGGGAAAATTCTCTTAGCGAAAAACCATATTTTTTGGTTGCGAATTTGCCGTATTATATCGCGACAAATATAATCCTGCGAGCCATCGAAGACCCGCTGTGTGAGGGTTTGGTCGTAATGGTGCAAAAAGAGGTCGCGCAGAAATTTTGCGCAGTTTCTGGGAAGCGGGAATTCGGCGCGATTTCGGTTTTGGCTAGCCTTTGTGGCGGGGCGCAGTATCTTTTCGAGGTGCCTCCACACGCTTTCGAGCCAGCTCCGAAGGTCATTTCAGCCGTGATGAGGATAGAAAAGACGCGCAATCCTTTCCAAAGCGTGGAGCAAAAGCGTGAATTTGAGGCGTTTTTGAGAGCGTGTTTCGCCTCTCCTAGAAAAACACTAGCCAAAAATCTAAGCGCAATCGCGTCCAAATCAGATATAACCCAAATTTTCGAAGAACTAGAAATTTTTGAAAACACAAGACCGCACGAGTTAAATTTCGCCTTATTTTTAGATATTTTTAAAAAATTAAAGGTGAAAAATGGAAGAGAAAAAAACTAACAACCAAGCGCAAAACTCTGATTTTACAGGCCCTGAGCGCTTAAAAAAGGTAAATAGACGCCGCAGACACAGGGAAAATTTAAAAAAATCGTTTGATGAGAGCAAAAATCAAAAAGACGAGCAAAAAACCCCAGCAAACGAAAACAAAAAAAATAAAAAACCAAAAAGTGAAAAAGCGCAAAATCTATCCAGCGAAACAGTCGCGCAAAGCCCAAATTCAGAGGAGGGCGCCAAAAAGAAAAAACGCTCTAAACGCAAGACAAATATGCCAAAAAGCCTAACCGGTACCGAGCCGTGGCATGTGGCTATGGACGAGGCAATCGCAGCGAATAAGGCTATGCACGAAGCAAGGCTCTATCCACTAAAAAATGCAAATTCTAGTGAAACTATCCGCATAACTCCGCTTGGCGGACTTGGCGAGATCGGCGCGAATATGACGATTTTCGAGACCGCTACGAGCGCGATTATCGTCGATGTGGGTATGAGTTTTCCGGACGATAATATGCCCGGCGTGGATATTTTGATCCCTGATTTTAGCTATGTTCGCAAGATCGCTGATAAAGTCAAAGGTATCATCATCACGCACGCGCACGAGGATCACATCGGCGCAATGCCGTATTTTTTCAAGGAATTTCAATTCCCAATCTACGCTACGCCGCTACCTTTGGGTATGATTTCAAACAAATTTGAAGAGCATGGCTTAAAGGCTGAGCGAAGCTATTTCCGCCCGGTGCAAAAGCGCAAAATTTACAAAATCGGCGATTTTGAGGTCGAATTTATCCACATAACGCACTCGATTATCGACGCTAGCGCGCTTGCGATTACCACAAAGGCCGGCACGATTATCCACACGGGCGATTTCAAAATCGACCACACCCCAATCGACGGCTATCCGACCGATTTGAACCGCTTGGCACATTATGGCGATCGCGGCGTAATGCTACTGATGAGCGATAGCACGAATTCGCACAGAGACGGCATTACCAAATCCGAAAATTCGGTAGGCAGGACATTTGACGGCATTTTTGCTAGCTCGAAAGGGCGCGTGATTATGAGCACATTTAGCTCGAATATTCACCGTGTCTATCAGGCGATCGAGCGTGGTGTGAAATACGGCCGCAAGGTCTGCGTGATAGGGCGAAGTATGGAGCGAAACCTATTTACGGCAATGGAGCTAGGCTATGTTGAGCTTGATCGTAAAATTTTCATCGATCCAGATGAGGTCAGCAAATACCCTGACAATGAGGTTTTAATCGTAACCACAGGCTCTCAGGGCGAGACTATGAGCGCGCTGTATCGCATGGCCACAGACGAGCATAAATACATAAAAATCAAACCCACAGATCAAGTTATCATTTCGGCAAAGGCGATTCCAGGTAACGAAAACAGCGTCTCAACCGTGCTAAATTTCTTGCTAAAAAGTGGCGCAAAGGTGGCGTATCAGGATTTCAGCGAAATCCATGTCAGCGGACACGCTGCCCAAGAGGAGCAAAAACTAATGCTTCGCCTAATCAAGCCGAAATTTTTCCTACCAGTCCATGGCGAGTATAACCACATAGTCAAACACCGTGAAACTGCGATAGAATGCGGGATTGATGAGAAAAATATCTATCTGATGAACGACGGCGATCAAATGGAGATTTGTGAAAAATATCTAAAACGGGTCAAAACCGTCAAAACTGGCAAGGTTTTCATTGACAATCAAATCAATAAGCAAATTTCCGATGAAATCGTAAAACACAGGCAAAATTTAGCCGACGCTGGCGTGGCTGTAATCATCGCTCAAATCGACAAAACAGCCAAAAAGCTTATCAAATCTCGCGTCATTACCTACGGGCTTGTCGCAGAGTCGCAGACATCTGCCTTTACCAAGGATATGGAGGGCTTAATCGAGCAGTTTTTGGCGAATATGAAAACCGAAATTTTGCTTGATAACCGCATGTTGGAGTCGCAAATCCGCCAAGCCGTGCGAAAGCATATTTTTAGAAAAACGAAAAAATATCCGACAATCGTGCCGGTTATTTACCTAATGTAAGGGGCATTTTATGGGCATTTTAGAAAACGCAAAAGAGGTTTTAAGGCTCGAAGGTAGCGAGCTTTTACGCCACGCCGAGCTTATCGGTGATGAAATCGAAAGAGCAGTAAATTTGATTTTAGAGTGCAAAGGCAAGCTAATCGTAACAGGCGTGGGCAAAAGCGGTCATATCGGCGCGAAAATCGCTGCCACTTTGGCAAGCACAGGCACACCTAGCTTTTTCATGCACCCCACAGAAGCCCTGCACGGCGATCTTGGCATGGTAGGCAAAGATGATTTGGTTTTGGCGATTAGTTTTAGTGGCGAGAGCGAAGAGCTGGTGCGAATTTTGCCCCACATTAAGCGATTTGGCGTGAAAATCATCGCAATGGCAAGTAATAAAAATAGCTCTTTGGGGCGAATAAGCGACGAATTTATCAGCCTTAAAATCGAAAAAGAAGCTTGTCCGTTAGGGGCTGCGCCTACGGTTTCTACCACGCTAACATTAGCGTTAGGCGATGCGTTAGCGGTTTGTTTGATGAGTGAGCGAAAATTTCAAAAAGAAGATTTCGCAAACTTCCACCCGGGCGGCAGTCTTGGCAAACGGCTATATTTAAAAGTCGCCGATGTCATGCGAACTAACGATTTGCCGATTGTTAGTGAGAGTGTTAGTCTAAAAGAAGCCATAAATGCGATGACGCACGGCAAACTAGGCACCGTTTTGCTAACTAACACTAACGGCAAACTAACGGCGATTTTAAGCGACGGAGATTTGCGTAGGGCTTTGATGAGTGAGAATTTTAGCCTTGAAGAACGCGCGATTAAATTTGCCACAAAAGAGCCAAAAACCATTGAAAATTCGCAAATTTTAGCTTCCAAGGCGTTAGAGATGATAGAAAATTTCAAAATTCAGCTTCTTGCCGTTACGGACGAAAACGGCGTTCCGATAGGCACCGTGCATATCCACGACCTTAAAAACATAGGGCTATAAAATGGAAAAAATGCGTTTAAATAAATTTATCTCGCACAACACAGGCTATTCACGCCGTGAAGCCGACGAGCTAATCAAAAACGGCAAAGTTAGCATAAACGGGCGAGTTGTTAGTGAGTTTGTCGAAGTCAGCGGCGAAGAAAAAATCCGTATAAACGGGCGAATAATCAAGAAAAAAACCGAATTTAGCGTGATTGTCTATCACAAACCAAAGGGCGAGTTAGTCACCAAAAAAGACGACCGCGGTCGCAAGACGATTTATGACAGCTTGCCAAACGGATTTTCTAAATTTGTTAGCATTGGACGGCTAGACTTTGCCAGTGAAGGGCTTTTGCTTCTCACTGACGCCCCCGCTATCGCCACGGCTCTGATGAAAAGCGACATCGAGCGCGAATACTACCTAAAAGTCAAAGGCGAAGTAACTGACGAAGTCGTAACGGCGATAAAAGAGGGCTTTTACGCGGACGACGCCACCAAGGGCGCTCACGCCAAAAGCAAAATCAAATCAATGGAATTTAAGCCATTTTTGGCGTATCGCATAATGCCAAGTTCTGGCGGATACACCAAAATCAAAGCTATCATAAACGAAGGACAAAACAGGGAGTTAAGGCGGTTTTTTGGGTATTTTGACCTAGAAGTTGTAGATCTCAAACGCACGGCATTTGGGCGAGTTACGCTAGGGACTTTGAAGCCGGGCAAATGGAGATATTTGGATAGTAGCGAATACGACGATCTGCGCGATTTTTTGAAACAAGAAAATATTCGTTATTGAAAATTCCCCATACTTGAACGGATTAAATTAAAAAATTTCACGCTTCCTGCGGTCACGGACAACCTAGTCCGCTCCCTTGAAAGCCTGAAATTTTTTAAATTACTACGCCTATTCTGTCTTGAATATTTTTTGCGTAAAAATACAAGCAAATTCATTTTTAATACAAATTCTGTTAAAATTTTCTGTTTGAATTTTTAACAAAGGCGACAAAATGGCAATTCCACATTTTAGAGAAATGATGTTTCCGATATTACAATTTATGAACGATGGTGGAGAATATCATAAAAAAGAGTTAGAACAGCATATTGCTATACATTTTAAGTTAGATGATAGTGATAAAAATGAAATTTATGAGAAAACAAAAGTTTTTATATACAAAGACAGAGTGCATTGGGCTTTGTCATATATGGTTGCTTTGGGAAAAAATAAAAGTGATGAAATTAGAAAATTAAATTTACTTAACAGAATTGGTCGTGGAAAGTATCAAATAAATAAATTGGGTGCCGAATTGTCAAAAAATGAAGCAGAATTTATAAAATGGTGCAATAAAGTTTATGGTAAAAAATTTATGTCAAATTTACAAAAATCAGATGAAAATTCGCAAAATACGCCTGACGAAAATTTAAATTTAAATTTGGATGAAATTAACGAAAAAGTAAAATCTGAGCTTTTGGATAGAATTTTACAAAACGAGCCGAGATTTTTTGAAAATTTAGCACTTAGATTGCTCGAAAAAATCGGCTATGGCGTGAGTATGGGCGAACTTACACAAAATGGCGCTGACGGCGGGATTGACGGCATTGTAAATGAAGACATTTTGGGATTTTCAAAAATTTATATCCAAGCAAAACGCTTTGATAAAGGTGTCGTCGGTCGCCCTGAAATCCAAAAATTTGTCGGTGTTTTGGCAACAAAACCTACTAAAAAAGGACTTTTTATCACAACTTCAAAATTCTCTAACGAAGCGGTCGAATTTGCTTCAAATTTGCAGGGTTATTCGGTAGTTTTAATCGACGGCGACAGGCTTTTGGACTTAATGCTAAAATATAAACTAGGTGTCCAAGTAAAAGAAATCAAAGAAATTTTTGCCGTAGATAATGATTTTTTCGATGACGAAAATTATTAAAATTGGGGCTTAAAAATGTCCAAAAAAATAGAAAAAACTAACGCTTGTCGCATACTTGATGGGCTTAAAATTCAGTATGAAATTTTAGAATATGAAGTTGATGAAAACAACCTTGACGCCGTGCATGTGGCAAATTCGTGCAAAAAGCCTATCGAGCAGGTCTATAAAACGATAGTTTGCGAGTGCGGAAATGAATATATCACGGCGTGTTTGCAAGGCGATTTAAGCCTTGATTTAAAGGCGTTAGCTAGAATTGCAAAAGTCAAACGCGCAGAACTAATGAGCTTAAAAGAATTAACAAAAATCACAGGCTATGTTAGGGGCGGTTGCTCGCCACTTGGCATGAAAAAGCACTTTCGCACATTTATCGACTCACGCGCGCTAACACAAACGCAAATTTGCGTTAGCGCAGGTGTTAGGGGCAAACAAATTTGGCTAACTCCAAACGATTTAGCGACTGCGACAAAAGCTGAATTTGGCGAATTTGCCGTGAAATTAGAAGGCTAAATTTCAGCGCTCGAATTTACCCTAAAAATAAAAGCTAAATTTTGCTACGAGCGCATTTCGTTTAGCAAAGCCGTAATCCTTGGCTCTTCGCTTGCTTTGATTTCGCTAGTGGCGAAGGGTGCTAGATTTCGCGCGATTTCTATCATCATATTTATGCTTAAAATCACATTTGCGTTTTGGTTCGTGTCTATGCGAGTAAAGAGCGTGTCGTTCGAAACCGCGATAAATACGGAGTTGCTCACAGCGTGCATTTGCACTGGGGAGTTTAGGCTAATGCTGATGAGTTCAAGCGTGGTTAGGATTTTGCCGTCTTTTAAAACCTCACTGTCAAAATTCTCACCAGCGTAAATGTCGAAAATATCGGACTTGGCGATATTTGCCTTTTGGAGTTTGAGGTGCGGGGTTTGGAGCATAAACTCACCCTTGCCAATCGCCGAAAAATCGCTAGCAAAGGCGAGCGGATAGTCAAATTTCGCTATAAATCCAGTGTAAATTTTGCCGTCATTTATGCGCCCCCACTCGAATTTATCAAGTCCGAGCAAACTTTTTTTTCGTTTGTTAGTGCGTGTTAGCGCAGCGTCGCCAAATTTTGCCTCGATTTCACCCACTTTGCCTACTAGTGAGCGTTTGCAAACGCATGTGTTAGCGTCTTTTTTGATCGGAAGCGAGCTTAAATCCTCTAAAAAAAATGCGCCAAATGGCTTAAAAGTAAGCCCAGTTTCCTTGGCGATCCAGAGCAAAATTTCATTATCAAACGCCTTGTCGAGCAGGGCCGAGAAGTGCTGTTTTTGGTTTTTGTCAAAATACGAGTGCGCCAAAATCCCGCAAATCCCAATCAAACAGCCCAAAATGATTTTAAATTTTAGCGAATATCCGCCACTTAAAATCAAAAACGCCAGCGCACAAACCACGCAAACGACGATAATTAGCCGTTTTTTCGCGCTCGCTTCACTTTCTAAAATCGTCTTTTTTTTCAGCTCAAACGATACTATACTCATATTTTCTCCACAAATGCTTTTTGATTATTTTTCAAAATTTTAGCCAAAATTTTAAATTTTTCCAACTCCTTTTTTAGCGTGACGGCTGGGGAGTTTTCGCCAAGGAGCGGGTATGAAATATTTGGCTCGAAGCTGTTTTTACCAAGCGCGATATATAGCCAAATTTTACCTCCCTCACACGCTAGGCTAAGTGGAGCTTTGAAATAATCCCTAAGTGCGATTAGCTGCTCCATAAATTTGGGCGTTAGTATGTAGTGCGCGCTGATAGGATCTTTTGAATATGTGCGGAAATACTGCTCAAACTCAGCGTTATCCATACTAACGCGTTTTAGGTGCGAGTTAGCTCTGGCGTTAGTGTCGATGACATGGAGCGTGGAGGCGAAATTTTGGTTAAATTCGGCTATGAGCGTTATGCCGTAAAACAGGGTTGTTAGTTTGGGCGTTTGTTTTTGGTTAGTGTGTGTTTGTGTTTGTTTGGCGAGGTAAATATCGCAAAACTGCACTCTCACGCCCTCGATTTCGCCAGTGAAAAAATCATCGCCCCTATACACGCTAAAACCGCTTTCGTAAAACCCGGGCGCGTTAAATTCGCCGAATTCGAAAAATCTCTTGCGCTCGTAGCTTAAATTTTCATCTTTGGCGATTAGGCTTAGGATTTCGTCCTTAAAGCGTGCGTTAAAGGGCGTTATAAGCCTAGCGTGTGAAATGCTAAAAAACATAAGCGAGGCAAAAACGCAAATTATGCTAGAAATGAGCAAATCAGGCACAAATCGTAGCAAAACGGGGAGCAGGACGAAAATCAGAGCAAAGGAAGCGACTTTTAAAATGCGTAAATTTTTGGCGATTTTTGCGCGCTTTTTTTCTAAAAATTCCAAATTTTGAATAATTTCTTCGTTTTTAAATTTTAAAATTTTTTCCATTATTTTAGCATTTCTGATAAATTTGGTGCCTGTTTTTCGCTCTCATCGGCGGCGAAAAATTCGCTTTTTTTGAAGTGAAAAAAGCTAGCGATGAGGTTTGTGGGAAACATTTCGCATGCGTTGTTATACACCATAACTGCGCCGTTGTAAGCGCGTCTGGCTGCGCTGATTTGCTCTTCGACTTCGCTTAGCGTGGCTTGGAGATGAAGGACATTTTCGTTGGCTTTTAGCTCTGGGTAGTTTTCCACGGCGATTTTTAGCGAGCCAAGAGTGCGCGAGAGTTCGGCGTTTAGGGCGAATTTTTGCGCGTCGTTTGTGGCGCTCATCGCTTCGCTTCGCAAAGCTGTGATTTTGCTCAATACTTCGCGCTCGTGCGTTAGGTAGGCTTTGACAGAGGCGAGTAAATTTGGGATCAAATCGTAGCGTTTTTTAAGCTGTGTATCGACGCTAGAAGCGATATTTGCGACCTGATTTCGCTTGGCAATCAAAGAGTTATAAATCCCAATAATACTAAAAATCAAAACCAAGGTTATGATTAAAAAAATAGTAAAACCGCCCATATTTTCCCTTTGAAAATGAAATTTTGCTATTTTAGCATAAATTATATATAAAATTTTGTGCTTTTTAAATTTTATATAAGTAAAATTTGGATAAACTCCATTTTTCCTACAATGTGTCAAGGTAGCTCAGCTGGTTAGAGCGCTGGTCTCATAAGCCGGAGGTCGAGAGTTCAAGTCTCTCTCTTGACACCATTTTTTTATACGATTTTAAATTACACCGATTTTAGCTCAGCGTCAATTCTTTTAGCGTTTGGATATGCGCTTTTGGGGGCAGTCCATACATGCGCGCGTATTCTCTGCTAAACTGGCTCGTGCTCTCATAGCCCACATCAAATGCCACTTGCGAGACCGAAGTCGTGGTATTTAGTAGCATAAATTTCGCCTCTTCTAGCCTAATTCGCTTTTGAAATTCTAGCGGCGAAAGGGCGGTAAATTTTTTGAAATTGTGGTAAAAAGACGAAACGCTAATGCCGATTTTTTCAGCCAAATCGCTCATATTTATCGCTTCGTTAAAATGCGCTGAAATCTCGCTGATAGCGTGTGCGATTTGGTTTTGCATGGTGCCGTTTAGGATAAATTTGTATAAGAAATTCGCAGCCCCCTCATCGCCACTCATCAGCGAATACAAAACCTCTTTTATAGATAGATTTACCAAATACTCGCTGTGCGCGCCGCCTCGTTCTAGCAAATGCACCAGCCTAGCGATAGAATCAGCCAAATCGAAGCTGATTTTGCTCACATACAGGCTTTCTTTTAGCTTTTTTTTCGACGGGGTGAAATTTATGTTTTTGATCGCCTCTGCCAAATCATCGACTTTAAATTCGACAATAATTGACAAAAGTGGGCATTGCGTAACCCTGCCCGAAATCGGTATGTGAGTAGGGGTGAGCATGAATTGGTCTTTGTTATAAAAATACTCTTTGCCATTAAATTTCACTAGCTTGTTTCCGCGTAGAGCGATACAGATACTAGGCTTGTAAATTCCGCTGCGAAACTCGGTAATTTCGTCCGCGCGGTAAAATTTAATCTGCTCGATTTGTGTATCTATAATGCCGTAATTTGGATAATTTTTATCAATAAAATTTGCAATTTCATCTAAAATTTTGTTTTTATCCCTCATTTTTACCCCTTTTGAAATTTTGATTTATTTTAGCAAAGAATTTTAAATTTTGCAGAATTAGGCAATAAATTTGTAAAATTTGTCTATAAGAATTTTGTAAATTCGGTTATAATGTGCGAAATTTTTTAAAGGAGAATTATGGAAAATTTCAGTTTTAAAAACCCTGTGCAGGTCGAATTTGGCAAGGGTAAAGAGAAAAATATCGGCGAGTATATGGCGAAATACAGCGCGAAAAAGGCGCTTGTCGTCTATGGAAGCGATAGAGTGAAAAAATCTGGGCTTTTCGATACAGCCGTAAATTCGCTCAAAGCTCACGGCATAGAATACGCCGAGCTTGGCGGGGTCAAAAGCAATCCAGTGCTTAGCAAAGTCCATGAGGGCGTGAAAATCGCGAAAGATTTCGGCGCAGATAGCGTGCTAGCAATCGGTGGCGGAAGCGTGCTAGATAGCTGTAAGGCAATCGCAGCAGGAGCGTGCTATGAGGGCGATGTGTGGGACTTTTTCTTCGCAAAAGAGGTTCAAAAAGCACTTATGATTTTTGACATTATCACGCTTGCCGCGACTGGTTCTGAGATGAATAGAGGCGGCGTAGTTACAAACGAAGCGACAAAGCAAAAATTTGGCATAGATGGTCCAGCTTTGTTCCCAAAAGTCTCAATCATCAACCCAGAGCTTCAAGCTACCGTAACGCCTGAGTATTTGGTGTATTCGGCTAGCGATATCATCGCACACTCAATCGAGGGCTATTTCACAGCCACAAAACACCCTGAAATCATCGATATGTATATCGAAGCAAACATCAAAACCGTTATGAAAACAACCGAAATTTTGCTTAAAAACCCTGATGATTACGAGGCTAGGGGCGATTTCGCGTGGGCTGCGACAATGGCGCTAAATGGGCTAACTTATGTGGGCGTGAGTGGTTATAGCTACCCAAATCACATGTTAGAACATGCAATGAGCGCGGTGGTCGATTGTGCGCACGGAGCAGGGCTAAGCGTGATAATGCCAGCGTGGATGAAATGGTATAAGAAAAATAATGAAGCCAAATTTGCGCGCTTTGCCAAAGAAATTTTTGGGCTTGATAGCGCAGAGGCTGGAATTGACGCACTTAAAGCGTGGTTTGATAAAATCGGCACCCCAACGACGCTTGGCGGGGTAAAAATTGGTGAAGCTAATGTGGGCGAAGTCATGGAAATCATCGTGCGAGACGCGCCAAAATGGGGCTTACCACAATACGACGCAAAAGCTGTGAAAGAGATTTTTGATCTAGCAAAATAGTCTGAAATTTGGCGGAATTTTAAAATTTCGCCAAATTTTAATTTAATATCCCTGTGATTTTAGCCACTCACAGGCACTTTGTTCGCCGTTTTTACACTTGCTTCTGAAATGTTCGACTGATGCCAAACTTCTTTGATAAACACTGCAAGCATTATCGGCATGCTCTTTGTCGCAACATAGTTTTAGATATTTTAGTGCTTTTGCTGAATTTTTCTGTGTGCAATTGCCTCTTATGTAAATACCCGCTAACCTCAGGCAAGCGCCATAAAAAAAGGTTTCATCCGAATTACATATTTTTTCATAGTATTTTATGGCTTTTGCGCCAACTTCAAAATTTTTGGTTTTTTCGCAACTATTTTCTAAATTTGTCGCCAACTCAAAGCATTTATCTAAATTCCCAGCCTCGCACTCTTTTTCGAGCCCTGAAATTTGTGTGTTAGCAAACGCGCTAACACACAAACCAAACAAAAAACGAAATTTTTCATAAATTCGTTAGTCTTTGTTAGCGCGTGATTTACGCCATTATTACGCCATTTCCTTCGCATACTTCGCCGATAACATATCCGTCAGTGTTAGCTAACACAAAATCAGCGTTAGCCTTCGGTGCGACTAACACCAAACCTACGCCGTTATTAAATGTGCGCTCCATTTCGGCTGCTTCGACCTTTTTGGCTAAAATTTTAAAAATCTCAGGCGTTTTGATTGCATTTTTCTCGATTTTTGCGCCAAGCCCAGCAGGGAATACACGAGGCAGATTTTCTACCAAACCACCACCCGTGATATGCGCGCAGGCGTGAATTTTATCTTTTAGTGCCAAAAACTCTTTTACATAAATTCTAGTCGGTTCTAAAAGCGTGTCTATTAGGGTTTTTTCGCCGATTTTCTCGTCAAATTTCAGCCCTAGCTCAGAAACTACTCTGCGTGCTAGCGAAAAGCCGTTTGAGTGCAGTCCGCTACTAGGAAGTGCAATCAAAACATCGCCACGCTCTACAAATTTCGTGCGATCTATCTCGTCTTGCTCGGCTATTCCTACGGCAAAACCAGCTAAATCGAAATCTTTGCCCTCATACATCGACGGCATTTCGGCTGTCTCACCGCCGATTAGCGCACACTGCGCCATTTTGCAGCCTTCGGCTATACCTGCTACTACGCGTTTTGCGCTTGCAATTTCAAGTTTTGCCGTAGCGTAATAATCTAGGAAAAATAGCGGTGTAGCGAAGTTGCAGATGAGGTCATTTACGCACATTGCGACTAGATCGATACCCACGCCGTCAAGCTTGTCTGTGTCGATTGCTAGGCGAAGTTTGGTGCCTACGCCATCTGTCGCGCCCAAAATCGCTGGTTTTTTATACCCGCTTGGTAGCGCGAACGCACCGCTAAATGAGCCAATTCCGCCAATCACGCCTGGGGTCATTGTGGATTTGACTAGGGGTTTTATACTTTGCACAAACTCATTTCCTGCGTCGATATCGACACCTGCTTCTTTGTAGCTAATCACGGTTTTTCCTTTTTTTGGATTTATTAGAAAATTAAATTATTTTAGCTAAAATTGCATAAAAACGCTATAAAGGGGTGTGAAATGGCATATAAAAATGGTTATGTAATCACAGGCTCGATAGGATCTGGCAAATCTAGCGTTAGTAAAATTTTGCGTGATTTGGGCTATCAAATCATCGACGCAGACGAAATCTCGCACCAGCTACTGGACAAATCCCGGATAGATATTTCAAAAATTTTTGGCAACGAATACATCATAAAAGACGGCAAATCCGTGCGAATTTGCAGGAAAAAGCTAGGCGATTTGGTCTTTAACGACAAGGCAGAACTTGCCAAGCTAGAAGCAATCTTGCACCCAAAAATCAAAGATGAAATTCTAAGACAATCTGAAATTTTAGAACACCTAAATAAGCCATTTTTCGCCGATATTCCGCTGTATTTCGAGCGCCAAAAATACGATGAATTCGACAAAATCGTAGTCGTATATGCCCCACACGACTTGCTTATAGAGCGCATTATGGAGCGAAACGCACTAACGCGTGAGCAAGCCGAGCTTCGCGTTAGTTTGCAAGCAGATATCGAATTTAAGCGTGCAAACGCAAATTTTGTTATAGAAAATGTTAGCGATAAAATAACACTTGAAAAAAATGTGAAAAAATTTTTAAAGGAGATAAATTGAATTTTTCAAAGTATAACGCATGCGGAAATGATTTTGTAGTAGTCGAGTTTTCACAAAGTGCCGAGCGTGGCAGTTTAGCTAGGGTGCTTTGCAACCGCGCAGAGGGTATCGGAGCCAACGGATTTATTTCGCTAAGCAACCAAACAACCCCTGGAAGCAACGACAATAATATTATTGTGGAGTTTTACAACCCAGACGGCACTAGAAGCCCGATAAGCGCAAACGCCGCAATGGTCGTGTGTATGTATGCTTACGAGCGATTTTTATCTGGCAAAAATGTGAAATTCAAAAACGACGCCAATGTAATAAACGGCGAAATTCGCGGATTTGACACAGGCAGAAGCGTGAGTTTTGGCACAAAAAAACGAGATTCAAATTTTGGTCAAATTTATGGCATGGGCTCAAACCGCGCAATCACAGCAAATGTCGAGGTCGAGTTTGATAATGTCAATCGCCTTGGCGAGGGATTTATGAGCAATGGCCACATGTGGTATTTATACGAGGTCGGTATGCCAAATGTCGTAACCTTTGTCAAAGATTTGAGCGCATACAACCACACCCTAGCTACCGAGTTTAGCGAGAAATTTAATGCCAATGTAAGTTATGCTGAGATGAGTAATACAGGGGTTAGAGTGCGCACATATGCACACGGCGCGAAAAAAGAGGTGCTATCATGCGGAACTGGCATAGCTAGCGCATATATCGCAGGCAGAGCGCACTATAATCTGAGCGAAAACGCAAATATGGCGTGCGTGAGTGGCGAAAAAATCGGCGTAAAAATGCGTGGCGAGACTGCGTGCATATCAGGCGATGTCAGACACCTTTTCGACGGCGATTTTATCGCATAAAGGGCTAGCGTGAAAATCAAAAATATCGATCACTTTGTGATTTTAAGCGCAAATTTAGAGGCGACGCTGAAATTTTACGGCGAAATTTTAGGCCTTGAAATCGTGCAAAACGGCGCCAAAATGGCTGTGAAATTCGGAGATTCTAAAATCAATATCCACCAAAAACTAGCCGAATTTCTACCCGTAGCGAAAAATCAAACCTACGGCTCGGCTGATTTTTGCCTAATCGCGCAAGGTGATATCGATGAAATCGCGCGCGAAATCACCTCTCGTGGCGCTAAAATCGAGCTAGGACCTGTGGAGCGAACCGGCGCGCTTGGCAAGATGAAAAGCGTGTATCTATACGATCCAGACGGAAATTTGGTCGAAATTTCTGTTTATTAAATTTGATTTGGCGTGAATTTTGCGAAATTTGCGCCAAATTTGCCTTAAAATTTCAAAATTTCAAAATTTCATAAATTTATCAAGGATTAAAATGAAAAAATTTCTTAAATTTGGCTTTGCAGTTTGCGTGGCTATGGGGCTTGCGGGCTGTGGCGGCGATAACGAGTGCGCGGTTTTTATCATGAACGAAAACGGACTAAACGAACCACCATATATAAAAGAAGGTAGTGGAGCGGGCGTGTATGCGTGCAAAAGCGCCATGAGGATACGCACTATGGATATTTTGCGCCAAAGATCTTTTAAAGATAGTGGCAGAGGGAGTGCTAGTATGTTTAGCGTGTATGCTAGCATAGAAAAAGAGGAGCTAAGAATCCGGGCGAAGCGGGGCGAGATATTTTCTGATATCAACAAAATCACTAATGGCGTGCAAATCACGCCGGAGATAAAAGCTAAATTTGAGCAGGCAGATAAGGCGTTTGCGCTGCTAGAAAGCAAATCTAGCGAGAGTGAGTTTCACGATAATTTCGTGGAAGCCTTAGGGAAACTAGGCGAGTGCGATAAAGAAATAAGGCGTCAAAAAAAGGCAGATGAGGCCAAAACAGGGGCTAAATAGCGGAATTTGGCGCGAAGCGAAGTAATCTAGGGAAATTTTATTTCGCTTCTAAGTGTCATTGCGAGGGATTTTGCGCCAGCAAAATTCCGTGGCAATCTACAAAGCCTAAATTACCAGCCGCAAAAATGGCAAAATTTGAAATTCTAAAATTCTATAAATTCTAAAATTTCATGAAAATTAAAATTCTGCTATTTGTCATACTATTTATTTTAGCTTTGTAGATTGCTTCGTCGCTACCGCTCCTCGCAATGACAATAGCGAGCAATTTTGCATAATCTGTCATTGCGAGCGAGTGAAACGAGCGTGGCAATCTACAAAGCATAAATTATCAACCGCAAAAATGGCAGAATTTTGAAATTACAAAAACCCATGAAATTCAAAAATTTTGCCATTTGCCTTATCATTAATTTTGACTTTGTAGATTGCTTCGTCGCAAAAAAGCGTCTTGACGCTTTTTTATCCTCCTCACAATGACATTTAAATGCAAAATTTTGCATTTAAAATAAAAAGTAAAATTTCGGCGCAGTATTCAAAATTTGCGTAAGCGAAATTTCAAAATAAAATTTAAAAGTTGTATAATCACGGACTTTATTTTAAGGATTAAAAATGAAAAAATTTTTGATTTTGTGCTTTGTTTTTATTGTAATGCAAGCTTCGCAAATAGGTGATGCGAAAAATGATTTTGTGTCAGCGATTAACCATTTTTACAAGTATTTTTTAGAAAACGGACAATTCGATGAGATGGCGCAAAATATGACAAAAATCGTGTTGCCGATTAAGGTAGATGGCGTAGTTTGCGTTGATTTTGATGTAAAAAACAAAAGCGAACTTGAAATAAAAATGAATAAAACTGATGAAAAATGTAGGGATTTTGCACGAAATAGCGGCAAAGTTATCGATATTAAGGGCGCACAAACTAAGGGTAAAATTATTACTCGATAATCACAACCCAAGTGCGAATTGCGGGAAGGGCGTAACTTCGCACTTTATCCCCTCGATTTCAAGCGCGCCTGTATTTGCCATGGAGATCACGGCAAGGCGCGTGATTTTGAGCCGTTTTAGCTCCAAAATCAGCTTTTTAAATCTCAAAAACACAATCTCACTCGCGCTAAATGGCACGACCAAAACCCCTAAATTTCGGCTCGGCAGGTAAAAATCCAAATCCTTGGTATAATAAATGGGTGCGCCCAAATTTGCCAGCTCGCAATACACGGCGTTTAAAAATTTTTTCACAAAATCCTTTTTGAAGCCGAGAATTTCTTTGAGATTGAAATTCGAAAAAAACATCTTTTTCGCCGCTTTTTCATCGCCAAATTTTGGGATAAAATTTATAAAATTTTCATCGTCAAATTTCGCTATGGCGGCATAGACGCTGTCCTTTGAAATGCGGATTTTTTCTTTTAAATTTGTATAAATTTTATTTGCGCTAAATGACGCTGCGACGAAAGCCGCGCACTCTTTTAAAATTTTAATCTCATTTGCGCTTAGAGCCGATTTTAGCGCGTTTTGCTCGGAATTTATGCTCCCTGCTGAGTGCAAAAGCGAGCCACCCACACTCCCGCCTTGCGAGAAAAATGCCGAAATAATGGCGTTTATCTCGCTGTGTCGTTTATCGAAAGCGATAAATTCCTCAAAACAAAGTGGCGTAATTTTTAGCTTTGCAAAATTTGCTAGCTCAAAGCTACTTTTGCGCGTGGAGATGATAATGCTTTGCAAATTTTGCGAGGCACCAGAGTTTAGCAAATTTTGCAAATGCGAAATTTCACACGGCAAAATTTCATCTAAATTATCCAAAAAAAGCGCGATAATCTGCGAATTTTGCTCTAAAAATTTAAAAATTTTATCAAATTCATCGCTTAGATTTAAAAATTCATAGCGCAAATCCGCGAAATTTATATACAAAAATTCGCCTTTTTTGAAATTTGAAATATAATCAAACAAAATCAAACTTTTCCCAGCCCCAAGTGCGCCATAAAGTATAGTTTTGGGCGTATCAATGGAGGTTTTTCTGGCTATAAATTTCGCCTCTTCTGGCGGATTGTCATAAAAATATTCTAAATTTTGCATAAAATGCATTTTAAAATTTTCCTTATTAAAAGGAAATAAATTCACCAAAAATTTACAAAATTTTAAAATTTAAAAAATTTTGATCTAAATTTTAGAATATTTCCTTATAAAAAGGAAAAAATTCTATAAAATTTAGTGAATTTCTTGACAAAATTTTGCCTTTTTCATATAATCCCAGTCTTTTGTTTTTAAGGCAAAAGGTCACGCGTTGTGACAAGTTCTTTTTAAGGAAAGCAGATGCAAAAAATCAGGTTAAAGTTAAAAGCTTATGACCATAGGGTTTTAGATCGCACAGTTGCGGCAATTGTAGAAGCCGTCAAGAGAACAGGCGCCGATGTGAGAGGTCCAGTTCCAATGCCTACGAAGATCAAACGCTACACAGTCTTGAAATCTCCACACATTAACAAAGATTCGAGAGAGCAGTTTGAGATGAGAATTCACGCTCGTATGCTAGATATCGTAGCGGCAACCCCTGATACAGTTGATTCGCTAACTAAACTTGACTTAGCCCCAGAAGTTAATGTCGAAGTTCATGCGATGGGCAAATAAGGAGTTAAAGTATGGAATATATCGTAGAAAAAATAGGCATGAGTAGAACAGTCGGCATCAAAAGCACGCCTGTAACGCTTTTAAAGCTTATTAATACTAAAATTTGCGAAGTATGCAACGACAAGCAAGCTATCGTAGCTTACGCTAACGGCAAAGCATACAACAAATCTATCGCAGGAATTCAGAAAAAATATAGCCTAAGCAAAGAATTTAACAAATTCGCGACACTAAATGTCGAAAATGCTGAGGTTGGCGATCAAAGCACAGAAGTATTAAGCTCAGCTAAAATCGTAAAAGTTACTTTTACTTCAAAAGGTAAAGGTTTCCAAGGTGTTATCAAACGCCACGGTTTCTCTGGTGGTCCGGCAGCTCATGGCTCACGCTTCCACAGAAGACCAGGTTCTATCGGAAACTGCGAGTGGCCAGGTCGCGTCCAACCAGGTATGAGAATGGCAGGTCACACAGGCAATGAGACAATCACTGCTAAAAACGAGATAGTAAGCTTCGATGCTGAGAATAAAATTTTGGTAGTAAAAGGTTCTATCCCAGGATTTAATGGTGCAATGGGCAGAATAAGGATAGTAAAATGAGTAAAGTAAGCGTTCTTAATGAAAAATTAGAAAAAGCTAGCGAAATCGAGCTTCCTGCAAAATATGCAGAGGTAAATTCGCACAATTTATATTTATATGTAAAATCTTACCTTGCTTCACTTCGTGCAAATACGGCACAAACAAAAGGTCGTTCAGAAGTTAGCGGTGGTGGCAAAAAACCATGGCGTCAAAAAGGTCGTGGCGGTGCAAGAGCTGGTTCGACTAGAACAAATGTTTGGGTTGGCGGTGCGGTTGCATTTGGTCCGACAAACAACAGAAACTATGAGCAAAAAGTCAATAAAAAACAAAAACGCCTTGCGCTTGAATTTGCTATGAACGAAAAAGCAAACGAGGGCAAATTTTATGTTTTCGATAACCTAAGCGTAGAAAGCGGCAAAACAAAAGACGCTGCTAAATTTATCGAAAAACTAGGTGTAAGAGATGCTTTAATCGTTAAAAACGAGCTAGATGCACAAACACTTTTAGCATACAGAAATTTGAAAAATTGCTATGTAGTTGATGCTAGCGAAGTAAATGCTTATTTGGTTGCAGTATATAGCTCAATCGTATGCGAAAAAGCTGCATTTGAAACATTGGTGAAAGAGGACTAAAATGGCAGATATAACAGATATCAAAACTATACTTTATACAGAAAAGTCTCTTGGCCTACAAGAAAGTGGCGTAGTTGTTATCCAAACAAGTCCGTCAATGACTAAAAATGGACTAAAAAGCGTTTTGAAAGAATACTTTGGCATCGTGCCTGTAAAAGTAAATTCATTGCGCCAAGATGGTAAAGTTAAAAGATTTAGAGGAAGATTAGGCGTAAGAGATGATGTAAAGAAATTTTATGTCAAACTTCCAGAGGGTGCAACCCTAGAAAATGCGGAGGCGTAAGATGGCGATTAAAACATACAAACCATATACTCCAAGTAGAAGATTTATGACAGGCCTTAGCAGCGATGATATCACTGCAAAAGCAAGCGTTAGAAGCCTACTTGTAAAAATCCCAGCCGCTGCTGGTAGAAACAATAATGGTCGCATTACAAGCCGCCATAAAGAAGCTGGTGCTAGCAAACTTTACAGAATTATCGATTTCAAAAGAAGAAAATTTGGAATCCCAGGTAAAGTAGAGGCTATCGAATACGATCCAAATAGAAATTGCCGAATTGCTTTGATCTCTTATGCTGATGGCGAGAAACGCTATATCATTAGACCAAATGAATTAAATGTAGGCGATGTCGTTGCTTCTGCTGAGGCAGGACTAGATATCAAACCAGGCAACGCAATGAAAATGAAAAGTATCCCAGTGGGAACTATCTTGCACAATATCGAGCTAAAACCTGGCAAAGGCGCTCAAATGGCAAGATCTGCTGGTGGATATGCTCAACTAATGGGTAAAGAGGAAAAATATGTAATCCTACGCTTACCATCAGGCGAGATGAGAAGAGTTTTGGCTGAGTGTATGGCTACTATCGGCGTTGTTGGTAACGAAGACTGGGCCAATGTCGTTCTAGGAAAAGCTGGTCGCAATCGCCACAGAGGAATTCGCCCACAAACCAGAGGTTCTGCTATGAACCCAGTAGATCACCCACACGGTGGTGGTGAAGGCAAGAAAAACTCAGGTCGTCACCCTGTAACTCCATGGGGCAAACCTACAAAAGGTGCGAAAACTCGTCGTAAAAAAGCTAGTGATAAGCTTATAATTTCTAGAAAGAAAGGAAAATAAAAATGGCTAGATCGCTTAAAAAAGGTCCTTTCGTAGATGATCATGTAATGAAAAAAGTAGTAGCTGCAAAGGCTGCTAACGATAACAAACCAATTAAAACTTGGTCAAGACGCAGCACAATCGTTCCTGATATGATTGGACTAACATTTAATGTGCATAATGGCAAAAATTTTATCCCAGTGTATGTTACAGAACACCACATTGGTTATAAATTAGGTGAGTTTGCTCCTACTAGAACTTTCAAAGGCCACAAAGGCTCAGTTCAAAAGAAAATCGGTAAATAAGGGGAAATAAATGAGTAAATCAACTATCAAATTTGTTCGCCTTTCACCGACTAAGGCAAGACTTATCGCAAAACAAGTTCAAGGCATGAACGCTGAATTTGCACTTGCTACATTGGAATTCACTCCAAATCGTGGTGCAAAATATATTGCTACTGCTATTTCAAGCGCAGTTGCTAATGGCGGTTTTGAACCAGAGGAAGTTATAGTAAAAAGTTGTCGCGTAGATGCTGGTCCAGTTCTAAAAAGATTTAGACCACGCGCTCGTGGAACAGCAAGCAGAATCAGAAAGCCAACTTCACACATTAGCGTTGAAGTAGCAAAACCAAGTAAGGAAGCGTAGTATGGGACAAAAAGTTAATCCGATTGGTTTAAGACTAGGTATCAATAGAAACTGGGAATCAAGATGGTTTCCTGCTAAATCAACACTATCAGAAAACATCGGCGAGGATTACAAAATCCGTAAATTCCTAAAAGCTAAACTTTATTACGCAGGAATTAGCCAAATTCTTGTTGAAAGAACAGCTAAAAAAGTTCGCGTAACTATCGTTGCAGCTCGCCCAGGTGTTATCATCGGTAAAAAAGGTGGCGAAGTAGAGAATTTAAGAGCCGAAGTTGTTAAACTAGTAAATAAAGATGTAAATTTAAACATTAAAGAAGAGCGCAAAGTCGGCGCTAATGCACTTTTGGCAGCTGAAAATGTAGCTATGCAATTAGAGCGCAGGGTTGCATTTAGACGCGCTATGAAAAAAGTAATTCAAGGTGCGCAAAAAGCAGGCGCAAAAGGTATTAAAATTTCAGTTTCTGGCCGTCTAGGTGGCGCTGAAATGGCTCGCACAGAGTGGTATTTAGAGGGACGCGTTCCACTTCACACTCTAAGAGCAAAAATCGATTATGGTTTTGCTGAGGCTCACACTACATACGGAAATATCGGTATTAAAGTTTGGATTTTCAAAGGCGAAATTTTGCAAAAAGGAATTCAAGCTGAAAAAACAGAAGAAGCTTCTAAAAAACCACGCAGAACAAGAAGAGGTAAATAGCCATGTTGATGCCTAAAAGAACAAAATATCGTAAGATGATGAAAGGTCGCAATCGCGGCTACGCAACTCGCGGTAATGCTTTGACATTTGGTGATTTTGGTATCAAAGCTGTTGAAGCAGGTAGAATTAATTCACGCCAAATCGAAGCAGCTCGTATCGCGATGACTCGCTATGTAAATCGCCAAGCTAAAATTTGGATTAAGGTATTTCCTGATAAACCACTTACTAAAAAACCTCTACAAACTCGTATGGGTAAAGGTAAAGCTGGTGTAGAAGAGTGGGTAATGAATATCAAACCAGGCAGAATGATTTTCGAGATGACTGGTGTAAGTGAGGAGCAAGCAAGAGCAGCTCTTACGCTATCAATCCACAAATTACCTTTCAAAACAAAAATTGTAACTAGGGATAGCGAAAATGAAATATACTGATTTGAAAGATAAAGATTTAGCTGAGCTAAATAAGATGTTAAAAGATAATAAGTTGCTTTTATTTACGGCTAAGCAAAAGCTTAAAACAATGCAGTTAAGCAATCCTAATGAAATTCGTGCGATCAAAAAAGATATCGCTAGAATCAATACTGCTATAAAAGCAAAATAAGGATAGAGTTATGGCATTTAAAAGAGAAATTCAAGGCGTAGTCGTAAAAAAAGCTGGCAATAAAACTGCTACTATTTTGGTAGAGAGAAGAGTTATCCACCCAAGATATAGAAAAATCGTCAAAAGATTTAAAAAATATCTTATCCATGACGAGAACAATATCGTCAAAATCGGCGATACTATATCAGCAGTTGAGTGCAGACCACTTAGTGCGAAAAAAACATTTCGCTTAAAAGCGGTTTTGAAAACAGGAGTTGAATAATGATACAAAGTTTTACAAGACTTGCAGTAGCTGATAACAGCGGTGCAAAAGAACTTATGTGTATTAAAGTTTTGGGTGGTAGCAAACGCCGCTATGCAACAGTAGGCGATATTATAGTTTGTTCTGTAAAAAAAGCTCTACCAAATGGCAAGATTAAACGCGGTCAAGTTGTAAAAGCCGTCGTCGTTAGAACAAAAAAAGAGCTTCACAGAGGAAATGGCTCTTTGATTAGATTTGATGAAAATGCAGCTGTAATTTTGGATGCAAAAAAAGAGCCGATTGGCACTCGTATTTTTGGCCCAATCGGTAGAGAAGTCAGATACGGCGGTTTTATGAAAATCGTTTCATTGGCTCCGGAGGTTCTATAATGGCAGTGAAATTTAAGATTAAAAAAGGCGATCAAGTAAAAATTATCGCAGGTGATGATAAAGGCAAAACTGGCGTTGTAAAAGTTGTTTTCCCTAAAAAATCACAAGTTATAGTTGAGGGTTGTAAAATAGCTAAAAAAGCTGTTAAACCAACTGAGCAAAATCCAAGTGGCGGTTTCACAAACAAAGAAATGCCTATGGATATTTCAAATGTCGCATTGGTTGAGGGTTGATTATGAACAGATTACAAACTAAATATGTTGAGTCAATTAGACCAGCTTTACAAAAAGAATTTGATATAAAAAATCCTATGCTAATTCCGGCACTTGAAAAAATCGTAATTAGCGTTGGTGTAGGCGAATCTGGCAAAGATCAAAAAGTGCTTCAAAACATGGCTGATACAATCTCTTTGATTGCAGGTCAAAAAGCGCTTATTGTAAATGCAAAAAAATCAGTTGCTGGTTTTAAAGTCAGAGAGGGATTTCCTGTCGGTATTATGGTTACATTGCGCAAAGAGCAAATGTATGCGTTTTTTGATAAACTTATCTCAATCGCATTACCAAGAGTAAAAGACTTCCGTGGTGTTGCACGCAATGGCTTTGATGGTCGCGGTAACTATAACTTCGGTTTGCAAGAGCAATTAATGTTCCCTGAGGTAGAGTATGATAATATCCTAAGAACTCACGGTATGAACATTACAATCGTAACTACAACAAATAGCGATAAAGAGGCGTTTAAATTGCTAGAATTATTTGGCATGCCTTTCGCAAAAGGAAAGTAATATGGCAAAAAAATCAATGATAGCTAAGGCAAAACGCCCTGCTAAATTCAGCTCTCGTGCATATACAAGATGCCAAATTTGCGGTCGTCCGCACTCTGTTTATAGAGATTTTGGAATTTGCCGTGTATGTTTAAGAAAAATGGCTAATGAGGGTCTAATCCCTGGCCTTAAAAAAGCTAGCTGGTAAGAAGGAGTAGATATGGTAAATGATCTTATTTCAGACGGATTAACCCGCATTAGAAATGCAGCTATGAGACGCTTAGACACTGCTAAATTGTTTCACTCAAATGTTGTAGAGGCTACTCTTAAAATTTTAGCTCAAAAGGGCTATATCGAGAGCTACAATGTAGTAGAAGAGGGAAACAAAAAATTCATCAATGTTGTTTTAAAATATGATGAAAAAGGTAGAAGTGTAATCAACGAAGTAAAAAGAGTTTCAAAACCAGGACGCCGTGTTTATCAAGGTAAAGACGAGATTAAAAGATTTAAAAATGGTTATGGAACAGTAGTTGTTAGCACTAGCAAAGGCGTTATGAGCGGTATCGAAGCTAGTAAAGCTGGCGTTGGCGGCGAAGTGCTTTGCACTATTTGGTAAAAAGTTCTACTTTTTATGGCATTGTGGTATCCATTCGTAAAAGTAGTCATACCCTAGACAAATAAAAAGGAAAATTATGTCAAGAATTGGTAAAAAACCTATCTCTATTCCAAACGGAGTAGAGGTAAAAATCGATGGTTCATCTTTAAAATTTAAAAAAGCAAACAACGAAAGAGTCCTTGATTTAAAGGGCAATGTCGATGTTAAAATCGAAGATGGCCAAATTTCATTTTCACCAAAAGGTGAAGATAGACAAAGCAGAGCGTATTGGGGAACATACCGTGCGCTAGCTAACAACATCGTTATTGGCCTAACTGACGGCTTCACAAAACAGCTTGAAATCAACGGCGTTGGTTACAGAGCTGCGATGAAAGGCAAAGTTTTAGAGCTAAACCTAGGTTTTTCTCATCCGATAAATTTCGATTCACCAGCAGGTATTGAAATTTCAGTAGATAAAAACATCATCACAATCAAAGGCGACGATAAACAAAAAGTTGGTCAAGTCGCTGCTGAGATTAGAGGATTTAGACCACCTGAGCCATACAAAGGCAAAGGTGTAAAATATGTCGAAGAGCATATTATCCGCAAAGCCGGTAAAACATCTAAAAAATAAGGGTTGAGAAATGACAGCAAATGTATTAAAAAGAAAAATATCTCTAAGAATTAAGAGAAAAAGAAGAATTCGTGCAAAAATTTCCGGCACTAGCTCTTGCCCTAGAATTTCTATTTTCAAATCAAATAGAACAGTTTATGCGCAAGTAATCGATGATGTTGAGGGAAAAACAATATGCGCTGCCAGCGGTAAAACTTTGGGTGTGAAAGCAAACAAAGAAGGCGCTGCTAGCCTTGGCAAAGATTTGGCTGCTAAGCTAAAAGATAAAGGCATTTCTGAGGCGCTTTTTGATAGAAACGGTTATTTATATCACGGAGTGATTGTAAGTTTTGCTGATGCGTTACGCGAAAACGGCATCAAACTATAAACCAAAGGAATTATCGTGGAAAAATATAATAGAGAAGAATTTGAAGAAGTAATCGTTAATATCGGTAGGGTTACAAAGGTCGTAAAAGGTGGTAGAAGATTTAGATTTACTGCCCTAATCGTTGTTGGTAACAGAAATGGTTTAGTTGGCTTTGGTTTTGGAAAATCAAAAGAGGTTCCAGACGCGATTAAAAAAGCCGTAGATGATGCGTTTAAAAACATCATCGAGGTTAAACTAAACGGTTCGACAATCACTCACGATGTAGAGGTTAAATACAACGCTAGTAGAATTTTACTTAAACCAGCTAGCGAAGGTACCGGCGTAATCGCAGGCGGATCTGTTCGCCCTGTTTTAGAACTTGCAGGCGTTAAAGATATTTTGACTAAGTCTCTTGGTTCAAACAACTCATCAAATGTCGTAAGAGCTACAATGAAAGCTCTTAGCATGCTAAAACACTAACAAGGATTTAAGATGGGATTAGAAAATCTTCAAAAAGCACCAGGCTCTACTCATAGCACCAAAAGACTAGGTCGTGGTCAAGGTAGCGGTCTTGGCAAAACAGCAGGTCGCGGTGGCAAAGGTCAAACTGCGCGCACTGGCTCACATGAAAAAAGAGGTTTTGAGGGTGGCCAACAACCACTTCAAAGAAGATTACCAAAAGTTGGTTTTTATTCAAGATTTGAAAAACCTTATGTAATCAATGTAGAAAAAATTTCAGCTGTAAAAGAGCTAAGCGAGATTACAGTTGATACTATCAGAACTGTTCATAAAATGTCTAGCTCTGTAAAAGTAGTAAAACTTATCGGTGCAAGTGCAAAAGATCTTGCTAGCAAGATAAAAGACGAAAATGTAAAATTTAGCGGACAAAACTAATGAACAAAACACTTCGCAACAAGATACTCATTACATTGGGTTTTCTATTTGCTTTCAGGCTACTGGCTTATGTGCCAGTGCCGGGCGTTGATGTTGAGGTGATAAAAGAATTTTTCAATACAAACAAAGACAATGCCTTTGGTATGTTTAATATGTTTAGCGGTGGCGCGGTCGAAAGATTTAGCGTCATTTCGCTGGGCATTATGCCATACATTACAGCTTCGATTATTATGGAGCTATTATCTGCTACATTTCCAAATTTAGGCAAACTAAAAAAAGAGCGCGACGGTATGCAAAAATATATGCAAATTATTCGTTACGCTACAATCGCTATTGCGCTTGTGCAAGCAATCGGTGTTAGTATCGGTTTGCAGGGCATTACGGGCGTAAATGGCGCGAAGGCTATCATGGCAGAAAATACAAACGAATTTATATTTATTTCGTGTATTTCTATGCTTGTAGGCACTATGCTTTTGATGTGGATTGGCGAGCAGATTACTCAAAGAGGTGTTGGAAACGGCACGAGCTTAATCATCTTTGCCGGTATTGTTAGCGCGATACCGACAGCGATCGGCGGCACAGTTCAGCTCGTAAATAACGGCGAACTTAATATCCTAAAATTAATCGCAATCGCCTTAATTATTTTTGCTACAATCGCGGCGATTTTGTATGTCGAGCTAGGCGAGCGCAGGATTCCAATCTCGTTTCCTCGCAAAATTTTAATGGCGAACCAAAACAAACGCATTATGAATTATGTGCCAATCAAGCTAAATTTAAGCGGTGTTATTCCGCCGATTTTCGCTAGTGCGGTATTGATGTTTCCTAGCACGATTTTGACTGCTAGCACAAATTCTTTTGTCCAAAAAGTAGCTGACTTTATCAATCCAAGTAGCTATTTCTTTAATCTTTTGACATTTATTTTAGTTGTATTTTTTGCGTATTTTTACGCTTCAATCGCGTTTAATTCCAAAGATATCAGCGAAAATCTTAAAAAACAAGGTGGATTTATCCCCGGAATTCGTCCAGGTGAGGGCACAGCGACATTTTTAAATGATGTTGCATCTCGCCTTACATTTTGGGGTTCGATTTATCTAGGCTTGGTGACTGTTATTCCATGGTTGCTAGTCAAATTTATGGGTGTTCCATTTTATTTCGGTGGCACGAGCGTGCTAATCGTAGTGTCGGTCGCACTTGATACTATGAGAAGAATCGAAGCGCAAGTGTATATGAACAAATATCAAACCCTAAGTGCTGTTGGACTATAAAATGGCAATTTTACTCAAAAATCAAAAAGATTTAGAGGGTTTGCGGGCGGCGAATAAAATCGTCGCCGCTGCCCTTGATTATGCGGAAGAATTCATAAAACCCGGTATGACGCTTTTAGAAGTGGATAAAAAAATCGATGATTTTATCACGAGCAAGGGGGCATATCCAGCATTTAAAGGGCTTTATGGTTTCCCAAACGCAGCTTGTCTTTCACTAAACGAAGTTATAATCCATGGCATACCTGATAACACTATCCTAAAAGAGGGCGACATACTAGGTATCGATCTAGGCTCTCGCTTAAATGGATATTACGGCGATAGTGCGCGCACTTTGCCGATTGGCAAAATTTCAAAATCAGACGAAGAGCTCATCGCATGTAGCAAAGACGCGTTGTATCATGCTATCGATACGATAAAGGTCGGCATGCACTTCAAAGAGCTATGCCTAGCTATCGAGCAATTTATCAGAGCGCGTGGATATGTGCCACTATATGGATTTTGCGGGCATGGAATCGGCAAAAAACCGCATGAAGAGCCTGAGATCCCAAATTATTTAGAGGGCAACAATCCAAAATCAGGGCCAAAAATCAAAAACGGCATGGTCTTTTGTATCGAGCCGATGATTTGCCAAAAAGACGGCACCCCAGTCGTGGGCGCAGACAAATGGACGACGACGAGCAAAGACGGCCTTAGGACGGCTCATTATGAGCATTGTTTGGCTGTGGTAAATAACAAAGTCGAAATTCTAAGCAAAAGCTTGAAAGATTAAAAGGAGAAAAATTTAATGGCAAAAGATGATGTCATTGAGATTGATGGCAATGTAATCGAGGCGTTGCCAAATGCGACATTTAAGGTCGAGCTTGATAACAAGCATGTGATTTTGTGCCATATCGCAGGCAAAATGCGTATGCACTATATCAAAATCATGCCAGGCGATCGCGTCAAAGTCGAGCTTACGCCATACAGCCTTGATAAGGGCAGAATCACTTATCGCTACAAATAAATTTTGCATTGTCTAAAATTTAACTGCATAGTTAAATTTTAGATACTTTTTTATAATTAAAATCGAATTTAAATCTTATTAAATTTCCCCCTTTATACTTGCGCGATTTAATTCAAATTTAGGAATTTTTATGCAAAAAAGCGCGTTTAAAACGCTTATTTTCATCGCGTTGAAACATTACAAAAAGCTGATTTTTACATTTTCTTTGGTGATTTTGGAAAATTTGGCCTTTATGCTCTATCCGATTTTTGGCGGATTTGCGATAAATAAAATTCTAGCAGGCGAGGCAAAAATCGCGATAATTTATATTTTTGTGATATTTGGAATTTGGTTTTTGGGCGCTATTAGGCGCAAAATCGACACCTACGCATTTAGCAAAATTTATGCAAATTTAGTCGTCAATATCATCTCAAACGAACGAAGCACGAACGCAAGCGTGAGCCAAACAAGCGCACGCGTCGCGCTTTCGCGTGAATTTATAAATTTTTTCGAACACTCCTTTCCTATGCTTTTTACCTCTGTGGTTTCGATTTTGGGAAGTGTTTTTATGCTATATTTTTACGAGCCGATTGTAGCGAGCTTTTGTCTAATCATAATCGCTGTTTTAGCACCCTTTTTGCCACGATATATTCGCAAAAACGATAGATTTTATTTGAAGCTAAACAACCGCAACGAAAACGAGGTAAATCTCATAGAAAAAGGCAGCCCTATCGCCGTTTTGCGCCACTACGATTTGCTTTCGCGTATTCGCATAGCTATCTCGAACCGCGAGGCGATTGGCTATCTCATCGTAGGCTCGATTTGTGCGCTAGCGTTTAGTTTGGCAGCTTATCTTTTGGCGGTCAAACAAACAGACGCTGGGTATATTTTTACGGTGATGAATTATATTTGGACTTTTGCGATTAGCCTAGATGACGCACCGCGCCTAATCGAAGAGTTTTCGCAGCTCAAAGACATCGGCAAAAGGGTAAATGCGCTAGAAAACGACAACGAAACAAATAAGCAAGATTGAAAAGAAATTTGAAATTTTGATAAATTAAATTTCCGCGAAATTTAGGATTTCGCGGATTTTAATGCCTTAAATTTTGTCTTACTTTGCTCGGTGAAACGCAGGCTTTCGCAGATTTTTTTAATCGCAAGATTTTTGATTTTTTCGTTTTCATACCCCTGCAAAAACTCGTAAATTTCACGCTCAAATTTCACGGCGAATTCGCACAGCGCCCACGCTGCCCCCATTTGGACATAGTATTTCTCGCTTCGCTCAGCGCGCGCAGTATCTAGCAAAAGCGCCAAATTCCGCGAATTTACGAAATTTACCAGCAAATTTACATAAAAAAACCGCTTCTCAAACTCGCCCCTAGCCTCCCTAAACCCAAGCGTAAATCCCCGCCAAAGCTCTAAATCGTTTTTGCGTTTGGTGCAAAATGTATCGCAAACGCCCCAGTTTGTGATACGAGGAATAAAATCTCGCGCCAAATTCATGCGATTTTTTTCGCTGATTTTTAGCGAATTTATCAAAATAGCCTTTAATGTCATTTCTTCGCTAAATTCGCCCTTGGCACGGATAAATTCTAAAATTTCACCCTCGCTTTGCTCGCGCAAAACCTGCTTTGCAAGCGCGCGTAAATGTGGCATTTTCACGCCCAAAATTCGCGCCCCAGGCAGAATTTTCGCGCTAAATTTGGCGTATTTTTCATCGCTTAAATTTCGCAAATTCTCTAAAATTTCCATTTTTGCCCCTTGAATTTGCAAAAATTTTATAAATTTTGCCCTTAAAATTTAATCTAGCTTTTTTAAAGCTTCGTTGTGCTAAAATACCAAATCTTTCAATTCTACGATTACAACAATTCTTACCGCTTATTTTTTGGAGGCGAAAATGAATAAAGATGAACTTTTGAATTTAGCCGTGGTTGCGGCAAAGCGCGCAAACAAGGCGATTATGGAGCATTATGAGAAATTTGATGTCTATGTCAAAGAGGACAAATCTCCGCTAACAACCGCGGATTTGGCTGCAAATGATGCGATTGTAAGCACGCTAGCACCCAGTGGGATTGCGATTTGCTCCGAAGAGAGCGTGATGAGCGCAGATGAGCGCATGAGCGCAAAGAGGTTTTGGCTAGTCGATCCGCTTGATGGGACGAAGGAATTCATCGCGCGAAATGGCGAATTTTGCGTTTGTATCGCGCTGATAGAGGACGGAAGGCCGATTTTGTCGGTGATTTCATCGCCTGTAAGCGGCGATGTGTATAGCTCTAATGGCGGCGGCATCGTTTATAAAAACGGCGAAAAAATTGAGCGAAAACCAAATTCGCCAAAGACCTTTATGATAGGCCGAAATGGCAGAGGCTCAAAATATATGCCGTTTTGCGAGGAATTTGGGCTTGAATTTACTAGGCTTGGCTCTGCGCTGAAATTTTGCGTAATGGCGGAAAATGGGGCGAGCGCGTATGGTAGGTTTAGCGATTGTTCGCTGTGGGATATCGCGGCTGGGGATTTTATAATCCACCAAAGCGGTGGCGCGATAATCGACCTTAAAACAGGTGTCGCTCCGATGTATAACGGCAAAAGTCTGATAAATAACCACTACATCGTCGTCGATGCAAATACAATAAATTTATTATCAAAAATGGTAGAATTTGCGAAAAATTTATAGATTGTGGTAGAATACGGTTACAGAATTTTTATCAAAGGATAAAAAATGAAACAGGCTTTTACAATGATCGAATTAATTTTCGTGATTGTTATTTTGGGTATCTTGGCGGCGGTAGCTATCCCTAGACTAGCTGCTACCAGAGACGACGCAGAGATGGTAAAAACGATGAATAATATCACGACATCTCTTAGCGATTTGATGGCGTATTACACATCGCAAGCGCGTTATTCTTCTTCTATCGCAACGATGACAAATGTTACAAACCCGATTAAGATTAGAAACGATGTTTGTGCTACTTATGAAATCGTTGATGAGAAGCAAATTATCCTTACAAAAGGCTATGACGGATTATGCAAAAAGGTCTGGGCGATGAGCGGATTGTCTTCGTTAGAAGATGTGTATAGCTCCGATGCGCTAATTATCGTTCAATAACTCACGCAGGGGCTATCCCCTGCGCCTGATAAATCCCAAAATCACTCCCAAAACACAGACAAAAGCAAAAAATCCAAATACAATAAACCAAAGCGTAGGCAAACTTAGGCTTTTTGAGCTTACAAAAAGATACCAGCCATCATTATAGGCGCTAATTAAATTCGCGCGCATACCGCTGATTTCGAAATTTGCAGGCGGCGTGGGGATATCAAAAGTGCAAGAATTATATGATTTAAAAAGCGAAATTTTATTTAAATCAAAACTCAAAAATTTATTCGCCCCAGCGCAGTTCATCACGCCGTCCATATCGCTACTAGCGCGCACTGCTTTGTGCAGATACGATAGGCTCTTTGCACAAATTAGCCCGCCAAGCGCGCCATAAAACCACAAAAAATACCCACAAATCGTGCTTAGGCTATCCTTGCTAAATGCCACAAAAATCACGCCCAGAGCTAAAACGCACAAATCAAACCTAAGCCTAGCACTGAAAATTTCAGGATACATAAACAAGAAATTTTGCAAAAAGCAGTATGAAAAGCAAACCCACAAACCCGCCCAAATCGCACAAAATAGCAGAAATTTGCGAGAATATTTATTGTTAAATTTTAAATCCATTTTTATCCTTTTTTGCTCGTTATTTTATTATTTTTTGCGCTAAATTTCGATAAAATCGCAAGCTTATTTTGAAATTTAATACAAAAAGGTTCAAATTTGAGGAAAAATCTCCAAATTTTAGAAAAAATTTTCGATAGTTTTGCGAAAATTTTAGGTTTTTTTAGCATTGTTTTTTTAGCCCTTTTAGTCCTTTGCGTTTTTTACAATGTCGTTGCGCGCTATCTTTTTCCAAGCGCGAATTCTGTGGCTATGCAAGAGATTAGCTGGTGGCTGTTTTCGGCGATGTTTTTGTTCTCTTCGACCTATACCTTACAGCAAAATTCCCATGTCAGGGTCGATGTGCTATATGAAAAATTTCGCCCCAAAACAAAGGCGATTATCAATATTTTAGGCACAATCTTTTTTATCTTGCCATTTGTGGCGCTCGTGGCGTATTTTTCGCTAGATTTCGCGCTCGAAGCCTACGAGAGCAAAGAATCCAGCCCAAATCCAGGCGGATTAACGAATTTATGGATAATCAAATCATTTATTAGCCTATCTTATGTCTTTTTGTTTATTTATTCGTTTGGGTTTTTGATAAAAAATATAAATTTGCTAATCCACAACCACCACGGCGAATTTTTAGACGAAAATTCTAGTGCAAAGGCTGTGTGATGATAGGGATAATAATGTTTGGCGCAGCGCTTTTTATGCTGCTTTTGGGATTTCCGGTAGCCTTTACATTTGGGGCTGTGGCGGTGATTTTTGGATTTATTTATGGCGTGAGTGAGGCGTGGGAATACGCCGAGGGAAGCGAGGTTTTTACAGAGGCTATAAGCGAAATGAGCAATCAGTTTTTCTCTCTTATGCCAAACCGAATTTACTCGATTATGGAAAATCAGCTTCTAATCGCGGTTCCGCTTTTTATTTTAATGGGTATGATTTTGCAAAAAACGCGCTTAGCTGAGAGGCTTTTGGAGTCAATGGCGTTTTTATTTGGCGGGGTTCGCGGTGGCGTGGCGATTAGCACTGTTTTGGTGGGCGCACTTTTGGCGGCTACGACTGGGATTGTGGGCGCTAGCGTGATCGCTATGGGTATTATTAGCCTGCCTGTGATGATGAAATACGGCTACGACAAAGCCCTATCCACCGGCACTATCGCAGCTTCTGGCACGCTTGGACAGATTATTCCGCCCTCAATCGTGCTAATCATTTTAGGCGATGTTTTTTCGGTATCAGTAGGCGAGCTATTTTCCGCAGCTATCGTGCCGGGGCTCGTTTTGGTGGGGCTCTATATAGTTTTTATCCTCATAATCTCGTATGCCAAAAAAGACTGCGCCCCCGGGCTTCCTAAAATCGATGATGAAACCAAAGCTCGCCAAATTTTTAATGCTCTAAAAAATGTCGTGCCTGTTTTTGTGCTGATTTTGCTAGTGCTAGGCTCTATCTTTGGCGGTATCGCAACCCCTACGGAAAGCTCATCAGTGGGCTGTGTGGGCGCGATAATTTTGTCATTTTTATACCGCACATTTTCATTTTCTTTGCTTTACGACGCACTTCGCCAAAGCGTGAAAATTTCGGGCATGGTTTTTATGATTTTAATGGGCGCCACAGCCTTTTCTATGATTTTTTCATATACAGGCGGGGACTATGTCGTGGAGGATTTCATGTACGCGCTTCCTGGCAAAGAGTGGGGATTTATCGCACTAACTATGATTGTCATCATAATCTTAGGCTTTTTCCTTGATTATGTTGAAATTTCATATATCATTTTGCCGATTTTATTCCCGATAGTCGAAGCAATGAATATAAATCCAGTTTGGTTTGCGATACTAATCGCTGTAAATTTACAAACATCATTTATGACGCCACCTTTTGGATTTTCGATATTTTTCCTAAAAGGCGTCGCGCCAAAATCAGTGCGCACGACAGACATTTATCGTGGAGTATTGCCGTTTATCGGACTTCAAATTTTAGTTCTTTTCGCCCTTGCGATTTATCCAGAAATTTTTGGATTAAAAGCTTTTTTAGGCTAGAAATTGTAGAATTTAGAATTATTTTAAAGGAGTTAGCATGAGCAAAAAATTTATTGATGTTATGGACACTACATTTCGCGATGGTTTCCAATCTGTCTTTGGTGCGCGTGTAGCGATGAAGGACTTTTTGCCAGCAGTGAGCGCGGCAAAAGAGGCTGGGATTAGACACTTTGAATTTGGCGGTGGAGCTAGATTTCAGAGTTTGTATTTTTATCTAAACGAAGACGCGTTTGCGATGATGGATAAATTCCGCGAAACCGTGGGAGACGAGGCAAACCTGCAAACCCTAGCCAGAGGCGTAAATACCGTTACGCTTGATACTGGTTCGCGCGAAATGATAGATATGCATGCCAAACTCTTTGCCAAACACGGAACTACGACTATTCGAAATTTTGACGCCTTAAACGATGTCGAAAATTTAAAATATAGTGGCGAGCGTATTAGAGCGCATGGCTTAAAACACGAAATTACCGTTACTATGATGGATTTGCCACCTCGTTGCTCTGGCGCGCATGATCCTGAATTTTATGCTGGAATTTTACGCAAAATTTTAGAGGCTGGAATTCCTTTTGATAGCGTTTGTTTCAAAGACGCTAGCGGAACTTCAAGCCCACAAAAGGTTTTTGAGACCGTAAGAAGAGCGCGCAAACTCCTAGGAAACGATATTCATATCAGACTTCACACTCACGAAACAGCCGGCGTTAGCGTGGCTTGCTATCAAGCAGCCCTAGCAGCAGGCGTCGATGGAATCGATCTAGCTGCTTATCCAGTCAGCGGAGGAACTAGCCAACCAGATATTTTGACGATTTTACACGCGACAAAGGGGCAAAATTTTGATTTTGGCTTCGACGCTGAGAAAATTTTAAAATACGAAGAGGTTTTGGAGGATTGTTTGAAGGATTATTTCTTGCCACCAGAAGCGACAATGGTAAGCCCGATAATCCCATTTTCGCCTATGCCAGGCGGTGCCCTAACTGCAAATACGCAAATGATGCGCGATAACAAAATCATGGATAAATTCCCCTCTGTCATCAAAGCTATGCGCGAAGTCGTCGAAAAGGGCGGTTATGGCACGAGTGTAACGCCCGTAAGTCAATTTTATTTCCAACAAGCATTTAATAATGTAATGTTTGGAGATTGGAAAAAAATCGCTGAGGGATACGGCAAAATGGTGCTTGGATACTTTGGCAAAACCCCAGTTGCCCCTGATAGCGAGGTCGTAAGATTAGCTAGCGAGCAGCTTGGCTTAGAGCCTACTACTAAAAATGCCGTTGATTTGGCTGATTTAGACGAGACAAAGAGCATTGCTTATGCCAAAAAACAGCTAGAAGATGAAAATATCGAGCCAAGCGAGGAAAATATTTTTATCGCTCTTGCGTGCCGTGAAAAGGGCATTGCCTTCTTAAAAGGCGAGGGCAAGGTAATGATTCGCAAAAACGAAGCAAAAGAATCTAGCGAGGGCAGTGAGAAAAAGGCAAAATCTGATAAATTTGACATTAATGTCAATGGCAAAGCCTATGCAGTGGAATTTAGCGGAAATAAGGTCTTGGTAAATGGTGATAGCTACAATGTCAGCATTGGCGCGCCAGAGCCTAGCGAGGCCAAAACTGAGGCGAAATCAACTGCAAATAGCGATGATATCGTGGCTAGCCTGCCAAGTAATGTGTTTAAAATTTTAGTCAAACCTGGCGAAAAAGTCGTAGCTGGTCAAACCGTAGTCGTGCTAGAAGCTATGAAAATGGAGATAAACATCGAAAGCCCAAGAGACGGCGAAGTCGCTGAAATTTTGGTATTCCAAGGTCAAAGCGTCGATGCGGGCGAGCCACTAATCCACTTAAAATAACTTTTAAATTTAACTACCACAGGGGCGGATTTTAGCGGGTTTCGCCCCTTTTTAAATTTACAAAAACGATAAATTTACTTCAAATTCCACAATCCTAATAAAGGTTAATCAAATTTCGATATAATTACTTATTTATAATTTTTTAAAAAAGGATTTAAGATGAGAATTCCAAATGATTTTGAAAAACTAGGAATTAGCGGCGAAAAAGAAATTTTTTATAACCTTAGCTATGATGAGCTTTTCGAGCACGAAAAACGCGCAAACGAGGGCAAGGTAAGCGATAATGGCACCTTTATGGTCGATACTGGCATTTTTACAGGTAGAAGCCCAAAAGACAAGTATTTTGTAAAGCAAGATCCAAGCGCGAAATATATCAGCTGGGGCAAAATCAATCAACCGATTAACAAAGAGCTTTTTGATAAACTTCTAGCAAAGGCCAAAAATCAGCTTTCAAACAAATCAATCTATGTCCAAGACGCGTATTGTGGCGCTAGCCTAAAAAGCCGTAAAAGCGTGCGCTTCGTAACCGAAGTAGCGTGGCAAGCGCATTTTGTAAAAAATATGTTTATCCGCCCAAGCGATGATGAGTTAGCAAATTTTCACCCAGATTTCGTGGTTTATAACGCTTGCAAATGCGTAAATGAGGATTACGCCAAAGACGGGTTAAACTCAGATGTTTTTGTAATCTTTAATGTCGAGGAAAATGTCGCAGTCATCGGTGGCACATGGTATGGTGGCGAGATGAAAAAAGGAATTTTTTCTATGATGAATTACTGGCTACCATTAGAGGGCAAAATGTCAATGCACTGCTCAGCAAATGTCGGAGCTGGCGGCGACACTGCGCTATTTTTCGGACTTTCAGGCACCGGCAAGACTACGCTCTCTACCGATCCAAACCGCGCGCTAATCGGCGATGACGAGCATGGCTGGGACGATGAGGGCGTGTTTAACTTCGAGGGTGGTTGCTACGCAAAATGTATAAATCTCGATCCAAGCTCAGAGCCTGAAATTTATGGTGCGATTAAACGCAACGCGCTTTTAGAAAATGTCGTAGCTGACGCAAACGGCAAGGTCGATTACGCTGATGGTAGCAAGACAGAAAATACCCGTGTAAGCTACCCAATCGAGCATATCGCAAACCACGAACCAAGCCTGAGCGCAGGACACCCAAAAAATATCATTTTCCTAAGCGCTGATGCTTTTGGCGTTTTACCACCTGTTGCGAAGCTTACAAAAGAACAAGCGATGTATTATTTCCTAAGCGGTTACACTGCCAAAGTCGCAGGAACTGAGCGCGGTATTACCGAGCCTGTGGCGACTTTTAGTGCTTGTTTTGGTGAGCCGTTTATGCCACTTCACCCGACAGTTTATGCAAAACTTTTAGGCGAGAAAATCGACAAACACGGCGTAAATGTATATCTGGTAAATACAGGTTGGAGCGGTGGAGCTTATGGCGTTGGCAAACGCATGAGTATAAAAGCAACTCGTGCTTGTATAAATGCAATCCTTGATGGAAGTATCACAAAATGCGAATTTGAAAATTTTGAAAAATTTAATCTAGCCGTTCCAAAAGAGTTAGCTGGTGTTGAGACAAAACTTCTAAATCCGGCCAACACTTGGGAAAATGCTGATGAATACGCAAAAACTCGCGAGAAATTAGCGAAAATGTTTGTAGAAAATTTCAAACGCTACGAAGATGTCAAAGAGGGCGTAGAGTATGCAAAAGCCGGCCCAAAAGCTTAAAATTTGGCTTTTGTTAGGCACTGCGGGCTTGTTTTTGGGTTGCAAAGGCGAGCCTGCGAATTTAAAAGAACCGCTTCCTAGTAAAAGCGGTTTTTCTTTTTATGATACGCCGATAAACTACATAAACTATATCCGCCAAAGCTCGAATTTAAACCCATTTGCGCCAAATTCGCTTTTAGATAAGGCTGCGCTAAATCACGCCAAATATGTCGTTACAAACGATGAAATCACGCACGATGAGAGCGAGGGAAGGGCTGAATTTAGCGGCAAAACCCCAAGCGATCGCGCATTTGCGGTAGGGTTTAACTCTGGGATTGTAGAAAATCTCTCTTACAACGCCCACGATATCAAAGCCTCAATTGATGGGCTATTAAGCGCGATTTATCATCGTTTTGGATTTTTGACATTTGACGCAAATCTTCTTGGCGTGGGATACTACGAGCAGGGCGAAAAATCTGCCTATGTCTATGAAATGGGAAATGAGTATTTAGAGGAAATTTGTGGTGGCGGAAAGAGCCAGAGTGGGGACGGCAAATTTATCATAGGGCTTTGCAAAAACAAAAGCCTTGCCATACGAAACGAAAACTACGAGCGCACCAGATCGCTAAATACTACGCCTTACGCGCATTATCCAAACAAAGAGCCAGCACTTGCCTTTTTTAGCCACGAGCTCCCTGATCCTGTGCCAGAGTGCGCGATTACAGCAAATCCTATTAGCATAGAATTTCACCCCCAAGCCAAATCTGTGGAAATGCTCGAATTTAGGCTATTTGATAGCGAGGGAGCAGAGATTAAAGATACTAAAATTTTGGATAAAAAAAGCGATCCAAATAGGCGTTTTAACGACAAACAATTCGCGCTTTTTAGCAAGGAAGTGTTTAAATTCGACGCTACTTACACGGCGGAATTTAGCTATAAACAGGGCGAAAGGCAAGATAAAATTCGCTGGGATTTTACTACCCAAACCCCAAAATATGACTATTTTATAGTCGGTGGTGGAGAGAATTTAGCCATAAAAAACGGTAAATTTTATGATATATTTTTTGCGCCAAAAGATTGCAACGATGAGGTCAAAAACTACAAAACCAGCTACAATGGCGCAATCGACAAGCCCGAAATCCAAAATATCGCCACAAATATGCTAAGGGTGCGCGTAAATGGCGAACGGGGCGCCAAGCTCGAAATCAGCACGGATAATGGCAGGGTGGTGAGATTGTATCTAACAGACGAGCCAAAAAATTCTAGTTTGAAACGCAAAATTATAAATTTATTCTAAGGATTATTGATGAAAAAAATGTGGGAAGGCAGGTTTAGTGAGGCTAGTAGCGAGCTTTTGGAGAGATTTAACGCTTCGATTATGTTCGATAGGGAGCTTTACGAGGACGATATCGCAGGCTCAATCGCTCATGCGAGCATGCTAGGCGATGCAGGAATCATCACCAAAGACGAAGCTAGCGCGATAAAATCTGGTTTGGAGCAAATTTTAGCCGAGATTAATGAGGGGAGGTTTGAGTGGAAAATCGCCGATGAGGATATCCACATGGCGGTAGAAAAACGCCTAAGCGAAATTGTAGGCAAAGAAATCGGCGGTAAGCTCCATACCGCGCGCTCTCGCAACGATCAAGTAGCCCTTGATTTCAGGCGTTTTGTAATGCGAAAAAACCGCGAAATTTCGGTTCAAATTTTAAATTTAATCAAAACCTTGCTTGAAATTTCAAACTCCCACACAGATGCTTTAATGCCAGGCTACACTCACCTCCAACACGCCCAGCCTGTAAGCCTTGCCTTTCATTTGCTAGCTTATATTTATATGTTTAAGCGAGATTATGAAAGGTTTGTTTCAAGCTTCGAGCGCGGAAATTTCAGCCCACTTGGCTCGGCTGCGCTTGCAGGCACCCCGCACCGCATAAATCGCCACGCTACGGCTAGTGCGCTTGGATTTTATGCCCCTATGGAAAATGCTATGGACGGTGTGAGTGATAGAGATTTCGCCCTTGAAATTTTATTTAACATTAGCCTATTTTTCATGCACGCTTCAAGGCTGTGCGAAGAGCTGATTTTGTGGAGTTCGAGCGAATTTGGCTTCATCACTATAAGCGATGCGTATTCGACTGGAAGCTCGATAATGCCACAAAAGAAAAACCCCGATGTAGCCGAGCTAATCAGGGGCAAAACTGGCAGAGCTTATGGAAATTTAATGGGGCTTTTAACCGTTATGAAGGGTCTTGCACTCGCGTATAATAAAGACATGCAAGAGGATAAAGAGGGCGTGTTTGATAGCGTAAAAGCTATTTTGGAGAGCGTTGCAATCCTAAATGAAATGCTAAAAACAGCCAAATTTAACAAAAAAAATATGCTAAGTGCGACTGAGCGTGGCCATTTAAGCGCGACTGATTTGGCGGATTTTTTGGTGCGAGAAAAGGGCGTGGCATTTCGCGAGGCGCATTTCATCACCGGAAAATGCGTAGCCACAGCAGAAAGAGCGGGCAAGGATCTAAGCCAAATGAGCGCGGAAGAGCTTCGCTTGGTCGATGAGCGAATCACGCCTGATGCGCTTGCATTTTTGGGGTTAAAAGCTTCGATGGACGCTAGGAAATCTTTCGGCGGGGCTAGCAGTTCTAGCGTGCTAGCGCAGATCGCGAGTGTGCAAAAGTGGCTGGGCGAGAAGAGCAGCTCTATTTAGTTTCAAACACTAAATTTGACGATGAGAGGGTGATTTGGCTAAATTTATGCGAGATAAAATTTCATAAATTTAGCATAAATTCCAAATTTGACGCACTTATTTTTACCTCGAAAAACGGGGTAAAAGCGCTTAAATTTAATGGTATCAAATTTAGCGAAGATATCCAAATTTACGCCATTGGCAAGGCGTGCGCTGACGAGATAAGAGCCCAGGGATACAAAAATATTTTCGTAGCGCAAAACTCTCATGGCGACGAGTTTGCGCGCGAGATTGCCGCGCATTTAAAGGGCAAAAGCGCGCTTTATATCAGTGCCAAAGACAGAGTGTCGAATTTGCCCCAAATTTTGCACGAAAATGGCGTAAATTTAACCCATATAATCGGCTATGAAAACACGCCCAAAAAAGCCCAAATTTCGCAAAAACCAGCCACAAATTCCGTGATAATTTTTACTTCGCCACTAAATGCGAAAAGTTTTATCTCAAATTTTGGCTGGGATAGCTCATATCAGGCGATTTGCATAGGAAATAGCACGGCTAAAATTTTATCCAATTTTACTACACCCATAATCAGCGAAAATCAAAGCATAAAAGCGTGTGTGGATTTGGCGTTTGCTTGTATTTTAAGGCAAAAAAACATATAATTTCGCTTGCCTGGGTGATGCGCCAGCGTTATTTATGAGGGTCTAACATATTTTAGTAGGCGACGATGTGATTTGCCGGTGTGACGCGGCTCGGTTTGAGGCTCTGAGCTTACGGGTTGCGACCTAAGGGCTTGTCCTAGTTGCAAGATTGGCTTTGTTTTAGGCCGAATCTTTTTCACGCAACGCTCACTTGGGCTATTTTTACACGGAGTTTTACCTTGAAAATTTTAATCATCGGCAGTGGTGGCAGAGAATACGCTATCGCACTTAGACTAAAAGAGGATAAAAATGTTTCAAATCTATATTTTGCCCCAGGAAATGGCGCGACTAGCGCACTTGGCGAAAATTTGGATTTGAAAACTTTTGAGGAACTTGCAAATTTTGCGAAAGACAACAAGATTGATTTGACGATTGTAGGCCCAGAAGATCCGCTTACAAAGGGCATTGTCGATGTATTCAAATCAAAAGGTCTAGTGATTTTTGGACCGAGTAAAGCGGCAGCTCGTTTAGAGGGCTCAAAAGCCTATATGAAGGAGTTTTTGGCTCGCAATGCTATCCGCACCGCTAGATTTTTAAACAGCGATAATTTCGAGGAAATTTCTAAATTTATCCACACCCTAGATGAAAAAGTCGTTGTCAAAGCCGACGGGCTTTGCGCAGGCAAGGGTGTAATAATCGCTCAAAACCACGATGAGGCCAGAGATGCGGCATGGGAAATGCTAAAAGGCAGTTTCGGAGACGCTGGCAAAACCGTGGTTGTCGAGGAGTATTTAGACGGATTTGAGCTTAGCTTTTTTGCGATTTGCGACGGGGATAATTTCGTCTCTTTGCCAGTAGCCCAAGATCACAAACGATTGCTAAACCGCGATCAGGGTCCAAACACAGGCGGTATGGGCGCATATGCCCCAAGCCCGCTAGCAGATGAGGCGCTGATAAAAAGGGTCGAAAATGAAATCGTAGCTCCGACTCTAAGAGGTATGAAAAAAGACGGCAATCCGTTTTGCGGAGTGCTTTTTGTGGGGCTTATGATTGTAAAAGGAGTGCCGTATGTGCTCGAATACAATGTCAGATTCGGCGACCCTGAGTGCGAGGTTTTGATGCCTTTAATCGACGAAAATTTAAGCCAAATTTTATACGATGCAGCCACTGGCAAGCTAACAGACATCAAACTCCGCGATAAATTCGCCGTTGGTGTCGTAAGTGCTAGCGAAAACTACCCTTACAAATCTACGCCAAAAACAAAGATTAATTTAGGCAAAATTCCAGCTAACACTCACATTTGTTACGCTGGCGTTAGCGAAGAAAACGGCGAAATTTACGCAGACGGCGGAAGAGTTTTGGTAAGTGTGGGTGTAGCTAATAATATCAGAGAAGCGCGAAATTTAGCCTATGAATTAGTTAAAAATATAGAATTCGAAGGCTCTCAACACCGAAGCGATATCGCATATCAGGCACTTAGGGACTAAGTAGGTGTTAGCTAGTCTTCCTAAGAGAATTTTTGCCTTTATTTTAGATGAGGTGATTATGGGCGTGCTTTTTACCTTTATGCTCATTAGCGTGGCTTCCGAGCCAATGCTAGCGGCCTTGCAGATGAGCGGAAGCGACCCAATGGCGCTAAATAACGCAATTGCGCCGTATTTGCCCTATCTAGTAATGGTGAAATTTTTATATCACGCGATTTTTGTATATTTTTATGGCGCGACTTTGGGAAAATTAGCCCTAAAAATAAAAGTCATCAGCGCTAGGGACGAAAACGAGAGGCTTAGCTTTGGCGTTTGCGCGTTTAGATCGGGCGTTAGGCTTGTTAGTGAAACAGCATTTTATATCGGATTTTTGTTTGCATTTTGGACGAAATTTCGTCAGAGTTTGCAGGATTTGGCAGCAAAAACCTTGGTGGTAGAAATTGAAAAAAAGTAAAATTTTAATATTAACATTTGGTGCGTTAGTGGCAAATTTGCTTAACGCAAAGGTGCAAAATGTCGAGTTAATCGCCGATAATGTCGAGCGAAACGGCTTTTTAACCATAGCCAGAGGCAATGTAACCGTGTATTCACAGGACTATTTTCTCACAGCCGATCGCGCCACTTATGATGAAAAAAACGAAATAATCGAGCTTTTTGGCAATGTAAATGCTATGCGTGGGGATAACGAAACCACCAGAGCCGAATACATTAAAATTGATTTGAAAAACAATACCCAAGAGGGCAAAGCGACCTTTATGATGGATAAAGACGCTGAGCTTTGGATGCAAAATGATGAGAGTTGCAGCGATAGCGAGTATTACCGTGTCAAGGGCTCTGTGGTATCTAGCTGTAATGTCAATGATCCAGACTGGAAAATCAAATTTAGCAGTGGCAAGCTAAATAAAGAGAGCAAATTTTTACACCTTTTCAATCCTAGATTTTATATCGGCGATGTGCCTGTGTTTTATCTGCCGTATTTTGGCGTGCCTACTGATACTACCCGCAGAACCGGTCTCTTGCCACCAGAGGGCGGATATATCGGCGATGAGGGCGTGTATTACAAACAGCCGATTTATTTCGCGCCGTATGATAGCTGGGATTTGCAGTTAGACCCGCAGGTTCGTTCGCGCCGTGGTTTTGGTGTGTATGGGACATTTAGGTTTGCGGATTCGCCGTATTCAAGGGGCGAAATTCGTGGCGGTGTGTTTGATAATTTCACCCACGCCCAAGAACGCTTAGAGTATAAAAACGAAAAACACCATGGATACGAGATTGAATACGATAGAAGCAAACTTGTAGGATATCTAATCGACGGAAATTTCAAAGAAAATTTATGGATTGATTTTACGAAATTAAACGACCTTGAATACTATGATTTAAAGAGCAAAGGCGGTGTCGATGAGGACGATAACGCGCTAGTAACCTCTAAGCTAAATTATTATTTGACGACAGATGACCATTATTTCGGGCTTTATGGCAGGTATTATATCGACACTAGCAAGCTCAACCAAGATAGCGTCTTCCAAAACCGCGATACGGTTCAAGAGCTACCGACTGCGCAATATCATAAATTTATCGATGATATCTTTGTGTCAAATTTGCTCTACTCTGTGGATTTAAAGGCGCGAAATTTCACCCGCCAAGAAGGCGTAACCGCACGCCAATACGAGCTTGATATTCCGCTTAGTTATAGCGATAAATTTTTGGGCGATTATTTGGGGTTTAGCGTGAGCGAGCGTGTGTATATGACGCATATAGATTGGAGCGATAAATACTACTACGCAAACGGCGAGCTAGAAGCTGATAAAAGCACATTTTATGCCAATCAATATACCGAATTTTCAGCATTTACGGATTTGGCCAAGGCGTATGAGAGCTTTTATCATACTATGAATTGGAGGGCTGATTTAAGGATTCCTGGCTGGCAAAAGGGCGAGATTGATAAGAGAATTTTGAAATCTCACCAATACGAATACGATGAAAAAAATGGAAATTTACGCAAATCTCGCTTGGCAAGGTTACAAGATTCGCTGTATTGGGAGGATAATTTCCTTGGTGAGCTTGGCGAAGAATACACGCACGAAAATATCGCCCTTGGTATGACGCAGTATTTTTACGATGAAAATGGGCGCAAATTTATCCGCCACTCGGCTAAACAAAGCTATGATTTTGACGATGAAGAGCTGGGAAATTTCGACCATAGATTTGATATTTATTTCGCAAATGGGCTAAATTTAGGCAATCGTTTCAGATACTCGCACAAATACGATAGTTTTAGCAAGGTTCAGACCTACGCAAACTACTCGAATTCTGATTTTAGCGCGAGCATAAGTCATGCTTATACCTACGATCAATTCGGCGACGAAAACGAAAAACGCTACAAAAAAGATAACTACACAATCGCAAATTTAAGTGCGAATTTGCCGGGAAATAACAAAATTTTCGGGCGCTGGGAGTATGATTTGGCTAGGTCGTATTCAAAAATGTGGAGGCTAGGTATCACGCATACGAGAAAGTGCTGGAACTACTCTTTCGTCTATCAAGAAGACATCGAGCCAAAAAACACGAGCAATGCTGATTACACCAGGGCTAAAAAAGAGCATGGATTTTACTTTTTCGTAAATTTCTACCCATTTGGCGGGGTTGGATATGATTTTTCGGTTGATACCGAGTATGGTGAAGCGCAATGATACCAAGAGCGGAATTGATGTTTGAAAACGAAGTAGAAGCAGCCGAAAAGCTAGCTGAAATTCTGCCCTCAAATGCGGTAAAAAACGAAAATTTCCTAATCATAGCCCAGTCGTTATCATCGATTTATTTGGTAAAAAGACTATCTGAAAAGCTAAATTTAAGCTATGAATTTTTATTTAGCGAGATGATTTATGCGCCAAATAATCCAGAGTGCGTGATAGCCTGTGTGAGCGAAACGCAAGAGATAGTTTTTATAGATGAACTTGTCAAAAGCTTTGGGATAAGTTTGGATTATATTTATGGGCAGGCTAACCGCAAATATGAGGAAAAAATTTTAAAAAATGTCTATAAATTTCGCAAGGGCGCGCTTTTGCCTGATTTAGCTAGAAAAAATGTAATCTTAGTCGATGAGGGTTGCGAGAGTGGGCTTACGACGATGACATGTATAAAAACCCTAATCAAACTAAATGCAAAGACGATTTTTTATGCTACGCCGGTTATTAGCACTGATAATGCCGAAGAGATAGAAGCCGCGGTAGATGGGCTATACGCCGTGCATAAAATAAAAGATTTTGTAAATGTGGATTTTTATTACAAAGAGAAAAAAGAGGAAAAAGCCGAGGATATTATGCAAATTTTAAATAATTGCGAATTTTACCTACCATTTCACAAAGAAAAAAACATTGATAAAAACGAAAACAAGGAGAGTAACAATGCAGTGCAAGATTGATGTAAATAATCAATTAGAAATTTTTGACATAGACAAGGTCGCAAAACAAGCAGCGGGTGCTGCGCTTATGCGTGTGGGTGATACCGTGGTGCTAGCTACGGTCGCTAGGGAAGATAGACAGGTAGAGGAAGATTTCTTGCCATTAACCGTGCAATATATCGAAAAAATGTATGCCGTGGGAAAAATCCCTGGCGGATATATCAAAAGAGAGACCAAGCCGGGCGATTTTGAGACGCTAACTAGCCGTATTATAGATCGCTCACTTCGCCCCCTTTTTCCAAAAGGATATGCCTATCCTACCCAAATCGTAGTTTATGTCCTTTCAGCAGATCCTGAGGTGGATTTACAGGTCGTGAGCCTAAATGCGGCAAGTGTGGCGCTATATCTAAGCGATATTCCTATGAAAGCCCCTGTTTGCGGTGTCAGAGTAGGCCAAATAGACGGAGAGTTTGTGCTAAATCCGTCAAATTCAGCCCTTAAAAAATCAGCCCTTGATCTGTATGTAGCTGGCGTGGGCGATGAGCTTTTGATGATTGAGATGCGCTCGCTCCCTCAAATCGTAGATGGCGTCCAAAGCATGAACGAACTACCAGAGGATTTGACAGCCCAGGCGATAAATTTCGCTGCTAAGGCTATCGAAGAGGGCTCACGCAAATACGAGGAAGCGTTTTTAGCGCTTAAAAAACCAGATGCAAATTTAGAGTATAAACCAGAAATCGAAGATGAAAATATCGCCAAATATATCGACGAAAACTACAAAGACGCCGTAAAAGAGGCGATCAATCAAATGGCAAAAAGCGAGCGCGCAACCGAGCTAAATAAAATCGTAGATAAAATTTTAACTGATGAAATCGCGGTGCAAAACGAGTGGCAAAAAGATGTCATCACAAATGTCATTGGCAAATACAAACGCCAAATCATACGCACTCAAATCATCGAAGAGCGTCGTAGAGCCGACGGACGCGCGCTAAATGAGGTGCGCCCAATTTCAATCGAAACAAACATTTTGCCGCGCGCACACGGCTCATGCCTCTTTACCCGTGGTCAAACACAGGCTTTGGTGGTGGCAACTCTGGGTGGGGATAGCGACGCTCAGCTTAGCGATAGCCTAACTAGCCCAGAGCCGATAGCTGAGAAATTTATGTTTAATTACAACTTCCCTGGATTTTGCGTAGGCGAAGCAAGCCCGCTAAAAAGCCCAGGTCGCAGGGAGCTAGGGCACGGAAATTTAGCCAAAAGAGCGATTTTCCCAAGCATTGATATAAATTCGCCTCAATCAATGCGCGTAGTAAGCGAAATTTTAGAGAGTAACGGATCTAGCTCAATGGCCTCAGTGTGCGGTGGCGCACTATCGCTTCGCGCAGCTGGTGTAAAAACCATAAAACTAGTCGCAGGTGTCGCAATGGGGCTAATCTTTGAGGGCGAAAAACACGCGATTTTGACTGATATTATGGGCTTAGAAGATCACGACGGGGATATGGATTTCAAAGTCGCTGGTAGCAACGACGGAATCACCGCGCTTCAAATGGATATCAAGCTTGGCGGAATTAGCCTAGAAGTGCTAAAAGAGGCGCTAGCGCAGGCCAAAGAGGGCAGGGCGCATATATTAAATTTAATGGAGGAAGCAAACGCAAATATCGTAATCAACGAAGCCGTGCTTCCAAAACTCGAAATTTTCAGCGTCGATCCTAGCAAAATCGTCGATATCATCGGTCAAGGCGGAAAAACGATTAAGGAAATCACCGAAAAATTCGGCGTTAGCATTGATTTGGATCGCGAAAAAGGCGAGGTTAAGATCCAAGGCGCGAACAAAGACGGCGTCGATGGCGCAAAAGAGAGAATTCTCTCTATCGTTTCAAATTCGAAAGATTTCCGCAAACCGCGCGCTGATAGAGGCGATAGGCACGAGCGCAAAGAGGTAAAATTTGAAATCGGCGAGGAATTTGACGGCGTAGTGCAAAGCTCGCTAGATTTTGGCACATTTATTTCACTTCGTGACGGCGTAGATGGGCTTTTAAGAGCGAAATTTATCACAACTCCATTTAAACCGGGCGATGTGGTTAGAGTGCGCGTAACAGAGCAAAAAGGTAGTAAAATTTCACTAGAATTAGTGTAAAAAGGAGGCAAAATGGAGCTTAAAAAACTTTTTTTCCCAATCGGTGGCGGCGAAGAGTTAGAGGGCAGAATTCGTGGTGCGTTGCTTGTGAATAAATTTTTTGGCACACACATGAATATCATGGCATGCCAGCTAGATCCTAAGATGATTTATAATGTCCGCATGACGCTAAAAGGCGGGGTTTTAATGGACGAGTTTTTGGAGTCGGCAAACGAGGAGATGAAGGCTGAGCGCGATGAAATCGGCGCAGTTTTCGAGGCAGAGTGCAAAAAAATCGGCCTTGATATGCACGAAGATGAGAGAGTGGGAAAAAGTGCTTGCTTGCGCCATTTGGTAGGAATTCGCTCTGAGCTAGTTGAAAAGCACTCTAAATACTGCGATCTTGTCGTGGTCTCAGTGCCACCAACTGGCACGATTACGGGCACTTTCGAGGCAGCTGTTTCAAAAAGTGGCAAGCCTTGTATCGTAATCCCAAGAGAGCTAAAAAGTTTTAAGGCTGATAAAATTTTGGTCTCTCTCACTGGCACGGCTGCAAGTGCCAGAGCGCTCGATCACTCGCTAGATTTGCTCAAAAAAGCGCAAAATGTCACAATCATCACAGCCAATCACTATCTCCAAGATAGCGCAGAAGAGACTAAGCGCAGAATCACTGAGTATCTAGCACTGCACGATGTGAAAGTCGATAAATTCGAGCTTTTAAACATTGATGGCAAAATTCCAGGGCAGGTTTTGATAGACTATGCAAACAACGGCGGATACGATTTAATCGTCGCTGGACTTCACTCAAACACTGGAATTAAGGAAATTCTGCTTTCAGGAACGAGCAAATTTTTCTTGCAAAATACGCAAATTCCTGTTTTAATGTAAATTTTATATGGGATTTTCCCATATAAAATCCTAAATTTAAAATGAAAAACAAATTTGTCTATATTTTGGCATTTTCGCATTTGTGCTGCGATATAAATCAAGGCGCACTCGTGGCGATTTTGCCGTTTTTAATCGCCAGCTATCACTACGATTACGCAACTGCTGCAAGCCTAGTCATGGTCTCAAATATCGTGGGCTCGCTAATCCAGCCTATTTTTGGCTCACTCGCTGATAAGAAAAACACACCTTACATTATCCCGCTAGGTCTTATTTTAGCAGGTGGCGGTATCGCGCTAAGTGGCGTTGCGCTCTCGTTTGCCGTGCTTTGCGCGGTCGTGATGATTACAGGAATTGGCGTGGCGATGTTTCACCCACAAGCCGCCAGAGCCATAAACAAATGCTCTAATCCGCACAACAAAGCCCAAAATATCGGCATTTTCTCATTTGGCGGGATTTTGGGATTTTCTTTGGGGCCGCTTTTTATGACAGCGATTATTAACGCGTTTGGGCTAAAAGGGACACTAATTTTCATAATTCCGCAAATTTGCGTTAGTACCCTGTATAAATTTTTTTACGCCGAATTTAAAAAACTTGGCGAAATTACCCCCAAAACAGCCACAAACACCCAAACTAACGGCGTCGATGACCGGGGCGGATTTTATAAACTCATGGCGTTAATCTGTGGGCGTTCTATCATTTTTCACGGATTTAATACATTTTTGGCACTTTATTTTATCTACGAATTTGACCAAAGCAAAGTTTACGCAAATACGGTTTTGAGTGCGTATATCGGCGTGAGCGCGATTTTTACGCTTCTTGGCGGCAGGTTTGCCGATAAATTTGGCTTTACAAAGATGATAAAAATCTCATTTCTCTGCCTTTTGCCGATTATGATAATGCTGGCAACTACGCAAAATTTGGGCTTTGCTGTGGTTTTATTAGCACCACTTGGCATTTTTCTAGCTCTTTCTTATAGCCCGATTATCGCGCTTGGGCAGGGCTATTTGCCTAACCGCGTTGGGCTTGCTTCTGGCGTTACATTTGGGCTGACTGTTAGTATCGGCGGTATTTTTGCGCCGATTTTGGGGCTGATTGCTGATAAATTTGGGCTAGGATATGTTTTATACACGCTTTGCGTGGTTTGCGTTTTGCCACTAATCATGGCGTTTTTCTTGCCAAATTTAGAAAAAAAGCAAAGCTTATGAAATATTTTTGGCGTTATAACTCCCCGCTTGGCGAAATTTTTATGCAAAGCGACGGAGCAAATTTAACAGCGCTTAAATTTGGCAAATTTAGCGATTTTGGCGCAGAATTTAGGGAGCAAAATTTGCAAATTTTTGGGGATACCTGCGCGTGGTTGGACATTTATTTTAGCGGAAATTTACCAAATTTCACACCTAAAATTTCACTAATTGGCAGCGATTTTCAGCTTGAAATTTGGCAAATTTTAATGCAAATTCCTTACGGAACTACCACGACTTACGGCGAAATTGCGCATAAAATCGCACTAAAAAGACAAATTCCAAAAATGTCCGCCAGAGCCGTAGGCAGGGCGCTGGGAGCAAATCCTATCGCGATAATTATCCCATGCCACCGAGTTATCGGCAGTGGCGACAAACTCACAGGCTACGCATACGGAGTGGATAAAAAAGAGTTTTTGCTAAATTTAGAAAATGCGAAATTTAGGGCTTAATTTAATCTGCTTTTTGGATTAAAACTCTCTCGCATTTTATGATTTCATCAAATCCGCTTTCGAATTTACCGAGATTTATGACGCCTTCGTAGTATGGCTGAGGTTTGTAGTAAAGCACCAAATTTCCCCACGGCGAGAAATAACCTAAATCTCCAACTTTGCCGTCCGAACTAGGATCGCCGGCAAAATTTAGTCGCACAGGCAAATCCGCGATTTTTTCTCGCCCTGCGTAATCTTTCAAATTTAACTCTAATGGCAAATTTTCATAAAAACTCTTTGCCGCGCCAGTATCGCCCAAAACAGCCACCGCACGGACATTTTCACAACTAAATTCTACTCTCATCTCGCCTCCAAATGCAAAAATTATACTCAAACACAAAAAAAGTAGTTTTTTCATATTTCTCCTTAAATTTATTGCCTAATCCTGCAAATTTTATTTTACCAAAATTCCATTAACATTTAGCCATGCTCTTATATCATCGCCGAGAGTCGCACCACCTGAATAATGCACCGATAACGCATTGCCGATAGGCGAATTTGGCGCAAGCTTGGCGATCGCCGTGACACTAGCCCCCATTCTGCCCCCACCATGCGAAGCAAACGGAATTATCATTTTGCCGTCAAAATCATAACTTTGTAGTAGCGTTGCAATGGGCATTGGGATACTCGCCCACCAATTTGGATAGCCTAGTAGTATTGTATCATACTGCTCGAAATTTTTGATTTGGGAGTCTATTTTTGGGCGTTTTTGCTTGTGCTGATCGTCTTGGGCCTGCATTAAACAAGTATTGTAATCATCAGAATACGGCGTTTCTAGGCGAATTTCAAAAATATCTGCGCCCGTGATTTTGCGAATTTCTCTGGCTATGCCACGCGTATTTCCGCCCCACGAATAAAACACAATTAGGATTTTTTCGTGTTTGCTTGGGGTAAATTTTTCGTTTTTAGCTTCGATTTTGCCAGAAATGGCTGAATTTTCGGCATTTCTTGCAAGGCGAATTCCAAGATTGTGATTTTTATAATTTGATTGAGCCGCCGCTCTGTAAGCACTGCGTAAATTTTTGCCAAAGTCGTTCCAGCCGCCACCCCTATAAACATGCCTTGTGCCACTTTTTACGCCTGTTGGATTTAGTGAATTTTGCGTATCATACGAGCCGTAAAAATCCCAGCACCACTCATTTACATTTCCGTGTATGTCAAAAAGACCAAAGCCATTTGGCGCGAAGCTACCTACTTCTATCGTGCGATAGCGTGGGCTTGTGGGTTTTGCTTTTAGTTTGCTGTTGTCAAAATAATTTTCTTCGATTTCATAAGGGTAGTTTGAGTAAAAATTCGCCTCATTTCCGCTTGGCGGGATCTCTGAGCTAAATGGCGTCGAAGTCCCCGCACGCGCGGCAAATTCCCACTCGGCTTCGCTTGGTAATCTGTATCCGTTCGCGCCCCTATCCCAAATGACCGAATCTGGCGTGATTTCATAGGCTGGGTTTAGCCCTTCGCTAAGGCTTTTAAGATTGGCAAATATTAGCGCATCTAGCCACGAAACATTTTCCACAGGCAAATTAACACCTTTGTTTTCGCTTGGATTAACGCCTGTGATGCGCTCGTATTCGCCCTGCGTGATTTCGTGAATGCCGATATAAAAATCACTCACGCCCACTTCATGCGCCATCTCGTCATCGCTTCGCCAGTTTTCGCTTTTCTCGCTTCCCATGATGAAATTTCCGCCTTTAATCAAAACGAAATTTTTATCTAAATTTGTGGAATTTTTCTGCGTATCGCTTAAAATTTGCTTTGATTTTTCATCTAAGGCTTTTAGTTTTTCTAAATTTTCATTTTCGTTTGAAACACTCGCTGTGGCGGTGTTTTCGATGATATTGCCCTTTTTTGAGCCAGTAATATTATAAATCACCCCGCCAAAAATAAAAATCGCCAAAAGCGCGAAAATAGGCATAAATTTTTTCATTTTGCTTCCTTTAAATTTTTGATAAATTTTGCTAGTAAAAATCCGATAAACGCCCACGAAAAGAGCATTGTAGCGCCATTTAGCATACTTTGGTAAAGCGGAATTTTAAAATCCAAAAACGCAAATTGCACTTTGGCTAGCATGTAATCAATCATGCCTGTATCCAAAAACAGCCAAAATCCATAAAGCGAAATTAGCCACGAGCCGATGATTAGGGCATTTGCGAAAGTGCTTGGTTTTAGTTTTTTGGCTAAATTTAGCGCGTGAAAACCGATATGAAGTCCTGCAAATACAAAAAACCAGTGCGTAGCGCATAGATGAAGCACTCTGGCAAATGAAATTTTCATAAATCCGCTAAAAATAGCCGCGGCGTATTTACTCATCGCCAAACCCGATATTATGGAGATTACAAAAGAAATTATAAGGGCTAAATTTATGAAATTTTGAGCCAAATTTGATGAATTTTTTAAAATTTTGAGCCTATACCATCACGAGTTTAAAATTTGATGAACCAAAACCACAAAAAGAGCAAAAACGCCGATATATTCGTGCGCTCTTTGCTCTGTGGATTGCGAACTCATAAGTAAAATCAGTAAAAGCAACAAAAAAATATCAACTAACTGCCTTTTACTTTTTTTATTCATTTTTTGCCTTTTAATAAACTATAAATTTATTGAATTTATGGCAAATTTTATCAAACTAGCTTAAATTTACCTAGAACAATTCTCCAAATTCCTTGCCTAATCCTACAAATTTTCTTTTAGTGACAAATAAATTTTTTCCATTTCGGCGGTGTCTATCAGCGAGTGTTCTAAGTTTTGCGAAATCAACGATAAATTTTTTGTCTTTAAATTTGGCTCATCTTTTTCGCAAATAGTTTTTTGCGAAAAAATATCTTTTAAAAGTGCGTTTTTGGCTAGTTTTGCGATTTTTTTAGGTGAGTTACCTATGCCATAACCGCAATGCGTAAGGAAAGCAAATAGTGTTTTGCCTTTAAAATCGCTATTTGCAAGAAATGTCGCCATAGGTGGAGTAAGCGTCATATTCCAAATCGGACTTGCTATAAAAATCGTGTCGTAAGGCTCTAAATTTGGCATTTCTTTTAAGGGCGGAAATTTATCTTCGTTTGTTTCTTTCACGGCGATTTCTACCATTTTAGCTAAATCGCTTGGATAACTTTGCAAAGTTTGCAGGGCAAATAAATCACCGCCAAATAGCCAAGCAAGGTATTCGGCGATGATTTTTGTATTTAATGTGCGAGTATAATAAACAATCAAAATTTTATGATTTTTAGCAAATTTGCTTAAATTTTCTTTTAAATTTGGCTTAAATTTGCCACGCCAAATACCGTCATAGTGCCAAAAATAGCGGAATTTTTAATAAATTCTCGTCTTTTCATCAAAATTATTTTTTACCCCAGTCTTTCATACCGCCACCTTGAAACTCTTCTATTCCCCTGTGTCCGTGGATTTCGATTTTATCAAGTGTGCTTTGAAGTTCGCTAAATTCGCTCTCGCTTAATTCCACGCTCCAAGCACCTAAATTTTCTAAAATTCTCTCTTTGTTTTTTGAGCCTGGAATTGGCACGACATTTGGATATTTGTGCAACATCCACGCTAAGGCGATTTGTGCAGAGGTTGCGTTTTTTCGTTTGGCAAATTCACTCACAAGCTCCACTAACGGAGCGTTTTTTTGCATATTTTCCTTTGACAACTGCGGGATAAATTTCCTAACATCATCGCTATGCGAAAAATCGCTTTTAGCGTTTAATTTGCCCGAAAGCAGACCGCTAGCTGTTGGCGAAAACGGCACCAAGCCGATATTGTTAGCTAAGCAGTATGGCAAAACTTCGCTTTCGCAATCTCGCTCGACCATGTTATAAAGATTTTGCACGGCTGAAACAGGCGTGATTTCGTGTGCTTTTTGGATAGTGTTTTTAGCAACTTGTGAAAGTCCCCAGCCACGAATTAATTTCTCATCGATCAATTTTCCCATAGCCTCAGCTACGATTTCTACGGGGATTTCAGGATTTATGCGGTGTAAATAATACAAATCAACATAATCAGTTTGCAGATTTTCAAGCGATTTTTCTAAATGCTTTTTGATAACCGCATACGCCGAGCCTTCGGCTGAAATTTCAGATTTCTCAAACATTAGTTTTGTAGCCAAAACCACGCTATTTCTAAATTCTTTTACGGCTTTTCCTAAAATTTGCTCGTTGTGTCCGTAGTGGTAGAGTTGTGCACCATAAACTTCGGAAGTATCGAAAAACGAACAACCAAATTCAAAAGCGGTTCTAATGGCTTCTATACTATAATCAATGCTAGGAATTTGTCCGTATCCGTGCGAAAAGCCCATGCAACCAATGCCGATTGGCGAAACTTCTATGTTGCCTAATTTTCTTGTTTTCATCATTTTGCCTTTTTTTGATTTCATCTGCGTTTAGTAAATTTAAGCCAAATTTGCAACTACGCCTAAAATCAGCGAATTTTTCAAAAAATTTCTTCGTTGCATAAAAACCCCTTAATCAGGTAGTTTCCAGCCGTTTAGCATTTCTACTGTTTTTGGGTCTAAGTGGTTGAAATCATTAAATAGCGATGTTTGCTCGTCCATTGCAGCGATTGTTTGCATATCGTTTGTGCTAAGCTCGAAGTCAAAAACGCTGAAATTCTCTATCATACGCTCTTTGTGAGTGGTTTTTGGTATGACGATAACATCAAGCTGGATAAGATAGCGCAAAATCGTTTGCGCCACGCTCTTGCCGTATTTTTCGCCGATTTTTTTGAGAATTGGGTTGTTAAACATATCGTTTCTACCCTCGCCAAAACTAGCCCAGCTTTGCACCGCAACGCCATACTTTTTGGCGATTTCGCGGTCAAATTTACGCTGATGAAATGGATTTAGCTCGATTTGATTAAGAGCCGGTTTGATTTCGTTATTTAGAGCAAAATCCACTAAGCGATCAGGATAAAAATTGCTAACGCCGATTGATTTTATGCGTCCTTCGTTTTTTAGCCTACTCATCGCGCGCCACGCTCCGTAAATGTCGTTATATGGCTGGTGGAGCAAAAGCAAATCAAGATAATCTAAGCCCAGCTTTTTCATACTAGCTTCAAAACTGCGTAAAACGCCACTTTCTGTCGCGTTGCTAACCCAAATTTTGGTTGTGATAAAAAACTCTTCTCGCTTAATTCCGCCCTTTATCGCCGAATTTACCGCCGCACCCACGCCAAGCTCATTTTGATATGCCTGAGCCGTGTCGATAGAGCGGTATCCCACGCTAATGGCGTCTTCAACGCACCTTTGGGTGTCGTTTTGTGGGATTTGATACACGCCGTATCCTAAAATAGGCATTTTGTTGCCATCATTTAAAGTGATAAATTTCATAGCTTCTCCTTTTAAATTTTGCGAATTCGCGTTTAAATTTAGCGCACCGCCAAGCAGTGCCACGCTGCCTAAGATTGCAGAATTTTTTAAAAATTCTCGCCTTTGCATGAAAATCCTTTCGGCAAATTTGATGAAATTTTAGCAAATTTGAGAGCAAAATTCATAGAACAATTCTCCAAATTCCTTGCCTAATCCTGCAAATTTTAATTGTTTTAAAAATTTATCTTAAATTTTATATAATTTTGAAATTAAATTCATAAAAATGGATATAAAAAAGGTTTATAATGTGGTTAAATTTGCGTAAATTTTTTGGATTTTTGGCGCTTTTGCTATGTTTGATATCATTTTTTTATGCCGTTTTTATGCAACTGAGTGGTAATTTTTTTGCAATCTTATACTATCCCATAAGTGCTATTTTTTTTCTCTTTTCTTTGTATTTTTATTTCAAACAAGATAAAAAAACCAAAAGGCAAATGGTTGGTTTTGCTTTGATTTTTGTTTTCATTGTGTTACCTTTTGCTGGTGTGAAATTTTATAATTATGCTTTTAAAGAGCCAAGCTATTTGGTGGGTGAAATAATTTTGGCTAAAAAAATCTCGAATTCAGACGGAAATATCACAAAATATCTAAAACCACAAGTTATACAAACCATAAAATCACAAAATTTAGATTATCTAAAATCACAAGGTTTTAGCGTAAATTCGCAAAGCGAACGCACAAGTGCATTTTTTAAAGGCGTCGTTAAAAAGCAAAATTTCGCAATATCAATAATAATCGAAAATGATAAAATGGAAGTCTTGGCGTTTAGCGGATACAATGCGTTATGAATTTGCTTAGGCAAAATCGCCCAAACAAATTCCTTGCCTAATCCTGCAAATTTTATTTTCGCTCGATTCTCTCTGGGCCGCCTTTGTTGATAGCGCCTACCACTTTGTGCGGGACATACAGCTCTTCAAGGTATTTGATCTCGCTCTCATCAAGGCTGATTTCAAGGGCTTTTACCCAGTCGTCTAAATGCTCAGGCTTAATTGCGCCAAGAACTGGGCTATCCACGCCCTTAGCAAAGTGCCAAGCTAATGCGATTTGCGCCATACTCACACCACGATTTTTCGCTACTTCATCAATCCTAGCGATGATTTTAAGGTCGCTTTCTTTAAATTCATCGTATTTTACGCGTAAGACTTTATCTTCATTTACTCGTTTTGAATACCCGTCCCACGAAGTGTGAGCCAGGTGTCCCCCAGCTAGCGGGCTATACGGCGCGATACTTGTGCCAAACTGCCTACACACGGGGATCAAATCCCGCTCATCTTCCCTATAAATCAGGCTATAATGGTTTTGCATAACGCTAAATTTGGTTAAATTTTCACGCTCGGCGCATAGTTGCATGTTAAAAAACTGATAGCCATACATCGCACTAGCCCCTAGCGCACGGACTTTTCCGGCTTTTACTAACTCATGCAAAGCGCTCATAGTCTCAAAAATTTCGTGGTCGTAGTCGAAGCGATGTATCATATACACATCGACATAGTCCGTGTTTAGGCGTTTTAGTGAGCCTTCGATTTCACGCATAATGGCGTTTTTGCTTAGTTTGCCTTCGTTGAAAAATACCTTAGTTTCGATGATGACATCTTCTCTTTTGACGCCTAAATTTCGAAGCGCCTTACCTAGATAAATCTCAGAATCGCCGTTGGTATAGACATTTGCAGTATCAAAATAATTTATACCAAGCTCCAATGCCCTTGCGATGACCTTTTCGCAGGTTCTCTCATCTGCCTCAGTCCAAGTAAGAAAGTTTGGATTTGGTCTGCCAAAACCCATACAACCAAGGCAAATTTGCGAAATTTTAATATCAGTTTGCCCTAAATTTGTGTATTTCATAATTTCTCCTTTTATTGCCTAATTCTGCAAATTTTATTTTAATTTCTCATATTTTTTACTTAAATTTAGACCCAAAATTCCCCATACAAATGAAATTATTGCGCCTAAAATCAAAACTCCACTCACGCCAAATTTAGCTAGTGCTACGCCCTCTACTTGCGATGAGAGCGCGTCTCCACCGCGATAAACGACCGTGTCAAGGAAGTTTTTGACCTTGTATTTGCTTTCGCTATCAAGCGGGACAAAAAGCATTTCGCGAGCCGGTTTCACAAGGGCGTATTCGCCGACCCTACGCAGGCTCATCACAAGCGCGATACCCCAGAATGCCGGGTGCGCGAAGCTTAGCATAATAAATCCGAGCGCAATCACAAATCCAAGCAGAGCCAAAAGCCACTTTATGCCAAAAAATTTAGCGATTTTTGCCGTTAGGAAAATTTGTATAAAAAAACTAGCGCTTTGCACGATGAGATCGATATTTGCAAAAGCTGCGGCTCTGGCTTCGCGTGTCTCAAAGACGGCTCGGACGATTCTAGCTTGTTCCATGTATAAAAATGTGCTAACACTTGTAAGCAACAAGACAAAGCCTACAAAAGATAGCAAATAGGGCGATTTAGCGATGATTTTAAAGCCATCAAGCGGGTTTTTGCTAGGTAGAGGCAAGGCGAATTTTTGTGTGAAATTTGCCTTTTCATCAGCATTAGGGAGTAAATTTAGACTCTCTTTTATGATTAAATTTTTCAAAATCAAGGCAAAAAATAGCAAAAACGCCGATAAAAATATGAAATTTTGCGTGGCAACTCCACGCAAAAAGCTAACCAAACCTGCGCCTGCAATCCCCCCTAAACTAGCTCCCGCGCTGATTATGCCAAACATTGATTTGCTAGTTTCTTTGCTAAAAACATCTGCTAGGACGCTCCAAGCCGAGCTTATGACAAAGAGATTAAAAACGCTAACCCAAATGTAAAAAACCCTGCAAAGTGTGGCAAATGTGGGGCTTTGGGCGTCAATAAATCTCATAGCCACGAAAAATCCTAGCAAATTTAGAGCAAAAAATATAAAAATAGCGTCGGTGTAGAGTTTGCGCCTAATAGCCCCGCTTAGCCACATAGCCACAAACGAACAAACAAGCGTAGCGACAAAAGTGCCTAAAAATAGCCATTTTAGTTCGTCGCTTCCACCATGAATCCCAAGCGCATCGCGAATCGGGCGCAAAAGCGCATACGAGCAAAAAAGCGAAAAAATAAAAAACGCACTATAAAGTAAAAGTTTGAATTCTTCGTGCTTTATCTCAAAAATTGAGTGAATTTTATCTGTAAATTTCGCCTTATTCATTTTAAAATTTGCCTACGATAAATTTTTGCGCATTTACCTAATGAAATTTGTCAAAATTTGCTCTTCATATTCCGGCATAGCAACAGCATTTTTGGCAAATTCTTTGTTTTTGACAAACCAAGCGATATTTTTGGCTAGTGTTCGCATGGTCTGCAAGCCCTCTTCGTCCTTTGGAAGGTCATCGGGCGTCATGGCGTGGGCTTCGTTCCAATACTGCGAACCAGCCAAAAACATATTTGCAATCGTAAAAAATTTATTTAGCCTATCAAAACTCGCACTAGCCCCGCCACGCCTAGCTATAAGGACGCTTGCGCCGATTTTACCGCTAAATTTATTTCCGCCTACGAAAAACAGCCTTGTCAAAAACGCTTGAATTCTAGCTGTGGGTCCGGCATAATACACAGGGCTTCCAGCTACAATGCCGTCAAATTCATCAAGCCTTTGGATTATGTCATTTACTGGATCGTCTTTTATGGCGCAATGCCCAGTTTTAGCGCAAGAAAAACAGGCAATGCAATCATTTATCGCTTTTTTGCCAAGATATAAAATTTCGCTTTGAACGCCGTTATTTTCGAGCTCTTTTGCGATTTCGCTAAGAGCTAAATTTGTACTTCCGTTTTTGTTCGGACTGCCGTTTATGAGTAGGATTTTTGACATATTTGCTCCTTAAATTTGCTAAATTTACACGCCCTTGCCGTCAAGATAAAATTTTTTCCCTGCGACATAATGGAGCGTTTTTAGCTCATCGCCAACTTCATCAAAACGCCAATGTGAGCCGTCAAAAACTCTATTATCGCCATAAGCTGCCACAACCTGCCCGATAAAAAGGTCGTAAGTTTGCTCGTTGTGAGGCTCTGGGATAACCTTGCAAATAATCCACGCAGCGCAACCTGCGACTAGCGGGACTTTAAAATCGCCCCTATAAAACAGCTCCACGCCGTCCATTTTATGCGGGTTGTCGAAGCGAGAATTGTTTTCATCGCCCAAATTTAAAAGCAAATCTTTTTGCGTGGCGACGGGGATTTGCACCGCAAAATATCCGCTTTTTTCGATAAGAGTGCGTGTAAATGAGCCGTTGTGCGGCACTATCGTAACTTTGTCGTAATCAAGCGGACACGCCCAAGTAACCGCCATAGCGTTTTTTACGCCCTCAAATTCAGCCGAGACTATCGTCGTGGCACCGTGGTTTAAAATGTGGTAGGATTTTTGAATATCGACATTAATTATTGCCATTTTTTGCTCCTTATTTTAGCTTTCCATACTGCTCGTCGCTTACTGGTTCTAGCCACTCGTTGCTGGTCTCTGTGCCCTCGACTTCGACGGCGATATGCGCAAACCAGCTATCCTTTGCCGCGCCGTGCCAGTGTTTGACGCCAGCTGGTATATTTATGACATCTCCTGCTTTCATTTCCACGGCTTCCTTGCCCCATTCTTGGTAGTATCCGCGACCTGCTGTGGCGATTAGGATTTGACCGCCACCGCTTTTGGCGTGGTGGATATGCCAGTTGTTGCGGCAGCTCGGCTCAAAGACCACATTATACATTTTGACCTGTTGGGTCGAAATAGCGTTTAGGTAGCTGTTTCCGCTGAAATACTTCGCATACGCGCTGTTTAGTTCGCCCACGCCAAATGGGCTAATTTTAGCAAATTCGTCCTTGCTCATGGCGCTAGGATTGCCAAATTTAGCCGAATTTGAAATTTTTAAAATCTCATTTATTTGCGCGTCGCTAACGCCGTTTAGTTTAGCGATTTTTATGTGAGCGTCCCTTTGTGGCTCGGTGCCACTCATCGCCGCTAATGCTGCGACCGTGATGATCTCGCGCTCCTTCCACGAAAAAATTTCGCTCGCAAAAATATCGCCAAATAAATGCGCCTTCAAATAATAATCCACATCTGCGCTAAGTGCGCTTAAATCGACTTTACCGCCCACTAAATCGGTTTGTGTTTTAGAGCCGATTTCAAGGCTATTTAAATTTTTATCTATGATTTTATTTTCCGTGCCTTGCGTGGTTTTCAAGCCCATTTTTTCGCGCTCTTTAAGCGTTTCGCTCAAAACGCCAAGCCCATTTAGGGCTTTTGGGAAACCACAATACGCATAAAGTTGCGCCATTAAATCTTTAATCTCAGCCACGCTTATACCGCTATCAAGCGCAGAATTTACGGCGTTTTTTAACTCGCTTAAATTTGAACTAGCCAAAAACGCTGAAATTTTGGTTAAATTTAGCTCTTTTTGGTTTAAATTTTTGATTTCGTTTTGTGAAATTTGCATATTCTCCCCCGTTTCATTTGCCATGCAAACCCCGCAAAATAGCGAAGTTAGGGCTAGTGTTAAGATTGATTTTTTAAAAAACATACTCTCTCCTTTAAAATTTTTCAAGATTTGCGATTTTTTTCATATCATCATCGCTTAAATTAAAATCAAAAATGCTTATATTTTCGATCATACGGGACTTTGTCGCGGTTTTTGGGATAGTGATGATATTTCTTTGGATTTGCCAACGCAAAATGACCTGCGCCGCGGTTTTGCCGTATTTCTCGCCGATTTTTTGAAGCGTTTCGTTGTTTAAAATTTTCGCACTACCTGAGCCAAAAGGCGAATAGGCTTGTGTGGCGACACCAAGCTTATCAAGCTCGGTTTGCGCACGAATTTGCTGTTTGAAAGGGTGAAGCTCGATTTGATTAAGCACGGGTTTTATAGCAAATTCATCGCAAAGCTCTCTCACTAAATCCACGCTAAAATTGCTAACGCCGATTGATTTTATTAGCCCCTTTTCGACTAGCTCGCAAAATCCAGCCCAAATGCCCTTAATATCGCCATAAGGAGCGTGGATTAGATACAAATCGATATAATCAAATTTAAGCGCGTCTAGGCTTTCATAAACTGCCCTTTTTGCACCCTCAAAGCCCACATTTGCGCCCCATTGAAGCTTTGAAGTTACGAAAATCTCATCTCGTTTTATGCCACTATTTCGCACAGCTTCGCCTACGATCTCTTCGTTGCGATAATACTGCGCCGAGTCAATGTGGCGGTATCCGACTTCTAGCGCATTTTCGATAGCTTTTAGCCCGTCCTTGCCACGAATATCCCAAGTGCCATAGCCCAAAATTGGGATTTTCACGCCATTGTTTAACTCATAATTTGGAACTAAATTTTGCATTTTTGCCCCCTTACTTGCAAAAAGCGAATTTGCGCCCACAATCACGCCTGCGCCAAAAATTACAGAATTTTTCAAAAAACTTCGTCTTTGCATAAAATTTCCTTGCGAGAGGTTAAATTCGTAGAAATTTTACCAAATTTGGGGTGGAATTTGGTAGAACAATCCTCCAAATCCCTTGCCTAATCCTGCAAATTTTTGTCTAATTCTTTGATTTTTTCGATTGCAAGAAGTGCGCCAGTTTTGGCTGTTTGCGAGAGCGTGGAGGAAAATTCGCCCAAATTTAGCAAATCAACCTTTATGCCTAAAAATAGTATTTTTGGGATAAATTCGCGTAGGTATTTGATCCACACGCACGCTGGGATATTGTGCGCGCTGTAAAAATAGCTCACATCATCGCTTAAATCCACGAATTCGCACTCAAATTTGGCGTTTTCGTCCATTATCACGCCGATTGCATCGACAGCGACTAAAATTTCTGGCGCGTAAGCTCTGATTTTGGAAAATTCATTTTCTGGCATGTCCCCGCCAAAAAATATCTCCCAGCCAGGAAGCTCGCACATAGCGATTTTACCGACTTCTATGCCAACGCCGTCATCGCCACGGAGCTCGTTTCCTACGCACAAAATCGCTTTTTTCATCTAAAAACTTTCCTAAGCGTTAAATAACCCTCATCTAAATCCTTTAAAAACTCACCCAAAGCCGAATTTTCAAGGCTTTGCAAAAGTTTTATGGCGTGTTCTGGGAAAATTTCGATTTCGTTTATCGTAGCGATATTTCCTAGCTTAAATTTCGCGTATTCATCGCCCGCGCTTAGTATCTCTTCCCACTCGTTTTCGCTAAATTCGCAAATCTTCTCGCTAAAATCAATCGTGCCAACCCCATGCCCAAGGCTCGTAAAAATGGTGATATCCCTAAATTTCGGCGCAGTATCTGGCTCATCTACATGGCGTTTTGTCAGCTTCCAAACCTCTATCATAATCCTGCCTTAAATTTGAAATTTTGCGAAATTATACAGATAAATTCTTAATTATTAAAATTTAAAAAAATCCAAAATTTTGCCCTTTATTTGCTATAAAAGTAGTATAATCTTTCACTTAAAAGCAAAAGGCTTTTAGGACAAATTTTAAGGAGGGCGGTATGAAGGTTGTAAGTATTGTTGTAGTAGATGGCAGTGTCGTAAATGAATCTGATTTGATTACAAGTATTGCGTCGTATGATGATTTTAGCGCGATTAGCGCAGAGCTTCGAAAAGCCCTGAAAAAAAATTATATTAACAAGTCGCAATATACGAAAATTTACAAAAAAATCACCGCGCAAACCGGATTTTCGCGTGCGAAATTCGACTATGCTCCATACGCGAAAGATATCGAGGAGCTGGTTTCAAGGGGATACACGGTCAAAGCGATTTTAGCCCATATCGGCGAGAAGGACGAGGAGTTTAAAAAATCTGTGAGCGCTTCGGGGCTAACGCACTTCATCGCTACGAATTGTAAGGACGAAAAAAACAAAATTCGCGCAATCGCAAAGAGCAAAAACGAACTTTTGCAAGCGTATAAATTTGAGCTTAAAAAGCTCCATTTCAAGGGCATTTCAGATAAAGATATTTTGCGAGTAATGAGGGAAAAATACCCTGAGGATTTTACCAAAATCACAGAGGCGCAAATCCATGAGTTTATCGAAGCCAACGCCAAACTCGATATGGGGCGCAAAATTTCGCTTCTTAAAAAACCAAGCCTGTATGATGAGCATTTCGACGAGATTATGAGCTTGTATAAAAGTGGCATGAGGGTCTATGATATCTGGAAAACACTAAGGCAAAAATACCCAAAACTAGCCAAACTTCAAGCCCCAAGCCTGTATCATTTCATCGGAAATAACGCGCTTGGCAAGGCAAAATATATGCAAGAAGGATAGGCTTGGGCGAGCCTAGAATTTGCGTGATTTTGTGCGGCGGCAAAAGCTCTCGCTTTGGCAGAGATAAGGCGGTAGAGCCATTTTTGGGCGAGCCTAGTATGACGCATTTTTGTTTCAAAAGGTATTCGCGCATTTTTTCGCAGGTTTTCGTCTGCGCAAAATCGCAAAAATTTAGCCCCGCACTTCCTTTGATAAAAGATGATTTTGAGGATTTTTCGCCTATGGGCGCGCTGTATTCGGCGTTAAAGGGGTTTGCTGGGGAAAGGGTTTTCATCGTGCCTGCTGATACGCCATTTGTGAGCGAAGAGGCAATCCGCGCGCTTTGGGAGAGCAGGGCTGAGATTTCGCTTGCAAGTGATGGCGAAAAAACGCATAATTTATGCGGATTTTTTAGCGGGGATTTGGCGGAGCGTGCGCTGAAATTTTACCGCGAAAACAACCATAAAATCGGCGAATTTATTACTTATTGCGATAGTGAAATTTTAAAATTTGAAGATAAAGCGCAGTTTTTAAATATCAATTACGAAAGCGATTTAGAAAAAGTTGAAAACTAAAATTTTATTTTTGGCGCTATTTAGCGTTTTGTGCGCAGATGATAGCGAAATTTTGGCGAAAGCTAGGGATTTTGAGGCAAAGGGCGATTATAAAAACGCTATGATTTATTACAAAAAACTAGCTCTTGCAAACACTAGCGCGCAAAATTCAAGCGGAATTTCAAAGCCAAATTTAGCGTCAAATTCAAATGAAATTTCGGCGCGGTATCCAAAAAAGCAAAATTTAAAGCAAAATTTAGCGAATTTAGACTTGAATTTCACGCCAAAACCAAGCAAAAAACAGAATTTTAGCGAATTTTTGGGCATTAAATATTACGAGCCAATTTACGCAGTTTTTACTCACGATCACCATAAAAAAGAGGGTCGTAGCCCCAATGAAGCGCACTTTGCGTTTAGTTTTGAACGACCTATAAGCTATGATTATTTTGGCTTTGGCGAGAAAATTTCCTTTGCTTACACACAAAATTCGTGGTGGCAAATCACCGCTGATAGCGCGCCATTTAGGGAAAATAACTACAAGCCAGAGCTTTTTATGAGTCTGACGCCAGACTTTGCCGACGAGCTAAAACTTGGCGTTTTGCACGAATCAAACGGCAAGGACGGGGCGGATTCGCGCTCGATAAATCATCTTTATGCGCAAAGTTCGTGGAGATTTGGGAGCTTTGAAATCACGCCAAGACTTTGGTATGCTTTCGGGCTAGATCAGCGCAACAAGGACATTAGCGAGTATATGGGCTATGGGGATTTGCGCGCTTCGTATAGCTTCGGGCGACACAAAGTCATGGCCAAATGGCGCAATAATCTGCGCTTAAACTCGCAAAATCGCGGTGCAATCGAGCTTGATTTTATATTTCCACTCTTTAACAGCGGGCTTTATGGGTATTTTAGGTATTTTAGCGGATACGCTGAAAGTCTAGCGGATTATAAAAAAAGTGTCGATAAAATCGGCCTTGGCGTCTCGTTTGTGGAATTTTAAATTTTGCTAAATACTGACCTTGAATTTTGTATAATCTGTCATTGCGAGAATTTTTCGTTAGCAAAATTCGTGGTAATCTACGAGTTTAAAATTCCTTGCGCCAAATTCGCTGTCATTGCGAGAAAACGAAGTTTTCGAAGCAATCCAGTAAAATTTAAATTCAAAATTCAACCCAAATTTAGCATTGAACGATTTTGTAAATTTAACCTGCGCCGTGGAATTCTCTGTAAGGGGGAAGGGGGCTTGAATTGCGAGGTCGCGCCCCTTCCCCCTTACAAACCCCCAACCCCCGACGACGCTTTTAAGGTGGCTAAATTTAGAAAAACTTCGTTTTTCTAAATTTAGCTGATTTAATTTTACTGAAATGCTTCGCATTTCTTTGGGTAGTAGATTAAACGAATTTGAAAAGTCAAAATTTATAAAATTTTAGATAAAATCACAGGTTTAAATTTCAAAAAAGGATGTAAAATGGCAAAGGTTCAACCGGCAAATTTAATTTGGAAAAACGGCTCGCTAATCCCATGGGCTGAGGCTACAACGCATGTTTTAAGCCACTCGCTTCATTATGGCAACGCAGTATTTGAGGGCGTAAGGGCCTACAAGACAGACAAGGGTTATGCGATTTTTCGCCTTGATGAGCACACAAAAAGACTTTTAGTTTCAGCCAAACTCTGCCTAATCAAAACCCCTTATAGCTTCGATGAGCTGCGTCAGGCGCAAATCGATGTCGTAGCCAAAAACGACTTCGACCAAACCGTCTATATCCGCCCACTAATCTACCTAGGATACGGCTCTATGGGCGTTTCACTAAAAGATGTCCCAGTCGATACAATCGTAGCTGCGTGGCAATGGGGCGCGTATATGGGCGAGGAAGCCCTAAGAGCGGGCATTAAGGTGAAAATTTCATCTTGGGCGAAACCTGCTCAACACTCAATGATGGCTAAGGCAAAAGCGAGTGCGAATTATTTCAACTCACAAATGGCAAATTTCGAAGCAGTCGATGCTGGATACGATGAGGCGCTACTACTTGATCCACAAGGATTCGTCGCAGAAGGTCCAGGGGAATGCTTGTTTATCGTAAAAGACGGCGCGCTAATCACTCCGCCAAACGATACTAGCTTGGAGTCAATCACTCAAAACTCAGTTATCCAAATCGCCGAGAGTTTGGGCATAAAAGTCCTTCGCCAACGCATTTCGCGCGATCAAGTCTATGCAGCCGATGAGGCGTTTTTCACAGGCACAGCCGCTGAGGTTACGCCGATTAGCAATATCGACGGACGCATTATCGGCAAGGGCGAAATGGGCGAGATCACAAGCAAATTGCAAAAAGCGTATTTCGCGGTCGTTACTGGCAAAGACCCTAAATTTGAGCACTGGCTCGCATACATCAAATAAGGATAATTATGCCGGCAGATTTAAATGATTATTTCAACAAAAATAAAAAAAATGGTGGCAACGAAAATGGTGGATTTAGCTTTAAGGGGCCAAATTTGCAGAATTTAGGCGGCTTTAAATTCGGCGGATTTTTCTACTTTTTAATCGCTATTGTCGCGCTTTTTATCATTGCAAAACCATTTGCCACTATCCAATCAGGCGAGGTTGGCATTAAGTCAAATTTGGGTAAATACGATCCCACACCGCTAGGCGCTGGAATCCACTTTTTCGTGCCGTTTATCCAAGATATTTTTGTGATTGATACGCGCGTGAGAATCATCAACTACACTAGCAACGAGGATATGGCTACAAGCAGGGCAAGTGGCGGAAGTATCGGTGGAATCATCCGCAAAAATTCGCTTTCAGTGCTAGACTCTCGTAACCTGCCAGTAAGCGTGGATATCACCGTGCAGTATAAACTAAACGAGAGCACCGCGCCTGCGACGATTGCGGAGTGGGGGCTTTTATGGGAGGATAAAATCATCGATCCTCGCGTCAAAGATGTCGTGCGTAGCGTCATCGGCAACTACCCAGCTGAGGAGCTTCCGACTAAGCGTGAAGAGATTGCTAAGGCGATTGATCAAGGAATTCGCTCGAATATCGACGCACTTAAAAATTCGCCTGTGGAGCTTCGTGCTGTGCAACTTCGTGAGATTATCCTACCGCCAAAAATCAAAGAGCAAATCGAGCGTGTGCAAATCGCAAAACAAGAGGCTGAGCGCACAAAATACGAAGTCGAAAGGGCTAATCAAGAGGCGCTTAAAAAAGCAGCCCTTGCAAAAGGTAACGCTGATGCTGTAAAAATCGAAGCGCAAGGTAAGGCAGACGCTGTAAAAATCGAAGCTGAGGCACAAGCGTATGCAAATACTGAAATCGCAAAAAGCCTAAATCAAAATTTGTTAAATTTAAAGCAAATCGAAACTCAGGCGAAATTCAACGAGGCTTTGCGTGAGAACAAAGACACGCAGATTTTCCTAACCCCAGGCGGTGCGGTGCCAAATATCTGGGTCGATACCAAAAATAAACCGCAACAATCGGCGATTAGCGAATAATAAATTTTGCAATCCCCATGCGGGATTGCAAAATCGCGTAAATTTATCAAAAACGGAGATTTTATGATTAAGGTTGATTGGCAAAAGGTCGCTGGCCTGCTCCCAGTGGTGGTGCAAGATTACAGCGACGGGGCTGTTTTGATGTTTGGTTATATGAACGAAGAGGCGCTTGCGCTTTCGCTAGAAACGGGGCTGGCGCACTATTTTTCGCGCACAAAAAATCGCATTTGGAAAAAGGGCGAAACAAGCGGAAATGAGCAAATCATAAAATCTGCGTTTTTAGACTGCGACAACGATACTCTGCTACTCAAAGTAGAGCAAAAAGGCGGCGTGGCGTGTCATACGGGAGCGAAAAGCTGTTTTTTTAACGAAGTAAAATTTGGCGAGAATTTAGCGAAAAATTTGCAAAATTTGGCGCAAAATTCGCAAAATTTGGGCGATGAAAACACTGCGCCCAAAACTGCGCGCAAAATTTCGCCTTATGATATTTTAGATGAAATTTACCATGTTTGCTTGGATAGGAAATTTAACGCAGACCCTGCGAAATCGTATGTCGCAAGCCTCTATAAAAAAGGCGAAAATAGCTATCTTAAAAAAATCTCCGAAGAGGCATGCGAGTTCGCGCTTGCATGCAAGGATTTAACCCGTGCAAAATCTGCGTCAGAGGCCGAACGGGCGCAATTTGGCGAGCATAGAGCAGGCGAGCCAGAATACGACGCGATTTACGAGGGCGCGGATATTATTTTTCACATGCTTGTAGCTTTGGGGGATCATGGAATCCACCCTGAGACGATTTTGCGCGAGCTTGCACGCCGTGAGGGTATCAGTGGGATAGAGGAGAAAAATTCAAGGCAGGAAAAATAAAATCCTGCGAATTCGTCGCCATTGCGAGCGAAGTGAAGCAATCCGGGGAAATTCACATAAATTTTTAATTTAAAAATTCAAATTCTCTCTAAATTTTACTGGATTACTTCGAATTTCGGAGTTAAAAAATATGAAAGTTCAAAGGATAAAATTGAATTTGAAAAATCGTTGGCTAAATAGCTATATTTACTTGATTTTTTATTACAGAGTTTTTAAAAAACCAAAATCCGTTTTTAGCTCCGTAATTTCGATAATGTCATTAGGTTTAATCGGTTGTTTTCTTTATCTTGTAGTGTTGGGATATTTAAAGGCACTGTCTTACAATCCAAGAACGCTCGAAAATCTCGATATAAACGAAGGAATTTTACAATCAGCGTGGTATAAAGCAAAGGGCACTGGCGGGACTTTGCGACTGGACTTAAACGAAAAAGAGCATAAATTTTATCAAATTCGAAAAAGTGAGCGAGAAATTTACTCAAAACTTATTGGTGAGAGAGTTAAAATTTACAGCGAACCAGATATTTTGTTTTACTACGACCACATATTGCAACTCGAAGATAAAAATGGAATAATTTACATAAAATACGATTATGAAAACAAGCTCAAAGAACCAGAAAGAAATGAAAAAACGACATTTTTTTGTTTAAAGGCAAGTTTGTTTTTCTTAATTTTAATTTTTGTTTTAAATTTTAAAGGAAATAAACCTGAAAATTTCAGAAAGGAAGTTTATGAATAAAAAACAGATTTTAACTTGGATATTTGTAATTTTTTGTCTAATTGTTAGTTTTACAACTACAATCAAAAGAGATGAGATTAAATGTTTTTTTAATTCTTCGCAAAATTGCCTAAATTTAGGATTAGAATAAAATTTATTATGGCGCGAAATTTGCGAATTTAGCGTTTAAATTCATTACAAATTGAAATTTAAACGCTTTGAATTTATTATTGTAGGGATTTGGTTTAGGTGATTTCAGGCAAAACAGCGAAATTTGCTTAAAATCCTAAATTTTCGTTGATCAAAATCACTTCGTATTCACAGCCATACGGCGGATAGTAAAATATGCTAAACCCCCTACACATACGCTCTTTGCTCTTGCAGTCGTAGCATTTATCCCCGTTTGCGACACATGGGGTTTTTGATTTAAAGCGATTTGTATTTTTCACGGCGGCTATGTTTCTAGCCCTGCTCATCGCACTATCAAAATCTGGCGCGATTTTGTTTTTGCCCACGATGAAATAGACCTTTTTGTGCCCGTAGCAAATCGCTGCTATGCGGTTGCCGGTGCCGTCAATGTTGATGATTTCGCCGTCTTCTGAAATGCCATTGACAGACGAGATATAAACATCGGTCGTAAGGGCTTTTTTGCGCGTTTCATCGACGCTGAGATTTTTGTCAAGTAGCCAGTGCCAGTAGGTTTCGTTGTGCTCTCTGAGGCTCTCATACAACCCCATTTCCTTGACGCTCATCGAACCGCCAAAGCCCACGCTGACATCGTGGATATAGATATTTAGATACTCCACAGCCTTTTCTTTGCTCTCAAAAGCGCTGACCTTGTAACCTAATTTTTCCAAATTTTTGGTTATTTTGTCGAAATTCATACCTGCCCCCTGAAATAAAATTTGGTTATTTTATCAAAATTTGCAAAAATTTAATTTAAATTTTGCGCGTTAAATAAGTAAATTTAAAGCTAAATTTGGATAAATTCTGCCCTTTGCAACTAACTGCGTGAAGAAGTGTTTTCAAAATCACCGCTATTTTGAAAACAGTTGGTTTGATACTTTCGCCTGAAATTCGTTAAACCTAAGTGCAAGTTGCATTAAGCGGAATAAAATTTTAGGAGTGTAGGATGAAAGTTCGTCCTTCTGTTAAGAAGATGTGCGACAAATGTAAAGTCGTCAAACGCAAAGGTGTTGTCCATGTAATTTGTGACAATCCAAAACATAAACAAAGACAAGGATAAGTTATGGCTCGTATCGCAGGTGTTGATTTACCAAAGAAAAAAAGAATTGAGTATGGCCTAACTTATATCTATGGTATAGGTCTTTTCACTTCAAGAAAAATTCTTGATGCCACTGGCATTTCTTACGACAAAAGAGTTGCTGATCTAAGCGAAGATGAGGCTGCTACAATCCGCAAAGAGATCCAAGAAAACTATATGGTTGAGGGTGATCTTAGAAAAGAAGTTGCGATGAATATCAAAGCTTTGATGGATTTGGGTGGTTATAGAGGTTTAAGACACAGAAAAGGTCTTCCTGTTCGCGGTCAAAAAACAAAGACAAATGCTAGAACCCGCAAGGGCAAACGCAAAACTGTCGGCGCGGCAACTAAATAAGGATTGAGAAATGGCAAAAAGAAAAGTTGTTAAGAAAAAAACCGTTAGAAAAAATATAGCAAAAGGTATCGTTTATATCTCTGCTACATTTAATAACACAATGATTACAGTTACAGACGAAATGGGAAATGCTATCGCATGGAGCAGTGCTGGCGGACTAGGATTTAAAGGCAGCAAAAAATCAACTCCATACGCAGCTCAACAAGCAGTAGAAGATGCGCTTGGCAAAGCAAAAGAGCATGGCATTAAAGAAGTTGGTATCAAAGTTCAAGGTCCAGGTAGCGGTAGAGAAACTGCTGTAAAGAGCGTGGGTGCTATTGAGGGTATTAAAGTTACATTTTTAAAAGACATTACTCCTTTGGCTCACAATGGTTGCAGACCACCAAAACGCCGCCGCGTATAATAAATTTAGGAGAATATAATGGCTAGATATACAGGACCAGTTGAAAAATTAGAAAGAAGACTAGGCGTTGATTTATTTATGAAAGGCGAAAGAAGACTAGCTGGAAAAAGCGCTCTTCTAAAAAGACCTTATGCGCCAGGCCAACACGGACAAAGACGCGCTAAACTTAGCGAATACGGCTCACAATTAAGAGAAAAACAAAAAGCTAAATTTATGTATGGCGTTAGCGAGAAACAATTCCGCAAACTATTCGCAGAAGCTGCTCGTCGCGATGGAAACACAGGTGCGATTTTAATCCAACTATTAGAGCAAAGACTTGATAATGTAGTTTATAGAATGGGCTTTGCTACAACTCGCCGTTTTGCAAGACAACTTGTAACTCACGGACATATTTTAGTCGATGGAAAAAGACTAGATATCCCATCATACAATGTAAAAGCTGGACAAAAAATCGAAGTTATCGAAAAAAGCAAAAACAATCCTCAAATTTCAAGAGCGGTTGATTTGACAGCTCAAACAGGTATCGTTGCTTGGGTCGATGTAGAGAAAGAGAAAAGATATGGAATTTTCTCACGCGTTCCAGAAAGAGATGAAATAGTTATTCCTGTCGAGGAAAGATTTATCGTAGAGCTTTACTCTAAATAGTAGGTGAAACATGAGAAAAATTACAACATCAGCTCATATGCCAACTGAATTAAAGGTTGAAAATGTCAGCGAAAATGTTGCTAAAATCGTAGCATATCCTTTTGAGACAGGATACGGCGTCACTCTGGCTCACCCTTTAAGAAGATTGCTATATACTAGCACCGTCGGATTCGCTCCGACTGCTGTCAAAATCGAGGGTGTAACCCACGAATTTGATAGTATGAGAGGTATGCTCGAAGATGTTGCTGCATTTATCATAAATTTGAAAAGCCTAAGATTTAAAATCAAAGGCGATTCAAAAAGAGAGGTTGTAGAATACAGCTTCAAAGGACCAAAAGAGATTTGCGGAAGCGATCTTGCCAACGATTTGGTCGATGTAGTAAATCCTAGCGCATATTTGGCTACTATTAACGAAGATGCCGATTTGAAATTTACTCTAATCGTAGAAAAGGGCATTGGTTATGTTCCAAGCGAAGAGATAAGAGGCACTCTTGATAGCGATTATATCGCGCTTGACGCTTTCTTTACGCCTGTTACAAAAGCAGTGTATGATATCGAAAATGTCCTAGTCGAGGATAACCCAGACTTCGAAAGAGTAGTATTTACGATCACAACTGACGGACAAGTAAGCGCAATCGACGCATTTAAAAATGCGTTAGAGGCTATGTATCAACAACTAAGCGTTTTCAAAGGCATAGTAAATATCAATATTTCTGATACTTTGGGAAAACAAATCCCTACAAATTCAGAATTTGCTAAATTATTTGAAAGCATTAATAGTTTGAATTTAAGTGCAAGAAGCTTTAACTGCTTAGAAAAAGCCGATATTAAATTTGTCGGTGAAATCGCTATTATGAGCGAATCAGAGCTAAAAGACCTTAAAAATTTAGGTAAAAAATCTCTTGAAGAGATTAAAGGCATTATGGAAGAAATCGGTTATCCATTGAGTAATGATAAACCAGAATTTTTAAGCAAAAAAGATAGCCTTAAACAAAAGCTTGAAGAGCTTAAAGCACAATCAAAAAATTAAGGATAATAAATGAGACACAATCACGGATATAGAAAGCTAGGTCGCACTTCGTCTCATCGTGCTGCACTGCTAAAAAATTTAACTATCGCACTAGTAAATAGCGGCAAAATCGAGACAACGCTTCCTAAGGCAAAAGAGCTTAGAAGTTATGCTGAAAAACTAATCACAAGAGCTAGAAAAGGCGATAGCGAAGCTCATAAATTTGTTTTCGCTGCATTACAAGACAAAGGCGCAACAAACAAACTAGTTACCGAAATCGCTCCAAAATACGAGGGCGTAAATGGTGGCTATACTCGTATCATCAAAACTCGCGTTCGCCGTGGCGACGCAGCTGAGATGGCATACATCGAGCTAATTAGCAAATAATCAAAATTCGGGAGAAATCCCGAATTTTAAATTTTAAAATTCATCAAATTTGCCTTTAAATTTCAACCTTTAAATTTAGATTTTAATCCCAAATTTACGCAAAATATTGTAATATTTCGACTTTTAAAAGCCTTAAAATAAAAAAAGGAAAAAGTTGCAAATCCAAAATGATTTTTTAAAAAAACTAATTGATTTAAGGCGCAAAATCGCCTTTGGCCTTATCCTTATCATCGCCTGTGCGCTAATGGCGTATTCAAAAAGCTTTATGACAATCGCCTTTGGAATTTGCATTTTTATCTTTGCGATAAATTTGCTAAATCAAGCCCTAAGCGGTCTAAGTATAATCGAAAATTTCTTACACAGCGTAACTTCTAGCAAATTTAAAAGCTTTCTTTTTGGGTTTATCACGACCTTTATCATGCAATCAAGTGGCCTAGTTAGCGTGCTTGCGATATCGTTTTTAAGCGCGGGGCTAATCGGGCTTAGCGCTGGACTAGCTATCATTTGCGGGGCAAATTTAGGCACGGTTTCTGGCGGTTGGCTCTTTGCACTGGGGCTAAAAACGCAAATCGCATACTACGCAATGCCTCTGATAATCCTAGGCTCGCTGTTTTTATTCACCAAAAACCAAAATTCCAAAAGTTTTGGCTATTTTTTATTTAGCTTAGGGCTTTTGTTTTTAGGGATCCACTATATGAAGGGCGGATTTGAGGAGATCAAAGAGACGGTCGATCTAGCAAAATACGCTATGAGCGGGTTTGGCGGGCTTTTGATTTACACATTTGTGGGTATTGTCATTACGATACTGACCCAGAGCTCGCACGCTACGCTCGCCCTTGTCATCGCAGCTCTTGGCGCATCGCAGATAAGCTACGAAAACGCAATCGCAATCGCCATTGGCTCAAATATCGGAAGCACAATCGTGGCAGTCATCGGCTCACTTTCGGCGAATTTCGACGGAAAAAAGCTAATGCTTGGCCATGTGATTTTCAATGTCGCCACGGCTGTTTTGGTGATCGCACTGATAAAATACTTTGTGCTTGCCACAGACTGGGTGAGTGCGTATGTGGGGATAAAAAGCGATGATTACGCGCTCAAACTCGCTGTTTTTCACACGATTTTTAATACTTTTGGGTGCATGATTTTTTATCCACTGATCTCAAAACTCGAAATTTTACTAAACAAAATCATCACCGGCAAGGTCAAACGCGCCAAAATCATCAAGGCAAAATTTCTCGACGAAAACGCGCAAAAGGTGCCAAATACGGCATTTATCCTGCTTATCAAAGAAATGGGCAGGTTGTATTCTAACACCGTCTCAATCGTGGCAAAATCCATCAGCATTAGCAAAAATGACCTTAGCTCAGAGCTTGGCTCAGCCGAGATTATCGCCAAACGCTCGAAGCCAAAGGAGATAAATTTCGACGAGCTTTACGAAAACCGCTTCAAAGAGCTTTACTCGCAAATCACAGACTACCTCATCGGCGCTAGCGCAAACGCCAAAGACAGCGATTTGACGCGCTTTATGAATATCCGCAGGGCAAGCCTGCTTTTAGCCGAAACGCTAAAAGATGTCAAACTAATCCAGCCAAATATCTTTAAATTTATGAGCTCATCGAACGAACATATCCGCGCCGAATACGACAAATTGCGCGCAAAAATCGTAAAAATGCTCCGCATTATGGAGAGTTTGCGCGATTTCGAAATCGATAGCAAAGAGGGTATGAAGGAGCTTAGGGCGCTTTTTGAAGAATACCGCAAAAGCGCGCTCGCACCCGATAAACTTCTAGCCGAAAAGCTCATTTCAAACAAAATGGCGACCTCGCTGATGAACGATATGGAAATCGTCAATGAAATCACTTCTAGGCTTTTAAAAATCGTGGAAATTACATTTAATTACGGCAAAGAAAACGATGATTTTGAAATCATACGCGATAATCTGCGCCCAAAAGAGGCGTGAAATTTCGCTTTTATGTCAAATTTAAGTAGTAAATTCGCGCCAAATTTAGCCCCTTTTGGTAAAGGGGCATTTGGATTAATCCGCTAAATTTATCGTATCGATAATCTCTCTGGCATGGATTGCGTAGTCGTTGGCAAGGGCTTTTTGGAAAATTTCGGCTAGTTGCTCATACGAGCCATCTCCACCGCCGAAAAACTCGCTGTCGCCGAAATTTCTCTCGTTTGTAGAGATTGTTTTATTATAAATCGGCTTGCCGTTTTTTAGAATTTTAAGCTTCAAATCGTAGCTAATAAATGGTTTTGCCGTCACATCGAAGCCGTCTGCGCTATAAAAGCCAAATTTAAAATCGCTGATTTGCGGAACGATTAAAAGCGCGCTAGGGCTTATGAGTTTTTCATCGCTTATCGTATTTGCTCGCAACAAATACGAGCCGATAAATCGCTTTGTCTCGCCTCTGACAAACTCGCCAAGGCTAAGGGTTAGATCCTTTTTTTTGCCAAGGCTAGTTGAAGAGATGAAAGTTTGCTCGCTCATAATCTCAGCCGGGGTATAAATTTGGGCTTCCTGCATGGCGTTTGCGACTAGGATATTTTCATCATACGGGGCGACATCTGCGCCGTTTTTGAACTCGGCCTTGTGCGCGCAACCAGCAAAAAGCGCGCAAACAAGGGCAAAAGAAAAAAGCTTTTTCACGAAATTTCCTTTATTTTATCACTTTTACGACATCGTCAAATGCACGGCGTAGTTTTTTAGGCTGTGGATTTACGCGGTATCCAAACGGAAGCACGAGTGCCACGCGACGGTCGTTTGGCTCGTATCCTAGCACTCTTGTGAGTTCAAGCCTATCATCAATCCCCTCGATTGCGCAGCTATCGATCCCACGACTTCCAGCCTCGTTCATCATAGTCATCGCTGCGAACATACACTGAGCGTGCGACCAGCCAAATAGCAATTCATCGTCATTTTTGAAATTTGCATTTAAAAATTCATCGTAGAATTTCACCCTTGCTTCGCGCTCTTCTGTGCTTTTGTCCTCACGGCGAGAAATCATTTTGGCGATGTATTCGCTGCCGTTTTTGAGCTCAGAAATTTTCGCCATGATTACGACAAGGCGCGCTGAGGTGGTGATTTGAGGCTGTTTCCAGCAAAGATTGTAAATTTTTTGCTTCATTTCATCATTTTGTATAACTAAAAAATCCCATTGTTCAAGCCCAGTCGAGCTTGGAGCCAAAATTCCAGCTTCTAGGATTGCTCTGAAATCCTCGTCTGATATTTTTTTGTTTTCGTCAAAAATTTTGCATGCGTGGCGAAAATTTAAAATTTCTGTATGTGTCATACTCTCTCCTTATTTTAGTTTGATTATGTAGCCATTGGCGAAATTCTCAAAGCTAGCGTTTGATTCGCCGCTGATTTCGAGGCTGTAAAACCCCTCATCTCTGGTAATATTAATGTCATAAAACCCGCCCACATTTACCATAAATCCAGCCTGACTAAGCTTCATTTCGTCCCTAAAAAGCTCGATTTTTGCAAATTTGCTTTTGTTTGTGTCGAGGGATTTGATCTCATCTTTTGTGATGATTTCAAGACTATGATTTTTGATAACGAACTGCAATTTATCGTCAAATTTAATCGTCTCTAACGGCAAATCAAGGCGTGGCGTAAAATATGGCTTAGGCATAGAAATACCGCCGTTTTGCTCTAAATTTGGGTCATTTGAAGTGACAGAAACATCTAAAATTTTAGAAAGCGCAGGTTTAGCTCGCGCACTTAGCATAAAATCATCTCGCCAATCCACAGAGCGATTTATGTCGATGATTTTTTCCTGTGTTGCGCCATTTTCGTCGCTATAACGCACTATGATTTGCTCGATTACTTTGGCGTTTGAGGGGAGCGAAAAGAGCTGCGAGGTGAAGTCATCTGGCGGGATTATGGGCTTTATGACTTGAAATTTAGGCGTGCTTAAATTTTGCTCTGCGCTTGAATTTTTGTCTTTGTTTGTGGAATTTGCGTCTAAATTCGCGCTAGAATTCGTATCGGCTAGCAGTAAAACTGCGCATAAAAAGGGTAGTAAAATTTTCATTTAACCAAATCCGGATCCAGCAAACGACGCTCCAAATATGTCTTTTGAAGCTCGGCGTTTTCGCTTTTTAGCCTCTCAATATCCGAAAACAAAAACGCCTTTTGCTTTTGCAAATCGCGCAAAACCTCCAACGAGCGCTTGCCAAAAAGCACATCGTATAAGAAAAATCCAGCGTAAGCGATAGCCACTAGCCCGCAAAGCGCAATGGCGATCTTTTTAAATGGCGATTCGATTTTTCTGAAATTTCTAGGTTTGCTAAATTTTGGCGAATTTTGAGAATTTTGAGAATTTGGGCTTTGCGGGGCGCGCGTTTTCGCGCCTGAATTTTGGCTAGAATTTGGCGTAAAATTTGCGCCCGAATTTGGCTTTTGCGCCGAATTTGCGCCAAATTCTTGCTCGTAGAAATCCCGGGCTAAATTTTCACTTTTGCCCTCTTGCTCATCGTAAAATTTAGCACCGATTTGGCTTAAAATTTCGCTATCATCGCCAAATTGTGCGCGCTGGGCGTAAGAGCCAAGCTCGCGCGCACCACTACCCTTTTTTTTAAAAAGCATTATAGTTTGTTGCCTAAAAATTCGTCGCTTTCGCACTCGATTTCAAGCAAGCGGTTGTATTTTGCGTTGCGTTCGCTTCTTGAAGTAGCGCCTGTTTTGATTTCGCCTGTATTTAGCGCGACCGCAAAATCAGCGATAAACGCGTCCTCGCTCTCGCCACTTCTGTGGCTCATAATGCAGCGATAGCCGTTGCGTTGCGCTAGGCGCACGGTTTGCATGGTTTGGCTAACAGAGCCTATTTGATTTGGTTTAATCAAAATCGCATTTGCCACGCCTTTTTTGATACCTTCTAGCAAAATTTTCTCGTTTGTTACAAACAAATCATCGCCCACGAGTTGCACTTTTTTGCCAAGGCGCTCGGTTAGCTTTTTCCAGCCGTCCCAGTCGTCTTCGCTTAGGCCATCTTCGATAGAGAAAATTGGGTATTTTTCGCACAAATTCGCGTAGTATTCAATTAGCTCTTCGCTTGTGAATTCTCTGCCTTCTAATTTGTATTTTCCGTCCTCGTAAAGCTCGCTAGAAGCGACATCTAGGGCGATTTTAATCTGCTCGCCTGGTTTGTATCCAGCTTTTTCAATCGCGCTCATAATGATTTTAATCGGCTCTTCGTTGTCTTTTAAATTTGGCGCGAAACCACCCTCATCGCCCACAGCCGTGCTATGACCTGCGTCATTTAGAATTTTCTTTAAAGTTTGATAAATCTCAGCCGCTGCGCGCAAAGCGTCGCTGAAATTATCGAAACCAAACGGCATAATCATAAATTCTTGGAAATCCACGCTGTTGTTTGCGTGTGCGCCACCATTGATGATATTAAACATCGGCACAGGCAAAATGCTGGCATTTGCGCCACCCAAATAGCGATATAGTGGCATATTTAGGCTTTTTGCAGCTGCCCTAGCTACTGCCATAGATACGCCCAAAACAGCATTTGCGCCTAAATTTGAGTAGTTTTCGGTGCCGTCAAGCTCCAACATAGTATCATCTATAAATTTTTGATTATACGCATCGGCTCCCACGATTGCCTCAGCGATTGCTTCATTTACATTAGCGACCGCTTTTAACACGCCTTTTCCGCCAAATCTCGCGTCTTTATCGCGTAACTCCAAAGCCTCTCTTTTGCCAGTGCTTGCCCCACTTGGCACTACTGCGCTCGCTACCGTGCCGTCGCTTAGCTCGACTGTGGCTTTGACCGTCGGATTACCTCTGCTATCTAAAACCTCGATTGCATACACATTTTCTACAAATACCATTATTCTTCTCCTTTATCATCATCGCTAGAATCGCTTAAATTCACGCCTTCGCTTCCCATTTGTTCTTTTATTTTGCCTAGAATTTCATCGGCCACGCTTGGGTTATTTTCTAGGTAAATTTTGGCATTTTCTCTGCCTTGACCAAGCTTCGTATCACCATAGCTAAACCACGCGCCACTTTTATCGACAATGTCGAGTTTGACGCCATAATCAATCAATTCGCCGACTTTGGAAACGCCCTTGCCAAACATAATGTCAAATTCTGCCACTTTAAACGGCGGAGCAACCTTGTTTTTGACCACTTTTACCTTCGCGCGGTTGCCGATTGGCTCTTCGTTTTGTTTAAGAGTGGCGATTTTGCGGATATCAATACGCACTGATGAGTAAAATTTCAGCGCATTTCCGCCTGTGGTGGTCTCTGGGCTTCCATATCCTGTCATACCGATTTTCATACGAATTTGGTTGATGAAAATCACGGTTGTGCCCATTTTATGCACGACGCCTGTGAGTTTGCGAAGAGCTTGGCTCATAAGGCGGGCTTGAAGTCCTACATGCTGATCGCCCATATCGCCGTCGATTTCGCTCTTTGGCGTAAGTGCTGCGACGCTATCTACAATTATCAAATCAATCGCGCCACTTTTGGCTAGGGTTTCGACGATATCAAGGGCCTGCTCGCCAAAATCTGGTTGGCTCACATATAGATTGTCTGTATCCACGCCCAAATTTGCGGCGTATTTGACATCTAGCGCGTGCTCGGCATCGACAAATGCGCAAATTCCGCCAGCCTTTTGGCACTCGGCGATGATATGAAGTGTCAAAGTAGTTTTACCAGAGCTTTCTGGTCCGTAAATTTCGATAATTCTGCCCTTTGGCACGCCGCCGATTCCAAGGGCGATATCAAGGCCGACTGAGCCTGTGGATATCGCGTCGATCGCCTCGACTTGCTTATCGCCAAGGCGAACCAAAGTGCCTTTGCCAAACGCTTTATCAATCGATTTTAGCGCGGCGTCAAGGGTTTTTTTCTTTCCTTCGTCCATAGTGTTCCTTAAAAAAAATTTACCGCTGATTTTAGCAAAATAACTTTAATAATAGGTTGTGTAATATGGCGAAATTTAACCCTTTTTTGTTATGATTGCACAAAATCAAATTTAAGGTAAGATTATGAAAAACATTAGCGTTGCTCACTCGCCCGATGCGGACGATATTTTTATGTATATGGCGATAAAATTTGGCTGGGTAAATTCTGCGTGGCTTAAATTTGAAAATCACGCAGACGATATTCAAACGCTAAATTTAGCATCTTTGGCTGGGACTTATGATGTTTGTGCTATCTCTTTTGCATTGTATCCAAAAATTTACGCTGATTATGCTTTGCTTCGCACGGCTGTGAGCTTTGGCGAAGGCTATGGTCCAAAACTGATAAAGAAAAAAGGCGTGAAGCTAAAACCGAATTTCAAAGTCGCCCTAAGTGGCAAACACACGACAAATGCGATGATTTTTCGCATTGCCTACCCGAATGCTAGGATTGTGTATAAAAATTTCTTAGAGATCGAAAACGCCGTGCTTAGCGGCGAGGTCGATGCTGGGGTGCTGATACATGAAAGCATTTTGGATTTTTCTAGCGATTTATGCGTGGAGCGCGAAATTTGGGACATTTGGAGCGAATTAAATGGCGAAAATTTACCGCTTCCGCTTGGCGGTATGGCGCTTCGTAGATCGCTGCCACTCACAGACGCGATTGAGTGCGAAAGGGTGCTGACTGACGCCGTGCGGGTCGCTCACGCAAATAAATCTTTGCTATCAAAAATGCTAATTGAGCGAGATTTGGTGCGGGTTGATGATAAAAAACTAGAAAAGTATCTAGGTCTTTATGCAAACGAAAATTCGATTACGATGAACGAAACGCAACTAAACGCAGTGCAAAAGCTCTTTGATTTAGGCTTTTCGCATGGCTTTTACAGCGAACAAATTTGCGCACGAGATATGCTGATACCGACGGAATATAGCGAGATTAGGAATTTGTAGAATTTGAATTATTAAAATTATTTATTATGGGTAATCAATATACGGTCTGTTCGAAAACGGATGGCAATCTCGAATTCTATTTATTGTTTTTACCAATGCTTTAAAAAAATTATACTTTTGAAAAGCCAAAATCGCGTAATTAGAGCAACTTGGATAGTGCAAACATTTTGGCTTTCTTTTTCCTTTATTTCTTTGATATATTCTAACCAACGCAATAGAAATTTTATTTAAAATACCCATTTAATCAGTTTTCTTTTCTTAGTTCCAATAATTCCATATACGCTTTTCTGATTTCATATGCTTTTGCTTCTGTTGGAATTGGTATTATTACTATTGTGCCAGAACTTGCAATTTTTAAATTAAATGATTGTGTGCCGCTACATCCACAACCGCCTTTTTCAATTTTACTATCAATTTCCATAAGAGAAATTTTATCAAAAGGAATTATTCCATTGCTTTCTTTGAAGCTTTTATTTTTTTCATCACTAATCTTTGATTTATATAAAATTCTTTTATTTGTAAGCGCTATCCAATGATCTTTCTTAGAGCCAGCTGTCCCACAACCACCCTTAAAAGTAATAAACGAGAAATAATAAACATTTTCATTTGTCAATAATTGGCTTGATACGCCCAAGGGTAATTGTTCAGTTTTAATTCGTTCCATATAAATTTTTCTCCTATATTATAATTTTAGCTTCGATAGCACTACCTATGCCATTATTCCAAAAATTATTTTTTTCATTTTATGTTCCTAAATTTTAATTTTTTTCAATTTATGCACATTATTTAAGTGTATAAAAACATAAATTTTTTGCTAAGTAATAATGGTTTTCGTATTATACGAAATATTTTCTAAATTTAGTTTAAATTTACGAAATAATTTGACAATTCGGAATTAAATTTAATCTTGCTAAATTTTCACTTATGAAATACACTCAACAAGACAAAGCGCGGATTTTACGCATAACTACTAGAACCTTGCAAAACTGGAAACGCACGAAGCCAGAGCTTTATGCCATTATCGAGGCTAGTTTTTTGCTGCGTGAAAGTATCGAAAAAAGCGATGAAAGCTTGGAAAAATTCAAAAATCTCCTAAAAGACGCCTTGCCGTCGCAAGAAAAATAATTCTAAAATTTCAGTATAATAACCAAAAAATTCAAGGCGTAGTTATGGCGAAAATTTATAAAGAAATTGACTTTTCAAAATATAGTTCGGTTAAAATCGGTGGTGTGGAAAAAGTTGAAATTTTAGACGAAAACAGCGAATTTAGCGGCTTTGTCATAGGTGGGGCAAATAATCTTTTAATCTCGCCTAATCCGCCAAAACTTGGAATTTTAAGCGATAAATTTGACTTTATTTCACTTGACGGCGACATTTTAAAAATCGGCGCAAAAACAAAAAGCGCTAAAATTTACAACTTCGCAAAACAGCAAAATCTCGCGAATTTCGAGTTTTTAAAAAATATCCCAGGTACTTTGGGCGGTCTAATAACCATGAACGCAGGACTTATGGGCTTTGAAATTTCGCAAAATCTCATTAGCGTTCGCACAAATCTTGGCGAATTTGGCAAAGACGAGTTAAATTTCGCCTATCGCCACAGCGAAATTAACGGCATTATTTTGGAAGCCAAATTTAAAGTTTCGCGCGGATTTGACGCAGCCCTTAGCGAAGCAATCGCGCAAAAAAGGGCAAATCAACCCAAGGGTGCTAGTTTTGGAAGCTGTTTTAAAAATCCGCAGGGCGAAAGTGCCGGTAGGCTCATCGAAGCAGTGGGTTTAAAGGGCTTTCGTGTCGGCGGGTGCGGATTTAGCGAAATCCACGCAAATTTTCTTATCAACTACGGCGGTGCGACATATTTTGAGGCAATCACCCTCATAAATTTAGCCAAAATGCGTGTGAAAGCCGAATTTGGTGTGGATTTACACGAGGAAGTGGTGATTTTGTGATTGTAGAATTTGGCGAAATTTAGCCAAATTTGGCGTAAATTTTACAATGAAAATTTCTTGCCAAAATTTGGCATGTCTAAATTTCGTGCGAAATTTAGACAGATATCATCAAACGGAGTGGCTTTGGCGATATCTTTTACTCACTGGCCGTCAGAGACCCATTTTCCGCTGATACCCTTCACGGCGTCTGCTACTTTGATTTCCACATCGCCGTTATCTATATCTATCAGGTGATAGCGGTCGTTGCCCATATCCATTTCCTTCATATACGAAAGCTGTCTAAGACCATGGCGAGTTTCTATGCGCTCGACGAGATCGTGCTTTGATGACTCTGGCAAGGCATAGACGAGATCAACCGATGCCTGATCTGCTGCTAGGATATCAAGCGAGGCGACAATGCCGATATCAGGAGTTACAACAGGGGCTGCGGCAGTTCCTTCGCAATCGCAAGAAACACTCATATTGCGCAATACATTTATAAAGGCGATTTTGTGAGCGAAATATGTCGTTATTGCTTTGGTAGATTCGCTCATACGCTCCATAAGCTCTTCTTCGCTGATACTCCACTGACCTTTACCCTCTGCGGAGTGGATCCATTTTTTGCCTATTCGTCCATCAGCGCAACCGATACCGATATTTTTATTCGAACCGCCAAATCCGCCCATCATGTGTCCCTTGAAGTGAGTAAGGGCAAGAAATGAATCATAATCAAGGATATTTTTTCCCATAGACATTTCGCTAAACCATTTGCCATGTGGCACCGGTAGCAACGCTGTCCCAGCTTCGTCTATTATATCCACACCAGCAAAAGTCCAGCCATTTGTTTCGAGAGTTTTGCGGTGATCTTCTGTGTTATACCTCGCGCCTGCGTAATATGTGTTTGTCTCTACAATAGAGGCATTAGCAAGACGAGAGCTCATAAGCTCCTTTACCCATGGGCGTGGAATAATATTTGGTCCATGAGGCTCTCCGGTGTGGAGTTTGACCGCAACTTTTCCGACCAATACGCTTTTGATTTTATCAAATATTTTGACTAGTCCTGCGGGAGAGAGATCCCTTGTAAAATACACATAAGACTCAGGCCCTTTGCGCTGATCATACGGGATATAGCGTTCTCCGCCGACACCAGGGACTGGGTTTTTAGCGGCGTTTGTTTCGTCTTTTTTCTCCGCTGCGCTAGCATAGTTTGAGAGAGCGCCGAGTGCCGCTGCGGCTCCTGCCATTTTCACAAACTTGCGCCTTACAATATCTTGCATAGTCTATACCTCTCTTTCATAAATATTATATAGCTCTTACTATTATAAAATAATTCAGTTAATAAAATATTTTTGCGCTTCGGCCTTATCCTCAAACGGCGTGGCTATAAATTTTTCGTTTTCGATGATGACTTCGTAGCTTGTGCCTGGTTGAAATTTCATATAAGTTAGCGCGAATTTCGCCGCTAACTCCATGTCATCGCGACTAGCACCGCGCGAAATGAGCGAGTATGCACCTACGAGTGGCTCGGTAAATTTAATGTGAGTAAATTTAGGATTTTGGATATTTCTTAGGCGCGCATTATCATCTTCGTTGCGTCCGATTATCATTTTTGCGCCACCGTTTAGGCGCAAATGACGGCCGAATTTTAAAATTTCAGCGTCCTGCGTGGTCTGTAATTTTTCAAATTTCATCATATCTTTAATTTTATCAGCGTAGCTTTGGATCGTAAGCAAACACCCACCAGCCGGCGTTTCATAATCATCAAAGCCAAATTCCCCCGCTAACTCCATTTGGCGCGTTCGCCCCCTGCCACTGATATCTAGCAGTTTTTCGCGATCGACCCAGCCGTTGATTTCAGGCGCGCTTGGTGCCATTAGTTTCGCGCTTAGCGGGCGCAAGATTAGGTTATTTTCATCGCTACTTAGTTTGCGCACCTGCGCCATTGCAGCGGCCCTTTGGCTCATTGGGCGCTGTCCTAGCACCTCGCCAGAAATCACAAAACTAGCTCCATGCGCCCCTAACATAGAAAGCGCGGTTTTAAACATATACCCATGGCAGTCTATGCAGGGGTTAAACTGCTTGCCATAGCCGTATTTTGGGCTAAAAAGCACATTTTGCAAATACTCATCTCTGATATCCACGCGCAAAAACTCAGCCCCAGCCATGCGCGCTCGCTCGCTCATAATCTCGCTTTTATCATCTTTACCACCAAAGCCAATATCCATATAAAGTGCCGTAACGCCGATATTTTGCATAGTTATTAATTTTATGGCTAGCATCGAATCTAGCCCGCCGCTAAAAAGTGCGAGTGCCTTCATTTTTTTCCTTTTAATTCGTTTATTTTTTTTTGATATTCGAGGATTTTATCGAGCCTGTCAGGGTCGTTTGAAACAAGCAATTTTTGCATTTGCTCCTCTAAAACCCTGCGACGAAGAAGCATGCAGGCCTTGATAAAATTTGTCTCATTTGTAATGGCTAAAATTTTATTATCCAAGGCAAGCGCGCGCAGACTTTGCTCGTCATCTTCGCTTTTTTGCGCTGATATTAGGGCTTCATACACCCTGCCATGCATACGGAAATCCTGCACGCTAAGGCAGTTTAGGCCGTTTGCCATGAAATTTTCGTTTAAAAGCATGGATTTTATGACTTGAAGCTCGGTTATGTCTTTTAAATTTGAGCTTTCTGGTTTTGGCGCGTTTTCTTGCGGTTTTAAATTTTGCTTTGGCGCGAAATTTGCGCTCGCACCAGAATTTGAACTTAGCGAAAACGCACTAGGTGAAACATCTAAAATTTGCGCTACCAAACTCGTATATGACTGCGCTACCACGGGATTTAGCGCGTTAGTAAATTCTTTGATTTCATTTAGAGCCTGCTCTTTTTGCACAGGGCGGGTTAGGTCGTATTTTTTGGCGATTTGCCTGATCAAAAATTCTCCGCCCTCCATGCCATTAGCGTAAATTTGGGCTAGCTCGCGCACTTTGCCAGCTTGCACCATATCGGCTGGATCTGCGCCACCGCCTATGATAACCACGCTATTATCAATGCCGTTTGCGCATAATAGTCTTGCGCTTTTTATCGCAGCGTTGATTCCTGCGTTATCTCCGTCGAAGCTTAAAATCACGCGCAAATCCCCGCGTTTAATCAGTGGCAAATGTAGTGGCGTCAAAGCTGTGCCGAGCACGGCTACTGCGTTGTCGATACCTGCTTGATGAAGCATTATGACATCCATATAGCCCTCTGTGATGATGAGGGTTTTTTTATCATACGCACTTTTTTTGGCTAGATTGTAAGCGTAAAAAATCCGTGATTTATCAAAAACCGCGCACTGGGGCGAATTGACATATTTGGCTGGATTGCCACTAATCGTGCGCCCGCCAAAGCCCACGATTTTGCCCGTGTGGTTGTGAATCGGAAATGTAATGCGCTCGATAAAGCTAGCGTAGCTTCCGCGCTCGTTTTGCTTAATCGCGCCCACATTAAAGGCGTCGCGCGCTTCGATTTGCTCGTTTTGCAAAACACGGATTGTCTGCGCGCTAGATCCAGCCCAGCCAAGGCCAAATTTCTGTATCGTCTCATCGCTAAGACCGCGCGAGTGCAGATACTCTACTGCGCTAGGATTGTTATAAAGCTGACTTTGGTAAAAAGCATTTAGAATTTCTAAAATTTTTTTATCTTCGCGCTGAAAATTGCGCTCATTTGTGTATTCGAGCTCGAAACCATACATCGAGGCTAGCTTTTCTACGGCTTCTTTGAAATTTAGCTTTTCGTAGTCTTGGACGAATTTTATAGCATTTCCGCCAGCCTTGCACGAAAAGCAGTGGAAAATCCCAAGCCGTGAGCTCACGCTCATGCTAGGGTGCGAATCATCGTGAAATGGGCAAATTCCGACAAAATTTGAGCCAGAGCGTTTGAGTGGGACATATCTTTCTACGACATCTACGATATCAGCGACGGCTAAAAGCCTTTCAATACTTTCATTTTTAATCATTTGCAAATTATACCCACACTTTGCTATAATCGCCCTTTATTTTATACCACGAGGCAAAATTTGGACAATTTTTTTCTTGATGATCGCGATCCGATTTTTGGGCTAATTGTTTTAATCAGCATTATTTTGTTAGTTAGCGTTTTAAGCTATGTTTGGGGGATTTTTCACAAAAAAAACGAAAGGACAAATTTAGAGAATTTTATCAAAAAATTTGACACCCTAGACGCGCTTAGCGACGCTCACCGCGAGCTTTTATCAAGCCCGCAAATCGATCAGCCTACCCTTGGGGTGTTAGCGAATTCTTTTGTCAAAAGCGGGGATTATGAGCGGGCGATTGAAATTTATCTAATCGCGCTAAATAAAACCACAAACGGCGCACAAAGGGAGTTTGTGCTGACAAATTTAGGAATTGTATATTTTAAGGCTGGATTTATGGGTAGGGCTGAGGAGGTGTTTTTGGAGGCTTTGCGTCTGCGCCCACGCAATCAAACCGCGCTAAATCACCTAACCGTGATTTATGAGAGGCTTCGCAGGTTTGACGAGGCGTTGCAGGTCTTAGACGCACTGCAAGAACAAGGCGTAGATGTCTGGCAAAGCGCGTGCTATATCAGGGCTCAAATCATAGCAAATGACGCAAACACGCCATTTAGCGAGAAAATAAGGCAAATTTTAGCCCTAAATTTCAAGGGTGCAAAGAGATTTTGCATAGAGCTTTTTATCAAAAACAAAGAGCCATTTGGCGAATTTAGCGAATTTCCAAATTTAGGCGAAGTGATTGATTTAATCTATCCGCTAAAAACAGCCGTAAATTTGGGCGATAGCGACTACAACGCGCTTTTTTACGCGCTTGGTAGAAGCGAGAAAAAGCCAGAAAAACCTAGCCAAAATTTCGAAATAAACGCCCTTGTAGCGATGAAGGAAGCGGGATTTGCGGGGGCTAGTTTAGCGTTTTCGTATTCGTGCGCGAAATGCAAAAGCCAGGTAGGGATATTTTCTCATCGTTGCCCTGTGTGCTACGAAATGGCTAGCGTAGGCGTGAGTGCGAAAATCTCGGAAGCAAACAATGAAATCGGTCAGACTTTTTAGCGACGGTAGCAGTCTTGGAAACCCAGGAGCTGGGGGCTGGGCGTATATTTTAGAATACAAGGGCGCTAAAAAATGCGAGTGCGGCGGCAGTGCGTGCGCTACAAACAACCAAATGGAGCTAACTGCGGCAATTATGGGCTTAAAGGCGCTTAAAGAACCATGCGAAGTGGAGCTTATCACAGATAGTCAGTATGTGGTAAATGCGATAAATTCGTGGCTTCATAAATGGATAAAAACGGATTTTAAAAACAAAAAAAACGAGGATTTGTGGAGGGAGTATATCAGAGTGGCAAACGGCCATAAAATCACGGCCGTATGGATCAAAGGACATGCTGGACACCCGCAAAATGAGGCTTGCGACAGCCTAGCTAGGGGCGAGGCGCAAAAGTACAAAAAGGCTTAAATTTTGCAATGAGCGTTGCTAAATTTAAGAATTTTTGCAAATTTAATAAAGGAAAAAAATGCAAAATTTATCAAATTTAGAAGAAAAACTTGGTTATAAATTTAAGGATAAAGCAAGGCTTGCGGTCGCGCTAACGCACAGAAGCGCTAAAAATGGCGCAAACAACGAGAGATTGGAGTTTCTGGGCGACGCGGTTATGGATTTGATAGTGGGGGAGTATTTGTTTGTGAAATTTAACTCAAACGAGGGCGATCTCAGCAAACTGCGCGCGGCACTTGTCAATGAGACGAGTTTTTCAAAATTTGCTAGGTTTTTGGGGATTGGGGCGTGTCTGAATATGTCGGCTTCCGAGGAAAAAAACGGCGGCAGGGAGAAAAACTCGCTACTTTCAGACGCTTTCGAGGCGACGATTGGCGCGCTGTATTTGGAGGTGGGGCTAGAAAAAACGGCCAAAATCGTAACCACTCTGCTAGAAAAAATTTATCCAAAGATCGAATTTAACGAGCTTGTAAAGGATTATAAAACCTCGCTTCAAGAAATCACGCAGGCAAAATTCGGCGTTACACCAGAGTATCGCTTACTAGGCTCAACCGGCCCAGATCATAAAAAAAGCTTTGAAATGGCGGTTTTCGTGGGTGGCAAGGAGTTTGCTAGGGACATCGGAAACAGCAAAAAAGAGGCCGAACAAAAGGCAGCAAAGATTGCGATTGAGATTTTAGAAAAAAATTAGGATAAAAAATGAACACACTAGGTATAAAACTCAGGCTTACGACTTTTGGGGAGAGCCACGGCGTGGCGATTGGTGGCGTTTTGGACGGCTTTCCTGCGGGCGTGAAAATCGATACTAAATTTTTACAAGCCGAACTAGACAAACGCAAACCGGGCGGTAAATTTGCCACTTCTAGGAAGGAAGCTGATGAGGTGCAGATTTTAAGCGGCGTTTTTGATGGGCTTAGCACTGGCGCGCCGATAGGATTTGTGATTTACAACGCAAATCAGCACTCAAAAGACTATGAAAATTTAAAAGATCTTTTTCGCCCAGGACATGCTGATTTTGGCTATTTTGCTAAATACGGCATTAGGGATCACAGAGGCGGTGGCAGAAGCAGCGCAAGAGAAAGTGCTGTGAGGGTCGCAGGCGGGGCGTTTTCGCAAATGTTTTTAGATGAATTTGGCATAAGTGTGAAAAGTGGAGTTTTAAGCGTGGGCGAAATAAAGGCTGAGAATTTAGACTTCGCAAATGCCGATAATAGCGAGATTTTCGCGCTTGATAAGGGTGTGGAGAATTCGCAAAAAGAGCTTATCGCAAATTTAAAGAAAAAGGGCGAAAGCGTGGGGGCAAGTGTGCTGACAATCGCAAATGGCGTGCCAAAGGGGCTTGGAGAGCCACTTTATGCTAAGGCTGACGCGTTAATCGGTGGGGCGTTCATGGGGCTAAACGGCGTAAAAGCCGTAGAGATCGGCGACGGCGTGGAAGTCTCACAAAAATTTGGCTCACAAAATAATGATTTTATGGATAAAAATGGCTTTAAATCAAACCACGCAGGGGGCATTCTAGGCGGTATCACAACGGGAGAGCAAATCATCATAAAAACGCATTTCAAGCCGACCCCTAGCATTTTTGCCGACCAGCCGACTATTGATAAAAACGGCGATGAAACGATTTGTTCGCTTCGTGGTCGCCACGACCCTTGTATCGGAGTGCGTGGCAGTGTCGTCTGCACGGCACTTTTACGGCTAATCTTGGCTGATTTACTTTTGCTAAATGCAAGTGCAAATTTGGGGAATTTAAAGAAAATTTATGGGTAAATTTAATGCAAAATAGTATTTTAAACCAAAATGAAATTTACCCATTAGAATTAAAAAGTTCAAAAGTGATTAAAAATTTGTCAATTTTGCAAATTTTTGTTTCATTATTTTTTGCTATGGGATTTATCCCATTTTTTCTTTCGTTTTCTAGCAAATTTGAATTTTATTTTGCCTTGTCCTATTTTGTGATTTATTTGATAAGGGCTTTTAAATTTAAAATATTTTTAAAAAACAGCAACAAAGCAAATCTTTTTAAAATACTTATCGTAGGAATTACACTAATTTCATTATATTGGATTTCGTTTGGTTATTTGGATTATATTAAAGAGTATGCGAAATTTATAGCTATTTTGCCAATTTTAGGTTTTTTGCTGATTGTAAAAGCGTATTTGATGACAGATTATATTGATTTCAAACTTTCGGCATTATTGCATTTTTTTTATCTTTTGTCTATTTTATTGGGACTATTTGCTTTGCTTGATAGTGAGCCAATTGAACACGCTATTATGGCGGCTGGGTCGGCTGGTATTATAATTATTATTCCAATGTTTTTTCTATTTGTATTCTTTATTGAGACTATTGCTGAGTTTATATTTTGGAAAAAAATTTTAAAAAACAAAAGGGTCAGTTTAAAGGAAAAAAATGAGTAATAATTTTCCAAATCCAAACGAAATTTTCCCCTTAAAATCAGGGCTAAAAAGCGTAACTTACATAAAGCCGACGATAAAAAACCCAAATATAATCGTGGGTGAGTTTAGCTACTATGCAGGGCAGGATTTCGAGAGCCGTGTTACGCACCATTATGATTTCATCGGCGACAGGCTAATCATCGGCAAATTTTGTCAAATCGGGCTTGGGGTGGAGTTTATGATGAACGGCGCAAACCACGCTATGGGCGGTGTTAGCACATTTCCGTTTTATATTTTTAAGGGCTTTTCGCAAGACGCTCCGAGCCTTGATAAATTGCCGATTAAGGGCGACACGGTGGTCGGAAACGATGTGTGGATAGGGCAACGCTCGCTCATCTTACCGGGAGCTAAAATCGGCGATGGCGTGATAATCGGCGCCAGTAGCGTAGTGGGTGGTGAAATACCGCCGTATAGCATAGTCGCCGGAAACCCTGCACGGCTAATTCGCAAACGCTTCGATGATGAGATGATAAATTTGCTTTTAACTCTTAAATGGTGGGATAAAAGCGTGGCTGAAATCGAAAATTTAAGCAAAATTCTTGCAAGCGATGATTTAGTAAGCGTAAAAGAAAAAATCAAAGAAATGCTTGGAAAAACCGAATAAATTTAATGAAATTTGATTGAAATTTAGCGGTGCAAATTTCAATCAAAACCAAATTTTAAATCTCGCCTTTTAAAATTTTAACTATTGTGCGAGGCAGTATTTCATGCTCGATTTCGTGGATTTTGGCTTCCCACTCATCGCGCGTTTTGCCCTCTCTGGCAAAAGCCTCTTGGGCTATGATTTTGCCCCCGTCAAGCTCCGCGCTGACTAGGTGCACGCTCACACCGCCCACTTGCATATCGCTTGCAAAGCTCTCGTCGATTGCGTGCGCGCCCTTGAAAAGCGGCAGAAGCGACGGGTGCAGGTTGATTGCCCTGATTTGCTCGCAAAATACCGGCGTAAGAACTCTCATAAAGCCCGCTAGCACAGTTAGCTCGGCGCCACTTTTTTTGATAACTTCTACTACTTTTGCGTCAAATTCTTCTCTACTAACAAACGCTTTATGATCAATAACAACGCTTGTTAGTCCGTATTTTTCGGCTTTTTGGATACCTAACGCGTTAGCTTTGTTAGTTAGTGTTAGCACAACCTCGATTTTAATATCGCCAAAAATTTTGCCATGAAGCTTTTCTAAAATCGCCTCTAAATTACTTCCGCTGCCGCTAAAAAGCACGGCTATTTTTTTCGTAACCATTTTATCTCCTCGATGATGTCAAATGGATTTAGTGAATATGAGTTTTTCCTAAAATTTCGCCCTGCTAAGGCATGGGCTAAAACGCCATTTATCGCGCTATTTAGTGGGGTATAACCCTGCGCTAAAAGCCCAGTAATGAGCCCAGCTAGCACATCTCCACTGCCACCTTTGGCTAGTGCGCTAACTCCCCTCTCGCACACAAAAAGCTCGCCACGGTGCGCTATAATGGTGTTTGCGCCTTTTAGCACGAGCACGGATTTGGTAGCAAGCGAAAATTTGCGCGCTAAGGCAAAGCGATCTTTTTGCACTTCACTCACGCTTAAATTTGCGATTTTTGCCAAGCTTAGCAAGGCGGCAAATTCCTTCGGGTGTGGCGTGATAACGGCGTTTTCGTTGGTTTGCAAAATTTCAATGATTGCTTCATTGTAGCACAAATCCGCGTCGATGACGCAAGGCGTGTTAGCTAGGATTTGCGTGTCAAATTTCGCCCCTCCTAGCCCCATACCAGCCCCGATTGCGCTAGCGCCCAAAAACTCGTTTTTGCGCATTAAAATCGGATTTAGATTTTTTACCTTGCCTACGACGCTGACTAACCCTGCGCCGATTGCGTGCGCGCTAAGGGCGGCGATTTGGGCTGCGCCACTCATTTCGCCAGAGGCGATAAAGGCGTGGCCAAATTCGCCTTTATTTGTGTTTTTTTTCTTTCGAAATGGCAGGCGTAAATCGGATTTTTCTAGCAAAAACGCATCAGGCGAAGTGGCAAATTTATCCTCGCAAATGCCTAAATTTGCCAGTTTTATCTTGCCGGTAAAATCTTTTGCCAAATCGCTAAAAAGCGAGATTTTCAACGCCCCCATGCACACTGTGTAATCCGCCTCAAACGCCATAGGTCTTGGCACGCCAGCCAAATCAATTCCGCTTGGGATATCGATAGCGATTTTTAGGGCTTTGGCATGGTTTGCTCGCCCTAGTATCTCGCATACTTTCTCGTCCATATCGCGCGATAAACCGCTTCCAAAAACGCCGTCGATTATGCAGTCAAATTTGAAATTTTCCAAATTTTGGCTAAATTTCACGCCGACTTTTTTGGCGATTTCGCTTTGGAGTTTAAACGCTTCGTTTTTTGGCTCGCCAAAGATTAAAAACGCTTCGCACAAATAATCCCCGCTTAGCCTGCGAAGCACGCAAATAGCGTCGTTTGCGTTATTTCCTGCCCCACATAGGGCTAAAATTTTTGCCCCTTTTTTCAGCTTTTTGCGGATTAGAATTTCTGCGCCACTAGCGGCGTTTTCCATTAAAATTTTCTCATCAATGCCTAAATTTTGGCTTGCGTTTTTGTCAAATTTGGCTGTGCTAAAATACAAATTTTTCATATCTCGCTCCTAGTTCGAAAGCTCAGAGCTTCGAGTAAATGGGCCTTTGCGATGACCTCGCTATCGCTTAGATCAGCGATACTGCGCGCTACTTTTTTGGTTTTTATAATCCCTCTTTGGCTTAGATTATACCTGCTAATCGCGCTTTCTAGGATATTTTGCGCGCTTGATTCCAAAACACAAAACTTCTCCACATCCTTATCGCTTAATTTCGCGTTTAGCTCGCTTTGCTGCCTTAGTTTTTGCGCACGAAAGGCGCACACTACCCTCTCATACATCTCCTCGCTAGATATACTAGATCTATCGTCCTTGCTGACCTCGTCCATAGCCACATACAGATCAATCCTATCAAGCAGTGGCCCAGAAATCACGCTTTTGTATTTTTTGATTTCGTTTGCCGAGCACGAGCATGAGGTCGATTGCGAAAATAAATGTCCGCACGGGCAGGGGTTTTGCGCTGCGACAAAGATAAATTTCGTCTCATACTCGGTTTTGGAATTTACTCGCGAGATTAAAATTTTATTATCTTCAAGTGGTTCTCGCAGACTTTCTAAAATTTGCTTTCCAAAGTGCGGAAGCTCGTCGAAAAACAGCTCGCCGCCGTTTGCCAAAGCCACTTCGCCGATACGCGCTCCAAGCGAACCACCGCCGAAAATCGAGCTTCTAGTGCTTGTGTGATGAGGCGAGCGAAAGGCTCTAAGTGCGCTAAAATCGACATTTTTATTATTTAATGACTCGTAAGCGCACGAAAGCAAAATCTCACTCACGCTTTGAGGTGGCAAAATTTGGGCTATGCGTTTAGCGCACATTGATTTGCCACACCCTGGGCTTCCCTCAAAGAGTATATTATGCATACCGCTAGCGGCGATCAGGCTCGCTCTTTTGGCTCTTTCTTGACCTTTTATGTCTTTGAAATTTAGGGTGAAATTTCGGTTTGGGACATAAATTTCATCGCCGATTTTAATGACATCTTTAAAAATCGGGTGAGTTTCGCTCATAAGGCAGGTTGCGGCAAATTCATCATCGCTAAAAAATCTAATCGCTTCTGCTAAATTTTCGACCGCATAAACCTCATAATTTGGGATTGTGCAGGCTCTAAGCGCGATTTCTTTTGGGACTAAAATTTTAGCATTTTTTACATGCGTGCTTAAAAACAGCAGTGTCGAAAACAAAGAGGCTGTGGATTTGAGCGCCCCGTTAAGTCCAAGCTCACCAAATACGAAAAAATCGTCCCCAAAGCTCTCTTTTTGCAAAGCGATTAAAAGCGCGATTGCAAGGTCGAAGTGCGAGCCGTTTTTGGGCACATCAGAGGGGGAGAGATTTATAATGATTTTAGAGGCTGGGAATTTGAAATTTAGGCTTAGCAAAGCAGCTTTTACCCTGCTTTCGCTCTCTTTAATCGTTGTTCCGGCAAGTCCTACGATATTAAAGCCAGGAAGGCCTCTTACAAATGTGCTTTCTACACTGACACTGATTAAAGTATCGGTAAAAACAGCGCATTTTAGAGATTTCATTTTGATTTTTCTTTTTTGTTTTTGCGGTATTCTTTGTCAAATTTTTTGCGGTTTGTGTAGCCTATGCGCTCGATAAAAAGGTGCCCGTCTAGGTGGTCTAGCTCGTGCTGGATACACACAGCCAAAAGCTCATCGGCGCTTAGCTCGTGTTTTTCGCCATTTCTATCTTGGTAATTTAGCGTGATTTTGCGCGCTCTTTTGACCTCTTCGTAGTATCCGGGCACACTAAGGCAACCTTCTTGGTAGATGATTTCATCTTCTTTTTGTGTAATTACGGGATTTATGAGTTCGAGCAAATCGGCTTTGTCTTGCACGCCCTCTTCGTTGGCTAAATTTATCACAACGGCTCTGATTGGATTAGCCACTTGGATAGCAGCTAGTCCAATGCCGTTTTTGCTTATCATGGTTTCATACATATCGTCTAAAAATTTCGCCAGCTCATCGTCAAATTTGACGACCTCTTTGGAGCGAACATGGAGTTTTTTGTTCGGATATGTAAGAATTTCTAAAACCATTATTTAAAGCTCTTTTCCAATACCTTGTCGATTAGTCCATACTCGCTGGCCTCTTTCGCGCTCATGAAAAAATCTCTCTCGCAGTCTTTTTCGATATCGCTTAAATTTTTGCCTGTGTTTTGGGCTAAAATTTGATTTAGTTGCGATTTCATACGCAAAATTTCTTTTGCTTGGATTTCGATATCAGTGGCTTGGCCTTGCGCTCCGCCAAGTGGTTGGTGAATCATAATGCGCGCATTTGGTAGGGCATATCGTTTGCCCTTAGTGCCACAACTAAGCAAAAATGCGCCCATTGAAGCAGCCTGACCTATGCAGATCGTGCTGACATCTGGTTTGATGTAATTCATAGTATCATAAATGCTAAATCCGCTCGTAACCACGCCACCAGGGCTGTTGATATACATATAGATATCTTTATCTGGATCTTCTGCCTCTAAAAATAGCAGTTGGGCTACGATTGCGCTGGCTACATCGTCGTTGATTTCGCCACTTAGCATTACAATGCGATCTTTAAGCAAGCGAGAGTAGATATCATAGCTCCTCTCGCCTCTGCTTGTTTGCTCGATTACATAAGGTAAAAACATTATTCGCCTTCTTTGTCGTCTTTGTTTTTGCTAAAAATATTGTTGAAAAGTTTTTCCTCGATTAGCGCCATTTTAACAGCTGGCAAAACGCCTCTTTTGCGATATTCTTCAAGGTGAGCTTTCGGATCTAGGCCGTTTGAGTAGGCTTCGAAGTAAATGGCTTGGATTAGCTCTTGATCGCTGACATCGATACCGCGTTTTTTAGCCAAAGCGTCGATTAAAAATGTGATTTTTACGCTTTTTTCTGCGCCGGCTCTAAATTCGTCGCGTTTTTTCTCGATTGCTTTTTGATCTTTTTTAAATTCTTCGATTGTAGCCTCGTCAAATGAACGCCAAGCGTTGTTGAATTGTAAATTTATCTCTTGCTCGACGATTGATTTTGGCAAATCAAAGTTAAATTTCTCAGCCAAAGCATCAGCCATTTTTGGTTTTAACTCTTCTTCGATTTTTTTGCGAAGTTTGTCGTTTTTAAGCTGTTCTTTAATCGTGCTTTCAACCTTTTCTTTTGTAGGTTTTTCCTCGCCTGGAAGTATGCGTTTTAGCATATCCTCATCAAGCTCAGTGGCTGGTTTTTTGCACTGAATTTCATGTAATTTTACTTTAAAAATCGCGTCTTTTCCCGCAAGGTGTTTCGCGCCGTATTCAGCTGGGAATTTCACGCTTACATCGCGCTCTTCGCCGACTTTTAGACCAATCATACCATCCTCGAAACCCGGGATAAATTGATTTGAGCCGATTTCAAGCACATAATCTTTCGCCTCGCCACCCTCGAAAGCCTCGTTATCAACGAAACCTTTGAAGTCAAATTTGGCAAAATCGCCCTTTTCAAGCTCTGTTTTATCTGATTTTTCTAGTGGAGCGACCATTAGTAAAATTTTATTTATCTCGTCCTCAATCTCTTTTTTGGTTACGCGAGGTGTCGAAAACTCAGGGATTAGCTCTTCGTATCCGTCGATATTGACCTCTGGGCGGAAAGAAATTTCCATCTCTACATCGATATTTCCGTCTTTTTCATCGTATTTAGAAAAAATTGGCTCGCCGATTACTTCATCAGCTTTTTTATTTACGCTTTTGATTGATTCGTCGATGATATTTTTAAAAATCTCTTGTTTTGCGTCTTGTTCTAACTGCGCGCCGTATCGTTTCATCACGACTGCTACTGGGACTTTGCCCTTTCTAAAACCGTCGATTTTAAGGTTTTTGGCGGCTTTTTTAGCAAGATCATCTACTTTTTTAGCGATAGTGTCTGCATCGATTTTTGTGCTTGCTACTGCGTTAGCAGAGTTTGTTAGCTTTGCATTGATTTCCATAAATTTCCTTTTAAAAAATTTTAAAATTAAAGCGCAGAATATACCAAAATTTTGCTTAATAATTTTAAAATTTGGCAAATTTTATTGTTTGGGGCTAAATTTTGCTTTTAAATTTTAGCGTTATAAAAGGGGAGTTTAAGTAATATGCGCGAAAAATTTTAAAGGAAAAATATGGACGAAAAAAGCAGGGAAGAATTCGCTTCTTGTGTCGCTAAAATGCTAACTTTGCTTGGCGAAAATCCTGAGCGCGAAGGGTTAATAAAAACGCCAATGCGTGTGGCAAAAGCGTATGAATTTCTTACTAGCGGATACGAGCAAGACCCCAAAGATGTGCTAAATGACGCGCTTTTTGAGAGCTCAAATAATGAAATGGTGCTTATTAAGGATATTGAATTTTACAGCCTTTGCGAACACCACCTTTTGCCTATTATCGGGCGTGCGCATGTGGCGTATATACCTAATAAAAAGGTCGTTGGACTATCCAAAATTCCGCGTATGGTAAATATTTTCGCACGAAGATTACAAATACAAGAACAACTCACAGAACAAATCGCAAATGCGCTCCAAGAGGTCATCAAGCCCCTTGGCGTGGGCGTCGTAATCCAAGCCCGCCACATGTGTATGGAAATGCGTGGCGTGCAAAAAATCAACTCCACCACGACAACTTCGGCTTTGCGTGGGCTATTTATCAGCCGAAACGACACCAGAAAAGAGTTTTTTGATTTGATAAATTCGCCAAAAACATTTGGATTTTAGCGTCGGTAAGTTAAGGTGAAATTTAGTCTAATGATTATATTATCAAACTAGCTTTCAAAAGATTAAATATATCTCATTAATAAAAATTTAAGAAAGGAAATTTATGGAGCGTGTTTATTTAGACAATAACGCTACAACTATGGTCGATCCCGAAGTTTTCGAGGCAATGAAGCCATATTTTTGTGACAAATTTGGAAACCCAAATTCACTGCATAGCTTCGGTAGCGAAACCCACCCAGCTCTAAGGCGGGCTATGGACGAGCTATACGAGGGGATTGGCGCAGCAGACGCGGACGATATCGTCATCACAAGCTGTGCGACAGAGAGCAACAACTGGGTTTTAAAAGGGATTTATTACGACAAAATTTTATCAGGCGAAAAGGACAATATCATAATCAGCTCTGTCGAGCACCCAGCTATCAGCGCGACCTGTGAGTTTTTGGAGCGAGTGTGCGGGGTAAAAATCATCAGGCTAGGCGTGGATAGCAACGGCTTAATCAGCCTAGATGAACTAAGAGAGAAAATCAACGACAAAACAGCTCTTGTTAGCGTAATGTGGGCAAACAACGAAACAGGCACGATTTTCCCTGTAAAGCAAATCGCAGATATCGCGCATGAATTTGGCGCACTTTATCACACAGACGCTGTGCAAGCAATGGGAAAAATCCCTGTAAATGTGCGCGCAGCAGGCGTGGATTTTTTAAGCCTTTCTGGACATAAATTTCACGCTCCAAAGGGCGTGGGCGCGCTATATATCAAAGATAGCAAACCGCTTACTAGCCTACTTCACGGTGGCGAACACATGGGTGGGCGCAGATCTGGCACGCTAAATGTTCCTAGTATCGTGGGACTTGGAAAAGCAATGGAGTTAGCGAATAAATTTATGGCTTTTGAAAATTCGCATGTCAAAAGGCTACGCGACAAATTAGAGGACGCTTTGCTTGCAATTCCGCATGTCTATGTCGTGGGAGAGCGCGAAATTCGCGTGCCAAATACGATTTTAGCCTCGATTCAAGGCGTAGAGGGCGAGGCTATGCTTTGGGATTTGAACAAAGCTGGAATCGCCGCTAGCACGGGCTCAGCATGCGCTAGCGAAGCACTAGAAAATAACCCAATCATGGAAGCAATCGGCGCAGATAAAGAGCTAGCTCACACAGCGCTTCGTTTATCGCTTTCTCGCTTTAATACAGAGGCCGAGATCGATTATGCCATAGAGCATATCAGCAAGGCAATCACCAGACTTCGCGGGATTTCTAGCACATTTGCTTACGCCCCACAAGGTTATCAAAAATAAGGATTTAAAATGGCAAAAAACGATTTAATAAATGGTTCGATTTGGGAGCAATACTCAAACAAGGTTCAAGATCGCATGAACAACCCTAAATTTATGGGCGAAATCACAGAGGAGGAGGCCGCTGCGCGTGGTGCAAAGCTAATCGTGGCTGATTTTGGCGCAGAGAGCTGCGGGGACGCTGTGAGATTATACTGGCTCATCGACCCTGCCACCGACATTATCATCGACGCTAAATTTAAAAGCTTTGGCTGTGGCACGGCGATTGCTAGTAGCGACACTATGGCAGCGCTTTGTATCGGCAAAACCGTCGATCAAGCTGTAAAGATTACAAATTTAGATGTCGAGCGCGATATGCGCGACACCCCTGACGAGCCGGCTGTTCCGCCGCAAAAAATGCACTGCTCAGTAATGGCGTATGATGTCATCAAAGCAGCTGCGGCAAAATACAAAGGCATAGATCCTGAGCATTTCGAAGATGAGATTATCGTGTGCGAGTGCGCTAGGGTGAGCCTTGGCACGATAAAAGAGGTAATTAAGCTAAATGATTTAAAAACCGTCGAGCAAATCACACAATACACAAAGGCTGGCGCGTTTTGTAAATCTTGCATTAAGCCCGGCGGACACGAGGCTAGGGAGTATTATTTAGAGGATATTTTAAAGCAAACAAGAGAGGAAATGGAGCTAGAAAAACTCCAAGCCCAAGCTGGTGCGTGTGCGAGTTCTGGCACGGCGCCAGAGGCGAAACTAAGCTTTGAAGAGCTAAATTTAATCGGCAAATTTAAAGCGGTCGAGGCGATACTCGATAGCGATATCCGTCCAATGCTTCAAATGGACGGCGGAAATCTCGATGTCATCGACATCAAACCAAGCGATGACGGCAAAACTGACATTTATATTCGCTATTTGGGTGCGTGCTCAGGGTGCGCTAGTGGCGCAGGTGCGACGCTATATGCGATCGAGGCGGTTTTAAAGGATAATCTAAGCGAAAATATCCGCGTAATGCCGATTTGATGATACGCAGGCTAAATTTGAGCTTTTGCTTCAAATTTAGCCAAATTTTAAATTTCATAAATTTTAAATTTTCTAAAACACACGCTTTGAATTTTAAATTCACAGATTGTTTTGGCGATAAATCGCCTTGCAATGAATTTAAAATTTAAACGCTAAATTCGCAAATTTCGCGCCATAATAAATTTTATTCTAATCCTAAATTTAGTATAATCGCGGGATATTTTTTATTTAAGGACAAATCATGAGACCAGTTATACTCGATAGCGTAAAACATGCAGACCTAAAATATCACGCAGACGCGATTCCAAACGAGCCGTTTGTGCCTGTAATCGCGCCTGAGGTTCCAGCGTGTTCTGATAAATTAGTCATCGTTTTTACAAACGAGCCTGAGCCAAAAATGGTAGCACTTCTAGGCCGTTCAAAAAACCTTTTAATCGACAAAAGCTACAAAGGCATGGTGCCATCAGCTATCCAAAACTACCCATTTTTCCTAGCCAAAATCGAAGATCGCATGGTGATTTGCTTCGATGAGGACGCCAAACAAATCAAAGGCGAGGGCGAGGCGCTGTTTGAAGACGGCAAACCAACGCAGTTTTTAGAAAATTTGAAAAGCGTGATGAAAAACTACTGGGAGCTAAACGCCATTACTAGCGAGGCTGCAAAAGAGCTAAAAGAGGCTGGCGTTTTGGAAGCAAAAGAGCTAAATATCCAAAAAGACGGCGAGACGATTACGCTATTAAACGGCTTTTTGATACTAAACCGCGAGAAACTTTTGAGCCTAGATGATAAAAAACTAGCCGAATTTGCGCGCAAAGGCTATTTAGAGCTAGCGTTTTTCCACCTAAAAAGCCTAAGCAATCTACAAACCCTAGGCGATAAAATCATGGCAAAAGACGCGCCAAAAAGCAATTAAAGAGCAAATTTAAAGGAAATTTAATGATACCATTTAGCGATGAAGAGCTTTTAGGCCCTGTCAAGGCTAGCCTCGATACTATCCGCCCAATGCTACAAAATGACGGCGGTGATATGGAGCTTCGTGGCATTAAAAACGGCGTTGTGTATGTCACGCTAACAGGACATTGTCATGGTTGCGCTGCTAGCGGACAGACGCTGAAATTTGGCGTAGAAAGACAGCTTCGTATGGATATCCACCCAGAACTTAGCGTCGTAAATATCCCACAAGGCGAGAATTTTGAGCTATAAATCAAAAGGGCTAAACGCCCTAAAATCTGGCAAATTTGAGTTTGCTAAAACATTTTTTGCCCTAGCGCAAGAGCAAAAACCAAGCGACGAGCTTTTGTTTTTAATCGAGCTTTGCGATTTGGGGCTTAGCGAGCCAGAAGAGGCCTTGATGCTGTATGAATTTTACACCCTAAAACCTAAGCCAAAACCTAGCGTTTTGTTTCGAATTTTAAACTCAATTAACGAAAAAATCGCTAAAAAAAATGCTGAAATTTCAAAGAAATTTTCAGATGAGGCTGAGGGGATAGACGCGATTTTATACAAAGATTTCATGCGCGCTGTAAAGGAGAGCGGAAGCTTCAAAAATGTCTTTGAGAGCGTGATTTTTTCATCAAAAATCGCGGTTGAGAACAAAGACGAGATGATTGAGTTTTTGCAAAATTTGCTTGCAAATGGATTTGATGAAATTTGCATTAATTATATCGAGGCGAGTTCGGAGCATTTCGCTGGGGATTTGCGCCTAGATGAGATTATAAAAAAGATAAAAAATGAAAATAGGGATTAAAAATAGCTTTATCACCGATAATTCGGGTGAGTGCGAGAGTGGGTGCTATTTTGTGCAAACTAGCGCAAATTCCAAATTTAGCGCACAAGCCGAGCAAAACGGCGCACAAATCATTTCTATTAGCGAAGCAAAGGCGCTTTTAGGGATTGATGAGAGTATCAAAATCGTAGGTATTACCGGCACCAACGGCAAAACCACGACCGCTGCGCTGATTTATTCTATGCTTTTGGATTTGGGGTATTCTGTGGGGCTGTGTGGCACCAGAGGGGCTTTCATAAACGATAAAAGAATCGATGAAAAGGGGCTTACTACTAGCTCTGTATTTAAAACAATGAGTTATTTGCTAGAAGCGACTAAGCAAAAGTGCGAATTTTTCGTTATGGAGGTTAGCTCTCACGCAATCGCGCAAAACCGCATTGAAGGGCTAAATTTCGCGCTTAAAATTTTTACAAATTTAAGCCAAGACCATTTGGATTATCATAAAACTATGAGCGAATACGCCGCAGTAAAAAGCTCGTTTTTCGCCGATGAGAGCGCAAAGCTTATAAACAAAGACGACGGCCATATCGAATTTAACCTAAAAAATGCCCTAACTTATGGCGTGAAAAATCCAGCCACTTTTAGCGTGCTAGCTTACAGCGTAAAAGGCGCAATCGACGCTATGATAAAAACTCCAAATGGCGAGTTTGAAATTTCTAGCGAATTAATCGGCGAATTTAACCTTTACAACGCCCTAGCAGCCTTTGGCGCAGTTAAAATGCTAACTAATAAAAACGAAAAAGATATCGCAAAAGCAATGTCGAATTTCGCAGGGGTTGAGGGCAGGGTGCAAGTAGTAGCCAAAAACCCCCTTGTCATCGTGGATTTCGCACACACGCCAGATGGGATCGAAAAGGTGCTAAATGCACTCAAAGATAATGAGCTAATCGTGGTTTTTGGCGCAGGTGGCGACAGAGATCCTCTAAAACGCCCATTAATGGGGGCTATGGTGGAGCATTTTGCTAAATTTGCAATCATCACTAGCGATAATCCACGAAGCGAAGACCCCGAAAAAATCATCGCGCAAATCGAAGAGGGTATGCGAAATAAAGAAAAAATCATAAAAATCGCAGATCGCAAAGAGGCGATTAAAAAGGCGATAAATTTGGCGCAAAATGGCGAAGTGGTCGTGATTTTGGGCAAGGGCGATGAAACATACCAAGAGATAAAGGGTGTAAAATATCCATTTAGCGATAAAGATGTCGTTTTAGAGATTTTAAAGGAGCAAAAATGAAAATAACAATGCTTCAAAGCAAAATTCACAGAGCCCGTGTAACGGACGCAAATCTAAATTATGTCGGCTCGATTACGATTGATAGGGAGCTTTTAAAAGCTAGCGGTATGATTGAGTTCCAAAAGGTTGAAATTTTAAATATCAACAACGGCGAGCGATTTAGCACATATATCATCGAGGGTGAGAAAAAGGGCGAGATTTGCCTAAATGGCGCGGCTGCGCGCAAAGTTTGCGTAGGCGATGTCATCATCATCGTAAGTTATGCGCAAATGAAGCCAGACGAGGCGAAAAAATTCAGGCCAAAAATCGTGCATGTAAATGAAAAAAATGAGATTGTGGAGTAAGAGATGTTTGAGGGAATGGATTTTTCTAAAATGGGCGAAATGATCGAGCAAATGCAAGAAAAAGCAAAGCAGATCCAAGAAGAAAACGCCAAAAAAGAATTTAGCGTCAAAGTCGGCGCTGGTATGGTCGCTATCAAAATCAACGGCGCTGGCGAGGTTTTGGATGTGGAGATTGACGATAGCCTTTTAGAGGATAAAGACAGCTTGCAAATTTTGCTAATCTCAGCGATAAATGACGCTGTAAAACTCATAGAAAACGAAAAGAAAAACGCTGCAACTGCCATGCTAGGCGGTCTTGGCGGACTAGGCGGATTTGGCGCGAATTAGGAATAAAAATGGAAATTTTAAAGGAATTTAAAGAGTATTTGCGCGAAAATCCACTCCATGCGCCTAGCTTTCACCCATATTTCGAAGAGGCGTTAAATTATATGTTGGGTGCTGGCGGGAAGCATTTTCGCGCTCAACTGCTTCTTGGCGTGGTCGCTGCTATAAATAAAGAAAAATTTGCAGACGCTCTGCCTGTCGCAAAAGCCCTAGAAATGGTGCATACATACTCGCTAATCCACGATGATTTACCCGCTATGGATAATGCTGATTTTAGGCGCTCTCATCAAACCATACACAAAAAATACGATGAGGTTACAGCGATACTCGTGGGCGACGCGTTAAATACTGACGCGTTTTTGGTGATTTCTAAGTCAAATTTAAGCGCAGAGATTAAGGTAAAATGCGTTGAAATTTTAGCCAAAAATGCTGGTTCAGCGGGCATGGTTTTGGGTCAAGCGATTGATTGTTATTTTGAGAAAAAACACTTAGAAATATCAGATTTAAAATTTTTGCACCTTCACAAAACAGGCGCCCTAATAGCCGCTTCGTTTGAATTAGGCGCTGTTATTGCGGGTTTGGGCGATGAAAAGGCAAGGAAATTTTATGGCGTCGGGCTAAATTTGGGACTAGCTTTTCAGATACAAGATGACATCATCGACGCCACGCAAAGCTCCCAAACCGCAGGAAAGCCTACTATGCACGATGGGGATAAAAATTCTTTTACAAATTTACTCGGCGTCGAACGCGCCAAAGAGTATAAAAACTCACTCATTTCGCAAATCGAAGAAAGTATGATCGATGAGAGTGAAAATTTGCAAAATTTAGTATCAAATTTGATAAACAAATATCTGAAAGGATAAAAATGAGAAGTAAAATTTCAAACACCATTAAATTTTTGAGTGCGGATATGATCCAAAAGGCTAATTCTGGCCACCCAGGCACTCCTATGGGGCTAAGCGATGTGATGAGCGTGCTTATGGAAAAGCTAGTGCATAATCCAAAAAACCCAAACTGGCTAAACCGCGATCGCCTCGTATTTTCCGGCGGTCATGCAAGTGCTTTGGTGTATAGCTATCTATATCTTAGTGGCTATGATATCGCGCTGGAAGATTTGAAAAATTTCCGTCAGCTCCACTCCAAAACCCCAGGTCACCCAGAAATCACAACCCCAGGCGTAGAAATCGCCACAGGTCCGCTAGGACAAGGCGTAGCAAACGCTGTGGGCTTCGCAATGGCGGCAAAATACGCTGCAAATTTGCTAAATGACGAAAATACAAAGGTAATCGATCATAAAATTTACTGCCTTTGCGGGGACGGCGATTTAGAGGAAGGTATCAGCTACGAAGCATGCGCGCTAGCAGGTTGCCACAGCCTAGATAATCTCGTCATTATCTACGATAGCAACAAAATCACGATTGACGGCTCAACTTCGATTGCGTGGGACGAGGATATCAAGGTTCGCTTCGAAGCCCAAGGCTTCGAGGTAGCTCGCATAGACGGACACAATTTCGACCAAATCGAATTTGCCCTAGATGAGGCCAAAAACAAAACCAAACCATACCTAATCATCGCAAATACCGCTATCGGCAAGGGCGCATTAGAGCTAGAAGGTAGCCACAAAACTCACGGCGCACCTTTGGGCGAGGATCTCATAAAAAGAGCCAAAGAGGCGCTGGGCTTTAACCCTGATGAGAGTTTTAGCGTGAGCGAAGATGTGCTTTTCGCTACTCGCGCAGCCGTAGAAAAGGGCGATTTGGCTGAGAAACTATGGAGCGAAAAAATCGCAAATTTAAGCGCAGAGAAGAAAAATTTATTAAACTCACTTCAAAATCCAAATTTTGACGCTATACAATTCCCTGATTTTAGCGGTCAAAAGGTCGCTACACGCGATAGCAATGGCAAAATTTTAAACGCAATCGCGGCCGCGCTTCCAAGCTTCATAGGCGGAAGTGCAGACCTTGCGGCGTCGAATAAAACAGAGCTTAAAGGCTTTGGCGACTTTCCGTATGGCAAAAATTTTCACTTCGGGATCCGCGAGCACTCAATGGCTGCGATAAACAACGCAATCGCTAGATACGGGCTATTTATCCCATTTTCTGCGACATTTTTTATTTTTAGCGACTATCTTAAAAATAGTGCTAGAATGGCGGCACTTATGAGCCTAAGGCACTATTTCGTTTTCACTCACGATAGTATCGGCGTAGGCGAAGACGGCCCGACTCACGAGCCAATCGAGCAACTCTCAACCTTCCGCGCAATGCCGAATTTCTACACCTTCCGTCCGGCTGATGGTAACGAAAATGTAGAGTGCTGGCGCGCAGCACTTGCCACAAACGCCCCTGCTGCCTTTGTTTGCTCACGCCAAGGCTTAGAGGCTTTGCCAAAGGCTGTATTTGGCGAGGCAAAAAACGGCGCGTATTTGATCAAAGAGTGCGAAAACGCCGATATCACGCTAGTAGCTAGCGGTAGCGAAGTAGGAATCTGCCTAAAAGCCGCAGCCTTGCTTCAAAGCGAAAATATCAGAGCAAATGTCGTTAGTGCGCCTTGTTTCGAGCTTTTGTGCGAACAAAGCGATGAATACAAGGCTAGAATTTTCAAAGGCAAAGTCCTAGCCGTCGAGGCTGCAAGCGCGCTAGAATGGTATAAATTCGCTGATGAAATTTTAGGCATGAAGAGCTTTGGCGAGAGCGCACCAGCTGGCGAGCTATTCAAACTTTTCGGTTTTAGCGATCTAAATGTCGCAAACGAAGCGAAAAAACTTCTAAATAGATAATCCAAAATTTAGCCAAATTTCAAAATTTGGCTAAATCCCTTTTAAATTTCACTAAATTTTACTTGCAATCGCTCGGCGAAATTACGATAGAAGCTAGGTTAGCATCAATCCCAGGCATGGTGTAGCGCCACTCCATGGCGATTTCGTTATCTCTGTATTCGGCTAGCTCCTCGGCCTTGCAGTAAAGCTCCAAAAGCTCACCACTTTTCAAAACCAAATTCGAGCGCAATTTATCCTCGATTTGGCTGATTTTTTTCATTGCCTCTGGTGGAAGGTCGAATTCATAGTAGTGCGTTAAAAGATTGTTTTGGCAGGTTATGTCGTTATAAATCACAACGCCGTTTTTGTATGGCAAATCCTTTTTGCTGGCCTTGATTAGCGCGATAGTTTTGGCGTTTTGGCATTTATCGGCGTTTTCTTGTGTGCTTTTATTTTGGCTTGGAGCCGATAAAATTATCGTTTGCGTGGAAGTGGCTGGCGCCTCTGCCATCTCAGGCTCACTTGGCGCGAGATTTTTTGTATTTGGCGTGTTTGAAACACTCAGCGCGCTTTTTTCTTGTGCGAAATTTGACGCTTCTAGCGTCTTTGGCGCGCTTGCAATTTCACCCAAGCCATCTTTGCTCGCATTAAAAACAGCTGGCGTATCGGGCATGGCTAGCGTGGTAGAATTTATAGATTTTGTCGGTGTTGCGGAGTTTGCGGCAGCGATTTTGTCAAATTCGCGCGAAATTTCTAGCTCTATGGAATCATTTTTTTTCGTGTTAGCTAAGCGCTGTTTTCCTCTTTTTTTCTCCTCTCCGCACCCCGCTAAAAGCACCAAAAGACTAGCCAAAACTAGAAATTTTCTCATAAATTTCCTTTTTTTAAATTTTGCAAGAATTATAACGATTTAGGCTTAAATTTGTAATAGCAAAATTTAGCCAAATTTAATATATGATTAAAATAAATTTACCACGGAAGTGTATAATCCTCGCATTTTATCTCATTTTAAAGGAGTTTTAATGAAAAAATCTCTACTTAGCCTTAGCGTAGTTGCGATGATTGCGCTTAGTGGTTGCTCTAACAAATCGGAAACTTTGGGACCTGATGTCTATGACGAGCATGGATTAAACCAAGAACAAAACGCCAAAACTATCCAAATTCTCTCAATCGTTCCAGCCAAGGTCAGGGTCGACAATACCGAAAACAAACGCTTAGCCCAAGCCGCAGGTGGCGTAGTAGGCGCTGTGGGCGGAGCTGTGCTAGGTCATAAAATGGGCGGTCGCCATGAAACAGGCGGAGCTGTGGCTGGTGGCGCGATAGGTGGCGTGCTAGGAGCAGGAGCAGGATCGATGGTAAGCGATACCAAGGTAATCGACGCCGTGACAATCACATACAAAGAGGGCAAATCGCTTAAAAGCTCGACACAAGCAGGTCGCGTGTGCCAGTATGCTAATGGCGAAGCGTTGATGATTTCATCATACTCTGGCGAGACGAGAATCCAGCCAAACGCGGTGTGCGCTGATTAAATTTAGCCGAATTTACCCGTGAAATTTACGGGTAAATTCCACTTTGCAAAAAATCTAAAATTTACAAATTTTTATTAAAATATAGAATAAATTTCAAAATTTAGGATTACAATGAAACTTCAAATGTCCCTAATCTCGGCTGCTTGCGTGGTGATAATCATAGCAGGACTTAAAGCTGCTGGCTCGATTATCGTGCCGTTTTTGTTAGCGATTTTTATCACGGTTTTGATTTCGCCACTAATGCTATCTATCCAAAAACTGCGCGTAGGGCGATTGTTTAGCTTTTTGATTGTGGTTTTGGGATTTCTTGGCGTTATGGGATTTATGGGCGATATCGTATTTAAGGCGGTCAGAGAGTTTTCGGCGCAGTTACCAGAGCTGGGGGCGAAATTTAACCAAGTCCTAGGTGGCGCGCAAGAGCGGCTGAATAATTACGGCATTGATTTTGATCTAGCTAGTCTTGGTGCTGAGCCCTCTGAAATGGTATCTCGCGCGACAGCTGTGGCAAAAAAAACAGGCGGAATTGTCAGCACCGGGTTTTTTGTCTTTATTTTGGTCTCGTTTATGGTCTTTGAAAGCTCGGTAATTGATGCGAAAATCAAATATTTTTCCGCTCGCAACCGCGGTATGCATAAATTTATGAAAAAATTTGCCCCAAGCCTGAAAAAATATCTACTTATCAAAACGATTTCAAGCGCCACGACAGGCGCGCTAATCGGGCTTTGTCTGTGGCTGCTTGGCGTGCCGTATGCAGCACTTTGGGGGATAGTAGCGTTTATGCTAAATTATATCCCTACGATCGGCTCCATAATCGCCGTTTTTCCGACGCTTTTCGTGACCTTGGCGACAATGGATTTAAGCGTGAGTATTTGGGTCGTGGCGATCTATCTCATCGTAAATGTCGTCATCGGAAATATCATCGAACCACGCTTCATGGGCGAGGGACTGGGGCTTTCGACACTAAGCGTGCTTGGAGGTCTTCTTCTTTGGGGATTTGTCTTTGGTGTGGGTGGTATGTTTTTGGCTGTGCCACTTACTATGAGCATACAAATCGCGCTAAATTCGAACGAACGCACGAAATCTATCGCTACGCTTTTAAGTAATAAAATCGAGCATTAAATTTTAGAATTTCAAATTTCGCTAGGGAAATCCTAGCGAAATTTAGCTATTAAACATAGCCTTGATCTATCATCGCATCGGCTACTTTGCGGAAGCCTGCGATATTTGAGCCAAGCACAAGGTTGCCCTCATCGCCAAATTCTTTCGAAGTCTCGTAACTGGTGCGGAAGATATGCCTCATAATCTCGTGTAACCTGCCATCGACCTCCTCGAAACTCCATGATTCAAGTTGCGCGTTTTGCATCATTTCTAAGCCACTTGTCGCCACGCCACCAGCATTTGCTGCCTTTGCAGGGCCAAATAAAAAGTCTTTTTGGCTTAGCATAAAATCAATCGCAGCTAGCGTGCTAGGCATGTTTGCCCCCTCGCATACAAGGCGACATCCGTTTGCGTATAGTGTTTTGGCGTCCTCTAAGCTTAGCTCGTTTTGCGTAGCGCTTGGGAAGGCTGCGTCGCATTTGACGCTCCATACGCCGTTTCTGCCCTCTGGATACTCGCTAACTGGGGTAAATTTAGCGTTTTTGCGCTCTTTGGCGTATTCGGCAAGACCCACTCTAAGCTCCTCTTTTAGCTTTTTAAGTAGAGCTAAATCAATGCCCTCAGGATCGTAGATAAAGCCAGTAGAATCGCTAACGGTAACTGGTTTGGCTTCTAGTTGATATAGTTTTTCGACTGTGTAGATTGCGACATTTCCTGCACCTGAGATTGCGCAGATTTTGCCACGAAGTGCTTCGCCTTTTTTAGCTAGCATTTCTTGTGCGAAATACACTGAGCCGTATCCTGTGGCTTGCGTGCGAGCTAGGCTTCCGCCCCATGCTAGGCCTTTGCCAGTAAGTGCGCCATCAAATCTACGAGTGATTTTTTTGTATGCGCCATACATATAGCCGATCTCTCTACCGCCCACGCCGATATCGCCGGCTGGGACATCTGTATTTTCGCTGATAAGCCTGTGAAGCTCTAACATAAATGCTTGGCAAAATCTCATAATCTCGCCGTCGCTTTTGCCTTTTGGATCGAAATTTGCGCCACCTTTGCCACCGCCGATATTAACGCCTGTGAGTGAATTTTTGAAAATTTGCTCGAAACCTAAAAATTTCAAAACACCCATATTTACGCTAGGGTGAAATCTAAGACCGCCTTTGTATGGGCCAAGTGCTGAGTTAAACTCGACGCGGTATCCCGTATGCACGCAAGGCTCGCCACGATCGTTTGTATAGACTACGCGAAAGCTTAGGCTTCTTTCTGGCACGGTGATTCGCTCTAAAATTCTGTGTTTTGTGTATTTTTCTTCGCGCTCGATTAGGGGAGCAAGAGAGTTAAAAATTTCAGTCGCTGCTTGTATAAAAACTTCTTCGCCCGGATTTTGCTCTTTTAGGTTGTTTAACAACCCTGCCACATAACTGTTCATATCTCCTCCTTAAATTGGTTTATAATTAAATTTGCTTGCTTTTTTTAGGAAAATTTTAAGTGCGCGCCTCTCGCGCGCGCCGACTTTGTAGCTTATGAGTTGGAGGTATTCTAAGATGTCTTTTTCAGCAATTCCTCTGCTTCTAGCGTATTTGATGAGGATATATTGTGGGATTTTGACCTTAGTGCGTAAAAACGCCTCGGTAAGTTTGGCGTAAATTTCGTGATTTTTAACCGAGCATAAAATTCCAAAAACAAATGGCAAATTTGTGTTTTTGTGCCAAATTTCGCCCAAATCGTAAAATTTCTCTTCCCCTTGCGATAAAATCGCGCGCAGAGCGTTATCGCCGATGATGACCTCGCCACTAATGCCTAAAATTCGCGAGAGCATATTTGAGCTCATCGAGGCTGGATCTAGGCGCGGGGTGGTGTTTTTACGCACGAGCACGCTTTTTACCTTTTTTTGGGCGACTATGCCAAGAGGGTGGGTGGAGTATTTTTTGTGGCGGGATTCTATGCTAGAAATCACGGCCGCATCGACACGCATTGCGCGCAAATCGCGACAGAGCTTGCTAGGGACACCTTTTTTGAGTTCTATGAATTTCTTGGTATGCGCTGGCAAAGGTAGAGATTTTAAATACACATGAAAAGGGAGTAAATTTAAATAATCTATCTTGCCAAATCGCATCCATATTCCTATTTTAAAATTCGTAAATTATATTACTATTTTTGTAAGAAAAAGTTAAAATTTTAAAATTAATAAAACTAATAAATTTTGCCACCAAAGAAGTGGCAAAATTTGGATTAATCGACTTGTGAGATTGAGAGTGAGTTGTATTTGCTAAACTCGACTATGCCCTCGCCACCCTCTTTGAAGTGGATACTCACGCCTTTGTCATTTTCCATGTAAATTCCGCTAGCTGAGCGTTGGCGAGTTAGGTTGTGAGTTTTGCCCTCGCTATCAGTTAAAACCGCTGTGTCAAACAAATCGTTTGAAGCTAGGCTTAGTTTTTTGCCATTTTCGGTTTTGAAATTTAGCACTTCCATTTTGGCAGTCGCAGCGGTGTGGTTTTGCTCGTTAATCGCGTCCTCTGGGGATTGGCGAAGCTGCTTTGAGGCGCAACCTGCCAAAAGTAAAAGTGCAACCGCGCATGAGAGAATTTTGCTCATTTTCTATCCTTTTAAAATGAAATTTTACGCAAGAAAATCTTGCAAACGCGCAATTATAGTCAAAATTTTTATTTCAAAAGTAAATAAAAATTTACTATTTTCTACGATTTGCCTAAATTTGCATTGATTTCATCAATCAGCGATTTTCGCATCTCCCAAAGCTTAGCCGATAAATCTACTTTGTAGGTTTGCGGGTGGATATTTCGCAGGTATTCGCACCAAAATTTCGCCTTAGCCTTGCGCGAAAATTCGGCGATTTGCATGACGGATTTTTTCTCGCCGACAAATTTACCATGGACAAACACAGGCTTTAACATAGCCTTTGCGCTGAAATTTTCGAGTTTTTTGCGTTTGTAAGTGTAGAGTGGGTGGAAAATTTCAAGCGGTGCGCTCTCGTCGATACTTTCATTTTCAAGCGTGATTAAATCCGCTAGCGCCATGCCACTATCTTTGTCATAGAGCCTGAAAAACTGCTTGTAGCCGGGGTTGTTTATTTTGCGCGGGTCGTTTGAAATTTTAATCTTTGGCAAAATTTCGCCATCTTTTTCGATACCGCTTAGCTTATAAACACCGCCAAGGCTTGAACTATCGCCACCTGTGATTAATCTCGTGCCAATGCCCCAGCTATCGATTTTAGCGTCGAAAAGTTTGAGTTGATCAATCGCGTATTCGTCCAAATCGTTGCTGGCTGTGATTTTGGCGTCCTTAAATCCAGCGTTATCAAGCATTTTGCGAGATTGTTTGGTCAGATACTCCAAATCACCAGAATCAATGCGGATTCCAAGCGGTTTGTGGCCTTGCTCGCGAAGTTCTTCAAAAACCTTAATCGCATTTGGCACGCCAGAATTTAGCGTATCGTAGGTATCGACGAGCAAAAGCGCGGAGTCTGGGTAGATTTTGGCGTAAGCGCGAAAGGCCTCGATTTCGCTAGGAAAGCTTCCGATCCACGCATGAGAGTGCGTGCCGATAGCTGGTATGTCAAAAATTTTGGCAGCCAAAACATTTGAAGTAGCCACGCAACCGCCGATTATAGCGGCTTTTGCACCAAAAATCGCAGCACTTTTATCCTGCGCTCTGCGAAGCCCAAACTCCATTACGCTACCCTCTCCTGCGCTGAAATTTATGCGCGAGCTTTTGGTGGCGATTAGGGTTTGGAAATTTATGGTGTTTAAAATCGCAGTTTCGATTAACTGTGCCTCGATGATATTTGCTTTGACGCGGATTAGCGGCTCGTGCGGAAATACGACCTCGCCCTCATCGACAGCGTAAATTTCGCCACTAAATTTAAAATTTTCAAGGTAGGTTAGAAATTCGTCCTTAAAACTCCCAAGCGAGCGCAAATACGCTATATCATCACTGCTAAAATGCAAATTCTCTATATAATCCACCACTTCGCTCATACCGCAAAATATCGCATAACCGCCGCCACATGGGTTTTTGCGGTAATACATATCAAAAACTGCGACTTCACGCGGTTTTAAGAAAAAATATCCTTGCATCATTGTGAGTTGATAAAAGTCAGTAAGCAGGGCTAAATTTGATGAATTTTCGAAATTTTGCATTTTTTTGATACCTTAAATTTTGAAATTTCCCGAAAACGGGAAATTTCGATTATTTTGATTGTAAAGATTTTTTGTAAGCCTCGAAATCGAAATTGCTTACTCTCGCGACGCCATCATCGATCGCAGCCTTTGCCACAGCGGCTGAAATGATAGCAAACACGCGCGGATCAAATGGATTTGGTATGACATAATCTCGTCCAAATTTCAAATCAGGCTTGCCTAGCATTTTTAGCACATCTGGGTGGATTGGCTCACGGGCTAGCTCCGCCATAGCGCGAGAAGCGGCTAGTTTCATATTTTCGGTGATTTTTTTAGCTCTTACATCTAGCGCACCACGGAAAATGTAAGGGAAACCCAAAACATTGTTGATTTGATTAGCAAAGTCGCTTCTACCAGTGCCTACGATTGCATCGTCCCTCACGGCATGTACCTCATCTGGGTAGATTTCAGGCACAGGGTTAGCCAGAGCGAAGATTATCGGCGTTGGCGCCATTGATTTTACCATTTCGGCTGTTACGACGCCCGGTTTGCTAAGGCCAAGAAACATATCCGCACCCCTCATCGCATCTGCTAGGCTTCTATCGTTTGTGTCGATAGCAAATTCCATTTTTTGCGGGTTCAAATCGCTTCTGCCAGTATGAATTACGCCCTTTGAATCAAGCATAATTACATTTTTTGCGCCAAGGCTTTTATAGAGTTTCGCGCATGCAATACCTGCTGCGCCAGCACCAGATACTACGATTTTCATATCTTCGATTTTTTTGCCACTGATGTAGGCTGCGTTGATTAATCCAGCACCTGTAATCATCGCTGTGCCGTGCTGATCGTCGTGCATGACAGGGATATCGACGGCATTTTGTAGCTCTTTTTCGATCTCAAAGCACTCAGGAGCTTTAATGTCCTCTAAATTTATTCCACCAAATGTCGGCGAGATAGCCTTGCAAATTTCGACTATTTTTTTAGGATCTGTTTCGTTGATCTCGATATCAAAAGCATCTACGCCAGCAAATTTTTTAAACAAAACCGCTTTTCCCTCCATTACTGGCTTTCCTGCGATTGCACCTATATCTCCTAGCCCCAAAACGGCCGTTCCGTTTGTGATAACTGCGACAAGATTTGATTTGTTGGTGTATTTGTATGCTAGCTCATTATCGGCCTCAATCACCTTGCAAGGCTCGGCCACACCCGGTGTGTATGCTAGGGTCAAATCCTCTGGTTTCGCGCATGGGGTTTTGACATTTATGCCGATTTTTCCACCGATATGATACTCTAATGCCCTTTCTTTCAAATCATTTTGTGCCATTTAAATTCCTTTCTGTAATAAGCTAGAAATTCTAGCTTTAACCTCGTCGCTACCTAAAATTTCAATCATCTCAAATATCGACGGACTTACGCTTGTTCCTGTTATGGCGACTCGCAAAGGTTGGGCTAAATCTTTTAGCTTCACTTCGTTTGCCTCCAAAAATTCCATTGTCTTCGCCTCGATTTCGCTTGCAACGAAATTTGAGGTTAAAATTTCTTGGAATTTTGCGAGTAAGGCTATCGAATTTTCGTTGATAAACTTTTTATACGCTTTTTCATCATAAATTTTTAAAGGATTGATTAAGGTTGCGATTCCGTTCGCCATTTCGGCTAGGGTTTTTGCGCGCTCTTTGTATTGATTAATGATAAGCTCTTTTTTAGGGTGATTTACTATATCTACGCCAAATTCTAGCAGGTGGGCGCAGGCTTCGGTGGTGCTTAAATTTTTAATGTAATGCGCATTTAGCCAATCAAGTTTGGTTTGGTTAAATGTGCTTGCACTTTTGCCGATATTATTAGGATTAAAGAGTTTTTTCATATCGTCCATGCTAAAAATTTCATCGTCCCCATGCGACCAGCCAAGGCGGACTAAGAAATTTAGCAGAGCTTGTGGCAAATAGCCCATTTTTTTGTATTCCATGACATCTGTCGCGCCGTGGCGTTTAGAGAGTTTTGAGCCGTCAGAGCCATTTATCATAGCGACATGGTAAAATTTCGGAACCTTAAATCCAAGTGCGTTATAAAGCACGATTTGTTTTGGGGTATTTGATAGGTGATCATCGCCTCTGATGATGTCTGTAACGCCCATTAGCGCATCATCTATAACGACCGTGAAATTATAAGTCGGCGTGCCGTCGCTTCTAGCGATGATAAAATCGTCTAAAATGTCTTTGGCTTCGAATTTCATATCGCCTTTAATTCCGTCGCTAAACTCAATCGTGCCGTCAAGTGGCGATTTTATGCGGATTACTGGCTCGATACCAACTGGCGGTGTGCCTGTGAAATCGCGATAGCGATTATCGTATTTTGGGCGCTCTTTTCTGGCTTCTTGCTCGGCTCTTAGCGCATCTAGCTCAGCCTTGCTCATATAGCATTTGTATGCTTTGCCCTCATCAAGGAGCTTTTGGACATATTCTTTGTATAAATCAAATCGTGAGCTTTGATAGACGATTTCGCCGTCGTAGTCTAGATTACACCATTTAAACGCCTCTTCGATAGCCTTTGCAGCCTCTACCGAATTTCTTTTTAAATCCGTATCTTCAATGCGAAGCAAAAATTTGCCGTTATTTGCTCTTGCGTATAGGTATGAAAACAGCGCGGTTCTTAATCCGCCGATGTGCAAATACCCTGTCGGGCTTGGTGCGAAACGAGTTACAATCATAAATTTCCTTTTTAAAATTTTACTTTTTAATGTTATAATCGTGGGATTATAAAGCAAAAAGACTAAATAAAGGTTGAAAATGATAAAAAAACTAGCCGTTGTTGCACTTTTAGGTTTTGGCGCGTTAAACGCAAATGTCGTAAATAGCGTCGTGGCTGTCGTAGAAAACGAGCCGATTACGAATTACGAATTAGCCAGAGTCCAAAAGGCCACAGGTGCCAGCCCGCAAGCTGCAATGGAAATTTTAATCAAGCAAAAATTGCAAGATTCTGAGATTAAGCGCAGAGGAATCACCGTAAGCCCAGCTGAAATCGATAATCGCATAAAAATGATTGCCGAGCAGAACAAGCTTAGTCTAGAACAGCTACAAAAGGCGCTAAAACAGCAAAAAATGTCAGAAGAGGCGTTTAGAGAAAATGTGCGTCGCGGAATTTTAGAAGAAAAGCTCTATGGGCCGCTTTTTGCCGATGTGCAACGCACCGTAACACCACAAAATGTGCGTAGATTTTACGAGCAAAATCCGTCTTTATTCACGACTTTTGATAGCATTACGCTAACTCGCTATATCGCTAAAAGCGAGAGCGCTCTTAATCCTATCAAACGCAATCCAAATGCCCGCCCTGGCAATGTATATGTCATGCGTGGCACGCTAAAAGCCAATCAAATGGACGCAGGGCTAAAATACATTGTAACTAGCGTGGATAAGGGCAAATTCTCGCCAGTTATCCCTACGGCAAACGGATATGAGATGTTTTATGTCAATGATAAAAAGGGCGTGCAAACGGCTGATTTCGAAAGCGTGCAAGAAAAGGCAATCGAAGCTTATGTTACTAACAAACGCAAAAAAATGGTCGAGGAATTTAACGATAGAATTCGTTCAAATGCTAATGTTCGTATAATCGATCGAAATTTAAACCCTACAAAATCTACAAAAAAATCTAAATAACTTACCCAAAATTTTGGAAATTTTAAAATTTCCAAAATTTTTGTTTTAATGAAATTTCGAAATTTACCCCACGCTAAATTCGTAAATTTAGCGTGGAATTTAAAGCGTAGTTTTGAAATTTATTTTAATTTTGAAGTTTCAATGATAAATGGCACTGAATTCATGCCGGCTGAGAAGTATTTATCGGCGATAGCTTTTGCGCTTTTTAGTTCCTCAGGGCTTACGCTTGAAGCGTTTGCTTTGTTATCTTCGGCATAGTATTTGCGCAAAACAGCGATTTTTTCGGCGTCAGTTTTGGCTGATTTGACCTCTTTGTAAATCAGCGCTGATTTGGCATGACCGCTATCTCCATGCACTGATGTCATTACGATTTCGACATTGTTGCTTTTAAGCGTTCGCTCGATTTCGGCTAGCTCTCTACGACAAAACGGACACTCAGCGTCAGTTAGCATTAGCAAAGTTGGCTTTTTAGGGTCATTTCCAAGGGTAATGATATTGTCTTTACTTTCGCTTTTATAGACGCTTGCTACACCTTTTGAAAGTCTAGATTGTTTGATTTGATCTTTGTAAAGAATCTGTTTTTTAGGGTCGATTACATCCATCAAAACCAAATCTCCACTAGTGAAAATCACCTCTTCTTGTGAAATTTCGCCATTTGAAATTTTCAAAATCACAGCTTGGATATCTTTTAGCCCCTCTACTGGCATACGCTCAGCCACGCTGATTTTTAAATTTGCTGGCAAACCGCCATACATAGATAAAATTTCGCTATCGCTAAGCGCGGCATTTAGGCTTAGCGCGCCCGCAAGCGAGAAAAGTAAAACTTTTTTCATTTTCTTCCTTTTTTAAAAAATCCAACGATTTTAGCCAAAATTGGTAAATAACTTATTTTTTTAGGTAGCGTTTATTATCGATTGTGATGATATCGCCTAGATTATCGAGGTATTCTAGGTAAGAAATCGCAAATTTCCTGCTTAAATTTAGCCTCTCTTTGACATTTGCTACATCGGCAAAACCAGCTTCTTTTATCAAATCATAAAGCTTTTTGATAATCTGGCTTAAATTTCCAGCCTCCACAAACAGATTGTGCGCTAGGCGAACTACCTTTTTAGAATATGTTAGTTTTTTCAGAGCGTCATCGCCACTGACGCGGTCGATATCGAGCATTTCGTAGATATTATATGGCGCAAGCGGGGCAATTCCGCCTTTTTTGATGATGTCAAAAATTTTGCCCTCCAAGCTCTGTTTTAAATCCTGTAAATTCGCCCCTTTTTTGATATACACACCACCGGTTTTTTCTATCACACCGGCTGTTTCTAGCTCGCTAAGCACGAGGGAGGCTAAGCTTTCGCTAGCCCAAGAGAGTTTTAGGGCGATTGAGGTTGGGGAAAATACAGCGTGAGGGTTTTTGGCTATGATAAATTTAATCAGCTCTTTGATATCGCCAATCGCGCTATTATCATACACACACAGCGTCGCTTCGTCAAAATATGTATTTGGTATCGTCTTAGCGATCGCCTTTGCGCTATCATAATCCATATCAAATCTCTGATACGCCGAAAACAGCCCAAATCCGTGGCGGTGAAATTTGCTTAAAATTTCAAAGGCTTTTTTGAAATTTTTATGCAAAAGTGCTGTTAAAAACTCTGCCTTATTTGCCTTTTTTAGTGGCTCGATGACCGCATTTAGCACCCTTCCGCCCCCACACACGCGAGAGTTTGCCAAGCATACAAATGGCTCGTCAAATTTCAAAAACATAGTTTTTTCAAATTTAAAATTTATCAAAAATTCGCCACTTCCAAGCTCTTTAATAATGCGCGCTTTTGCCGGCGTTTGCTTTGAGCCCACACAAAAGCTCACATCTTCCCCATGCGCTATTTTGCCACGAAAGAGCGTATCGGCTTCGTTAAATCCCCTAAAAAAGCCCTTTTTGGTAAGGATATAGCCTCGCTCTAACTCGCTAGTTTTAGCATCAAGTGCGATTGCTACGCGGTTTGGCGCATACGCAACCTGCGTGTCGGTGTCGTGGATTTGCAGGCTTTTGGCGGTTAAAATTTTGCCACAATCTGCGCAAAGAAGTTTTTCGCCACGCGAAATCGCCCCGCTAATAAGCGAGCCAGTTACCACTGTGCCAATGCCTTTTAAAGTGAAAATTCTATCTATATAATAATGCAAAATTCCCCCATTTTTGCGCGGTTTTGGCTTTATGTTAAATAGATAAGATTTAAGCTCATCAACGCCTAAATTTGTCTTTGCGCTTAGGAAAAATGTATTTAAAATTTGCAAATTTGAAAATTTACTTATAAATTCCTCGCACTCTTTTTTAACTTCGCTTTGGCGCGCCCTGCTTGTGAGATCGCACTTTGTGATACACAAAACCACGCTTTTTACATCTAAAAGCGATAAAATTTCGATATGTTCCCTGCTTTGGGGCATTAGCCCGTCATCGCTAGCGACGATTAAAAGCGCGCAATCAAACGCATACGCCCCACTAATCATAGTCTTAACTAAATTTTCATGCCCCGGAACATCGATAAATGCGATATTTGCGTTTTTTGATTTTAAATTTGAAAAGCTTAAATCAATCGTGATTCCGCGCTCAATCTCGCTTGCTAGCCTGTCGCCATCGACGCCATTTAGCGCCTTTATGAGTGCGGTTTTGCCATGATCGATATGCCCTGCTGTGCCGATTATGACGCTATTCATACATTTCCTTTAAAATTTTTATTAGTTTTTGCAAATCGTGCTTTAAAATGGCGCGAAAATCAAGCAAAAATTTATCGTTTTCAATGCGCCCGATAATCCCGCGCGCCCTAAATTTCGCTGAAATTTCCTCTGGGCTAGCGTTTTGGCTAAGCACCAAAGCGACGCTATCGTAGTTTTTGCAAGGCAGACTCCCGCCACCCACAAAGGTTTTTGTGCGAATAAGGCTTGCTTGAAATTTAGTATTTTTTAGCGCGTCCAAAACACCCTGCGCGCGCCTTTCAAGCTCGCTAAGGGGCAAGTGAATTTGATCAATCGTAGGAATTAGCGAAAATTCTTTGTTAATGTAAGCCTTAATCGTTTCGTTTAAAATCGCAAGTGTGATTTTATCAGCGCGAAGCATGCGCAAAAGCTGATTTTTACGCAATTTTTCGATTAAGGATTTCTCGCCCAGGATTATTCCGCACTGCACGCTTCCAAAAAGTTTATCCCCGCTAAAACTAATCAGCCTAGCCCCGGAGGCTAAAATTTCGCCAATTTTTGGCTCGTTTTTAGCTAAATTCGCGCCTAAATCATTTACGCTCCCGCTTCCAAGATCGTAATAATCAATGATTTCGCTAAATTTTTCCTCTTCGCAAATTTTAAATTCCAGCTCTTTTTTCTCGTAAAATTCAGCCTTTTTCTCGCTCGCAAATTTTGCTAAACGCGAAATTTCGCCTATTTCCACACTTTGCGTGAAACCTGAAATTTCAAAATTTGAACGATGAATTTTCATCAAAACTGCCGTATTTTCGTTTATGGCGTTTTGATAATCCGAAATTTTAGTCTTATTCGTGGTGCCAATCTCACGCAAAATCGCCCCAGAGTTCGCCATGACCTCGCTTACCCTAAAACTCCCGCCGATTTCGACTAACTCGCCACGACTTACTACGACTTCGCGCCCCCTAGCAAAGGTATTTAGCACCAAAAACACAGCCGCTGCGTTGTTATTTACCACAAGTGCGCTCTCACAGCCAAAAAGCTCAGCCAAAAGCGCGCTAGTATAATCGTAGCGATTGGCGCGCGTTCCGCTATCTAGGTCGAATTCGAGGTTAGAGTAGGCGCAAATCGCCCCCTGCGCACGAGATAAAATTTCAGGCGAAATCACACTACGACCGAGATTGGTGTGAAGCACGACACCGGTTGCGTTGATAAGCGGGCGAAGTGCGAGATTTGCGAATTTTTCATAGCGAGATTTGATTTGCGCGATGATTTGCTCTTCGCTAGCGCACGAATTTTCGCCATTTACTAGGCTGGTTCGAAATTCGTTTATGACCTCTTTTGCAATCCGCAAAACCACAGGCTTCAAAAGTCCGTGAAATTCTACGCTATTTGCGATTTTATCGACTTTGGGAAGTTTGATTTGCATTTAAAAAATCCTATAAATTTTGTTTTTACGGACCATTTTTATCACTATTTTTATTAAAATTTAACATGCCAAAAAAATTACAAATTTAACTTATGTTTAGTTTAAATTTACATTTAACGATTGTTTAGAAAATGAGTGTAAAAAATGCGAATTTTGTTTTTAGGATAGAAAATGAGCGAATACGGATTTAGCCCAGTGGGGGTAAAAGAGGCCATTTTAGGCGATAGCATAGAGATTTGCGCTGATAGCGACAGACACTTTGTCGTGGCAAATTCGCCTAGCTTAAAGGCTGAAATTTACGCGCCAGAGATAAATTTTTATATAAATTCCACAAACGATGAAATGCTTCAAATCGCTAGAAATGTCGAAATTTTATACGAAGCAAAGGCGGTGATGTTTGATTATGGCGCGGATAATGCCTATCAAAAACCAGTGGGAAAAAATATAATTTTCGTAAGCGATAATGAGCGCAAAAGCAGTGTAAATGCGCTCAAAAACGCTGGATTTAAGGTGATTTGCCTAACTCACGCTGAGGTGAAATTCGTCTATGGTGGGATTGGGGATTTGAGTGTAAGCGTGCTAAGTAACACCGATGAATACGAGGTTGAAGCCGATTTTTTCCTAGTAGAAAATGCAAAAAGCTATCAACTTCGCCAAAGTGGTTGCTATGAAATCGCAGGGTTAAATGATGATGAAATTTTAGCTCTCGTATCCGAAAAATCGCCGATTTACACTTACAAAAACAACATTTCATTTAACGCAAACCTCTGTCAATACGAGGGCAGGAGAGTGGAACTGTGTGCTAAATGCGTGGAGGTTTGCCCTAGCGTGGCACTTTTGAAAGATGAACAAAATCGCAAGCTTGAAATTTCGCATATTGATTGTATAGCCTGTGGTAGGTGCGTGAGCGTCTGTCCCACAGGCGCGATTAGCTCGGCAAAACAGCCACCAATCGCAATTAGTCAAATGGCAAAACTCTACGCTGGCAAAATTCCGCTTCTTGCCCATGAGGCGAGCTTTGGCGAGATTTCGGGCGTGAGTTTGCCCTGCGGCGTGCTTCCATTTGGAGTTTTTGCTAAATTTCAGCTTGATGAGGTTTTTTTGCTTAGCATAATGCAAGAAACAGGCTCGCAGGTTGTGCTTTTTGAGGGCGAGATTTGCGAAGCCACAAAAGATGCGATAAATCTCATAAATAGCGTTACAATGGCGATTTATGGCGTGCAGGGAGTGTTTGTGGCTAGCGATAAAAAGGGGCTTGAAACTGCGCTAAATTTGGCTAAAAGCGGGCAAAAATGGAAATTTAGCCTAAATGAGACAAATTTGAGCAAAATCGAGATTTTTTCAGCTCGCATGGCATTTATGGTGGGCGAGGGCGATTACGGCGTGGTCGCAAACGGCGCGTCGCAAAGCCACGCTAAAATTAGCATAAACGAGCAAACCTGCACGCTGTGCCTATCGTGCGCGGGCGCGTGCAACACAGGCGCACTTTTTGCCGATAAAAGCGATAATTCGCTCAAATTTAACGCTTCGCTTTGCGTGGGGTGCGATTACTGCGTGCGAAGTTGCGCCGAAAAAGATACTATGGCGCTTGATCTATGTGGCGTAGAGCTTAAAAAAGAGTTTTTCGAGTATCAAATTTTAGCTCGCGACGAGCTGTTTGAGTGTATCGAGTGCGGCAAAAAATTTGCCACAAAAAAGGCGATTATGAAAATCGCAAATTTGATGAGCGCGCACTTCGCAGACGACGCGGATAAGGCAAAAACGCTGTTTTGTTGCGCTGATTGTAAGGCGAAAATTATGATTTTAAAGCAAATGCAAGAGGAGATTTGAAAATGGATTTAAATTTGATTAAGGCTAGGTCGTATTATTATGAATTTTTCGCAATTCCGTTTTTTTTCTACGAAAACGGGGCTAAATTTAGCCTATGGAAAGAGCAACTCGAATTTCTAAAATCATCGCCGATTAGCGAAAGCGACACTGGGAATTTTGAAATTTTGCAAAATTTTAGTTTTGAGGAGTTTAGGCGCGAGCAAAACGATGTTTTGTTTGATTTTTCCTTTGTCAATGTCCCGACGACGGCTAGTTTTTACGATGAGGGCAGGGACGAGGGCAGAATGAAAATCCTCATCACAAACACGCTTAAAAAGAGTAAATTTCGCCGTAACAGCGAGCTTTGCAAGGATAGCGAGGATTTCGTGGGATTTATTTTTTATCTGCAATCTTCGCTTTTGCGCGATGAGGCGGAGTCGCAAAATGGAAATATTTTCCTTTCAACCGAGCTTTTTGTAAGCGTGATAAATGAGTTTTGCGACCATTTTATGGGGCTTTTAAAAGAGCATAAGAGTTCGAAATTTTTTAGGGCGTTGGCTGGGATTATGGAGAGTTTTTTTGCTTTGGAGCGTTCGCTTTTGGCCCTGCCAAAACCGCAAAAAGATAAAAATATCGCCAAAGAATCAATTAATGCCAAGCTTTACCGCGGAAATTTCAAAAACGCGAAGCACAATTTCGAATTTGACGAGTAAATTCGCTAAAATTTTGGCGAAATTTGGCTAAATTCGCCGAATTTTAGCCTTTCTTAAAATAAAATTAATCTTAAATTATAATTTTATTTTTAACCGCTTTATTATTAACTTTTCGTTAATATCAGCTATTTTAAATTATGTAGCAGGCGTTACGACAAAGATTAAAATAAAATTTCCTTTTAAAGGAGAGATTATGCAAAGCAAACGCAGAGATTTTCTCAAAAAATCTCTAAAAGTCGGCGCCGTCGGTGCCGTAGGTATAGCTGCTAGCGTAGCTAGTGCAAACGGTGATAAAGACACTCCCCAACCAAACACAGTTCGCGGAAAATCACCAAAAAAAGAGGTGCTTTACTTTGAAAGTGAAGCGTGGCAAAAATACTACAAAGTAGCGTATTAGGAGTAGATTATGAGTGAAAATACGATCGGCAGAAGGTCGTTTTTAAAACTCGCTGCTTTGGGCGGTGCTAGCGTAAGTGCGTTTGGAGCTAACGACACACTTCGCGAGGCGACGGAGCAAGAGATTAAAAACCCTTTTCCAAATTCGGTTTATAAAAAGACGGTTTGCTCGATTTGTTCGGCAGGGTGCGGTATCATCGCACAGGTCGATGAGAGCACAAACACTTGGATTCGCCAAGACATGGCGGTAGATCACCCGATTTCGCAGGGAAGCCATTGCTGTAAGGGAATCGATCAAATCGATTTAACCAAGTCAAAAATGCGTTTAAAATACCCACTTAAAAAAGTTGGTGGCAAATGGGAACGCATAAGCTGGGAGCAAGCAGTTGATGAAATTTCAGCAAAAATGCTAGAAGTGCGAAAAGAAGATGGTCCAGATAGCGTAGAATTTCTAGGTTCAGCTAAATTTTGCAACGAACAGGCATTTTATTTTAGAAAATTTGCAGCATTTTGGGGTTCTAATAATATAGACCATGTTGCTAGAATTTGACATAGCGCAACAGTCGCCGGTGTGGCGAATACATGGGGTTATGGCGCTATGACAAATCACTTCGGTGATATGGCAGCAAACTCAAAAATGATACTTTTCATCGGTGCAAATTCAGCCGTGGCAAACCCAGTTGGTGGTATGAAACATGCTCTGCAAGCCAAAGATAGAAATGGTGCAAAAATCGTCGTTGTAGATCCCGCATTTACTAGAACTGCGGCTAAGGCTGATATGTATATCAGAATCCGCCCTGGCACAGATATTGCATTTGTCTATGGTATGCTTCATCTGATTTTCAAAAATGGCTGGGAAGATAAAGATGTCATCGCAAATCAATCTTACGCAATTGATGAAATTCGCGCAGAGGCTGAAAAATGGACACCAGAAGAGACAGTAAATGTTACAGGCTGTAAGGTCGAAGAGTTGCTTGAATTTACAAAAATGTTTGCTACGACCAAGCCAGCTACGCTGATTTGGGCTCTTGGTATCACTCAGCACTCTGTGGGTAGCTCAAATACTAGAATTCTTTCGATTTTGCAATTAGTTTTAGGAAATATGGGCAAACCGGGCGGTGGAACGAATATTATTCGCGGTCACGATAATGTTCAAGGTTCAACCGATATGGGTTGTTTGGCTGATACCTTATCTATGTATTATGGATTAGGTGATGCGGCGTGGAAACACTACTGCAAGGGCTGGGGCGTGGATTTTGATACATTTGTCAAACGCTTCGCTACGACCATTAAAGAGCCAAAACAAGGCGGAAAAGTTGCTGGAACAAATTTTGATGAGTATTTCCATGTCGATCCAAACGCCGAGAAAGAGATAACTTGGCGCAATGAAAAAGGCTATTCGCTCTCTAAATGGTGGCAAGGCGTCTTAAAAGAAGAAAAAACATATTCAAGCGGAAATTTACGCGTGCTTTGGGTTCAGGGCACAGGAATCACCTCTATGGCGCATTTGACTAAAATTCAACAAGCTGTTGATAAGCTAGATATGCTCGTCGTAGCTGAGCCTTTCTTAAACGAAGTTGCGATTTTAAGCGATAGAAAGGACGGCATTTATGTCCTTCCAACTTGCACGCAGTTTGAGACAGAGGGGCATTTGCAGGCTACAAACAGAACTGGTCAGTGGCGCACTCAGGTCATCAAACCAATCTATGAGAGCAAGGAAGACCACGAAGTAATGTTTATGTTCGCTAAAAAATTTGGCTTTTATGATGAATACACTCGCGGTATGAAAATGGAAGTCGTAAATGGCGAAATCAAGCAGGTAAAAGCCGATAATGAGCCTTTTGTCTGGCCAGATGACGCTACAAACGAGATCGCAAGGTGCGGTCATAGTATCGGCGCACAAGGTAGAACCGCAGAGAGATTAAGACGCCACCAAAGAAACTGGGAATTTTTCGATCCTGATACGCTAATGGGAATTGGTGGCGAAGTCGAGGGCGAATACTTCGGACTTCCGTGGCCTTGCTGGGACATTAAGCACCCAGGCACGCCTATTTTGTATGATTTAAGCAAACCTTATGAAAAGGGCGGCATGGGATTTAGAAATCGCTTTGGTTTAGAGCACGACGGCGTTTCACAGCTAGCGGGCGAGGGCATAACTCTGCCGGGAGCGAAGATTTCTGGCGGACATGCGCATTTGCTAAAAGATAATATCGAAGAAATGCTAGGAATCACGCTTAGCGAGGAAGAAAAGGCAAAAATGGGGCCTAGTTGGAGCGATGATTATAGTGGAATCATCAACCAAAAAGCGCGCGAATTTGGAATTTGTCCTTGTGGAAACGCAAGGGCTAGGGCGAAAGTTTGGGAGTTTGCCGATCCAATCCCTAAACACAGAGAGCCGTTGCACTCTCCGCGCTGGGATTTGGTAGAAAAATACCCTACATTTGACGATCAGGCTAAAAATTTCCGTGTCGAGGTTAAATTTATCAGCGAACAGAAAAAGCAGGATTGGAGCAAGGATTTCCCTACGATTATGAGCTCAATGAGACTTGTAAATTTAAGTGGCGCTGGTATGTTGGAGCGCACTAGCAAATACCTTGCAGCAATCACGCCAGAGATGTTTGCCCATGTCAATCCAAAACTAGCAGCAGATTATGGTATAGCTGACGGGGCGATGATGTGGATACACTCGCCACAAGGCACGAAAATCAAGGTCAAATGTATATATTCGCACTCTGTTACGCCAGATCGCATAGTGCTTCCGTATAACTTCGCTGGAATTATGCAGGGTGTGGATCTAAGCTCGCGCTATCCAGAGGGGGCGAAACCTTATGTCATCGGTGAGAGTTCGAACACTATCACGAATTACGGCTTTGATATAAATACGCAAATTTCGGAATTTAACGCCGGACTTTGCCGTTTGGAAAAAGCGTAAGGAGTAGATAATGGGAAGAATGAAATTTTATGTAGATGTCCAAAGATGTATCGCATGCTACGGCTGTCAAGTAGCCTGCTCTAATGCGCACGAAGTCCCTGTGGGCATTAATAGACGCAAGGTTTTAATCCTAAATGAGGGTGTTCCTGGCAAAGAGGTGGCTAGCTCGATCGCATGTCAGCACTGCACAGACGCGCCATGTGCGCAGGTTTGTCCGGTGCAGTGCTTTTATATCAGGGCTGATGGGATTGTCTTGCATGATAAAGATAAATGTATCGGTTGCGGATACTGCTTGTATGCGTGTCCGTTTGGTGCGCCGCAGTTCCCACGAGACGGAGCTTTTGGTATAAAAGGCGCAATGGATAAATGCACAATGTGTGCAGGAGGTCCTGAGGAGACATTTTCTAGTGCCGAGCTTCACAAATACGGCCAAAACCGCATAGCTGAGGGCAAGGTGCCAATGTGCGCGGCGATTTGTTGCACAAATGCGCTTTTAGTCGGCGATAGCACGAAAGTTTCGGAAGTTTATCGCAAACGCGTGCTTACTCGGGGCACAAATTTATAAAATTTTGGGAGAGAAATCTCCCAAAATTTCTCAATTCTATAAATTCTTAATCCTAAATTTGCTACAATCTTTGAAATTTTTTCGGAGAAATTTGATGAAAATTAAAATTTTAAGCGTTTTTATGATTTGTATTTTTGCGTTTTTTACAGGTTGCGCAAAAGCGCCGGTAAATAGCGGGATCGTGCGCACGAGCGAGCCGATTTTTGTCACCAAAATGCCAGAGAAAAAATTCATCAGCGTGAGTTTTACAAATACTAGCACGAGTGATTTAAATCTAACCTCGGCTGTGAGCGAGTATCTGGTAAAAGACGGATTTACGGTAGTAAAAAACGAAAAAGACGCCACGATTAAGGTGGGTGGAAATATAAATTATTTTCGCTTGCTAAGCGTTGGTGGGGATTATTACGCAAGACCTAGGTTTAGTTTTGGCTTTGGTTTTGGTGGTGGCAGAGGTCATAGACACAGCCACTGGGGTGTAGGTATGGGATTTCCGATGTTTTATGATCCGTGGTATGATGATGTCCCAGAGAGGCTTTATGATGCGCAGGTTGGCTTGCTAATCAGTGTGAAAAATGGCAAGGCTTGGCAGGATTATACTACGAATTTGACCTATCAAAACAGTAGCTCAAATTTGTCAAAATCGCGCGCAATCGACGCATTTAATTATAAAATTTACGAACATATAAAACAAATTTTAAGTAGGTAAAAATGATAATAAACGAAAATAAAAAACCAGTTAGAGCAACCTTGGTCGCTGCCCTTATTTTGGCAGTTTGTGGCGGATATTTGTATCATATCGGATATGGCGGGATCGCGCTTTTTATGTCGGCGACTTGTGCTGTGAGCGCGCTGTTTTGTCTGAAAAAAATGTTTAGCAAAAAACATATCGAAATCACCGATGACGCCCTAAAAATCGTTATAAACGAGCGCGAGTGCGAGTTTAAATTCGCCGATATTAAAAATATCAATGTCAAAACTTTCACCGCTGGCAAAAAGCAGGTTAAGCTTTTAAATTTCGAATTCAAGCGCGCTCTCGATTTAGACGATACTTATAATTTTTTGCATTTTTATACTGATAAAGAGGCTACGATGCCCGATATCTACGAAACCTCAATCTATGAAATAAATAAAATTTTGCGCGCTAAAATGGGCTTTGAAAACGAACCCGAAGAGCCTAGCGCAAATTCTAAAAAACACGGCAAACGCAAATGATAGACCCAGCCATCACCAGCGCATTTTTGCGCGGGGCTGGGCTCATGCTATCGATGATTGTGGCGATTGGCGCACAAAATATCTTTGTCATCTCGCAAGGCCTAGCCAAAAGCTATATTTTCGTCGTTTGTGCGCTTTGCACCCTGCTTGATATCGTTTTTACTGGATTTGGCGTCTTTGTCGTAGGCGAAACATTTGCCAAAAATGAGCTTTTGACACTGATTTTGGGCGTGAGTGGAATTTTGTTTTTGCTAAGTTACGCGCTAGCCTCATTTCGTAGCGCATACAAAGGCTCGCACTTTGCCAAAATCAAAAACGCTAAAAACGCCTCGCTGCTTCCGGTGGTTTTAAAAACCCTAGCCGTAACCGTGCTAAATCCGCATGTTTATCTAGATACTATCGTCGTTATCGGCTCGACATCAGCACCCGTGCCAAGCGAGCTAAAAATTTGGTTTTTTTGCGGGGCGGTTTTGGTATCCTTCGCGTGGTTTTTTAGCCTAGGATACGCTGCGAGGGCGCTTGCTGGGCTGTTTGCGAACGAAAAAGCATGGCGGATCATAGATAGCGTGGTGGGCGTGATAATGGTCTATATGGCGTATTTGATAGCGGAATTTTTGTTTAAAATTTAGCTTTTAAGTGCGTTTTTGATAAAATTTGCAAATTTTGTTTAAAGGAAGAAAAATGAGCCATATTTTGATTATCGGAGCAGGTGGAGTAAGCCGCGTAGCAACCGTGAAATGTGCGATGAATTCGCAGGTTTTCACCAAAATAACTCTTGCTAGTAGAACCAAAAGTAAATGCGATGAAATCGCTAAATTTATAAAAGAGCGCCTTGGCGTAGAGATCGCAACGGCTAAAATCGATGCTGATGACACGGAAGCTGTGGCAAAATTCGCCAAAGAAATCGGAGCAGATTTGCTTTTAAATGTGGCTTTGCCGTATCAGGATCTCACACTAATGGACGCTTGTTTGAAAGCTGGTATCCCATATATCGATACCGCAAACTACGAGCACCCAGACACCGCGCACTTTGAATACAAACTTCAATGGGCGAAAAATGATGATTTTAAAAACGCAGGAATTCCCGCACTTCTAGGAAGCGGATTTGATCCGGGCGTTACAAATGTATTTTGCGCTTATGCACAGCAAAATTTATTCGATGAAATAAATGAGATTGATATACTTGATTGCAACGCAGGAGACCACGGATACGCGTTTGCGACAAATTTTAACCCAGAAATTAATTTGCGTGAAGTCTCAGCTAACGGTCGCTACTGGGAAAATGGCTCGTGGATCACCACAAAACCGCTTGAAATAATGATGAAATGGGACTATCCCAAAGTCGGCGTAAAAGATAGCTATTTGCTTTACCACGAAGAAATGGAAAGTTTGGTTAAAAATATCAAGGGCTTAAAGCGAATTCGCTTTTTTATGACCTTTGGGCAAAGTTATCTTACGCACATGCGTTGCCTAGAAAATGTCGGCATGCTTCGCATTGACGAAGTCGAGCATAACGGCATGAAAATCGTGCCAATTCAGTTTTTAAAGACTTTACTTCCTGACCCAGCAAGTTTAGGACCACGCACCAAAGGCAAAACAAATATCGGCTGCGTGATAAAAGGTTTTAAAGACGGAAAACCGCGAAAAGTTTATATCTACAATGTCTGCGACCACGAAGAATGCTACGCTGAAACTGGCGCACAGGCTGTTAGCTACACCACAGGTGTGCCAGCTATGATAGGCTCGATGATGATAGCAACTGGCAAATGGAGCGGAAAAGGCGTATTTAATATGGAAGAATTTGATGCCAAACCATTTATGGACGAGCTAAATCGCCAAGGCTTACCATGGGAAATCATCGAAATGGATCCAAACGAAACTAGGGTGGCAGAGTAAAATTTGCCCGTAAATTCGCTAAATTTTGGCTCAAATTTGAGCCAAAATTTTAAATTTAAAGCAAAACCTTACCCATACTACTACTTATAAAATCCACAAGAAACGGCATTATAGCGCACAAAACCGCACATAAAGCCACGGCGAAATTTATCGGTGCGCTACTTTGGCGCAGTGCGGCGCGAAATTTGGCCGAGCGAAAGTCCGCCTCGCACAAAAACATACACACGATTAAACGCAGATAATAATACAGCGCAACCGCGCTATTTACCGCCATTATCACAGCCAAGCCGTAAAATTCACCCCTAATAGCAGAGCCAAGCAAGTAAAATTTGCCCCAAAACAGCCCAAACGGCGGAATCCCAGCAAGGCTAAGCATAAAAATAGCCAGAGCAATCGCGCGCAGTGGAAATGTGTGGATAAGGCCGTTAAATTTCTCATACGGGTATTCGAAACGCGCCCAAATTTCGCTACCGATGCCGTGCAAATCCCTTTTTTCCCTTGCGCTCCAAAGCACGGCAAACGCGCCTAAATTCGCCATTGCGTATAAAACCCAATAAACAAAAAGGCTTAAATTTGCTTCCGTCGTGCCGATAACTATGGCGCAAAGCCCAAATCCAGCGTGGCTAATCGCGCTGTAAGAGAGCATGCGTTTGACATCGTGCTGGACTAGTGCCATGACATTTGCCACGCTCATTGTAAGCACGGCGATTGCGTATAAAACCGAGTTAAGCCACGCTACGCCTATGTTTTGTAGTGCTTCAAAAAGCCTAATAGCTACGATGAAGGCTGCGATTTTGGGCGCGACGGACATAAAGCCACTAAGGGCTGAGCTAGCGCCCTCGTAAGCGTCCATAATCCATGCGTGAAATGGGATAAACGATAGCTTAAAGCCGATAGAAGCTATCATAAATGCACTTGCGCCAAACAGAGCCGCACTCGTGCTAAGGCCTGAATTTTGCGCAATCATAGCGATTTGCGAAATTTCAAACGAGCCTGTGATTAAGAAAAATAGCGCCGCACCAAATGCGTAAAACGCTGAACCCAGTGCGCCCATTACGAAATATTTAAGCGAGGCTTCGATAGAGCGCGCGCGGTTGTGCATGGCAATGAGTGTATAAAGTGCCAGCGATGAGGTCTCTAATCCAACGAAAATCATCATTAAATTTTCGCTTGATACCATAAATTCATACCCTAAAATCATAAAAAGAAAAATGGCGAAAAACTCCGCCACGCTGTATTCGTGCGCGCTTTTAGCCCCAAGGCTTAGCCAGATATAAAACACGCTACAACCCAAAATTATGAGTGTTGCAAGAATTGCTAGATTATCAACTAGCATAATATCGAAAAAGCCTCTTGCGCCGCCGCTGTATCCAAAAACGAAGCCAAAGTCCAAAATAAGGGCTAAAAGTGTGATTATGGCGTAGAAGTTTTGGGGTAATTTGCGCCCAAAAAGGCAAATGGCTAAAATCAGTAGTGCAAACACGCACAAAATCGCCATTGGCACGATTACGGCTAAATTTAAAAGACTATTTTGCATTTATCACCGCCTTGAAATTTGCTTTTTCTATGTAGTTTTTGGTGGCTAAATTTTGGGCGTTGTGCGCCATTGCAGCGATATTTTCGCTCACACTTGGCGAAATGCGACTAAGCATAAAATTTGGCGCGACACCTAGGAAAATGCACAAAACACAAATCGGAACAATGCTTGAAATTTCGCTAAATTTCAAATCTTTTAAGCTTCTGTTTTGTTCGACGCAAATTTTGCCAAAAAATGTTTTTTTGTATAAATTCAAGCTATAAATCGCCCCCATAACTATACCAAACCCGCCAAAAAGCGCATAGCAAAAGCTGATTTTATAAATGCCAAGCAGGCTTAAAAACTCGCCCACAAATCCAATCGTAAGCGGAAGTCCAATCCCGCTAAATAAAACCACGCCAAAGCAAAACGCATAAACTGGCATAATTTTGGCAAGTCCGCCAAATTCGCTTAGCAGCTTTGTGTGGCGTCTATCATAAATAAATCCCACAAGCATAAAAAGCCCGCCAGAGGTGATTCCGTGGCTAATCATTAAAAATATCGCCCCGCTAACACCCTCGCTTCCAAGCGAGAAAATGCCTAGTATTATCACGCCCATGTGAGCGATAGAGCTGTAAGCGACGACTTGTTTTATGTCTTTTTGCGCAAATGCGATGAAGCTGGTATAAATCACCATAATTACTGCCAAAACGCACATTAAAGGGGCGAAATGCACGCACGCATCAGGGAAAAGTGGCAACGAAAATCGCACGAAGCCGTAAGTTCCCATTTTTAGCAAGACAGCCGCTAGCAAAACAGAGCCGATTGTAGGGGCCTGTCCGTGCGCGTAAGGTAGCCAAGTGTGAAATGGAAACATCGGCGTTTTTATCGCAAAAGCAATCCCGAAAGCCAAAAATAGCAAATTTTGCGCATTTATTGGCAAATTTAGCCCCTGCCACGCGATGAGATTAAAGCTAAACTCGCCAGTGGATTTGTAGTATAAATACGCCATTGCGATTAGCCCCACGAGCAAAAACATAGAGCCAAAAAATGTGTAGATAAAAAATTTCACCCCAGCATAAATCCTGCGCCCGCTTCCCCATGCGCCGATGATATAGAGCATTGGGATAAGTGAAAGCTCCCAAAATATATAAAATAATATCGCATCAAGCGCGACAAATACCCCAATCATCGTCATTTCTAAAAACAAAACCGAGATGATTAAATTTTTAACCCTCTCCCTTATGCTTAGGCTAATTAGGGCTAAAAATGTCATTAGCGTGCTTAAAATCACCAAAAATAGGCTAATCCCATCTACGCCGATAAAATAGCTTATCCCATACGCGCTAATTATGCTAGCTGAGGTGCTAAACGAAGTCCCGCCCTCATAAAAAGCCAGCAAAAAGAGCGAAAGCGCAAATTCTATCAGGCTCATCATCACGGCATAAGTTTTTATGCTCCGCTCATCGATAAAAACCCCAAGCGCCCCAGCGACGGCTGGGAAAAATATAATTAAACTTAAAAAATGCTCCATAATCTACCTTAAATCAAAAATACTAAAACCAAAAGCGCAAAAAAGCCAAAAATCATCAATCTCAAATTTGTGCCCAAATTTGTCCCGTCATTTGCGCCTTGGAGTGCAAAGCCCATTTTTAGTAGCGCTTTGGCGATTAGATCTACAATGCTATCAATGATTGCGCTATCTATTTTGGCGCAAATTTGGCTTATGATTTTATAGCTTCCCACTATGAAAATGTCGTAAAATTGCGGTATAAAATACTGCGCGCTTAAAATTTTGTAAATTTTAGAATTTTTCAAATTTGGGCTAAATTTTGCGTTTTTATATGCAAAAATTGTAGCGATTGCCACAACGCTAATAGCACCTAGCGTTAAAGCGATTAGCAAAATTTCGGTGTTGTGCGAAATTTCATTATGAAAGCTTGGCAAAACATAGCCCACAAAGCCGTAAAACTCAGCCGCGAAAAAGCCGCAAATCATCGCCAAAACCGCCAAAACGCTCATTGCAAGCAGAGCATAAGACTTCGCCTCGTGCGGGTCGTGGTCGTATTTTTTCTCGCCAAAAAAGACAAGCATTAAAAGCCTAAAACTATAAAATGTAGTCAAAAGCGCGCCAAAAAACAAAACCGCCCAGATAAAGTGCGCCCCACTAGCAAAGGCAGTTTCTAAAATTTTATCCTTTGAGAAAAATCCAGAAAATGGATAAAACCCGCAAAGTGCTAGCGAACCGATACTCATAAGCGCAAGGCTAGGCTTCATAAATTTAGCCAGCGCGCCCATTTTTTGGATATTTAGTTTGCCTGCCATAGCGTGCATTACATTTCCAGCCCCAAGGAAAAGAAGCGATTTAAAAAACGCGTGAGTTACAAGGTGAAAAAGCGCGATAGCATACGCCCCAAGCCCTGCTGCTACGAACATATAGCCAAGTTGGGATAGCGTAGAGTAGGCTATGATTTTTTTAAGATCATTATGCACGCACGCCATTGACGCGGCAAAAATCGCTACAAACGCCCCAAGATAGGTGATAGCTTGCGCCACATCAGGGGCGAGCGCAAAGATAGAATTTGCCCTAATCACCAAATAAACGCCAGCCGTAACCATAGTCGCAGCGTGGATTAGCGCAGAAACTGGCGTAGGTCCCGCCATAGCGTCAGCTAGCCATGTATGAAATGGAAACTGTGCGCTTTTGCCCATAGCACCGATGAAAAGCAAGGTGGCAATGAGCGCAAGTGCGCCCCTGTCGGCACTGCTAGCGTTTGCTAGGACATCATCATAGGCAAACGAGCCGAAATTTAGATAAATCGCAAAAATTCCAAGTAGCATGGCAAGGTCGGCTATGCGGTTCATGATAAAGGCTTCGTTCGCGCACCAGGCGTTATTATCCCTATCGTGCCAAAAGCCGATTAGTAGCCACGAGCAAAGCCCCACGCCCTCCCAGCCGATAAAAAGCCCGATAAAATTATCGCTTAGCACTAAAACTAGCATTGAAAAGACAAAAAGCCCAAGGTAAGCGAAAAATTTGGCGAAGCCCGGATCTTTTTGCATATAATAAATCGAATAAATATGCACCACGGAGCTTACGATCCCCACGGTAATCGCCATAATCGTGCTAAGAGAGTCGATCATCACGCCGTATTTTATATTTAGTTCGCCCACACTTATGAAATTTGCTAGCGCAATGTCCATACCGCCGTTTTGCAGGACAAATTCCACTAGCCACAGCGAAGCGATTGTGCCAAGCACTATTAGGCACGAGCAGATGACACCCACGAATAATTTATCCCTAAATTTGATAAAAATCCCAGCGAAAATCGCCGAAACTAGCGGGGCAAAAAGTGCGATTAATAGCCAAAAAAACATAGTATCAAGCATTTTTTTCTCCGCGTGGAATTTTAAAATTTACAAAACTATCTATTTCGATACTGCCTGTTTTTTTATACCACAAAATCAAAAGCGCTAGTCCCACGGCAATCTCGCTAGCAGCGATTGCTATGATAAAAAGGGCGAAAATTTCGCCATTTAAATTTTGGTGAAATTTAGCGATTGCCACAAGGGCTAAATTTGCAGAATTTAGCAAAATTTCGGTTGAGAAAAATAGCATTATTAAATTTTGTCTTTTCATAACCCCCACAAGCCCCAAAACAAACATAAGACTTGCCACGATTAAATAGTGATTTAGGCTCATGCCTCCTCCTTTATCGCGCTTTCTTCGTAGCTTTGGCAAATATCCATTTGTTTGTGAGTTAGCACGATAGCGCAAATCATCGCCACAAGTAGCATTATGGCGACCACCTCGAAAATCAGCAAATATTTCGTAAAAAGCAGAGTTCCGATAGCTTGGATATTGTCGCTATTTGGGATTTTAAGGCTTGGCGCGTCATTTGCGATGAGCGCACCTGAGATGATTAGCACTAGCAAAAGCGAGATAAAAATGGCTAAGGTGTAGAAGATTTTGGCATGTTTTGCGCTCTCTTTAACATTTTTGCTAGCGTCAAAAAACATAAGCGAAAACCCATACAGCACCATTACTGCGCCCGTATAGACTATGATTTGCACTACGCCTAGAAATTCAGCCCCGAGCAAAAAGAAAAATCCGCTCAAAAATATCATGCCGCCAGCCAGTGCGCTCATAGCATAAAGCAAATTTCGCGAAAACACACTCACGCTAAAAAGCCCCAAGGTAAGGATTGCGAAAAAATAAAACGCAAAAGCCTCTATCATAAGCTCTCCTTTTCATCGCTAAAATACGCAGTAGGCGTGCGCTTCACGCGCGCTCCTGCGTTCGCGTCCAAGCTTCCATAGCCCTCAAATTCTTTATTTGCATCTACCAAGCACAAATCCTCGCCCCTGCTTAAAAAATCCTCTTTAAATCCATAATACGCCCGCTGTTCGCTTGCTAGCTCGTATTCGCTACCATGCACGATTGCGATTTCTGGGCAGACATCGGCGCACAGCCCACAATACACGCACCTGCCTAAATTTATGGAGTAGTTTTCGACCTTTTTGCGCCCGTCGCTTCCAAGGCTAGTTTGCATGGCAATGCAGTTTGAGACGCAGATTTTTTCGCATAGCCCACAGCCTATGCAGCGCTCATTTCCGCTTTCTAGCAATCTCATTAGCCTATGCACGCCACGATACCTTAATCCCAAATCAAATTTTTCTTGCGGATAGATTAGAGTGTGGGTATTGCCACGGGCAAGCATTTGGCGAAGCACGACCCAAAGCCCCACAAAAAGCTCGCCCCTAAATGTGCGAATTAAAAATTCTCTAAATTTGTCTTTGTTATTTAAAAGCGGTTTTCGTTTGTCGATTTCTTTGTAAATTCCCATAATCTTTCCTATAAAATCACAATGCCAGTGATCAAAATACTAAGTAGCGCTAGTGGCATGCAAACCTTCCAACAAAGCGCCATTAGCTGGTCTGGGCGCAGGTGCGGAAATGCCGCTCTGCTCCATAAAAACAAAAAGAAGAAAAAGCCCGCTTTAAGGGCTATCATCACCCAGCCAGGAATAAACCAAAAGCTATTGTATCCGCCAAAAAATATGAGCGAGATTACGATAGAGTAGGTTATCATATTGGCGTATTCGCCGATGAAAAACATACCGCCCCTTAGCCCAGAATACGCCGTGCTAGCCCCTGCTAAAAGCTCGGTTTCGTTCTCGGTAAGACAAAGTGGTGTGCGGTTACACTCTACAAACGAAGCGATTAAAAATAGCGCGAAACATACTGGCTCTTTCCACACGAACCACTTCTCAATACCGCCACTTTGGGTATTTACGATATCAATTAGCGAGAGTGAGCCCACAATCATAATAATAGGAATTAAGCTTAAAGCATTAATAACCTCAAAGCTAATTAGCTGCAAAAACGCACGAAACGAGCCGATTAGGCCGTATTTATTATAGCTTGCCAAACCTCCGATTACTAGCCCATAAACGCCGGCAGCACTAGCTCCAAGCAAAAACAAAAGCGCGACATTTATATCAGCGATAATTGGGCGAATAGTATGGCCAAAAAGGCTAAATTCAGGCAAAAGTGGCACCACGCTAATAGCCACAAGCGCAGCGGCAGCTGAGATAATCGGCGAAATTTTATAAAGAAACTTATTCGCATGCGTTGGGATTGTATCTTCTTTGGTGATTAGTTTAATCATATCGGCTACGACTTGAAGCACGCCAGCAGGCCCCACGATAGCAGGACCGAGGCGGCGTTGCATATAGGCAATGACCTTGCGCTCGATATATGTCGCAAAGCCCGCCATTGTGGCGATTAGAGCGATGATGATTAGACATTTGGCAAAGGTAAATGCGAAATTTAGGGCAAACTCACTCATTATTGCCTCCGATTTTTTCGATTTTTACGGCTTTGTAGCGCGAATTTACAAAAATATTTTGCGTAGGGATTTTTGCGTCAAAATACGGCAAATAAATTCCGCAAAATTCATTGTCAAATTTGACTTTGACTACGATTTTTTCGCCCTCGCACTCGATTTTTACTATATCGTTATTAGCTAAATTTAGCTCTTGCGCGATTTGCGGGTGCATAAATATCGCGCCACTTTCGCCAAGACCTGCGCTAATGCCGGTAAATGCGTTAAATTGGTGAAGTGGGTTTGCTTCATATATTAAAATTTCGCCATTTTTAGCGCAAATCTCATCTGAAATAAAGATGTCAAATTTATCAGAATTTGGCGAAATTTGGCGGTTTTGCAGAGGGTATCCGCGGTGATTTTCCCCGCAGTTGTCATAAAAATTCTCTAAATCATCAAATTTGATTTTTTCGAAATACTCGCCCAAATTTGGCGTGTATGAAATCGCGAAAGGGGCATTAATGCCAAGGGCGTTTGCGATATCGTTTAGCTCGTATCCGCCGTATGCCAAGGCCGCATTTGTCGGCACTACGCGCTTGTCGTAGTTAGTGAAGGTGCCCTCTTGCTGCACTAGGCTAGGCGCGTGTAAATCTGCCTCACTCACGCCAAATTTAAAATCGCCGTCCTCGTTGTATCCTAAAATCTCGCCAGCTCCCTTCTTACTAAGATTGCAGATTAGCGCCACGCCAAGGCTATTTGTGCGAGGCGGTATGATTAAGACGCTAAAATTCGTGTATCGCTCAACCATGCCAAGCAGTTTTGCAAGGGTGCCAGAGCGCGGATGTTTGATAAAATCCTCGCCGATGATTAGGGCGGGATTTTGGGCGTTTTGGCAAATTTTGCGGAGGGCGTTTTCGTCTAAATTTAGGTTTTTTGCGAAATTTGAAACTTTATTTTCGCCTGAAATTTCAAAATTTGCGCCCAGCTTTTTATCCAGCCACTCTGGCATTTGCGCGCCAAAATTTTGCAAAATCCATAGCAAAATTTGCGCTTCCAAACCCGCCTTGTGCTGGCATGAAATGAGATTTTTGCCAAATGCGTCTAGCCCGCTATCACGCACGGCGTGAAAATACAGAGCGCGCGATTTTCGCACTTTTAGGGCGTTATTTAGCGCGTAAGCCAAATTCGGCGCGTCCGAGCGCAAAAAACTGCCCGCACACACGATAAAATCGCTATTTCGCACGGCTTGTTCGCTCCCGCTGTATAATTTCATACCGCTATATTCGCTAAAATTTCGCAAAAAATCTTGATATCTTTTGGCCTCAAAGTTTATCAAATTTAGGTCAAATTTTTCGCGCAAAAGCTCTAAAATTCGCGCTTCCTCGTTTGTAATGAAGCTGTTAAATTTGATATTTTTGATAACGCCGGTTTTTATTTTTTCTGCAATTTCATTAAATTTGACTTCATTTTTAACCGCGTTTTCGTTTGAAAAATCCCAGCCAAAGCGCGCCCCAGCGTGAAGAGGGGCAAAATTTATATCGCTAGTAACTCTGTAAATTTTCTCGTCCCCGTCGCTTATGGATTTGCGTTTTACCTCGTAAAAAAGCAGTTCGCAATCGCTCGTGTGCGGGTTGGAGGCTGGTATTTTGCGAAGCTCCCAAGCATTTGAGCTGTATTTAAAGGCACTCACGCTTAGTGCGCCAGTAGGGCACGCGGCCGCGCATTCGCCGTAATTTACGCAATCATCATCATCGCTAACGCGCGCGATTAGGCTTTTTTGCATTTTATTTAGCACGGCGTAGGCGTCTTTTGGCATGCTATCTTTTAAATTTGGACTTAGTGGCTCGCTCTGGCGCGCTATTAGTTTAAAGGCGTCAAATCCTAGGCGATCTTTGGCGGTTTTTATACAGCGTTCGCACACAATGCAAAGGCTAGGATCGTAGCTCAAAAACCCCCAATCCTCGATTTTTTTCGCGCTATCAACTACGGCGAAGGATTGAGTGCTAACGCGCATTTGCTGGGTTAGGTTTTGCAATTCGCACTCGCCACTTTTATCGCATACACCGCACTCCAATGGGTGATTTATGCAATAAACCTGCATTATGGCGTTGCGCTCTTTGCTTAAATTTGGCGAGTTTGTGATCACGCTCATGCCATCTTTTGCCTTGGCGTTACAGCTATATACTACCTTTTCATCGGCTTCGACCATACACAGCCTGCACGCTAGCGTGGGCGACGCGCCGTGCAGGTAGCATAGAGTCGGGATATAAATCCCGTTTTCGCGCGCGATTTCTAAAATGCTCTGCCCTTCGCTAAATTCGCAAATTTGCCCGTCGATTGTAATTTTTGCCATTAAACCCTGCTTATTTTGGCAATTTCGAAGTCATAGCCACTGAAATTTTCTCCCCCAAAACCAAGTCTTGCGACCGTGCCTTTTAAATTTGCGTCTAACTCAAATTTGCGTTTTACGCTAAAATTTGGCGTGCTTATCTCGCACATATCGCCGTCTTTGATCTTTGCGACCATGCTAAAATACGCCCCGCCGACGAATTTATCATCGAGGCTGTGTTTGAAAACTACGGCACCATCGAAGTTTTCTAGCTCTTTTAGTTCGCTTAAATTTTGCTTTTGCGGGCAAAATTCCTCGCCATTTAGGCGCAAAATTTTAAATTTATACTCATTTTGTAAAAGCGATAAAAATGTTTGGATATTTTCTTTGTCGCTGTGAGTATCGATAAGAGCGTCATCTATAATGAGGATTTCGCAACCACTCAAAAATTCGCTCAAAACCTCGATTTCCTCGTCTCCGACATTGCTCTCTGCGCTCATAAACGCGTCGTCTAAATCCTCAAAAAACGCCTTTTGCGTGGCGCTCAAATTTGGCAAACTCATACACAAAAGCGCCAAAACATAGCCCTGTGCGCCGATTTCGCATTTGATTAAATTTTCATAGCCCTCATCTTGCAGGGCAGAAAGGGTTAAAATTTCATCATTTTTAAATTTTTCCCATAAATTTGGTGCTTGTAATCTTAGCAACGAAGCGCAATTTAGTATTTTCATTTTTTTCCTTTTCTAGCGACTATCATCCAGTCAGCTTGGTTGTATCTAAGTGAGTTTAAAAGTGTCGAATTTAGCCCTTCTACGAGGTTTGCACTGGCTTTGATTTGGTCGAATTCTCCCATTTCAAAGATAAAAATCATAGTCTCGTTTGGGGCAGAGTTTTTCAAAATTTCCCCCATGCGGTTTAGGAAATTTCCCCGTAAATGGCGCAAATCGTATCGTTTCATCGATCCACCTCGCCAAGAAGTATGTTTGAACTACCGATTATCGCGGCTGCGTCGGCTAGGTAGTGGCCTGGCAGTATTTCTTCATACAGCGCGCAGTGCCAAAAGCTAGGCGTGCGCACTTTGAGTCGATACGGGCGCGAATCCCCTGTGGAGTAAATGTAGTATCCAAGCTCGCCCTTTGGGGTCTCGGTAGCGTGATAAATCTCGCCAGCAGGGGGTTTTAGCCCTTGCGTAATTAGGACAAAATGTTGCATGAGCGAGTAGTTTTGCGTCATAATCTGCTCTTTGCTAGGGCTTACAAATTCTGGATTATCGGCTAAAATTCCAGCTGGCGAGCTTTTATACAGCCCCGCACACTGGCGCAAAATTTTAAGACTTTCCTTCATTTCGGCGATATAGCATTTATACCTAGCGTAGCAATCCCCAGCGTTCGCGTAAGGCACATCGAAGTCTAGCTCGTCGTAGATGAGATAAGGCTCCTCTTTTCTGATATCCCATTTATGCCCGCTAGCCCTTAGCATGACGCCAGAACAGCCCAAATTTAGGGCGTCTTCTTTGGAGATTACACCGACATCTTGGGTGCGCAAAAGCCAAATTCTATTATTATCTAGCAAATCTTCAAATTCTTTAATATCATTTGGGAAATCATCGCAAAAGCTAAGCATTTCCTCGCACCAAAGCTCAGGCAAATCCACAAAAACGCCACCGATTTTTATGCTATTGTGCGTTAGCCTCGCGCCGCAGTATTTTTCTATGAGATCCAATACATGCTCGCGCGAGCGAAAGCAGTATAAAAACACGCTCATAGCCCCGATATCTAGGGCATGCGTGCCCAAAAAAAGCAGGTGAGAGCTAATGCGATTTAGCTCTAATAAAATCGTGCGAATAATCTGCGCTCTGCGTGGCACCTCAATACCGCATAGCTTCTCCACAGTAGCGCAAAATCCGTAGTTATTCGCGCTTGCTGCGATATAATCCATGCGATCAGTTACTGGCACAAATTCGCTATAAATCATATTTTCTGCCATTTTTTCCACGCCTCGGTGCATGAAGCCAACCTCTGGGCGTGCGCGCACGATTAGCTCGCCGTCGAGTTCCAAGACTAATTTTAGCTGACCATGCGCGCTAGGGTGTTGGGGGCCGAAATTTAATATCATATTGCCTCCAACGCGCGTAAATTCGGCATTTTCGAAAAATGGTCTAAGTTTGGTCGGTTTTTGCATTATTTTCTCTCTGTTATGATTTTGTGTGCGCCGCGTTTGGCCTTTTTGATGAAGCGCACTCCGCCAGATTCTTGGTATTCTTGCGCGCTAGCTTTGCTCGGTCTAGCCTCGCCGTAAGGGGTCTCGTGGTTTATGCGCGAGAAATTAAATGTATCTTTGTCATCAACCATAGCCGAATCGCGGTTTTCCTCGCCGATTAATTCTCGCTTTTCGCGCCCGAAAATTTTATCCACCTCATACCATTTGGCAAATTCGTCGCCTTGGAGCGGATATGATTTTAAAAGTGGGTGGCCAAACCAGTCATTTGGCATTAAAATTCGCCCCAAATTTGGGTGGCCCGCAATCCATACGCCCATCATGTCGTATAATTCACGCTCCGCCCAGTTCGCGCTTTTAAAAATACCTGTCGCGCTTGGCAGATACTCGCCGGTTTTTACGAAACATTTGGCTCTCATACGGCGGGTTCTGTGTATGTCAAGTAGCTGATAAAAGACCTCGATTCCGCCACTTTTAGCTATGAAATCAACCCCGCTTAGCTCGCATAAAATTTCATATCCTAGCTCTTTGCATGCTTGAAGCGCAGGCAAATTTTCATCTTTTTGTATGTAAATTACAAGGGTGTCAAATTCGACATAAGCGTTTAAAATTTCAAATTTGGCTAAATTTGATAAATTTTCAAAATCATCGCTAAATTTGGAATTTTTCGGGTCAAATTTTTCACTTTTTTTGGGGACGAAAAATCTATCGTTGTAGTAGTTTTTCGCGCTTTTATCGCCCTTTGGTGTGTATTTTCTCATCAAATCAGCCTTTTTGGTTTTTGCGTTCTACATGCTCTTTCGCGGCGGATTTTTTTCTGCAAAATCATCAGCGCAAACTGCAATGTCTCTGGTCTGGGCGCACAGCCTGGCAGATAAATATCCACAGGCACCACTCTATCACAGCCCTGAACCGTGGCGTATGTGTTAAACATACCGCCTGTATTGGCGCAAGAACCCATTGAAATCACCCATTTCGGCTCAGGCATCGCGTCATATAGTCTGCGGGTGAATTCGGCGTGTTTTTTCGTAAGCGTGCCTGCGATTATCATCACATCGGCTTGTTTGGCTGAGGCGCGAAAAATCGTCCCAAACCTGTCGAAATCATACCTGCCAGCGCCTGCGGCCATCATCTCTATCGCGCAGCACGCTAGCCCATAGGTCATAGCCCACAGCGAATTTGACCTGCCCCAATTTATCAGCTTATCGGCAGTGGTAAGCACGATAGGAAGGCCATTTTCTTTGGTGTAGTCTATTTTGTGCTCTGCCATGAAAGCGCTCCTTTTTTCCACGCATAAACAAATCCCACGCCAAGCAATGCGATGAATAAAATCATCTCGGCAAACCCAAACGCGCCTAAGAGTTTGAAATTCACAGCCCACGGAAACATAAAGATAATCTCAACATCAAAAAGTATAAACAAAACCGCGACTATGTAAAAGTGTGAATTTATCGAATTTGGCTGTTTTACGGCCTCTGGGCCTGCTTCGTAAAAATCATTTTTCAATCTCTCATCATTGCGATTGGCGAGTTTTTTACTGATAATCGAGCTTAATTTCACGGTGAGTGAAAACACGCAAAACGCCAAAATAAACATAATAAAAATGCCTAAATATGACGAATCGTTTGGAAGTCTTGACATTTTTTACCTTAAATTTGAAAATTTGGCTTAATTTTATCATTTTATGATTTATAAAATCTTACTTTGCGTTTTAAATAAGCTTTTTCATAAAAATTTAAGAAAAAAGATAAAAAATGTCAATATAAATTTTGCCCCTGTTTTTTAGTTTTTTTTAAATGGATAAAGGGTAGAATTGAAAGGTTATTTTTAAATTTTTGGGGATAAATTTTGAAAACACAAAAAATCAACCTCCTTTTAATCGGCATAACTCTTGGCGCACTGATTTATTTTTTTATTTGGGGTTTTGGATTTATAGGAAATGCTAATAAACTGATCTTCGTAATCTCCGTATTTTTGGGCGTTTTCATGGCGTTTAACATCGGCGGAAACGATGTGGCAAATAGCTTTGGCACAAGCGTGGGAAGCGGGACACTGACTATCACGCAGGCTCTTTGTATCGCGGCTGTATTTGAAGCAAGTGGCGCAATCATCGCTGGTGGCGAGGTTACGGCGTCGATTAGAAGCGGGATTATTGATTTTGGTGGCTCTCACATACACCCGAGTGATTTTATTTATATTATGATGAGTGCGCTTTTTGCGGCTGGGGCGTGGCTACTTTTCGCTAGCAAGCACGGACTTCCAGTTTCGACCACACACGCGATTGTAGGCGGAATTGTGGGTTCTGGCGTAACGCTTGGATTTTTGATGAATAATCCTGAAATTTCAGCCCTAGGCTTAGTGCAATGGGGCAAAATCGGCAAAATCGCCAGCTCATGGGTGCTCTCGCCACTTCTTGGGGGGCTGATTTCGTATGGGGTGTTTTGGCTGATTAAGCACTATATTTTGGATTATAACAAATACGCGCAAATTCGCATTGACCGCATAAAACGCGAAAAAAAGGCACTTCGCAAACTACACAAAAAAACTTTTGAAACGCTCGATGATATCCAAAAAATCGCCTACGCAGAGGCTGTCAATCACGATATCTACGCTATGAAAGACCCTGATTTCGATCCGAGCGAGCTAGATAGCGATTATTATAAAAAAATTGTAAATTTGGATAGGAAAAAAGAGGGCTTAAAATCGCATAGAGCGCTAGAATTTGGAATTCCAGCCGTGGCAGGGATTGGCGCGTTTGTAATCTCATCAATGCTGATTTTTAAAGGACTTCAAAATTTAGACTTAGGATTGAGCGATATTCACAACTACCTAATTATCGGCATGGTTACGGTGGTAACTTGGCTTTTGATGTTTATTTTCGCCAAGACTTTGCGCAGGTCAGATCTGCATAAATCGACATTTTTGATGTTTAGCTGGTTGCAGGTCTTAACAGCGTGCGGATTTGCCTTTTCGCACGGTTCGAACGATATCGCAAACGCCGTAGGGCCGTTTGCTGCGATACTTGATACGCTTGCGAGTGGTTCGATTAACGGCGATAGCCCTGTGCCGCCGCAAATCATGGTAATGTTCGCCGTGGCGCTTATCGTGGGGCTTTGGTTTGTAGGAAAAGAGGTAATCGCCACCGTGGGGACGAATCTGACCGAGATACACCCTGCCTCTGGTTTTAGCGCAGAGCTAGCCAGCGCAATCGTAGTCATGGTAGCCTCCGTGCTAGGGCTTCCGATTTCATCGACGCATGTGCTAATCGGCGCGATTTTGGGAATCGGCGTGGTCAATGGCAACACAAACTGGTCTTTGATGAAACCAATAGGGCTAGCGTGGATTATCACACTTCCTGCCTCATCGCTTTTAGCCGCGGTGATGTTTATAGTTTTAAGGCATGTGATTTAAGATTTGCATTTATCGCAATGGCGCATGATTTGTCATTGCGAGGCGACGCAGTCGCCGTGACAATCTACGAGCAAAAACCACCAAAACGCTAAACTCTCTGTCATTGCGAGAATTTGCGTAGCAAATTCGAAGCAATCCAGAAAATTCAAATTAAAAATTCAACCTAAATTTAGCATTGAACGATTTTTTTTTAAAATTTAGGCAAAATTTTGCTTTTCTCGTAAGGGGGAAGGGGGCTTGAATTGCGAGGTCGCGCCCCTTCCCCCTTACAATCCCCCAACCCCCGACGACGCTTTACAAGGTGGCTAAATTTAGAAAAACGGAGTTTTTCTAAATTTAGCTGATTTTATTTTACGGAAATGCTTCGCATTTCTCGCAATGACAAATTGCGCGTAAATTTTGCCAAATTTGTCATTGCGAGAAGCGACGCGACGAAGCAATCCAGTAAAATTTCATCGAGTTTAAATTTTAAAATTTTTCAAATTTAAAATTTCGGCGCAGTATTATTGGAGTAAAATTTTAAAATTCAATGGTAATTTACTGGATTGCTTCGGCGTTATCACGCCTCGCAATGACACGGAATTTGCACACTTAAAATTTTACACTCATAGCTTGCGCCACATTTTTTACAATGACAGATTTGATGCTAAATTTAGCCGTTTTTACCCAAAAATTCTAAAATTTCTCTCTCTAAAATTTCGCTTGGGGCGTGTATTTTGCCCTCAAACTGCGATTTGTTAAATGTGCGCTGGCGTTTGGCGAGCTGGCGCGTGTGTATTGTGATGAGTTCCTCGCAACTAGCCCTTGAAATCTCGCCCCGCAAATACTCCCCACACTCCTTCAAACCCACGCAGGATAGGGATTTGCACTCATATCCATATCGCTCAAACAAAAATTTCGCCTCATCTAAAATTCCCGCTTCAAACATTTTTTTGGTTCGAAGCGCAATTCGCTCGTTGATTTCGTCCTTTTCGCGCAAAATTTCAAAAATTTTGAGATTTTTTATCACAGGCTGGGCAGTATTTTTGCGCAAAAATTCGCTTGGAATTTCCTTTGTAGCGACATAAATGCTATACCATTTGCGCAGTCTAAATGTATCAAATGCGCTAAATTTGGCGCAAAACTTACTATCAATTTTTTGCGCAAGCGCGAAAATTTCGCTATTTTGCGGGAAAATTTGAGCGTCTTGGATTTTGGGTGCAAGGCCTGAGAGCATGGATTTTAGGTAAAATCCGCTTCCGCCTGTGATGATGAGTGGAATTTGCGATTGCGTGGCGAATTCGCGCGCTTTTTCGTATTCTTTGATAAACTCGCCCACGCTAAAATATTCGTTTGGTTCTATTAAATTTATCCCAAAATACGGCACCTGCGCTAGCTCGTCTTTGCTAGGTTTTGCGCTAGCGATGTCGATTAGCTTATAGACACAAAGTGCGTCGAGGCTTAAAATCACAGCGCCTGTTTTTAGGGCGATTTTGTGCGCTAAATCCGTCTTTCCGCTGGCTGTCGTGCCGATGAGTGCAAGTTGTAAAATTTCGCTCAAATTTTGCCTTTAATTAAATTTTGGGGCTAATTTTAGCAAATTTAAGATAGAAAAATTTAATTATAAATAGATTTTTTGCCAAATTTTTGCTAAAATACCGCCCGAAATAAGGGAATTTATGGAAAAATTTAAACAAATTTTAAAAGATATCAACGAATTAATAGTTTTCAAACACTCGGTTTTTGCCCTGCCGTTTATTTTCGTGGCGATGATAACAGCCTCAAAGGCGCAAAACGGCTCAATGTGGTTTGGCTTTGGACTTTTTGTTTTGGGTATTTTGTGCGCTGTGAGTGCTAGAAGCTTCGCAATGGCCGTAAATCGCTATTTGGACGAAGAAATCGACCGAAACAACCCTCGTTGCGCTTCAAGACCTAGTGTCGATGGGCGCATAGGGCGTAAAAATATGCTAGCTTTCATCGCGCTAAATGCCGTGATTTTCGTGGTTGTAGCCTATTTTATCAATAGCCTTGCCTTTGGGCTTAGCGTGCCGATTTTGCTCGCGCTTGGCTCGTATTCGTATTTCAAGCGATTTAGCGAAACTGCGCATTTAATGCTAGGTCTTTGCCTAGGCCTTGCGCCGATTGCTGGAAATATCGCAGTAACAGGCGCGATTTCGATTTGGTCTGTGGTGCTGTGTCTGGGCGTGGTGTTTTGGGTAGGGGGATTTGATGTGCTCTACTCGCTCCAAGATATGGAGTATGACAGGCAAAATGGGCTATTTAGCATACCGTCGCGTTATGGCAAAGAGGCTTCGATGTTTATTTCGAAGCTTTTTCACGCAATTTGTGTGATTTTTTGGTTTTTATACTGTGCGCTGGCAAATTTAGGCACATTTGCCTATATCGGCGTGGCTGTGTGTGCGCTGATTTTATACAAAGAACATAAAATCGTCGAAAAAGATTTTAGCAAAATCGATAGAGCGTTTTTTACTTTAAACGGATATTTGGGTATTATATTCTTTATATTTGTTTGGATAAGTTTGTTTTAAGGAGATAAAGTGGATCTAAATATGCTTATTATTTTGGGACTTTGTGTAGTTATAGTTTTGATTTTAATCGTTATGTTTATCAAGGACAAACAGACAGATAAAAAATTCGAACGCTTCGATCAGGTCATCACCGATAGCATGCAAGAAAACTATATGTTAAAGAAAAAGCTCGAAGAGCTTCACGCTATGGTTGAAAATGGAGGCAATGGCGTAGCCAGCCTAGATATCAACGCAGTTGCTGATGTTATCGATGAGGTGATAGAGCAAAGACTAAGCGGGGTTTCAGCTTTGGTCGATACTAGGGTCGAGGCGCAAATCCGCCCGCTTTTAGAGCAGTTAAAAGAGCTACTTGTAAGCGTGAAAAAATAAACCAATCAATATAAAAATAAAATTTTGCAAAAAGAATTTTATTTATATATAATCGCTGAAATTTAGAAATTTAAGGTTTATAATGCTAATCGACAAATTTGGTAGAAATATTAATTATTTGCGAATTTCAGTTACTCAAAAGTGCAATTTCAGGTGCCGTTACTGCATGCCAAACACCCCATTTGAGTGGGTGCCTAGGGAAAATCTTCTAAGCTTTGAGGAGATGTTTAGCTTCGTTAAGGTTGCAATTGATAAAGGCATAGAAAAGATCCGTATCACAGGCGGCGAGCCACTAATCAGGCGCGATATCGCAAAATTTGTCAAAATGATAAGCGATTATGCGCCAAGTATTGATTTAGCCCTTACCACAAACGGATATTATCTCAAAAATTATGCCAAAGATTTAGCGGACGCTGGGCTAAAACGCATAAATATGTCGCTTGACTCACTTCGCCCAGAGCGCGCCAAATATATCGCTCAAAAGGGCGTTTTATACAATGTCTTAGAAGGGCTTGAAGCAGCGCTGGAAGTGGGGCTGAAAGTCAAATTAAACACCGTCGTTTTGCGCGGGATTAACGATGATGAAATTTGCCATTTAATCGAATTTGCCAGAGAAAAAGGGGTGCAAATTCGTTTCATAGAGTTTATGGAAAATACTCACGCGCAAAATTTAAAGGGTGTGAAATCAAATGAAATTTTAAAAATTATCGGTGAAAAATACCAAATTTCACCGCTTCAAAAGCAAGCCACTTCCCCAGCTTCACTTTATGCGTTAGATGACGGCTACACTTTTGGCATAATTGATCCGCACAAACACGATTTTTGCGCTAGTTGTAATAGGCTAAGACTTAGCGCAGAGGGGCATTTGATACCGTGTTTGTATTTCGAGGACGCCCTAAGCATAAAAGAGGCTGTGCGCGCCGGCGACATCGCAAAAGCTAGCGAAATTTTAGCCCAAGTCTTAGAAAACAAACCAGAAAAAAATCGCTGGGAAATCGGCGCTCAAAACGAAATTTCAAGCCGCGCATTTTACCAAACCGGTGGTTGAGATTGCGCCTAGTAGAGAGCTTTTTAAGTATCCAAGGCGAGGGCAAATACTCAGGCAGACTTGCGCTGTTTATGCGCTTTGCGGGGTGCAATCTAAAATGCGCTGGATTTGGCGTGAGCGCTCGATCCCCTAAAACTGGCGAAATTTTGGTTGGGTGCGATACGATTCGCGCGGTGCAGACGGGGCATTTTGAGAGTGAAGAAGTAGTTTCGGCACAGTATTTGATAGGAAAAATTTCTAGCGAAATTTTAAATGCAAATTCACAAAAGCCCATAATCGTCATCACCGGCGGAGAGCCACTTTTGCACCACAAAAACGAAATTTTTATCGAATTTATCCAAAATTTACAAAGGTTAAATTTCGAGGTGCATTTCGAAACAAACGGCACGATTTTAATTGATTTTGAAAAATTTGCGTTTTACAAAGATTGCGTTTTTGCTATTTCGCCAAAACTCTCAAATTCGCTTGAACTGCGCGAAAAACGGCTAAATTTCGAGGCTTTAAAAGCGATTAAAAAAAATGCAAAAGATAGCTTTTATAAATTTGTAATTTCGCCTGAATTTGACGCCAAAGCTGAAATTTGCGAAATTTTAGCAGAGTGTGATAACGAGGTTTTTTGTATGCCCCTTGGCGCAAACAAGGCGGAGTTGGAGCAAAACGCAGAATTTGTCGCTAAATTTTGCATAAAAAATGGTTATAATTACTCCGATAGAGCGCATATTAGAATTTGGAACGATAAGGAAAGTGTATGATAATCAGAAAAATGTATGAGTTCGAAAACGCCCATATAGTGCGCTTTTGCGGGTCGCAAAGGTGCAGGCAGAGTATCCATGGGCACTCGTATAAATGCGAGGTTTTGCTTAGCTCGAATTACCTTGATAATGCTGGCATGGTCTATGATTTTGGCTATATGAAGCTTGGGATTAGGGATTTAATCGATAGTTTCGACCATGCTACGACGATATTTTCTGGCGAGAGCGACGAATACAAAAACGATTTGAAAAAATACAGCGCGCGCTGGATAGAGATTCCGCAAAATGCGAGTGCGGAGCAGTTTGCGAGAATATTTTTTATCTTAATTCGCAGACTTTTAGAACTAAGCGAAATGAAAAACGGCGAGCGCGAAGTAAGGCTTCATAGCGTCATCGTGCATGAGACCTCCACGGGCTATGCGCAGTGCTTCGAAGAAGACGCTGATAACGAAAATATGGGCAAAATTGAGCTAGAAGAGATTAAATTTTCCCCAGGCGTAATGGCTGAGTGGAGAGATAAAAAAATGTTTGAAAAGCTCGTAAATGGTGTGAAATTTAGCTACGAAAAGGATTGCTAATGAGAGCGAAAATTTTGGGTATTTTTGCGGTTTTAGCACTTTTTACGGGGTGCAAAGAGGAGGAAGAAAAGGTGCTAGAAAAGCCGCCTGTATCTAGCGAGGTGCCTAGTGATGTGAGCATCGCAAACCCTGACCCGCTCCCGCAAATCAACCCGCAACTCCCGCCAGAACCAGTGGTAGAGTAATGGAGTATATGTTTGCTAGCGCGCTAGGCTTTCATAAATTTTTCGCCTTTGTCTTTGGCGCGCTTACGATTATTTATTTTGCTCTAACGCGCCTTAAAATCGATAAAAACATTAAATTTTACACTTTAAATTCAGCTGTGAAAAACGGCGTCGTGAAATTTCCTGCTTTGCGAAATTTAAGGGGGATAAAAGCGCGCAAAAAGCTTTTTAATGGGCGAAAATATTTAGCTAGAATTCGCAAATTTTTGCCCGTGTATTACGCTGTTTTGGCGGCGATTGTAACAACTGGGGCTGTAATGTTGCCAGTAATGGCTAGCGTGAGCGTGAGTGTGGGGCTAATGTGCGTGGGCGCAGTGTGCATAATGGGGCTGTGCGCGGTGGGATACAAACGCCTTAAACGCGCATTTTTGGGGCAAAAATTTGAAATTTACCGTGCGCAAATAGCTAAAATTTTGGGCGCAATTTTTGCGATAATTTTGATAGTGAGTTTTATATAATGGTATTTTTTTATGACAAAAACGCAGGAAGCGAAATTTTGGAAATTTCGGGCGAAAATTTTTCACATTTGCGCGCTAGACGCCTTAGCGTGGGCGATAGAGTGGATTTTAGAAATTTGCGCGATGAAAGCAACTATATCTATGAAATCACTGAAATTTCGCGCAAAACCGCGATAGCGAATTTGGTTTTTAAAAACTCCGTTATCTCTCCAAAGCACGAATTTTGCCTTGCTTGGGCGGTGGTCGAGCCAAGCGTGATCGAAAAAACGCTTCCTAGCCTAAATGAAATGGGCGTGGCAAAAATCATTTTTGTTTATAGCGATTTTTCGCAAAAAAATGTTAGGCTGGATTTGGAGCGCATGGGGCGAATTTTGATAAATTCGTCGTGTCAGTGCGGGCGAAATTCTATCATAGAGCTTGAAATTTTAGCTAGCTCGGACGAGCTTTTGGTTAAATATCCAAATTCGGTTTTGATTGATTTTGAGGGCAAAAGTTTGGAGATTTTTGATAAAAATGAAATTCCTTTTATAGGTCCCGAGGGTGGATTTTCCGAAAACGAACGCAAAAAATTTAGCAAATCTTACGAGCTAAATTTACCATATATTTTGCGCTCAAACACCGCGATAATGACTGCTTGCGCAAGGCTTATTTTCTAAAAAAGTCAAATTTGATTTTTTAAAAATTTTATTGTATAATCGCAACCTTTTAAAATTTGCAAGGAGTTAAAATGAAAAAAGATATTCACCCAAATTATGTTGAAACAACCGTAACTTGCGCTTGTGGCAACACTTTTAAAACACGCTCAAACAAAGAAGAAATCCGTGTAGATATCTGCTCAAACTGCCACCCATTTTTCACAGGTAGCGAAAAAATCGTAGATAGCGCGGGTCGTGTTGAGAAATTCAAACAAAAATATGGAATGAAATAATTGCTTTATTTCGTTCCTACGCCGATAGGAAATCTCGCTGACATTTCAACCCATGCCCTTGAAATACTCACCAAATGCGAGATTTTTATCTGCGAGGACACAAGATTTAGTAAAAAACTTCTAAACTTACTTAGCGAAAAATATCAGATAAATTTCACTCCAAAAGAGTTTTATTCGCTTCACACGCACAACGAAAGCGAATTTTTCGCCAAATTTGACACCTCAAATTTCACCAAAAAAAATTGTGCATTTTTAAGCGACGCTGGCATGCCTTGCATTAGCGATCCAGGGATTGCGCTTGTGAAATTTGCCCAAAATAACAGCATCGAATACGAAATTTTAAGTGGGGCAAACGCGCTTTTGCTAGCAGTCGCGGCTAGTGGGATAGTGGAAAAGGAATTTTGCTTTTTAGGCTTTTTGCCAAATACCGGCAAAGAGCGCAAAATCGCCATAGAAAACATGCTTAAAAACCCCTATCCATGCGTGATTTACGAATCGCCAAAGCGGATTTTAAGCCTTGTTTGCGGTATCGAAAATTTAGACGAAAATCGCCAAATTTTCGCCATAAAAGAGGCGAGTAAAAAGTTTGAAACCAAATTTTTTGGCAGCGCAAAAGAACTAGCCCTCACTCTAAAAACCGCGAATTTAAACGGCGAGTGGGCTGTGGTGGTAGCTGGTGCAAAAGAGGCAAATTTCGAAAAAATCAGCGAAAACGACATCAAAAGCCTTGAAATTTCGCCCAAAATCAAGGCAAAATTGCTTGCCAAAATCACCGGAAAATCTGTCAAAGAAATCTACAACGATTTGATAAAATAAGGCATCTCTTAACCATTTTTTGCTAAAATCGCAAAATGATTATTTACGGAAAACAATTATTTTTACATATTTTAGAACACCATAGCGAAAAATTTGTTCGCATTATGCTTGCCAAGGAGTGCGAGAGCGATATTTTTCGCCGGATTGCGCGCACTGGCGTCAAAGTCGAGCGCGTAGATAGCAAAAAAGCCCAAGCTTTGGCGCATGGTGGCAATCATCAAGGTTTTTTAGCCGAGGTTAGCGAGTTTGAATTCGCTGAGTTTGCGAGTGCGAAAAACGATGAATTTTTGGTCGTTTTATACGGGCTGACCGATGTAGGAAACATCGGCGCGATTATGCGCACGGCTTACGCTTTGGGCGCAAATAGCGTGATAATTGTCGCAAATAATCTAAATATCGAAGGCATTTTAAGGGCTAGTTCGGGCGCAGCCTATGAGCTAAATGTAGTTAGGCTCGCTGATGGGCTAGGTGCATTAAACGAGCTAAAACAATCTGGGTTTGAAATCTGCGCCGCTAGTGCGGACGGAGAGAATTTCAAAGAGCTTAAATTTGCCAAAAAAAGGGCGCTTGTCATGGGAAATGAGGGTTTTGGAATCCCTGCAAAAGTGCTTAAAAAATGCGATAAAAAAGTATCGATCAAAATGCGCGAGGGTTGGGATTCACTAAATGTAAGCGCTGCTTTTGCGATACTTTGTGATAGGATTTTAAATGGATGAGAAGGAAAAAAAAGATTTAGATTTAGAGCGTTTGCGAGGCATGGATTTAGGCGAGGTCGCCAATGCAACGCATATCGAAGTGGAAAATTTAAAAGCGATTTTAGATAAAGATTTTCAAAAACTTGCGAATTTTAATGTCGCTGGATATATCAAAATTTTAGAGCGCGAATTTGGGCTGGATTTGAGCGAGTGGTTGAGCGAGTTTAGGGCTGCAAAGGCTAGTTTTGAACCAAACAAAAGAGCCCATGTCGAAAAGGTCTATGCGCGTGCAAGTGGTAGCAAAAGAGAGGGTGGAGGCTGGATAATATGGCTAGTGGCGATATTTTTGATAATCGCTGCGATTTTTTATTTCGAGCTTCATAAGAAATTTAACGAATTTTTAGGCTCCATGCTAAATGAAGAAACTAACGCCACATACTCCGATAATAGCGTGGTTAGCGATACGCAAAAACAGCTAGAAAATGTAGGCATTAAGCCTTATGAATCGCCACGCGCATTGGAATTTAACGCTAGTGCTTATAGCGCCAGCGATTACAACGCAAGTGCGCCAAATGCGCTAGATCGAAGCATACAAATCATCAAAGCAGAGGCTAATGCAAGCGACGCAAACGCAAGCGATAGCAATGCTAGCGATAATAACACAAGCGCGAAATTTAGCCCAAGCGACGAGCTTAAACTCACACCGCATGTTAAAATTTGGCTAGGAATAATAAATTTAACTACTGGCAAAAAACGAGAATTTGTCACAACCGAAAGCTATACGCTAAGTGCGAGCGACGAGCTTTTGATCGCTACTGGGCACGGTATGTTTGATATAGGAAAACCGGGCGATCCAGTGAAATTTAGCGAGAAAAACACAATCAAACTTCACATCAAAAACGGCGAAATAAACAAAATTTCAAACGAAGAGTTTATTCGGCTAAATAAGGGCAAAAAGTGGTAAAAATCGTTTTCGCGCTCGCGTTTTGTTTGGGGTTGGCTTTTTGTGCGAGCCCTAGCGAAATTTTGGCGCGTTACGATATCAACGCAAGTGAAGATTTGAGCGATAAAAACGGCTTTGCTGACCTTGCAAAGATAAGCAAAATTTTAGAAAAAAACCAAATTTTAAATTTCACTCCAAGTGATAGGGCGCGTGGGATTGAGATAAAATTTCTTACAAAGCAAAATTCAAAATTTCTTTTAAAACCGCTAAATTTGGTCTTTGACAGGCTAAATTTAGAGAATTACAAAAATTTAGCTTTTCTAAATTTAGACGAGGGCGAAAAGCTAAGAAGCATACTGTTGCGCACAAACCGTATAATCGATCCAGGCGCGATTTACGCAGAGCTTAAAAAGCATAAAATTTATGTCGAGGATTTTATGATTTTAGGCGATGTAATGCTGTTTCGCCTAAATTTTGAGAGTATGAATTTACTCACAAACAAAGAACAAAACGAGCTAAAAAGTAGCTATTTTATAAATATCGCAAACACCAAAAAAGCAGTTATTAAAACCAAAGGCGCGCAGGTTTGGTATCCAAACATAGCCTTTTATGACAAAAATTTAGACGAAATTTCAAACAAAATCAGTGAGGCAAAAGTAAAAGAGTTGGAGATTAAATTCCCGCCAAATGCGCATTATATGCACCTTTGCGACGCATTTGCTGGGGAAAATATCAAACAAGGCTTAGAAATCAAACTTATAGGAGGATGAGATGTTTGACGAGATTAGATTTGGCAAAATCGAGCGATTGCCTAATTATGTTTTTGCTGAGGTCAATGCGATTAAAATGGCAGCACGCCACAAGGGCGATGATATAATCGACTTTTCTATGGGTAACCCAGACGGCCGCACGCCACAGCATATCATCGACAAGCTTTGCGAAAGCGCGCAAAAGGACAAAACTCACGGATATAGCGTAAGTCAGGGCATTTACAAGCTTCGCTTGGCATGTGCTAACTGGTATAAGCGCAAATACGGCGTCATGCTTGATCCAGATAGCGAAATCGTCGCGACAATGGGCTCGAAAGAGGGTTTTGTGCATTTAACAAGCGCGATAATCAACCCCGGCGATGTGGCCGTAGTCCCAGATCCTGCCTATCCGATCCATACACAAGCCTTCATTATCGCAGGCGGAAATGTGGTGAAAATCCCTTTGCCTTATGATACGCAAACTTTGGAATTTGACGAGAATAAATTTTTCATCGAACTTCAAAAAACATTTGATGAGAGTATTCCTAGACCAAAATATGTCGTGGTAAATTTCCCACACAATCCAACAACCGTAACCGTCGAAAAGAGCTTTTATGAGCGTCTTGTAGCAATGGCAAAAAAAGAGAGATTTTATATCATCAGCGATATCGCTTACGCTGAGATTAGCTTTGATGGATACAAAACTCCAAGTATCTTTGAAGTCGATGGTGCCAAAGATGTCGCAGTCGAGGCATACACGCTATCGAAAACTTACAATATGGCTGGTTGGCGCGTGGGTTTTGTGTGCGGAAACAAACGCCTAGTTGCCGCGCTTAAAAAGATAAAATCGTGGTTTGATTATGGTATGTTTACCCCAGTCCAAGTCGCCGCTACAATCGCGCTTGATGGGCCACAAGAGTGCATTGACGAGATAAGGGCGACTTACCAAAAACGAAGAGATGTCTTGCTAGAAGCCTTTGGCAACGCAGGCTGGGAGATCGCGACCCCACAAGCTAGCATGTTTGCATGGGCGAAACTCCCTCCACAATGCGCTGGATTAAAGAGCATGGAGTTTTCAAAACAGCTTCTAACACAGGCTTGCGTGGCTGTTAGCCCAGGAATTGGCTTTGGAAGTGCGGGAGATGATTATGTGCGAATTGCCTTTATCGAAAACGAAAATAGAATCCGCCAAGCAGCGCGAAATATCAAAAAATATCTTAAAGAGGTCAAATGAGAGTAGCGATTTTAGGCGTCGGAACCGTCGGTAACGAGGTAGCAAACATACTCATCGAAAACGAAAAGCTAATCACTGCGCGCGCTGGGGTTAAAATCGAGCCAGTTATCGGCGTGGTGCGAGATCTAAGCAAAAAACGCACTACCAAAATCCCGCTAAGCGATGATTTAAATTCAGTCATAAACCGCGATGATATCGATGTTTTTGTCGAACTCATGGGCGGGGTCGAAAAGCCTTATGAGATAGTTAGTGAAATTTTAAAACGCAAAAAGGCTGTCGTTACCGCAAATAAGGCACTTTTGGCTTATCATAGATATGAGCTTGAAAATTTAGCCGGCTCCACGCCTTTTGGTTACGAAGCTAGTGTAGCTGGTGGAATTCCGATAATCAAAGCTTTGCGCGAGGGTTTAAGTGCGAATAAAATCGAAAAAATCATCGGTATATTAAACGGCACTAGCAATTATATCCTCACAAATATGATGCAAAAAAACGAAAATTTCGAAGACGCGCTAAAAAAGGCGCAAGAGCTAGGTTACGCTGAGGCTGATCCAACCTTCGATATAGGCGGATTTGACGCAGCACACAAACTGCTAATCTTAGCTAGCATTGCTTATGGGGCGCAGGGTAGGCCTGAGGATATTTTGATTAAAGGTATTGATAGGATTAGCAAAGAAGATATATATTTTGCGCATGAATTTGAGTATGTAATCAAGCTTTTGGCGATTGCAAAGCGCATTGACGAAAGCCGTGTCGAGCTTCGTGTCCATCCAGCCCTAATCCCGCAAAACGCAATGCTTTCTAAGGTCGGTGGGGCGATGAACGGCGTGAGCGTTTTTGGGGATTGTATGAGCGAGAGTATGTTTTATGGCCCAGGAGCTGGTGGTAGGGCTACGGCAAGTGCAGTTATAAGCGATTTAATCGATATCGCTCGCGGTAACAAAAGCCCGATTTTAGGCTATAAAAAAGAGCTTGAAAATGATTTTGTGATTTCGCCTATGAGTGAAATTCGCACGAAGTATTATTTGCGAATTCGTGTCAAAGACGAAAAGGGCGTTTTGGCTAAAATCACAAATATATTAAGCGAAAATAACCTCTCAATTGATAGCTTTTTGCAAAAACCAAAGCAAAAAACCGAAGAGTGCGTGACGCTGTTTTTCACCACTCACACGAGCTTAGAGGCCGATGTCAAGCGCGCTATGGGCGAGCTAGACGCGCAGGAGTTTATCATACAGCGACCATTTATGATTAGAATCGAAGAGTAATGGGGCTAAGAAATTATCTCTTTGGATTTTCTGCCGAGGATAGGGCTGCGCAGTGGTTAGAGGATAACAAATTTAAGATAATTGCACGAAATTTTCACTCGCGATTTGGTGAGATTGATATTATCGCGAGCAAAGATGAAATTTTGCACTTTATCGAGGTTAAGGCGACTAGTGGCGATTACTGCGCTGCTAGCCGTGTAACGCCTGCAAAGATGAGCAAAATTTTAAAGGCGATTGATTATTACATTTTGACAAACGAAATTTGCGATGATTGGCAGATTGATTTAATTGAAATTTATCCGCAACGGATAAATTTTATCAATAATATTTCATTATAACCCAAATTTTTACCTTTCATTAATATTGTAAAACTATAATAGTCCGATTTTCAACCAAATTTATTTAAAGGAGAATTTATGGGAAAATATATCGAACTTACATCTGCAAATTTCAAAGATGTAGTAGGCGAGGGCGTTGCGTTAGTTGATTTCTGGGCTCCATGGTGCGGACCATGCCGTATGATTGCCCCTGTCATCGACGAGCTAGCAAACGAGTTTGAGGGCAAAGCTAAAATTTGCAAGGTAAATACCGATGAAGCGCAAGATTTGGCGGTAGAATTTGGCGTTCGCTCGATCCCAACTATGCTATTTTTCAAAAACGGCGAAGTTGCAGCTCAACTAATCGGCGCGCAATCAAAACAAGTAATCACTGATAAAATCAACTCATTACTTTAAAATTTAAGGGCGAAAGCCCTTTTTATTTTTCACTGAAATTTAGCCCTAAATTTGATTAAAAAATAAAACAAAGGAGAAAAAATGTTAGATTTAGCAATCATCGGTGGCGGTCCAGCTGGGCTAAGTGCGGGACTTTACGCCACAAGGGGCGGACTTAAAAATGTCGTAATGTATGAAATGGGTATGCCAGGAGGCCAAATCACAAGTAGCTCCGAAATGGAAAATTACCCTGGTGTAGCGACCGTGATGGACGGCATGAGTTTCATGGCGCCATGGCAGGAGCAGTGCTTTCGCTTCGGGCTCAAACACGAAATGATAAGCGTCGAGCGTATCAAAAAGGACGAAGACGGCGCATTTAGTATATTTTTAGAGGGTGGTAAAACCGCTCGTGCCAAGGCTGTAATCGTAGCCACAGGCTCGAAACCTCGCAGAGCAGGGGTCAAGGGCGAGGACGAGTTTTTCGGACGCGGGGTCAGCACATGCGCTACTTGCGACGGATTTTTTTATAAAAACAAAGAAGTAGCCGTCCTTGGCGGTGGAAATACTGCGCTCGAAGAGGCGCTGTATCTAGCAAATATCTGCTCGAAAGTCTATCTAATCCACAGAAGAGACGGCTTCCGCGCTGCTCCGACGACGGTCGAAAAGGTCAAAAATAACGAGAAAATCGAGCTTATCACAAATGCTATTGTCGATGAGATTAAAGGCGATAATAGCGGAGTAACGGGCATCGTCGTTAGCGATAAAAACACAGGCGCAAAAAGAGAATTGAGCCTGCCTGGGATTTTTACCTTCGTGGGGCTTGATGTGCGAAACAGCGCGTTAAGGGACGAAAACGGGGATTTTATCTGCAATATGAACGACGAGGGCAAGGTCGTGGTAAATCTAAAAATGCAAACAAGCCTGCCTGGTCTTTTTGCGGCAGGTGATTTGCGCATAGATGCGCCAAAACAGGTCGTTTGCGCAGCCGCAGACGGCGCGACAGCCGCCCTTGGCGTGATTTCATATCTAGAACACTCAAATTAATCAAATTCTAAATTCTTAAATCCTAAACCCCAGCCACGCTTTGTGGTTGGGGTTTATGTAAATTTAAAATTTTTCAAAAATACTAAGTTTAAATTTTAAATTCGTATAAAATTTGCAGAATTGTGAATTTTAGAAAATTTTGCGCTAAGAATTTGAAATTTTGAAATTTAAACTTTGGCGAGAGAGTGAGGGAATCGAACCCCCCAGAAAGCGGTCAACCGCCCTCTTATCGGATTTGAAGTCCGCAGACGCCACCAGGTCATCATCCTCTCCAAAACTCGCCATTATAGCAGGCTAAATTTGATTTTAGATTAAATTTTTAATCTAGCTTTGCTCATTAAGAGTGAAGGCAGGATTATGAGCGCGCCAAGCAACAAAAGTGCCATTACAAGGCAGATTAAAAGCCCAAAATAAATCGTCGGCCAAAAATTGCTTATCATCATAACGCTAAATCCCAGAATTATCGCAAACGAAGTATAATACATCGCATACCCGATACTAGCGTGGCTTGCGCGGATTGCCTCTGCGCTATCTTGCGTGCGCGCGAACTCGCGTCGGAAGCGAAATAGATAGTGTATGACATCATCTACGCCGATACCGATACTAATCGCGGCAATCGTAATACTCATAATATCTAGCGGAATGCCCAAAATCCCCATTATCCCAAAGCATACGCAAAGCGGGATTAGATTTACCACAATCGCGATAAATGCGTAGCTTAGTGAGCGGAAAATCAAGCAAAACAGCACAAACAAAACCCCGACCGTAATGCCAAGCGTGCCGATTTGCGAGCTCATTAGGGTTTGGAGCATGTTGTTATAAAGCACCATTATACCGCTTACCTGCGCGCTTACGCCGTCATTTGCGAGCAATTTATCTAAATCATTTTGCAAATTTTGCAAAAATTCATTTCTGCGCAAATTTGGATCGCTATCAATCGTGCGAACGCTAAAATGCGCCTCATTTTCTTCTATGCTAACATAGGGCGAAAGCACCATTTCTCGGTAGTTTTCAGGCAGTTCGGAGTAAATCAGGGCTAGCATTAAATCATCTAGCTCCTCGCCAGAGTTTATCTCGCGCCCGACCTGCAAAAGCGAGCTAAGAGAGCTTACTTGCCCGATAAATTTGTGATCGCTAATGTTTTGGTCTTTTAAAAATGCGTGAGTTTTGTTGATAATTCGCATTTTTTGGGAGCTAAACCAGTATTTTGGGTCGTTTTCGTTCGCGGCGTATTCTGCCTCGAATTCGTCCATTTCCTCGCTTGGTGCGCTCTGCAATTTTGGGAATTTTATTACGATATCAAGTGGAATCGTGCCGCCAAGCTTGGTGTCGATGACCTCCATACCGGCATAAATCGGGGTATTTTCCTTAAAATATCCGATGAAGCTGTTTTCCACACGCAATTTGCTAATCCCAAAAATCCCAGCCAAAACAGCTAGCGCGCAAACTGCGTAAATTTTGCCTCTGTGATTTAGGGCTAAATTCGCACAAAAATGGGTGAAGCGAAACTGCTTCTCAAAACTGCGATTATTGTGCGTGCGCCTAGATATGCTCATCACCGCGCCAAAGAGGCAAAACACCACGACTAGCGAGCACGCAATTCCCACGCTCATCATAATTCCTAGCGAAATTACAGGCTTAATATCGCAAAAGATTAGCGACATAAATCCCACAATCGTAGTAAAAATCGCAAAAAAGCATGGCCTAGCCCGCTCGCGCAAGACCGCATATACTAGCTGGCGTTGCGAAAAGCTAGGAAATCTGGCGCTGTATTCGCGGTAAGCTACGATTAGGTGGATACATACTGAAACCGTGATGATTAGCACAAGGGCGATGAAATTTGAGCTAATTACGGTGATTTCAAAGCCCAAAAGCCCGAAAAGTCCGCTACTAATCGCCACTGAATAAAGGCAAATTATAAGCGGAAGCACGATGAATTTCGCCTGCCTAAAAAACAGCCAAAAGCACGCTAGCAAGAGCACCAGCGCGCCCACACCATAAGTGCTAAGGTCATTTCTGACATAGCTTATCATATCATCGGCTATCATATTTATACCGCCCAAAAACAGCCGCTCGCTAGGGTGCGCGCTAGAAAATTCGGCGATTATGGCTCGAAGGTTTTGTAAATTTTCGTGGTCTTTGATACGAAGTTCATCTCTGTAAGCTTTGAAATTTTGCTCGGCAAGTTTTAAATTTTGCTTTAAATTTGAAATTTCGGAATTCGCCAAATTTGATTTTTTTGCCAAATTTAGGGCGTTTTTCGCACTATCTCGCGCACGAAGTAGCTCTTCATATTTTTTCTCTGGTTTTAAATTTATCAAAATTCCAGTCGTGCCAAAATCCGCGCTGACTAAATTTGAAGCGTAAAATGGGCTGGTTAGTAGCTCACGCTTAGCAGCGGCTAGGTCGATATCTGCGTCTTTTAGCGTGGGGATATGCTTTAAAAGCTCGCTTAAATCGCCCTTTTTGTTTAATAAAAGTGGCACATTTCCCAAATCCACCACGCTATCAACGAAATCTAGCGCGCTAAATTTGGCGTTAAGTTCTGCTATATTTTCAAGTGTTTGTTTGCTTAGCAAGTCTTGCGAGGGCGTGTATGCCACGACGAAAAAATTCGGCGTAGCATACCTTGCGCTAACTTCGCGCCAAATCTCTAAATCCTTGTCGTTTTCTAAAAGCAGGGTTTGGCTAGAAGCGTCGATTTGTAGGTGAGTGCAAAAATAACCAAAAAAGAGCGCAAGAGCGCTAAATATAGCTAAAACGCTCTTTGGAAATTTGACAATTAAGCGAAAAATGCGTTTCAAGCGTTATTTGCCACTTTCGATTACGGTCGCATTAAGGCGTTTTAATAACTCGTCAAAGCCTAAATTTTGCGCGACATCGCCAAATTGTGAGCGGTAGGTTTGGATTAGGCTAACGCCCACGATATCGACATCGTAAATGCGCCAATCGCTCCCGGTTGGGAAAAATTTAAAATCTATTGCGTAGTTTTTATCCTCGCCGATGATTTGTGTTTTTAGCACCCGTCTTTTTTCGCTTGGAGCTTCTTTGCTTAAAATTTTCATATCTTGGTCGGTATAAAGCGAGAGTTTATCGATAAATGAGCGTTTCAAATGCGCCTCGTAAGCTTTGTTAAACTCGGCAATTTGGGCGTCTGAAAGGTTCGCATAATGCTTGGCAAGGGATAGTTTTGCCATTTGTTTATAGTCGAAATACTCATCAAATAGAGCGAAAATTTTGGCTGGTTTAGCGTCCTTTGCGAGCGCGCCGTCCCTCATAATCGAAACTGCTGTGGCGACCTTTTGGCTCATTACTGGCTCGATATCAGCGTCGCTAATAGCGTGTGAAAAACTAAAAAGCAAAAACGCCAAAGTTAAAATTTTAAAAAATTTCATTTTTATTCCTTTATTTTTTGTTCTCTGCTTTGCTTATAAGCATCGCGTAAAAATGGGTATAAATCCACAGCCCCGCTTGTCATTTTCTCGTAAAATTCAGGATCGCGAGAGTAATCGTTAAAAATCCTAAACGCATTTACCGACATACTCACGGTGCTATCGTCGATATAATTTACCGGATTGGTGAAAAAATCGCCCACAAGCCCGAAAGTATCGCGTAGGTTGCTAGACCCTAGTATCGGCCAGACGATATGCGGTCCTGCTGGCACGCCCCAGTATCCTAGCGTCTGCCCGAAATCCTCATCGTGGCGCGGTATGTTAAAATGCAAAGTCGCTGCGTCGCTAAGCCCACCAAAACCGATTGTGGTGTTTATCAAAAATCTCTTTGTCTCGTCCCATGAGTTTTCGAATTTGCCCTGTAAAAGGTTGTTTGTCAGGCGCATTGGATACATTAGATTGTGGAAAAAGTTCGCAAACGCCCCTTGAATCGGATCTGGCATGACATAATCATAGCCTGTGGCCACAGGTGTCACCAAATAGCGGTAAAACACATCGTTAAAGCCTGTCATTACGCGGTTATAGCCACTTAGCGGATCGAAAACTTCCTTTTGACTATACTCGGCGTCAAACTCATCAATCTCAGCGCTAGTATCGGTAGCATACAGCGCACAGCTACACGCAACAGCGCATAAAAAAGCTCTATGAAATTTCAACCCTTATCCTTTTAAATTTAATCGAAAGGACGATTTTACAAAATTTAAGTAAATTTTTGTCTATGTGTGAAATTAAAATTAAAATAATGAAATAAAATCCCATAAAAAGGTATTTTTAAGCTTTTTAAATATATTATTTTATACAGATAAAATCACAAAAAGTAAATGAAATAAAAAGGAAAATTTATGAACGCTAAATTTGCGCTAGAACTTTATCTTAGCAAGGATACGACGCTGATTTCACGCCATATCGCCCTGCTAAAAGCTGTCGATGAGACTAAATCAATCACCAAAGCCGCCCAAAAAATCGGCATTAGCTACAAAAACTGCTGGGATAGCCTAAATTTGATAAACAACGCCAGCAAAAAGCCTCTGATTTCTCGTGCGCAAGGCTCGAAAAAAAATAGTGGCTCGGAGCTTACTGACTACGCTAAAAGCCTAATTCGCTCGTATGATATCATCAGTAGGGTCGGCGATAGCTTTTTGGAGCAAATTTTAAAGGCCGATGATATCAGCGATGAAAATTTAATCGGACTTGAAAGAATCGGCATAAAACTCTCAGCCAGAAATCAATTAAACGCCGCTATTAGCGAGATTAGCAGAGGCGCAGTCGATAGCATAATCACGCTCACGCTTTCAGGCGGCGAGAAGTTAGACGCGCAAATCACAATAGAAAGTGAAAAAAACCTAGAATTAAGGCCTGGCAAAGAGGTTTTGCTAATTTTCAAAGCCCCAAGTGTGAAAATTTTAAAAGGCGAAAATTTGGGCGAGTGTAACGGCGTGAAATGCAAAATCAGTGATGTCAAAATCGGCATTAAAAACGCTCAAATTTGCCTTGATACCGCAGGTCATCAAAACATAATCGCCGTAATCGCGCGCAAAAGCGCAAATGAGCTAAATTTGGGCGTGGGCGATGAGGTATGCGCTTGTATCGAGCCCGATGATATCATTATCGGCGTGTGATTTGAGCGATAAATTTTAAAATTTAAAATCCATTTTTTTTAAGGAGAATTTATGAAACACAAATTTTTACTTTGCGCTCTTGCGTTATGCGGTGCGTTAAATGCGGGCGAGGTATCTATCGCAGCGGCTGCGAATACGACTTACGCTTTTGACGAGATTAAGTCTGAGTTTGAAAAGCTAAACCCAGATACTAAGCTAAATGTGAGCCTTGGTGCAAGTGGTGCGTTTAATACGCAGATCAAAAACGGCGCGCCATTTGACATTTTTATGGCGGCTGATATGAAATTTGCCGATGATTTGTTTGAGGCTGGTTTTGCTACAGCAAAGGCGCAAACTTACGCCAAGGGTAAAGTAGCGATGTTTAGCGTGCGTGGCGTGGATCTAGGGAAAGGCCTTGACGCGCTAAAAGACGAAAAGGTAAAAACAATTTCTATCGCAAACCCAAAAACAGCCCCTTACGGCACAGCCAGCGTAAATGCTATGCAAAAAGCTGGGATTTTTGATAGCGTAAAAGGAAAAATCGTCGAGGCTAAATCAATCGGCGAAGCCCTAACTCAGGCGCTAAGTGCCGCTGATGTGGGATTTATCGCAGCTAGTGCGATGTATGCACCAAAAATGAAAGAGGGCGGTTGCGCAGGCGCGCCGTGCGAGGAGGGCAAACATTTCGTGCTGGTGCCTAGCTCGCTTTACGAGCCGATTGCACAAGGCATGGTAATACTCAAAAAAGCCGAAAATAACGCCGAAGCAAAGGCATTTTATGACTTTATTTTAAGCGATAAGGGCAAGGAAATTTTCGCCAAATACGGATATGAGTTTTGAGAGTTAGGGTAGAGCAAATTTTAGCGAGCGAGGGAATTTATAAAATTCTTTTCTCTCACAGGCTTTGTGGAGTTTTTTTAGAACTCCCAAAGCCCATTAGTGTGGGATCGGGCGTAGAAATTGGCTTTAAAGCGACGCAGGCAGTATTGGCGCGCAAAAAATGCGAAATTTCAGCAGAAAATGAAATTTGTGCCGAGATTTCAGATATTAAATTTGGCGAAATTTTATCAAATTTAAGTTTTTGTAAAAGCGGGCAAAATTTAGAATTTGACATTATCGCAACCACGCAGAGTGTGCGAAATTTAGGGCTTTGCGTGGGCGATGAAATTTACATTTACGCAAATGCAAGCGCGATTTTTATAGAGAAAATTTATGATTAAGATTGATTGTGAAAAACGGCTAAACGAAAATTTTAAAATCAGTGTGAATTTAGAGATAAAAAAGGGCGCCTTTGTCTGTCTGTATGGGGCTAGTGGATCTGGTAAAACCACGATTTTAAGGCTACTTGCTGGCTTTATGAAAATAGATAATGGGGCGATTACAAACGGCGAAATCACGCTAGATAATGGGCGAAAATTTATGCACGCTAAGCAGCGAAAAATCGGCTTTTTGTTCCAAGACTACGCGCTTTTTGAGAATATGAGCGTGATAGAAAATCTGCTTTTTGCCAAAAAAGATTTGCAAAAAGCAGGCGAAATGCTAAAATTTTTAGAGCTTGAAAAATACGCAAATTTCGCTATTTCGCAGCTCTCTGGCGGACAAAAACAGCGCGTGGCACTGGCTCGTGCGCTCATGCAAAGCCCAGAAATTTTGCTACTTGATGAGCCATTATCGGCGCTGGATTACAAAATCCGTGAAAAAATCCAAGACTATCTCAAAAAAATCCATGAGAAATTTCGCCCTACAATTATCCTTGTCAGCCATGATATCAGCGAGATTTACAGGCTGTGCGAGCGTGTGTATGAGCTAAAAAATGGAAGCCTTGTGCGCGAGGGCTCGCCAAGTGAAATTTTCTTGCAAACTAGCGGTTCGCAAAAATTTAGCTTTCGTGGCAAGGTGGTTGCTTTGCGCGAGGCAGGTGGCGTAAATATCGCTATAATCGCTGTTGGGGCGCAACTTTGCGAAGTGGTTTTAAGCGTGAGCGAGGCTAGGGATTTGCGCGTGGGCGATAGCGTGAGCGTGGGCGCAAAGGCCTTTAATATAAATTTGAAAAAAATCGAGGAAAACAGTGATTGAAGCTTTGCAAAATTTAGACCTTACGCCGTTTTTGATTTCGCTTAAACTCTCGGTGGTGACGACATTTACTCTGTTTTGGATTTGCCTGTTTTTGGCATATTTTATGGCGTATAGGGAGTTTCGCGCCAAAAGCGTGATTGAAAGCATCATTTCGCTTCCACTCGTGCTTCCCCCAAGCGTGCTGGGATTTTATCTGCTTGTGTTTTTATCGCCGTATTCGACGCTTGGCAAATTTTTCGATGAAAATTTTGGTGTGCGATTTGTCTTTAATTTCAGCGGTTTGGTGATTGCAAGCTGTATTTACTCTCTACCATTTATGTTTTCGCCCATGCTTAGCGGGTTTCGTTCGCTTCCAGCCTCGCTTCGCCACGCTTCGTGGTCGCTAGGTAAGGGGTTTTTTGCTACGCTTTTTAGGGTGCTACTACCAGCGATGAAACCGTCCTTGATAAGCGCTGTGGTGATATGCTTCGCGCACACTATGGGAGAGTTTGGCGTGGTGCTGATGATAGGAGGCTCTGTGAGCGAACAGACTAAGGTGGCTTCGATTGCGATTTATGAGGCGACTGAAATTTTAGATTTTACCAGCGCGCATTTATACTCGGCGATTATGCTGATTTTTAGCTTTTTGGTGCTTTTGGCTATGCATTTTTTGGGTGAAAGGTCAAATAAAATAAGACTTTAATTACTTTTTTGCTAAAATGGCGCGAAAAATTTAAATTTTTGGCATAAAAATGGAAGATAAAAGAGTAATAACCAAACGATTTTTTATAGCTTTGATTCTTGGAATTTTGGCTATTTTCGCGCTTGTTTTTTGCATTTTTGGCTTTGTGGGCTCAAATATCCAAGCCGAGCTTTCTACTAAATTAAGCGTAGCAAAAAACGCTGTGAAAGACCGCAACGCCGAGCTTTTTAGCGAACTTCAAATTTTATCTGAAAACCTCAAAACCTATCAAGGTTTAAAAACCGAAAACGAGTATGCAAGAAGAACCTTGTATTTCCGTCTCATCGAGCATACAGCCTTACAAAAGCAAAATTTCGACGCGATTTTTTATGTCAGGGCTGTGGGTAATCAAGACGAGGTTATAGCTTCGTATTTTAATGATTCGGCTATGTCAAATTTGGGCGAACTCAGGCTTGATAATTTTATCTCAAAAATCAAAGACAACCGCTATATATCGCGCTTCATGCAGATTAATGGCGCAAATAGATATTTTTTGATCCAAAGGGTCGAGGAAAATACATTTTTGATAGCCTTTGCAAACACAACCTCGCTAAATGACAAATTTACCGGCCTTGGCGAAATTTTGATTTTTAACAAAGATGGCGAAATTTTTAATATCACAAACGATATTTTCGTGCTTTATACAAATAGATTTGATTTTGAAGGCGAGAAAAAACTCAAAATTTTAAAAAGCCTTGGCGAGCGCAAATTTGTCTATTTTGAGAAATTTGACGATTCTAACAATTTCATAATGATAAGCAAAAATTTAAAAGAATATCTAAGCCTAAAAAACCTTTTGGTTTTGCTAGCGCTTGGGTTTTTGTTTTTGTATTTGCTAATCACTTTGACAAATTACAAATTTTTAAAACGCCGAATTTTCGATCCTTTGCACCTGCTTCACAGCTCGGTTTCAGGTGGCGTGTATAAATCCACAGCGACTAAAATCGAAACCATGGGCGCGCTAGATCAAATTTTAGAAATAGCGCAAAAACTCGATGAAAGTGTGCAGTATTCGGGTAGGGCTAGCAAGGTGGATTTCACATTTATCGACGCGCTGAAAAAAAGCTCGCTAATGATTTTTAGCGTCGAAAACACAAATGGTATGATAAACAACGCTAGCCTTAGAGCCAAGGAGCTTTACGGCGATGATATCGTGGGCAAAAATATCTTTACGCTAGAAGCGACTTCGCTGTATGAAAACGCCCGCCAAAGCCAAATTTCACTTTACACCAAAGAAAATTATGTTATCCACACGCACGATACCCCAAACGGCAAAAAGGATATGTATATCAAAAAGACCTTTGTGCGCAATGGCGAGGATATTTTGGTGCTTTATGTCTTGTTAGACGCTTCAAAATACCGCAAATTTTACACCGATACCAAAGAGAAGTATAAATATCTAAATGACGCCCCAATCGTAACCGTAGTCATCAAAGGTGGCGAAATAATTGATGTCAGCGCTAGTTCGCGTGAAATTTGGGGATATGAAAATACTCAAATTTTAGAGGGCAAAACATATTTTTGGAGCCTATTTCAAAAAAGCGACGCCGATTCTTTGCAAAACGAGCTAAGAAACCTTATGAGCGATACTAGGCAAAATAATGAAGTTACTAAGCGGGTTTATCCGATTTTGCATAGAAATTCGATTAGGGCGTTTTATGAGATTACGATTTGTCTGTATAAAAAAGAGCGCAAAGCCGTTATGTATTTTACCAACATACACGATAAGCTCATGGAAATCAACAAACTCAAATCAGATATGAAAAGCAACGAAGAGCTTTTAAAAACCAGATCGTATAGCCCATGCACGATTGATTTGCTAGCCAAAAAAATCATGCTTAGCAAAGAGTATATGGAGATTTTAGGTAGTAAGGAAGCCAGCGTCGATACAGAGATGAGTATAGGCGATTTCGTAGCGAAAATTTACTATGTGGATTTGAAGAAATTTAACGACGAACTCAACAAATGCAAGCTAGGCATAAGCGATGAGATTTCATGCGAAATCAGAATCAAGCTAAACGACGAACTAAGCGATAACGACGAGCTAAAATACGCGTGGATTAGCCTGCAAGGATATGCTAGCAAAAAAGAAAAAAGAAGTGGCGGTGCCGAAGAAATCGTCGCTACTATCGAGGATATCACTGCTAAAAAAGACATTGAAGCTGAGCTAAATCTAAATTCAAATGTATTTTTAAGGTCGTTAGAAGCGATTGTCATCACAGATGATATCGGTAGGATTATCCGCGCAAATAGGGCATTTTATACGATTATGCAATTTAGCGAAACCGATGTCGTGGGCGAGGTGCCAGAGTATTTCAGAGTAGATCACGACGGCGGTATAATGGGCGAAATCAAGGAAAAATTAGACAAAGAGAGCCTAAGCTATACAGATGAAATTTACTGCGTCAAGAAAAACGGCGATGATTTCCCTGCGCTGTTTTCGGCTATCGCGATAAAAGATGAATTTGGCGTGGTAAGCAACTATATTTTAATGTTTAACGAAATTTCTGAGATTAAGAAAAAAGAGAGCGAGCTTGTCAAAATCGCTCACCACGACGCGCTCACAGGCTTGCCAAATAGAATCTACATTATGAACGCAGCGGGCGAGTATCTAAGCGCGGCAAAGGAACAAAACAAGCTTGCGGCTGTGCTATTTATAGATTTTGACGGATTTAAGGCGATTAATGATAATTTCGGCCACGATGTGGGGGATTTGTTTTTGCAAGAGGTCAGCAAGACTATGAATAACCTACTTCGCAAGGGCGATATTTTAGCCAGACTTGGCGGAGATGAATTTGGCGCGATTATCGGGGATTTGAAAGACGAAAAAGCAGCGCACGCGCTATTAGAGCGACTTTTAGGAATTGCGAATAAAAAATTTAATCTCGATGGCAACGAGGTAAGCGCGAGCGTGAGCGTGGGTGCGGCGTTTTACGACGGAAGCGAAGAAATCGATTTCAACGAGCTTTTAAGCAGGGCAGATCGGGCGATGTACCGCGCTAAAACGAGCGGAAAAAATAGATATTGTATCTTTGATAAAGAGAATTTTGACGATTTGCAAATCAGCGAAGAAAGGCTGAAAAAATCTATCGAAAACAACGAATTTTTCATGCTTTATCAGCCTATCATTGACGATAAAGACAAAATTTACGGCTACGAACTTTTGCTAAGATGGCGACGCGAAAATTTGGGCGTTTTGTTGCCTAGCGACTTTTTATTTGATATCAGAGAGCCGAAACTCGAAATTTTAATCTCTAAATTTTCATTTACGCAAATGTTGAAATTTAACAAAGAGACAAATTCTCTCTGCTCGATAAATATAAGCCTAGAAGTGCTAAAAAGCGATGAATTTTACCATTTCGCTTCGCGCGCGATAGAAAAATACGCGCCAAAGACTGAGCTATTTATGTTTGAAATCACCGATTTTAACGACAGAACCGCGGCTGATTTTAAACTCATTAGACAAAGATACGCTGATTTTGGCATTAAATTTGCTCTAAATAATGCAAATCACCAAAATTCAAAATACCTAAAAGGTATGCCTTTTGATATCATTAAAATCGATATGAGGCTCTGCCTAGATGTCGCTAAAAAGCGCGAAGGTATAAAAAATCTGCTAGATTTGGTGAAATACTTGCGCGGCGAATTGAAATTTGAAAAACTAGGCGCGCAGGGTATCGAAAATGCGCTCTCACGCCGTTTGCTTAAAAATTTCAAATTTAATTTTATGCAAGGAAATTTCCTCGGAAAAGCCGTCGATAGGAAGGAAATCACCGCTATCATCGCCAAGCTAAAAGAGGCCAAGGGCGCTAAGCCAATCACAAAAGATGAGTTTGAAAACTTTTTGATTGCTCTGGATTACAAAAATATCGCGCTTGAATTTTTAGAAAACGCAGAACACGGCGATATCACCGATCTTCGCTTTGAGGTTTTCCAAGAAGAAATCAAAGAGATTAAAACCAGAATCGAAAAATCCACAAGCCATAAATTTATGCTAAATACAGAAATTAATAAGCAAATTTTGGATATTCTTGCGCTTGAATTTGAAGATTTACAAAGCTTCATTACAAAATACAAAGCGCGAGTAGATAAGTTTATACTAAATTTGGAGGAATCATGATAAATAGCGTCAGTGCGGACTTTGATCACGAAATACCAAATGGTTCGCGCCTATATTTTGGCACAAGTGCAAAACTAAAAAGAGAACTCGAAAATAAAGCTAGCAAAATTTTAGAAAATCACGGATTTAGCGAAATTCTCACGCCGTATTTTTCGTATCATCAGCATTTAAGCGTGGCTGGGGCAAAGCTTTTGAAATTTTCCGATCCTAGCAACCACGAAATCGCACTTCGTGCCGATAGCACGGTCGATGTCGTGCGAATCGTGCGCCGAAGACTAAAAGATGAAAGCCTAAAAAGACTTTTTTATATCCAGCCTACATTTAAATACCCTAGCGAGGAATTTTACCAAATCGGCGCAGAGTTAATCGACGAGAGCAACCTAGCCTTGGCGATAAAAATCGCAATACAAATTTTTAGAGAATTTAGCTTAGAGCCTGTTTTGCAACTAAGCAATATCGAAATTCCAAAGCGAATTTGCGAAATACTAAATTTGCCAATTAGTGTTTTTGAAAAGGGCGAGATCGAGACGATTTTGGCTCAAAACTGCGACTGGCTAGGCAAAACAGCGCGCGCGACAAATTTGGGTGATGTGGAGAATTTGCGAAAAATCGTGCCAGAGGAGATCAAGCCTTGTTTAGATGAAATTTTAAATTTAGGCGTAGAGTATAAAAATATCAGAGTTTCGCTTTTGTATTATTCAAAAATGCGCTATTACAAGGCGTTATTTTTTAGATTTTTAGACGAAAATAGCGTGCTTTGCAATGGCGGAAATTATGAGATTGACGGATTGAAGTCGAGTGGTTTTGCACTTTTGGTTGATGCATTGATAGAAAAATTAATGATAAAGGATTAAACATGAGTAAGGTTGATGTAATCGTAGGCGCTCAATGGGGCGATGAGGGAAAAGGTAAAATCGTAGATATGATTAGTGCTAATTACGATTTTGTATGCAGAAGTTGCGGCGGACACAACGCTGGTCATACAATCATCGTAAATGGCGAAAAATACGCACTTCACCTAGTCCCAAGCGGTGTTTTGCACAAAAATATCATAAATATCATCGGAAATGGCGTGGTCATTAACCCTGATGTTTTAATCACTGAAATGGCGCAATTTGGGGATTTGAAGGGTAGATTTTTTATCAGCGAAAAGGCGTTTTTAAATTTAGAGTATCACTCGCTAATCGACCAAGCTAAGGAAAAATTAAAAGGCGATAAGGCTATTGGCACCACAGGCAAGGGTATCGGACCTGCGTATGCGGATAAAATTTCACGCACAGGACACCGCATAATCGAGCTTTTAGAGCCAGAGAAATTAACTGAGGCTTTGGTTAGGGATTTTGCGAGCAGGGCGCAACTTTTTGAGAGCTTAAATATCAAAATTCCTGATAAAATGGAAATTTACGAGGAAATCAAACGCTACAAATCTGTGCTAGAACCATATATCGCAAACACAACTAATATGATTTGGAAGGCGCTTGATTATGACAAAAAAGTCCTAGTTGAAGGGGCGCAAGGAAGCTTGCTAGATATCGATCACGGCACATATCCGTATGTAACTAGTTCTTCGACTATCGCAGCTGGGGCTTGCACGGGTCTTGGCTTAGCGCCAAAAGATGTTGGCGAGGTCATTGGAATCGTTAAAGCCTATACTACGCGCGTAGGAAATGGCGCTTTCCCAACAGAGGCCAAAGATGAGTATGGCGATAGGCTTTGTGAAATCGGACATGAGTTTGGCACTACGACAGGTAGAAGACGCAGATGTGGGTGGTTTGACGGCGTAGCAGCGAAATACACATCTAGAATCAACGGAATTGATAAATTTGCCCTTATGAAACTCGATGTTTTAGACGGATTTGAGAGTATTAAAATTTGCAAAGCATACAAGATAAATGGCGAAGTGATTGATTATTTCCCAATCGAGCTTGGCGTGGTAGAGCCTGTATATGAGGAAATGCCGGGCTGGGATAGCGTAAAAGGAATCAAAAAATTCGAAGATTTGCCACAAAATGCGCAAAATTATATTAGAAAAATCGAGGAACTAACAGGCACAAAGGTAGGATTTATCTCTACTAGCCCTGAGCGAACAGATACAATTATATTATAAGAAAGGCGGATAATGCGAATACAACTAGCACATGTTCCATACATAGCGCAAAAAATTGCGATAGATATATTAAATTCTGGCATGGTTACACTTAGCTCTGGCGTCGAGCCCATAGCCAAGGTAGCCTCAGAAATCATCAAAACTGATTTGCAAAAAGAAAAAGCCATAGACGAGCGCGCAAATGAGCTAATGGACGAGAGAATTGATGAATTTGACGAAATGAATGTAAATAAAAAAGATATGTTTTGGCTCATCAAGCGCAAACTTGCCGCACAAGAGAATTTCGAGCTGATTTTCGAGGATAGATACTCAAATATCTCGCATGAAATTTTAGAGACGATTTGGAAGAAAAATTTAGTTGATTACCAAGTGAGCGAAAACCGCATCAAAACTATCATTTACAACTCAATCGAGGGGTATTTGAAAATTTACAAAAAAATCGAAGAAGATGTCTATGAACTCATGCAAGGACATGGCAAAAAGCTAATCCCAGGCACCGAGGAATACGAGCTTGTGTTTGCGCAAACTTACGAAAAAGAGCTTAAAAAAAGAGGTATGCTGTGAAAGCGTATGTTTATTTAGAAAACGGCGTGTTTTTGGAGGCAAAGGCGTTTGGCAAGGGTGGAAGTGCCTTTGGCGAGCTTGTATTTAACACCTCTATTACAGGATATGAAGAAATCATCTCAGATCCTAGCTATGCTGGGCAGTTTATAGTATTCACTATGCCAGAAATCGGCATTGTAGGCACGAACGGCGACGATGAGGAGAGTGGCAAAATCCACGCTAGTGGAATTTTTATCCGCGAGTTTAACAACACTCCCTCAAATTTCAGATCCGAGCAAAATTTGGAAGAGTATTTCATCAAAAACGGCAAATTTGGCGTGTATGATATAGATACGAGGTATCTTACAAAAATGCTCCGCGATGAGGGAAATTTGCGGGTTTTTGTCTCGACTGAAATCAGCGACAAGGAAACCTTGAAAAAAGCTCTTCAAGACTCAGCTAGGATTGAAGAGGTCAATTATGTCAGCATTGTAAGCACCAAAACCCCATATATCCACGAAAAAGGTCATTGGGACGCAGTCAAGGGCGCTTATAGCACGCCGAAAAAAAATGGCAAAAAAATCGCTGTAATGGATTATGGTGTGAAGCGAAATATCCTAAATGAGCTTTGCGATTTGGGCCTTAGCGTGGAGGTTTTCCCGTATAATACTAAGGCAAAAACGCTGATTGATAAATTTAACTCTGGCGAAATTCACGGCGTATTTTTATCAAACGGCCCTGGCGAGCCAAAAATGCTAAAAGACGAAATCGCGCAAATCAAAGAGATAATCGAGGCTAGAATTCCGATTTTTGGCATTTGCCTTGGTCATCAGCTTCTTTCAAACGCTATGGGTTATGAGACATACAAACTCAAATTTGGCCAACACGGCGCAAATCACCCTGTGCAAAATCTCCATAGTAAATCTATCGAAATCACAGCGCAAAACCACAACTACAATGTGCCAGAATCCATAGCTGAGATTTGCGATATTACGCACAGAAATCTATTTGACGGCACAATCGAGGGTGTGAGATATAAAAACTACCCTGTTTTTTCGGTTCAGCACCACCCAGAAGCGAGCGCTGGACCAAACGAAAGCAAATACATTTTCAAAGAATTTTTAGAAATTTTATGATTAGTTTTTTTGCTATCATACCCGCCACGCTAATGCTGAGCTTGACGCACTGCATTGGCATGTGCGGGGGCTTTGTGATAGCTTATAATGCAAAACTAGCTAGCCTTAGCCCTGCTAGGGCGTTTTTTTTCTCGCTTGTTTATCAAATTTGTAGAATTTGCGCTTATATCATGCTTGGTGCGCTTGGCGGGGCGTTTGGCTCGGTCATAGTTTTTAGCGATAAAACAGCTGGTTTTATGCAGTTTTGCGTGGGAATTTTGCTAATTATTTTTGGGATTGCCCTACTAAAACGGGGCGCACTTTTAAAATTTATCGAAAATCAAAAAATTTATAATCTTTTTTTAGCCAAACCTATGAAATTCGCCCTTGGTAGGGAGGATATTTTGGGGTTTTGTCTGCTTGGGTTTTTAAACGGACTTTTGCCGTGCGGGTTAGTATATACCTACCTAGCCATGGCGATAATGAGCCACGATGCCCTCCAAGGCGCGCTTGTAATGGCGGTTTTTGGGCTGACAACCTTGCCTGCGCTATTAGCTTTTGGTGGCGTGGCGAATTTCATCAGCGCAAAATTCTCGCGCGCTATGCTTTATATTTCTTCATTTATCATAATTATTTTTGGAATTTATTGGGCTTATTGCGGATTTATTCTCACAAGATAAATTTTTTAAGTCTTATGTAAGTTAAATTTTGAAAAAATGACGAATTACATTTTAAGGGGCGTTTTATGAGTGATATTTTAAAAAATTTAAGCATATTGTTGGTCGAAGATGAGAGTAAGATGAGAAACTCTCTAAGAAATACATTTGAAGGAATTTTTAAAAATGTCTATGAGGCCAAAGACGGCGTAGAGGGACTTAAAAAATTTAAAAAATACAATCCAAATTTGGTCGTTACAGATATTTTGATGCCTATCGAAGACGGGCTTGAAATGACACGCCAAATCAAACAAATCTCCCCAGATACCCCAGTTGTCGTGCTTAGCGGATTTAGCGAGAAGGCTCAGCTTCTAGGCGCAATCGAGGCTGGCGTAGCCAAATACTTCATAAAACCAGTTGATATGGAAGAATTTAAAGAAGCGATAAAAAGCCTAATGAGCGCAAAACTTAGCGTCAGCGGCGTGGTAGAAATTTCAGGTGGATATAGTTTTGATCCGCTAAAAAGGGTCTTAACTCACGGCGAAGAGGAAATTTCGCTTACGAAAAAAGAGCTAGCCTTTATTTCGCTTTTGGTCTCGCGAATCGATACTTTGGTCTTGCACGAAGAGATTAAACGATATGTCTGGGCGAACGACAACTCAGTCTCAGATGTGGCAATCAGAACTTTTATCAAACGAATTCGAGATAAAATCGGCGCAGATGTTATCAAAAATATCCCAAGTTTGGGCTATAAAATCGAATCTAAAAAAGAGTAAAATTTTCGTTGATAAAAATGTCACAAGTTTAAAACTTTTGCAAACAAAAAGTTAATAAAAAGTCAAATTTAAGCTTTTTAAAACTTATTAACTCTTATAATCCTCCATAAAGTTTCTCGACTTTTAACCAAATTTTAAAGGAGGGTTTTATGAATCCTGAACAGGCATTACGCAGTGGCAAGATGCTAAGCTACGATTATACAGTGGCGAAATTGTTTTTGTATTCTACTCTTGCATTTGGTATCATCGGTATGCTTATAGGCACGCTTATAGCATTTCAGCTAGCATATCCAGATCTTAACTACTTGCTTGGAGAGTATGGTACATTTGGCAGACTTAGACCATTACACACAAATGGTGTCATTTATGGTTTTATGCTATCTGGAATTTGGGCTACATGGTATTATGTAGGACAGAGAGTTTTAAAAGCATCGATGAGCGAATCAAAATTTTTGATGTGCGTGGGTAAATTGCACTTTGTGATTTATATCCTAATCATCTTACTCGCTGTGGTTTCACTTTTGGCTGGTGTAACAACATCAAAAGAGTATTCTGAGTTAGAGTGGCCTATCGATATTTTGGTTGTTGTCGTGTGGGTTTTGTGGGGAATTAGCATTTTTGGTCTAATCGGTATCAGACGCGAAAAAACGCTTTATATCTCTGTTTGGTATTATATCGCTACCTTCCTTGGCGTTGCTATGCTATATTTGTTTAACAACATGGAGATCCCAACTAGATTGCTTACTGGTATGGGTAGCTGGATACACTCTGTATCAATGTATGCTGGCACAAACGACGCTATGGTTCAATGGTGGTTCGGTCACAATGCCGTTGCGTTCGTATTTACCGTAGCGATTATCGCTGAAATTTATTATTTCTTGCCAAAAGAGAGCGGTCAGCCGATTTTCTCATATAAACTATCTTTGTTCTCATTTTGGGGATTGATGTTTATCTACCTATGGGCTGGCGGTCACCACCTTATCCATGGACCAGTTCCTGATTGGGTTCAGACAATGGGTTCGGTTTTCTCTGTCGTTTTGATTTTGCCATCTTGGGGAACAGGTATTAATATGCTCCTTACAATGAGAGGCGAGTGGAATCAACTAAGAGAGAGCCCGCTAATCAAATTTATGATTTTGGCTTCTACTTTCTATCTATTCTCTACTTTGGAAGGTCCAATCCTTTCTGTCAAATCGGTAAATGCCCTAGCGCACTTTACAGATTGGATCCCAGGACATGTCCATGACGGCACACTTGGCTGGGTTGGATTTATGACAATCGCTGCTATGTATCACATGGTGCCTAGAATGTTTAAAAAAGAGCTTTATTCAAAATCTTTGATGACAGCTCAGTTTTGGATCCAAACAACAGGCGTTGTGCTATTTTTCAGCTCAATGTGGATTGCTGGTATCACACAAGGTATGATGTGGAGAGCGACTGATGATTATGGCAACTTGCTATACTCATTTATAGATACAGTTAGCGCGCTAGTTCCTTATTATTGGATTAGAGCGATTGGTGGTTTATTATACTTCATAGGTTTGTGTATGTTTGTATATAATATCTTGATGTCTATTCGCGCAGGCAGAAGCTTAGACCAAGAGCCTAGAAGCGCTTCACCTATGGCTGCGTAAGGAGAGAAAGATGTTTAGTTGGTTAGAAAAAAATCCGTTCTTTTTTGCGGTTGGTGTTTTTGTAGTCATCGCTTATGCTGGTATCGTTACGATTTTGCCAGATTTTGCTAATAGTGCTCGTCCGATTGAGGGCAAACAACCATATACTGTTTTGCAACTCGCTGGTCGCCATGTCTATATCCAAGAGAGCTGTAATGCCTGCCACTCACAACTTATCCGTCCGTTTAAATCCGAAACTGACAGATATGGTGATTATTCAAAAAGTGGCGAATTTGCTTATGATAGACCATTTTTATGGGGTTCGAAAAGAACTGGTCCAGATCTTGCTAGGGTCGGACGCAACAGAACCACAGGCTGGCATGAAACTCACATGAAAGATCCAAAAGTCTTAGTCGGCAAATCAATCATGCCTGCATACAAATCTATGTTTAAGAAAAACGCAGATATGCAAACAGCCTATGCTGAGGCTTTGACGATTAAAAAAGCCTTCAATGTCCCTTATGATACAGCTGGCGCACCAAAGCTTGAAGCTGATCCTAGTAAGGACGCTATGTCAAATTTCGAAAGCTATAAAGCTGAAATGATGGCAGAGGCTGAGGCAATCGTAAATGATATGCGCGACGAAGATGTCAAAGCGGCATTTAAAAACGGCGAAATACGCGAAATCGTTGCGTTAATAGCATATTTAAATAGCTTAAAATAGGGGGTTTGTGATGAGCATTGATTTCATAAGGCAGCTACAAGCTTATGGCTTTATCGCCTTTGTAGTGCTAGCTTGCATTGGAGTTTATGGATACTGGTTTCATTTGAAACACTCTGAAAAAACAGGGCGCAGAAACTACGAAAAGTATGCAAATTTGGCACTTGATGATGAGCTTGGCAGTGAAATCATAGAGTCTCGCACACCTACGAAAGAAGAAAAAGGAAAATGATATGAAATGGCTAAATTTAAGCGATAATGTTAATGTTGCGGCGCTGATAGCGTCGTTTATACTTGTCGCAGTTACGGCTTTTATCGTTAAAAAATATGCTGGTCAAAGTAAAAGCTTAAACGAAACTACCGAGACAACTGGCGAAGATTTTGACGGAATTGCCGAGCTAAAAAATGGCTTGCCAAAAGGCTGGGCTATATGTTTTGTTTTGATGTTTGTCTATGCGTTAGTGTATTTTTTCATCGCTTATCCGCTAAATTCTTACTCACAAATCGGCGAGTATAACGATGAGGTAAAGGCACACAACGCTAAATTTGAAAAAACCTATGCAAACGCTGATAGCACTACGCTAAAAGCTATGGGCGAGTCGGTGTATTTGGTGCAATGCTCACAATGTCATGGACTTGACGGAGATGGAATCGACGGCGAGTCTGCTGACCTTACTAAATGGGGCAAAGAAGCTGGCATAATTGACGCTATCAACAAAGGCTCAAAAGGCCTAAATTATCCACTTGGTGAAATGCCAGCAGGTATGGTTAGCCCTGATGACGCAAAAGCAGTAGCTGCATTTATGGCGAAAGAAATTTCTAGCCTAAAAGCTACAAAAAATGAAAATTTGGTTGAAAAAGGTAGAGAGCTATGGCCTACTTGCGCTGCTTGCCATGGTGATGACGGCAAAGGTATGGACGGCTCAGCGCCAGATCTTAGCAAATACGGCTCGGCTGAATTTAGCGTCGATGTGCTAAATCGTGGCAAAAAGGGCTTCATCGGCACAATGCCAGCCTTTGATGACGGGCGTTTAAACGATGTGCAAAAACGCGCCGTTGGCGAGTATATCAACTCTATCAAATAAAGGGGCGATTATGGAAAATGTAAAAAGATCGGTTTTTGCGCTAAATGGCGTAACTGGAATGCTAATCGCAACTGCGCTTTTGCTATCAATTCTTGCATGCCTTACCTGCCTTGGCATTAAGACACAGCAAGCCGTCATGGATAAGCCTTATGAGCTAAAAGACATTAGCTCTGTAAGCGAAAAAAGCTCAGTCGATACGCAAAAAAAAGTATTTGTGATAAAGGATAAGTGATGAGTGATGCATTGATTGAAAAATTGATTTTACTTGGTTGTATCGCTTTGGCTGTGGCAACTGCTGCCTCTGTTTTGACTAGAAATATCCTATTTATCGGTTAATGAGAGCAATTTTTGCGATTTTTTGCCTGTGCATTTTAGCGCAGGCAAAATTTGTTTTAAACACAGGCGAGATTATCACGCCTATGCTTGCAGAAAAAATCGAAATTCTAGGCGCTGAGACGCAGGATAAAACTGGCGTAGGCGTCTATGTCCTAGCTACGCAAAGCCTTGGTGGCGCAAGTTTAGAAAATTATGCCCTAAATTTCGCCTCAAATTTAGGCTCGCCTTATGCGCTTTTAGTGTTTGCTGAGGCCGAGCATAAGGTCGAAATTTACGGCTCGCCTGAGGCGTTGGCGCTTTTTGATAGAGAGCAAATTTTAAGCGTGGGAAGTAATGGACGCATAATCCCAATCATCGCTTCGCAAAAAAAAGATCTAAACCAAACCCAAAAAATCGGCGTTTATAACGCTGCGCTTTTAAACGGATATGCCGAGATTTGCGACCAAATCGCCGCTTCAAAGGGTGTCGGGTTGGAGAATTCTATCGGCAATACAAACAACAATTTCATAAATTTCTTGCGCTATATTTTTTACGCGACGCTGATTTTCGCGCTGGGCTCATATCTATACAAAAAAGGCAGAAAAAATGGCGCAAAATAAAAAAACTCTGTGGCCCTATGGTATCGCATTTAGCATAGTAGCAATCATCGCAGCGTGCGTAGCGACGATAATTTTCTCGCTAGATTATCCGGTGCATAGCGATAATTTTTACTTCGATAAATACCAAAAAGTCGATGAGAATTACAACGAAATTCAGCTAAAACAGCAAAATTTCGAAAAAAAATATGAGGTAAATTTTGAAATTTCAAATCCGCAAAATACAGAAAAATTTAGCCTAAATTTGCCGATAAAAGCGAAAAATAATGCCAAATTTGATAAAATCTCAGCCGAAATTTTACTTACTAGACCAGATAGCACGACTTTTGATAAAAGGCTTAATACGCAGTTTTTAGACGGTGCGTTACGAAGCGAAAATTTTAGTATCGAAAAGCTTGGCAGGTGGCAGGTAATGGCGAAAATTTCAGATTCCATAGACACAGGATTTTACAAATTTGAATTCAACGCAACCAAAACAGCTTCGGGTATTTACGACTTACAGATCCTTGAAGGAGGCCGTAAATAGGGCAGAGGGCGGAATAGTTTTCGCCGAAAGTTTAAGCGAATTTTACAAAAAGGCGGTTTTTGTAAATGGCTTTGATGAGTGCGGGCAGATCGAGCGCACACTTTTTATGCAAGAGGCCGTCAAAAATACCAAAAATGCAAACGAAAAACTCCGCTTCCCAAGCGAATTTTTCGAATTTATGCAACACAAAGATTATCTGTTTAAATTTTTCAAAGAGCTTGCTAGCGAAAAGGTAAGCCTGCAAACTCTCGATTTTAGCGATACTTACGCGCAATACAGCGAACATTTCGAAATCTTAAAAGAGCTTTTGCAAAATTACCAAAATTTTTTGCAAAACGCTAAAAGCTACGATGAAATCACGCTTCCGCAAATTTATGAATTAAACGAAAATTATCTCAAAAGATTTGATAGCATTGAGATTGATATCGACGGAAATCCGAGTAAATTTGAGTTTGAAATTTTAAAGCGAGCTTCGCAGGTTACGCAAATTTATCTAAATTTTAAGGCAAGTAAATTTAATCAAAAAACGCTCCGTAGTATTGGCGAGCTTTGCGGGCTTAGCTTTGAGAGTGGATTTAGCTACAAGCTAAATTTAAGCGAGAATAAAATTTTAGAGCCTTACACCGCGCCAATCCCGCAAAATAGCGAAATCGTGCTAAAAGGATTTGAGCTTAGGGCTTTGCAGGCTTGCTATATTTTTGAGAAAATTTCAAAATTTATTAGTCTTGGAATTAATCCGGAAAAAATCGCAGTAATCTTGCCCGATGAGAAATTTGCTAAAACCCTTAAAGCTTTGGACGAAAAAATTAACAAAAACGCTCCAATGCTGAATTTCGCTATGGGCGAAAGTGTCAGAGATAGCCTATTTGGCGTGAGTTTGGCTAAAATTTCAGAGTGTATTAAAGAAAACATAAGACCAAATTTCAACCCACAATATCTAAATTTAGGCAAAGATACGCCGCGGGATTTGCCAAATGAGTATGATTTGTTTTTTAAAGAGGCCAGGATTAGTGAAGAAATTTTTGATAAATTTAGAGAAAATTTCAACAAAAGCGTAGAATTTGAGGTTTTTGATGCTTGTATAAATGAGCTTTTGCGCGCAGTCAAAACCAAAAACGATGCCCTAGCAAACAAGCTAAAATCGCCAAAATTTTTAATCAAAATTCTAAACGAAAAATTTGGCGAAAACCTTACGCTATCAAATTTGATTGATCTTTTCCTTGGCGAGCTAAAAAATGTCAAACTCGATGATATTAACGGCGGAAAGGTTACCGTAATGGGGCTTTTGGAGAGTCGTGGCGCAAACTTTGAGGCTGTGATAATCCCTGATTTCAATGATGATTTTGTGCCAAAGCGAAGCGAGGGCGAGATGTTTTTAAACAGCACTCTTCGGGCCAAGGCTGGGCTAATTAGCCACAAAGACAGGGAGGATTTGCAGAGGTTTTATTACTCTTGTTTGATTTTTGGCGCGAAAAAAGTAGCGATTTGCTACCACGACATGGCGGAAAAATCGCCATCTAGGTTTTTGAAAAATTTTAACACACAAGAAGATATGGACGAGTTTAGCATGCAAGATTATTTGCGCATTTTTAATGGCAAAATCTATGAAAAGCCAGAATTTAGCGATTTTACGCCAAATATGAAGCATGATTTTTTTGCCGAGCCTGTTTCGCACGCTAGATTTGATACATTTAGCACATGCAAAAGAAAGTATTATTACTCATATATTTTAAATATCAAAGAGGGGCTGAAATTTGGCGAGGATAACGCTATGATGGGAAATATCTTGCATGAGGCATTTGAGGAGTATTACGCTAAATACCCTAAATTTGACTATGCAAAATTTGAGGAAATTTACCTTAAAAAGGCTATGAAAAAAAATGCCGATTTTTACAGCATTTATTATGATTTATGCAGGGTTAAATTTTTGGCTAAAACCATAGCCGAACATGAGCAAAAGTGGAATTTTGCGCAAAGTGAGGCGAATTTTGACGGCATTAAATTTAACGAATTTGCCACAATTAGCGGAAAAATCGATCGCATAGACACAAACGAAAGTGGCGATAGATTTATCATTGATTACAAAAGAGGTGATTACAATGCCAAATCAATGCAGCTAAAATTCTACAAAGCCCTTTTGGGTGATGATGAAATGGAGGCTGCGTATCTCTCACTAAGGGATAAAAAATTCGCTTTCGATGAAAACGAAAAAGATGATGCCGGAAAAAGTGCATTTGAAATTTTATCTGAAAAATTTGAAGAAATCAGAGCGCTTTGCGAAAGCGAAATCAGCTTTGAGCGCGCGAGCAAAAGCGGTGTGTGCAAATATTGCGCGCATAAAATAATCTGTAAAGGCGAAATCAATGATTAAGATGAAAACAAATGAAGGCAAGGACGCAAGATATCTAGCGCTTGAAGCTAGCGCAGGTAGCGGAAAGACATTTTCTTTGGCGGTTAGATTCGTAGGGCTCGTGCTTTTGGGCGAGAATATAAATGAAATTTTGGCCTTGACCTTTACTAAAAAAGCGGCCGCTGAGATGAAGGTGCGTATAATCGATACATTTTCGCTGCTTCACACGCCACAAAAAGAGGCTGAGCTTGACGCGCTTTGCGTGCTTTTGAGCAAGGAAAAAGAGGAAATTTTGCGCCTTAGAGATGAGCATTTGGCGAAATTTATGGATTGTGCTTTAAATATTTCGACCTTTGATGCGTTTTTTGGCAAAATACTGCGCGCGTTTGCCCTAAATGCGGGGATTAATCCAAATTTTCAAAACGACGATAATATACTAAAAGCCCAAAATGACGCCTTTATCAAAGAAGCTTTCAAAAACGATGAATTATCGGGCAAAATGTATGAATACATAAACGATGCAAATTTAAACAAACAAGCGTTTTTTGAGGGCATTAGCGAGCTGTGGAAAAATGGAATAAGCGCAGATATTAGCCAAAGCAAAGCCCCGAATTTAGATGAAATCAATGAAATTTTAGCCCGTATGCACGGAATTTTAGTGCGCAATAAAGCGAGCGATAAACAACTAAATTCTATGGTGCAAACTAACAATATTGGCGAATTAAGTGGCAGGTCGTGGTTTGATAGACCAAGTTTAGATTACAGAACTTTTGCTAAGGCTTTTTCGCCTGATTTAGATGATGAATTTGCAAATTTAAAGCGTGCAATGCTTGAATATGCGATAAAATTTGAAAATTATCAAATTTCATCTTTGGCAAAATTTCTAAATTTCTACTCACAAAACAAAAAAGAACTTAGCAAAAAAAGCGCTAAGATGACATTTTCTGATGTTAGCGTGGGCGTGCATGAGCTGTTTTGCAAAACTGGCGAGATTGGAGAGCACAATGATTTGCTCTATTTCAGGCTCGATTCGAAAATCAAGCACCTTTTAATCGATGAGTTTCAAGACACCAGCGTTTTGCAGTATGAAATCATGCTTCCTTTGATCGATGAAATCGTCGCGGGGCTCGGTCAAAGTGGGCTAGGAAGCCTTTTTTATGTGGGCGATAAAAAGCAAAGTATCTATAAATTTCGCGGGGCAAAAAAGGAGCTTTTCGATTCGCTCAAAGATAGGCATAATCAAATAGTTTTGGAAACTATGCCAAAAAATTATCGCAGTTTAAAGCTTTTGGTTCGATTTGTAAATGCGATTTTTGGGGATTTGGTGGCAAATGAAGAAACGGGCGAAAAATACGATTACAAACCGCAAGAAGCAAATAAATTTAATGAGAGCAAATTTAGCGCAGAGGTTTTGGATAAAATTTTAAAATTCCCAAAAGAAAATAAAAATTTATCGTTTTTCACGCCAGATGACGACGATTTTGGCTATATTTGCGCTAAGACATACGAAGATGTTTGCGAGGGCGCTGTAAGCGAGGCTATACGCTTGATTAAAGAGCATGGCGTAAGCCCTAGTGACATAGCGATTTTGTGCTGGATGAATAAAGATGTAGCAAAGATACAAGAGCTTTTGTCGCTAAAAAATATTCCATCATCGACCGGCGCTACGAAAAAACTAATCGCTACGCCCCAAGTTAAGGCGATTAGCGAGTATGCGAAGTATCTAATTAGCAAAGATGAAATTCATGCTTTTAATATAAAATCGCTTTTAAATTTAAGCGACAAGCCAGAATTTAGCCCAGTTTCGCTAAGTGATGAGCCTGTGAGCGTAGCTAAGACAATCGCTGAAAATTTGGGGCTAAATTTTGGTGATGAAAATTTGCTCATATTTTTTGAAATTTTGCAAAAGTATGATAGCTTCGCGCAGTATCTTTTCGCAGATGATAACAGCGACGCCTATGCCAAGGAGCTTAGCGGGGTCAAGATTATGACCGTGCATAAGTCAAAGGGGCTAGAATTTGCGCATGTGATTTTGTGCGATTTGCTTAGCAAAGGAGGCGGCGATAGGGATAAATTTATGCTAGGTTACGACGGGCAGTGGCGCATAAAATACCGCATGACAAATAGAGAAATTTACGATGCAGAGTATGCAAAATTTAAAAAAGATAGCGAAAATTTGGAACGAGCCGAGGTTTTCAACAAGCTATATGTGGGCTTTACAAGAGCCGAAAAATCGCTGATAATCGTAAAAAAAGGCGGTGTTTTAAACGGAAACAACCCTAGCTATTTTACGCCTTATACTTCAAATAAAGTGGATAAGAAATTTTTAGTTATCGAGGATTTTGAGTATGGCTACATCATACCAAGTAGCGTTACGCCAGCGCTAGTGCAAAAACCAAAAAAGATAAATCTACAACCAGTCGCGAAACAAAATATCACAGAGTATGAAAGAGCCAGCGATAGGGCTGTTGTGGCGGAATTTAGCAAGGTTTATAAGGGCGAGGCGTTGCACTACACGCTTGAAATGCTTGATGATTTTGAGATTTCTAGCTTGGAGAGTGCGCTAAATTTGGCAAAAAATCGCTATGCGAAATATTTGGATTCGAGCGATTTTGATGAGATTAGGCAAAAGGTTGCAAGCTTGTGCGCTAATGAGGAGTTTTTATCATACATATCAGGGTGCGAAATTTACAAAGAAATTTCGATAAAACGGGAAAATGGCGGAGTTTCTAGGGTGGATTTGATGTGCGTTAGAGATGATGAGGTTTTGCTTTTTGACTACAAAAGCTCTCCATATTTTTTAGAAAAAAACAAAAAACAGATTAAATCATACAAAAAAGATTTAATTCTATCAAGCAAAAATCCAAATTTGAGTGTTCGCACATTTATCGTGGTTTTAGAAAATTCTGTAAAAATCGAAGAGGTAAAAGAATAAATTTAACTCCCAAAATGGGAGTTAAATTTTAGTATAGCACTACATGGACATTTCGTGGTCCATGCACGCCAAGAACTGTGATAAGCTCGATATCTGCGGTGCGAGATGGTCCCATGATAAAGTTGATATTTGTAGGCAACTCATCTTTTGTAACCTCTGCTAAGGCTTTATCTAAGCTTTCTACAAGGGCATTTTTTCTAAGCAAAATAATGCAGTTTGTCGGAAGCAAGCTAAGAAGTCTTGGTTGTGCTTTTGAGCTAACTACGCAGCATACGCCAAAGTTTGAAACGCCAAGTTTCGCCTCTATAATCGAAGTATCCGCATCAAAAAGCGCTTCTCTTATCTCATTTACCGGTTTGTCAAACGGCAATTTTTCTGCTTGCAATTTGTCTGTTTTGATTGGCAAATCTGAACCAAACATAACTGTTTTTGCGCCGACTGTTTTGACGATCTCTTCTACTAGCGCTTGAAGTCCTTTTTCGTCTGTTTCATGAACAACGGCTTTATTGTTTGTCAAATTTGTCTTAAAGTTTTCATATTTATCGCCTTCGTTTTCGACAAATTTAGTTATATCTAGTGGTTTGATTTCTGTTCTTTTAGCTACTCTGTTTGACCTAATTTTAGCTAAAATTGTCTCTTTGCTACTCATAGATTACTCCTTCGATTTTTTGGATATCTGCGTGTAGATTTCCTTTTAAGACAGGTGCTGAGCGATGTCTTGTCCATAGTTTAACGACAGGGATTGAATCTGCCTTTTTAACTACGAAATTTGAGAATTTAGAAGCTATGGAAATTCCAGTTCTCCACATAAATCCATTTGTAGCAACTGTTCTAAATCCAGCAAATCCCATTGCTTCGATTTTGCTGTGTTCTAGCAAATCAGAGCCTTTTGCTTTTTTCTTACCTTCACCGACTTTATTGCTTCTTAGCTTTCTGATTGTCTCTGCTAACGGAATTTTAACAGGGCAAACTTCGCTACATCTACCACAAAGTGAGCAGAAATTAAGAATATCTGCATTTTTTTCCATACCAAAAATTTGTGGGCTGATTACTTCGCCGATTGGTCCTGGATATACAGCGTGGTATGTGTGACCGCCGATTTTATCATAAACAGGGCAGTAGTTCATACAAGCACCGCATCTAACGCATCTTAGAGCTTCGAAGTATTCTTCATTTGTTAGCATATCGGTTCTACCGTTATCTAGTAAGACAACATGGACTTCTTTTGGGCCGTCTAACTCGCCCTCTTTTCTAGGGCCTGTGATGATGTTGTTATAGCAAGTAATAGGCGCACCTACGGCTGATGGAGTAACAGGCGAGTGAGCGCTTACTACATCTTCAAATGTCTCTAAAACTTTTTCTATACCACAGATTACGATATGCACATCAGGGGCTGTGGTACACATTCTACCGTTACCTTCGTTTTCTAGCAACCAAATGGCTCCTGCCTTGCTAATACCAAAATTTGCGCCTGAAATTCCGATTTTCATCGTTCTAAATTCGTTTCTTAGGTGGTTTCTAGCGATTGCATTTAGTTTTTCAGGTTCGCTCTCTAATGGCGCACCTAAGCGCTCTTGGAAAATTTTACCGACTTCATTGCGGTTTTTGTGAATCGCAGGGACGACGATATGAACAGGCGGATCTTGGATTAATTGGATAATCAACTCACCAAGGTCGGTTTCTTGGGCTTTGATGCCTCTTTCTTCTAAATAGTGGTTTAGGTGAATTTCTTCACTAGCCATTGTTTTTTGTTTTAGAACTTTATCTCCGTTGTGAGATTTTATAATTCGATAAATTATCTCGTTTGCTTCCTCGCCATTTACTGCCCAATGCACTTTCATGCCGTTTTTTGTAGCATTTGCTTCAAATTCGAGTAGTCTTTCATCAAGTGTCGCAAGAGAGTTATTTTTAACGGTTCTTGCTCTGCTTCTTAACTCATCAAAATTTTTAAATTTTGTAGTGCTAAGTCTGTTTCTGTTACCTTGAAGAGTGTGCATTGCAGAGTCAAGGTTTGCTCTTAGTTGTTTGTCAGCAAGCTTTTGATTTACTAAATTTTCATGATTCATCATAGCGCTGCTCCTTCAATTCTTTTGATTATGAAATCATATAGATGAATACCTTTTACTCTTGAACCATTTTTTTTCATAGTTCCTGCGATATTCATCAAACAGCCGCCATCGCCTGAAACGATATAATCAGCTCCGCTTTCTTCTATGAATTTAATTTTTTGTTGAACCATAGCGTTAGAAATTTCAGGCTCTTTTACAGCGAAAGTTCCACCAAATCCGCAACACTCCTCTTCTCTTTGAAGCTCGATTAATTCTACATTTTTGAATTGAGCTAGTAAATTTTTAGCGTTTTGGATTGATTTTTGGACGCGCAAAGCGTGGCAGTTCGAGTGCCAAGTGATTTTTACTTTTTCGCCTTTGTCTTCGTATTTGACATGCAAAACCTTGTCCAAATACTCGCACAAATCATAAACCCTAGAACTAAATTCTTTGACTTTTCCTTCGTATTCTGTGCCTTTGAAAAGCTCGACATAATCGTGCTTCATCATACCAGCACACGAACCAGATGGAACGATAACAGGATAATTTTCGCTAAAAAGATTGATATTGTGTAGGGCTATTTTTTTAGTGTCTTCGAAATAACCTGTATTGTAGCTTGGCTGGCCACAGCAAGTTTGATCTTTTTTGAAAATAACCTCTACACCCTCTCTTCTTAAAAGCTTAACTGCATTTAAAGCGGTATCGGTAAAAACCGCGTTGCCAAGACAGGTTGCAAAAAAATAAACCTTATTCACCTTTATTCTCCTTTCTCGAATAAATTTAAATTTAGACTAGTTATTTTATCACGCTTTTGGAATATTTTGTATTAAATTTGGATTAAAATAACATTAAATTATAATTAAAATGAAATGTAATTTTTTTATTACAATATTTTTTAAGTTCAAAAAAAGAAAAATTTGAAAATTTTAAAATTTAAGCATAAAAAAATAGTGAAATTCTATCCGCAAAGATAGAATTTCACTCATAAAATTTATAGCAATATCACACCGATTATAACGGCTATTATTGCATAAAATACTGCTGGGGCTATATTGTAAGTAAGACATCTAGCCTCACCCTTACCTAGCAAGCCAACAGTCGCACACACAGCAACGATATTGTTGATACAAACCATGTTACCGATAGCACCACCAACATTTTGGAGTGCAACAATAACTTCGGTTTTTAAGCCAACAAGCGTAGCTGTTTCGTATTGAAGACCTGAGAAGAGCATATTTGATACTGTGTTTGAACCAGAGAAAAATGCTCCAAGAATACCAACTAGTGGCGCAACAGCAACATAAGCTTGACCTGAAATATCAGCAAAGAATTTCGCCATAAGTTTAATCATAGAGTAGTTAGTTCCATCAACTGTTGTGCCGACATTTAACATGATTTGAACCAAAGCCAAACCAGCTGCTAGTGGAATTGCCGCTGCTGCAACTTGTTTGAAAGTTTTGCTCCAAGCCTCTTTTACATCATTGCCACTCATTCTGTGCAAGAATATAGTAAGGATAGCAACCAAAATAAATGGAATAATACCTGGTAAATAGCCGTAGTTGAAGCTATATGCAGTGCCAGGGACACCAAACATCAAGTTATCAGGAGCAGTAAATAGATTTATTTTCCAGCTTTGTAGAATTGGTTTTAATCCGATTGCAGGAATACGAGTAACAACTAGTATAAATGAAATAAGGATGTATGGTAACCAAGCCATAAACAATGGCATCTCTTTTTTGCTACTCTCTTCTTGTTTAGGTGCATTTTCAGAAGCCTGAGTTGAACCTATCCAAAATTCTTGCCATTGTGCGCGAGGAACGAAATCCCAGTTCTCTTTTGGAGTCATAAATCCAGCTTTTGCAGATGCGATAAGGATACCAAGAGATATAAGACCAGCAAGAAGTGATGGTAACTCAATACCCAAGAATTTTGCGCCTATCAAATAAGGAACGATGAAGCTAACTGAGGCAAGCATAGCAAATGGCAATGCAGGAAGAGCGTCTTTGAAGCTTCTGTTTTTACCGAATAGTTTTACCATTATCATAACAACGATAAAAGGAATAAAAATAGCGCCTACTGAGTGGATGATAGCAGTATTTGTGCTAACGGTAGTTATATACGGTTCTATATTTCCACCGCTTCCTTCTACAAGACTTTGAACGGTAGTTTTAACACCAAATGTTGGAGTTCCAACCGCACCGTAGCTAACAGGTGAGCTGTTTAGCACAAGACATGCAAGAGCTGCACTAAGAGCTGGGAAACCAAGACCAACAAGAAGTGGAGCAGCCAAAGCAGCAGGTGTTCCAAAACCAGCCGCACCCTCAATAAATGCACCAAACGCCCAACCAATAATCAATACTTGAACACGGCGGTCAGTTGAAATTTTGGTAAAGCCGTTGTTGATTGAGTTCATAGCGCCTGAGTATTTCATAGTGTTTAATATCAAAATAGCACCAAAAATGATGACTAAGATATCAAACGCCTTCATAAAGCCCAAAAGCACATACGCCAAAACGCTGGTGCCATCGGCATTTACACTAAACGCAGACAGAGCTATACCAATCGCTAAAAACATGGCAACACTAAGCGAGAGCTTAGAACTAAGTTTAAACCCTATCATCATAACCAAAATGACGACAATAGGTAAAAAGGCCAGCAAGGTATGCATCGTTAGATCTCCTTTGCAAGATAAATTTAGATTATCTTTTGATAATTCTTAAATTGAAAGTCTATACAAAAATAAATAAATAATAAATAAAAAAGAATACTTTAATTATTTTTTAAAAAAATTTTAAAGAAAATGTATTTAAGGTATCAAAATTACGCCAAATTTTGCCCTAAAAAACTTAAATTCTTTAAATTTTACTTAAATTCAGTTTTTTATAAGGTTATTTCTGTAAAATCCCATTTTTCAAAATTTTTAAGAAGGCGGAAATCATGACAGAAATTACAAAGCCTAGCGAAGTCAAACGCGACTGGGTTGTTATTGATGCAACCAACAAAAGATTCGGTAGAATGCTAACCGAAGTCGCAGTTTTATTGCGCGGCAAACACAAACCATGCTACACACCAAATGTTGATTGTGGCGATTATGTCATTATCGTAAATGCTTCAAAAGCAGTTTTTACAGGTGCAAACAAAGGCGAGGATAAGCTATATCATAGCTATTCAGGGTATTTTGGAAGTCTAAAAAGCGTTAAATTTGAGGATATGTTGAAAAACAATCCTGCTAAATTATACAAACTTGCAGTTCGCGGTATGCTTCCTAAAACAAAACTAGGTAAAGCAATGATTAAAAAGCTTTTCGTTTATGAGGGTAGCGAGCACCCACATACAGCGCAAACAACAAGTAAAGGAAAATAATTATGGCAACAATTTACGCAACAGGCAAAAGAAAAACAGCCGTAGCTAAGGTATGGTTAAAACCAGGTAGCGGTAAAATGGTTGTAAATGGTATGGACCTAAATACTTGGCTTGGCGGTCACGAAGCTATTAAATTAAAGGTTATTCAACCGCTTTTAGTTACAAAACAAGAGACATCTATGGATATCACTGCTCAAACACTAGGCGGTGGCTATTCAGCTCAGGCAGAGGCGTTGCGCCACGGTATTTCACGCGCACTAGCAGCTATGGATAAGGATTTCAGAGCCGCTCTAAAACCAAAAGGTCTTTTAACTCGCGATTCTCGCTCAGTAGAAAGAAAGAAATTTGGTCGCAGAAAAGCGCGCAGAAGCCCACAATTCTCAAAAAGATAATAGGGTTTTGGCTGTTATTTTTCAATGTTTTTTAAACTTAATTGGAAAATTTTAAAAAATTTTAAAAAAAGATTTACTATAATTAAAAGTTTTAAATTCATTTCGAAAGGATGTTTAATGAAAAAAGTTTTACTTGCACTAAGCTTGTGTGCATCAAGTGCATTACTTGCAACAGATGCGGATTATCACTGGGAGATCACTCCTACAATCGGTGGCATGACTCACGAAGGTAATATGGATTTGGATTCAAATTTCATGGCAGGTCTTCGCCTAGCTAAAAACCTTCAAGATTCATTTATCGATCAAATCGAGTTAGGTTTTGACTATTCTCGCGATATCGGTTTAGAAGACCTTGCTCACAGAAATGGTGGCAAAGAGCCAAACGCTAAATACTACCACATCAATTTGGTAAAAGATTTAGTAAATTTCACTGACAACTTCAAACTATATGGCTTAACTGGTGTTGGTTATATGGATTATAGCAAAGATGTATTCAATGACGGCGACCAAGACAGCGGTTTCTGGCAATATGGTCTAGGTATGAAATACTACATCACAAGAAACTTCGCTACAAAACTTGAAGCAAGAGACGCTATCAGATTCGAAGACGGCAACCATGTTCTATTCTACACACTTGGCTTCGCTGTTGATTTCGGTAAAAGATTCGCTGACGCTGCAACTGGCTGCGTAGATTCAGACAATGACGGCGTATGCGATGATATGGACAGATGCCCAGGCACAGCTGCTGGTGTAGTTGTAGATGAATACGGCTGCGAAAAAGTAATCAGACTAAACCTAGGCGTAAATTTCGCTACTGATAGCTCAAAAATTTCAGATGAATACATGAGTGAAATCAAAAATGTAAGCGATTACCTAAATGAGCACTCAGATTACAGCGTAATCCTAGAAGGCCACACAGATAGCACTGGTTCAGATGCTTACAACCAAAAACTATCTGAGAGAAGAGCAGCTGCTGTTGCTGGCGCATTGCAAAACTTCGGCGTTGATGCTGCTAGAATTTCTAGCGTAGGCTATGGCGAGTCTCAACCAATCGCTACAAACGCTACAAAAGAAGGCCGCGCTCAAAACAGACGCGTTGATGCTAAATTTAGAAAATAATCTTTCTAAAAATTTTAAGCGGGGCTTAGGCTCCGCTTTTTTTATTTACAAAAATGCAGAAATTTAACACTACAATTTTATTTGATTTAGACGGGACTTTGATAGATTCGACCTCTGCGATTTTGGAGGGTTTTGCTTATGCTTTTTCTAAAATGGGCGAGGCTTGCCCAGATGATGAAGCGATTAAAAAACTAATCGGCTATCCGCTCGATGAAATTTTCGCTGGACTTGGTGTAGTGGGCGATACGAGCGAATATGTAAGGCTCTACAAAGAAAAATATGTCAAAATTTATCTAGATCAAACCACGCTTTTGCAGAGTGCTTACGAAGCTGTGGAATTTGGTGCTAAATTTGCAAATTTAGGCGTGGTTACCACGAAAACATCGAAATTCTCTAAACTCTTGCTAGACAAACTTGGCGTTGGTGAGTTTTTCAGCGTGATAATCGGCAGAGAAGATGTAGAGCATGTCAAACCGCACGCCGAACCTATCATAAACGCGATGAAGGGATTAGGCTTGCCTGTGGATAAAAGCGTTTTTATGGTGGGCGATACGAAGCTAGACGCACTAGCTGCGAGCAACGCCGGAGCGCGTAGCGTGGGTGTAATGTGTGGGTATGGCGATGAGGCGCAGCTTAGAAAGCACTGCGAGTTTGTCTGCGAAAACGCTTATGCGGCGGTGAGTTTAATCAAACAAAATTTATAATTCCCCTTGGGCTATCGTCTAATGGCAGGACAACGAACTCTGGATTCGTGAATATAGGTTCGACCCCTATTAGCCCATCCAAAATTTTAAATTTTTTCAAAATTCACAAAAAACTAAAAATTCACTTTTTTTGTTATAATTCCGCCTTATTAAATTTTTTAAATTTGGAGATTTATGTGAAAAAGATAATTTTAATACTATTGATATTTTTGACACCATTTATAATAGGACAAATTTTTCTAAATGCCGGCCAAAGCGATAAAGAGTTGATAAATTCGCCAGAACTAGATGATAAAACAAACGAGCAAATGCAAATTTTAGCAAAATTCGTAGATTATCGCCGAACTTGGAATTACGCCAAACACGATAAATTGAAACAAAAACTCGACAATAAGGAAATAACTGTTGCCGAATTTGAAGAAGCTATAAAAGATTTAAAGATAAAAACTACAAAAGATTATTATGATAATCTTGGCATTTTTAGCAAAATCGAGCTGTCAAAACACGCTAATTTTATGGTTAGCTCTGCCGTTAGGCAAGATGATATAAAAGAACTTCCAAGCGAAATTTGTATGCTTGAAAATTTAGAAGAAATCGATGTAGAAGGCACAGGTATCACCGACCTGCCACCTTGCGTGATAAATTTAACCAAGATTGAAAGGCTAAATTTCGGTAAAACTTACATAAAAGAAATCCCCGAAACCATAAGCAAAATTCCAAATCTAAAACGCCTATCTTTGCGAACTTCGAAGCTGGAAAGATTGGGAAATCATATATCAAATTTAAAAAATTTAGAAGAGCTAGACATTTCGCAAACAGCGATTTCTGAAATACCACCGCAAATCGAAAATCTTGTGAGTCTAAAAGAAATTTATTGCTACAACTGCGACAATCTAAACTCACTGCCAAAAGAGCTTGCAAATTTGCAAAATTTGGAAGTTTTGTTTTTGATGAATTTAACTATTAAGGATTTTCCAGATGAACTTCTAAATTCAAAAAGTCTAAAATCGCTCGATTTAAGCTTTGAAAATTTTCCGCAAAATTTTGCAAATTTGCAAAGCTTAGAAGCATTGAGTATAAGAAAAATAAATAAGGAAAATTTGGACGAAATTTTAAAATTGAAGAATTTAAAAATCCTAGATATAGCAGGAAATATTACCGCTATACCCGATGAAATCGGCAATCTAGACAAACTTGAAGAATTTTATTATAGACATGGGGGTTTAGAAACAATCTCACCAAAAATCGCAAATCTAAAAAATCTAAAAGAGCTTTCGATTTATGGTAACAAAAAACTATCACAGTTACCAGAAAATTTGGGCGATTTGGAGAATTTAGAAAGCCTACAAATAAGCGATACAAATATAACTAAACTGCCACAAAGCATGGTAAATTTAAAAAAATTAGATGAATTATGGATTTCAAATACGGGGATTAACGAACTTCCAAGCGGATTTGGGAATTTAGAAAATTTAAGAGAACTAGGTATAGATAACACCAAAATAACCGAATTTCCAAATGGTTTTGAGAATTTAGGGAAATTAGAGCAACTATATTTCAAAAACACGCCAATTAAAAATCAAGAAATTTTATCAAAAATGCCGAATTTAAGGATTATTGAGAAATAAATCAATTTCTACGATTTAATTCATCATATACAAATTCAATCAAAACTTCTTGTAACCTTGAAATTTGGCGAATTTGCGTTCGCCAAATTTTGCTAAATTTTATTTGATTTTTTCCTTGCCTTTGTATGTGGCGACGACCTTTGTGGTGCCGTCTTTTTTGATTGCGATGACATCGTAAATCTCAGGCTCGGCGCCCACTTCCATACCAGGGCTTTCTAGCGGCATGGCAGGAACTGCGATTCCTACAATATCGCTTGGTTTTTGATTTAGGATTATGCGGATTTCGCCTGCTGGGACATGGCCTTCGACGACATAGCCATCAATCAGCGCAGTGTGGCAGCTAGCAAGCTCCAACGGGACTTTTTCGTCGTATTTTTTTTGGATAAAAGCTTCATCGTCTAGGTAGATGTGTTTGGTCTCAAAGCCATTTTCGCGCAGATAAGCCGACCATTTGTGGCAGCACTCGCAGGTTAGTCCCTGATAAATTTCGATGAAATTACTAGCGTGCAAATTCGTGCAAAATACGCCAAAAAGCGCTGTGGAGAGTAAAATTTTATTCATTATAAATCCTTTGATTACAAAAATTGTGGCGATTATATGACAAAAGATTAAATTTTAAAAATTCCTTGCCAAATTTGGCAAGGAAGGTGGATTATAAGCATTTTGAGATTGCTGATGAGATCGCAGATTTAGGGACATAACCCTCAGAATCGCTAGTCAAAGAGACATCACAACCTGGTTTGTAGTTTTTCCAAGTGTAGATATTGCCGTTGTTTGCGGTAGTGCGGATAGAATCTGGCTGTTTATTCCACGCTGAAATTACTTGGTTGATATGAAAAGCATCGCTTTTATTGACTACGGCATCGGTTGTGCTTGCATCTGGTAGGTTTTCTTCGACCATTTCTACGGTGTCGTTTGAGACCTCTTGGACTTTGTCTGTCACGCCACTTATGCTTGGCTCATTTGCTGGGGCAGTGGTTTGAGAAGCGCTTTGAGTGCGTGCGCCGGTTGGTTGGTTGGCTATATTCCAGTTAGAACAGCCTGTGAAAATAGCGGATAAAAGGATTATCGCAGCTAATTTTTTCATCTAAATTCTCCTAAAATAAATTCACGCTGATAGTATCACATTTATGTTTAGTTTAAAATTAAAACTGCAAATATCTTAAATTTTATTATGCGTTTCAGTAGGAATTTATGAAATTTAAGATAAAATCCCAAGTTTATTACCAAATCGGGCTATTAAATTTTGCAATGCAAATGCCCTTTTGGCTACCAAATTTTTAAGGAGCTTTGATGTATGCAATCATCAAACACGGCGGCAAGCAATATAGAGTAGAAGAGGGAAACTACCTAAATCTAGATCATTTTGCAGCAGAGCCAAAAAGTAAAGTCGAACTTAGCGAAGTTTTAGCGCTAAATGACGGCGAGTTAAAGGTAGGTGCGCCATTTGTTAAGGGTGCAAAGGTGGTTTTAGAGGTCGTTACAGAAGGTAAAGACAAAAAAGTCGTAATCTACAAAAAACGCAGAAGAAAAGACTCAAAATTAAAACGCGGTTTCAGACGCCAATACACTCGCGTCAAAGTTGTCGCAATCAACGCATAAAGGATAGCTAATGGCACACAAAAAAGGTCAAGGTTCAACCCAAAATAACCGTGATAGTATCGGACGCCGCTTAGGTGTGAAAAAATTCGGTGGCGAGTTTGTTAGAGCTGGCAATATCATCATCCGCCAAAGAGGCACTGCAACTCACCCAGGTAGCAATGTAGGTCTTGGCAACGATCACACAATCTTCGCTCTAATCGACGGCGTAGTAAAATTCGAGCGCAAAGACAAAAATCGCAAACAAGTATCAGTTTATCCTGTTGCGTAATTTTAGGGGCATTTCGCCCCTTTTCTTCTTAAAATTTCCACTTTAAAAAGTATTTTTAACCGATTTGGCTATAATTGCCGTTTTTAAATTTAAGGATTGTTATGTTTATAGATAGTGCAAAATTTAGTGTAACTTCCGGCAAGGGCGGAGCAGGGTGTGTAAGTTTCAGACGCGAAAAATTTGTCATTTTAGGCGGACCTGACGGCGGAGACGGCGGAGCAGGTGGCGATGTATTTTTTAAAGTAGATAAAAACTCCCATACTCTCTCATTTTACAAAGGCAAACGCGCTTTCAAAGCCCAAAATGGCGCGCCTGGCGAGGGTCGCAAAAAAACTGGCAAAAGCGGCGAGGATCTATATCTCATAGTGCCACCCGGAACGGCGGTGTATGACGATGATAGTGGTGAGCTTTTGCTTGATTTGACGATTGACGGGCAAACAGAGCTGTTTTTAAAGGGCGGCAAAGGGGGCCTTGGAAATGTGCATTTCAAAAACTCCGTAAATCAGCGCCCTGAATACGCCCAACCAGGGCTTCCTGGCGAGGCTAAAAATGTGCGATTAGAGCTAAAACTCATCGCAGATGTCGGACTCGTAGGTTTCCCAAATGTCGGCAAATCCACGCTAATCTCTGTCGTTTCAAACGCCAAACCCGAAATCGCAAACTACGAATTTACCACAATCACGCCAAAGCTTGGCATGGTTAGCGTAGATGAGTTTAGTAATTTCGTCATCGCTGATATCCCTGGTATCATCGAGGGGGCAAGCGACGGCAAGGGGCTTGGGCTAAAATTTTTGCGCCATATTGAGAGAACTAAAATTTTGCTTTTTATGCTTGATCTTGCAAATTATCGAAGCCTAGGCGAGCAATACCGCGCACTTCGCGCCGAGCTTGAAAAATTCTCGCCAGATCTCGCAAAACGCGCCTTTGCGATTGCGCTTACGAAATTTGACGCATGCGAAAATTTTGAGGAAAAATGCGATGAATTTTTACGCGAATTTGGATATGAAAAAAGGCAAGATTACGAAATGTTTGGCAAGCTCGATGAGAGCAAACCAGCCTTTGTTATGGGGATTTCAAGCGTTACAGGCGCAGGTATAAACGAACTAAAATTTGAGTTATTTAAACTTGTGAAAAAAGGCGAAAAATGAGAATAGTTTTTATGGGCACGCCAGAGTATGCGACGACGATTTTAAGGGCATTGGCGGCTAAATTTGAGATTGTGGGGATATTTTGTCAGCCAGATCGCCCTGTGGGTAGAAAACAAATTTTAACCCCGCCAAGCGCGAAAATCTGGGCGCAGGAAAATTTGAAAAGCGTGCCGATTTTTCAGCCAAATAGATTGCGCGAGGGCGATAATGAGCGCATTATCAGGGAGCTTGCGCCCGATTTTATCGTCGTGGCAGCGTATGGTCAAATTTTGCCAAAAGGGATTTTAGAGATTGCGCCGTGTATAAATTTGCACGCTTCTATTTTGCCAAAATTCCGTGGCGCTAGCCCTATCCAAAGCGCGATTTTAGCGGGTGAAGCGCAAACTGGCGTAACGGCAATGCTCATGGACGAGGGGTTAGATACCGGCGATATGCTGGGTTTTGCCCGCACTTCGTGCGAGGGCAAAATGGCTAGCGAGCTTTTTAGTGAGCTTGGCGAGTTAGCAGGTGAGCTCATTGTCAAAGTTTTGCAAAATTTCACCCAAATTTCGCCGATTAAACAAAATTCCGCCCTTGCATCGCATTGTAAAAAAATCCTTAAATCTGACGGCCTTGTGGATTTTAGTGAGAGTGCAAGCGAGATTTATAATAAATTTCGCGCCCTAACTCCGTGGCCCGGAATTTACACTGCCTCGGGGCTTAAAATTTTAAATTTAGAGCTAGCGCAGGATTTCAAAGACAAAGAATTTGATAAATTTGGCCAAATTTTAAGTATCCAAAAAGACGGATTTTGCCTTTCTTGCAAAAGAGGCGCGATTAAAATTTTATCTTTGCAAGAACCAAGCAAAAAGCCCATAAGTGCGAGTGATTTTATAAATGGCAAACGCCTGGGTGTGGGCGAGTTTTTATGCAGATAGAATTTGCTGGGATTTTGCCCTCGACGCAAAGTGAATTAATCGAAAGATTGAAAAACGGAAGCGTTCGCACACCCTTTTGTCTAGTGGCGCAGGCGCAAAGTAGTGGTCTGGGCTCGCGCGGAAATGGCTGGGAGAGTGCAAGCGGAAATTTGGCGTTTTCGTTTTGCGTGGAGATTGGCGATTTGCCCCAGGGTGTGCCACTTCAATCGAGCAGCATTTATTTTGCGATGATAATGAGAGAATTTCTTGCTTCGTGCGGTTCTGAAATTTGGCTTAAATGGCCAAACGATTTTTACATAAATGATCGCAAAATCGGTGGAATTTTGACAAATAAAATAAAAAATATCCTAGTTTGTGGCATAGGTATAAACCTAGTTAGCGCACCCGAATTTGCGGATATTTTAGACATAAAAATCACTCCAAAAGACGCTGTGGAGGGGTTTTTAAATTTATACAAAAATAAAATCTCGTGGAAGCAAATTTTTAGTAAATTTTCGTTACAATTTCGCCTGTCTCAAAATTTTTGCGCTCATATCGAGGGCGAAAAGGTCCCACTCTCGCAAGCGAGGCTCTGCGACGACGGGGCGATAATAATAAATAAAAAGAGGATTTATAGTTTAAGATGAGCGAGATAATAACGATTGCAAACCAAAAAGGCGGTGTAGGCAAGACAACCACAGCGATAAATTTAAGCGCGTCGCTTGCGATGAAAAAAAAGCGAGTGCTTCTAATCGATGTTGATCCGCAGGCAAACGCCACGACTGGGCTTGGGTTTAACAGAAGCGATTTTGAGTTTAATATCTACCATGTCTTAACTGGTCGCAAAAAACTCTCCGAAGTCATACAAAAAACACAAATGGAGTATATGGATCTAGCCCCTTCAAATATCGGCCTAGTTGGTATCGAGCGCGAAAGTGCTGACGAGGCTGATTTCAAACTAATCCTAAAAAACAAAATCGAAGAGATAAAAGATATATATGATTATATCATTATCGATTCACCGCCTACGCTTGGCAGTATCACGGTAAATGCCCTAGCGGCTAGTAATAGCGTGATAATCCCGATTCAGTGCGAATTTTACGCATTAGAGGGTGTCGCACTCGTGCTAAATACCATAAAAATCGTCAAACAAACTATAAATAAAAATTTGCAAATCAGGGGCTTTTTGCCGACAATGTATTCTGCGCAAAACAACCTTGCCAAGGAAACCGTGGCGAATTTGCAAGAGTATTTTGGCGAAAAGCTATTTTACATCGGCAAGGATAAAAACCTTGTCGTAATCCCACGCAATGTAAAACTCGCCGAAAGCCCAAGCTTTGGCAAACCGGTAATTTTATATGATAAAAAATCGGCCGGTTCGCTAGCGTATCAGGATTTAGCAAAAGCAGTAATGGAGAAAAGATGAGCAAGGTCAAAAAAAGTGTGTTAGGACGGGGTTTAGGCAGTATTTTAGAAGATGTCGAAAAGGCATACACAAAAGAGCTAGAAGATGGACAATCTGAAAATTTAGTCATCGAAATCGATGTGGATAAAATTTCGCCAAATCCATATCAACCAAGGCTAAATTTCAACGAAGAAGCACTTCGCGAACTAAGCGAGAGTATCCTTAGACACGGCCTTATCCAGCCAATCGTAGTCATCGAAAAAAATGGCGCCTATGTCCTAATCGCCGGCGAGAGAAGACTAAGAGCAACCAAGTTAGCAGGTCTAGACAAAATCAAAGCCGTCGTAGCGGACCTTGGTTCGCAAAACATGCGCGAACTAGCCCTAATCGAAAATATCCAAAGGGAGAATTTAAACCCAATCGAGCTAGCCAAATCATACCGCGAACTAATCGAAGAGTATAAAATCACACAAGAAGAGTTAGCCGATATCATCAAAAAATCCCGCACGCAAATCACAAACACTATGCGTTTGCTAAATTTATCAGCCCCGCTCCAAGATGCTTTGCGCACAGAAAAAATCAGCCAAGGTCATGCTAAGGTCATCGTAGGTCTTAGCGAAGATGAGCAAATTTTGGTTTTAAATACAATCACTGGGCAAAAACTCAGCGTCAGAGAGACCGAGGATTTGATCAAAAAGCTAAAAAGCAAAGAAAATGTCAAAACTGCAAACAACCATAAAGAATTCCAAACCTTTAAGCCAGAACTTATGAAGCTGAAAGAAAAATTAAACAAATTTGGAAAAATCAGCGTGAAAGATAAGAAAATTCTCATAGAATTTAGCGAAATTTCACAAATTTCAGACTTTATGAAACAGATAGGTTAAAATTATATTAAATTTTAATCTTAATTATTGTAATATCCCAAGTTTATATAAAATTTAGCCAAGGAGGTGTAATGCTAGAAATTAGTGTATCTGCAATGCTGACGACAATCATTGTGTTTTTAGCTCTAATAGCATTTTTAAATACCAAGCTTTACAAACCGCTTCTTGCGCACATGGAAGCGCGCGAAAAAGCGATTAGAGAAGATGAGGAAAATGCTAGAAAAAACGCACAAGATGTCGATTCTAACAAAGCAGAGATAGCAAAGGTTCTTGACGCTGCGAGGGTCGAGGCAAGTAAAATTAAGCAAGAAGCGGTAGATAGCGCAAAAGAGGTTGCTAGCAAAGAAATTGCTGAGCAAAAAGCTAAATTAGAGGCCGATTTTGCGAAATTTAGCGAAAGCTTAAACGAGCAAAAAGCAAGCTTAAAAAGTGATTTGAGTGCGAAAATCCCTGATTTCAAAGACGAAATCAAATCTGCACTTTCAAGAATTTAAGGAGTCGGCGTGAAAAAATATCTAATTTTCCTTATTTTGCCACTTATCTCGCTAGCTAGCGGACATGACGGCCCCAAAGACTACGATATAGTATGGAGAACGATAAATTTCGTATTGTTTTTCGGCATTTTATATTACCTTCTAAAAGGCCCTGCAAAAGACGCTTTCAAAGCCAGAATCGATAGTATCGCTAAACGCCTTGAAACAAATCAAAGAATTTTAAAAGAATCAAATGAGAAAAAAGAACAAGCAAAAAAAGATTTAGAAGAGGCAAAAGCCCAAGGCGCATCTTTGATCGAAACTGCTAAAAAAGAGGCTGTTTTTGCGGCTGATAAAGTAAAAGCAATGAGCGAGCAAGAGATTAAAAATTTAAACAAATCTTTCGCTGAGCAAAAAGATTTCGAAACACGCCGTATCGAAAAAGAGGTCGTAAATGAAATCTTAGATGAGGTTTTTGCAAAAGATACTATGGAATTCAAGCAAGACAAGCTTCTTGATATCATTGAGAAAAAGGCTGTGTGATGATAGATAATACGGCGAAAAAATATGTAAGCGCACTGATTAAAACTTATAAAAAAGACGAATTAGGCGCTGTTTTAGGCACATTGGAGACTATCTCATCTGCGTTTAAGGTTTCAAAATTTGGCGATATTATAAAATCTCCAACAATCAAAGACGCTGATAAAGTGAATTTAATACTTTCTTTTATCAAAGATCCAAGCGATAAAATCGTAAATTTCATCAAATTTCTTGCCAAAAACAGAAGAATTGGTTTGATTCCTCAAATCACAGATGATTTGCGTAAAAATATCTCTGCTATGGATAACAAATTCCACGGCAAAATTTACTCAAATCAAGATATTAGCGAGGATAAAATCAAAGATTTGCAAGGCAAAATTTCAAAGAAATTTAACGCCGAAATTTTACTCGAACTAGTCAAATGCGACTACGAGGGTATCAAAATCGAGGTCGAGGATTTGGGATTTGAGATTAGTTTTTCAATCGATAGATTGAAACAAAAAATGAGTGAATATATTTTAAAAGCAATTTAATAAGGAGTAAAGTGTGGGTGCGAAAATTAAAGCAGACGAAATTAGTAGCATAATTAAAGAGCGAATTGAAAGCTTTGATCTTAGCGTTGATGTCGAAGAGACAGGTAAAGTCGTATCTGTCGCGGATGGCGTTGCTAATGTTTATGGCCTAAAAAATGTTATGGCTAATGAAATGGTTGAGTTTGAAAACGGCTCTCGCGGTATTGCGCTGAATTTGGAAGAAAGCAGTGTCGGTGTCGTTATTTTGGGCGATACAAGCGGTATCAATGAAGGAAGTAGCGCAAAAAGACTTGGCAAACTTTTGCGTGTTCCAGTAGGCGACGCGCTAATCGGACGCGTTGTAAATGCCCTTGGCGAGCCGATTGACGGCAAAGGCCCAATCGATACAAATACAACAAGATTCGTTGAAGAAAAAGCAAAAGGCATTATGGCTAGAAAATCAGTTCATGAGCCACTTCAAACAGGTCTTAAAGCGATCGACGCCCTTGTTCCAATCGGTAGAGGTCAAAGAGAGCTAATCATCGGCGATAGACAAACAGGTAAAACAACCGTTGCGGTGGATACTATCATCAACCAAAAAGGTCAAGATGTCGTTTGTATCTATGTCGCTATCGGTCAAAAACAATCAACCGTAGCGCAAGTCGTTAAAAAACTAGAAGAATACGGCGCTATGGAATATACTATCGTAGTTTCAGCTGGTGCTAGCGAGGCCGCTGCGCTTCAATACCTAGCCCCATATTCAGGCTGCACAATGGGCGAGTATTTCAGAGATAACTCACGCCATGCTTTGATTATTTATGATGATTTAAGCAAACACGCTGTTGCTTACCGCGAAATGTCATTGATTTTAAGAAGACCACCAGGTCGCGAGGCTTATCCGGGCGATGTTTTCTATCTACACTCTCGCTTACTTGAAAGGGCTAGTAAGCTAAGTGATGCGCTAGGTGCTGGTAGCTTAACAGCGCTTCCTATTATCGAAACACAAGCAGGCGATGTTTCAGCATATATCCCTACAAATGTTATTTCGATTACTGACGGACAAATTTTCCTTGAATCTGGTCTATTTAACTCAGGTATCCGCCCTGCGATCAATGTTGGTCTCTCAGTTAGCCGCGTTGGTGGTTCAGCACAAATCAAAGCGATTAAAAAAGTTTCAGGCACACTTCGCCTAGACCTTGCTCAATACCGTGAACTTCAAGCGTTTGCACAATTTGCAAGCGATTTGGACGAAAGCAGTAGAAAACAACTAGACCGCGGTCAAAGAATGGTTGAAATCCTAAAACAACCACCTTACAGCCCGCTTCCAGTTGAAAATCAAATCGTCATTATTTTTGCAGGTAGCAAGGGATATTTAGACGATGTCGCACCAAGCGCAATCGGCAAATTTGAAGCCGAGCTTTATCCATTTATCGAGGCTAAATACCCTGAAATTTTCGAGCAAATCAGAACCAAAAAGACTTTGGAAAAAGATTTAGAAGAGAATTTGGCAAAAGCATTAAATGACTTTAAAGCGACATTTTCGGCATAATAAGGCTAAAAAATGGCAAATTTAAAAGATATTAAGTTAAAGATAAAAAGCGTAAAAAATACAGAAAAAACAACAAAAGCTATGAAGCTTGTTTCTAATGTAAAGCTTAAAAATACCAAAGAAGCTGCTATGCGCTCTCGTGCTTATGCCGTGAAGATTAACGATGTTCTTGGCGAAATTTCAGCACGAATCAAAGACTATGTAGCCGCTAGCGTAGGTGATGATGATAAGCTAAAAATTTTTAACACAAGCAGAGAAGTCAAAGTTGTTGATTTGCTTTTTATCACAGCAGATAAGGGACTTTGTGGTGGTTTTAATATCAATACCATTAAACAAGTAAAAGCCCTAATCGAAGAGTATAAAGCGAAAAATGTAAAAGTTCGCCTAAGAGCTGTGGGTAAAAAAGGTATCGAGTATTTTAACTTCCAAGGTGTCGAGCTTTTAGAAAGATATGTTGGCGTGAGCTCATCGCCAAATCCTGAGAAGGCTAATGATATCGTAAATGCTGCGGTTGCTGATTTTAGAGAGGGCAAAACTGATAAAATCGTTCTTATCCACAATGGATATTTGAATATGATTTCGCAAGAAATGAGAGTTTCTACCCTCGTGCCTATCGGACAGCCAGAGATAGATGAGAGTGCTTTTAAAACTGGTTCTGTAATGGAAGTAGAAGTTCAGTATCCAGAAGATGAAGAAATTTTGATGATGAATTTGGTGCAAAGCTATTTGAGTTATAGTATGTATTATGCTCTGATAGATTCACTTGCAGCAGAACATTGTTCTAGAATGAATGCTATGGAAAACGCGACAAACAACGCAAAAGAGCGTGTCGCTCAGCTAAATTTGGCATATAATAAAGCTAGACAAAGTTCTATTACTACTGAGCTGATAGAGATTATCAGTGGCGTAGAATCAATGAAATAATAAATGAAAGGAGAATTAATGAAGGGAATAATTTCTCAGGTAATGGGTCCTGTCGTTGATGTCGATTTCAATGACTACTTACCTAAAATTAACGAAGCTATCGAAGTCAAATACGATGTCGAAGGCGAATCAAAAAGATTAATTTTAGAAGTTGCAGCTCACTTAGGTGATAACCGCGTAAGAACAATCGCTATGGATATGAGTGATGGTTTGCGCCGTGGTTTGGAGGCCGTGGCGCTTGGTGCGCCTATTAGCGTTCCAGTTGGCGAAAAAGTTTTGGGTAGAATTTTTAATGTTACAGGCGATTTGATTGATGAGGGTGAAGAGGAAAATTTCGAAACTCGCTGGTCAATCCACAGAGATCCGCCAAGCTTTGAAAATCAAAGCACAAAAAGCGAAATTTTCGAAACCGGTATCAAAGTCGTAGATTTGCTAGCCCCTTATGCAAAAGGTGGAAAAGTTGGTCTATTTGGCGGTGCCGGTGTTGGTAAAACCGTTATTATTATGGAACTAATCCACAATGTTGCTTTCAAACACAGCGGTTACTCTGTATTTGCGGGTGTTGGCGAGCGAACAAGAGAGGGAAATGACCTTTATAACGAAATGAAGGAATCGGGCGTTTTGGATAAAGTTGCCTTAACCTATGGTCAAATGAACGAACCACCAGGAGCAAGAAACCGTATCGCTTTGACTGGTCTTACAATGGCTGAGTATTTCCGTGATGAGCTAGGATTAGATGTTTTGATGTTTATCGATAACATTTTTAGATTTTCTCAATCAGGTTCAGAAATGTCAGCGCTTCTAGGACGAATTCCAAGTGCCGTTGGTTACCAACCGACTTTGGCTAGCGAAATGGGAAAACTTCAAGAGCGTATTACATCGACTAAAAAAGGCTCAATTACATCAGTTCAAGCTGTTTATGTTCCGGCTGATGACTTAACAGACCCTGCTCCTGCAACGGTTTTTGCTCACCTTGATGCTACAACCGTTCTAAACAGAGCGATTGCAGAAAAAGGAATTTATCCTGCGGTTGATCCACTTGATTCAACTTCAAGAATGCTTGATCCTCAAATCATCGGTGAAGAGCATTATAAAGTAGCTCGTGGCGTTCAAGCTGTGCTTCAAAAATACAAAGATTTGCAAGATATTATCGCGATTTTAGGTATGGACGAGCTTAGCGAAGAGGATAAACTTGTGGTTGATAGAGCTAGAAAGGTCGAGCGTTATCTTTCACAACCTTTCTTTGTCGCCGAAGTTTTCACAGGAAGCCCTGGTAAATATATCAGCCTTGAAGAGACTATCGCTGGATTTAAGGGAATTTTAGAGGGTAAATATGATGATTTACCTGAAAATGCTTTCTATATGGTAGGAAATATTGACGAGGTAGTGGCAAAAGCCGAAAAAATGAAGGCATAGGAATCTGCTATGAATAAATTTTTACTATTAGAAATCGTTACGCCAGAGGGTTTGGTATTCTCTGGCGAAGTTGCGTCTGTCCAACTTCCAGGTCAAACTGGCGAACTTGGCGTTTTGCCTGGACACTCTACCTTGCTGACTGGTCTGAAAAACGGCAACGAGGGTGGTATCGTTGAGATTGTAGATAAAGAGGGTAAAAAGCAATTAGTCATAGTAAATGGTGGATTTTTAAAAGTCGATGAGGAAAAAACCACTATTTTGGCAACTCAGGCTGTGGCGATAGGCGGTGATAGCGAAAATGCTGTCGCAAAATCGTTGCAAAAAGCCAAAGAATTGCTAAATTCTATCAGCACAGATACTATGGCTACCTCTGCTATCATGGCCAGAGTTGATGAATTTGCAAGGCAAAAATAAGTATGTTGGATCTTATTTTAAGTTATTTTACAAGAAGCACATTTATTACGATATTTGTGCTTTCTTGGCTTTCGATATATTTTATAGTTACATTTACCATTTTAATTTCGCGCTACGCAGGGCTTAGTGCATGGCAAGTCAAAGAAACAAAGGCGCTAGAATCGCTTTTAATGGGTGGCAAGATTGCACTTTCTGGATCGATTTTTCAAAAAATTACTCCCGAGCGAACGACCAAAGAGGCCCTAAATGTCTATAAAAGCAAGGCTGAGCGCGACGCTACTAGTGGGCTAACTTGGCTTTCCATCATCGCTTCGACATCGCCTTTTATAGGGCTTTTTGGAACGGTTGTTAGTATTTTGGATACCTTTTCAAAGCTAGGGGGCGGAAATTCAGGAATAGATACTATCGCACCAGCTATTAGCGAGGCTTTGGTTGCGACAGGTTGTGGAATTTTCGTCGCTATTCCTGCATATACTTTTGCTTTACTTATTAAGCGTAAAGCTTATGAGGTTACAAGCATTATAAACCGCACATCTGATATCTTGCTTCATAAAGCAGGCGCAAAGTAGAGTTGTATGTATAATTTCGATGAAAATCCCGAATTAAATATAACTCCGCTTGTCGATATTATGCTTGTGTTGCTTGCCATTTTAATGGTGGCGCAAACCGCGATTATTTATGATGAGAGAATCGAGCTTCCAAGCGGTTCGAAATCGGCTTCATCGCAAAATACAGCCGAATTTATGCTCGTGCGCGTGGATGCAGATAGTAAAATTTATATCGACACTAGCACTATGAGTTTGGCTGAATTTCCGGATAATTTGCAACTCATTAAAAGCAGTGGCAAATACGCTGTGGATAAGCCAGTTTATATCCAAGCCGATAAAAAAATCATTTATGATAATGTAATGTTTGTTTTAAAGACGCTAAAACAAGCTGGTTTTAATAAGGTTGTGCTTCAAACAAATGGCTAGATATTCAAATTTCACCGGGGTTAGATATGATAATTTTAGATCATTTCTAATCGCTTTGGCTCTGTATTTTAGCTTGCTTGCTATTTTTCTTTATCAAATTTCAGAATACAAAAACAAAGCGAAAAAATACACCGATGATTTAGGCGCGATTATGGATATCGCAATCCCAATAGATTTTGACGATTCGCCGATACCAACAGCCCCAAATATCGCCGAAGAGGACAAAGAGGGCGACCAACACGAGCAAGAAGAAAAGCCAGTCGAAGAAGAAACTCTAAAAACTACGACTGAGGTTACTACCCCACCTCCACCACCTGCGTCAAAACCAGAGCCGGCAAAAGAGGAAGTAAAAAAAGAAGAGCCAAAACCAGAGCCAGAACCCGAGCCAATCCCAGAGAAAAAGCCAGAAGAGCCAAAGCCAAAAGAGGAGGCTAAAAAAGAGCCTGAGCCAAATTTGAACGATCTGTTTTCTGATACTACGAAAGATAACAAAAAGCTAAGCGAGAGTGTTTCTAAAAACGACGCTGTGCAAAGTAGCAAAAAATCAGACAAACAAACTCAAACAAAGGCAAAAAAACAGGCGACTTCTCGCAATGCACTGGTAAAATCAAATGTTGTAACTGGTAAAACTCAACTTACCGGCGAATACGACGCATACCGTGGCAAGATAAACAAAATCCTCCAACGCCTTTGGAGCAAATACGCAACCACCGTCAATGACGATTCTACCGTCGTTGTAACCTTTGGCGGGGACGGCAGGATTAGCGATTATCAGATCAAAAGACTTGGAGCAAATACCGAATTTAACCAAAAACTAAGAGATTTCCTAGGAAATTTGGAAATGCAAAATTTCCCAAAATCGCCTGACGGAAAGCCTTTTATTTATGAGATAAATTTAAACGATGTAGTTAGAAATAAATTTTAATTTACAAATTTTTACTACAATTGCATTTTTTTAAAATTTTGCAAGGAGAGATAATGAAAAATTTAATGTTGATTTTTGCATTTTGTATGGCTGTTTTTGCGGCAGATGCGACGACTACGATTACAAACGAGGGCGTAAGCCTGCCAAGAATTGTCGTTCAAAATGCATCAAATCTTTCAAACGCTGAGTTTAACAACAAATTTTTTAAACTCATGGTAGGGGATTTAAAGGTTGGCGCTACTTTCGATGTTAGCGACGAGTATTTGGTGAGCGATTATAACGGGGACGCTAATTCAAATTTGGGCGAGCTAGGGGCTGCGCTTATCGTAAGATACGCAGTTAGCGACAAAACATCGCCTATGAATTTAAAGGCCAAAGTCATCGAAGCTGGGACTGGCAGAGTAATGTATGAGAAAAGTTTTTCTCTCTCAAACGCCGAGAAATACCCATTTTTGGCTCACATGGCAGTTTCTGAAATCGTAAAAGAGCTAGGATATTCTGATGTGGATTGGATGAAAGAGATGATTTTGCTCTCTCGATATACTTCGACAAAAGAGAGTGAGATTATGGTGGCTGATTATACGCTGACATACCAAAAGGTAGTTTTGCGTGGCGGATTAAACATCTTCCCTAAATGGGCAAGCGCAGCACAAAATGAGTTTTATTATACTTACTATGTGAATCAAAATACCCCTGCGATTTATAAATACAACCTTTCAAACGGCTCAAAAAGTAAAATTTTCACAGGTAAAGGTATGACAATCGTAGGCGATGTAAGCTCTGATGGTCGCAAACTTCTAATCACAAACGCACCAAAAGACCAACCAGATATTTATCTATACGATATAGGCTCAGGTTCAGCTAGACAGATTACAGATTATCCTGGAATTGATGTAAATGGAAATTTCATCGACGGCGATTCTAGGGTGGCTTTCGTAAGCGATAGACTTGGGTATCCAAATATTTTTGCCACTAGCATAAATGGCGGAAATGTAACACAAATGGTATATCACGGCAAAAATAACAACTCAATTAGCACAAATGGAAATTACATAGTCTATTCTAGTCGCGACGGATCTGGTAGCTTTAATATCTATATGATCTCAACTCAAACAGATATGATTCGCCAGCTAACATCTGGTGGCAAAAATATGTTCCCTAGATTTTCTAGCGACGGTGGCAGTGTTATGTATATCAAACAAGCAGGCGGTGGAAGTTCAGTAGGAATTATCCGTGTAAATGAGAATAAAAGTTTTCAATTTCCATTAAAAATCGGTCAAATTCAATCGGTTGATTGGTAATTTTAAATATTTTTATGCTATAATCTTGTAATTTTTTTTGAAAGGATAAGTATGAAACATTTAGTTTTAACTTCAGTTGCAGTTGCTGCTCTACTTTTGAGCGGTTGTTCTAAAAAGAATCCAGAGGTAGATTCAAATTTAAGCGATGCTGACAGATTGGCTGCATTAGCTGCTCAAATTCAAAGCGAAGTTGGCAATGTATATTTTGATTTCGATAGATTTAATATCCGCGCTGATCAACAAGGTACAATCAACAACAACGCAGCTTTATTCAACCAAGCTGGCGCAGAGGCTTTAACTGTTAAAGTTGAAGGTAACTGCGATGAGTGGGGCACAGATGAATACAACTACGCTCTTGGTCTAAAAAGAGCAAAAGCTGCAAAAGATGCATTGGTTGCACAAGGCGTAAATGGCGACAGACTATCAGTTGTTAGCTACGGCGAGAGCAACACAGTATGCAAAAATGGCACAAAAGAGTGCGACGCTCAAAACAGACGCGACGAATTCAAAGTAGGTTTCTAATTTGAGTTTCAAATCAAATTTAGCTGTGGCGCTTCTTGGCGTTACAGCTTTTTTACATGCAGAAGTTTCGGCATTTGATGCTGGCAATATCGGTTCAGATAGCTCTTATGGTCTGACAGAAAACGAGCAATTCCTACGCGACAATCGTAAAAAAGTAAATGATATGCAAAACAACCTAAATAGTGTTAATGAAAACATGGAGGGTTTGCGCACTGTCGTAGAAGGAGCTAATGAAAAAGTTTCAAATTTAGAAAGCAGAGTGGCTGATTTGGAAATTCGCACGACTGGTCGCAGTAACGGCAGTAGCGAGCTAGATCAGATGAAAAAAGATATCGCATGGCTAAAATCTCAAATTTCTGAAATTAATGCAAAGCTTGGAAATTCAAGCGTAAAAAAAAACGCTGAAATAAGCAAAAATACTGGCGCTCAAAGTGCCAAGGGCGCTAGTGCAACTACTACAAATAAATCAAATTTTAGCGCCAAAGACAATGCTTCAATCGCAAAAGAGGCAGAGGAATTATTTAAGAAAAAAGACTATGCAGGCGCCAAAGAGCGCTACGCTTACCTTGCTAGCAAAAATTATCAACCAGCAAGATCAAATTATATGTTAGGCGAAGTGGCGTATTTTTCGGGCTCTTACGGGGACGCGATTAATTACTACAAAAAGAGCATTTCGCACAATCAAAAACAAGACTACACGCCAAGACTTTTATATCACACGGCAATTAGCTTCGATAAAATCGGGGATAGCGCAAGCGGAACGAAATTTTACAACGCTCTAAAATCATCTTACCCTGATTCAAAAGAGGCCAAAGCTGCACCAACACGCTAAAATCAAAATTTGATAAATTTTAATTTAAGGAGAATTTTATGGCGCAAAACAGAGTTATAAAAATGTATTATGAGCTAAAAGACGCAAATTCAGGCGAAATTTTAGAGTCAAATTTCAACGCAAATCCGATTGCCTTCATCACTGGCAAAGAGCAAATTATCCAAAAACTAGAAGATGAAGTTCTAAGCCTAGGCGAGGGCGAGAGCAAAATCGTTAGAATTTCACCAAGTGACGGCGTTGGCGAATACAACGAAAACGCTATTCAAATTTTGCCAAAAGAGGAATTTGCAGGTATTGATTTGGTCGTAGGCATGGAGCTTTTCGGTCAGGCAGAAGACGGCGCGACAACCCGCGTAATCGTCAAAGCAATCGGCGAAGAGGATGTTACAATCGACTTTAACCACCCATTTGCGGGCAAAGAGTTAGAATTTAATGTCAAAGTCGTCGAAAATCGTGAGCCGAGCGAAGACGAGCTAATGACAGGCGTGCCAGAGGGCGAGCATACTTGCGGTTGTGGCGGACACGGACATCATCATGGCGAAGACCACGAGTGCTGCGGCGGACACGGACACCACCACCACGGAGATCACGAGTGTTGTGGCGGGCATGGACACCACCACCATGGCGATCATGAGTGTTGCGGCGGACACGGTCATCACCACGAGGACTAAGATATGAAATACGCATTTATTTTCCCGGGTCAAGGCTCACAAAGCGTGGGTATGGGCAGAGAAATTTACGAAAATTTTGCCAGTGCAAAAGAGCTTTTGGACACTGCTAGCGCGCATACTAAAATCGATTTTGCAAATTTGCTTTTTGAGGCAAATGACAAGCTTGATATTTCTGAATTTACTCAACCTGCGATTGCGCTAAATTCGATGATGTGTGTTTTGGCGCTAAATGAGCAGATTAAAATTTCCCCTGAGTTTTTGCTAGGACACTCGCTTGGCGAGTTTAGCGCACTTGGCACTGCTGGCGCGATTGAGGCAAAGGAAATTTTAAGGCTTGTAAATATCCGCGGGAAATTAATGCAAAATGCTTGCGAGGGCAAAAATGCCGGTATGATGGTGGTTTTGGCCCTTAGCGACGAGGTAGTTTGCGCTATTTGCGATGAGGCTAGGGCGCAGGGCAAGCAGGTTTGGGCCGCGAATTTCAACTGCGACGGACAAATCGTCGTGGCTGGCAACCGCGATGATTTGGCGAGTTTGGAAGCCAAATTTAAAGAAGCTGGCGCAAAGCGCGCAATGTTGCTTAATATGAGCGTAGCTAGCCACTGCCCAATGCTTCAAAGCGCAAGCGACGAGCTTGTGAGCCATTTAGAGCCTGCGCTAAATGAGAGTTTCGCCCCAGTCGTAGCCAATGCAACGGCTAAAATTTACAGCACAAAAAGTGAAGCCCTAGGGCTTTTAAAAGCGCAACTAATCAGCCCAGTGCTATACAAACACAGCGTGAAAAACTACGAAAATAGCGTGGATTGCTTCGTCGAATTTGGCGCAAGCGTGCTAAAAGGGATAAACAAAAAAATCACCGACAAACCGACTTTTAGCATTTCAAATTTAAGCTCACTAAAAGAATTTGTAAAATTCGCAAAGGAAAACGCTTGAAAATCGCAATTTTAGGCGCAATGCCAGAGGAAATAGAGCCACTTTTGGCGAATTTAGACGCCAAAAAGATTGATTATGCAAACAACGAATTCTACCTTGCGAAATTCGGCGCGCACGAGCTTATCATCGCTTACTCAAAAATTGGCAAGGTAAATTCTACCCTTACTGCCACGCTGATGATAGAAAAATTCGGCGCGGGGAAGCTTATTTTCACGGGCGTTGCAGGCGCGCTTAAAGAGGGTTTGAAAATTGGCGAAATTTTATACGCTACCCGCCTAGTCCAGCATGATTTGGATATTACAGCCTTTGGTCATCCGCACGGATTTGTGCCAGGAAGCCCGATTTTTGTGGATACTGACGCAAACCTTAACGAAATCGCACAGCGCGCGGCAAGGGAATTGGGGCTAAATTTAAAATCAGGCATTATCGCAAGTGGTGATCAATTCGTATGCGACGAGGCGCGCAAAGCTTGGATTAAATCCGAATTCGACGCGAGCGCGGTCGAAATGGAGGGCGCTAGCGTGGCGCAGGTTTGCCATGCGCTAGGTGTGAGCTTTTGCGTGTTAAGAGCCATTAGCGACGAGGCTGGAAACAAAGCTGAGTTTGATTTCGACGAATTCGTCGTAAAAAGCGCAAAAATCAGCGCAAATTTAGCCCTAAAAATGGTCGAACTTCTTTGATAAATATCTCCAAAAAACTTTTGCGCGTGGTTGGTCAAACCAACGCAAAATACAAAATGTTCGAAGAGGGCGATAAAATTTTGCTCGGACTTAGTGGCGGCAAAGACAGCATGTCTTTGGCACACATTTTGAAGCATTTCCAAAGTGTAAGCCCGCTAAAATGGGAGTTCGAGGCCGTAACGATAAGCTATGGCATAGGCGAGAATTTAGGCGAAATTTCAGCGCATTTTAACAAGCACGAAATCCCATATCGTATCATTGAAACCAAAATTTTCGAATTTGGCAAGGAAAAAATCCGCGCAAACACCACATTTTGCAGTTTTTGCTCGCGCATGCGCAGAGGCTATCTCTACACATACGCACTCGAAAACGGCTTTAACAAAATCGCCATAGCGCACCATTTAGATGATGCTGCGGAGAGTTTTTTTATGAATTTCACCTACAATGGCGCACTTCGCACCCTAGCTCCCAAATACACCGCCCAAAACGGCCTAGTGATAATCCGCCCACTAATCCTAGCCAGAGAGCGCCAGCTAAGCGCGTGCGCAGTGCAAAACGAGCTTCCAGTGATGAACGAAGAAGATAGTTGCCCAGCCAAACAATACGGAGGCAAGGAACCAATCGCCAGAGCCCAAACCAAGGAGCTTTTAGCTAAGTATGAAAAGGCTCACCCGAAATTTTTTATCAGCTTAGAAAGTGCGTTTAACAACATCCACGACGACACATTTTTCACACCGAAATTTTAAGATAATGTATAAAATATTTTTTCAGATAGGATAACTTATAAATTTAAGCTAAATTTCATATAATAGCAAAATTTAATTCTCGCGAAAAAGGTTAGCAAATGGACAAAGAGGCCTACATTTACACGAAATTCAAAAGCAAACTAAACGGCGATGATTGCGCTATCGTGGGCGATTTGGCGTATTGCAAGGACCTTTTTGTCGAGGGCGTGCATTTCAGGCGCGAGTGGCTTAGCATGCACGAAATCGGCGCGAAAGCCATGCTGGTAAATATCTCGGACATGATCGCCAAAAACGCTAAGCCAAAATATGCTCTAATCGGGCTTTCGCTACCAAAGGACATCACCACCGCCCAGATCGACGAGTTGTGCGCTGGGTTAAACGAAACCGCGCAGAAATGGGGCATTGAGATTATCGGCGGGGATACGATTAGCGACGATAAAATTTCCATTAGTATCACGATGATAGGCAAGTGCAAAAAGCCGATTTTCAGAAATGGCGCGAAGTGCGGGCATTTGATCGCGCACACGGGCAAGCTCGGCTATGTGGGAATTGATTTGCAAATTTTGCTTGGAGGGGGCAAAAGAAGCGAAATTTCGCCAAATTCTCGCATGCTCCGCCCAGAACTCAGGGCGAAATTTTTCTACAAAGCCGCCAAATACATAAGCGCGTCTATGGATATCAGCGACGGGCTTGGGCAGGATTTGGAGCGCCTTTTGCATGCGAGTGGCGTTGGTATGAGCTGGCTTGTTAGCCCCAAAGAATATGTGCTAAACTCGGGCGAAGAGTATGAGATTTTATTCGCGTTCGAGCCAAAATTTCTTAGCAAAATTTACGAAATCGCCTCCAAAACCAAAACCCCAATTAGCGTCATTGGCAGGGCAGAGGATCGAAATTTAGACAATACTTGTGAATTTAAGGGCGCAAGGCACCATTTTAGCGAGTAAATTTGCAAATTTTAAAATTTCGCTGTCGCAACCTCGCAATACTGCGCCGAAATTTTAGTTATAGAGTGGATATTTTGTCTAGCAAAATTTTGACAACCTTATGGTGAGCAAGGATACCCACCCTACGATACTAAAATTTGCTAGATTTGTCGTAGGCAAGGATGCTGCCCCGCAATACTCCTTATAAAAAATTTGATTACATAAAATAATTGATTTTATTGCTAATATCTATATTGAGTTTTTTTAAAAAATATTCTCTTACTTCTATTGTGTCTTTTTGTGAAACCAAAGGAATTATTGTTTTACCACCCGATTTTGTTTTGATAGATAAAAATCTAGGGTTATAAAAACCTTTATTTTGCCAAAAAGAGAAAAGAAAAATCGGAAAAAATCTAACAAAAATAAATGAAACAGCAAAGATAATTCCTTGATAATCAAAATTTGGAATTAAAGACAAAATTACAAAAAATAAACACAAAAGATTGATTTTAATTTTATGATTTTCCATTATGAAACTATTTTTGTTTATATTTTTAATTTCAAATCCCTTTAAATTATTTCCGAAATATGTAATGTATGAATTATTTATGATAATATCGCTTTCCTTTTTTGCAAAATAAGAATAAGTGGCAATAACAATTAAAAATAAAATACTTAAAATAAAAGTGGAATTTTGGTTATACAATAAATACGACCTGCTACCATAAGTTAAATTTATCGCTCCATAGTTATACAAAATTTTTATAAAAATAGTTGGGATAATAATTGCTACAAGGATATAAAATAATAAATTCATAGCGCTATAATTTGTAAGTATTATCGGCTCTTTGTCGTAATCTCTTTGGTTTAAATTTTCATCTGAATTTTTATTTCTTACATTTTTATTCCAGTTTTCAAAATTTTCCAAATTCAATCCTTTATATTTAATTTCCTATCATTGCGAGACGGCGAAGCCGTCGTGGCAATCCAGCAACAGCGAAAGCTGTTTTTAAAATCAAACATTGTTTCAATTCACTGGATTGCTTCGAAATGCTTCGCATTTCTCGCAATGACACCTAACTGCAAATTCAAATCGCGCAAAGCTCGCGAAGACTTTCGAATTTAAACGCCACAAGCAAAATTTGCAAAATCAAAGCCGAAATTTAAATTTTAAATTTCGCGCTTAGTATTTCAAAGTTGCGCTAGCGAAATTTAGCTTTTATCCAAAATTTTACTCTCAATTCGTTTCAAAACAGCCACGATAATAAAGCTAATAATACAAAGCAAAATCCAGCTAGAAATCTTGCCAAAGCTCACAATATGCCAAGTCTGAGCTTGGTTTGGATAAACCCACGCGCCAAAAAATGTAGCGATATTTTCGGCAACCCAGATAAAAAATCCGATTAGGCAAAACGCAAGCAAAAGCGGCATTTCATACTCTTTTTGGCGCGGGCGAAAATAGACTTTCGCGCGAAAATACAGCGCGCAAACAGCGATTAATAGGACATAGCGAAAATCATAACCTATGAAATGGTGCGTGAAAAAATTCGCATAAATTAGCGCGCAAAGGGCGAAACTAGCGTATGAGCGGGGCATGTTTTCTAGCCGTAAATGCAAAATTCGCCATGCCTGAATCATATAGCTTCCCACCGCCGCATACATAAATCCGCTATAAAGTGGCACGCCATAAATTTTAAACACTCCCGCCTCCGGGTAGCTCCACGAGCCGATAGCTGGGTGGGTTTTGAAAATCTCTAAGGCTAGCCCAATGGCGTGAAAAAGGCAAATCGCGCAAAGCTCGCGAAGACTTTCGAATTTAAACGCCACAAGCAAAATTTGCAAAATCAAAGCCGAAATTAGCAAAAAATCATAGCGCGCGATGAAGCCCAAATTTAGGTGTTTTGAGGCGAAAAGTAGCACAAAAAATGAGCCAGCAAAAATGCAGGCTCGGATTTGTTTTAGCCCAAAAGCCCAAAATTCGGCGATGAAAAATTTCATTTTTCGCCTATTAGATTTCGCACGACATAGCTAGCGATAAAAAGCCCAAAACTAGCCGTTACGCCCATAAAACTGCCAAGCTTTTCGCAACGCGGAAGCTCGGAGCTAAAAACGCAAGGAAAATCGCCAGAAAAGTCCGCTTTTTTGAGTTCGTAGCGAAATTTGCGCGCAAATGGGTCGGTGTGGGTTTTCCACACGGAGGCGATTTCGATTTTGGCGGGATCTAGGCGTTTGGCGGCGCCAAGAGAGCTTATGAATCTCACATTTTTTTCGTGAGCAAGCGTGGCAAGCGCGATTTTGGCGCCCACATCGTCGATTGCGTCGATGATAAAGTCAAATTCGCCTATGTCAAAACTAGCTAAAAATTCGCTATCTATTTTGGCACAGATTGCGCGCACGCCCTTAAATTTGCGCGCGAAAACTTCTGCTTTTTTCTGCCCTAAATTTTCGCTTGCAAACTGCCTATTTTGATTGGTGATGTCAAATTCATCGCAGTCAATCACGCTCAAATTTACCACGCCACTGCGATACAGCGCCTCGATAACTGCGCCTCCTACGCCACCGCACCCGCACACAAGCACGCGCGCATTTTGCAAAATTTCAAATTTCTCGCCAAAAATCCAGCGCGCTCTGGTGAAGCGGTCATTTATTTCATAATCCACTCTTCAAGCCCCTTTAATTGCTCATTTGCGGTCAAATTTAACTGCACCGGCGAGAGCGTAGCGTAGCCCTTCATCAAAAGGTCTATGTCGCTGCCTGCGTTTTTTTCGCTATCAAACTCAAAAACCGCATTTCCTAGCCAGTAATACTCCTCTCCGCGCGGATTGCGATTTAGCGTGGCGTCGTGTCCGTAAAATTTCTCGCCAAGCCTTGCGCATTTTAGCCCCAAAAACTGGGGCGCACTCACGGCTGGGATATTTAAATTTAAAAACTGCTTTGGCGGAAGCGGAAAACCTTGCGAAAAGATTTTTTTAACCAAATTTCGCGCTAATTTGCAAGCTAGGCTAAATCCGTATTTATCCAGCGAATCTGCGCTGTAATACTGGCTGATTGCGATAGATGGAATTCCTTGCAAAACCCCTTCCATAGCCCCTCCGCAAGTGCCTGAGTATGTGATATCCTCGGCTATATTTGCGCCGTGATTTATGCCAGAAATCACGAGATCAGGTTTGCGCGAATACAGGGCTTGGAGTGCGAGATACACGCAATCGCTAGGCGTAGCGTCGTCGAGTTTGTAAAAATCATCGCCGATTGCGATGAAGCGAAGCGGTCGAGTGAGCGTGAGAGAGTGCGAGCAGGCGGACTTTTGCGAGCTTGGGGCTACGATAGTGATATGTGCGATATCCCTTAGTGCGCTCGCAAGTTCTAAAAGTCCCCTAGCTTCGAAGCCATCGTCGTTTGTGATTAAAATTTCGTGCATTAAAGCCCCTTGCTTAGGCAAAAGCTCTCATCGACATCACTAGATGAGAGTGGCGAAGCTGGGTCATCGTAGAAAAATCTATGGCTAAATTTCACGCCATGTCGGAGCAAAATGCGCTTGCTAGGCGAGTTGCAAGCTTGATTTGCTAGGACGATTTGGAAGGATTTGAGATAATTTTCCTTATTTTTTGGGCTCATTTCGCCCCATTTTGAGGATAGTTCGAAGTGATAAACAGCACTTGCTCCCTCGTTTGTAACATCGACTAGCCTTGCGCCGTTAAAATCAGCCTGCGCGCCAGGGTGAGCGCGAAAACTATCGCTGATTTGCCTTGCGATACCCTCTGGGGCGTTGTTTGCGGTCATTGTCTTTGCCACTTTTATGGCACTATCTGGTTCGTCGATTTGCATTTTTTGGTAGGTTGGAGTGGAAGCGCACCCTGCCACAAACAGCGCGCAAATGGCGCAAATTAGGGATTTTTGCATAATTTTTCCTTGTGATTAAAATTTAAAAATGTTTAATTTTAGCACATTTTGATATAATTGCCAAAAATTAAAAAAGGTAAGAGTTTGAATTATTTGATTTCGTGTTTGGAGCCGTCTGCAAATCTGCATTTTAGCGAGGTTTTGCGTGAAATTTTAGCCCTCGATAAAAACGCTAAAATTTATGGCATTTTTGGCGAGGAATTTAGCGCGCACGGCGAGCCGTTGTATAAATCGAGCGAATTTTCGGCAATGGGATTTGTGGAGATTATTCCGCTGATTTTCAAGGCAAAAAGGGCGTTAAAGCAGATGTGCGAGCTAGCAAAAAACTGCGATGTGGTGCTATTAATCGATAGTCCAGCCTTTAACCTGCCCCTTGCAAAGGCTCTGAAAAAATCGGGCGCGAGTGCGAGGATAGTGTATTATATCCTGCCCCAAATTTGGGCGTGGAAGCGCGGTAGAGTCAAAGCTCTGCAAGAAAATTGCGATTTTTTGTGTGGAATTTGGCAGTTTGAGAGGCAGTTTTATTCTAAAATTTTGGATCTAAATTTTGAAAATTTGCCAAATTTAAGCGATAAAAGTGGGTTTTGCTTCGTAGGACACCCACTTTTAGATGAAATCAAAGAGCGCAAAAGCTCGTATGAAAAAAACGGCCTAATCACTTTTATGCCGGGCTCTCGCAGGGCTGAGATTTCGCGGCTTATGCCAGTTTATAGGGAGTTAGCTAAAAAGTTAAAAAGCGAAAATGCAAATTTAAAATTTAGCCTAGTTGTGCCACCATTTTTGGCGGATAAGGTGGAGCAAATTTACGGCGATACGCGCGGTTTTAGCATAGAAACAGACGCTATAAAAACCCTAGCAAAAAGCGAATTTGCCTTTATCTGCTCTGGGACTGCGACCCTGCAAGCTGCCCTTATTGGCACACCTTTTGTGCTTTGCTACAAAGCCAAAGCCCTAGATGTCGCGATCGCGCGCAGGTTTGTGAAGCTAAAACATGTCGGTCTTGCAAACATAATCTTTGATTTTTGCGAAAAAGACGAGCTTCACAAAGAATTAATCCAAGAAGAAGTAAGTGTCTCAAATCTCTACGACGCATACGCCCTGCGCGATGACGAGCGATTTGCGCGCGCTTGCGTGGAGCTTAGAGAGTATTTGGCTATGCCAAGTGCGAAAAATGTGGCGCGAATTTTAACGACAAACGCGAAATTTAAAGTATAATTAGAAAAATTTGAAAAAGGATTGCTATGAGTATCACAGAACCCATGACCTCTTACGGATACGAAAAAATCACTGCCGAGCTTAAAGAGCTCCAAAATGTCAAACTCCCGCACATCATCAAACAAATTGATATCGCGCGAGATCACGGCGATTTGAAGGAAAATGCCGAGTATCACGCGGCGCGCGAGGAACAGGCGTTTTTGCTCTCTCGCATTGCCGAGCTAAACGACATACTCTCACGCTCTCGCATAATTGATCCCGCAAGCTATGAGCACGATAAGGTCAAATTCGGCTCTACCGTGACTTTCATGGATGTGGAAACCGAAATCGAGGAAACCTATGTCATCGTGGGGCTTATGGAGGCTGATATTTCAAAAAGACTGCTTAATATCAACACCCCGCTAGCGCGCCAGCTTTTGGGCAAGGCCGAGGGCGATGAAGTGGTGCTAAACCTGCCAAGTGGCACCAGAGATGTCGAGATTATCAGCGTTAGCTACAAACCGATTAAATTTTAAGGCGAGACTATGAAAAGAGCTGGAATTATCGGTGTAGGGGGATATACTGGGCTTGAACTAGTTAAAATTTTACTAGCTCACAGAGGCTTTGAAATTTCGTATCTTGCCGCTACGAGTGAGGGCGAAATTTCTGAGATTTTCCCGCAGCTTACTGGGATTTTGGATATGAGGGTGCAAGTTGCCGACCCAAAAACTGCCGCGCAAAGTTGTGATGTGGTGTTTTTGGCACTTCCGCACGAAAAGGCAATGGAGTTTGCGAGTGAAATTTTAAAATTTCCTAGCGTCAAAGTCGTGGATTTAAGCGCGGATTATCGCCTATCGCTTGAACTTTACGAGAAAAACTACACCAAACACTTAGACCCGCTAAATTTAGCCCACGCTGTGTATGGTTTGGCTGAGCTAAACGCCGAAAAAATCGCCTCTGCAAGGCTCGTGGCAAATCCTGGCTGCTATCCGACATGCTCTATTTTAGCCACCGCGCCGTTTGTGAAATACATGGATAGTAAAATCGGCGTTTTTATCGACGCTAAAAGTGGCGTCAGTGGCGCAGGCAAGGGGCTAAAAGCCACTAGCCATTTCGTGAGCGTCAATGAAAACATAAACGCATACTCACCACTCACTCACCGCCACGCAGACGAGATTTGGGAGCAACTTAGCCTAATAAATGGCGCGGAATTTAGCGTATCTTTTGTGCCAAATTTAGCCCCATTTACGCGCGGAATGCTTGCAAGCGTCTTTGGCGTGCTAAAAGAGAGTATCGACGCGGAGAAAATTTTGCGCGAATTTTATGCAAATTCGCCTTTCGTGCGTGTGCGTAGTGAGCCAGTGTCTGTGAAAAATGTCGCAGGAACGCATTTTTGCGATATTTTCGTTAAAACGCAGGGGGATAAAATTTGGATAAACTCGGCAATCGACAACCTGCTAAAAGGCGCGTCAAGTCAGGCTGTGGCAAATGCGAATTTGATGTTTGGCTACGATGTGGGCGAGGGTTTGCCACGCCTAGGAAATAGCATTTAAATCGTGGAAAATCTGCAAATAAAGCCCGGAGCTATTTTTATCAGCGACGCGCACGATAACGCGAACAAGCGAAATTTCCTGAAATTTTTGCGAAATTTAAGGGGCGCGAAAACACTGCCGCCGCAAATTTTCATGCTTGGCGATATGTTTGATTTCCTCGCAAATACGACATTTGTGCGCGAATTTTACGCCGAATATATCGCCATAATCAACGAAATTTCGCAAAAATGTGAAATTTATTATTTCGAGGGAAATCACGATTTTAATTTAGAGGCTATTTTCCCGCACGCAAGGGTCTTTGCAAACTGCGCCCAGCCAGCAAATTTTAGCTTTAAAGGCAGGCAAATCCAAATCTCTCACGGCGACATTTTTTTGCCAGCTTTGACAAAATTTGCGCTTTTATCACTGCGAAATAGGGCGTTTTTGAAATTTATGGATAAAATCGATTGCGCGCTAAATTTTAAAATTTCAAAAATGATTTTAAAAAGCCAAGAAAATAAAATTTTGTATAAAAAGGCTGGGAGTTTCAAATCCTATATCGAGCCAAAAATCCACAACTACACCGCGCCTATCGTAATCGAGGGGCATTATCACCAAGATGAAATTTTAGAATTTGAGGGCGTAAAATATATAAATTTAAACTCATTTGCCGTGAGTGAGAAAATTTACGAGGTGCAAAATAGCCAAAATTTTGAGCTCTTTTCAAAAAACTTAAATTAAAACTTAGATATAATTGCTTTTTTTTATAAAGGAAATTTAATGATAAAACTTTGTGTGTTTGATTTCGATTCTACGCTTATGGACGGGGAGACGATAACGAATTTTGCAAAAAGCGTAGGAAAAGAAAAAGAGGTTAAAGAGATTACAAAGCGCGCAATGGCGGGCGAGATCGATTTTTTCGAGAGTTTGCAAGAGCGGGCTATGTTTTTAAAGGGTATGAAATTTTCGGATATGCAAAAAATCGCGCAAAATTTGCCCTTTGTGCCAGGCGCAAAAGAGCTTATAAGCTACCTTAAATCCAAGGGAATTACCGTCGTGGTGTTTAGTGGTGGATTTCATGTGGCGACAGACTGGGCAAAAGAGGTACTGGGATTTGATGCGAGTTTTGCCAATATCTTGCACCGAAAAGATGGAATTTTAACCGGTCATGTGGGTGGAGAGATGATGTTTGGCTACTCCAAAGGCGTGGTCTTGCAACAGCTCAAAGCGATTTTGCATTTAAGTGCAGATGAGGTTATGTGTGTGGGAGATGGGGCAAACGATGTGGCGATGTTTAGAGAAGCGGGGCTAAGAATCGCGTTTTGCGCTAATGAAATTTTGAAAAAAGAGGCAACTCATTGCGTGGATAAAAAAGATTTAAGGGAGATAATGCAGTATGTATAACGACGATATCAAATTTAGCTTGTGGTGCGATTTTATCGAGCGCGATTTTATCGCAAAGGAATTTGGCGAATTTCTCGCAAAAGGCACATTTAACGGCGCGACCTCAAATCCCTCTATTTTCAAAAACGCCATTACCACCTCCCAAGCTTACGGCGCGCAAAAGGCGAAATTTGCGCACAAAAACACAAAAAAGCTTTATGAAATTTTAGCTATAACTGATATCAAAAACGCCGCAAACGCGCTTTTGGCAAACTACGCCAGAGGCGATGACGGCTTTATTAGTATCGAAGTAGATCCTAGTATCTCAGATGATGCAGAGGCTATGATAAAAGAGGGCAAAAGGCTTTACGCGCAAATTGCCATGCCAAATGTGATGATAAAAGTCCCAGCGACCCAGGCTGGATACGAAACGATGAGAGCTTTGACGAGGCGGGGTATAAATGTAAATGCGACCTTGATTTTCTCGCCAGAGCAAACCGCAAAATGCCTAGAAGCGATTAAAGAGGGCACAAGCGAGTTTGCGGCTAAATTTGAAGGCGCAAAACTTCCGCAATCTGTGATTAGCATTTTTGTTAGCCGTTTTGATAGAGCCCTTGATGAGGATATGAAAAAAGCTGGCTTAGAGCCTGCAAAAATCGGCATTATGAACGCTACGAAATGTTATAATATAATTGCAAAAGAAAATTTACCGTTTGTTAGGGCGCTTTTTGCTAGCACAGGGGTAAAAGGTGGCGAAATCCCTGCGGATTATTATATAAAAGAGCTTTTGTATCCGCTTAGCGTAAATACTGCTCCGCTTGATACAATCAAGGCTTTCATAGGAGCAAAATGTGAGCCAAAAACTCCATTTAGCGATGAGGAAATTGATAAATTTTTCGCAGATGTCGCGCAAAAGGCTGGCATTGATATGGATAAAATTTATAAAAAGCTTTTAAAAGATGGCTTGGTGGCTTTTGAACAAGCATTTGATGAGATTATGACAACACTTGAAAAGGAGAAATAATGGCTGACGCAATTGATTATTCACAATATCAAGTCGATGTAAGCACGCTGGATTTTAAGCAACGCGATAGACTTGATAAATTTTTGAATTTTTTGGTTCAAAATGGTGGTAGCGACTTGCACCTAAAAGCAGGTTCTGTGGTGCGCGGTAGGATTAATGGTGAGCTTGTAAAATTTACAAAAGATCCTTATCTTAAAGAAGATATGATGACTTTGGCAAAAGAGCTTTTAAAAACTCGTTTCCCAGAGATGATTAAAAATAAAAGCGTGGATTTTACATACAAATTAAACGACGAATACCGCTTTCGTGTAAATATCTTTTTTCAAATTGACGGCGTAAGTGCGGTATTTAGAACGATTCCAGTTAAAATTCCTACAATTGATGAGCTAGGACTTCCAAAAAGTATCAAAGAGATCTGCGATACTGCTATGCGTGGCGTCGTGCTTCTAACTGGCCCAACAGGTAGCGGTAAAACAACCACAATCGCTTCTATGCTAAATCGCATAAACCACGCTAGAACGAGCCATATCGTTACGATTGAAGATCCAGTTGAGTTTGTTTTCAAAGATGATAAATGTATCATCAACCAGCGCGCTATCGGCGAGGACTGCAACACTTTCGCTGATTCACTTCGTGCGGCACTGCGCGAGGATCCTGATGTTATCTTCGTGGGCGAGATGCGTGACCTTGTGACGATTGAGACTGCATTGCATGCTGCTGAGACTGGCCACCTTGTCTTTTCTACCGTGCATACAATCGACGCCAAAGAGACAATCAACCGTATCGTTGCGATGTTTGAACAAGCAGAGCAAGAGCGTATCCGTATGACACTAGCTAGCGTTATCGAGGCTGTAATCTCACAACGCCTTGCACGCACAATTGATGGAAAACGCGTGGCGGTAGTTGAAATTTTGCGTAAAAATACCCGTATTAGAGATATGATTTTAGAAGGACGCGACTCCGAAATTCCAGACGCAATCGCCGATGGACGCAATACTTACGGTATGCAAACCTTCGATCAACACCTGCTTGATCTGTATGTCCAAGAGGTCATTAGCAGGGACGAAGCCCTTGATAAGGCCTCTAAACGCAACGACTTAGAGCTAAAAATGAAAAACGCAGACCTAGCGAAAAAACGCGGTATGATGCTCGCAAACGGCGAGGATATCCCAGATCAACTCGCAGAAGAAGTCGTTCAACTCCAAGATATTCGTCGTTAAAATTTATGCTAGCAAGAATTTCTTGCTAGCACCCTTTTATAAAGCTATATTAAAGTTAAATTTTAGTAAAATCAGCCCCTATTTTTTTTAAAGGAAAACTCATGTTAGAAGGTATCGTTAGAGATAGTATCGGTAAAAAGGCTTCTAAGTCTTTAAAACGAGATGGTTATCTAATCGCTAATATTTATGCGAAAGGATTACAAAATATAAATGCTGCGTTTAAAATAAACGATTTTATCAAAGCAGTTCGCAGCAAAAATACTTTGCCTTTCGAGGTAAAAGTGGGCGATAGCACATACAAAGTAGTAGTGCAAGAATACCAAAAACACCCTGTAACAAACGCCCTAACTCATGTTGATTTACGCGTAGTAGATGACAATGTAGTAAGCAAATATCTTGTTCCAGTTTATACAACAGGTATCGCAAAAGGTCTAAAAAACAAAGGTGTTTTGGTTCAATCAAAACGCAGATTGGCTGTAAAATGCGCTGGTAAAGATTTGCCAGATAATTTTACATTAGATGTTACAGACCTTGATTTGGGTGATTTTATTTTAGTTCGTGATATCCCAGTAAAAGAGGGTGTAAGTATCATCATGGACGGTTCTGTTGCGGTAGTCGGAGTAACTTCGGCTAAATAAGGCGCGCAATGATACTGCTCGTTGGACTTGGTAATCCAGGGGAGAAGTATTCTCATACTAGGCATAATGTAGGATTTATGCTAATCGACGCTCTGCTAAGCAATGGCGGTTTTAGCGATGTTAGTGGAGCAAAATTTAATGGTGAGCTCTATAAAAAGGGCTCACTTCTACTTCTTAAACCTCACACATTTATGAATCTTAGCGGAAATTCTGTCAAAGCAGTTTGTGATTTTTATAAACCAGAGCGTATTATCGTAGCTCATGATGATATTGATCTGCCTTTGGGTGCGATAAAATTTAAATTTGGTGGAAGTTCTGCGGGTCATAATGGGCTAAAATCAATCGATAATCTAATCGGCACTGAGTATGAGCGTGTGCGAATAGGTGTAGGCAAAAAGCCAGAAGGTTTTGACGCTGCAAATTTTGTTTTGGGTAAATTTAGTGAAGATGAGAGCGAAAAACTAAATAAAATTTTATCTTATGCAAAAGAGGCGACAAGTGAGCTTTTACGAAGCAATATTGATGAAATTTCGCAAAAATACACGATAAAAAAGGTATTAGAGTGAAACTATACGCAAAATATGTAAGCCTTGTTTATATAAAATATTTTTTTATTTTGTTTTTGGCTTTGGATTTTTTCTATGTGGGAATTGATGTTTTAACAAATCTCAAAGACTTCCCCCAAAGCGCAAATACAGGGCTTTTATATGTTGCATTAACAGCTGGCGTGGCGATTACTTATATTTTGCCATTAAGCCTGATTTTTGCGCTGATTATAATGATTTTTAACATGATTCGAAGTAGCGAGCTTATCAGCTTTTACGCCCTTGGCGTGAGCAAAAACACCCTGATAATCCCGCCGTTTTTGATATCGCTTTTTATCACGCTAGGATATATTTATCTAAATACCACGCCTTTTGCCTATGCTTTGAAATTTCAAAAGAATTTGACGGATTTTACCCCAGTAGGACCTGAGATGTTTTTAAAATACGAGGGAAAATATGTCTATATCAATGGCCTTCACCAAAACCACGCTGATGAGATGATAGCATTTGATATCAACGCTAGCGAGTTGCAAAGTAGAATTTGGGCTAAAAACGGCGAATACAGCGCGAAAGAGTGGAAATTTAAAGAGGGCGAAAAAACCCAAATTCCTACAAATTTAAGCCTTGGCGAGGCTGGGTTGAAAAGGGAAAGTATCCAAAACGAAGCCATGCTAAGGGGTTTTAACCCAAGCTCGATCGAAAGCGTGTATGATACGAGCAATGTATATTCGATCAAAGACGCGATTCGCTCTATCAAAACCTTCGCAAACCAAGGCGTTAATGTAAATTCAATCAAGGCAAATTTATACAATATGATATTTTTCCCGCTTTTTGCGCCGATTATGATTTTAATCCTTTATTATTATTTTCCGATTACTGGCAGGTTTTTTAACCTAGCTCTTATGAGTTTTGGGTTTTTTATCATTACGCTGTGTGCGTGGGGGCTGTTTTTCGTGCTGATTCGCTTCTCGCTTAATGGCGTGATACTCCCAGAATTAGGCGTTATCGTGCCGATTTTGCTACTTTTAGTATTTGCGATTTGGCTGGTTTTTAAGCATCGTTAAGTCCGAATTTGCTAAAATGCGCAAAATTTTTTACCGAAAGAAAATATATGAATTACAAAAATTTGGTCTCAAAATACGGCTCTCCACTTTATGTTTATGATTTCGACGAGATTACGAAAAATTATGAATTGCTCAAAGGTGCATTTGCAGCGCGCAAATCGCTAGTTTGCTTCGCTATTAAGGCAAACTCGAATTTAAGCATTTTGCAACATTTAGTAAGGCTAGGAAGCGGTTTTGATTGTGTGAGTATCGGCGAGGTCAGACGCGCGCTACTAGCTGGGGCAAATCCGTATAAAATCATATATTCAGGCGTGGGCAAGCAAGATTACGAGCTAGAAGAGGCACTAAAAAGCGAAATTTTATATATAAATTTAGAGAGCGAAGCCGAAATGTATCGCCTAGAAAAAATCGCGCAAAATTTGGGCAAAACCGCTAGGATTAGTATCCGCGTAAATCCAAATGTCGATGCCAAAACCCACCCATACATTTCTACTGGACTTAACGAAAACAAATTCGGCGTTAGCATTGATAATGCGCGCGCTATGTATCTTTACGCTAAAAAGTCTGAATTTTTAAATCCAGTTGGGATCCACTTTCACATAGGTTCGCAGCTAACTGACATTTCGCCAATCCACGACGCGGCGAAAATCGTAAGCGATCTTTTGCGCGAACTGCTTGCAGCGCAGATTGAGATTAAATTTTTCGATATCGGTGGAGGGATTGGAATCCGCTATAAAGACGAGAAACAGGTTAGTTTGTATGATTATGCGCAAGGAATTTTGGCTGTTTTAAGTGGGCTAGATGTTACGATTACATGCGAGCCGGGCAGGTTTATCGTAGGAAATGCGGGCGAGTTTATCACTAGCGTTTTATACGAGAAATACAACGGCGCTAAACGCTTTGTCATCACAGACGGAGCTATGAACGATCTAATCCGCCCAAGCCTATATCAAGCCTATCACGAGGTCGTAGCTGTGCAAAAAGAGGGCGAAAATTCGCTTTGTGATATCGTAGGGCCGATTTGCGAGAGTGGCGATTTTTTAGCCAAAAATGTAAATTTGCCAAATTTAGACCACGGCGATATTTTGGTGATAAAAAGCGCAGGAGCGTATGGGTTTAGCATGTCTAGCAACTACAATACGCGCCCGCGCCCAGCTGAGGTGGCTATTAGCGAGGGCAAGGATCGCTTAATCAGAGCCAGAGAGAGTTTCGAGGATCTCGTTGCAAACGAAAAAAAATATATGGAAGAGTGATGAAAAGCATAGAAGATTTACGCGTAGGGATTGATAAAATCGACGATGAGATTATTCGTTTGATTGATTTGCGTATGGATTATGTCAAAAAAATCGGCGAATTGAAGCAGACCACAGGAAGCGCCGTGTATCGCCCAGAAAGGGAGCGTGCGATAATTTCTAGGCTCGATGGGGTAAAGCTAAAAAATTTAAACAAAGAGGCGATTGAGGCGATATTTTTTGAAATTTTCTCAGTTTCTAGAAATTTAGAAAAACCGCAAGTCGTAGCGTTTTTAGGGCCTTTTGGCACATACACTCACCAAGCAGCCAAGGCTAGATTTGGCGCGATTAGCACCTATGAGCCACTCTCAAACATCGAGGCAGTGTTTAAATCCCTAATCACCAAAGAGGCAAAATACGGCGTCGTGCCCATAGAAAACAACACCGAAGGTGCAGTCGGCGTGACGCTGGATTGTTTGCGCAAATACCAAGAGGTCAAAATCGTAGCTGAAATTTATATGGATATCCACCACTCTTTGGTTACAAACTGCACGCAAACAGCCGAGATTACGCAGATTTTCTCTCACCCGCAAGCATATAATCAATGTTTGAAATTCTTAGACGATCACGGACTTAGCGGGGTTAAATTTACAGCCACCAAATCCACTGCCAAAGCCGCGCAGGCAACGCTAGAAAATCCAAATTCAGCAGCGATTTGCTCTAAAATCGCAGCCGAGCTGTATGGCGTGCCTGTAATGTATGAAAAAATCGAGGATAATGCAAACAATCGCACGAGATTTTTCGTGCTAAGCGACTTTAAAAACCAAAGAAGCGACCGCAACAAAACTAGCATTTTGGCTAAAACCGATGATAAACCGGGCGGTTTAGTGGAGTTACTTCAAATGTTTCGCAATGAGGGGATAAATTTGACTAAATTAGAGAGCCGCCCGATTAAATCGCATGATTTCAAAAGCGTATTTTATATCGATTTTGAGGGGCATATCGACGATGAGGGTGTGATTAGAGTGCTAGAAAATGCCACTCGCCACGCTCATGAAATAACTTGGCTTGGAAGCTATTTAAATGGAGATGAATAATGAAATTTAACAAATTTTTGGACGATTTGAGTAATTACGAGGCTGGAAAGCCAATCGAGCTAGTGGTGCGCGAATTTGGCGTGAAGAAAAAAGATGTGCTAAAACTAGCTAGCAATGAAAATCCATTTGGATCTAGCAAAAAAGCGCAAAAAGCCATTAAAAAATGCGCCACCTGTGCTCATCTCTACCCTGATGATAGTATGTTTGAGCTAAAAGACGCGCTAGCAGCGAAATTTGGCGTAAAAAGCGAAAATATCATAATCGGCGCAGGTAGTGATCAAATCATCGAATTTGCCCTTCACAGCGTGCTTAGCAAGGGTTTTGCGATACTTCAAGCAGGGGTAAGCTTTGCGATGTATGGCATTTACGCAAGGCACTGCGAGGGCAAAATTTATAAAACCAAAGAAATTTCGCACGATTTAGAGGCGTTAAAATCGCTTTATGAGGCGCACAAAAACGAGATTAAAGCGATATTTTTGTGTATGCCAAACAACCCTCTTGGCGAGTGTTTGGACGCTGAGAAAATTTACGAATTTATCGCTAGCGTGGATAAAGATACCCTCGTCATCATCGACGCGGCGTATAATGAGTTTGCCACATTTAAGGACAAAAACAAGCACCTTGATCCTAAATTTATAGCCACGCATTTCACAAACGCCCTCTATCTTGGGACATTTTCTAAGGCGTATGGGCTTGGGGGCATGAGAGTGGGGTATGGAATTGGCGAGAGTGGAATTATTAGCGCGCTTTATAAACTGCGCCCGCCATTTAATATCACCACGCCGACCTTAGCAGCGGCGATTGCGGCACTTGGCGATGATAAATTTGTGCAAAAGACCTTGCAAAACAATTTTAAAGAAATGAAAAAATTTGAAAAATTTGCCACCAAAAACGGCATTAAATTCTTGCCAAGTTATGCAAATTTCATAACATTTATGCTAGGCGAAAATCAAAATTCAACTAAAATTTGCGACGCACTTTTGCGCCAAGGCATAATTTTGCGAAATTTAAAGAGTTATGGATTAAACGCGATTCGCATTACAATCGGACTTCCGAAGCAAAATTTGCGCGTTTTTAAAGCCTTAAAAGAGTTGTTATAGTGGATATCAAAAACAAAAGCCTAACCGAACTTAGCGAGCTTTGTGAGCAAATTCGCACCAGAATCGTCGAAGTCGTGAGCCAAAACGGCGGTCATCTTAGCTCAAATATGGGGGCAGTCGAGGCGATAGTGGCTATGCATGTGGTTTTTGATAGCGCAAAAGATCCATTTATCTTCGATGTCAGCCACCAAAGCTACGCGCACAAGCTTCTAACTGGGCGTTGGGAGGAGTTTGGCTCTTTGCGTAAATTTGGCGGACTTAGCGGATATACTAAGCCTAGCGAAAGCGCGCATGATTATTTCGTAGCAGGGCATGCTAGCACCTCGATTAGCCTAGCTGTGGGCGCAGCAAAGGCGATCAAACTCAAAGGCGAGGATAGGGTGCCTGTGGTGCTAGTAGGGGACGGCTCGATGAGTGGGGGCATGACTTATGAGGCGATGAACGAGCTAGGGGATTTGCATTTGCCTTGCGTAATCATACTAAATGATAACAAAATGAGCATTTCTAAGCCAATCGGCGCATTTAGCAAGTATCTTAGCCAAATGATGGCGGGCGAGACATATCAAAAATTTAAATCGCGCATAAGAGAGCTTTTATCTCACGCGCCAGAGAGTGCTACATACATGGCAAGGCGCTTTGAAAACTCGCTAAAACTCATAATCCCTGGCATGTTTTTCGAGGAGCTTGGCCTTGAATACATCGGCCCCGTTGATGGACACAACCTAGGCGATTTAATTAGCGCATTTAAGGTCGCAAAGAGTGCTAAAAAGCCCGTAATCGTGCATATCCAAACAATCAAAGGCAAGGGTTATAAAAACAGCGAAAACGACGACGGCAACTGGCATGGCGTGGGAGCTTTCGACATAAAAAGTGGCGAATTTAAGAAAAAATCGGGCGCGAAATCAGCTACAAAAATTTACCAAGAAGCCCTTTTAGAGCTAGCGCAGGCTCACTCTGATGTAGTTGGCGTAACAGCTGCTATGCCAAGCGGGACTGGGCTAGACGCGCTAATTGAGCGTTTTCCTGATAGATTTTGGGATGTGGCGATTGCCGAGGAGCATGCGGTAACCTCAATGGCAGCAATGGCAAAAGAGGGTTTTAGGCCATACATTACGATATATTCGACCTTCATGCAGCGCGCGGTCGATCAAGTAATTCACGATTTGGCGCTTATGAATTTAAACGCTGTGATTGCGATGGATAGGGCTGGAATCGTGGGCGAGGACGGCGAGACGCACGAGGGGGTTTTTGATATAAGCTTGTTTAATGCTATACCAAATTTAAGTCTGTGTGCGCCGTGCGATGAGGCGAGTTTTAGGGCTTTGATGAGGTATTCGCACGAGCATAGGGGGATTTTGGCGATTCGTTATCCGCGCGGAAGTTTTACGATGCAAAGCTTGGAGCCAAATTTCGGGCAAATTCCTGAAATTTTGCCATTAAAATCGAGATTTATCAAAGAGTGTGAGGCTAGCCAAATCGCATTTATCGGCTATGGAGATAGCACCGGCAAGGCGTGCGAGGTAGCAAAAATCCTAAATGATAAAATGAGCGTAAATATCGTTGATTTGGTATTTGTAAAGCCACTGGATAGAGAATTTTTACTAAATTTAGCGAAAAAAACCAAAATTTGGTTCGTATTTAGCCAAAGTATGAAAAAAGGCGGTGTGGGCGAAATACTAGGCGCGTTTTTACAAGAGGAAAATATTCAAAATGTAAAAATTATTTCTTATGAGTTTGAGGATAAGTTTTTGCCACATGGAAGCACCGCAGATGTGGAGAAATCGCTAGGTTTAGATGCGCAAAATTTGGCAAAGGTAATATCAAATACAAAAAATTATCAATTAGTATAATTTTAGTTTAATATTTTTTGCATATAATGAGTAAATTTTATCTAAGGACGACATTATGACACATGTAGATTTGCTCAAAAACTGCGGGCTCAAAGCCACGCCACAACGCCTTTGTATCCTAAAAGTGCTAGACCGCCACGAGCACCCAAATATCGACTCGCTTTATGACGGGATTAAAGAGGATTACCCATCAATCTCACTTGCTACGGTTTATAAAAATTTAAATAGATTGCTTGATGAGGGCGTGGTTGTCGAGGTAAATACTCCAAACCAAAAGCCAAGATACGATATCTACAACACCCCGCACATGCATGTCGTTTGCGAAAAATGTGGCAATGTCAGCGATATGTTTATGGGCGATATTTTTATGGACGATATGCGCACCAGTGTCGAAAAACAGCTTAAAAATTTTGTCCGCAAACTAAATATCACAGCCACGGTTGAAGACTGCGAGTTTTGTAGGTAATATAAGCTTAAATTTGCTATCATTACCCATTTTATTTTTGGAGTGGGTATGAAGACAAAGCGCAAATTTCTACTTTATGATAGGGCGATTTTATTTGCATTGCAAGATGCTGGCGTCAAACTTCGCAAAAGCGATGTTAGCTGGTTTTATACATCATTTTCGCCCGAAATTTACTATGTCTGCGAAAACAATACCTTTACGCTTCATCATAAAAAAGAAGATCTTATCCGCGAGGCTTTAAAATTTAAAATTTCCAAAGACGATTTTAACGAAGCCAAGGCCGATATGCAGGGCGAAATGGTGCAAAAATGCCGTTATGGCTTTGCGAATTCTCAGGCTGATTTTCACCTAGAAATTTACTCTTCCAGGCTATCTACGCTAATCACGCTAGTTGCGAATTTCAAAAGCGAAGAAGCTAGCAAGAAGTTTGATTTTATCAAAACATTTGGCGAGCACGAATTTTTAGATATCAGCGATGATTTTCGCTACAAAACACGCTATTTAGCGCGTTTTGGTAAGCCTTGCGAAAAGCTAAATTATGGCTTTGCCAAAAGCGTTTTTGAAAAATTTGACGATATGAAATTTCAAATCCCGCCATACGCCGATAGCGCGCAAAGTGCTGGCGTGATTTTTGCTAAAATTTATTCGCAAATTTTAAAATCGCACGATGAATATATGGGTGCCAAAGATGAGGAAGCGCTTCATAAATTTCGCATTGCAATGCGCAAAATGCGGGTTATGGTGAAATTTTTCGCTCCGCTTTTCGCACCAAAAATTACTGATGAAATTTTAACTCATCTCAAAAACATCGTCGGCAAAACAAACCAAATGCGAGATATCGAAGTATTTAGCAAATTTTTGGTGCAAAACTCCGCCCCAGCGCACTTTGGAGCGCAGATGAATACACTTGGGCGCAGTATTAATGAGCGCACAAAAAGAGCTTTAAGCGACGCTGAATTTGATAAATTTAGGGCTAAATTTGAGGATTTTTTGAAAAATTTAGGCGGAATTTACCTTAGCCCAGAGTATGAAAAAATCGCCAAAAAATTTATCTCAAATCGCCTAAACAAGGCGTTAAAAGCACTTAGAGGCGTGATGGGCGAATTAAACGAAAAAAGCGAAATCGCCAAATTTCACGACGCGCGAATTTATCTAAAAAAGGTTCGCTATGAGCTTGAATTTTGCGCTAGGATTTATGAGAGCGCTAGGATTAGCGAGGCTTACAAGCAGGTTAAAATCGCGCAAGAGAGCTTTGGTGCGCTCCAAGATGTGAGTATTTGGCAAAATTTCATCGCCATGTATCAAAAAGCAAGCGATAAAAACGACGAGAGTTTTAAATACCTTTTGGCTCTAAATAACGAGCTAATTGCCAAGACAAAGTCCCTAAAAAGCGAGATTTTAGCTCACAAAGATGAGTTTTTAAAATCCATAAAAAAAGCAATTGCAAAAATCAAAATATACAGATAGGAAAAATCGTGGAAAAACAAGAAAAAATCATAAAAATGTTCGATGAAATCGCGCCTACTTATGACAAGGCAAACCGCGCAATCAGCCTTGGCGTGGATACTTCGTGGCGCAAAGCAGGCGTGGGAGCGGCGCTTGAATACTGCAAAAACAAAAGCGTAAAAATTGCCGATGTAGCGTGCGGAACTGGCGATATGATTAAAATTTGGGAGGAATTAGCCCCAAAACACGGCGTTTCAATCGAGCAAATCATAGGAATTGATCCAAGCGTTGGTATGCTAGGCGTAGCCAAAGAGAAATTCAAAGACCACACCTTTATCACCGCGACTGCGACGCAAACGACGCTAGAAAACGCTAGCGTGGATATCGTAAGTATCAGCTATGGCATACGAAATGTAGTGGCCCTAGATGAAGCTTTGCGCGAGTTTAACCGCGTGATAAAACCAGGTGGCTTAGTCGTGGTGCTAGAATTTACCAAAGCCCAAAACGGCGGGCTAGTATTTAAAATGCGCGATTTTTATGTCAGCAAAATTTTGCCATTAATCGGTGGCGCGATTTCGAAAAACAAGGAAGCTTACGAGTATTTGCCAAGCTCAATCGGCAATTTCCTAGACACCGCAAGCTTCAAAGAAAAGCTCATAAATTCGGGCTTTGAGCCACTTGTGATAAAGGGATTTAGCTTCGATGTGAGCACGCTTTTTATCGCCAAAAAGGTGCGCGATGCTTAGCGTCAGCGAAGTCAATGAAAAGGCCAAAGCGCTACTAGAAACGACCTTTGCTGGTATCGAGGTCGAGGGCGAGATCTCGAAATTTAGCGAGCAAAGTATAAGCAAACACTGGTATTTTACGATAAAAGACGAAAACTCAGCCCTTAATTGCGCTATGTTTCGCTTCGCCAATCAAAAGGTAAATTTCGCGCCAAAAATCGGCATGCGTGTCGTGCTAACGGGCAAACTTACGATTTATCCAGCCACTGGTGCGTATCAAATCCAAGTAACGCAAATGCGAGAAGCTGGGGCTGGCGAGCTAGAAATGCGCTTTAACGCGCTTAAAGAAAAGCTCTTTTCCGAGGGGCTTTTCGACGCGTCGCACAAAAAACCGCTTCCGAAATTTCCGCGCCATATCGCGCTTATTACGAGCGCAGGATCGGCAGCGTGCGCGGATATGCTTAGAGTAGCAAACGATAGATTTCCTATGCTTAAAATTGATATTTACAACTCTTTGGTGCAAGGAACTAGCGCGCCAAACTCGCTCATATCGGCACTACGCAGGGCTGATAGCGCTGGGTATGACGCGATTATTATCGCAAGGGGAGGTGGTAGTAAAGAGGATTTGTGGTGCTTCAACGACGAAATGCTCGCCCGCGAAATTTACGCAGCGCAAACACCGATAATTTCGGCTGTGGGACATGAAATAGATTTTAGCATAAGTGATTTTGTCGCAGATCATCGCTCGCTCACGCCAACAGCGGCTATGGTGGATTTATTGCCTGAAATTTCCACACTTTATCAGAATTTAGACGGCGCGGAAAATTATTTGAAAAAATTTATAAATGAAAAAATCGCAAATTTGCATAGTGAGCTTAAAATGCGATATTTCGAGCTAAAAAGCAAGTCCGTGGATACCAAAATCACGCAAAATTTATTAAATTTGCAAAATTTAGAGATTAAATTTAAAAACACAATCAACGCCAAATTTGCAAATTTAACTCACCAAATCGAGCTAAAAAACGAAATTTTAAAACAAAAAGCAAGCTATTTTGAGCTTACCAAAGATTTAGTGCAAATCCAAAAAGATGGCAAAAAAATCAGCCTAGAAGAGCTACAAAGTGGCGATAAAATCGCGATTGTATCGCAAAATGCTAAAAAAGAGGCGCAAATATTAGATTAAATTTTAAGGAGGCAAAATGAGTAGAGTTATTAATTTCAGCGCTGGTCCTAGCACGATCCCGTTAAGCGTTTTAGAGCACGCCAAGGCCGAATTTACCGACTACAAGGGTCATGGATATTCGATTATCGAGATTTCTCACCGCACCAAAATTTTCGAGGAAGTCCTACATAGCGCAATGGCGCGCGTAAAACGGCTCTATGGCTTTGGCGAGAATTTTAAAATTTTGTTTTTGCAAGGCGGCGGCAGTTTGCAGTTCGCGCAAGTGCCTATGAATTTGATGACGCCAAATGGCTACGCCGAATACGCAAACACCGGCAACTGGACGAACAAAGCCATAAAAGAGGCGGAAATTTTAGGCATAAATCACCGCGTAATCGCAAGTAGCAAAGAGAGCAAATTCGACCATATCCCAGAGGTGAAATTCAGCGACGACGCCGATTATGGCTATATTTGCTCGAATAATACGATTTATGGCACACAGTATAAGGCTCTACCAAAGTGCAAATGCCCGCTAGTCGTGGATAGTTCGAGCGATTTGTTTTCTAGGCCTGTGGATATTTCAAGCGTGGGGCTGTTTTATGGTGGTATCCAAAAAAACGGCGGTCCGGCAGGTGTAACAATGGTGGCGATCCGCGAGGATTTGCTTGATAGGGCTGATGATACCAGCACGCCTATGATTTTGCGCTACAAAACCCAAGCAAACGCCGATTCTATGTATAATACCCCAAATACCTTTGGAATTTATATGCTTGATTTGATGTTAGAGTGGATCGAAAACGAAATCGGCGGTCTAGCCAAAATGGCTGAGCGCAACGAGCAAAAGGCTGCGATTTTATACGAGGCAATCGACGCGAGCGGCGGATTTTACGCTGGGCATGCGAGAGCAGATAGCAGAAGCTTGATGAATATTAGCTTTAATATCGCAAGCGGGGCCGAGGTCGAGGCGAAATTTATCGACGAGGCTAGCAAGGCTGGTATGATTGGGCTCAAAGGACACCGCGTGCTAGGCGGAATCCGCGCGTCGCTATACAATGCAATCACAGCGCAAAATGTCAAAACTCTCGTGGAGTTTATGAACGAATTCGCCCGCAAAAACGGCTAAATTTTAAAATCCAGGCTAAATTTGGCAAAGGCTAAATTTAGCCATTTTCTTCAAATTCCGCTAGCGCAAACTCCAAAATACTGAGTCGAAATTATTCTTATTGCAAGCGCAACGCGCGAAGTAATTTAGGCAAATTTTGTAAAAAAACTGACTTTAAATTTTTAATTCGTAGATTGCTTCGAATTTGCTACGCAAATTCTCGCAATGACAGATTATGCAAATTTTGCTCGCTATGTCATTGCGAGGAGCGATAGCGACGAAGCAATCTACGAGTTTGAAATTCATAAACGATAAATTTGCAAAATACTGACTTTAAAATTTTAAATTCGTAGATTGCCACGCTCGTTACACTCGCTCGCAATGACAAATTGAGCAAATTCTTGCAATGACAAATCAAACGCGCGCCTGCTTACAACGACAATGAATAATGCAAAATTTCAAATCTCGCCGCGGTTAAAGATATTTCTCATTGTGCGGAAAAAATTATCGGTAAATGTATCTTTGCGTAGTGTCAGCTCCAAAATCCACTCTTTGTAAGTTTTGCCCTTGCTAGCTAAAAGCTCGTCCAAAATTTTCTTACTAGCCTTAATCCCGCCTGTTTTCTCAGCCTCCAAAAGCTTGGCATAAATCGGCGCAATTGTCTCAATCGCAGAGCGTGGCGGAGCCTTGCGATATGCGGTATGCTCGTAAATCTCGCCACTTAGGGGATCGCGGTATGGGCGAAACTCTGTCATCACCCAATAATACCGCCCGTCTTTGGCTAAATTTTTAACCAGCGCGATAAAATCATGCCCTTGATTTATCTCGTCCCACATCATTTTAAAGGCGAGGCGTGGCATGTCTGGGTGGCGTATAATCGAGTGTGGCGAGCCTAGAAGCTCATCGGCGCTGTATCCGCAAATATAGCAAAAATAAGTGTTGGCAAAGGTGATAAAGCCCTTGGTATCGGTTTTGGATACGATGTAGCGATCGGGTTCTAGGCGAATTTCTTCGTTTTTGGGGGTTGGTTTTTTCATTTTGTCCGTTTTCCTTTTTTATAAAGCGATTATAATTTAAATTTGCTTATAAAACAAAATTTTTATCCTAGTTGCGCCTTGGTGGGCGAAATTTGAAAAATAATAAAGCAAAATTTGATTATAATTAAGGATTAAATTTGAGGCGATGAAATGGACGAAATATACGAAGCACTGATACAAAAATTACGAAATTTAATCGACAAAAACTCTGCCAAGGCTAGCGATTTGCGAAATGCTAGGGGGGACTTTTTCCCTAGCGAGGTCAAAATTTCCATTAAATGGGAATTTGACGGCGAATTTAGCGATGAGGTCGTAGCTGGTGGAGAAAACGCCTCAATCCATTTTGGCAAGGATAGAGCGGGGTTTGAAGCGCACGCAAGCGAGTGTATGAGCGAGGCCAAAAACAGCCAAAAACTGCATGAAATTTTACTTAGTTCGCTAAGAGAGGGCGCAAATTCGGCAATCGCAAGCGCGCAAGCACAGCAAAGGTATTATTCATTTAGCCCATTTAGCGTCTATGAGGGTTGCGAAAAATGCGCCCAAGAGGGCAAAATCGCCTGCAAAAAATGCGCAGGTTCAGGCACGCAAGATTGCTTGGCATGCGAGGGTGCGGGCAAACAGCCCTGCTTTGTCTGCGCAGGCGCAGGTCAGATCCCAGCCACATATATTAGGGAGCAAAGCGACGGCTCTACCAAAATGGTCGAGGGCGTGCAAACCTGCCAAAAATGCGGTGGCGCGGGCTATGAAGAGTGCCAAAAATGCGCTGGCACAGGGAAATTGAAGTGCAAAGCCTGCGACGGGGCTGGTTGGAGCGATTGCGAAGTATGCGCGGGAAATGGCTTTTTTATCCGCACTAGAAGCGTTTGCGCAAATGCAAGTGCAAGCGCTAGAATCGGACTGCGCCAAATCGCTTATAATGATGAATTTTTGGCGTATTTGTGCGCGCAAAATTTAGAATTTATTTCCAGCAAAATCGCCTTTACCCAAAGCGGGGAAGAGCTTAGCGAAAGTGCGTGCGAGGCCGAATATATCGGCAAATGCAAGGTGGTCGAGCTAAGGTTTGAAATTTTTGATAAAAATTATGTTTTGGTGGGCTTTGGCGATCCGCTTAGTATCTTTATAAAGCCTAAAATTTTCGATGATTTATTCGCCGATGACGCCATAAATTTGGTCAAAATTCAATCCCAAGGCGGTATGAGTGCGCGTCAGGCTTATGGATTTTTCGAGAAATATTCCGCTCAGCCCGTGCTTGATAGCGCGATGAAAAAAATCGCTAGCGCGCCAAATCCTAGCGAGGACGAGGCTACAAATATCGTAAAACGCTCATGCGAGGGCTTTATTGGCGATGAAATGGCGCGAAATATGAGCGCGATGATAAGGGGCTGTCTAGATAGGGTCTCGCCTACGCACTCGCGCGCTGTGTGGGGCGTGCTAGGCGCGATAGTGTGGGTGCTAGGCGCACTTGGGGCGTGTGGATTTATGACGGGGGCGCTAGGCAAAAGCGCGCTAGTGGGGATTTTGGGTGCGTTGTGTGTTTTCGCTCTGGCTGCTGGCGTGTGCGGTGCGGTGCTGTGGGGGCTAAGTAGCGTTTGGACGCTGATAAAACAGCGCGAAATCCCAAGCGGGTATCGCAGAAGTCTGCGAAATCGCCCTGCGTTTGTGAAATTTGCGAAAATTTTGGCTGTTTTTGTGCTAGCAGGGGGCGTGTATGGGGCACTAGCGGCTAAAAACAGCGTCCCAAAAATCGCGCTTGCGGGCAAATTTGAAAATTTAGCCAGCCAGCTGTGCGCGAAATTTAGCCATGAGGATAGCGCGAGCGCGCCAGTGGCGATAAAGGACGAGGGCAATTTCACCGTCGTGATAATCCGCGATGCAAACGATAGCGCAAATATCAGTCAAAAAGAGAAAATCCTCTTTATCCAAAAGGCTGTCGGAGCCAAGCAAGATGGGATTTTTGGTCGCAAAACCCGCCAAAGCGCGCAAAAATTTATCGAGCAGAATTTAACCAGCGTAGATGAAATTTACGAGGCTGTGAAAAAGAAGCAGAATTTAGAATAATATAGAAAAAGAATTTGAACAATGCACTTAATAAAAACTGATTTAAAAAAATATAAGAGATATATACATATTCAATTACTTATAGTCAGCGTTTGTGTTTTGTGTATAGATTCTCACCCAGATACAATCTTTACAAATTTAGGTTTGGTTTATTTTGCTTTATTTTCTGTGCTTTTAATCAAAATAAAGCAATTTTACATAATGTCAAAAACTGCAAAAAACAAAAATTCTTGGATTTTATATTTGATTGGAGTTTTGATTATTATGTTGGCGACTTGTTTGCATTTTCGTAATTTTGGATCTGATGATAGTTTGATGATTAATATTATTATTTTTTTAGGTTACCTATTTGGCGGTATTTTTATATACAAAACCTATTATGTTTTTTACAAATTGAGTGATAATGGTAATTTTTTAGTCAGCGTTTTTGCGATTTTGCTTATATTTGTCCCAAATTTTTATTTTGCTTTTGCAGCTATTGTTTCATATATAGAATTTATAAAGAATAGCCTAGAATCAATTACTTTTTTATTTTGCCTTTTTGTTTTTTTCATACATATTTATGTGATTATTTTGATTTACGCTAATTTATTTTTTGAATTTTTGATATATAAAAAAATGGCAAAATTAAATAAATAAAATTATTGAAAAAATTTGTGCGTTGTAAAAAATGCAAAAAATATATAATTTTTACGATACAAAAGATATGACTTGTCCAAATTTGTGACATACTCTAAAATTATGTAGAATTTGGAAAAGCACAAAAATTACAAGATGAGTGTATAAAATAAGATAAGAAAGATAAAAAAGGCGAAATTTAACCAAATTTCGCCCTGAATTTAGAATTATTCGATGATATTTGAGTTTTTGAGCACGACAAGGTGTTTTTTGCCAGCAAATTTCAACACCACAGCGGTGCTACTTTCGTCGATTTCTTTGACAAACTCGACGCCGATATCGCTAGGGCTTGCGCTCACGCTCTCTTTGATTTCATTTCGCAAAACGCTTTCAAAGGCTGAAATTTTATCGCTTTTAGCCTCCAAACGCTCTTTAAGCTCTGAGCTAAACGAGCTTTGCGGCGCAGTGTTTTTCGGGGCAGTGTTTTGAAAAGCGCTGTTTTGTGGGACTTCTTCAAATTCTTCTTCTATTTCATCTTGCATTTCATCGTCAAATTTATCGTCGCGTGGCTCGTATTCCTCCGCCATGACTTCCTCTATTTCGTCGCTTTGGGCTAGTTCTTGCCACGATTTTTCGCTCTCTTGGGTGAAGGATATGTTTTGGGCTACTTCGTCGCTGATTTCATCGTCGAAATTTGCCCGCGCTTCATAGCTACGCTCACCACCCTGCGCGCTTAAATCCTCGCTCTCGTCGCTACTTTGGCGTTCTAGCACAGATGAGTTGAACTGCTCCCAGGTATCATCTATGCTTTTGCGCCCTTTAAATCCCTTAAATTTGCGCACGAGCACCATTATTGCGCCGATTAGTAGCAAAATGACAATGCCGGGCAGTATCCAGCCAAGGCCAGAATTTGAGCTAGGCTTTTCTTGCTCGGTTTCGCTTTGGCTAGGCGAAACGCTCATTTGGCTTTGGTCGAAATTTGGGTTTTTGATATTGATCGAGAGCTTTAATTTCGCGTCTTGCGAAATCGCATTTGCGATCAAATTTGCCCCTGTGGGGAAGTTGATTTCGACATTGTTGCCCTTAGGCGCGATAGTAAATCCGCGCAAAACCTTTTGGTTGGTGCGCATTTCGTTGTATTTCTCTTCGCTGCCTAGGTTTTTTAGCACTAGGCTCATAGACTGCCCGTCAATCGTGCGCGTGATATCTGGCTCATACGACGAGTCGAAAGAGAGCACGATATCGACGCTATCGTCGTTGTTGAAAATTTCGTATTGTAATAAATTTGCCCCGAGGGCGAAATTTGCAAGTAAGATTAAAAGTAGTTTTCTCATTTTTTTCTTTCTTTATTCAAATAAATTTGCGATTTGTTTTTGTAGCTCGGCTCCGCTAAATTTCGCACACAAATTCACAATCGCAGTGCCGATTATCGCGCCGTCGGCAAAGGATTTGATTTCTGAAACATTTTCTTTGGTGCGGATTCCAAAGCCAATAGCCACTGGCAAATCGCTCATTTTATGCAGGTCTGCGACCATGTTTTTTAGCCTATCTAGCGGGGTTTGCTTCGTGCCGGTTACGCCGATCGCGCCCACACCGTAGATAAATCCGCTCGCCCTGCTTAAAAGCCTCGTGGCTCTATGCTCGCTAGTAACGCTAATTAGCGGGATTAGGGCAAGGTTAAATTTTTGGCACAGAGCGAATACTTCCTCGTTTTCCTCAAATGGCAAATCAGGGATTATAAATCCGCTAATCCCGCACTGCGCGGATTTTTCTATGAATTTTTCCACGCCGTAAGCGAAAATTAGATTGTAATACACTAAAAAAACTAGCGGTTTTTGCGTCTTTACTTCGCCTAAAATTTCAAACACCGTGTCTGTGGTAACGCCATTTTGCACGGCGCTAAAACTAGCGTTAAAAATATCTTTGCCATCGGCGATTGGGTCTGAGTATGGTATGCCGATTTCTAGCAAATCAAGCGCGCCAGCGTCTAAATTTGATAAAAATTCCTTCGTGTGCGCCACGCTTGGGTATCCTGCGACGATGTAGCCGATATTTGGCTTTTTGCCCTTAAATGCGCTTGCTATCTTATCCATAGATTGTTCCTTTTTGATAATTCATTACGGTGTTCATATCCTTATCACCGCGTCCGCTGACATTTACGATTATGGTTTTTTTCTCTTTCAAATTTGGGCAGAGTTTTTCGAGATAGGCTAGGGCGTGTGAGCTCTCAATCGCAGGGATAATGCCCTCTAAACGCGAGCAAAGTTTAAGCGCGTTTATGCACTCATCGTCTGTGACGGCGGCGTATTTGGCGCGAGCGATATCGTGCAAATGCGCGTGCTGTGGGCCCACACCCGGATAATCAAGCCCTGCTGAAATGCTATGGACCGGGTCGATCATGCCGTATTTGTTTTGTAAAACGATAGTTTTCATGCCATGGATTATGCCGGGTTTGCCCTTTGTGATAGTCGCAGCGTGATAAGGGGTATCCACGCCAAGTCCTGCGGCTTCGACGCCGATTAAATTTACGCTCTCATCGTCTAAAAACGCAGTGAAAATTCCAATCGCGTTGCTTCCGCCACCCACGCAGGCGATGACGAAATCAGGCTTAATGCCAAGTTCTGTGGCTTGTGCTTTGGCTTCGTCGCCGATAATGCGCTGGAAATCGCGCACCATAGCAGGGTATGGGTGCGGTCCCACAGCCGAGCCGATGACATAAAACACGCTTTCAATCTCATTTACCCATGCTTGAATTGCCGCTGTGGTGGCCTCTTTGAGCGTTTTTAATCCGTCAGAAATGGTGACTAAATTTGCGCCAAGTAGCTTCATGCGAAATGCGTTTAATTGTTGTCTTTGTGCGTCTAATTCACCCATATAAACATCGCACTCTAAACCCAAAAGTGCCGCAGCTGTCGCAGTCGCCACGCCGTGCTGACCTGCGCCGGTTTCTGCTATGACCTTTTTTTTGCCCATTTTTTTGGCGAGCAATGCTTGGGCTAGGGCGTTGTTTATTTTGTGCGCGCCAGTGTGGTTTAGATCCTCGCGTTTGAGATAAATCTCATGCCCGTAATGCTCGCTAAGGCGCGTAGCGTGGTAAAGCGGGCTAGGGCGACCGGCGTAGTTTTTCAGCAAATCTGCCAGCTCGTCTTGAAATTCTTTGGTTTTTGAAATTTTATCGTAAGCTTCCTCTAACTCTTCTAGCGCAAACATCGCAGTTTCTGGGACAAACTGCCCTCCAAATGCGCCAAAATATGCCTTTGCGTTCATAAGCGTCCTTCAAAAATAAAATTTGGCGATTATACAAAATTTAGCGTTAAATAGTGCTTTTGTGAAGGTTAAATTTTAAAATTTTAGGGCAAAAAAAATGCCCCGATTGCTCGGGGCAGCTGAATTTCAATCAATCAAAGATTATTTAAAATTCATATTTTTGATATCCTCGTCAAGTTTTTTGAGTCTATCAGAAGGATCAATCGCTGTTGGGTAGTTGTGAGATGTGATAACCTCTGGCTCAGGGATCTCGTCTGCGTTTTGGCGTAGAGCGATTGTGATACCGTATGGAGCTAGGGCATTAACAAGTGCTGCTTGACCCTCTCTTGCGATAGTTTGGCATTGTCCTACGATTCTGCTTGCTTCTTGTGGAGCGTGGAATCCGTAGCTGTTCTCGCTAAATCCGAAGTCCCAGCGAATGTGAGCTTTTCTGTGGTAAGCTAGAACATCTTTTAGTGCCTCGCTGATAGCTGCTTTTTGAGCGTCAGCATCAAGGCCTGAGAATTGCTCGTGTTTAGCTAGCTCTTCGCGTGCTGTAACGACATCTTGGATAAATGCCATTAGGTTGTTTTCACATTTTCTAAGCTCGAACGCATAGCGATTTTGGATAAATGAAATTCTATCTTTTAGCTCTTGCTCGCTTTGCATGTGGCAAGTTTTGCAAGCACCAGTGATGTCAGCATAAGGTGTTTGGATAGTGTGATTTGTGATTTTCTTAGCACCTTCGCGTTTGTATGGCATGTGGCAATCTACGCATGTTACACCGCTTCTAGCGTGGATACTTGTAGAGTATAGCTCTGCTTCTGGGTGTTGCATTTTTACGATTGGAGCGTCAGTTAGTTTGTGTTTGTAGTCGAATTTGAACTGACCATTTGCAGCTTTCTCATCGTAGTATTCATCGAAATTCTCGATTTTGAAAGGCTCATCTTTTTTCCATTTAGCCCATGGGAAAACTAGTGTAGAGTTCATGCCTGGATAGTATTCGACATGGCATTGCATACAAACATAGTTTCTCATCTCTACTCTTGTGCCTTTGATACCTGATTTAGGATCTGCTTCATAACCACGCTCAACCATTGCATTTACAAATCCTGGGCGAGTTACGCGTAGGCTCATATCATCTGGGTGGTGGCAGTCTGCACAGGCTGAACCTAGTTGAGCGCCGCCGTGAGGATCTTCGCCGTGTTTTTTAGTGATCATTTTAACAACATCGAAGTATGGGATAGAGTTCATTTTTGTCCATGCTTCTTTTTTGAATACGCCATTTTCTTTGTCATTGTCGAAATAACCCATTGGTTGGTTAAATGACTCTGGGCGAGTAGCTGGATCGTGTAATTCTTTATAATCAGGATCGCTCATTATAGCCATGATATGACCGCTGTGGCAGTTCATACAATATCCTGGTTGACCGTTAAATTTAGGCAATCCGTGAGAATTTAGATACTCTTTGTTGTTGCGTTTAGTCTCCATTTGATCTATTTGTGAATAGTAGTGAAGTCTTGGGCGATTGTAATCTACCGCAAACGCATAGCCCTTCCAAAATACGCTAGCAGCTGGGAAGCGGCGAAGTTTTGAGTATGGTAATGAACCAGCCCAATCAGTCTCGAAATTTATGTCTTTCATTTTCAAAGTCATATCAAGATGACTTGGGAAATTTTTACCCCACTCTTGGATATTTGGAACAGTATCGTCGTTCTTAGTAAGCATTAGTGGATATTCTCTATCCTCATTTTTTTTACTGTTAATGTCAGCGAAAAGCGCAAGGACGCCAGCACCTGCAAGTGCCGCGATGACAAAAACGGTAGCAAAAAGTTTTTTCATTATGGTACTCCTATTTAAATTTTAATAATTATGGGCGTGTCCGGCTTGTCTATGACAAGATACGCAACTAAGGGCTTCGTTTTGGACATCTGAGCCACCTGCTTGTTTAGCGTGAATCGCTGGTTCAGCATACTCTTTATGACACTCGATGCAGTTTTGTTGCACGATTGCTTTGCTCTTAGGGCTAGCTGAAAAAGCTACCGGGTTGTCCTTGAAAGTAAAAGCATAGCCATGGTGAAGACCGCTTTCTGCTTTCATTAGCCATTTGCCGACAAAGTCGTGTGGCAAGTGGCAATCACCACAAGTAGCGACATGCTGGTGACCACCTTTTTCCCAGCTCTCATAGACTTGGTTCATGACATGGCATTTTTTACAGGCGATTGGATCTTTGCTAAGATGCACTAGGCCGTCTGCATAGACAAATGTAAAAACACCGAAGCCAAACACTAAGCCTATCAAGGCTGAAAGAATGAGGCCGGCTACAGAAAAAGGCTTTTTCTGTGATGATTTGTTAGTAATCAAAGCACTCCTTTCATTTAAAATTTGTTAAGTTGGTATTTTAGCACGATTTAGTAAAAATTTATTGATTTAAATCAATAAATTTGCTTAAAATGTTACATAATTATAATTTATTACAAATTTTTTTTATTTGGAATTTTAGTAGGAATTTAAAGATAAATTTTTGCAAATTTATCTTTAAATTTTGAGTTTATTCTTCGTCGCTTTCTAGCTGCTCGAAGTCCATTTCTTCGATTTTATCGACCTTTGGTAGAACTAAATTTAAAACCACGCCCACGATTGCTCCAAGGCCAATTCCGCTAAATTTAGCAAAACCAAAATCCAGCACCAACCCGCCGATTGAAACGACCAAGATTAGCGAGATTATGACCATGTTTCGCGGATTTGACAGATCAACTTTGGCTTTGATGAGAGATTCCATGCCCACAGAAGCGATGATTCCAAAGAGCAAAATCATAATTCCGCCGATGACAGGCACCGGGATTGTGGCGATAAATGCCCCTAGCTTGCCCACAAATGCAAGCAAAATCGCAGTTATGGCTGTCCATGTCATAATGGCTGGGTTGAAGGCTTTGGTTAAGCGCACAGCGCCTGTAACTTCGCTATAAGTGGTGTTTGGCGGACCACCAAAACACGCAGCTGCCGTGGTCGCCAAACCGTCGCCTAAAAGCGTGCTTTTAAGCCCTGGGTTTTTTAAGAAATTTTCCTTTGTTACATTACTAATCGTCAAAATATCGCCGATATGCTCGATTGTAGGGGCTATGGCGATTGGAAGCATGTATAAAATCGCATTTAGATTAAAGCTTGGTGCGCTGAAATTTGGCATGGAAAACCACTTCGCGTTGCTAATGGGCGAGAAATCCACGATCCCAAAGCACAGTGAGGCGATGTATCCCACGAAAATACCAGATAAAATCGGTATAAGCCTGATGATACCCTTGCCAAACATTATGGCGATTATCGTGGCGATTAGCGAGATAAAAGCGATGATAAGCGCGGTGGTTTGCGGGATTGCGTCGATATCCTTTGCCATAGCCATATTCACAGCTGTTGGGCTTAGGATTAGGCCGATTGCGATGATGACAGGACCCACGACGACTGGGGGCAAGAGCTTGTGTATGAAGCCATCGCCTTTGTATCTAACCACAAAGCTAAGTGCTACATAGAGCAAACCTGCCGCCATTAATCCGCCCATTGTCGCACTCACACCCCATTGCGATACGCTGAAAGTTATCGGTGTGATAAACGCAAACGAACTAGCCAAAAATATCGGCACGACCTGCTTTCTCGTGCAAAGCTGAAAAACAAGCGTTCCAATACCAGCTGTAAATAGCGCAACATTAGTATCAAGTCCTGTCAAAATCGGCACCAGCACTAGCGCGCCAAATGCTACGAACAGAAACTGCACGCCTAAAAGCGAATCTTTTAGCCTAAAATTATATCCTTCATACCTCTCTGCCATTTTCCCTCCTTAAATCATCTAAAAATCATCAAAATTCCGATTACGCACATTAAAATCGCGCAAAAAATCTCTAAATATCGCAAATGTGTTTTAAGCAAATTTTTCAAAATCGTTCCGCCAAGCGAATACACGCTAAGCGCGATAATCTCGCTTAGACACATTACGCCGATTAAGCCGAAATTATAATAACCCAAAATTTGGTTAGCATCGATAAATTTAGGATAAATCGCGGCGAAAAATATCCATGCTTTGGGATTTGTCGTAGAAATCACAAAGCCTTGCGCGAATAAATTTTTCTCTATTTTTTGCTCTTTTTCTTCAAATTTTCCGTTGCTTCTAAAAAGCGAAATTCCAAGATATAAAATGTAAATTCCGCCCAAAACCTTGATCACAAAAAGTGCGCTTGGGTGCGTTATCAAAAGCCCAGCAATGCCCAAAATGCAAGCAAGCGAAACGAGCGCAATGCCGATAGTTTGGGCTATGAGCGCAGGAAGCGAGCGCGCGTATCCATGCGACATGCCTAAATTTAGCGCATAAATCATATTAATGCCCGGCATTAGCGAAATCGGAAACATTGTAAGAAAAAATAAAATCATAAATTTCTATCCAAAAATTCCATACACAAAGACGACCGCTATGATTAGTGGTAGCACGAAGCGCACATACACTAGCCAAATTTTGGCTAAACCTGCGCCTTGTTTGCCGCCGTTCGTGAGCTCATACACGGCGTCATCGCCTAGCACCCAGCCCACATAAAGGCTACACATCAAGGCTGTTAGGACAAAGAAAATATTTGCGCTCACGAAGTCAAACGCGTCAAATATCGAGCGAGAGAGAATTTGCACATCGCCCAAGATATTGCTTGAAAGTATGCAAGGGATATTTCCTAGCACAAAAATGGCCAAAAGCACGATATTTGTGGATTTTATGGTGGTGAGGTTGAATTTTTCCTCGACATAATTTATCAAAACCTGATAAATCGTAAGCGATGTGGTAAGTGCTGCGATGAGCAGTATCGACAAAAACACGACGCCGATTAGATTGCCAAATGGCATATACGAAAACGCGATAGGCAGGGATTCGAACACTAGCCTCGTGCCCTTTGTAGGTTCTAAGCCCACAGAAAAGAGCGCAGGGAAAATCATAAATCCCGCAAGCACCGCAATTATCGTGTTTATCACGGCTGTGAGTGTGGCGGTTTGGATTAAATTTTCTTCTTTGTCTAAAAAGCTAGAAAGGGTAATCATAACGCCAAATCCCAAAGATAGGGCGAAAAATACCTGCCCTAGCACATCGATTAGAAGCTTTGGCGTGATTTTGGCAAAATCGATACTAAGGTAAAACCCCACGCCCGCTGTCGCGCTAGGCAGGGTCAAATTCGTAACAATAACCGCGATAAAACACAAAAAAAGTGCCGGCATGAGAAATTTGACAAATTTTTCGATTCCATCTATTATGCCCTTTTTTAGGATATACCAGTTAATGCTGACGAAAATAAATGTGTAAATTCCAATCCAAAGCGGGTTGTTTTCGATATTTGCGTTGTAGAAATTTTCCGTAAATTTTGGGTCTGTTATCGGGGCGGAGAGATTGAAATTTCCATTGATTATGTTGATAATGTATGTCAGAACCCAGCCGCCAAGTACCATATAATAAGCCAAAATTCCAAACGCGCCAATTAGCCCCATAATGCCTACGATTTTCCATTTTTGCGAGATTTTCTCGCCATTAAGTTTTGGCACACCAAAGGCATCGACTGAATTTCTTAGCGCCCTGCGCCCGATGACATTTTCGACCAAAATCATTGGAATTCCAAGCGCAATCATCGCTACGCAAAATACAAAAACATACGCCCCACCGCCGTTTTCGCCGACTAAATACGGGAAACGCCAGGTGCAACCAAAGCCGATTGTTGCGCCTGCGACGGTTAGGATATAGGTGAGTTTGTTACTCCAAGTTTGACGCTCCATTAGAACTCTTCTTTTTTAAGTTTTGCTAAAAAGTCCTCGATATCGTATTTGGCGCGGTATGTATCGCTCATAAGATGCACGATTATATCGCCCAAATCGACCACACTCCAATCATCGCCTTCTTCAATCGCCAAAAATTCCTCGCCAGCTGGTTTGAGAGTGGTTTTCATCTCTTCAATCAGCGAGTATGCGTGGCGACCGGTAAAGGTCGTGGCGATGACTACAAATTTAGCTATGTATTCTTTCTCGCTCATGTCGATGATTTGGGGATTTTCGGCCTTTTTTTCGCTTAGGATATGAGCGATTTTTTCGGCTCTTTGTCTTACTTCTTGCATTTTTTTCCTTTATAAAAATTTATTACTTCATCTTTGATTTGCGCTGGAATTTCGCCCTTTAAGCTAGCACGAAAAGATGAGGAAGAGATTTTAACATTAATATTAATTTTTGGCAAATTCGCCCATTTTGTGGGGATACTTGCGCCCTCTCTGGTGGCGATCACGAAGCAAACCAAATCTCGCAACTGCTCGAAATTTTGCCATTTTTCAAGTTCGGCGAGATTGTCTGCGCCGATGATGAGGTAAATTTGGCTAGGGTTAAATTTTTGCTTTAAAAATTTCACGCTTTCAATAGTCGCAACCTTGCGGTTTTGCGAGATTTCGTAATCGCTAATAAGGATATTTTCGCGCTCACCCCAAAGGCTTTGACACCATTTTAGGCGCAGGCTTGGAGGGGCTGTGAATTCGGACTTAAACGGATTTATAAAAGTCGGCATAATCACTAGCAAATCGGCTAAATTTGCGCTTAGGGCCTCTTTTACTATCGCGTCGTGTCCGGCATGAGGCGGATCGAAACTCCCGCCAAAAAGTGCGATTTTCACTATTATCCTTAAACTTTTGCCTTAAAATTTGGCGCGATTATAGCGTTTTGTGCTTTATAAAGGGGTTAAATTTTAATAAATTTGATTTGAAATTCAATAGGTGGTGTCCCTGGCGAGATTCGAACTCACGGCCTCAAAATTAGGAATTTTGCGCTCTATCCAGCTGAGCTACAAGGACAAAATCGGTGAAATTAATCACCGATTATGTTCATAACATCATCTAGCTTGCGTTGTAAATCTGAATAATCGATTGGCTTAGTCATAAAGTCATACGCGCCTTTATTTAAAGCCTCTCTTTTTGCAGTTTCATCTGTGGTCAAAACTATTACAGGAATATGTGCGATATGCTCCCTAGAATGCAAGTTATCTAAAAATTCTAAGCCGTTCATTACAGGCATAACAATGTCAAGTAGGACTAAATCCACTGGCTCTGCCTCTAATACGGCCAATCCGTCCAAGCCGTTTTTGGCTTGGAGGATTGTGGTAAATTTACCATATTTTTTTATCATAACTTCTAATAGTTTCAAATTTATAAGGTCATCATCAATCATCAAAACTTTTAATTCTTTCATCAACTATCCCTTATATATATTTTTGCGCAAGTTTTTCTAGGCCAGATTTAGTGATATTGTAAGTAACAACTTCGCTAAATGCAGGGTTCTCGTCGTTGTCGTTAGAGAACAATACTAGATTTGTATTTGGCGCTTTTTGGTGTAGATTTTCTAGGGCAGCGAAATCGATACCAGCTAGTTTTTTATCTATCAATACCAATTTGTAGCTATCGTTAGTTGCCATAGAAATTAGTTGCTCAAAATTTGCAGCCATATCAACATCTTTGTATTGGTGTTTCAAAATGCTTGCGAAAATTTTGCTTTCCATGACATTTGCTTTACAAATCAAGACATCTTTTGCTTTTACAGCTTGTGCTACTGGCTCATTAACGATAGTTTTCTTAGGAACTTGTTTCATTATCGTTTTAGGTACTTTCACGGTTTTTAAAATAGTTTTTGGAACTTGGCGTTTTACAAGTTTTTTGACTATTTGTTTGACTGTGCCACCAGCAGGAGCCGCGTCAGAGCGTTTGTCACCGATAAAGTCATTAAGCATATTAGCCAAAATGTCTTTTTTGATCGGTTTTGTACAATACTCATCTAAGCCAGCTGCCATAAATTTCTCTCTATCGCCTTTTAGCGCGTTAGCTGTAACGGCTACGATTGGGATATGGCGTAGGTTGTTATCTGCTTCGTATTGTTTGATTTGTTTTGTTGCTTCGATACCGTCCATTACAGGCATTGAAATATCCATAAAAATCAAATCATACTCTTCGCCTGATTTTCTAGCTTCTAGTGCCAACAAGCCGTTTTCTACGATCGTTAAATCCATTTCGAAGCTGTTTAATGTGTGCTTCATAAGTTTTTGGTTAATTTCATTATCTTCTGCGATTAGAATTTTAGCAGCGTATTTGCGATTAACCATAGGAACATTGTCATCGTTTGGATTGTGCTCAGCAGGAACTTCAACTTCCTCTTCGACTTCAACTTCCTCTTCAACCATAATTGTCTCTTCTTGTTGAACTTCCTCGTAGATTGTAACAGGAACTTCGATGATTTCTTCGATTACTCTTTGTTTAGTAGCTGCTGCGGCAGGAGCGACTGTTTCTACCACTGGCTCGACTACTTTTTCTACGACTGGCTCAACTACTTGTTCTACTACTTGTTCTACAACCGCAGCAACTGGCTCGACTACTGGCTCAGGCTCTACGACCGGTTCTACCACAGGAGCGCTAACTTCTACGCTTGGAGCTTCTACTTTGATCTCAGGAGTTTGAATTGCTACTTCTGGCTCGCTGATTTGAGCTTCGATATCTGAAATTTCAATCTCTTGGCTTTCTGCTTCTACAACCGGTGCCACAACCGGCTCTTCAATTGTAATCTCAGGGATTTCTACCTCGACATTTGGTGTTTCAGGGATATCAAGAGTGATATCAGAAATATCAGTTCTAATCTCTGGGATTTCAGGCTCGATGCTTACGCTAGGTTCTACAACTGGCTCTGAGATTGCAGGCTCTGGTGTAGATACGAAGCTTGCTTCGCTAGCTGTGCCTCTGTGTCTGTTTTGTAAAATTGCACGCAATTCATCTGCTGATGAGCTAGATGGTTTTGGTTCTTCTACTTTTGGTTCTTCTATTTTTGGCTCTTCTACGGCTAGTGGAGCTTCTTCCATAATCATCTCTTCTGCAACTATCGGAGTTTCTACGATAGGGCTTTCCTCGACGATTGGCGATTCATCAAGAGTGATATCTGGGATAATTGGTGATTCATCAGCGATAGCAGATAGGCTAGGCTCCTCTACTACTGGCGCTGCCGCTGCTGCCGCTGCTGGTCTAGCTTTTAATGAACCAGATTTTTGAATTTTGTCTATTGTTTTGCCTAGTTTTGATAAGTTCACTGGCTCAGATAGAGTGAAAATTCTAGGGTTTGTAATGCTAATACTTTGTAACTCTTTTGGTTTTAGAGTTAGGATTGTAGGTAAAATCGTAGTATTGCTTACATCGCCATAGTTTTTAAATCTAGTAATCAACGCGTCAAAAGAGTTATTGTTTTGTGCAGAGCGAAGTTGCGCGCTTGAATTAAAGACTGAAATTTTTGCACCTAGATTATTTACATATCTCTTAACGACATCGCTATACATTACATCGTTAGGATCTGCTAGAAGTGCGAAATTTAAGCCACTGATGTGAGCAAACATCTCTTCTGCGTCTGATTTTTGAGTCTCTTTAAGTGGTAGAGTAAAGAAGAATTTCGTTCCTTTACCAACTGTTGATTTAACTTGCAACTTACCACCCATCATCGCAACATATTTAGATGAAATGGTTAGACCAAGACCGGTTCCGCCGTATTTTCTAGTGATTGTAGAATCAGCTTGTGAGAAGGCGTTAAATACATTTGCTAGTTTATCCTCAGAGATACCGATACCTGTATCTTCGACGCTAAATGTTACGATAGCTTCGCCAGGGTTTTTCTCTTCTTCTCTGACGATATTAACAGCAATGCTACCTTGCTCTGGTGTAAATTTAACGGCATTTGACATAAGGTTGATAAGAACTTCTTTAATCTTAGTAATATCGCCGTATAGGTGATGAACCAGCGTAGGGTCAATGTAAAGCAAGATATCGATGTTTTTCTCAGCAGCTTTCGCAGCGTAGATCTCAACAGCACTTTCGAAATCTTGAATTGGGTTGAATAAAATATCCTCAATCTCAACTTTATTGCTTTCGATTTTAGAAACATCAAGAATGTTATTAATAATGGTTAGAAGGTTTTCAGATGATTTTTCGATTGTATCGACATAATCGCGTTTTTCTTCGTCCAAATCTGTGTTTTTGAGCAACTCTGTAAATCCAATAATACCATTAAGCGGAGTTCTAATCTCGTGTGACATATTCGCAAGGAAGATAGATTTCGCTTTGTTAGCATCCTCGGCTTCTGCTTTTTGCAAGGCAATGAAGTCGATCGCGTCCTCGATAAGCGAGTAGGCTTTGTCGATACCGTCAGCTGTGTTGATATCGAATTGCTCGTTGTTGTTAGAAAGCTCACCAACTCTACCAAGAACCCTTCCAAGGTCGTTGATGTTTCTGTTAATGCGTCTAACGACGGCGATTGAGAAACCAACTAGGATAAGTGATAGCAAGAACGCAGCAGCAGCGAAAATCAATGTTTGAAGTTGTTGCGCTGAGTGAGTATCAACACGCTCATGTAGTGCGTTAGAAGTCATTTTAACAGCTTCGTCTAGCATTGCATATTTTTTAGATTGGATACTAAACCACTCGTTAAATGGAATATCATACTCGCCAGTTGCTAATTGAGTTTCAATCGTTCTCATTGCATTTTGTGCATTTTCGGCGATTTGCTCATTTTCAGGTTTAGCGAAATACTCTTCTAGCTCGCCTTTGATAGCGATATCTTCACCAGTAGCAGCATAGTGAGTAGCGATGACTAGGTCAGGCATTTCTGATGTCCATGCGTGCTCTTTCCAGTGATCAATCTCTTCCCTAGGAAGTGGGCTACCTGAGATGATGTATTCGATACTAACATCGCGAACCGCAGCTGTTCCAGAGATCGTGTCATACATGTTTGCAAGAGTAAGCGATAGAGTACCAACATCGGCTGAATACAAGTTTTCGTTGATAGTATCACGGAAGGCAGTCATTTGCTCGTCAAATTTATCATAATACTCATCGAATAACTCAACGAATACTTTGTCACGATTGTCAATGCTTTTTCTAACCTCAGGAAGTCTGCCAATCAAATTTGTAATTTGATCAATCGCAGCAGATTGTGCCTCTGAGTGCTCGATGAAAAGTTGGTGAAGAGCATTGTCTTGTTCGTGTGTTTGAGCGTGATAGTCAAGGAAATCTTGCCATGCTTTATCAGTTTTGGCGCGTTGTGTTTTAAGAACAGAGCCAAGACCGACATTGTTACCGCTACCTAGATACGCCGCTGTGATACCACGCTCTTTGGCAAACTCCTCGTAGAAGTCATACAAAGCAGCTGAGATATCGACTTTATGCTTGAGGTTTTCGTTGATTTTATACAACCTCGCAGCATCATACAAATACCAAGACGCAACGACAAAAATGATTAAAAGTGGAACCCACGCAACCATTTTAAGAGCGCTAGAAGTATTTAGTCTCATAAAACATCCTTCGTATTTTGCAAAATGCAAAAAAGTGAAATTTCAACCTCAAAATAAGCTTTACAAAGAAAAATGAAAACTGTATTTCAAAGATTTAATCTCGGATTTTACTCTAAAAATCTTTAAAGGTAGCTTTGTTTGGCTGTTTTATGGGCGGAATTTGAATAATTTTTCAGCAAAATTTTGTCCGATTAAGCTTTTTATTTCATCAAAATTTGCCAAATATATATTTTCAAAACTTCCGTAAAAATCTAAAAGTTTTTTGATTTTGCCTTGCGTCAGCCCCAAATTTAGGAGTTTTGAGCTATTTAAGTCATTTTTGCGTTTTGTTTTTTGATGAAATGAGATCGCAAATCTGTGTGCCTCGTCCCTTAATTTTTGGAAAAATTGTAATTTTTTATCGTTTGGTTGGAGTGCAAAAATTCCATTATTTGTGCAAATTTTATCCTTTGCAGATCCTTTGGCGCGGTGAGCTTTGGCGCCTAATTTTTCCTTTGAAATCGCGATTACATCGACATTTGCTCCCACGCTCGAAATAATGTCGTAAGCTAAATTTAACAAAACTTCGCCACCGTCAATCACCCACAAATCAGGCGCGCCAAGCTCGTCAAATTTAAGCGCACGCGAGGTGAGATATTCCTTCATTTGGTCGTAGTCGTTGTTTGAGCTTAGGTGTTTGTGGCGATAATTTTCTTTGAAAAACTCGCCCTCTTTATAGCAGACCATTGCCCCTACTGGCGCACTTCCGAACATGTGCGAGTTATCAAAAATTTCGATATTTACAGGCAAATTTTGCAAGCCAAAATAATCTTTCAATTCTGCTAAAAATCCGTAATCATGCGTTTTGAGATATTTTTTTATGTTTATTTGGCAGTTTTGGTAGGCGATTTCGCAAATTTTGCGTTTTTCTCCGATTTTCGGGACGATAATGCTAAAATTTCTGCCATGCCTGCTGGCTAAAATTTCGCTCACAAGCGCCTTGTCGTCAAATTCAGCGTAGCAATAAATTTTAGAGCATGCTACGGGCGAACCCCCTGGAAATGCGCTTAAAATGAGCTGTTTGTAGCCGTTTTTTGCGTCGTCATCGTTTGCGTTTTTTAGGTGAGAAATGTGATAGTTCGAGGCCGAAATTTTGCCCTCTCTCACGCTAAAATGCACAGCACAAATCAAATTTGCCTCCCCAGCAATCGCAAATACTTCAAAATCATCTAGCTTTGCTAAATCCACCTCGACTTTGATATTCATTTGTTTTAAAATTTCGATTTTATCGCGCATGCTGGCAGCTTCTTCGAAATTTTCATTTTCGGCAAATTTAAGCATTAGCGAGCTTAGATACGGCACCATTTTTTGCGGATTTTTGAGCGAATTTAACGCTTCTTCAACTATTTTTTTATATTCGCTACTTGAAATTTTGCCCTCGCACGGGGCTTTACAGCGGCCAATCTGAGCAAACAGGCAGGCTTTTTTGTCTTTGATACAATTTTTTTTCTGCACGAGCGGAAATTTCATATAAAGCGTCTCTAAAATTTCCTTTGCGCCGTGAAAATACGGTCCGAAATAGCGAATATTCGCCCCTTTTATCACCTTGCGCGTGATTTCAAAGCGCGGAAATTCGTCGTTTAAATTTATATAGATATAAGGGTAAGTTTTATCGTCGCGCAAAAGGATATTATATTTGGGTTTGAGCTGTTTGATAAAGGAATTTTCCAAAATCAGCGCGTCGCTCTCGCTTGGGGTGATGATGTATTCTAAATGCACAGCTTCGCTTATCATTTTTGCGATTCGAGCGCCAAGGCGTGGGCTTGGAGCGAGCGTGGGAGTGAAGCTAAAATAGCTTTTGACGCGGTTTTTTAGCACCTTTGCCTTGCCCACATAGAGCAATTTCCCGTCTGCGCCGAAATACTGATAAATGCCGGGATTAGCGGGTAGGGATTTGATTTCGTCGATTAGCAATGATAATCTCTCTTATTTCTTCAAAAATTTTATGAATTTTTTCATCTTTGATATTGTTTGTGAATTTGCCCTGTGATTTTTCTGCCACGCGCACATCGCTACTACTTGCCTTTTTTTGTGCGAGTTCTTGCTTGCGCTTTTTGCTCATTGTTTTGGTAGCGACGAAAATTTTCACATCCATATCAGGGTGAAATTCGCCAAATTTATGCACGCTGGCAAAGATTTTTAATATATCTTTTATCAGTTTTATACTACTATCTCGTTTTAGCTCTTGAAGTCCTGCTGGGTGCTTCACAGCTATCATCAAAATGTCATTTTTGGTGTAGATAAAGGCTATGATTTTTTGCCAGTTTTTGGGCAAAATTTTAATAAAACTCTCTCTGGCACGAAATTTGGCGTATAAAGGACTATTTTTCACATGTGCAATGATTTGTTTAATACTTTTAGTTTCCATAAGTTGATTTTAGCATTTTTTATTTTAGGTTTGCTTAGTGGGTGCGGATACAAAGCCGATCCGTTTTATAGCACAGACTCAAATTCGAGCAAGGTAACCAAATAATGGCTAAATTTAGTTATAATCAGTGAAATTTTAATGAAGGGAAAATATGCAAACAGCTGACATTTTAGTTTTGGATTTTGGTTCGCAATACACGCAACTTATCGCGCGTAGGCTTCGCGAACAAGGTGTTTATACAGAGCTCATACCATTTGATGCTTCAATCGAGCAAATTTTGGCGAAAAACCCAAAAGGCTTGATTTTAAGCGGTGGGCCAGCGAGCGTGTATGCGAAGGACGCTTATTTTTGTGATGAGAAAATTTTTGATTTAGGTTTGCCTATACTTGGGATTTGCTATGGTATGCAGCTAATCGCGCAGCATTTCGGCGCCTCTGTCGTGCCAGCAGCGAAAAAAGAATTTGGCAAAGCAAGCCTAAAACTACTTCGTTCAAACAAGCTTTTTAACGGCGTGAGCGATAACTCGACCGTGTGGATGAGCCACTCGGACAAGGTCGCTAGCCTGCCAGAGGATTTCGAGGTTTTGGCGTGTTCGGACGAGAGCGAGTGGTGCGTGTTTGGCAATGATGCGAAGAAAATTTACGCATTGCAATTCCACCCAGAGGTGCAACACAGCGAGTTTGGAGATCAAATTTTAAAGAATTTTGCAAAAGAGATTTGCGGGTTAAGTAGCACTTGGAATATGGGAAGCTTCGCAAAAGAGCAAATCGCAAAAATAAAAGCAAAAGTAGGCAATGACAAAGTCCTTTGTGCCGTAAGTGGTGGCGTGGATAGCTCTGTGGTGGCAGCTCTGCTTGCTCATGCGGTGCCAGAGAATTTAATCGTAGTTTTTGTAGATAACGGACTTCTTCGCACAAATGAAGCAAAGCAAGTCGAAGAGATGTTTAAACTCAAACTTGGCGTGAATTTAATCAGCGTCGATGCGAGCGAGCTGTTTTTAAGCCGACTAAAAGGCGTAACTGAACCTGAGAAAAAGCGCAAAATCATCGGCGAGACTTTTATCGAAGTTTTTGATAGGGAAGCCAAAAAATTTGAAAATGTAAAATATCTAGCACAAGGCACACTTTATACCGATGTGATCGAAAGCTCTCCAAGCGGGGCAAGTAAGACGATAAAAAGCCATCACAATGTAGGCGGTCTGCCTGAGTGGATGAAATTTGAGCTAATCGAGCCGTTAAGAGAGATTTTCAAAGACGAAGTGCGCCAACTTGGGCTTGAACTTGGGCTTTCGCGAGATGTCGTTTTCCGCCACCCTTTCCCGGGACCGGGCCTTGCGATTCGCATTATGGGCGAAGTAAATACGCCAAATTTAGAGCTACTTCGCAAAGCAGATGTGATTTTAAGAGAAGAGCTAAAATCAAGCGGTTGGTATGATAAAACTTGGCAAGCATTTTGCGTGTTATTAAATGTCCGAAGTGTCGGCGTCATGGGCGATAACCGCACTTATGAAAATGCAGTTTGTATCCGCGTAGTCGATGCGAGCGATGGCATGACGGCTAGTTTTTCGCGTCTTCCTTATGACCTGCTAGAAAACTGCTCACGCCGCATTATAAATGAAGTTGAGGGCATAAATAGAGTAGTTTATGATATTTCGTCCAAACCGCCTGCGACCATCGAGTGGGAGTAATTTTTAATTTGACGGGCGTTTTGCCCGTCTTTTTATTTTTTTCGCAAATTTAATCTCAAAATAAACGCCAAATCAAATTTATCCACAAATGCCATTGTAAGGCGAGTGGAGAGTTTTGTTTTATTTTTTAGCATTTTTCGTGCAGTGATGAAAAACGGCGTTTTGCTTAAAATTTCACACTCGCACTTACTAGCAAATTCGTCCCTGTTTTGCACGAAAAACTCCATTTTAGCCATATTTTCGCCAAAGCGCCCAACATAAAAATTCGCGCATCTTATACCAAATTTTGTCGTAGCGTCAAAAATAAGCTCGGAATTTTTAAAATTTGCCTTTAAATTTGCGATTAAATTTAATATTTTTGTCTCGGTAAAATACATAAAAACGCCGTTTGCGACAAAAATCGTAGGCAAGCTTTTATCAAAATTTTCGCTCCATTTCATATCAAACAAATCGCTAGAAATCAGAGTTTCATTATCATTTTGTGGGAGTAAATTTTGCCTAAATTCGATAACTTCTGCCAAATCAACGCCGTAAAATTTCGCCCCATTTTTGCCAAAACGAAACGCCAAAGTCTCCAAGCCGCAGCCCAAATTTACGACATTGCAAACGCCGTGCGTGGCAATGAAATCCTTTATTATAATGTCGGTTTCATAGTATCTTGCAGCAGAAGCCAAAGACTCGTATTCGGACGAAATTTTTAGGAATTTTTGCGGGATTTTATCTTCAAATTTCATCGCAGTTTCATCGTAAAAATACTGCTTGAAATTTTTACTTGCATGAATTCTTGCAATCAACGGAATAAATAGCGTATTTGCGATTTTATTTTGCATAAATATCCTTTTTACGGGATTTTCTAAATTTCAATAACGATATATTTTATCAAAAAATGCTTAAATTTCTCAGTCCAATGTGTTTTTGTAGGCTTTTAGCGTCAGGGCGGTGATTACAAGCACGATTAGGCAAAGCGGGGCAAGGTTTGGCAAAACATCGGCAAATTGCGCGTTTTTTAGCATTATCGCGCGACAAATTCGCAAAAAATATGTCAGTGGAAAACACTGTCCCAAAAACTGCGCCCAGCTTGGCATGCCTAAAAATGGGAACATAAACCCGCTTAATAGCATTGATGGAAGCATTACGAAAACCGACATTTGCAGTGCTTGGGTCTGGTTTTTGGCGATTGTCGATATCAAAAATCCTAATGCCAAATTGCAAACAATGAAAATAAACGAACAGAAAAAAAGCAGTGCCAAAGAGCCTAAAATAGGCACTTCAAAGAGAAATTTCGCCATTATGATTATGAGAGAGGTTTGCACAATGCCGATGAAAACAAACGGCGTGATTTTGCCAATCATCACTTCGAGCGGGGTTACTGGCATGGAGAGCAGATTTTCCATCGTGCCTAGCTCGCGCTCCCTCGTCAGCGATAGTGCCGTCATCATAACGCCGGTAAAAATCAAAACCATGCCGATTAGCCCAGGGATTATGTTATATCTCGTAAATCCCTCCGGGTTGAAATTTCGGTGAAGCAGAATTTCAAATGGCGGATTTTTGGTGCGCAGATGAGCCAGATTTCCTTTAAATTCTTTATTTATCACGCTTTGGCTGACCCCAGAAATCGCGCTTATAGCCGACGATACAGCCACTGGATCGCTAGCGTCTGCTTGAAGCAAAATTTTAGGATTTTCAGCGCGGATTATACCCTTGGTAAAATTTTCGCCTATATTTAGCACGAACAAAACTTTTCCCTGTTTTAGGAGCTTTTCGCCAGTTTTGTCATCTGAGATTTCGGCGACTATCCTAAAATAGCCCGAATTTTCAAGCCCACTTACAATGCTTCTGCTAAGCGGCGAATTGTCCCTGCAATTAAGCGCCATGGGCAGGTTTTTGGGGTCCATATTTATGGCGTAACCAAACATCAAAAGCCAAATTATCGGGATCGCCACGACCATGCCAAATGTGGTTTTATCGCGCCTTAGCTGAATTAGTTCTTTTTTGACGAGGGCTTTTATGCGCGCTAGCTTCATTTAAGCGCCTTTTTTAGGTAATACACGAAGGCGTCTTCTAGCAAAACCTCGCTTTTTTGCCACGAAAGTTCGTGCTTAAATTTATAGGTTTGCAGGATTTTTTCTAGCCTTTGCTCATCTTCGCCACAAATTCGCAAACTCTCTCCAAACATCGCTGTGGTGGTGATTTAGTCCATGTTTTGCAAAATTTGCGCCAAATTTGCCAAATTTATTCCGCCAAGTATAAACGAAAAAAGCCCAGTTTGCCTAGCGACGCTTTTTGGCGTGCCTTTGACGACGATTTTGCCATTTGCGATATAGACCAACTCATCGCAACGCTCAGCCTCGTCCATATAGTGCGTGCTCACAAGTGTGGTAATTCCCTCGTCCCTGAGCCTGCCAAGCTCGTCCCAAAACTCGCGCCTAGCCTTTGGATCGACGCCTGCCGTGGGCTCATCAAGCAACAAAATTTCAGGCTTGTGCAGTATGCAAGCACTAAGCGCAAGTCTTTGTTTCCAACCGCCAGAAAGTCCCCTGCTTAGCTGATTTTGTCTATCCATAAGGCCTAAGTTTGCAAGTGTTTCGTCGATGATTATTTTCGAATTTGGGATTTGATAAATTTTGGCTACGAATTCTAAATTTTCCCTTATCGTCAAATCTTCCCAAAAGCTGAATTTTTGGGTCATGTAGCCGACTTTTTCGCGGATTTTATCGCTTTGGCTCAAAACATCGTATCCTAAAACCTGACCTTTTGCGCTATCTGGGGTCAAAAGTCCGCAAATTAGCCTGATTGTCGTGGTTTTGCCGCTGCCATTGGGACCCAAAAATCCATAAATTTTGCCACGCGGGACTTGAAGCGAGATATTTTTTATGACCTCTTTGCCGCCGAAACTTTTTCTTAGCTCGCTAACATCGATTGCAAATTCGCTCATTTTATTCTCACGCTAACGCCCAAACCCGGCTTAAATTCGGTGTTTGGCGCAAAGGTCGCTTCGAGCATAAAGACCATTTTTTCTCTGCTTGCGACGCTGTAAATCACGGGCGGAGTAAATTCAACGCTTGGCGAGATATACGAGATCACAGCTGGTTTTTCGCCCTCGCAGCCGTCGCACGAAACTCCGATTTCATCGCCGATTTTGAGCTTTGCAAGGATTTTTTGTGGCACAAAAAATCTGACCTTGATATTTTGCGGTTCTAAAATCGATAAAACCGGGCTATTTGCGCCGACAAATTCGCCTTTTTTGAAATAAATATCGTAAATTTGACCGCTGTGTTGCGAGACGGCTGTGTTTTTGGCAAAGATTAATTTTGTTTTTTCTAAATTTTGCTCAGCAATGGCGATATTTGTTTTTGCGATTTCGATTTCATCGTCCCTTGCGCCAAGGTTAGCTGTTTGTAACACTGCCTCAAATTCCGCAACTTTGGCTTTTGCAGTGTCGAAATTCGCAGATTTTTGGTCGAATTCGGATTTGCTTATGGTGTTTGATTTGAAAAGATTTTGCGCTCTAAAAAACTCTTTTTGTGCGTTTTCGAGTGCGATTTTAGCGGAATTTAACTGGGCATTGAGGGCAGAGATTTCGCTTTGTCTTTTGCCTTTGATTAAATTTTCGTAGTTTGATTTTGCCTTAATTACCTCGTTTTGGGCGATTTTGACATTTGCTTCGCCAAGAGCCTTATCTACGCAAAAAAGTTTATCTTCTGGCGAAATTTCTTGCCCTTTTTGGACATAAATTTCATCTAAAATCCCAGAATTATACGGCGAAATATAGGTAAATTCAGCCTCTATGTAGCCATTTAGTAGCTCTTGCGAGTTAGCAAACGAAAAAAAGAAAATTAGCAAAAAGAAATTTTTCATAAAATACCCAAAAATTGAAATCTGGCGATTATATCAAAAGAAAAATAAAATTTATATAGGTTTTAAGCCAAACACTTTAAGGATTAAAAATTATGTGGATAAAAAAGTGGTGTCCTGCGTTGGATTCGAACCAACGGCCCCCTCATTAAAAGTGAGATGCTCTACCGACTGAGCTAGCAAGACACGGATTGTAAAGTAAGTGGCGCGATGGATGGGGCTCGAACCCACGACCTCCGCCGTGACAGGGCGGCATTCTAACCAGCTGAACTACCATCGCACAAGTGGTGGTCGCTATAAGACTCGAACTTATGACATCCACCTTGTAAGGGTGGCGCTCTACCAACTGAGCTAAGCGACCATTTATTAAAAATGAAGTGTGATTATATATCGATTGATATTAAATTTCGCTTAAATTGGAGAAAAAAATCGAATTTTTTGCTATACTCACGCAAAGCTAAATTTAATAAGAAAGAGTTATGAGAAATTTTATACTGATTTTATTTTTTTCATTACGATTGTTTGGGTATTCGCACGCAGATATTACAAATTCCATCGCGTATGTCGCCACAAACGAGGGTGTCAAACCCGAAATTTTATACACAATCGTAAAAATCGAAAGCGATTTTAACCCCTTTGCGATTTCATTTCTCACAAATAAAGCAAACGCTGATTATTTCGCCACCCTAAGCAGTCCAAATGCGCGAATTCGCACTAGCAATTACAGCCTAAATCGCTCCAAATGGGTCGTGGCGATCCACCCCATAAACGAAGCCTACGCAATCCAAATCGCAAAAGAACTCTACGAGGACGGCTTTCCTATCGATGTGGGACTTGGGCAGTTAAATGCCGTAAATTTCGACAAAAGCGAGATTGATTATATCTTCAATCCCGTTTATAATCTCACAAAATGCGCCAAAATCCTGCGCAAATGCTGGAACGCCAAAAATAAAAACATAAAAGACACAATCGAGTGCTATAATTACGGTATGCGCAAACGCTACTCCAACCCCTACTACAAGCGATTTTACGAGCATTACGAGAAGATGTTTGGCAAGCCGTATTAAGATTAATTATTAATTAAATTTGGTTAAAATAGCCAAAATTTAAACAAAGGATAGAAAATGATTTTAATCGCAGGACCTTGCGTCATCGAAAGCAAAGAGCTAATTTTCGCGGTGGCTGAGAAGCTTCGCAAATTTCACGAAATGGACGGGATCGATTTTTATTTTAAAAGCAGTTTTGATAAGGCAAACCGCACGAGCATTTCGAGCTTTCGCGGTCCGGGGCTTAAAAAGGGCTGCGAAATACTAGCCGAAGTGAAGGAAAAATTTGGATTTAAAATCCTAACCGATATCCACGAAAGCACCCAAGCTGCGCCTGTGGCGGAGGTCGCTGACGCTTTGCAAATCCCGGCATTTTTGTGCCGTCAAACTGATTTGCTCGTAGCCGCTGCTAAAACAAAAGCGGTAGTAAATATCAAAAAAGGGCAATTTCTCGCACCGCAGGCGATGAATCACAGCGTGAAAAAAGTCCTTGAAACGCGTGGCGTAAAAAGCTCAGGTTACGAGGCTGCCAAAGAAAACGGCGTGTGGCTGTGCGAAAGGGGAAGCACCTTTGGATACGGAAATCTCGTCGTAGATATGCGAAGTTTCCCGATAATGCGTGAGTTCGCGCCCGTGATTTTCGACGCGACACACAGCGTGCAAATGCCAAGTGCAAACGGCGCCACAAGTGGCGGAGACGCGAGATTTGTGCCATATCTAGCGCGCGCAGCTGCTAGCGTGGGGGTCGATGGGTTTTTCTACGAAACTCACTTAAATCCGTGCGAAGCCTTGTGCGATGGGCCAAATATGCTAAATTTGAACGAATTAGAAAAAAATATTAATGAAATTTTGGCGATTAAAAGGGCTTTGAATTTTGAAATTTAAAGGGGCTGTAATGTCTAAAACAATTTATATATTTTATATACTTTTTGCGATTTTTTTGAGTGGTTGTGGTGCAAAAGGCGCGAAATTTGAGCATTTTGTCGAACCGCAAAATAATAATGCCGTAGTTTATGTTTATAGACAAACAAGTGCCATGGGGGCGTTGGTGCGCACTACGGCTTACTATGATAATGGAGATGGCGCGAAAGAAATCGGCACGATAAGCAACGGGGCGTATGCAAAAGTCGAAATTCCTGCAAATATACAAACGAAAATTTATGTTGGTATCCCTGAGTGGGGCGAAACAATCGTGGCAAAAGTAGGAGAGACTTTATGTTTCAAATATGGTTTAAAAGAAAATGGCACTGTTTTCAATGGATATACCTATGCGCCGATTTACACGGCGTTTCTTTATAGGGTAGATTTGCAAACTTGCAAAAAAGAGATTGTAGAGACGCAACTACACAGCAAATAGCTAAATTTTGGCAAATTTCGCCTTTAAATTTGCCGAAATTTTTAATTTTATTTAGAGTAAAAGCAAAATTTAGCAAAAAAATAGTATAATTCATATTTTTTGAGCTTTTCGTCTAGCGGCCCAGGACGCTACATTCTCAGTGTAGAAACGCGTGGTTCAAATCCCGCAAGGCTCGCCATTTGCGCTAAATAATCCGTTTTCGCCCAATGTGTAAATTTTATCCGCCACGGCACCTATAAATTTCTCGTCATGGCTTACGATAATCTCGCTAAGATCGAGGTTTTTGAGGATTTTTGCGACGCGCGATTGCATAGCAAAATCAAGCCCAGTCGTGGGCTCATCGAGCAAAACTATCTCAGGCTCGCACACGATCACCCCAGCAAGTGCTACGAGTTTTTTCTCGCCGCCGCTTAGATGATATGGCACGGCGTCCCTTAAATGCGAGATTCCAAAGCGTTGCAAAATCTCATCAACTTGGATTTTTATCTCGTCTTCGCTTAAAATTTTTCGTGGTTTTATGTGGTGATTGTGCGGTGTGGTGAAAATTTCGCTGGAATTTTCGCTGACATTTTCCCCTAAATTTCCGCCCGAATTTTTGCGGAAAAATTTTAAAATTTTAGCCTTTTTTGCGCCCTCATTTTGTCCCTTTTTTATCGCTTCGTTTCGCGCCCTAAGCCCAAATGCGACATCGTCAAAGACATTGGCGCAGATGAATTGCTCGTCGGAGTTTTGAAACAAAAACCCGATATTTTGGCGAAATTTCGCAAACTCTTTGACGCTAGAAATTTTTTCGTGAAAAATCTCGATCTCTCCGCCACTAGGCGCCCTTAACCCGCACAAAATCTCCAAAAGCGTGGTTTTTCCGCGACCATTTTCGCCCAAGATTACGATTTTTTCCTTGTGCGCGACATCTAAATTTAGCCCCGCAAAAAGGGCTCTCTCGCCCATTTTCGCGCTTAAATTTCTAAGTTTTACCGAACAGCTCAAATCATCTCTCCAAGCCTTGCAAAAAGGCAAATTAATACAAAAAATAAAAATCCGATTTCAAGTGCGCCAAATTTCTCTTTGGCGAAGAAAAATTTCCCGCTAAACCCGCGCGTAATCAGGGCATTTTGCAAATTTTCTGCCCTGCCTAACGCCCCTAAAATCAGTAGCGCGACGCAGTTTGCGTAGGTTTTGTAGCTAAAAATCGAACTTTTCGCCCTAAATCCACGCACCAAAAGCACGGTTTTTTGGCGTTCTAACTCAGCGCGCAAAAATGCGATAAATTTCACGCAAAAATAAAAAATAGATGAAATTTTATCCCCAAGCCCTAAATTTCGCACCCCACGCGCCAAAAAATACTCGTCCCGCTTCCAAAAAATCAAAATCGCAAAAAGCATAATCAAATTTGCTCGAAAAAACACAAGCAGTGCAAAGTGCGAATTTTGCGCTATTAGCGCGCTTAGTATCATAAAAAATACAAAAATATTTAAAATCGCAAGTTTTTTAAAAATCTCTTTAAAATCGGCGAAATTTAGCGCCAAAAGAGCCAAAACTGGCAAAAAATAGCTAAGATAAATTTTGCCCCCAAGTGCGACAAAAAAGCTATAAATCACAAAGCAAAGTAGGCTAATTGCGGCGTTTTGGCAGGGGTTAAAAGTTTTGATTTTTGATCCTTATTTGCGTTTTTTTATGGCGTAGAGTGCGCCAAAAATCGCGAAAATTATAGCCAAACTAAGCGCAAAATTTAATAAATTTTGGTTTGATGAATTTTTTGGTTCGAGCGAATTTTGCAAAATTTCGCTCGAATTTTGATCTAAATTTTGGCTTTGCAAATTTTGCGAATTTTCACCTAAATTTTCCACTTTGAAATTTATTTTTTTCGCATGACCTGCGCCGCCGTAAATTTCGATTTCGTATTCCCCAGCGCCCAAATTTAGGCTTAAAACGCCAGTTTTATCGGTTTTTGATTCCAGTAATACTGCGCCGTTTTGGCTGATTTTCACATCGCAGTTTTGGCAGGGCGAATTGCCATAAAAAAAGCTTTTTATGCGCACATTTTCCCCGTCTTGGCTGGCGAAAACTTTGAGCGAGTGAGCCGGGGCAGTATTCGCCAAAGCTAACGCAAACAGCGCAAAAATGAGCCTTTTCATAGCAAAATTTCCTTTTTTACCCGCACGATAAATTTCAGCGCAAACAGCGCGATAATCCCCTCCAAAACCGCCAAAACTGCCGATTCTAGCGAGATTAGCGTGATGATTGTGTAAAATTCCTTGCCACTAGCAAAAAGGATTAAATCCAAAAGTAGCGTCGAGATGAGTATCGGCACCGCTCCTGCTAGGAAAAACGCCGTCGTGGCGGGCATTTTGGCGCCTCCCCACGCACGCACAAACACTGCGCCCAAAACGGCTGGAAAGCCGATGATTGCGGTATTTACGCCCAAAATCGTAATCCCACCAAATCCAAAGAAAACCCCTTGGAGCATGAGCCCCACAAATATCGCTAAAATCGCGTCAGCACCCAATACTGCGCCGATTAATCCGCCCAAAATCAAATGCACGGAGCTTGCGCCCACTGGCAAATGGATAAACGAGGCGATGAAAAAAATCGCGCTCATACACGCTACTTGCGGGATTTTCTCTACTTTTAAGCGGTATGCGAGATACGCCACCACGGGCGCACTTATCGCCCAGCCTGATATTAAAATTTCGCTTGGTAAAACGCCTTCGCTAATGTGCATTTAATGTCCTAAATTTCGTAATTTTAAATGAAATTTCGCTCAAATTTGAGCTAAATTTATGGGCAAAATTTGCGCCAAATTTCTCGCTTAAATTCATACTAAATTTCGCTCTAAATTTTACGCTGAATTTCACGCGCAAATCCCTATTTTTCGTAGTCTTTGGTCTGCACCCAAAGCACCGCGCCAAGCTCGACGCCATATTCCTTGCCCTCGTGCGCGATTTTTTCGTCATCGTCGATTAAGGCCGCAAAGCCCCAATGCCCAGATAAAGGCATCGTAAAGCAAAATTCCCCGTTTGCATTAGTCTTTACAACCTGCGTGATATGGTCCTCGCTAGGGGCTTTTAGGGCGGATTTGTTGTAGTATTCGACCTCGACTTCTACGCCCTTAGCTGGGGCATTTTTGTATAATACTGTCCCGCAAAACGAGTTTCCCGCATATAGTCCAAATGGGCGCGTAAGTGGCACGATTTCGGCTTTTAGCCCCACTGGCTCGTCCCAGCCATCGCCGTATCCGTAAGCGTCGATTATGGTTTTACTTTGGTGGCGGATAAATTTTCCCTCGGCTGGTTCGAAATATGGCTTTGGATCGAAATAAAATTGATAAACGCCCGGTTCTTTTACCTCAAATTCGGCTGTGAAATAAGCGTTTTCGCCATCTTTTTGCGCTTTTAAATTTTGCAAAAACGGCTTTTTCTCGCCATTTATCCAAATTTCAGCCACATTTGGAATTTCTAAATTCATGCGATTTTGTTCGAAAGGGTGAGTGAATTCATAAACTAAATTTAGCTTGTTTTTGGCTTCGTCTTCGATAGTATCACTATCTGCCAAAACTACGCCAAAGTGCGCAAATGACGCAGTTGCAGCGCAGGTTAGAAGGGATAAAATTTTAAATTTCATATTCGCTCCTTGTGAAAAATTTCGGTTTCGTAATATTACAGAATTTAGCTTAAAATAACACTAAAAATTTTTAGATATTATAAAATTTCGCTTAAATTTGCCCACTTTATATTTTTAAAGTAAAATTTCGCTAAAATCCAAAAATTTTTATTTCACGGAGAAAGATATGATAAATTTACGACTAATCGAAACGAATTTTGACGAATTTAATAAAAAACTAATCGCCAAAAAAGTCCCCGCAGACACGCTAAAAAGCCTACTTGATGCTTACAACGAACTAAAAGAAAAAAAGACAAATTTAGAAAATTTGCAAGCCGTGCAAAACGCCAAAAGTAAAGAAATGGGCGTAATCGCACGAAATGGTGGCGACATGAAAGCCCTAAAAGCCGAACTTGACGCAAACAAGGCAAAAATCGCAGAACTCGGCGCAGTGGTCAGCGAGTGCGAAGAAAAGCTAAATAGTGTGGCAGCCATCGTGCCAAATATCATCGATGATGATGTCCCATTTGGCGCAGATGAAAACGAAAATGTCTGCGTAAAAACCGTGCTAGAACCGCGTAAATTTGACTTTGCGCCAAAAGAGCATTTCGAGCTAGGCGAAAGCCTTGGTTGGCTAGATTTCGAACGAGGCGTGAAGCTTAGCGGTAGCCGTTTTACCGCACTTCGTGGGCTTGGTGCGAAGCTAAATATGGCGTTGATAAATTATATGATTGATTTTAACAACAGCCGTGGTTTTGAGCTTGTAAATATGCCGTTTTTGGTGCGTGATGAGATACTTTACGGCACAGGACAGCTACCCAAATTTAAAGACGATCTTTACAAAGTAGATAGCGACGAGCTAAATTTGTATCTCATACCTACGAGCGAAGTTACAGCGACGAATTTATTCAACGATGAGATTATCGAAAGCGCGAATTTGCCGATAAAGCTTACGAGTTACAGCCACTGCTTTCGTAAAGAAGCCGGTAGCGCAGGGCGCGATACTAGGGGTATGATTCGTCAGCACCAGTTCGAAAAGGTCGAGCTTGTGGCGATTACGAAGCCAGAAGATAGCGCAAAAATGCTAGATGAAATGGTCTCTTGCGCTAGTGATTTACTAGCTTCTTTGGGCTTACCGCATCGCCACATGGTGCTTTGTAGCGGAGATCTTGGATTTAGTGCGGCAAAAACTATCGACCTTGAAGTCTGGCTTCCCGGACAAAATAAATATAGAGAGATTAGCTCGATTTCAAATTGTCGTGATTTTCAAGCTAGACGCGCGAAAATCCGCTATAAAGATGAAAACAAGAAAAATGCGTTAGTGCATACGCTAAATGGCTCATCTTTGGCAGTGGGTCGCACATTAATCGCTGTCATGGAAAACTACCAACGCGCCGACGGCACAATCGAAATTCCAAAAGTTTTAGAAAAATATATGTAGGTTTTGGCTTTTCGCAATGACACATGATCTGTCACCCTGAAATACTGCGCCGAAATCTTATCGTCATTGTAAGCGAAGTAAAATTTATTTTATTTTGTCATTGCGAGGAGCATAGCGACAAAGTCAATCTACGACTTAAAATTACCGAACGCTGAATTTTTTGTCATTGCGAGGCGTGTAACGCCGAAGCAATCCAGGGAAATTCAAATAAATTTTAATTCGCAGAAAAATTTATCGGAATTTATATTTTATGGAATTTTAAAAAACTCACTCTAAATTTTACTGGATTGCTTCGACGGCGTTGCCGTCTCGCAATGACACGGAATTTGCGTTTTGGTAATTCTTGCTCGTAGATTGCTTCGCTTTCTGCGAAAGCTCGCAATGACAGATTAAACAAATTTCACGCTCGCAAATTCTCGCAATAACAAATCAGACAAAATTTGCTCGCTATTGTCATTGCGAGGAGCATAGCGACGAAGCAATCTACGACTTTAAAATTCTTTGCGCCAAATTTGCATTTTTTCGTTTGTAAATTTGCACGCAAATAAATTTGCCCAAATAACAAAAATAAAAAATCCGCTAAATGCCTTGATTATTCACATTTTCAAAGGTTAAATTTATATTTATTTTAAGCGATTTAGTAATAAAATAGAGAAAATTTTTACACATAAAATGATGGAGGTCATATTATGAAAAAAGAAAAGGTATTTAGCAGGGCGTTATCTGCTATGTTGATTTTGTTTGGAGTTAGCGTTGGCGCGTTCGCAGATGATGATGCGTATGCGGATTATGACGATACTCATCATATCAAGATAGTACCAGCTTTCGAAAGAGCAAATGAGATTCCAAATAGCGGCGAGATTCCCTCTGATTCTCGTGGGGCTCATTTAGGAGATATTACATACGGTGGAAAGGCGACGGGGACTAATCTATGGGGAGGTCTTGCCCCGACAAATCCAGATGGTTCGCAAAATAAGTGGTATGATGAAAACGGAAAGAAACAATTAGTAAATTTTAGCGATGTGGATTTTATAAATATTTATGATCAAAGTAGTGCGCTTAAAGAGAGATTTGGTGGAAGTGGCACCTATGTATATGGCGATATGGTAACAGCTGGTAAGCCTATCATTAACCCTATGCCACTTAGAGGAACTGGTACTCTTGGTGAGACTGACGATAATTGGAAAGCTGGTTATATCACCGATGGTGGCATAAGCGGGACCAAGAATAGTGCTGCTGATACGGTTAAGCTTCCAAAGGGTGTGACGAAAGATGATATTGTCTTTGCGAGACTTTATTGGTATGGTCATTTGTATAACGATAACGAAGTGTTAAAAGACTCTTATGGTCCTGAGAACTGCACGCAAGCTGAGTTAGATGAGGTCGCGAAGCTAAAAAGAGAGGGCAAATTAGACCAAAGGGCTAATTGTAAAAGATTGCCTAAGGTTCTTAAAATAGATGAGATTAAAGGCTACCAAGATGTAAAGGTAAAGATTGCTGGTTCTACTTATGATGTTAGTAGAGAAATTTGCAATGGATACTTTGCCTATAATTCATCTAGGGGTGGTTTAAATGGTAATTATCAAAGATATGCTATGATGTATAACTGCTCTGCTGATATTACCGATAAAATTAAGGCAAATTTTACAGATTATGATGAGACTATAAATGTAGCAGTCGGTAACATCAATGCTAGCTCCGTAGATCCAAGAAAAGGCGGCGATGGCATAAGCAACCAAGTATATAGACCAGCCGATGCTGCTATGGCAGGAAATTTAGATGGTGGTTGGATGAATAAGCCGCATGCTAGGCTTTTGCCATTTGGTGGCTGGCAACTAGTAGTAGTATATGATAAGAGTATGAGATCGCAACAAAAACTTCTTGCTGATCCTAGTAAGGTAGGTGCTAGCAATAGAGATGCTGCAAAAAAATATTTGGATACATATTTTAAACCAAAAAATATTACTTTATATGATGGTCTAACATCGCTAGAACCAGATACTTCTGGAAATAAAAATATTACAGCTAGTTATGCTTTGACTGGATTTTTTACTCCAAAAAGTGGTGATATCAAAGGCAAACTGATAATGGGAGCCTTGGGCGCAAATGGTGGTTTAAGTCCAAATCAAGGTGAAGGTATTTTTATCGCAGAAAATATGGAAAATGTCACTAGGCTAGATACTAACGATTATAATAGCCCAAATTTCTTTAATGGTTCAAAGACTTGGCTGACAGTAAATAGCGATGGAGAATATGTGCTTAATGGCGCAAGTGGTTATCATCAAGGTTTTGACTTAGATGAATTTGATATTTCAGATAGGCTTCGAAAGGAACAAAATAAAATGGCGGTAAGAATAGTAGCCGCTCCAAACCCTGGCGGAACTACAAACCGTTCTATGGTTTCGTTTATGGGTGTTTCAATCGATATGTATGTCCCTAAACTATGCTATGTTCAGAGATTTTATGATACGAGCGGTTGGATGGGATTTTATGATTGGAAGACTGGTGAGAAAAAAACTACCCCAGATAGCAATATCCCTACCGTGCAACGCGTAGTAGCGGGTGAGACGCTGTATTATCGAACAGAGATTCGCAACTATGACGCCAGCGGCGAAGTTGCGTATGACCTAGAAGTCCAGCTAAACAAAGGTGCTTATAATACCTATCAACCAAATTCATCTGGTGTAGATAATACTACGCTAGAATCTAAGAAAATAAGTGAAGCAAACAAACTAGACTATGTATATATCGCCGATAATCTACCTGGTGCATACTCTACTCAAAAAGATAGAGCCAACAATACAAACCCGATAGCTAGCTATAATGGCAAGACTTTGATGAAGCTTGTAAATAATACTCCGAGATTTTATCTAGGAAGCAATGCTGGATCTAGTGGAAAAGATAACCCTAATGGAGGTGGTAGGCTAGAAATCGGAGAGTCTGCATATATCGAGTTTAACGCTACTGTCGGCAACACTTATCTGTATAATCCTATTAGTTATAGAGTTACTTATAAGATGAGACTTGCTAATTCGACAGAGCTTATTACTCTGCCAGAAGCTGAGCTTTCGATGTGTGAGGGTGAAAAACCCCAAGATGTAGAAATTGCGTTTTTAAATGGTCTTAAAATTGTAAATCAAAATTTTGAAGATTTAAAAGATACAGATAAGACAAATAAACAAGATGACAGACTATATACCCAAGTAGCAGAGTTGCCGTTTAAGGTAAATATGGTATTTAGACCTGATATTAATGATTTGTTCCCATGCCCTACTGAGAATTTGGATAATGAAACAGGCGATTGCTCTGATTGGAATAAAAAGAATTCTCGCGTAGATTTGTGCGATGCGTTTAGTAATATTTTTCATCGTGTAGGCGAACATTGCGTACCTATAAATACAAAAGAGTTGCCAAATGGTAGAATGGGAATCGACTATCCTAATGCTGATGGTAGCTTGAAAAAATTTGACCTAGAAGGTCCGATTTTCTTATCTGCAATTAGAGCTAGCGACAAGGGTAGTTGCTACTATATCGATAACAAAACAAAGCTTCCGTTTAAATTCAACGGTGTGCGAGGAGTCGATCATAATACGAAATTCCAAGAGAAACAAACAGATGAGAAACTAATCGTTCCTATCGATGAGGTGGAGATAGAAGATGCCTTTAAGGGTGTAACATTTATGTTTAGTTACTATCCAAGAGGACTGGAAAATTTCGTTGCGACTAGACCGATAAATTTGGAAAATTTGGCTCTTGATGTCAATGGCACTGTTTTATATGAGTATGTCGATGACGAACCTGTCGCTATCGAAAATGTAACACAGTATTATATCAGATTGCAAACAGAGCGTTTATATGAAAAATATATAAACAAAAAAATGGATTTGCCACAATCTGTAACTAATCTACTTGAACGATATGGGGTAAGCAGATATAAAATAGAGCTAGAAGAACCTAAAAAACGCGAATTAGAGCTTGCGTGGTTAAATGATACATCGGGCAATGATGAATTTGAAGATGAAAGAGAAGCCTTTAATGCGGATTTGGCTAAGATTTTATCTGAGATCGAAACCGCTCAGTCGTATTTCGGAACAGAGATGTCAGCTGACGGGTCTTTCCATATTTGTGATAGTGATAACTTCGTAGTCAGACCTGCGTATTTCGAAGCAGATATGAGTGCTACCGATAAATATGCAAAATTAGTAAATCCTGCCGCTACTGGTGATATTACCGAGAAATTAGATGAAAGAAATAGCAATAATTTGCGTGTAGGTGGAGATTATAAATCAAATATTGATGTGCTAAGCAAGGTATTTTATGCAAAGAGCTATAAAGGCAATTCAGTGCCGAACTATTATGGTATTTTAGGTGGAGATCTAAGCAAACTTAGATTTAGCCAGAGAGATAGTTACACAAATGCTTCTTTGGATGTAGATAAAGATACTGCGTATTTGGCATATAGAGAAACTGCGACTTACCTAAAACCATTTATTTCTGGTGCTTGCCGTGAAAATATATCTGGACAATCTTATTATATAGAAAAGGAATTGGCAGATCAAGACGGACTTAAATCGACAGTTGGAACTTGTGCAAATGTGCCTGTGCCTTATGCTGGATTAGTATATAAATATGGCGAAGGTAAATATGAGTTAGATAGCAATGCTGTATCTAAACTCTCAAAAGGCAATAAAGATGCAGAATTTGGTAAAGTTACTAAAATCGAAAACTGTTTAATAAATGGCAAGGATTTTGATGCAAAATATGATAGGGTTTGGGATAAAGACGCCATAAGTATGATAGCTGATTTTAGTGTGAAAAATATCAATGTTACAGATGGTGCAGCCAAACTCAAAAGATATAATGCAAATGAACTTAGAGCACAAGGTCTTTTGGAGGCAAATAAAAAAGATAAACGCCCAGCTGCTTTATATACTTCGACATTGTATGCTGATAAAAATAAAGATAATCCAAAGGGCGAAATTTTTAACTACTATAATGTCGGCGATGTAATGGTAAATATCTATGACAACTCATGGACAGATGATTATGCAGATCAAACCTTTGATTCTAGGGAACAACCTGCACCTAAGAGCCAGGATATGCGAGATAAGTATTGGGGAACAAAATGTGTAATTAACTCTACTAGCAATGTCCATGATGATAGAGGTAGAATCGGTTGTGATGTCGGTATAAAACAAGCTAGCGATAAAGACGCAGAAAAAGCATTGGGACTAGTGCTTAGATATCAACCAAAAAAAATTGGAATTTCTATGACCAGTTTGGATAATGGAACATACGGATTGTCTTGGCTTGGTGAAGATACTGATGGCGACGGTATTCCTGATGCTACTACTGCTTATGATGCAAATGCTTCGCGTTTTAGTAGTTATGACAACAATATAACCGGTGCTACAACCGCTGCTTTCACATATTTTAACTCTGTTGATATAGAGAATAATTTGTTTATTGATGTGCTTGGAGATGGTACAAATTATGTTAATCCAGCTAATAATAAAGCGGTAACAAATCAGCTAGATCAATTAGCTATGTTGAAATTCAATGCTGTTGCTTATTTAGATGATAGCGTTTATAAGGATATAGTGGCTACATTGTATGATGGAAGAATGGCGACAAATTCTAATGGTACTTCACAACAAGTTTGTGGATTTGCAAGTGATATGGATGTGGATGTGACATTTGGTTACGATTGTGCTAGTGCTACTGGTGCTAACGACGGTCGTTGTGCAACTGGGGTTACTGCTAGTACGATTACAAACGAATCAAATTATATTCCGTATCCTGATTTAGCAACAATGTCATTTAGAATTCCTCGTGGAACTTCCTTCCTTACTACCGGTGAGTGTGTTGCTAGTGCGAATTATGATAGTAGATGTTATAAGTATAATGTCAAACAAATAACTGCTACTGGTGTTAGAGAAGAGATGACTAGTGGTGTTAATCAATGGCAGCTTCCTATACCTTTAAATCAAGCTATTAGTTATTATACCGATGCGAGTTTGAATAGCGGATTTGTCCATAGGTTAGATACAGATAGTCAAATGAATCCTAAAATAGCAAATTTTGCCTTGATGGCTCGTGGATTTAAAGAGGGTAAAACTCCAAATGCAACCGTTTATTTTAACTTTGACAGAATGCAAAAAAATCCTAGTTTGCCGGTTTTAATTTACGCTAGTGATTTTGGCTTTTCTCGTGTGGCTCTTGATGGAGGAAATGGAAAAATTCAACCGGCGAAATTTGATAAAGATTTAAAAATTATTCCTTATACAGCGTCTGAAATTGCAGGCTCAAAAGTGGAAATGGGTTCAGGAGTTGAAATATTTAATGAAAACTTTGATCAATACATAACGAGGATTGCAAAAGGCGTAGATAAAGCGACTGTCATAAATAGGATAAATGGCACTAACGATGCGACATATAGCGATGGAACACCATATACAAATTTCGCTGACAATATCGGAACATACGCATATTTTGTCTATGGTAAATCTTACGATGTAAGCGATGGTGAAAATGTATATGAAGGTGTAACTGGCGCACCTATATCAATTCCTATCAACGAATATCTATATTGTGGTAAAACCAATTTAAATGATTGTTTTGTTATGCCTGCACCAAGAACTGGTTTAGAATATCTTGTCCCTGCGGCAAATGTTTTTGGAATCCTTAATCCTAATGTGCTCATTAATACTAATAAAAGTAATGGTTGGGTTATAAATACTTTCGCAACAGGTGCAAATATTGCCAATAGATTTGTTTCTAGATACAAATCTACAAATGCAGGTGTAAGAGTGGCTACGGCGGCTAATCCAAATGATGGAGCTGGTTTTGTAAATGGAGTTCAAACTATTACTATAAATTCTGGAAATCGCGCAGCTTCTACTATCAGGATACTTACAAATCCTTGGCTTATCCATACCCCTGCACATGATAGAACTAGGGTATATGAAGAAGAGAGTGTTGGAGTTCATGATTATGCTGCGCCTTATGCAGTCTCAGGTGTGCCACAATACTTCAATCCTATTGAGGTAAGATTTAACCCTGCTGGTTCTTGGATGGGTGAAGGTACTATCAAAGGTAAGGCAGATGATGTCGGTAACTTTGTAGGAGAAAGCGATGCAAGTGCTTCAACTGGTGGCACAAATGAAAGTGCGGGAAGAACCTACCGCAATAGGCGTATCAGTTGGTAACTTTCACGCCAGTTAAAATTTAAAGCCTAGCCTTGGTGCTAGGCTTTTTTAAATTTAATCAAATTTAAAAAAATAGTAAAATTTAAATTAGGAAGACATTTGAAAAATATACGAAATTTCAGCATTATTGCCCACATAGACCACGGCAAAAGCACCCTTGCAGACAGATTAATCAGTGAGTGTAAGGCGGTCGAAGATCGTCAAATGAGCTCGCAAATCATGGATACTATGGATATCGAAAAAGAGCGTGGTATCACTATCAAGGCCCAATCCGTGCGTCTAGAATACGAGCTTGGTGGCGAAAAATATGTCCTAAATCTCATCGACACCCCAGGTCATGTGGATTTTAGCTATGAAGTAAGCAGAAGTCTGGCTAGCTGTGAGGGCGCGATACTTGTCGTCGATGCCAGCCAGGGCGTGCAGGCTCAAACTATCGCAAATGTCTATATCGCACTCGAACACAACCTAGAAATTATCCCTGTGCTAAACAAAATCGACCTTCCATCAGCAGATCCTACGCGCGTCAAGGACGAGATCGAGCATATAATCGGACTTGATTGCTCGGAGGCAATCGAAGTAAGCGCGAAGACTGGGCAGGGCATAAAAGAGCTATTAGAAGCAATTATCACAAAAATCCCAGCTCCCAAAACTGACGAAAACAAGCCATTAAAAGCACTTATTTATGATAGCTGGTTTGATAACTATCTTGGCGCACTTGCCCTTGTGCGCATTTATGACGGAGTGGTCAAAAAGGGCGATGAGGTCTATGTCATGGGCACTGGCGGTCGCCACGAGGTGCTAGGGCTCATGTATCCAAACCCTCTTGCGCCGATTAAAACAAACGCCGTGCGAAGCGGCGAGGTCGGTATCGTAGTAATGGGGCTAAAAAATGTCAGCGATGTGCAAGTCGGCGATACGATTACGCTCTATCGCAACCAAGCCTCCCAGCCAATCGGTGGCTTTGAAAAGGCTAAGCCTTTTGTGTTTGCTGGAATTTACCCCGTCGAGACCGATAAATTCGAAGAGCTCCGCGACGCGCTAGATAAGCTCAGCCTAAATGATAGCTCGCTTAGCTACGAGCCAGAGACCTCGCTTGCGCTTGGATTTGGCTTTCGCGTGGGGTTTTTGGGCTTGCTTCACATGGAGGTTGTCAAAGAGCGTTTGGAGCGCGAGTTTAATCTCGATCTAATCGCTACTGCGCCGACCGTTACTTATGAGGTCTATCTCACAGACGGCTCTATCAAGCGAATACACAGTCCTAGCGAACTGCCTGAGCCGAACTATATAGATCGTATCGAAGAGCCTTATGTGCGCGCTACAATCATTACGCCGAGTGAATTTTTGGGGAATTTAATCACGCTTTTAAATTCTCGCCGTGGCGTGCAGACCAAAATGGACTATATCACGCCAGAGCGTGTTTTGCTCGAATACGATGTGCCGACAAATGAGATTATTATGGATTTTTACGACAAGCTCAAATCCTGCACCAAAGGCTATGCGAGTTTCGATTACGAGCCTAGCGATTATAGGCGCGGAAATTTGGTCAAACTCGATATTCGCGTCGCTGGCGAGGCTGTCGATGCGCTCTCTATCATCGTGCCGGTAGAAAAGGCGCAGTCTAAGGGCAGGGATCTGGTAAAGGCGATGAAGGAAATCGTCCCGCGTCAGCTTTTTGAGGTGGCGATTCAGGCTAGTATCGGCAACAAAATCATCGCCCGCGAAAATGTGCGAGCAATGGGCAAAAATGTAACCGCCAAGTGCTACGGCGGCGATATTACGCGCAAGCGCAAGTTGCTCGAAAAGCAAAAAGAGGGCAAAAAGCGCATGAAGGCTATCGGCAAGGTGAATTTGCCTAGCGAGGCGTTTTTAAGCGTTTTGAAGATTGATTAAAATTTGGCTCTTTGAGGAATACTGCCTCGGATTTCGCCTAATTTGTCATTGCGAGCTTTCGTAGAAAGCGAAGCAATCTACGAGCAAAAATAACCAAAATGCGAATTTCGTGTCATTGCGAGATTTTCGCAAGAAAATCGAAGCAATCCAGTAAAATTTAGAGTGAGTTTTTAAAATTCCATAAAATATAAATTCCGATAAATTTTTCTGCGAATTAAAATTTGTTTGAATTTCCCTGGATTGCAACGCTGGGCTCGCAATGATAGCAAATTTGGCGCAAGGAATTTTAAAGTCGTAGATTGCCACGCCGTGCAAGCACGGCTCGCAATGACAAATTAAAAGTCAATGAAAATCCCATGGATTAGCATGTTAGCTGCGTTTGCTTGCAAATGACAAATCGGGGAAATTTATAAGCCCAAATTTGGGCTTATAAAGTAGAATTTAGCTTAAAAATTGCTAAGGAAATCGTCTAGCAGAAGGTATTTTTTATCAATACTGCCTTTGTAAAATTTCTCGAAAGTATCGGTGTATGCGTGTTGGAAAAACTCCGCCTTTGTCAGCTCAATAATCGCGTTATTTACGAAATTTACAAGCTCTGCGTTGCCTTTTTGCGCGCCCACACAGATATAATCTATCTCGCCTACGCTTTTGACGCCAGTTTCTAAGCTAGGATTATTCATCACAACTGCGGCGGCTGTGATATTTGTGTGCATGTAGCCATCAACTTCGTTTGATAGCATTTTTTCCGCGCACTCTACGCCATGTTCGCAGTAAGAAACATCAAAACTGTATTTTTGTGCATTCGTTTTGAGCCAATCATCGCTTGTGGTACCCTTTTGGACTATGATTTTTTTGCCCTTTAAATCAGATAGCTTTGTAACTCCGTCAGCTTTTCTGGTGACTACGACTTGCACATCTGCTAGGTATGGCACTGAAAAATCCACTTCCTTAGCGCGCGCTGGTGTGGCAGAAAAGTTGCCGACCACTAGGTCTAAATCGCCGTTTTTAAGCATAGGAAGTCTGTCTTTTGCCTCGATGACTACTAAGTCGATTGAGCCGTCGCTTCCTACTAGCTTTGTGCCGATTTCTTTGGCCAAAGATACCTCAAATCCCTCGCTCTGCCCATTTACCTGCGAACTAAATGGAGGCAGGTTTTCTCGCACACCGATTTTAACCTTTTTGCTTGATTGAATATCTTGCAAAGAGGCACCAAATGCACATGCACAGCCAAGTGATAAAAGTAAAAACTTTTTCATTATATACTCCTATAAATGAAATTTTAGTTTTTTTTAAAAAGATATTAGGAGTAATTTTACCGTGAAATTTTAAAATAAAATTTAAATTTCACGGCAAATTCTGGTAAATTTAAAGAATTTCTAGTATAAATTTTAACCAAAAAGGCTATTTACGCTCTCGTCGTGATATACGCGACGGATAACCTCGCCAAATAGCGATGTTACCGAGATGACTTTGATTTTATCGCACTCTTGGCGCAACGGAATCGTATCTGTGACGATTAGCTCATCTAGTGCGCCCTCATTTAGCCTCTCATAAGCTGGTCCGCTTAAAACCGCGTGTGTGCAAAACGCCATAACGCTAGTCGCACCCCTTTCTTTAAACGCAGCGGCGGCTTTGACGATAGTGCCGGCTGTATCGATCATATCGTCGATTAAAATCACATCTTTGCCATTTACATCGCCGATGATATTCATAACTTCGCTTTTGTTGGCTTCTTCGCGTCTTTTATCTACAATAACCATATCCAAATTTAACTTTTTAGCAAAGGATCTTGCGCGCGCCACACCGCCGACATCTGGGCTAGCGATGATAGGGTTTTTTAAATTTTTGTTTTTGAAATAGTCCAAAAACGCCAAAGATCCATATAAATTATCTACCGGAATATCGAAAAATCCCTGAATTTGTCCAGCGTGTAGATCCATTGTCACCACTCTATCAATGCCCGCTGTTTGCATCATATTTGCGACGAGTTTGGCGCTGATTGGCACTCTTGGGGCTGCCTTGCGGTCCTGTCTAGCGTATCCGAAATACGGCACCACGGCTGTGATTGATCTAGCGCTTGATCTTTTTAGCGCGTCGCTTAGGATTAAAAGCTCCATTAAATTTGAGTTAGCCGGAGCGCAGGTCGGTTGTATGACGAAAACATCCTTGCCGCGCACACTTTCGCCGATTTGCACGCTAATCTCGCCGTCGCTAAATGTCTTGATAGAACACTCGCTAAGTGGCAGGGATAGGTATTTTGAGATTTTTTTTGCGAAGTCAGGATTGGCGCTTCCTGATACGATTTTATAGCCACGCATATTTTGCCTTTGTGATAAGATGAACCCTAATTTTACACCAAAGCTGATAAATTTAAGCTAATTTTCTACGATTTTACTCGGTTCGCCGAAAAGATTTGCAAGCTCGGTTTTTAAAATTTCTTCCTTGCTCACAGCCTCGCTTGCAAGCTTGGCAAGCTCGCTTCTAGTTTTTTGCATATCAGGCTTGGCTACTTCGGCGCTGATTTCGTAATTGCTCAAATTTGTCTGATTTAGCAAATTTGGCTTGGGTAAATCCTTTGGCGAATTTGCCAAATTCGGCTTTGGCTCCGCCTCGCGAAGTGGGGCGTTTTGGGTGATTGAAATTTTAGCATTTTCACCAAAAGTCATTTTCAAAACGCTATTTATCGCCCTTGACGCGGCGCGCAAATACTCTTTGTCCTCGTTTTTGGCGCGAGAAATCAGATACAAAGTGGAGTTTTCGAATTTGACAAATTCAATGCAATTATCAAATTTCTCGCCCAGCTCGTAGCTTCTATCGTATAAATTTGAGAGAAATTTATCATACGCCGAATTCGCATTTAGCGTATCTGCGCCTGTTTTTTGCGCTACTTTTTGCTCTAAATCGTTTAGTTTTTGGCTAGTGCTGTTTTGCACAGGGGCTGGATTTTGCGCTGAATTTTGCGTCAAATTTGGAGTATTTCGCGGTGCGCTGAAATTTGCATTTGCCTGCGCGCTTTTTGGCGTAGCAAAATTTGGCGCAGAGCCCAAATTTGCCCCGCTTGCACCGCTACCCTCAATGGATTTTGAAATTTCGATTAACTCGTCGATTTCTTGCAAATTCACAGCTTCCATCATCAAAAATATCATCATCAAAAGCGAGTAAGTATTATCCGAACTCACGCCTAGCATGCTTTTTGCGCCGGCTAAAATTCGGAAAAATCGCTCATAAATTAGCATGCTAAATTTGGTATCATTTCGCAAAAATTTCTCTTTTAAATTCGCAATCATCTCGTCGATTATGGTCTCGGCGTTGTAGTTTTCGATCTCTTTGACGATTTCGATAGCGCCCACGCGGTCTTGGCGCAAAACGATTTCTAAAATTTCATTGATTTTGGCGGGATCTAGGAGCCCCAGCATATCGGCTACTGCGGTTTGCGTGACATTTTCTTCGCTATAAATTATGGCTTGATCTAAAAGCGTGAGAGTATCCCTGAGCGAGCCAGAACCGCTTCTAGCTAGGATTTTGAGCGCGCCGTTTTCGTAAGAAATACCCTCATTTTGCAAAATCGCTTCAAGGTGCGAAATAATCGCTAATTGGGCGATTGGTTTGAAGCGGAAGTGTTGTGTGCGCGAAAGCACGGTCGCTGGAAGCTTCAAAGGATCTGTGGTGGCTAGGATAAATTTTACATACGCAGGCGGTTCTTCAAGCGTCTTTAAAAGGGCGTTTGAAGCCTCTTTGGTAAGCATATGAACCTCGTCTATGATAAAAATTTTAAATCTCGCACTAGCCGGGGAGTATTTGGTCTGCTCGATTAGCTCCCTGATATCGTCGATTTTGCGGTGGCTTGCAGCGTCCATTTCGATGATATCGATATGGCGACCTTCGTTTGCCATGATACAGTTATCGCAACTCTCGCAAGGCTTCGAAGTGGGTCCGTGATCGCAAAGCAGGGCTTTGGCGAAAATACGCGCGGTCGAGGTCTTGCCAGAGCCTCTAAGTCCGCTAAAAAGATATGCATGTCCTAGTCTTGCGCCGTCGAGTGCGTGCGCTAGGGAGCTTGCGATTGCGTTTTGTCCGATTAGGGCGTCGAAGTTTTTTGGTCTGTATTTTAGTGCGAGTGCTTGCAAAATTTCTCCTTGATTTAAAACCTTTAATAATACAAAAAAAACTATAAATTTAAAATTTATCGCTATATTACGCCAAATTTTTCAAAAAAGGATCAAAATGAAATCAATTTTTGTCGCAATCTTTGCACTTTTAATCGCGGGGTGTTCGAGCAATACGCCTGTTTTGGGGCTTAGTCCATATATTTCTGGTGTTGCGCCACAAGCAAAAACCAAAAGCGCTGGCGAGCTAAATATCAAAGACTCTCGTCAAAATACCCTAATCATCGGCACAATCAACGATAATAGCGGAAATTTAATTGACGAGGTTTTGCTTAAAACAGATTTGAGCTCGTGGTTCGAAAACGCCCTTAAAACCGAGCTTGGCGCGCGTGGCGTAGCCATAGGCGCAGGTGGGGCTAACATAAGCGTGGATATCAAAACCCTAAATGCCGCAATCGAGGGGTATTCTAAACAAAATATGAGCGCAAAAGCCGAAGTTTTCATCACTATCGTAAATGGCACTAGAACGATTACAAAACGCGTAGCCCAAGATCAAAGCGAGTTTGCAGCCCTTCGCAATGCCCGCACAATGGAGCCTTTCGTCGAAAGTATGCTAAGAGATATCATCAAAAAATCAGCCGATCAAATCGTCTCTTCGCTCTAAATTTTAAATGCGTTGCATTAATTGTGGCGCATTTTCCCTGCGCCTTTTTTGCACCTCTTGTGCGCGAACCCTCTCGCAAAACCGCCTAAACGCGCGTGTGGTGGAGGATTTCGTGGTATTTTATTATTACGGATACTCGGAGGTTAAAAATTTAATCCTTTCCAAGCACCATTTGCACGGAAGTGCGGTTTTATCGCGCTTGGCTAAATTTAGTCTAGCGAAATTTCCAAATGAATTTAAGGCTTTTTTAGATGAGAATTTGCCAAATTTGACGCGCGAAATCCCAAATTTCAAATTTCAAGCCGTCCCGCTAGATGATGATATTGGCTCTGGATTTTCGCATACTGCCGTTTTGGCCCGCGCGCTAAAATCGCGCGAAATAACGCCAACTTATGGCGTGATTAAAGCCCAAAACAAGGTCAAATACGCAGGTCAGTCCTTGGAATTTCGCCTAAAACACAGGCGCGATTATAAAATTACAAAAGAGCCAAAATTTCCCGTGATTTTAGTCGATGATATCGTTACAACCGGGCTTAGTATGTTGGAGGCTAGGGAGGTTTTAAAAAAGGCTGGATTTAGAGTGGTTTTTGGCATAGTTTTGGCAAATGCACAAATTTAAGCAAATTTACGCGAATTTTAGGTTACTCAAAAGGTTTTTTTGCTAGAATTAAAAGTTTAAATTTGCAATAAGGAAAGATATGCAAGAAAGTATTTTTGACACACAAGAAATCATAGACATAGATGTTGAAGAATCAATAAAAACAAGCTATTTAGACTATTCGATGAGCGTTATCATAGGTCGCGCCTTACCTGATGCCAGAGACGGCTTGAAGCCTGTGCATAGGCGAATTTTATACGCTATGAACGACCTTGGAGTTAGCTCTCGCCAACCATATAAAAAATCAGCGCGTATTGTGGGTGATGTCATCGGTAAATACCACCCGCACGGCGATACAGCGGTGTATGATGCGCTAGTGCGTATGGCACAAAGCTTTTCTATGAGAATTCCAACCGTCGATGGTCAGGGAAACTTCGGCTCGATTGACGGCGACGGCGCAGCTGCTATGCGTTATACAGAGGCTAGAATGACGCCACTAGCCGAAGAACTTTTGAAAGATTTAGACAAAGAGACGGTCGATTTCATACCAAACTACGATGAGAGCCTAAGTGAGCCTGATGTGCTTCCTGCGCGCGTGCCAAATTTGCTTTTAAACGGATCGAGCGGTATCGCTGTGGGTATGGCGACAAATATCCCGCCACACAGCCTTGATGAGCTTGTTGATGGGCTTTTGCTTTTAATCGACAATAAAAACGCTAGCCTTGAAGAGGTCATGCAATACATCAAAGGTCCAGATTTCCCAACTGGCGGACTTATTTTTGGTAAAAAAGGTATAATTGATGCTTATCGCACTGGGCGTGGCAGGGTCAAACTCAGGGCTAAAACGCATATCGAAAAAAAGGCCAACAAAGATGTCATCGTCATAGACGAGCTTCCATATCAGACAAACAAAGCCCGCTTAATCGAGCAAATCGCGGATTTGGTCAAAGATAAGCAAATCGATGGTATTAGCGAAGTGCGCGATGAGAGCGATTTCGAGGGAATTCGCGTCGTAATCGAGCTCAAACGCGACGCTATGAGCGATATCGTGCTAAATAATCTTTTCAAACAAACCACTATGGAGGGCACTTTTGGCGTAATTATGCTCGCAATCGACGGCAAAGAGCCAAAGGTATTCTCGCTAATCGAGCTACTTAAACTTTTCTTAAATCACAGAAAAACCGTCGTCATTAGACGCACGATTTTCGAGCTTCAAAAGGCGCGCGCTAGGGCGCACATTTTAGAAGGCCTTAAAATCGCGCTTGATAATATCGACGAAGTGATCGAAATCATTAGAAATTCAGCCGACACTGCGATAGCTAGGGAAAATTTAATGGCTAAATTTGGCCTAAGCGAGCTTCAATCAAACGCGATTTTGGATATGAGGTTAAGCAAACTAACTGGCTTAGAGCGCGAAAAAATCGAAAATGAGCTAAAAGAGCTTTTGGTCGAAATTTCACGCCTTGAAAATATCCTAAAATCTGAAAATTTAATCGAGCAAATTATCAAAGATGAGCTCTTAGAAATCAAAGATAAATTTAAATGCCCGCGCATTACAGAAATCGTCGATGACTACGATGATATCGATATCGAGGACCTTATACCAAACGAAAATATGGTCGTAACTATCACGCACCGCGGATATATAAAACGCGTGCCAAGCAAGACTTACGAGAAGCAAAAAAGAGGTGGCAAGGGCAGGGTAGCAGTGACGACATACGATGATGATTTCATCGAAAATTTCTTCACTAGCAACACCCACGATACGCTTATGTTTGTTACAGACCGCGGACAGCTTTACTGGCTCAAAGTCTATAAGATCCCAGAGGGCTCACGCACAGCCAAAGGCAAGGCGATTGTAAATTTAATCAAACTCGTAGGCGATGAAAAAATCATGGCGATTATCCCGACTACCGATTTTTCAGATAGCAAATCGCTAGTATTTTTCACCAAAAATGGTATCGTAAAACGCACAAATTTAAGCGCGTTTTCGAATATCCGCTCACTTGGCGTAAGGGCTATCAGCCTAGACGATGATGACGCGCTAGTAACCGCGCTAATCGTGCCAAATGAGGCAGGCGAGAGCGCACCGATTGAGAGCGATGATGAAAATGGACAAAATTTAGAAATTTCGCAAGAAATCGAAGAAGTTGAGAGCGAAATTTTAGATGAAAACAGCAGCGAAATCAACGAAAATATGATTTTCATCGCTACCAAAAAGGGTATGTGCGTTAAATTTAAACTCGGTAAAGTTCGCCAAATGGGACGCGTAGCCAGAGGCGTGAGAGGGCTTAAATTTAAAGAAGCTGGCGATGAGGTAATCGGTGCGACATTTATTTTAAATGATAATTTAGAAATTTTAAGTGTGAGCCAAAAAGGCATTGGCAAACGCACCACAGCTAGCGAATATCGCCTTACAAATCGTGGCGGCAAGGGCGTAATCTGCATGAAGCTCACAAACCGCACCGGCGATTTGGTAGGTGTAGTAATGGTCGATGAGGAAATGGATCTCATGGCGCTAACCACAAGTGGCAAGATGATTCGCACAGATATCCAAAGCATACGCAAAGCCGGACGCAACACAAGTGGCGTCATCGTGGTAAATGTCGAGGGCGATGATGTGGTTAGCATTGCTACTTGCCCGAAAGCAGAAAGCGATGATGAGGGCGAAGTGGGCGAAGAAAATGGTGGCGAGAGCCTAAATTTAGAAAATAGCGAAAATCAAATCATACAAGGAGAGGGTGATGAATAGATATAACATCGCAATCGTTGGCGCAACAGGCGCTGTTGGCGAAGAGATACTTAGAGTTTTGTCTGAGTTAAATTTCCCAGTAGCAGATATTTTGCCACTAGCTAGCGCACGCTCGGCTGGCGAGGTCGTAGAATTTGAGGGCAAAGAGTATGTGGTAAAAGAGCTTACCGAGACTACATTTGAAGAAAACGAGATTGATATCGCGTTTTTTAGCGCAGGTGGAAGTATTTCGGCGCATTTCGCACCGCTTGCAGCAGCTAGTGGCGCAGTGGTAATCGATAATACAAGCCATTTTAGAATGCAAGATGATGTCCCTCTCGTGGTGCCTGAGTGCAATCCTGGCGATATCGAGCTATGGGAGCAAACAGGAATCATCGCCAATCCAAACTGCTCGACTATCCAAATGGTGCAAATCCTAAAACCACTAAACGACGCTTTTGATATCGAGCGCGTAGATGTGAGCACATACCAAGCCACAAGTGGCGCAGGTAAAGAGGGTATGAGCGAGTTAGTCGAACAGCTTCAAGCGTTTTTTGCCTTTAAGCTTGATGAGTGCGAGCCAAAGGTTTTCGCTCACCAAATCGCAATGAATGTAATCCCTCATATCGATGTTTTCAACGAAAATGGCTTTACCAAAGAAGAGCTAAAAATGGTCAATGAAACGCAAAAAATCCTGCACAAAAACTTCCCAGTGGCGGCCACTTGCGTGCGTGTGCCTGTCATGAGAAGCCACAGCGAGGCGATTACTATTAAATTTAAACAAGATTTCACCCTTGAAAAGGTGCGCGAAATTTTAGCAAACGCAAAAAGCGTCGTGCTTTGCGATGATCCAAGCGAAAAAAAATACCCTATGCCAATCGTCGCTACCGATACGAACGAGACTTTCGTAGGCAGAATCCGCCGTGATATCTATGATGATAAAATTCTCCACCTTTGGTGCAGTGCCGATCAAATCCGCGTCGGAGCGGCTACAAATGCCGTTAGAATCGCGCTTGATTGGATTGAACTTCAAGAAAACAAATAAATTTACGGGCGCAAATTCGTTGCGCCCATTTTAAATTTTACAAATTTCACTAAATTTAGCCTATTTAAGGAGCAATGATGATTTTTATCGACGCATGTTTGAAAAAGCCGACACCTTATACGCCTGTGTGGATGATGAGACAAGCAGGGCGTTATTTGCCCCAGTACATGGCAGTGCGAAAAAGCGTGGGCGGATTTTTGGAGCTTTGCAAGGACTTTCGCAAGGCTAGTGAGGTTACGATCCAGCCTGTGGAGATTTTAGGCGTCGATGCGGCGATTTTATTTAGCGATATTTTGGTTGTTCCGCTTGAAATGGGGCTTGATTTGGAATTTGTCGCAGGCGAGGGACCAAAATTTAAAAATCCTTTGAAAAATTTGGAAGATTTAAAGGCTTTAAGTCCCGAAAAAGCCGTGAAAAATCTGCAATATGTCTATGATACGGTCGCGCTAACAAGGCAGAATTTAAGCGATGATAAGGCGCTGATTGGCTTTTGTGGTTCGCCTTGGACGGTGGCGACATATATGATCGAAGGCGGCACAACAAAGACTTATGCGATTTGCAAAAAAATGGCGTATTCTAACCCTGAGCTTTTGCACGAAATTTTACGCGCCGTTACGGAGACGACCAAATTTTACCTTGAAAATCAAATCAAAAACGGCGTAAATGCCGTGCAGATTTTTGATAGCTGGGCGAGTGCATTAGAAGAAAGCGCGTTTTTCGAGTTTAGCTGGAAGTATATTTTAGAAATTTGCGACTATTTAAAGGCGAAATTCCCGCAAATTCCGATTATTGTTTTTCCAAAGGGCATTAGCGGATATTTGGATAAGATTAGCGGTAATTTCGATGTTTTTGGCGTGGATTGGAGCACTCCGATAGAGCTAGCTGCGGCAAAACTTGGGCAGAAATACACGCTTCAAGGAAATATGGAGCCAACCCGCCTTTATGACAAAAATGCCATAAAACATGGTGTTTCGCAGATTTTGGAAGTTATGAAAAATCGCCCGCACATTTTCAATTTGGGGCATGGAATTTTGCCTGATATTCCTGTGGAAAATGCGAAATATTTCATAAATTTGGTGCATGAAATGAGCGCGAGATAATGAAATACATTTTTGGTCCCGTAAGCTCACGCCGTTTTGGGCAGAGCCTTGGGATTGATTTAAGTCCAAATTCGAAGCAATGCAACTTCAACTGTGCATATTGCGAATTAAAAGCCAAAAAGCCCATTTCGCAAATGAGCGAGATTTGCGATATTCCGCCCGTGCTTGATGAGCTTAAAACGGCTTTGGCTAAATTTAAAAATACCCAAGTCATCACGCTTACGGCTAATGGCGAACCTAGTCTTCACCCTAAATTTGGCGAACTTGTAAGCGAAATTAAGGCTTTAAAACTCTCTCAAAAACTGCTAGTTTTATCAAATTCAAGCAGAATTTGCGAAAATTACGAAGCGTTTTTGAAATGCGACATTTGCAAATTTTCCCTTGATAGCGTGGTTAGTGAAACTTTTAAAAAAATCGATAATCCGCATGATAGTGTAAATTTGGACGAAATTATCTCAAATTTGATTAAATTTAGCTCTGAATTTAAGGGCGAATTGGTTATTGAAATTTTGGTTGTCGCAGGTCTTAATGATAATGTCAGCGAATTTGAAGCTCTAAATTCGGTGCTTGAAAAAATAAATCCCGCTCGCATTGATTTAGGCACGATTGATCGTCCGCCTGCGTTTAAAAACGCTAAGCCAGTAAGCTACGAGAGGCTAGAATTTTTAAGCAAATTTTTGAAAAATCAAAGCGTAAATATAGTCGCAAAACCAAAATACGATAGCGAAAAGCTCGATTTTAGCGAAGATGAAATCCTATCTATGCTAGTTCGCCGTCCCCAAAGCCTAAGCGATGTAAAAGCAAAATTTAGCGAACTCTCAAAGGCAAATTTAACAAATTTGCTAAATTTAGGAAAAATCACTCTAAAAGACGGATTTTATAAGGTTTTATGAAATTTATATTGTAAGAATTTGCAAATTCGCATTTTTTGATTACTTAACCGCAATGGTGAATTTATTTTTCATCATTGCAAAAAATTGTAAAAGGAAAAATATGAAATTTTTGTTTGTATATTTATCTTTATTCACATTTTCATTTGCAAACATAGTAGATATGTTTATTAAAGATTGTGAAAATGGAAATGCAAAAATTTGCACTGATTTAGGGCATAGTTATGAATACGGTAGATTGGTGCGTATGCTCCCAAGTGATTACTATGAAAATTTTACAAAACTAAAATGCGAACAAAACAGCGCCATAGACTGCATTGCATATGCTGATTTATATGAAAAAACAGACAAAGCCAACATTAGAAAAAAAGCATTAGATATTTTCATAAATGAGTGTGATAATGGTGATATTAACGCATGCGATAACGCTGCTAAACTGTATTATCATCACGAATTTTTATTTAATAAAAAACTAGAAAATAGTGAAAAAATAGGGTTAGAATTCTATATGAAAGAAAAATCGCTATATGAAAAAGAGTGTGAAAAAGATGACGCATATAGTTGTATGAAGGTTTATGAATTATGTAACCTTATATTAAAAACTGATGGTCAAATTTATCTTAGCAAAGCTCACCAAATTTATGAAAAAGAGTGTGAAAGTGGCAATACAAAAAGTTGTATAGAAAGACTAAAACATGAAGAAGACAATGGAATTACTACAAAAATATTTGGAATACTAAAAGATAGTTGTAATAATGGAGATTTGGATAGTTGTGATTTACAACAATATGAAATTTCTTCGTATTTTACAAAAACAATAAGTGAAAATGATAAAAATGAAATTATTAAGAACTATCTAAATTTATCTTTTAATGCTTGTGAAAATAAAAACGCTTTGGCTTGTCTTAGACTTGGCAAAGCTTATATAAACGGCGAATTTTTAACGAAAGATATAGAAAAAGCCAAAGATTTTTTCATAAAAAGTATGACATTATATGCAAAAGAGTGCGAGAATGAAAATAGAGATAGTTGTAAAACATTTGATTTATATTATAACAATAAGGCGAGTATTCCAGTGTTTGATTTTGAAATTCCGATTAAAAAAGATGAAAATTTGTCTCGAAAATATTTTTTAAAAGGTTGCGAGATGAACAAGAATGCTTATTGTCACGATACGCATTTAAGGTGAAAATTTTGAGCATTGTAGAGTGGGTATCCTTGCCCACCTTATTGTCTAAATTTTTGTGTCATTGCGAGCGAACGAAGTGAGCATGGCAATCCACTAAAATTTAGAGAGAATTTAAAATTTAAAAAATATTTGCGAATTAAAATTTATCTAATTTTTCTGGATTGCAACGCTGGGCTCGCAATGAGACCAAATTCGCGCATTTGAAATTTCAAATTCATAGATTGCCACACATTTTGCTAACACAAATTTTCGCAATGACAATCAAACCTCACTCCACACTGCGCCACCACGGCGTTTTTGGCAAATTTTGCAGGTCAAAAATCTCGCCAATCATCGGCGTTGTTATCTCGAAATTTTGCCCCGCACTAGCACTCATTAATCGCTCCATAGGCTCGCTCCATTTATGATACGCCAAATCAAATTTCGCCCAGTGTATCGGCAAAATCGCGCGCACACCAAGCACGCTGGCGTTTTTCGCGCTTTGCTCTGGCATGGAGTGGATCTGCGCCCAGGCGCGGTTGTAGGCGCCGTTTTCTAGCATGGCGATATCAAAGTGTCCGTATTTTTGCGCGATTTGCGCGAAATGCTCGCCATCTCCGCTATCGCCTCCGTAAAAAATCCTAGCCCCATCAGCGATAATCGCATACGAGCCCCACAGCGTGGTATTTCTGTGAAATCTACCGCTAAAATGCCTAGCGCGTTCGAGCGTGAAGCTCACACCATTTACGCTTGCGCTCTTTTCTAAATCTAGCTCCGTGATTTTCGCGTCCTGCACGCCCCAGCGAAGCAGGTGGGCGCGCACCCCAAGAGGCACGATATAGCGCTCTGCTTTGGCGTCAATCTCCCTGATAGCGCGCATATCGAGGTGATCGTAGTGATCGTGGCTGATTACCACGCACAGCTTATCCGGCAGTTCCGAAATCCTAGGCGTTATCTCATACTTAAATGGCGCACCACCCACGAAAATGGGCGAGGCGCGGTAAAATACAGGGTCGGTGATGATATTTAAATCATTTATGCGAAATAGCACACTCGAATGCCCAAACCAGACAAAATCGCCGTTTTTGAGAGCGCTAGGCTCGAATTTCACGCTAGGAAGCGCGCGGGAGGGGTTTTTGCCCTTTGGGGTAAAAATCATATCATAAAGCCAGCTTAGCATGCTTGGCATTTCATCGCTGGTCGCAAGCACCGTAGGCTGGGCGTTTTCGAAGGTTTTGCCGTTGTATGCCTTGCTGGCGCGGATTTTTGCCATAGAAATCTCATCTGGCACGCCGCCAAAAACAGGGTGAAATTTCACGAAGCAAAGCACGAGCGCGCCCAAAAACAAAACCGTAGCAAAAAACCAAAATATCGATTTTAAAATCATTTTTTTCCTTTGAAATTTTTGGTTTATATTAGCGAAATTTTGAAATTTTGCTTAGACAAATTCTCCAAATTTATTGCCCAATTTTGCAAATTTTAGTAAAATGCGCCCAAAAATAGGAGAAATTTTGATTTACGATGTGATTATTGTGGGCGCGGGCGCGGCTGGGCTTTTTAGCGCGATAAATTTGCGCGCAAAAAGCGTTTTGATTGTGGAGAAAAACGCCTTGGCAGGGCGCAAAATCTTAGCCAGCGGTGGTGGGCGGTGCAATATCACAAATGCAAATTTGAGTGCGAAAAATTATTTAGGAGATGAAAATTTTATCTCGCAAATACTGCGCCGGCTAAGCGTAGATGAACTTTTGAGCGTGTTTGCGCCTTTGGAATTTGGCTTAGAAAAAAACGCTCAGTATTTTTGCAAAAACCACTCGCGCGCAGTGTTACAAAAACTACTATCTATGGCGCAAAAGAGCTGCGAAATTCGCACAAATTGTGAAATTTGCGAAATTTCAAAGAGTGGCGAAATTTTTAATGTGCTTAGCGTCAAAGGCGAGAAATTTTGCGCCAAAAATCTCATAATCGCCACTGGCGGACCTAGTTTTAGGGCGCTTGGTGCAAGTGATAGCGCGCTAAGCTTTGCGGTGAGTTTTGGCATAAAGTGCGAGAAATTTCGACCAGCCCTTGTGGGGCTTTGTGTGCAAAAGAGCGAGTTTTGGTTCAAAAATCTAAGTGGAGTAAGCCTGCCCCTGCGCGCAAAGCTCGCAGGGCGCGAGATCGCAGGGGAGGCGCTATTTACGCACAGGGGCATTAGCGGGCCAGCGATTTTAAATGCGTCGCTGTTTTGGAGAAGTGGCAAAATCACTCTAAATTTCGCCCCAAATCACAATATGCAAAGCCTAGAAAAGGCCCTAAATGGCGGGAAAAAACAGCTTTCGAGTTTGCCGTTTTTGCCAAAACGCTTTGTTTTGGAGTTTTTGCGCTCGCAAAATTTGCAGGATAAAATTTTCTCAAAATATAGCCTCGCAGAGCTAGAAAAAATCGCGCGAATTTTTTCTTACGAGTTTGCGCCTGCTGGCACTTTTGGCTTTGAAAAGGCCGAAATTAGCGCGGGTGGCGTTTGCACGGACGAGCTAGGCGCGGATTGTGAAAGTAGGAAAATCCCCGGGCTGTATTTTGCAGGCGAGTGCATAGACGCATCTGGAATGCTTGGAGGATATAATCTGCATTTTGCCTTTGCTAGCGCTCTTTGCGTGGCGCGCGCGATAAATTCTAAATTTAGCGCGCGAAATTTGGCTAAATTTGGCTAAAATTTGCGAATTTGAGAAATTTTAAAATTCGCCAAATTTCGCAAATTTAGCCCAAAATTATCGCTCAATTTTTTCGATTATGATATCGCCTGATTTTAGCCCTTCGAGCGTGGTTTTGGCCTTTTCGTCGTCTTTGAACTCGGCGCAGTAAATCTCCAAATACTCAATCCCTTTGGCGTTGTTTTGATTCATTAGCTCGATTGCTGCGAGTGCCAAATACGGGCGTTTTGCGCCAAGTTCGGTAGCGCGAGATAAAATTTCTTTTGCCTTGTCTGTGCGAGTGGAATTTAGCAAAAACTCGCCATAAGTGGTTAAAACCTCGGCGTTTTGGCTATCGCGCGCTAGTATTCTCTCATAAATCGCGTCGGCTTTTTCCTTGGCTCCCAGCACATCGAAATTGTGTTGGGATACATAAATTTGGGCGAATTTCATATCGAATTGCGTGCGGTCTTTGGCGTCGATTTTATCGGTGATAATCTCTTTGTTTATATATTCAAAAACGCTCGCCATTAGCACGGAGTCGTTGTATCCTTGCTCGGCTTCGTCCTCGCTGTCAAATTTCAGCGGATACTCGCAGGCGTGTTTGCACAGCGCGTCGGAGTATTCGTAGAGTTTGGCGATGTCGAGGTTCGCACCTCCATTAGGATTTTTTTTCATTATAGCGTCGTTTGAATACGCGCTATACGGCTCGGCGCAAAGTGCGCTAAATAGGGCGAAAATCGCGATTAATATGCGGTTTGTCATTTTCTTATCCTTAAATAAAAAAGTTACTAATTCTAGTGGAAAAATTTAAATAATTACTGAATTTAGACTAAATTTTTAAATTTCATTTTTAAACGCACTTTTTGGATACAGACCGATTAGTTTTTTTACCATTTTGCCGTTTTTATCATATATCAGCGAGGTTGGCGTGCCAAATATCCCACCAGCGACATTTGATAGGTATTTCACAGAGGCTGGTGCGCTAAGCGTAGGGAATTTTACCCCTTTTTCGCGCGCGGTTTTCAGATCCGTTTCTAGCTCACCGCCACCGCCTAAAACGCCGATTACAAGGGCTTTTTGCGAGGCGTGGATTTCATTTAGGATAGGGGTTTGCGCCCCACATGCCCCGCACGAAGCCGTGAAAAAAAACAAAATCACAGGTTTGTCATTTCCGCTCACGCTAAAAGAGCGGGTTTTAGGGTCAAATTTCGTCGCGATACTCTCGCCATTTAGGGCTAAATGGCGTTTTTCGCCATTGCATGCGCCAAGCATTAAAGCGCACGCTAGGGCTAGCGCAAATTTTAAAATTTTAAATTTCATTTAAAACCTCGATTTTATCTAATTTTCCGTGCCTTAAACGCACGACTTTATCAGCGTATTTGCCTAATTCTTCGTTGTGCGTAACGAGTATGAGGCTCTTTCCTTCGGCGCGCAGTCCCTTAAAAAGCTCCAAAATCACAGCCTCGTTCGCCTCGTCTAGATTGCCCGTAGGCTCATCGGCGATGATGATATCAGGCTCGTTGATTAGGGCGCGCGCGATACATAATCGCTGCTGTTCGCCACCACTAAGTTCGCTTGGTCTATGCGCCAGTCTGTGCGCTAGGCCGACCCTTTCGAGCGCGCTTTTTGCACTTTTTTCATCGACGCAGGAGTGGTAGTATTGATTTAGCATGACATTTTCAATGGCGTTTAGGTATGGTATGAGGTGGAATTGCTGAAAAACAAGGCCGATTTTTTTGCGACGAAATTCTAAAATTTGCGCTTCATTTAGCGAGCTAGCATCATCTCCGCCTAGCAAATACTCGCCCTTTGTGGGGCTATCCATCAAAGAAAGGATATTTACAAGCGTGCTTTTGCCACTCCCGCTTGGCCCCATTATGCTCACCCACTCGCCCTTTTTCACGCCAAAGCTAATGTCATCTAGCGCCTTTACATCACCGAAATATTTACAAATACCATTAAATTTTAAAATTTCCATATTATTCCTTTAATAAATTTGCCAAATTTGGATTTAGCGCCCGTTTTATGGGATAATAACTCGCACTAAGCGCGAAAATCAGCGATAAAATCACCGCCATTACAAGCCCTATAAATCTAAAATCCACTCCGCTAGAAAATAAAATTTGACCCAAAATTATGGCTAAAAAATACCCGATTATCGCGCCAAATACTGCCCCGCTAACGCACAAAAGCAAAATTTCGCCCAAAATTATGTGAAAGATATTGGCCTTGTTTGCGCCGATTGCGCGAAGCAGGGCGAATTCTTTAATGCGAGAGAGTAGGACCTGGCTCAGGCTAGTGTTTATACAAATCGAGGTTATGGCTAAAATCGTAAAGCCACTTAGTAGCATTAAAAGCTTGATTTTATCTAGGATTATGCCTTGTGTTTTGGATACTTTGCCCACGACATTAAAGCTCATTTTCTCATCGCTCAAATTTTGTGAAATTTCGCTAAGACCCTTAAAATCGCTATCTACAATCGCTTCGGCGTAGTTGATTTCGCCTTTGGCATTAAAGATATTTTGCGCCAAATTTAGCGAAATTAAAAGCAAGCCATCTTCCTTGCCTCCGTCAAAAACAATGCCCTTTATGCGGACTTTGTGAGTGAAATTTGCATTTGCGTTGTGCGGAGAAATGCCGATTTCATCGCCTAGCTTCACGCCTAAAATTTTGGCTAAATCCTCGCCGATTAGGGCGTTTTTATCGTCGAAATCCACTCTGATTAGCTCGCCCTCTTTGAGCCCCAAATATGGCATTGTTTTTGCCAAATTTGAAAACTCCACACCCATTACCACAGCCGAATTTACCCCTAAATTCGCACTTTTAAATAGATAGCTATTGTGTGCTTTGAGATTTGGAATTTTTTCAAATTTCGCCCTTAGCTCATCTTCGCTAATGATAAAATTCTGCGAGGAATTTGGCGAGATTATCAAATTTGCCCCATAAGAGTTTAATTCTCCTGCGACTTTTTTGTCGATATCTGCCCAGATATTCACAAATGCCGCGCAAACTGCCGAGCCAAGGGCGATTGCGATAAAAATCACAAACGAGCGCAAAGAGTTGGCAAAAATGCTTTTTAAGACTATCGTGCGATAAAATTTATTATTTTCTACCATATAAAACCTCCGCTGGTGGCAGTTTTAGCGCGCTACGAAGTGGCAAAACCGAGCCGATTAGACAGATTACAAACCCAAATGCAATGCTTAGTGGCAAAACTAGCAGAGCAAAGCCCAAAAATGAGCCAAAGATTTGCTGTGCGATAATTTGGCTTGCTAAGTATCCCGCGCTCGCCCCTAAAATCGAAGCGAAAAGGCACACGACGAGGGTTTCGGCGATGAATTGCAAATATATAGCCAAACCGCTTGCCCCAAGCGCCTTTAAAAGTCCGATTTCCTTTTTGCGCTTGAAGGTTTCGTTGCTAAGCAAGCTTGCAATGCAAATGCTAGAAATGATGAGCGAGAGGATACTCACCACGCCCATTAGGCCTTGGATTTTTTTGGTGATTCCACTCTGGGCTTCGCTCACGCTAAGGACTGCTTTGGCGCTTGCGTTTGGGAAATCCTCGGCGATTTGGTATGCTATGGAGCTAACATAGGCTGAGCAATACCATGTATCGTGCTCGACGGCGTCTAGGCTGTCTAAATTGCGCCTAGCTTTTACCGATAAATCATCTTCTGGGATTGTCATTGCGGATACTTCTGCTTTGGCGATTTGACCCTCGCGGTGAGTGAGCTTTTGCACGAAGGCTAAATTTGCGACGATTTTATCGCTGTATTCCTCCGCGTCGTGCAAAATCCCCACCACGCGCACAGTGTAAATGCCTAGATCAATCTCATCGCCGATTTTTAAACCCAGCTTTTCGCCTGCGATGACTTCATCATCTGCGCCGTCCTTTGCCCACTCGCCCTCCACGCGCCAAAATGGATAAAGGTGCCTTACCCCGACCCTAAAATCAGGTTCATCACTCACACCTGCGGGTCTGTCGAAGTATGTCCCAACGACCTCAAATTCATCGATTTGCTCGGATAAAAACGGCGCGTAGCTTGTGATATTGTTGCGCCAAAAAATCTCTTTGATTTTGACTAAATCACTTTCGGCTAAAAAATCATCGTTTGCAAGTGGCGAAAAATCGCGCCCTGCAATTTCGATATTTAGGTTGGCAGATCTGGGCAAAACCACGATATTTGCGCCGTATCTTCCAAGCTCGCTTGCTAGTTTGTCGCCGATTTTAAGAGTGATATTTAGCATGCAAGCGATTAAGCCAACAGATAAAAAAATCGTCAAAAACGCTAAAAATTTCGACTCCTTAGCCCCAAAAATCGAAGCTTTTAAAATTCTAAAAAACATTATTTAAGCTCCTTTAAAGTGCCATTTTCATCGACGAAATTTTGCGGATTTTGAGTGAAAATTTCTTCGTTTTTTTCGTTTTCGAAAAAGTAAATCCTGCCATAATACAAATAGCTAAATTTCGATGAATTTGAAATTTGCGCGCGCGAAACGGGGTCGATGACCTGTTTTTCGACGATTTCGCTAAAATAGCTCGCCCCGCTTAAAATTTCGCTAAGCGCGATTTTTACGCGCTCGCCGTCAAAGTCAAATTTCATAGGGATTGGGTTGCAGCCGCCTATTTTGCCGACACTTGGCAAGAAAATTCGCACATTGCACGCTATGCAGATTAGCTCATCGCCCTTTTTGACATAGCCCATATCTCCGCAAATCGAGCACGCGTCAAAGACCGCAACTGGCGAGAGATGAGTGCTAAATTTATTTAGTAAAAAAAAGCGGATTTTATGGCCATCATCGCTGATATAGGCGTATCTGTGAAGGCGCCCGTCTTGCAAAGCCTGCGCGTCAAAGACAAACTCGCCATTTACTGGCTCTACGAGCGTGGGTGTATCAATCGTAGGCGGGCGAGAAGCTACTAGCAGATAATAGAGGCTAATAGCGCAAAATAGGGCGCAAAGTGTAAGTGTGCAGAGGAAAATGCGCCAAATTTTAAACCTTGCGCTTTTGTTTATGCGCCAAGCGATGATATTTTCATCTCGCGCTAGTTTTTTGGGGGCTAAATTTAGGTAGAAAATCCCCATAAATAGGGCAATTGCACACAAAATCAATATTAAATGCTGGTTGTTGTGGTAGATGATTTTGGCGATTATGCTTAGAAATTCGCTCGAATTTATAAATTTGAGCGAGGCGAAATTTGCGAAGTATCCGCCCTGCCTAATCCCTAGCCCCACAAATCCGAGCTTGGCGATGAATAAAACGGCGCAGGTTAGGGCAAGGGCGACAAAATTTGCGCGCGCTCGATTTTTTAAAATTTCGCTATAAAGCAGGTAAAATAAAGCTAGGCACGAAAGAGCCAAAATCACCATAAAAAGGTTTAGAATAGCCCCGCTATCAAGGAGTTCGGTGCTAAAAATTTTAAAATTTGCGCTGATTAAAAAATACTCAAAACAGGCGCAAACGCCAAGGGCAAAAATGCAAAATTTGGCAATTTTTGAAAGGCAAAATTTAGCGCAAAATGGCAGTAAAAATAGCGCAATCAAAGCCAAAATATCAAAGAAAATTTTGCCTTCTTGCGCGATTAGACTATGATTTAGCGCGCTAAAACAGGCACCCCCAAACACCGCTCCAAAAAAGGCAAATGCAAAATCTTTTTTGCCAAAGTGCGCGGCGATGATAAATAGTGGCAAAAATGCCAAAACAAAATGGTAAAAAAATATCGACAAAACTGCAACCTAAATGTGAAATTTTAGAGCTGTTTGAAATAAAATGCAAATTTAAAATTTAAATTGTGTCTAATTTGTCATTGCGAGAATTTTGCGTTAGCGAAATTCGTGGCAATCTACGAATTTAAAATTCCTTGCGCTAAATTTGCTGTCATTGCGAGCGAAGCAAAGCAATCTAGGGAAATTAAATTCAAAATTCAACCTAAATTTAGCATTGAACGATTTTTTAAATTTTAGGCGAAATTTTGCTTTTCTCGTAAGGGGGAAGGGGGCTTGAATTGCGAGGTCGCGCCCCTTCCCCCTTACAATCCCCCAACC
>NZ_JAOVTY010000001.1:0-823134 GCF_027737645.1 Campylobacter sp. JMF_15 NE4 | reverse complement strand
CTTATCTTTTTAAGCATTACTTCCTTGTTAAAGGTATTAGAAATCCTTTGACAATATGGTAAAAGATTTTATTAGGCTTGATGACTTTTGCAGTGTTAAAAAAGCAAACTTACAAAGTTTCCTTTTTTAACACTGTCCGTGACTATACAGATGAGGAAACGCCTTGCTCCATACCGAACCAAGAAGCTAAGCTCATCATGGCTGATGATACTCTCCGTTACTCGGATGTCGGGAAAGTAGGTCGTTGCGGACTTTGTTTTTATTCTTATGCTTTTTTAAATCAATTAAAATTTTATGTCAATCAAATTTTAAATCAATTACAATGAAATTTTTAAAATTTTACTTGTAGTTTTTAAATTTTAAAATTCCAAATTCTATAAATTTTATCTTTAAATTTAAAATTTCACTTTGCAAATTTAACTTTATCGCTAAATTTTTAAATTATTCTTATCAAAATTTAAAAAAATTATTAAATTTTAAGTGCGTAAAATTTAGAATTATTTCTCAAATCAATTAAAGGAGAAAAAATGAAAATCTTTAAAATCCTATCAACAACCGCAATCTTTGCAAGCCTAGCTTTCGCTGGGATCAACCTAAACACCGCCACAAAAGACGAGCTAATGGCGCTTCCTGGCATCGGTGAAGCCAAGGCTGAGGCTATCATCGAATACAGAAAAAACAACAAATTTAACTCAATCGACGAGATTAAAAACATCAAAGGCATCGGCGAGAAGCGCTTTGAGGCTATCAAAGACGACCTAACTCTCACTGGCAAGACGGACATTAGCGACTTAAAATCTACCGTGAAAAAAGAAAAAGAAAAAGCCACAAAAAAGGCCGATAAAAAGGTCAAAAAAGAGGTCGTAAATCTAAAAGATAAGGCCGCGAGCACCGATACGGCTAAAAAAGCCAAAAAAGCAAAAGATACAGCTGATGAAGTCAAAAAAATCAAAAAAGCTGTGAGTGAATAAGAATTTAGAATTTATAAATTCTGCAAAATTTTCAAATTTCCAAATTTAGGCTACGGGTTAAATTTTAAATTTAGCCCGTAGCTTGAAATTTTAAATTTAAGGCAAATTCATCGAAATAAAATTTTAGTAGATTTTTTCATTTAAAAACATATAATTTTAAAAATTTTAAAATTTTGCAATGTTATGGATATTGTGATTTTAATCTGTTTCATTTTTAGTATTACATCTGTTTATATGAAATAAAAAATATAAAAATGTATAAAAAATTTAAAATTAAATTTTAGTTTCATATTAATAAAATTTTAATAATAAATAATTTTTCAACCTAAATTTAGACGAATTTTGATAAATTTACATGTCAATTATCAGATTTCTTTGAAAAGGCTGTCGTGTGAGTAAAATTCATCAAATTGTAATCACAAATCCGGAGCTTTGCATAGGTTGTAAGGCGTGCGAGAAGGCTTGTGTTAAAGAATCTATAAAACGCGGCAAACTAGGAATTACACGCATTAGAGTATTCAAAGTAGAAAAAACCTCTTCTACAAACCAATGTCGCCAATGCGACGATGCTCCATGCGCCGTAGTTTGTCCAAGCGGTGCTTTGCAAAATTTAACAGATTTTGTCCATCTCAATGAGCATTTATGCGTCGGCTGTGGGCTTTGCACCGTAGCCTGTCCGTATGGCGCCGTCTCATTAGATAGCACTGGTGTTTTTGGAGTCGAAAAAGACGCGAACTATCTTAGCCAACCGGGATTTCCAAGTCTCGCTGTCAAATGCGATATTTGTGATGGTAGGCAAGAGGGCTCGGCCTGTGTCGAAGCCTGTCCAAAAGGTGCGATTATAATGCTAGATTCAAATTCAGAGCATAAAATCGGAAAAAAACTCAAAAATACGGAAAATATGCAAAATTTCATCAAGGCTATCAGCGATAGAGATGTTGATTTAAGCGAGTTCGTGGCTCCACCTGCGCCAAAACCTGCGCCAGAAGCGAGCGTGGTCGAAAAACCAGCTGAAAAAGTGGCTCCTGACACGGCTTCTGCGCCACAGAGTGCGCCAGCCCAAAAACCAGCTGAAAAACTAGCCCCACAAACAGCTCCTGCCCTAACTCCTGCGCCAGCTGAGAAAGTAGCTCAAAAACCGGCTCCTCAAAAGGTCGAAGCAAAAACCGAGCCAAAAGCTGAGCCAAAAGTAGAAGCTAAGCCTAGTGATGAGATAAAGCCGCAAAAAGTAGCCTCTAAACCGAAAAAAGAGAGCAAAGGGGCAAAAAATCCGAATTTGAAATCTAACGATAATAAGGATGACAATGCTTGAATTTATTTTTATTTCATACTTATTAATAGGCGTTATCAGCTTAGCTCTTTATAATTCGCAAAAGACTGCTTTGTATTTTGGATTTATTTCAAATGCCGCTATTTCGGTAGTGGGCGCGCTGTATTTCCTATCGCAACTGCATGGAAGTAGCGAATTTGTGCTTAGGGGATTTTTGTTTGAACCAAGCTTTTTGCTAACGCCTTTGGGTGCGTTTTTTAGTTTTATAGTATGTTTTATAGGCGCGATGAGTGCGATTTATTCGCTTGGATATTTGCAAAATTTCAAGCTGAATTTCGCTGTAAAATCTGCGCTTTTTAGCTTTTTTATGCTAAGCATGCTAATGGTTATTAGTAGCAACGATGTTTTTGGATTCGTGGTTTTATGGGAGTTAATGACGCTAGTTTCTGCGCTAATGCTCAAATTCAACGACACTCCAAGCTCGAATTTCACAGTTATGCTATATCTTGGCGTGGCGCAAGTGGGCGCGTTTTGTATCGTTATAGCGTTTTTGATTATGGCACATAGTGCTGGAAGTTTGCATTTTAGCGACTGGAATTTCAATACTTCATCTTTATTTATTTGCATTTTGCTTTTTATCGGATTTGGCACGAAGGCTGGTCTTGCACCGTTTCATGTGTGGAGCCCGCTAGCATATCCTCTTGCAAATTCAAATGTCTCAGCGTTATTTAGTTCTGCGATGAGTAAGGTCGCGATTTTTGGTTTGATTAAATTTATGTTAATTGCCAAAATTCCTGCTTCTTTTGCCTTAGCTATGATGATTTTGGGCGCATTTGGTGCTGTTTGGGGTATCATTTTTGCTACGCTTCAAAACGAGTATAAAAAACTAATCGCATATAGTTCTGTTGAAAATATGGGAATTATCCTGCTAGCACTTGGTGCTGGACTTTACGGGCTTGCTACTGCAAATAATATTTTAGCAGCGTTTGGTTTGGCTGGTGCGATTTTACATAGCTTAAATCACAGCGTGTTCAAGGCTGTTTTGTTCTTTGCTGCTGGAAATATCTACAATGCAAGCAAAAAGCTAAAAATCAACTCTTTGGGCGGTTTGGCAAAATTTATGCCAATCACTGCGTTTTGTTCGCTAATAGCCGTGTTGAGCATAGTCGCAATTCCGCTATTTAACGGCTTTGCGAGCGAGTGGCTGATATATAAAGCGCTTTTATCAAAAACAGATCCTGGAATTTCAAGATTAGTTTTTGCGCTTTCAACTATCGGTTTGACGCTAGCTGGCGTGCTTTGTGCGTTTGCCTTCGTTAAATTTTATGGACTTGTATTTAGTGGCAAAGCCAAAGGCGAGTATAGGGAGGCTTCGATTTTCTCACTCGTGCCTATGGTGATTTTGGCGCTTTTCTGCGTGATTTTAGCTCTTTCATCGCCTATGTTTGTAAGCAAAATTTGGTCATTTATGCCAGTGGCAGATAGTGGAGCGACACTATCGTTTTCATTGCTTTGGCTATGTTTGATTGCTATGCTAATCTTGCCATTTGTGATTTTATTAGTTTTCAAATCGCCATTTGATAAACCAAAACTAAGCGATCCATGGGCGAACGGATTTAAATTTAGCAACGATTTCTTGCCAAATTCAAACACAGCCGTAGGCGATTTAAGGCGAGTTTTGGCTAAATTTATGTGCATAAAAATGCGCAAAAAAGGCAGCTCTTACAGCATTGTCGTAAAAGATGTTTTTATGGAATATATCTATAAGCCTATAATCGATATTAATATGAAAATAGCCGATAAAATCGCCATTATGCAAAATGGCAAGAGTGCGACTTACGCATTTTATATGGTGCTTTATCTTGGCATTTTAGGCGTGGGAATATTTTACTTTTTTGGAGGCAAACTATGATATTACAACTACTTTTAGCTCTTGCCTTGATGCCACTATTTGATGGTATTTGCCGAAGTTTGCGTGCAAAAATCCAGTCCCGCCAAGGACCGCCGATTTGGCAAACTTATTATGATTTGTTAAAACTTTTGCGCAGAAAGCGAACGGCTCCAAATTCAGCCCATTTTGTCTTTAAATGGACGCCGTATCTGCTCGTGGCAATCGGAGCGTTTTTGGTAATGCTAACGGCCGCTAGGTGCGAGGCGGTTTCGGATTTGATTGTCATAGTGTATCTGCTGGTCGCATTTAGAGTTATTCTAAATTTAGCAGCATTTGATAGCCTTAACCCATTTGCGGCAATCGGAGCAAACAGAGAAAATATGCTTGCGCTTTATGCTGAGCCTATTATGATTTGCGGTGTAATCGTGGTTTGTGCGATGTTTGGCGATACAAATTTGGTCAAAATTCACCAAGCTGTGATAAATGGCGAAATCGGCGCAAAAGCATCGTTTATAGTCGCTGGGATTGTGTTTTTATGGGCTGTTTATATCGAAATGTCAAGAAAGCCTTTTGATATAGCAGAAGCAGAACAAGAGGTCCAAGAAGGTGTCGTGGCTGAATTTAGCGGTAGAGATTTGGCTCTTATCGACATTGGCGCTATGTTAAAACAATTCGCCGTAATTTGCCTATTTGTTAAAATTTTTATCCCATTTGGGTTTAATAATTTGCTTTTAGATTGCATTTTTACGATAATCTTGGTCGAATTAGCCACAACGCTTGCTGTGCTAATCGATAACTTCGGTCCTAGGTATGCAATGCTTTCGACTTTGAAATTAAACGCTTCGTGGATGCTAGGACTTGGCATTTTAAGCGTGATTTTGTTTGCTGCGGGGGTTTGATATGGAAGTGTTTGCAATACTTTTAATGATGATTTCTTTGGCGGTATTTTCGTTTAGGGATTATAAAATTTCAATTTCTCTTTATGCGTTAAATACCCTTTGTTTGGTGACGCTATTTTTTATCATGGCAGCCAAATTTGGAGCTGGCGAGCTGTATTCGTGGGCGATAATCGCGGTCATTACCAAGGTGATTTTGGTGCCTGCGATACTTTTCTTTACCCTTATTAGAATCGATGAAAAGCACGAAAACGACCCATACACTGGCTTTTTCTTATCGCCTGTGATAGCTTTTGCTTTTTCGATTGGGCTAGCTTATCTTTTGACGCCAATTTTTATGAAATTTGCAATTATCCAAAATGAATTTGTCATTTGCGCTGCGATTTTTACATTTTGGATTGGGGTTTGCGGATTTATTTTAAGAAGGTCGTTTTTAAAACAAATTTTGGCTTATTGTTTGATAGAAAACGCGGTTCATCTAAATTTAGCCACAAACGCTTGTAATGCTAGTTCGCTAGTCGAGCTTGGAATTTTAAGCGACGCTGTGTTTGGAATCGCGATTATGGCTATTTTGGCAGTTAGATACAAAGAGGTCTTTGGTAGCCAAAATACGAATTTAGCCAGTGAGTTAAAGGGTTAATATGATAATATATTTAATGCTTATTTTGCCGTTAATATGTGCGGCGTTGATTTATTTCGTTCCTGATAGGCTGATAAAAATCGCAAATTTAGCCTTTGCGCTCGTTATTTGTGCGGTTATATTTAAAGCTATCTCTTTGATAGGCTTTACTCCGCTTTTCGCGCTAAATAAAATGCTATTTTTAGATAGCTTGGGTGGAATTTATCTGACAATCATCGGCATTACAGGGACTTTGGTAACGCTATATTTTCCTACTTATCTTGGTTGGAGAGATGAAAGTCCTAAAAAAATCAAAAAAATGCTAGTTTTAGCCTATATCACGACATTTGCTATGATACTTTCTGCCGTGGCAAATGATATTGCTATCATGTGGGCGGCTGTCGAAGCGACAACGCTAAGTAGCGTTTTTATGGTTGTTTATAACAAGAAAAAACAAATCGTAGAAGCTGGTTATAAATATGTAATGGTCTGCTCTCTTGGTCTAGCATTTGCTATGCTGGCTACTATTTTGCTTTATTCAAGTGGCGGAATTTTATTTACGGATTTGATTGATAAAAAAATCGATCCGCTTACGATGAAGGTTATTTTTATCCTAGCTCTTGTGGGATTTGGCACAAAAGCAGGTCTTGTTCCAACTCATACTTGGCTTCCTGATGCTCACGCGCAAGGTCCATCTCCGACTTCTGCTGTGCTTAGCGGTATCGTGCTAAAAGTGGCAATGCTAGCTCTCATTAGATACTATTTTATCGCTGCAAATTCAGTCGGCATGGAATTTGTAATGGATACTATGCTAGTAAGTGGCGTGATTACACTTTATGTGGCTGGGTATTTCTTGGTAACTCAACACGATGTAAAACGCATGCTTGCTTATCACAGCGTAGTTCATATGGGTGTTATCGCATTTGCTTTGGGAGTTGGCGGGAAAATCGGCGTAGCGGCAGCACTTTTCCATTGCCTAGCTCACAGCCTTACAAAAGCCCTAGCTTTCCTTACGACGGGAAATACTTGGAGAATTTACCAAACAAACAATATGCACAAAATGGGTGGTCTAGCCTACACCGCACCACTTACTTGCGTGTTTTTTGGAATTTCGATTTGCTCACTTGTTGGAGTTCCAGCTTTTGCGATTTTCGTAAGCGAATTTATGACTTTTACACAAGCAATTTTGACAGAGCGATATGTCGTAGCGATTATTTTTGCGATTGCATTAGCAGTTATTTTCATAGCAGACTTTTCACACTTTTTCTTAGCTTCATTTGGCAAAAACCAAAGCGAGCTAAAATACGATAAAGAGATGAGTTTGTTCGAAAATTTACCGCTTATATTTTTAGGCTTTTTTGTTATCGCTTTTGGACTTTGGAAATTTGAGTTTTTCTGGAATTTGCTTGATTTGAGCGTGAATTTAATAAAGGATTTAAGATGATAGGTGATTTATACATTAGTCAAATCGAAAGCGAATTTAACATACTTGAAACCACTAGACAAACCGATAAACAAATAACGATTTTGGTCGATAGAAACGACCTGCCTGCTGTGGTAAATAAGCTATATTATGGTATCGGCGGTTGGTTAGTGACGATGGTAGCAAACGACGAGCGATCTATCAATAAACATTTTGCGCTTTATTATGTGCTTTCTATGGAGGGTTCTAAATTTAGCCAAGATGATGAATTAGAAGAGAAATGCTTTATAACCGTTAAAACTCTAATTCCGGCTGATGATCCTGTTTATCCCTCAGTTACGCCACTCGTTAAGGCTGCTGTTTGGTATGAAAGAGAAGCTTTTGATCTCTTTGGGCTTAGAGCGGAAGGGCTAATAGATCCAAGAAGACTTGCTATGAGCGATGATTGGCCGCTAGATTTATATCCGCTTAGAAAAGATGAGATGAATTATAAATTTCGTCCAGATCCACTAAGCATAGAGCCTGATTATGAATTTAAAAAGCCAAAGGGCGTAAATACCCAAGCCATTCCGCTTGGACCGCTTCATATCACGGCTGATGAACCGGGACATTTTAGGCTTTATTGTGACGGCGATACGATTGTAGATGCGGATTATAGGCTGTATTATGAGCATAGAGGCATGGAAAAACTAGCCGAAAATCGTATGAACTACACTCAAATGGCATTTTTAGCCGAGAGAGTTTGTGGAATTTGCGGTTTTGCGCACTCTATCGCTATGGCAAGAGCCGCAGAAAACGCTATGGGGTTAGAAATTCCTGAACGAGCAAAAGCTCTTAGAGTTATGAGTGCAGAAGTTGAAAGACTTCACTCGAACTTGCTAAATATCGGTTTAGCGTGTGAAGTTACAGGAAACTATACCGCATTTATGCATGTATTTAGAGTGCGTGAATACACACTCGATTTAGCCCAAATTTTAACAGGTGGCAGGAAAACTTACGGCACGGTAACCGTAGGCGGTATGAGAAGAGATATCAGAGCCAAAGAGATAAAAGAGATTTTAAATTTGCTCTCTAAAATCGAGCAAGAATTTGAAGATGTCTGGGAAGTCATCATAAATGATGAAAGGCAAATGTCTCGCTGGAAGGGAATTGGCGTTTTAGATCCGCAAGTTGGCAGGGATTATGGCTCAGTAGGACCTACAATCAGGGCTAGTGGATTTAAGCGAGATGTTCGCTACGATTACCCTGATGAATTTACGAAAAAACTCAAATTTAACATAAATACCGAAACTAGTTGCGATGTCTATGGCAGGGTCAAGGTGCGCTACCACGACACAAAAGACGCGATTAGTGTGATTAGGCAGTGTATTGATATAATGCCAGGTGGCGATATCATCGTAAGTAGCGATTATAGGGTCAAGCCAAACAGCTACGCAATCGGTTATATCGAAGCTCCACGCGGTGAGGATATTCACTGGATAATGCAAAGTGGTAGCCAAAAGGTTTATAGATGGCGTGTCAAGGCTCCTACATTTAGCAACTGGCCAGCCTTAGCTCATCAGCTTCGTGGCTACACCGTCGCCGATGCCGCGCTAATCGTATGTAGCCTAGATCCATGCTACTCATGCACCGAAAGGCTAACTGTGGTTGATATAAAAAGCGGAAAAAGCAAAATTTTAGCCGGAAAAGAGCTTAAAGCGATTTGCCAAAAAGGAAATTAGATGAAAATTTTTGATTTAGTGAAAAAAAAGGGAGTTGTTACAAAGCCTTATCCGTTAGCGCCGTATGAAATGAGCGAAAATTTCAGAGGCCGCCCAGAATACACCTATGCTTTGTGCATTGGTTGCGCATCTTGTGGCGTGGCTTGCCCGCCAAACGCAATCAGTGTCAAAATCGAAGATGAAAAGTCAGTAGTGTGGCGATACGATACTGGCAGGTGCATTTTTTGTGGTCGTTGCGAGGAGGTCTGCCCTACAAAGGCTATCAAACTTAGCTCTAAATTTGAACTAGGCGTGAATTTCAATCGAGCTGATTTGCATGTGTGTGGCACTATGGAGGCGCATAACTGCTCGCAGTGTGGCAAGGCCTTTACTTCGAAGCGTTTTGTCCAAACTGCGCTTAGTAGAATCGCGTCTTCAAATATGAGCGAAGATCGCAAAAAGCTAGCCAGAGGATATACGCAAATTTGCCCTGCTTGCAAACGCGAAAACACAGCAGCGAAAATGCGAGAAAATGATTATCAAAGGATTGTGTGATGAGCGGCGATGATAAATTAAAATTTTTAAAACAAATTAGGCGAAGTTTCAGCGTTTTTCGTGTCGATTGCGGTAGCTGTAATGGTTGCGAAATCGAGATTTTCGCCACTCTTGCTCCACAATGGGATCCAGAGAGATTTGGCTTCAAGCTCGTCGCAAACCCGCGCCACGCCGATATTTTGCTCGTAACTGGACCTGTTACTAGGCAGATGTATTATCCGCTTTTGCGCGCGTATGAGGCTATCCCTGAGCCAAAGATCGTCGTGGCTTTGGGTGCGTGCGGATCAAGTGGCGGAATATTCCACGATAGTTACGCCGTGTGGGGCGGTGCGCAAAGCGTAATTCCAGTCGATGTCTTTATCCCAGGCTGTCCTCCGCACCCAGCTGGCATTTTATACGGGCTAGCTAGCGCGCTTGGGCTAGTAGATCAAAAGCTAAAAGAGCAGAAATTTGAAAAAAGTGAGAATTTTATTTTCACAGATAAACCTTCGTTGCTCGGCGATATGGCTTTCGAAAAATCAGCTTACCAAAAGGCAAAATTTTTGATGAGCTATGTCCATGCTGACGAGCTTTATGACAAATTTATGGACGCGCTTCGCACAAGCGGTGAGCCTAAAAACCCTGCTAGCGTCAAAACAGCTGTTTTAAACGCGATTAGCGCAGAAGAGGATCCGAGATTTAAAGAGTGCTTGGGAATTATCTACAACGATGTGTATGGCAAGTATTTTGGCGCAGAAAAAATCGATCCAAAATCCCTTGCTTGGGCGTAAATTTTAAATTTACGCCCCTTTTTTAAATTTTTTTAAAAATTCTTATTTAAATTTTTATAATATCAATAAGTTTTATATTTTATATAATTTTAGTGTAATTTTAGTTTTAAATTTTAAAATGCTTTAATGAACACGGGTTATAATCACACTTTATTTCGTTAAAAGGGGAAATCATGAAAAAACTTCTTTGTTCATTGGCGGGTGTGGCTTGCCTAGGTATGGGCGTAGCTAGCGCAAACACGCTAGATCAAATCAAATCTAGCAAGGTTTTAAGAATCGGCGTGAGCGAGCACATGGCACCATTTAGCGTGTTGCAAAGCGATGGCACATTTGTCGGATTTGAGATTGACTTCGCAAAAGAGATCGCAAAGGCTATTTTAGGCGATGAGGGTAGGATAGAGTTCGTAGGCGTGCCTCAAAAAGAGCGCCTGGATTATGTCAAAGACAACAAAGTCGATTTGCTAATCGCAGCTTACACTAGAAACGAAAAACGCGCCCAAGTGGCTGATTTTTCGGTGCCGTATTTTTCTATCAATCTCTCGACCGTTTCGAAAAGATCAGCTGGTATCAAATCAATCGAGGATTTAGAGGGCAAAAGAGTAGCCGTCATCGGCGAGAGCAACTCAGATGTCTGGGTGCGCAAAAACCCTAATATCACCCCAGTGCCATGCCAAAACAACAAAGACTGCTATGAGAAGGTCAATCGTGGCGAGGCTGACGCGTATATGCACAATATCGTCTCAGTCGCCTCTGTGCCGGTGCTAGATCTAAATTTCGAAGTATCAATCCCAAAAATCGGCGAGACATTTTTCGACTGCGTCGTCATCCAAAAGGGCAACAGAGATATGCTACAATTGGTCGATCAAAAGATTTTTGAGCTCTCGCAAGCAGGGTATTTCGATAAAAAATACGATGAGACAATCGGGCCATTTTATAACGGCAATGTCCCTAAACACTACTTTTTGTTAGATGATTTATACAGCCAATTTTTAAATATGTAATCACCGCGAAATTCGCATTGATTAAAATTTTAACTCCTTAAAATTTGGCGCGAGTGTTAGGTCGCGCCAAATTTCAAATTTAGGCTTTTTGCCTACTAAAAATCCCAAAATACGCACAAAACGCAAAGCCAAGAGCCACTGCATACGGCGCGAATTCGCTAATCCCCTTAGCCGAGCTAGCTAGCGAGAAATTATGCGCGATAGCCCCGCCACACGCCATGCCAGCGACGAAAATCGCAGAGTTTAGATTTCCGCTTCCAGCCTGAACTAGGTGTTTGCCAGGACAGCCCTCGCACAGCGAAAAGCACAGCCCCGCCAATGCCATGCCGGCGAAATTCCAGATAAATTCGTTATGCGCGATTGGTTGAGCTTCGAAGCCGAATTTATACTGCCCAAACGCCAAATTTGCGATTGAGGCACTCGCGATCACTGCCACTATGCCCCAAAACATAGAAAAATCGCCGTTAAAAGTGCGCGAAAGTGCGCCAACAGAGCAAAATTTGCTTCTTTGCATAGCCGCGCCGATGATGATGGCTACGATTAGGGAGATAAAAATCGGCGCATGTTGCGAACCAGGGCCAGAAGTCGAGCTAAAAATCGCGCCGTTTTCGCCGAATTTCACCCCGCTAATGAGTGCTAACAAAAGCAAAATTCCGATGATAAGTGGCAGGGCGCCAAGCGGTTTTGAAAGCTCGTTTTCGCGCTCTGTTTCATACCCGCTAGCCTTAAAAAACCTGCCACAAGCCACCCCGGCAAATAGCCCCACCACGCCAGCGATTGCGCTCATATCGCCACCGCCTAAGCGCAAAAACGCTCTCCACGGACAGCCCAAAAATACTAAACAGCCAATCATCGCAAAAATCCCTAAGATAAATCTCGTAAATGGCGATGAGGCCGAGAGTGTGCGATACTCGCCACTAATTAGCGAGGCGATAAAACCGCCGATGATAAGGCCGATGATTTCTGGGCGTATGTATTGCACCACGGCCGCTCTGTGAAAGCCGAGCGCACCAGCTGTATCGCGCAAGAAACACGCGGCGCAAATGCCCATATTCGCGGGGTTGCCATAATGCACGAGCGCGGCTCCGCCAAGGCCTAGAAGGGCACCTGAAATGATAAAAAGTATGGTTGATTTTGGCATTAAATTGCCTTTTTGATAAGTTAAGCAGACCTGCTTTTTTCGGGGCGAATTGTAGCGAAATTTGATTAGAGTTGATTGAAAAAATTTGATTAGTTTGGGATAGAAATTTGGTTTTAAATTTACGGGTTTTGCGGGGTTTGGAATTTATTGCATTAAATTTTGGGTTTGGGCTTTGCTTTCGCGCAAAAGTAGCTTTATGTGTTTTAGCAAAATCGGCGAAGCATAGGGCAAAAGCTCGCTAAATTCGGGGTCGAGCGTGGCGTAGGTTTTGGCTAAATGGTTGTAAAATCTCGCCCTGTCGTTTTCGTTGCAGATGAAAAACTCTTGCTCGAAAACGCCCAAAGCTTGGGCGATAAATGGGATTAACTCGACTTTTAGCTCACGATTGCCGTTGAGGTAATTATAAAGCGTGGGTTCGCTAGGGATTTCGCCTGTGGAGTTTAGGTGTGGTTCGAGCGATAAAATCCGCCTGACAAGCTCTTTTTTGCTGATATTTTTTTCTTTTGCGATTTCGGCAATTTTTTCGTAAATTTCCATTTTCGTCCTAAATATTCAAAATGAATAACTTCTTTGAATTTTAAATATTTTTTTATTCGTATTGAATATTTACAGACTTCGAATTGAATAAATTTAGGGAAAATTGGGTAGAATAGCAGTTAAATTTTTAAAAAAAGGAAAAATTATGAAAAAATTATTTCAATTTTCTATCTTAGTTGTTGCCGTAATGTTATTTAACGGCTGTGCAGAATTAAATCAAGCATTAGAAGAGAGCGTATTAGAACCTGATTGCAGAAGCGAAGGAATAAATGCTTGCGCTACGCTTTGCGAACAAAATGTAAGTGAAAATTTCTGCCTTTATACATCGTGTATGTATTTACAAGCTGGAAATGAGGCGAAAGCTCGTGAATACCGCACTAAAATTTGTGATTTTCCAAGCACGGCTGATAAATACGGTGGCAAGATTAGTTGTATTTTAAATCAAAATGAACAATTCAAAAAAACACTCCCTGATTGTAACGCATATTTGAGATAAGGAATAAAAATGAGATTTTTGTCGGTTTTGTTTTGTGTATTTTCTATTTTATTGAGTGCAGATGTTTCAGCCATAAAATCAGATATTTTTTCGGGCAAAAATATCCAAAACGGATTAAATGAGTTGATTTTGTTATGCGAAAACGGGCAGGCTAGTGCGTGTGGGGCTGTCGGCGAGATAGCTGCAAGTCAAGGGGATAAAAAATTTGCTACTTCGTATTTAAGGAAATCTTGCGAACTCGGCGGAAATTGTTTATGTTATGAAAATTTTATGGCAGGAAATTCGGTAGAAGATTGTGAAAAAGAGCCTACACAAGATATTGAAGAGGCAGAAGCTATCAAAAATGAGCTGAACGAACTAATGTTGTTATGCAAAGGGGGCATTGCTAGTGCGTGCGGAGCTTTGGGCGAGATAGCTGCAAAGCAAGGAGATACAAAATTTGCCACTCAATATCTAAAAAAATCTTGCGAACTTGGTGGAAATTGTTCGTGTTATGAAAATTTGATTGCAGGAAATTTGGTAGAAGATTGTACAAAAGAACCAACAAAAGATATCGAAGAGACAGTAATTGTCGAACAAGAGCAAACTATACAAGAAGAAGCTATCAAGCAACCACAAGATACTTCACTGCAAACTGTCGAAAAAAGAGAGATTGCACAGACAGAAGTTGTAGCAAATTCTCAATCTGAAAAACAAACAGAACAAATAAAGAAAAAAGAAGAATGGGGTATAAGAGAAACCATTATTCTTCTTTGCTTTTTTATTATTTCCGGTATTATTGGTGTTTTGATGCGCGGTGGTGATAATGATAGCGGAACGATGATAATAAAAAATAAAAAGGGTGAAATAATAGAAGAAAGAGAGTGGCGCAGAAAATGATGAATAACGATATAAAAATAAAAAATTCAACTGGATTATTGGATGAGCTGTGGAATACTATAAAATCGAGTGGGCTTTATGCCCACTCGAAAAATGATATTTATGATTATCTGATTTGTCTTAAATTTTGCTTATTGATAAGAGAAAATAGTATTAAATTTTATTAAACTAAATTAATTTTAAAAAAGGATAAAAATGACTTCGAATATAAAAGAAGCTTTTAATCAAAATAAAATATGGGCTGGGACACTTGCTAGTGTCATGGGATTTATCGCCGATGTATGTCAGCCACTTGCACCTTTTAGCAAGTATCTGTTTTTTATAAGCATTGCAATATTTTTTCTATCTGCGTTATCGTATTTGGCGATTAAAAATTTACGCACTAAAATTTTACCAGTTATAGTATTTACTGTAATATCTAGTTTTGTGTTTGGGTTAATGTTTGGTTTGCAAAGTGCTAGTAAAGATGGCGATGAAAGTGGTTTTGTCGCCAGTGTTGTGCCATTTTTCGAAAAGATACAAAAGTCTCTTGGTATCATACAAAAAGATGTCGAGCAAATCAAACAAACAACGCAAGATATTAAAAAAGATACCACCGAAATAAAATCATCGGTGCAAAGCGTAGATCAAAAAATAGATAAACTAACCGACAATATAGGCAAACAAGGCGGTATCGTAGCAAACCCTACAACTGCCGAAGAATTTTATCACAATGCAAGAATTTATGAGCTAAATGGTGATTATGGTAATGCTAGACGAGCATATGTTAAATATTTTAGCTTTAAGACAGACAAACTCGACCCGCATTTGAGATTTCAAAAATTTCTTAAAATTCAAGAAGGAAAGGCTGGAACCAAAGAGATATACAACGATATGTTTGAAAAAAGTGAGTTAATAACAGATAAATATGCTTTTATTCTTTTAGAAGACGGCGATAAAAAACTTGAAAAATTACAAAATTTTATAAAAAAACACACTGAATTTGCTCCTGCATATTTTGAATTAGCAAGAAGCTATTCAAAATCTGTTTTAGGAACACAGGGAACTAACGACAAAAAATTAGAAAAGCTTTATATCGATAAATTTATCGAACTAAATCAAGCTGGAAAATTAGTTAGATATTTTATCGATAAAGATGAATTAGATGAACAGATAAAATATGCAAATGAACGCAAGGCTGAGCTTGACCTTATAAAATTTGATAATGATATTATAAAAGTTAATAGAACATATGTAAATTCTGGTTATTTTTTGGGTATTAGTATCCAAGATGAACCTGCTGAAATTTTGTATAGAATTGATGGAAAAGGCGAATTTGTGAGCACTGGATTTTATGATGTAAATTATCAAGATACTGGAAAACCTATACCAAACGATCAAATAAGCATAGCCCACACAGCAAAACAGCCAGAAAAATTTGTTGAGATAAAATATATCAATCAAAGAGGAAATGAAAGCGAAATTTTTAGATACGAGTGGGTAAAAAAGACAATATCTGGCAAAACATTAAGTCCAAAAGCCGAAAGTGATATTAATATGCTAAAATCTAATTCCGGACTTTGGCTATCTCCTGAAAGCAAGAGATATTACAACAATCGTTATATATTGTATTTTTCGCATCTTTTTAGCTATGGCGATGGAATAAGTAAAATAATGTATGGTATAGATACGGATTTGCCCGATACCGAAATTTTACCGCCGTTTAGTATTGGCTCTGAAAATGATAATTTTATGATAAACATTGATCGTGATTTTAAAAAGGTGGTAATTAAGCTGTATTATGCTGATGATACAGAGAGCGATATTAAAGAATTTTATTTTTAAATTTGTTAAGCATAAATAGAGTAATTGTGAATATTGTGGTTGATATTTTGTAAAAATGTTAGAAAAATAGTTTGCCAATTTAAAACGAGATAAGAGCGAAATTTATCCGCAAGGAATTAAAAATGATAAGAAAAGTAAAAAATCTAAAAATGAGACGAAAAATAAAATTAGGCATAGCGTGTGCGCCAGAAAACGATATCACAAAATATTATTACATCCACGGATATAATTCGACAGGCGCACAAACCGCGCAAAATATCGAAAAACTAGGGATTAAAGTTGAAGTTCTAGGCTGGGATAGCAGGGCGGATTTCGAAACAAACTATCAAAATTTATTAGCGCAACTACCAGAAAAAGACGAGTATAAAATAATCGCTTCATCGCTTGGCTGCTATTATGCCAGAGCGATTGCTGAGAAAAAATACAGCCATTTGGTCCTTTTTAATCCGTGTTTTGACCCGCAAAACTACGATTTTATCGCAGAACGAGCGACTTACAATTATAAATTTAACCCGTCAATTACGATTGCAACGAGTATTTTTGTATCCCAAAGCGACAAAGTTTTGGTAAATAATGTAGAAAAAGTTAAAGAATTATTCGGCGGTCATTGTTATATCGAAGTAACGAACGAACGCCACCGAATAACAGATTTTTCGAAATACAAAGATACAATTTTGAAAGATAGTTGGTTATAAGTATAAAATTTTGGCGATTATTCAAAAATAATATAAATATAAAGCTTTCCTTGAAAATTTAAGGAAAGCTTGAAGAGATTTGGTAGTTAAAATTTATGATTTCTTCTAAAAATTTAATTACTTCATCGTATTAAACACCCTATCGCCAGCATCTCCTAGGCCTGGGACGATGTAGCCCTTTTCGTTTAGCTTCTCGTCGATCGCGGCAGTATATACAGGCACATCTGGGTAGATTTCGCTGAATTTTTTCAGTCCCTCGGGTGCTGCGATGATAGAGATAAATTTGATCTTTTTTACGCCCTTTTCTTTTAAGAATTTCACCGCGTCAATCGCCGTGCCACCTGTGGCAAACATCGGATCTATGATGATTGCGGTGCGCTCTTTGTAGTCAGCCGGGAGTTTTGCGTAGAAAAACTCAGCCTGCAAACTCTCTTCATTTCGCTGAAAGCCCAAAAACCCGACGCTCGCATCTGGAATTAGCTTAAAGACAGCATCTAGCATACCAAGCGCAGCGCGCAAAATAGGGCATATCATAATCTTTTCGTCTAATCTTTTTGCTGTCATTTTCGCCACAGGCGTCGTAATCGGCGCGTCTTTTAGGCGCAAATCGTTGCTTGCCTCAAAAAGCATTAGGTAGCTAATCTCATCGATTAGCATACGAAACTGAAACGGATCTGTCTTTTTGTCTCGCAGGATTGAGAGTTTGTGCTCGATTAGGGGGTGTGAGATTTGTTTGATATTTTTCATGATTTCACCTTTCATAAAATTTGCCTATTATACAGAAAATTGGTAATGAAAGGGTAGATTTTGGGATTTTGATTGGTGGCGGACAGGGAGGGATTCGAACCCTCGAGCCCCGGTTAGAAGCTGCACCCTTAGCAGGGGTGTGGTTTCGGCCAGCTCACCCACCTGTCCAAGTAATAAGAAATCGCATTATATCGAATAAAACTAATATAACGCTTAAAATTTCGCTAAATTTTGAAATTTTGGTTGTTTTGTGGCAGGGCTGGGGAATACTGCGCCGAGAATTTGGGCGTGTGTATAATGCGCTATTGAGCGTAAATTTTGTTTGATTTGTCATTGCGAGCGAGTGCAACGAGCGAAGTAATCTAGCACGGCGAAGCCGTAACGAAAAATCAAACCAGCTAAATTTAAAGCGAAGCTTTAAATTTAGCCACCTTAAAAGCGTCGTCGGGGTTGGGGGTTTGTAAGGGGGAAGGGGCGCGACCTCGCAATTCAAGCCCCCTTCCCCCTTACGAGAAAAGCAAAATTTAGCCTAAAATTTAAAAAATAATTCAATGCTAAATTTAGGTTGAATTTTGAATTTAAATTTTTCTGGATTGCTTCGAAAACTTCGTTTTCTCGCAATGACACGGAAATCGCGTTTTGGTAATTTTAACTCGTAGATTGCCACGACGGCGACAAGTCGCCTTACAATGACAAATTTTGACAAATTTGATAAATTTTAGAGATTAAATTTTAAAAAAGCAAAAATCAGGGGGGCGCGAAGCCCCCTAGCAGAAATTATTTTTTTACGATTACGGAAATTCCGTTTGGAATCACAGTTAGGCTCTTTTTGCCTAGCGCATGCGCCATTTCTAGGGCTTCTTCAAGGCTAGCGGCATATTTCATTTTCATATCTTCGACCATAGTTTTAATCTCAGGGCGTGTTACCATGATGACTGTGTGTTTGATCAAAACGCGCGCGAGAATTTGGCTCTCCCATTGATCTGGGATTGTTTTTTCTTGCGGTGTTGCCATACATTGATCGTAAAAGGCTTGCGCGCTTTCGCAATCTTTCAGTGAGCGATAAAATCCCTCGCCACCGTGTCCGTCGGCGCAGTATGAGCACTCGATGATGACGCCACCAGGGTTGCAGGTAGCCTCAGCTGCGGTCATTGATTTGACGCATTGGTAGAGATTTTGATCAAGTGGCGCGCCGCCGTTTGATGTGATGACGATGTCTGCCATTTTTGGCTCGACTTTGGCGTAACTTAGCAAAAAGTCGCAACCTGCTCTGTGCGCTGTAACATAATTTCCCGCAAACGCTGCGACCGTTTTTTTATCCTCGTCGATTACGACATTTACGATGTAGGCGAGTTTGGCAAATTTCGCCGCTGCTAGCATATCTGTGTGTAATGGGTTGCCATCTAGCACGCCAGTGCGGGCAAATTCGCTATCTATGAATTTCGAGCAGTGATTTCCTAGCACGGTTACTTTATCGCAAACACCAGGGAGCACGCTCTTTCTGCCGCCGCTAAATCCAGCGAAAAAGTGCGGTTCGATGAAGCCCTCTGACACCAAAAGCTCGGTCTCTACGGCTACTTTGTCGATGACGAGGGGCGCACCCGATGGCAAAATGCCGATTTGTGTGTTTGAATCAGGATCGAAGCAATCATGCACCACGATTTTTGAGCTTTCATAAATTTCATCGCCTAGTTTGGCGCGAAGCTCGGCCTCTGTGGTAGGGCGGTGAAATCCAGTGGAAACTAAAAGCGTGATTTCGATATCAGGATTTCCCTCTTTTAGCTCGGCAAACATATTTGGCAAAATATCCTTGCTTGGCACTGGGCGGGTGTGGTCTGAGATGATGATGACGCAGTTTTTCTTGCCTTTGGCAAGCTCGCACAATCGCGGGCTATCGATTGGGTTTGCCATAGCTTTTTTTACGATTTCTAGGCCGCTACCCTCGGCTTTAAGCTCGTCGATTTTAGAGCGCAAAACATTTGCGTCCCCCTCGTCGAAGTCGATAAAGGTGTTGCCATAAGGAATCTTTAACATAATTTACCCCTTAAAATGAAATGAAAATTTAACTTTTTATTATACAGCGATGAGGTGTATATTTTGCTTAAATTTCAAAATAAATTTTAAAATTTAAGTTATGAAAAATATCGGCAGAATTCCTAAAATAGGGCATATCAAGGCGCAGGTTTTAAAGCGAATAGCGCCAAGAGCACATAAATTTGCAAGCACAAAAAGTGGAAGTGGAATTTGCGCTTTAAAGCTTGGAAGCGTGAAATTTAAAAAACTAATCAAAGTCTCATCAAAAACCCCGCCCAATCCGCACAGGTGCAAAACCACGCTAAGAGGGTAAAAAATCACAAAAATATATCCGATGATAATCACGCTAAGTTGCTGAAATGAAGCCAGCGGAAAGAAAAAATACACCGCGATATTCATCGCAAACCAGACATAAAGATTAAAAAGTGCCAAATTTGCGAAAGTGCCAAATTTGCCCCAAAAATGGTGCGAATACAAAAAAATATAAAGCACGCCAAGGGAGGAAAAATAAAACCCCACGCTAAAAGCTAAATGCGGAAAAACGGCTAGCAAAAGCGCAATGCTAAGGAAGAGATTGGCGAAATTTAAAAGCTCGAAATTGCGCCACAAAAGGAAAAATCCCACCACGCACATCGCCAGCGAACGCAAAAAACTAGGCGTGAAATCCAGCACAAAAAGATAGCCAATCATCAGCAAAATCGCCGTAACGCTAAGGTCAAATTTGAGATTTCGCCACGGGAAAAATCGCCTTTGCAAAATGCGATAAATCGGCGCAAAGATTAGGAAAAACGACGAAAAAATAATCCCTAAATGAAATCCGCTAATCGAAACAATATGCGCGATCCCCCAGTGCGTGATGTTTTGGCGCAAATCATAAGGCATGGGCGTGGCGAAATACAGCGCGCTGTAAAGATCGGCTATGAGGGGGTTTGCGTGCTGAGAACGAATAAAATTTATGGCTTTTGATTTTGGCGAATTTTCGTAAAATGGGGCGGAAATTTTAAAATTTGGCGCATAAAACCTAGCTTTCACAAAATCCAAAAAACTCAAATTTTGCGTGATGATACCCACACTTACGCGCGCGAATCGTGGGAATTCGCGCCCTGTTTTGGTCGTGGTATAAATCGTAAAATTCCCTGATTTTAGTTTTAGCACGGTGTATGTGCGACCTTTGGCGTTTGTTTTGTCGTAGGAATTTAGAATTTGGCTTTGTAAAAATATGCGAGAATTTGATTTAAATTCGCAAAATTCGTGGTATTTAAACGCCAAATTTAGCGCAAAAATCAAAACGATAAAAAGTGAAAATAGGCAAAATTCTTTTTTGTTATAAAAGAGTTTGAGTTTCAAAATTTTGAAATTTGGGCGAAATCACTTTCGCCCACGCGCCCTTAGCACGAAAAATTCATCTTAAACTCATACGGAGTAGGGCGTGCTTCGTATGGCCAAACTTGGGTTTTAAATTTCATGTGTTGATAAGCTTGGATAAAATCGTCGCTCATAATATCTTTGAGATACGCTCTATCGCGGATCAGCGCTTCTAGCGAGCCACGAAGCGTGTGCGGGAACTGCTCGATACCGCGCTCGCGAATCTCATCAAGGGTGAGTTTAAATAGATTTTCGTCCATTGGCCCTGCTGGCTCGATTTTGTTTTTCACGCCATCAAGTCCTGCCATTAGCATTGCAGCGAAGGCTAAATATGGATTTGAAGTGCTATCTGGGAAGCGAAATTCAGCCCGCACGCTCTTTTCGCCTGCGCCATAAGGAATTCGCACAGAAGCTGAGCGGTTTTGGCTAGAATATGTCAAAATCGACGGAGCTTCAAAACCCGGGATTAGGCGTTTGTAGCTGTTCGTGCTGGCGTTTGTAAAGGCAGCGACGCTTCTTGCGTGAGCTAGCACGCCACCGATATACCATCTAGCGAAATCGCTTAAATTCGCGTAATTTCCCTCGCCATAAAATAGGTTTTTGCCGTCTTTCCAGACTGATTGATGCACATGCATGCCATTTCCATTGTCGCCATAAAGCGGTTTTGGCATGAAAGTCGCGGTTTTGCCGTTTAGTTGGGCTACCATTTTGATGACATATTTGAGTTTTTGGACATTGTCGGCCATTTCGACTAGATTGCCAAATTTCACGCCGATTTCGTTTTGGCCTTGGGCTACTTCGTGGTGTCCTAGCATGACATCAAGTCCTACTTGCTCCAAAACCTGCATCATCTCAGCCCTTAAATCAGTGGCTGTATCGATTGGCTGAGTCATCAAATATCCGCCTTTTTTGCGTGGGCGGTGGCCGCTATTGTATCCTGATGAGAAGTTCGTATCGTCGTTCCACTCGCCCTCTTCGGTGTCTATCTCATACATAGCACAGTTTGTGCTATCGACGATTTTGACATTATCGAAGATGAAAAATTCATTTTCAGCCCCGAAATACGCCTCATCGCCAAGTCCGCTATCTTTTAGGTATTTCATAGCCTTTTTGGCGATTGAGCGAGGGCATTTTTCGTAAAGTTCGCCCTTGTAAATATCGAAAATATCGCTAAAAACCACAGCCGTAGGGTCTGCGGTAAATGGATCTAAAAATGCAGTCTCCACATCTGGCATCATTAGCATATCGCTTTTATCGATTGGTTGCCAGCCGTCCATCGAGCTAGCGTCCATTGGGATACCGTTTTTGAACTGATCTGGTTCGACGATTTTGATATTGTAGCTGATGGAGTGCCAAAATCCCTTCATATCCGTAAAGCGGAAATCGACAAATTTAACTTCGTTTTCTTCGCAAAATTTGAAAAATTCATCGACATTATTCACAAATTTTCCCATTTCTTCTCCTTAAAAATTCTAAATTTTGTAATTCTACCCTTTTGTTACTTAAAATACGAAGCGAAATATTTTTGTGCGAGTTAAATTTTGAAATTTGCGCAGTTTTGAAAATTTGGTGCTAAATTTAGTGATAAATTTAAAAAACCCCGCGAAATTCGCAGGGTTAGGGGAGTATGAAATTATTTTAGGAAGGCTTATTTTTTATCTTTTTTAAGCTCTTTTTGCGCCTCTCTTTTTTCCTTGCGCTCTTTTAAATTTTTAGCCAAATTTGACTTTTGTTCGCCACTAAGCACACCAAGCAAGGCCTCGATGACACCAGCCTCGGCGGTGATTTGCTCGGTAAATTTTTTGCTATTATTTTCGATAAATTTTGCCTTGTCAAAATTAGCGATATCTTCTAGCAAATTCTCGCGTGGCTCTGATTTTTTGGCGATTCGCGCTTCGTTTGCTTCAAACATTATTCTGCGCACCTTCGCCCATTGCTCGTCGCTTAGATCAAGGCGTGGAAGCTCGCGCATAATCGCGCCTGTGTAGCGGTCATTGTGCCCCATTTTGTGGAATTTTTTCATACCTTGGCCAAATTTTGCCCCCTTTGCTTGGCAGTTTTTCATATCGCCAGCGCACGGCATTGCGCCGCCTTTGAAATCTTCGTGGAAACCACCCTTAAATCCGCCCATTTTTGGCATTAAATTTGGAGCGCATTTATGCTGGGCGTTTGCGCATGGAAGCGGAGTTTGACCGCCTTGCGGATCTTGTGCGAAAGCCCCAGTTGCCAAAACCGCGCACGCTAATGATAGAACTAACTTTTTCATTTTTTCTCCTTTGCTTTAAAGTTGGCGTGATTATACGCGCGCAAACTAACCCCAAAACCCACGCTTTGCTAACCAAAGCTAACTTTGGCAGAAAAATTTACGCTAAATTTGCTGTCATTGCGAGCCGACACCTAACTACCAAAAGATAAATGTTAATTTTTAAATTCGCAGTTTGCAATTCGTTTCTTTTATTTGATTTTAAAGTAAATTTCTTGTTTTTTATCATAAACAAATATTTTTGACTTGATATCATTTGCTTCAAAATAATCAAGCAATTCGGTAGCTTCCGAAAGCATATCTTTATCAACTTCCATATATGATATTTCTTTGTCAGGATTTAAATGTTTTTGTTGCACTTCATAAGAATACATTGTGGGCATATTAGAAAACATTATATGAGCCTTTTTTTAGTAATTAAATGATATTCATCATTGATTTTAATAACTTTTTGCAAATCCGAATATAACTTTTTAGTCTCATCATCAAATTTACAAGTAACATAAAAATATACAGAATCAAAATGCGAAAGCGTATAGCTAACATACTTTTTACAAGTTTTATAAAATTTATCTCTTTGTTTCTCTAAAATCTTATCATACTCCTTTGTTAGCTTTTCTATCTCATCATCGCTTTTATCTAATGCTTTAAGTTTAGCGTTATAATGACTTTTTAGGTAATACAATTCATAATTTATCAAATCATCTTTCATGGTTTTTATAATGAAAGGTTTTCTAAAAAGTAACAAAACTATCGGTAAAAAATATATCATCGCCAATATAGCGATAAATTTAAAAAATTTTTTAACCAATTTACGCAAATTCTGTTTCACTTTTTTATAAATTTTATAAAATTTACGCCATTTTCGTGCGAATAGGCGATTTCGTAGCCGTTTAAAATCGCTGTTTTTTGTATGATAAATAGCCCAAATCCATACCCGCTCGAACTTTTATGGCGCACGCTTTTATCCAATTTCCAGTTTAGTTCCAGCTCGCCGTTTGCGCTAGAAATGTCCTTGGCTAGGGGCTCGCCGCTGTTTTCGAAAACTATCGCGCCGTGCGTGGCGTAAATTTTAATCTCGTGATTTGGCGAGTAATTCAGGGCGTTTTCGATTAAATTTTTCAGGCAAATCTCCCACAGCTCGGCGCTTCCGTAAATTTTAAAATCGCTCTCTAAATCAACGCAAATTTTATCATTTTCGCGCAAATTTAGCTTTTCGCGTGTGCGCTCAAAAACCTCGCCAAAGCCCATTTGCTCGCACTCTACCGCCTCGGAGCTAACCAGACTTTCAAGAAGCCTGAAATTTTCTAACTGCTCGTTTATCTGCGCAAAAAGCCTAGCCAAATTGCCCTGATTTTGCGGGCTGGGAGCGTTTTTTAGGTAAAATGCGCCCTTGGCAAGGGGAGTTTTCATCTCGTGCATAAAGATTTTGTTAAACATTTCTCTGGTGCCAAGAAGCTGTTTTATGCGCAAAATCGCGCTATTATAGGCGTTTTGGATACGAGAAATTTCTTTATAATCGCTTTTGATTTCCAAAATTTTAAACTCGCCGTTTTTTAAATTTAGCAAATTTGAATAAAGCAAATTTAGTGGCGCCAAAGCCTTGTTTAAAAAGAAAAAAAGTAGCGCCAAAATACCTAGCAAAACGCAGAAAAAAATGTCGAAAACCGCGAAATCTCGGTCATTATCCAAGGCGCGCAAAACCATATAATTAATCGGCGTGTATATGAAAAACAGCTCCTCGCGCCCTGATTTTACGATCTGATAGCCGCTGTTTTTATCGCCGAAACTCTCGATGATTTTAGCGTTTTTGGTGCCGAAATTTTCGGCTAAAACAAAGCCGTTTTGCGCCAAAATTTCATCGCTTGGCAAGCTAGCGTTTAAAAGCTCTTCTTGGAAACTTTGCAAATTTAGCCGTAAATTTAGGCGCAAAGTCTCTTTGTAGCGATAATCCTTCCAGCTATGCACGCCAAACCATAAAAAAACTACCCCCAAAAACGCTACTAAAAAAAGTATCAAAATGCGCCTGAAAATGGACTTTTGCGCGCTGTTTTGCGAATTTATTTGCGCTGAATTTTTTGCGCCCTTTTGCGTATCTGTCTGCGCCGAATTTTGCGCCAAATTTTGCTCGCTATTTGGCAAGACGATACCCTCTGCCGCGAAGCGAGATTATGTGATTTGCCTCGCTGTGAGGTTTGATTTTGGCTCGAATTTTGCTGATTATCATCTCCAAATTTTTCTCATTTGCCGATACAATCGAGGGCGAGGCGCGCAAAATTTGCTCCTTGCTGACAGCGGCTGGGAAGTTGCGAACCAGCTCACCAAGCACTTCAAACTCAGCCAGTGTAAGCCCCAAATTTATGCCCTTAAACAGCACATCGCCTAGATTTTTATCCACGCTAAACGCTAAATTTTCGCTCTCTTCTTTAAAATCATTTGCCCTGCGCAAAAGCGAGATTATGCGCGCGTATAGCTCGTCTGGATCGTATGGTTTGGGCAGGTAATCATCAGCCCCGATTTGCAGGGCGCTTACCTTATCGACGGTCGAGGCGCGCGCGCTCGAAACGATAACCGGGATTTTGCTTTTTTTGCGGATTTCTTTGCAAACTTCCAGCCCGTCCATGCCAGGAAGCCCCAGGTCTAGCAAAACCAAATCAAACTGCGCCAAATCCGTGCTAATCGCCAAAAACGGATCCTCACACGCCTCCACGCTAATGCCCCGCAAGCCCAAAAATTCGGCTATCAATCCAGCAAACTCAGCGTCATCTTCGATCAAAAAAACTTTTACCATTTTTGCTCTTTAAATTTTGATATAAAGCCTTAATTATATGTAAATTTTGTAAATTTGAGAGTTCTAAATAATAAAATTTATTAATTAGATACTTTTTATTTAAATTTATCGTTTATAATACCGCCGAATTTAAATTAAGAAAGGAGACATGAAAATGTCAAAAGTAACAAAACAACTAAACCAAATCCAAGCAGATGCACATGCGCTATTTGTCGCATTTCACGCATATCACTGGAATATCAAAGGCCTACAATTCGCGCCAATCCACTCTTACACAGAGGAAGCTTACGATGAGTTTGGCGTGCTTTTCGATGACGCAGCTGAAAGAGCATTGCAAATCGGTGGCAAACCAGTAATCAAAGCCGAAGAGCTAATCAAACTAGCCTCTGCTCCAATCGATCTAAAAGACGATTATAGCGCAGAAGAGGTGCTAAAAAATGTGAAAAAAGCCTATGAATATTTGCTAAAAGAGTTCAAAAAACTAGCCGAAATCGCAGACGAAGCAGGCGATATCGTAACATCAAATTTCGCACAAGACAAACTTGGCGGATACGAAAAACGCCTTTGGATGCTTGATGCAATGCTTGCAAAATAATCTTTGCAAACCTCAATAAAAGTCGCCAAATTTGGCGACTTTTTAAATTTAATCTCAAAATTTAAACCTAAATTTAAACCTTGAAATTTCAGTCAAATTTAGTCTAGCATTTTCCTGCTTTTTTTAGCAATGCGTTGCATTTTTGGTTTGACGCGCCATTTGCGCCGCCGATTTTGGTGCATAGCGTATCGGAATCTAGTGCTACGACGCTGGTGAAATAGCATCTGTATAGATTGCCTTTGTTATCATTGACCTTAAAATGCACAGAGTCGATTTCGCTGACCACTGAGTCTTTAACGATTGTTAAATTTGATTTTTCTATACCTGTGGCAAGCTCGGCTCTATCCAAAAGCGAAGCCTCTTTTACAAATGGTTTTTTGACATAACCACATCCACTTACTAAAAGCGCGATAATAGCGCAACCAAAAATAGATTTTTTCATATATACTCCTATTTGGGTAAATTTAAAGGAAGTGATTGTAACCCCGCCCCTATTAAAATTTACTTAATTGTGGAGAAAATGGAAATTTTAAAATTTAAAAAAGCAGAAAAGTCGCCAAATTTGGCGACTTGTGAAATTTGTGAGTTTTAGAATTTATCGTGCGTATTCGCACCGTTTGTGTTATCCCACGGAAGTTTCGTTCCACCAAGGATATGAAAGTGCAGGTGCATGACCTCTTGGCCGCTGTTTTCGCCGCAGTTGCACACTAGGCGGTAACCTGTCTTATCTAGCCCCATTTTCACAGCGACTTCCTTGATAAAACTGCTAAGACCGACCATGACCTCTGGCGGGGTTACTTGGAAGTTTTCATAACATTTTTTTGGAATTGCCAAAATGTGTATTGGAGCTTTTGGACTAATGTCGTGAAATGCCAGAAAATCGTCGTTTTCTAGGACTTTGTTGCATGGAATTTCGCCTGAAACAATTCTTTCGAAAATATTCATAATAAATCCTTTTTGGGTTAAAAAATCAGGGCGAATTATAGCTAAAAATTTCAAATTTATGAATTTTTACCTTGTTTTTATCAATTTTTAACTACAATCGCAAAATTCATTTTTTTACAAAAAGGATAAATTTTGCAAGAAATCAAAGCCAAAATCGAAGCAGCCACTAGCTTAGATGAAATCGAAAAAATCCGCCTTGAATTATTTGGCAAAAAGGGCATTATCACCGAGCTTTTCGCTCAGTTAAAGTCCGTTCCTGCCGAGCAAAAAAAGGAATTTGCAAAAGAGGCAAACCAAAAGCGAGATATTTTTTCCGAGCTAATTGGCGCGAAAAAATCAGCCTTGGAGGCAATCGCGCAAAAAGAGGCGATGAAAAAAGAGGCGATCGATGTTACGCTGTTTAACGAAAATGTCGCTAGCGGGGCACTTCACCCTGTAATGGAGACTATGGATAAGATAATTGATTATTTTGTATCGCAAAATTTCAGCGTCGAAACAGGCCCGCTAATCGAAGATGATTTCCACAATTTCGAAGCGCTAAATTTACCGAAATACCACCCAGCGCGCGATATGCAAGATACATTTTATCTAAATTCAGGCGAGCTTTTGCGCACACACACTAGCGGCGTGCAAATCCGCACAATGGAGAAATTTAAAACTCCGCTAGTGCGTATGATAGCCCCAGGTGCGGTATTTAGACGCGATATGGATTTGACACATACGCCGATGTTTCACCAAGTAGAGGGTTTAGTCGTCGAAAAGGGCGCAAATGTGAGCTTTGCGAATTTAAAATACATTTTAGAGGATTTTTTGCATTATATGTTTGGCGATGTAAAGGTGCGATTTCGCCCTAGCTTTTTCCCATTCACCGAGCCTAGCACAGAGGTTGATATTAGCTGTATTTTCTGCGGCGGATCGGGCTGTCGTGTCTGCAAACAAACTGGCTGGCTAGAAGTGCTAGGAAGTGGCGTGGTAGATCCAAATGTGTTTAAAGCGGTAAAATGGAGCGATGTGAGCGGATATGCCTTTGGACTTGGGGTCGAGAGATTTGCTATGCTACTTCATAGAATTCCTGATTTGCGCTCACTTTTTGAAGGCGATATTAGATTATTGGAGCAATTTAAATGATAATAACGAAAAATTGGTTACAAGATTGGATTGATTTAAGCGAAGTCTCATCAGAAAATTTAGCCCTTACGCTAAATTCGATTGGTTTAGAAGTCGATGCGCACACTCGCATGAATATCCCAAATTTGGTCGTCGTGGGGCTAGTCAAAAGCAAAAGACGCCACGAAAATTCAGACCATTTAAATGTCTGCGAAGTCGATGTCGGCGAAAAAACGCTCCAAATCGTGTGCGGAGCCAAAAATGTCGATGCTGGGCAGTTCGTAGCAGTAGCACTCGTGGGAGCGAAGCTTCCTGGCGGATTGGAGATCAAACCGGCCAAACTTCGTGGCGAAGAGAGCTTTGGTATGATTTGCTCATCGACCGAGCTTGGGCTTCCTAAGACCTTCGATGGGATTATGATTTTAGATGAAAGTATCGGCGAGCTAATCCCTGGCAAGGCGCTAAATGAGTATGAAATTTTTAACGATGACATAATCGAGATCGAGCTTACTGCAAACAGGGGCGATTGCCTTAGTATTTTAGGTATCGCGCGAGATCTTAGCGCTGGGTTAAATTTAGCGTTGAAAGAAAAAGTCGAGTTCAAAGATCCTGAAAATGCCCCGGGAATCGGCAGAATTCTAAATGTCCATACAAACGCCGAAAGCAACGCGAGATTTTCATTTCGCGCCTTTGAAGCAAAGAAAAATTTCGGCCTTTCTTTTAAACACATTTTGCGCCTTGCAAATGCCGATTTGCTAGGCTCTTGCGCTGTGCAAAACTATCTAAGCTATGTTACGCACGCGACGGGAGTTTTGCTAAGGGCGTATGATTTCGAAAAAATCGCTAATGGGAGCGAAAAAATTTCACTTGATATTAAACAGCTACAAAACGGCGAATTTGGCGTGTATTGTGGTGAAAAACTGCTAAGTATCGCTGGAATTTGCCAAGATGAAAATTTTAAAGCCTGCGACGAGACAAAAATCGCAATCATCGAGGCAAACTACACCAAACCCCTTGTCATCGCAAAAGCCATAAACGAAAACAAAAGCCTAAAAGGCGACGAGCAGGTTTATCGCTCATCTCGTGGTAGCGAGCCAAGCCTAGGCGTGGGCACGGATCTTTTATTTCGCATTTTGGGTGAAAATCCTTCGATTTTGCCGTATGCTGGCGCGCAGAGAATTTCGAGCGCGTATGAGCCTGTAACGATTAGATTTAGCGACAAAGAGATTAATAAAATGATTGGCGCAGATATTTCGCGCGATCAAATCGTAAAAATTCTAAAAAAACTAGGATTTGATATTAGCATAGAGGCTGATTTTATCAACGCCAAAGTTCCGCATTTTAGGCACGATGTGCTAAATGCGCACGATATTTGCGAGGAAATCGTGCGAATCGTAGGCATTGATAATATCGCCTCAGCACCGATGAAATTCGAGGAAAAAACACGCATAAACGAAACTTATATAAATTTGCAAAATTCACGCAAAGTGCGCAAAAAAGCGGCTGCTTTGGGATTTTTCGAGTGTGTGCATTATGTCTTTGACGATAGCAAAATTTTAGCCTCTCTTGGATTTGTGCCGTGCAAAAAAGAGATTTTAAACCCAATCAATAGCGAGTTAGACGCGCTTCGCCCAACGCTGATAAATCATCTTTTGGCTTCATCTGAGCGAAATTTGAAAAATTCTAAAAAAAGCGTCAAACTTTTCGAGCTTGGCACGGTTTTTGACGCTGAGGGCGTGCAATCGCAAAAACTGGGATTTGTCGCAAGCGGACTAAAAAACGAAAGCTCTATCGCAAACGGCGCGAAACCTGCGGCTGCGGATTTTCTATACTTTGCGGGATTAATTCAAAGCGTGATTGGCAAATTTAGCGTGAAAATTCCAGAGCAAAAAATCGGCTTTTTAAGCGAATTTGAACAAGCCCTAATCGAGCAAAATGGCGAAATTGTGGGCTTTATAGGGCGCGTAGATGGCGATGTGGAAAAAAGTCGCGATTTAGAAAAAACATATTTGTGCGAGATTGATTTTGAAAAGCTAAAATTTGAAAGAATCATGGCAAATGCTTATTCGAAATTCCCTAGTATTTCGCGCGATTTAAGCATTTTGGTGCCAAATGACCTTAGATTTGAGAAGATTAAAGAGGTTATAAGCTCTCTTAAAATCGACGCTTTGAAGGAATTTTTGCCGACTGATTTATACAGAGACGAAAGCCTAAAAGATAGCGCGAGTCTGACAATTAAATTTAGTTTCCAAGACGATAACAAAACCCTCGAAGATGACGAAGTAGCGGGCTTTATGGATAAAATTTTACAAGCATTAAATCAAAATTTAGGATTAGAATTACGATGAGAATTTTCGCTCAAAAATCGCCATTAAATGCCGAAATTTCAAATATCGGCTCGGATAAATCGATCTCTCACAGAAGCGCAATTTTCGCGCTTTTATCAGATAGGACAAGCAAAATTTCAAATTTTTTGCTAGCCGAGGATACGCTAAATACGCTAAAAATCGTAGAGGCTCTGGGCGCAGAGGTTAAGCGAGTGGGTGCCGAAGTCGAAATCACGCCAAAAGGCGCGATAAAAGAGCCAAATATGCCATTAGAGTGCGGGAACTCAGGCACGACAATTCGCCTTTTTATGGGGCTTTTAAGCTCGGTTAAGGGATTTTTCGTCCTAAGTGGTGATAAATACCTAAACGAGCGCCCAATGCGCAGAATAGGGGGTCCCCTAAGCAAAGTAGGGGCGAAAATTTACGGCCGTGATAATGCGAACAAAGCTCCGATTGCAATCGAGGGAAACAAGCTTGAATATTTCGAATTTGATAGCAAAATTTCATCTGCTCAGGTCAAAACCGCTATGATTTTAGCCGCTCTTAATAGCAATGGTTGCAAATTTAGCGAACCTGAGCTAAGCCGCGATCACAGCGAAAAAATGCTAAAAGCTATGGGAGCGGATATTAGCACAAATGGCCTTGAACTGCGTGTAGAGCCACTACGCGCGCCACTTAAACCGCTTGAAATTTTCGTGCCAAACGACCCAAGCTCGGCGTTTTATTACGCTGTGGCAGCCTCGATAATCCCGGGCTCGCATATCGTGCTAAAAAATATGCTTTTAAATAAAACTCGCATAGAAGCTTATGAAATTTTAAAGAAAATGGGCGCGAAAATCAGCTACAAAAAAACTGATGAAATTTACGAAGAAATCGGCGATATCGAAATTTCTTACGCCCCGCTTCACGCCGTAGATGTTAGCGAAAATATCCCGTGGATGATAGATGAAGCCCCAGCCCTAGCCGTGGCGTTTGCCTGCGCGCAGGGCAAAAGCACCCTAAAAAACGCAAAAGAACTTCGCGTCAAAGAGTGCGACCGCATAGCTGTCATGGTCGAGGGATTAAAGGCGTGTGGCGTGGCAGCTAGCGAGCTAGAAGATGGCTTTGAAATCATAGGCGGTGGAGAAATGAGCCCAGCAATCATCACGCCTCATGGCGATCACAGAATTGCGATGAGCTTTGCGATTTTGGGGCTTAAATGCGGTATGATGATAGAAGATGCTAAATGTATCGCGACATCTTTTCCAAATTTCAGCGAAATTTTAAAACAAATTGGAGCTAGCGTTGAGGATTGAAATGGCCAAAAGCTACGGCTTTTGCTTCGGGGTAAAAAGAGCGATTAAAATCGCAGAAAACGCAGGCGAAGCCTCGACGATAGGCGAGCTAATCCACAACGCAGAAGAGATTAACCGCCTAAGGCAAAATTTCGGCGTTAAAACCCTAAAAGACGCTAGCGAAGTAAGCGATGAAAAAAAGCTCATAATCCGCACTCATGGTATCCAAAAAGAGGATTTGACGCGTCTAAGAGAGCAAAATAAAGAGCTCATCGACGCGACCTGCCCCTTCGTGACCAAACCACAGCAAATCGTCGAAAAAATGAGCGATGAGGGGTATGATATCGTGATTTTTGGCGATAGCAACCACCCAGAGGTAAAAGGGGTGAAATCCTATGCTAAGGGCAGGGTTTTTGTTGTTTTAGAGCCAAGTGAATTGGACGAGATTAAGCTAAATTCGAAGGTTGCTGTTGTTTCACAAACTACGAAAAAAATCGAAAATTTTGTCAAAATCGTGGATTATTTAATGCAAAAATCGCGTGAGGTGCGTATTTTTAACACCATCTGCAACGCAACGCTAGAAAACCAAGAAGCAGCCGCCGAACTTGCCAAAAAAGCCGATATTATGATAATCGTGGGTGGCAAAAATTCATCAAACACAAAGCAACTTTTTTTGATTTCGCAAAGCTTTTGCAAGGATAGTTATTTGATCGAAAACGAAGACGAAATCGAGCAAATTTGGTTTAAAAATAAAAATTTATGCGGGATTTCGGCTGGGGCTAGCACGCCTGATTGGATTATCAAAAAAGTCGTTGAAAAAATCGAAAAAATATCAAAATTTTAAAATTTCATCTCAAATTTAACATATCAAAATTTAAAAAAATTTAGTTGATTAAAAGCAAAATTTAGGTAAGATTTAGTTTTTAGCATTTTTGTTAAAAATGTAAATAAATTTAAAGGAAGCTTTATGGCCGAGGTGAACGAGAAAGTTCAAAATCACGCAGATGAAGATTTTGCGAAATTGTTAGAAGAGTATGACAACCAAAAATCACACGATGAGGTAGTCACAGGTAAGGTTATCGCTGTTAAAGACAACGAGATTTTCGTAGATGTGGGTAGAAAGCTAGAAGGAGTTTTGGATGTATCCGAAGTGAGCGACGCCCAAGGAAACTTGTGTGTAAAAGTAGGTGATGACATTAAAGTCGCGATAATCGGAAGTAGAGGTGGTCGCCCGGTCGTATCATATAAAAAAGCTATAAAAAAAGAAAAAGTCAAAGCATTTATCGATTCTTATGATGAAAATGCAGAAAATGTATATGATGTCAAAATCGTCTCTTTTAACAAAGGCGGTTATGTTTGCGTTAGCGAAGATGATGTTGAGTTTTTTATGCCACGCTCTCAAAGTGCGCTTAAAAACCAAAATGGCGCTATCGGCAAGACTTTTAAAGTAAAAGTTCTAAAAGTAAATGAAGATGAGCTAAGTATCGTGGTTTCACGCAAAAAATTGCTTGATGAGGACCGCAAAGCTAGCAAAGAAATCATCGAAAAAATCGTAGCTACTGAGGGTGTCATCGAAGGCACAGTCAAAAAAATCACAACTTATGGTATGTTTGTCGATGTAGGTGGCGTAGATGGTCTAGTTCATTACAGCGAAATTTCATACAAAGGCCCTGTAAATCCTAGCTCACTTTACAAAGACGGCGACAAAGTCCCAGTCAAAGTCGTCAAATACGATAGCGACAAAAAACACCTATCTCTTTCAATCAAAGCTGCAATGCCTGATCCTTGGAACGAGATCAAAGACAGCCTAGAAGTCGGCGACACAATCCGCGTAAAAATCAGCAATATCGAGCCTTATGGCGCATTTGTTGATTTAGGCAACGATATCGAGGGATTTTTGCACATTAGCGAAATTTCATGGGATAAAAATATCAAAAATCCAAAAGACTTCATCAGCGAGGGCGAAGAAATCGATGTAGAAGTCGTAGAAATCAACCCAGATGAAAGAAGACTAAGAGTAAGCCTTAAAAACTTGCTTCCAAAACCATTTGATGAATTTTTGGCAAAATATAAAGTTGGTGATGTAGTAAAAGGTGCAATCACAACAATCACAAATTTTGGCGCGTTCGTTAGAATCGACGGCGTAGAGGGTCTTTTGCACAATGAAGACGCTTCTTGGGATAGAAACGAAAAATGCAAAAATTTATTCAAAATCGGCGATGAACTAGAAGTCAAAATTATCAAAATCGACAACGACACACAAAAAATTTCACTAAATCGCAAAGAGTTAGGCGATAGCCCGATTAGCGATTATGCGAAATCTCACAAACAAGGCGATGTCGTAAAAGGTAAAATTCGCGATATCAAAGATTTTGGAATCTTCGTAGAGTTAGAAGGTGGCGTAGATGCGCTACTTCGCAAAGAGGATTTGGGCGATAAGAGCGCAGATGAGATCAAAATCGGCGATGAAATCGAAGCTGCGATTGCATTTATCGATGAAAAGAAAAATCGTATTCGCCTAAGTGTTCGCAGACTAGCTCACCAAAAAGAGCGCGAGCTTTTAAACGAAGTAAATAGCGATGACGAAAAAATGACTTTGGGAGATCTTATCAAAGATCAACTAAAATAACCCCGCTTGCAAGGCAGTTTTGCCTTGCAACTCCACATACAAAATAGGAGAAATTTATGAAAACTGTAATAGTTTGCGACGCAATCCACAATATAGGTTTTGAACTTCTCTCAAAAGAATCAGATATCAATGTAATCGACGCTACTGATGTCCCAAAAGACGAGCTTTATGGCATGCTTGGCGATGCAGATGTAGCAATCACTAGAAGCTCGACTGCGGTAGATGAGAAATTCCTAAATTCAGGAACTAATCTCAAAGCTATCGTGCGCGCTGGTGTGGGCGTGGATAACTGCGATATCGACGGCTGCTCTAAGCGCGGAATTATCCTTATGAATGTCCCTACGGCAAACACAATCGCCGCTGTGGAGATGACTATGTGCCACCTGCTAAATGCCGCCCGCAAATATGTAAATTCGTGCAATGATTTGAAAATCAATCGCATTTGGAAACGCGAAAAATGGTATGGCACCGAGCTATACAAAAAAAGCCTAGGCATTATCGGTTTCGGCAATATCGGCTCTCGCGTGGGTGTGCGCGCACTTGGCTTTGGTATGAGCGTCATCGCGTATGACCCATACATCGATCCAGAAAAGGCCACAAAACTAGGCGTGAAATACACTACGAATTTCGACGATATCCTAGCGTGCGATTTCATCACAATCCACACGCCAAAAAACCGCGAAACTATCAATATGATCGACGAGCCACAAATCGCCAAGATGAAAGACGGTGTGCGCCTCATAAACTGCGCGCGCGGTGGATTATACAACGAAGCAGCCCTAGTAAAAAACCTAAAATCAGGCAAAATCGCATATCTAGGTATAGATGTTTTCGACAAAGAACCAGCCACTTCGCATGATTTCTTAGATATCGAAAATTTAACCGCCACCCCGCACCTTGGCGCAAACACTTTGGAATCACAAAGAAATATCGCAGTCGAGGCCGCAGAGCAAGCTATTAGCGCAGCACGCGGTATCAGTTATCCAAATGCGCTAAATTTGCCTATCAAGTCCGAGGATTTACCAGCCTCAATCGAAGCGTATGTGGATTTGATATCAAAAATGGCATATCTAGCCGCCCAAATCAACAAAGGTCCGATAAAATCTATCAAAATCGAGGGTAGCGGCGAGATTTCGCAATACCTAAATTCAATGCTAGTTTTCGCTATCGTGGGCGCACTACACGATAGTTTGGGCGATTCGCTAAATTATGTCAATGCAAAATTCTTAGCCGATGAGAAGGGTATCGAGACCGAGTATAAAGAGTGCGTGGGCAGTATCTACAAAAATGAGATTGGTGTTACGATTATCACAGACAAGGATACTTCGAGCGTCGTGGGCACGGTCTTTGACGGCAAAGAGGGTCGCATAGTCAATGTCAATGGATTTAAAACTGACTTCAAACCAAAAGGTAAGATGATAATCTTCAAAAACACCGATGTTCCAGGCGTCATCAAAAACATAAGCACGATTTTAGCCGATGAGAATATCAATATCGCTGACTTCCGCTTAGGCAGAGGCGAGGACGGCAACGCACTAGCCGTAATCTTAGTCGATTCTCAGGTGCAAAAATCAGTCCTCGAAAAGCTTGCTAAACTCGACACTTGCCTCATGGTGCGCTACGCATCGCTATAAATTTAGCCAAATTTAATGGGGGTTATAATAACGATTTTATTATAACCCCAAAAGAAAGCAATATGATAAAAAATTTAGAAATTTACGCAAAAAACTCAGGCAAAACCCGTGATAATATCGCTTATCGCATGGCGAAATTTTGCACCTTGGCACTTAGCGCGCAAAGCTTCACTTTTGGCGAGCTTAGCAAAGAGCTGGGCGTGGGCGCAGATACGCTCAAACGCGATATAAAGGCGCTGGAAAATCACGGATTTGAGTTCGTAAAGAGTGGTGGCGAAATCCGCGCAAATTGCGCCCGGGGGGGGGGTTCTAGATACATGCTCGCTTAGTCTAGCGCGAAATTTAGGTGTTAGCGAGATTTTCCCTAGCTTTGGAAGCGAGGAAATCACAGACCTGCTAAACGGCGTTTATAAAATCGACGCCAAATTTGACAAATTTGCCCCAAATTCCACGCTCAAAAGGGATTTTGAGGAGATTTGCTACGCTATTAAAAATCACAATATTTTAAATTTCACTTACTCGGGCAAGGAGCGCACCGCAAAGCCTTATGCCTTTATTTTCCGTCTTGGGGTGTGGTATGTGCTATGCGATGAAATGGGGGTTTTAAAGACTTTTACATTTGAGAAAATTTCAAATTTAGATGTTTTGGAGCAAACCTTCTCGCCAGAAATCAAAAAACTAGCCCAAATCAAAGAAAACAAAAACCACTGGTTTTCATCTAGTCCCATAAATGCGAGATTGCGTGTGGATAATACTGCGCTTGGATTTTTAAAACACAAGAAATTTTTTATAAAACAAGAAATCATAAATCAAAACGATAAATTCGCCACACTCGCCGTAACGGCGGCGTTTGAAGATGAAATTTTAAATTTCGCAAAACTCTATCTGCCATATATCAAAATCATCGAACCAGCGAGTTTGCAAAGTAAATTTGAAAAAATTTTGCAAGATTATCTAAAAAATGGCGGAAATTTATAAGAAACGACAAACCCTGTCGCAGCCATTTCGTAAAATACCATAAATTTTTACGAAAGGATGAAAAATGTGGAAGTTTTTCTTAGGTTTAGGCGTAGGTGCGATAGCAGGAGTAGGAGGAAAAATATGTTAAATGAAAAGTATATGCATATGATGATGCGTTTATTAATAACACCAGATGATAAATTGGATGAAAATTTGAAAAAGCAAAAGAGACAATTAGTAGAAAAATTATCTAAACAACAGGAAAGTTTAGAAAAATTGCAACAAAATGAAGAAAGCAATTGTAAGAATTTAAAAAAGTAAATTTTATAAAGAAGAAAAAATGACAAATTTATTTCCTTATGAGTATTCATTTGCTGGTGAAAAACAAATTGCAAGATTGCAAAATTTAGGACTTTTGGAGCAACAAATAAGCGATTTACAATTTGAAGCAGATAGTATAATTAGGCGTTATGGTAAGTTAAAAAATAATGCTGATAGCTTAGATTATATGGTTGCTTTTGCTAGTGGTGCTATTGCGGGGGCTATTGATATAATTTGGGTCGGAGCGTTTGATTTTAATAGGGGTAAGCAGTGGGGTAGCGAAAAAGTCAATGACTTTGTGCAAAAAGTAGCTAAGTGGCAAGGATACAAAGGCGATAAATTAGATGGTGCTATAAAATTTTTAGAAGATAAATTTCCTATTGTTGCCGATAAAGCTACGGCTGAATTTGGCGGTGGCTTAGGGCACCATTTGCGTGATTTTTCACACCACCCTACGCCAATCGGGCTAATGTTTTCTTTGCTTACGCAATTTACTGGCAATGTGTATGGCACAGACACAACAGGAGCTTTTATGATAGTTCCGTTAAAAGATACTACGCTTATCGGAAAAGATATATATGAAAAAATTCTTTTTGGAGTAGTTTATTGGTTTTTTCACATGGTTAGCGATATGGCTGGTTCTAGTGGCACAGCAGGTGGGGGAACTGGACTTCCCGGACCTATTGTGTCGCTCTTAAAAGAAATTTCGTCTTTGCCTATTTTTCAAAATTTTAAAAATGAAAGCGGAAATTCTGAATTTTCTGTATTTATTTCAAAATTATTTAACGGCACATTATTTTCCAAGCGTGATGAAAATGGAAAAATTATAAAAGAGAGCATAAAACCTTTTGATTTAAGGGGTGAAATTGGCGTAGCTTATGAACTTTCTAGGCAAGCATTGCCTGTAATCATAAACGAGTGCGTTGTTAGGGCGTTTTATTTTATTCGTCGTTTTGCTATGGAAATAAGAGAGCAAAAAATTTCGAATTTTAATGATTTAAAATATATAGATTGGCAAGTTGTTTTGCCGTTTAATAACGGCACGATTAAACGAATGCTGAGTATTTCATCTGCAACTTTTACTGCCATAGATTTAGCTGACGCATACAAACAAGCAAATATTTTGCGTGTGAATTTTATAGGTATTGCAAGACTTTGTTTGGCGGTGCTAGATGATTTGAAATTTCATGCCAAGTTAGCTAAACAATATAGAGCCGATATGGAGCGAATTTGTGGGAAAATCATAGAATTATTGCAAATTTATGAAAGCGAACTTAGGAGCTATATCAATGAGTATTTGAGCGACCATATAGCCGAATTTGACAAAGCGTTTTCTTGTATGAGTGATATGTATAAATTAGGCGATATTAACGGCTTTATAAAAAACGCAAATTTACTTACGCAAAATTTAGGGGGTGAAACACAATTTAAAAATTTTGATGAATTCAATGCTTTGATTGAAAAAGGCGAAATTATTACAATTTAATTAAGAAAGGAAAAAGATGCAAACAAAGGATAAACTTATTTTGTTATTACTAGCGATAAATATCGACGGTATCACAGATGAGGAAAAAGGGCTTTTAAGGGAAATTGCTAAACAATATGCCGTAAGCGAGAAAAATATGTTAAAAGTAAAAAGCGAAGTAAATTCGTTACTTGGAAGCGGGGAGCCGGTTGGAGAGATATTTAAAATTTGCATTCAAGAAGCTATGGAGCGTAGTTATGACAAGATGGATAATATGCAGTTTCTTTGGACGCTTGTAAATATGGGCTTTATAGACGGCGATTATTCTGATAATGAGCGAAGCTTGGTTAATCTTTACTGCGAATTTGCAAGGCTAGATAAAATATTTGCAAGAGAATTTGAAGATATAGCTAAGGCTATGGTTGCAGTAGTAGAGCAAAAGAAATTCTTACAAAACTCAAAAATAAATTCGCAAAAGTCTGAAATTTTAAGTAAAGAATTAGATAAAAATCAAGCTGTGCTAAAAAATAACATTTCAGAGCTAATCTCGCTCTCATCAACACTAGAATAAAGGAGAAAATATGCCATTACCAATAATAATATTAGCACCAATTCCATTTTTGTTATACGGAGCAAAAAAGTGCCGTGATGCTTATCGGGATAATAAAACTGCAAACTCAGTAAATAATCGAGCAAACAAAATTATCGAAGATGCAAAAGAACTTATCGACACTCACCGAAAAGCTAGTGGAAAAGCACTTGAAAATTTAGGCGAGAAAAAATTATTCATTTTAGATAATGTTGTAAAAAGTCTAATTGATACGATAGAAAAAATTGAGTTTAAAGATAGCATAGGTTTGCAAGAGTTGAGCAAATTTAAGATAGATAAAAGCGAATTTGTAGAACTAAAAGAGATGAGTGGTTTTGCTTCATCCATACTAGGCGGAACAGTCGCTGGGACTGCGGGCGGAGCTTTAACAGCTTTTGGTGCATATAGTGCAGCTGGTTGGTTAGCTACTGCTAGCACGGGCACGGCGATTAGCACTCTTAGTGGCGCGGCTGCTACAAACGCTACTTTGGCATTTTTTGGTGGCGGAAGCTTAGCAGCTGGTGGTTTAGGAGTAGCTGGTGGAACTGCCGTGTTAGGCGGTTTGGTAGCTGCTCCTGCATTGGCAGTGATTGGGCTAATAGCTAGTTCAAAAGCCAGTGCTTTAAAAGATGAAGCCTATGCAAATTTAAACGAAGCTAGAAAATACGAAAAAGAGCTAAAAACTGCAAGTGTAGCGTGTGATGGCGTAAGAAGAAGAGCAGATATGTTTTATAGATTTTTTGTTCGCCTTGAATCGTTAGCTATGCCGATAAATTATGAATTATCAAAAATAGTAGAAAAATATAAAAATCCAGACACTGGCAAAGCAGACCCGGCTAAATTTGATGAAAAAGAAAGAAAAATCTTTGGTGCTAGTATTTCTGTGATAAAAACTATAAAAACTTTGTTAGATACGCCATTGCTAACGGAAAGCGGAGAATTAACAGAACAATCGGAGCTTGTCGCAACGCAAATTGACGAGCAAGTAAATTTAGCAGAGAAACAAGTGGCTAATGAGCTTTAATTGTTCTAAATGCGGGGAGTGTTGCAGGCATATCACAAATATTCCCCAGCTTAGTAAATTTGACAGGGGCGATGGAGTTTGTAAATATCTGCGTGGCTACGAGTGCGATATTTACGACACTCGCCCTGAAATTTGCAATGTAGAAAAAATGTATGAAAAATATTTTTCGAATTTATATTCTCGCGATGAATTTTATAAATTAAACGCAGAAGCGTGTGAAATGCTACAAAATAAAAACTTTAAAAATTTACAAATTTAGCGTCTGGCAATTTAAATTTACAAAATTTCGCCAAACGCTAAATTCTACCTAAATTTATCTTCCAAAAATTTTGCCAAATTTGGCTTGGAGTTTGTCTAAAAATCCCTTTTTTGTAACAAGCCCTTCGATAAATTCGTCATAAGTCGTATTGTTGGCGTGTAAAAACCCCTCCAAATACTCATAGCTAGCCTTTATGCCCGAGCTATTTTCGATCTCGACTAGTTTTTTGTAAATCGGCTCGATTTGCTGGATTATCTCAGCTGGTGCTGGCGTGCGAAATGCCGTATGCTCCGATATAGCCGTGTGTCCGACGACCTTTTTGGTATGCGGGTCGATGACTTGATCGAGCTTGGCTATGACCCAGTAATACCTGCCGTCTTTGGCTAGATTTTTCACCGCAGCCGTAAATGGTCTGCCCTTAGAAATGCTATCCCACATTAGCTTAAATGCGATTTTTGGCATATCTGGGTGTCTGACGATAGAGTGTGGTTTGCCGATGAGCTCGCCCTCGCTATATCCGCTAACCTCCAAAAAATAATCATTGACATAGGTAATGATACCGCGAGGATCCGTCTTTGAGATGATGATTTTGCTGAAATCCAACTCAATTTGTTCATCTATGGGAACAGGTCTTTCCATACTTACCTCCTATTTTTGTATATATTTTCCTTTTTGTTCTGGTATTTTAACATAAATTTTATAAATTTGTGTTATAATAGCGATTTATATTAATTCAACCAAAGGAAATTTCCAGTGAATAAAGCGGATACTATAAAAGCCGTTGAGAGATTTGTAAATTCGCAAGAAATGATGATGTTTCGCGTCAAAAAGGGGATTTATCAGGACTCAGCGCAAAATTTAGAGCAGGTATTTGCTCCGTTTAAGGATTTTTACTCGTTTTTGAAAAATCCTGCTAATAAATTGCAAGAGTTACTTGGAAATGTCGCGTATGATTCGATCGTGAGCTTTACAGAATCTAGCATTGAGCATTGTGATAAGATCTGGGGCACATATTTTGTCGAGACAAAGGGTTTGTTTAAATCAGGCATAAAATATGTCGAACCTGACTTCGTAGCGAAGGAAAAAGCCAAAGCTTACTACGACGATTTGGTCAAAAACAACGAAAAATTAATGGAATACATCGATATCGGATTACAACGCTTACACAGTTTGGAAGATAAATTATTTTTGTAATTTTATAAATTTGATATTGAATTTGTGGTTGCGCGGAGTGCGCAACCTTTTTATTTGCCCTCTTTTTCAGCTTTAATCTTAGCCAAAAACATACCGATTTCATCTTTTACGCGAAGTTTCTCTCTTTTTAGTGAATCGACTTCTAAATCGCTCATATGCACTCTGCCCTCGACTGCGGCTGCGATTTGATGATCTAAATCATCGTGTTTTTCAAACAACGCATCAAAGCGTGCATTTTTGCCTTTAAGTTCAGTGATTAAATCTCTGTATTCGTGAAACATAATATATCCTTTTCTTTGAAATAGCCTACTAGTCTAGCATAAAAGGGCTTAAAATTCGTATATATTGCAATAAAAGAAAAAATTTATATTAGTAACACCAAAATTCAATTAATATTAAAATTTAGTCGATATAATACTAATCCATTTTTAATAATATTTAAGGAGAATTTTATGTTTAAAAAAGCACTTTTATTCGTTGCATTGTGCATGTGTGCAAATGCCCACCAAATCGTTATCCAAAACATCGACACGAACAAATACGAGGTCAAATTTTGGGCTCATGGCGAGTATGAAAAATATGCCAGCGAGCAATTAATCGCAGCTAACGGCTACGATGAAAATTTAAAACCTATCAAAACCGGAATTGATTATAAATTTGACGACGCAAACGCCGCGCCTGTCGTGCTAACAGCAAGCAAGCCTGCTTTGATGAGCGGAATTTATGACGCTGGGTATTGGATAGAAACCGATGAGGGCGGAAGCTTCGTCAAAGGCGGATTAAAGAGCGTTAAAGGCGCAGTTTTTGCAAATTCAAGAAGCCTTAAAATCGGCAAAACTTACTTTTCGTGGAACGAAGCAATGCTAAGCCCGATAGGCCTTGATTTCGAAATCATCGCCCTTGCAGATCCATTTTCACTAAAAGAGGGCGACAAACTCCCTGTTTTGGTGCTAAAAAACGGCAAACCATCGCCAAAAACCAAATTTGAAGTCGGCGTGCATGAGGATTGGGAATTTAGCACAAACGAATTTGGTATCGCGCTAATCCCTGTCGAAAAAGGGCTAAATGTAATCGCTGCCAAGAGCGCTAGGAGCGAATATTCAGACCCAAATGCCAACAAACTCTTAATCCAAACTTCAATCACATTTGAGCTTAAATGAGAGTTTTAATTAGCGTTTTGTTTTGCGTTATTTTGGCGTTTGCGCATGGGATTAGCTACAATATCACGCATGATAAAGCCGTGATAATCAATGCGAATTTTGCCACTTCTATCCCAGCCAAACACGCCAAAGTTCGCATTTACCAAGGGGAAAGTGCGCTTGCTATGCAAATCGCGCAGACGGACGAAAACGGCAAACTAGCCTTTTTGCCACCTGCGCCCGGGAAATACCGCGTCGAAATAAGCGCGCAGAGTGACCACGGCGAGCACAGAAGTGAATTTAGCGTGGACATTGATGAGAATTTCGGCGTTAGCAAATACGACGAGCTAGCCTTTGCGAAATACCAAGGCTTGCTTAGCGTGATTGGCATTATTTTTGGACTTTTTGGCATTATTGCGCTAATAAAAAGTAAAAAACGCGCGATTTAGCGCGAATTCAGGGTTAAATTTAGATAAATTTATGTTCTCTTCCAAATTTCTGCTTAAATTTAGCCCTTTTTAAATTTCCCAGCGCATTTGATACCAGCTTTTATCTCCGAATTTTGACTTACAAATCCCCTCATTTACAAAGCCAAATTTTTCGTAAAATTTCACCAAACACTCTTCGCAGGTTAGCACGATTCCGCTTTTTGCGCGCGCTATGGCGTGTGTTTGCAAGGTGCCTATCAGCGCAGAGCCGATCTCACGACCCCTAAATTCTGGCACCACGCCAAGGCTTAGCCCCATTAGCCACGCGCCATCTTTGTCGTGAAATTTAGTGCCAAAAAACATATCATCATCGAAATCTCGCTCGTTTGTGCATAGCGACACAATCTCGCCTATGATTTGATTATTTTCGCAGGCTACGAAAATATCATCAGCGAATTTCGCCAAAAACTCGCCAAATGCCTCTTTGCTGACCCTTTGATTTGGCGGAAATGAAATGTCCTCTATGGCTTTGATAGCATCCAAATCCGCGGTTTTCGCGCTTCGTATTTGCATAAATACTCCGAATTTTAAAATTTGAAGGAATTTAGGATTGCTAAATTTAACCAAAGGCCAAATTTAGCAAAATTTTTGAGTTAAATTAGTTTTTAAACGATTCGATATACGCGTTTAAAACGCCGATTTGATCGTCGCTTATGCGAAGTTGGCCTCTCATCACTGCGCCCATACCATAGTATCCCTTGCCCTCGTTTGCGGTGCCGTCTTTTAGGGCGTGGAGCTTCTCTAATCTCTCTTCGCTAGATAAATTTACGATAGGTGGGACTTTTGTGTAGGCTTTCTCGCCTTTTGCGCCGTGGCAAGCTACGCAGGTTTTATACAGCAATGCGCCTTGTTCTGCCACTTCTGGGCTTACGCTAGGCGCAGGAGCGGCTGCGGTTGCGTTTGTATCAGCTGTGGTTTCAGCCGCATCAGTAGCATTTGCCTCTGCACTTGGTTGGGCAGCAGTCGCGTTTGCCTCGGCTGCGACCTCGCTATTAGCGTTTGTTTCGCTTGCATTAGCAGGAGTCATATATGCGCCTAAATCCAAATTCGCCGCGTCTGGCATGGTTTCTACCGTGAGCTCTGGTGCCCCGTAAGACAAAGAGCCCAAACAAAATACCGCGCAAGATATTAAAAACAATTTTCTTTTCATTTTTACCCCTTTCATAAAAACACAAGATTATAGCGTAAAATTTTAATAAATTTTAAATTATCGTAAAATTTTTGGGTTAAATTTTGCATTTAAATTTAACCCAAATTTTGCCCTAAATTTGGGCTATTCGTTTATGCGCTCTGGACCAATGTAGAGTTGGCGAGGGCGGACGATTTTGATACTCTCTTGCTCTTTGAGCTCTATCCATTGCGCCATCCAGCCAGGACTTCGTCCCATTACGAAGATTACGGCAAACATTTCTGTCGGAATTCCGAGCGCTTTTAGGATTAGACCTGAGTTGAAATCGACATTTGGATAGAGGTTTCGAGATACGAAATATTCGTCATTTAGCACGATTTCTTCTAATCTATTTGCCACACGGATTAAATTCGTATCGATTCCGATCTCTTCGATGAGCTGATTTCGCAGACCTTTTAGCACCTTGGCGCGCGGATCGTAGTTTTTATAGACGCGGTGTCCAAAGCCCATTAGGCGGAACGGATCGGATTTGTCCTTGGCTTTGGCGATGTATTTATCGACATTTTCTGGCGTGCCTATCATTTCTAGCTGACGAATTACGCTTTCGTTCGCCCCGCCATGCGCATGCCCCCATAGCGCGCCGATACCTGCGCTTATGCACGCATAAGGGTGAGCATGAGTAGAACCCACCGTGCGCACCGTCGTCGTTGAGGCGTTTTGCTCGTGGTCAGCATGGAGCATAAGCACGCTATCTAGGGCTTTGACTTCGATTGGTTTGAGATCGACATGCGAGTGTGGGAAGCTTCGCATCATATACAAGAAATTTTCCGTAAATCCGCGCGCCAAATCAGGATAAATGATAGGATAGCCCTTGGAGTGGCGATAATAAAACGCCGCAAGGGTAGGCATTTTGGCTACTAATCGTTTTGCCATTTCCATATATTCATTTGGATCATCAAAACTCATATCCTTAGAGTAATACGCGCTAAGCGTAGCGATACATGCCTGCAAAACCGCCATAGGGTGGGCGCGATCTGGAAATGCGTCGAAAAGTTTTAGGATTTTTTCGTTGATAAATGAGCGGGTTTTTAGCTCGTATAAAAACGCGTTGTATTCGTCCTTTCTAGGCAGTTTTTTATTTAGTAGTAGATACACGACATCAAGGTAGCGTTTGTTTTGCGCTAGCCACGCGATATCGTATCCGCGGTGCATGAGCTCGCCCTTTTCGCCGTCAATGTATGTAATCGAGCTTTTGCACATGGCTGTGGAGGTATATCCCCTATCTAGGGTAAACATTCCGGTGTCTTTGTAAAAATTCGAAATGTCAATTACGCTAGGACCCATTGTGCCATCAAGGATTGGGAAGTCGTATGTCGCGCCATTGCGGTTGTCGCGCAAGGTAACGGAGTTGGAAAATTGAGTTTCGCTCATCATCGCCCCTTTTAAAAAATCTAATCTGTGGATTATAGCTAAAATTTAGACATTTTATTAAACGAGATAGGATTAAAATTGTTAAATTTATTATTTCACTCCCACATATCCGCTTTGCTCGATGATTTCTTGACCTTGTGCGCTCAAAATCCACTCTAAAATTTTGGCGATATTTTCGTTTTTGTTATTTTTATCATACACGGCGTAAATTTCGCCTATTATCGGATACGAGCGGTTTTTAATATTTTCTTTGTTTGGATACACGCCGTTTAGGCTTAGCATTTTAACCTTGCCGTTTGCGACGAGAGTTTCGACATAGTAGCGAAACGAAAAGCCAATGGCTGAGCCAAAAAATCCAAGCGTGTTTCGCTTCATTTTTTCATCTTTCATAAATGCGCTCATCGCACTTTGCGAACCGCTGCCTTCGTTTCTAGCCACAGCGTCAATGTATAAATTTGCCCCGCCTACTTGCGACCATTTTGTGATTTTTCCGCTATAAATTTCCTTGATTTGAGTGGTGCTTAAATTTGATACGGGATTATCTTTATGGACGATAAAAACAAAGGCTTCAAGTCCGATTGGCACGAATTCTAAATCCACACCATTTTCTTTGGCGTATTGTAGTTGAGCCTTTGATGGCTTTGCGACAAAAATCAAATCTGCTTTTTTATCAACCACGGCCTTGTAAGCTCCACGAGTGTTTGTATAGCGAAGTTTGCTTTTTTCGCTGAAATTTTCGCCGTCAAATTCTACGCTATCTTTTTGATAAATCGCATTTACAAAAGCTGAAAATACAGGAAAAAGTGCCGCCGCTCCGTCGATAACGGGCAAGTCGCCTTGTAAATTTAAGTCCGCTTTTGTTTTGTAAATTTGCGAATTTTCATCAAATGGCAAAAATTTGCTAATTTCGATTGATTTTGCCTGCATTTCGGGGTTTGTGGAGTTTTTGTAGCGTTTGGTAATGCCGTGATAAAATGCCAAATCAAACGCCAAAAACGCAAAAATTAGCGAAATGATAATTAAAATTTGAGACTTTTTCACAGCTTATTTCCCATTTGCGATATACGAAATAATCGAACATTTGCTTTGCAAATCAAAAGTGTAAGCAATTAGCCCAGCCACGCTAAATGCCCAAATAACGCAAATCGCAAGGATAATTTTATAAAATTTTTCATCACTCATAATTTTTCCTTACATTGTAGCGCCGGGCAATGACATTAAAATCATAAACACCACAAAAGAAGAAATAAAGACAATCGCTACAATTACAAGAGATAAAATTATATAAATCAATGTGTTGGTAAGTTTTGAGCCACCTCTTGTATTAAGATAGGTTCTAATTTTTTTATCGACAATTCCAACTCCGACAAGCAATAAAATCGGAATTCCCCATAAAAGTATTGTAAAAAATAAATCGCCCATTTTAAAACTTTCCTAAATTTACATATGAAAAATTGGCTCTTGGAATATTAAATTTGTGATATATAAATCAATTGTAATAACTGCACAAATGCAGGTTATAATGGCAAATTTTAAGACTACTTTTTTCAAATTTTTATAATCCGAATTTTCTTTATCGCTTCTTTTTAGCTCAATAAAACCATATAATGAAATGATTAACAAAACTATTGTTATACTAATTGGGATAAATAAAGAATACGAAAGTATCCAAAAAAATTCAAAAAGCCAAAGTAATGTATCCATTGCTACAAAACACCTTTTGTGCTTGGAGTTCCTGTGCGCGAATTTTTGGCGACGGCTCGTCTAAATGCGACTGCAAATGCTTTAAACGACGCTTCTGCTATGTGATGAGCGTTTTCGCCACGCAAATTTATTAAGTGGAGCGTGATACCAGCGTTAAACGCAAGGGCTCTGAAAAATTCAGCGATTAACTCAGCGTCAAATTCGCCGATTTTGCCGGTTTTTAGACCTTCATAAACCAAAAATGCCCTATTTGATAAATCCAAAGCACAGCTAGTCGCTGCTTCGTCCATCACAACCACGCTATCGCCGTATCTCTCGACATTTTGAATCGGATAAATCGCTTCTTTTATCGCTTCGCCCAGCACGATTCCACAGTCTTCGACGCTGTGGTGAAAATCCACTTCCAAATCGCCCTTGCAAACGAGTTTTATATCCATTAATGAGTGTTTGCAAAGTGCGGTAAGCATGTGGTCAAAAAAGCCAATGCCTGTGCTAATCTCAGCCTTGCCTGAGCCGTAAATTTCAAGCTCTAAGCTTATGTCAGTTTCTTTCGTTTTTCTAGTTTTGCTTATCATTTCATCTCCTTTAAAAGGCTAAATTCAGACCAATGCGATTTTTAGCACATCTTCTATGTGATCGACTGGCGTGATTTGCATGGCGTTTTTGACTTCATCTGGAATCTCGTCCAAATCGCGCTCGAAATTTTTGCGTGGGATTAGGGCGTGTGTGATTTTGGCCTTGTGCGCAGCGATTAGCTTTTCCTTTAATCCGCCGATTGCAAGCACAGCCCCACTTAGCGTAATCTCGCCCGTCATCGCCACATCGAAGCGCACTTTTTTCTCGCTTAAAATCGACGCAATCGCCGTTGCTAGCGTGATTCCAGCACTTGGGCCGTCTTTTGGCGTAGCGCCTTCTGGGACATGGATATGCAGGTCAAATTTGTTATAAATTTGCTCGTCTTTCGCCAAATTTGCGCTTTTTTCAAATTTTAATTTCCCATTATCGATTAGGACTTTTACCACGCTAAATGCGATTTGAGCGGATTCCTTCATCACATCGCCAAGCTGACCGGTAATCGTCATCGCACCCTTGCCCTTGATTTTAATCGCTTCGATTTTTAGGACATCGCCGCCCACACTCGTCCAAGCTAGGCCATTTACAATGCCGATTTGGTTCGTTTTTTTCACGGCGTCGATTTCAAAAACCTTTTTATCCAAAAATTCTTCTAAATTTTTGGTTGTTATGGCAAGTTTTTTAAATTCGCTATCTTTTAGAATTCTAACGGCGATTTTACGGCAAATCGCTGCGATTTGGCGGCGTAGGTTACGCACACCTGACTCTCTGGTGTATTCGGCGATGATCTTTTCAAGCGCAGTAGAGTGAAAGCTGATATCGGCTGGTTTGAGCCCGTGTCGCTCTAATTCCTGCGGGATTAGATAGTTTTTTGCGATTTGAAATTTCTCTTGCGGGGTGTATGAGCTAAGCCCGATAAACTCCATTCTGTCGCGAAGTGGGGCAGGTATTTGGGAAATATCGTTCGCTGTGGCGATAAAAATAATCTTGCTTAAATCAATATCGAAATTTAGGTAATAATCCCTAAATGCTGAATTTTGCTCTGGATCTAAAATTTCGAGCAAAACAGCGGTCGGATCGCCTTTGTATGAGGTGGATACCTTGTCGATTTCATCTAGCACGACGACTGGATTCATCTGTTTTGCGCTGATTAAACCCTGTACCAAACGCCCTGGCATGGCGCCTACATAGGTGCGGCGGTGGCCACGAAGCTCATTGACATCTTCTAATCCACCAAGTGCGATACGGATTAATTTGCGTTTTAGCGCAGTTGCGATTGAGTTTGCTAGGCTGGTTTTACCCACGCCAGGAGGTCCGTAAAAGCACAAAATCGCGCCGTTATTTACGCGTTTGCCCTCTTTATCCACGCTTCCGCGAAGCTCTAAAAGCTCTTTTAGCGCGAAATACTCTTCGATACGCTCTTTTGGCTTTTCTAGGGAATAATGATCTTTGTTTAGCTGTTTGCTTACGCTTTGGATTGAGAGTTTTTCTTTTGCCATTTGCTCAAATGGGATTTCCAAAACCCAGTCGAGATAGCTTTGCGAAAGTCCAGCGTCTGCGCTGTCTGGGTGAAGGCGCGCAAATTTGTCAATTTGTTTTTTTATCTCTTTGTAGGCTTCATCGCTGATAAATGGCTTTTTTAGGTCTAGCTTTTTTCTGTATTCTTCGATTTCGACCTCTCTATCGCTATCTGAGCCAAGCTCTTTTTGGATCTGCTTTAACTGCTCTTTTAAAAAATACTCTTTGTTGGTTTGATCGATTTTGCTATGAACCTTGCTTTTGATCTCTTTTTCGAGGCGATAAGATTCGATTTCATCGGCAATGTAGGCGATGAGATCGAAAATTCTTTTTTCTAAATTTAACTGCGAAAAAAACGAATATGCTATCTCTTTTTTGACCCTGAGCGCGCTTAGTGTTAAATCGCAAATTCGCGATGCGTCTGTGTTTTCCTCGATAGTTTTAAGCAGATCGTTTGGGAAAAAGTGCGTTAGGCTACTTAGGGCTTTGACTCTCTCTTTTAAAACATTGATTGATGCGTCGATTTTCGCCTCATCTCCTCGCTCGTCATGGACGATACCGATAGTGGCAAATAGCGGGTTTTGCGAAATTTCGTGCAGAATTTTGCCCTTTGCGGAGCCTTGGAATAAAATTTTAACCCTGCCATCAGGAAGTGGCACTGTGCGCATGATAGTGCCGATTACGCCGATATGATAAATCCCGCCGAAGCTTCTGTCGCCGTTAAATTCGGGCGTCGAGCTTACTACCATTATCATAGATTCGTTTTTTATCGCAAGATCGATGGCTCTTTTGTTTTTTTCATCGCTTATGAAAAGCGGAGTTATCATAAACGGGTATAAAAACAGCTCGTCCTCGACCAAAATCGGCAAATCTGTGGGAAATTTTTTATTTTGTGATAACTGCATTAGAAATTTCCTACTCAAATATCGCGCGATACCATGGGGATTGCGGTTTGATAATCTCGGTGCTGTTCATCGGCGAATTTTCGATTCTGCTTTCATAAATTTTAGCTGATTCGTCCTTGCCAGTGCGCTCGTAAAGGTCTTTTATGTCTTTATTGAGCTGGTGTTCGGCTAAGCGAAGTTTGGTCATCATGGTTTCTAATAGCGGTCTATACTGGCTTTGAGGGTATTCGATGATAAATTTGCGAATTTCATCTATGCTATTTAGCATTAATCGCTGATTGCGACCTGGGCGTGAAAATGAGTCGAAATTTGCTCTGATTTTTAGGTATCTTGCATACTCGATTTTTCTCGCGGTGCCGTATCTGCGGATATATTCGTCTAGATATTTGTTTGCTTTTTCGTAATTTTCGTCATCGACGAAGGCTTGCGCCATAATCAGCGTCATTTCTTCCAAAAGCGGTGAAGCGATGTGCTCGCTAGCAAAGCTCGTGTAATGCGTCTCGGCATCATCGTATGAAAGCGAGTTTAAATCGTCTAGGATTTGCGCATACCATGCTTCTTGGCTGAGGTTAAAAAGTGTGCCATCGCCTTTCGAGCTACAACCGCTGATAAATACGACAAATAAGGCACAAAGTAGAAATTTGATTAAATTTTGCATATTTTTTCCTTGTGAAATTTTAACCCGCAATTCTATAATATTTAGGTAAATATACACCAAAATTTCACTCAAATTTTAAAAATTTCATTTTGTATGCGTAAAAATAGCAAATTTAAGGTTTTGCGTTGTATAATTATGCGTCTAGCAGTGGATATTGAGTATCCATGAGTAAAATTTAAGGAAGGCGAGATGAAAAAGGGTTTCACTCTGATCGAGTTGGTCTTTACCATCGTAATCTTGGCTATTACTACAATGGCCATACCGCGTATAGTCGCTCAGACGGTAAATTTAAATACATTTGCCGTGCAACAGGAGCTTGTTTATAATGCTAAATCTATGATGAGCCGTATCCAGCCGGCGAAGTGGGATAGCAATTATATTGTAGTGGATTGTGGTAGCGATTCTGCATGTAAGTTACCTCCGATGATACATACCGTAGCAGCTGATGAAGCGGCAGCTAGGCCAGGAATTAACAAGGGGTATAATACGGTCACTGGTGGTGGTATTGATCCTGGTATGAGAAAAATCAGCTTAGCTACTCCTACGCCATACGCCAATTTCGGTACAGGAGCAAATGCGATATCTTTCGGAGATGCTACTAACTACAACGATGTAGATGATTACAATGGTTTTGCTCATGTTTTAAATGTGGATGATTTGGTAACTGGCGATTTTGTATTGACTACAAATACAGCTGTTAGAGTGGATTATGTAGCAGATCCAATAGATGCTGGATCTAATTATGCTAATAGCCAAAATTTAGTGGCAAATTTTAGTGATACCTTTGCAAATGGAAATCCTACTGATGTCAAATTGGTTTCAGTAACATCGACAAATGCAGCAGATGGAACTAGTGTAGTTCTTAGATACTATACTTTTAACATTGGCGTAGAAAACCAAACCGTTGCTTATAGATAGGATTGAACATGAAAAAGGGTTTTACTTTAATAGAATTAGTAATGGTCATAGTGATTTTGGGTATAATCTCTATGTTTGGTGCAGACTTGTATTCTCAGATATATAGATCATATTTGCATACCCGTGCTTTAAATCAGTTAGAATCAAGAACGCAAAATGCAATAACTTTGATAACAAATAGATTGGAATATCGTGTGCCTGGCACTACAATAGGCAGGATAGATGGACAACCTATCAATCAATTTTTAGAGCTTCCTAGCACTACATCAGCACACAATATTTTAGAGTGGATTGGTCAAAGTATAGAGACTAAGGATATAAATAATCAAAGACCTGGTTGGAGTGGATTTGTAGATGTACAATCAATCCCAACACCTTGGGCTGCTGGCAACAACAATATAAATTCCCAAGGAAGCAATTTAACCAGCGTAGGCGGTATAATTAGTAATCTAACATGCGCCACAAGAGGGTGTGCTGCTGGCAGATATAATAATTTCGCGGTTATATTTAAAAGTGTGGCTAGTGATTTTTATGGTGGCCAGATTAATACTGCTTTTGGTTATAGTGGGACAAATTCGGCAGCCGATAGGATATTTGTGGCAGATGCTACTGTAAATGCAGGTGCAAATGAAACTTTAACTATCACTAATTATCCTGCAAATGCAAGTGGAGATAGAGAATTTTCGGAACAGTATTATTTGGTTCATTCTGCTTACACGATTTATCCGACTGGGACCGCAAATGTAAATTATGGTGGCCAAGCAAGTCAAAATTTCAATCTTATGTTGGCTTATAATTACAGACCATGGCTTGGTGAAACATACAATGGTGCCACTACAAGTAATGCACTTTTGGCCGAGGATGTGTTTATGTTTAGGCTTAGAGATGAGGCGGGATCGATTGCTATGAAACTATGTATGAGAGATAATGGTAGAAATTTTGACCCTAATCAATTAGATATGGTTATGTGTAAATCTCAGGTGGTGTACTAATGAAAAAGATGAGAAGAGCCTTTGGCTTGATAGCCGCAATATTTTTTATCGTTTTAGTTGCCACTACGGCTATTACTGCGCTTTCTATCGCTACGATGACAGCCCGCGATACAAATAATGCTCACAACCGCGAGCAGGCTGTGCTTTTAGCGCAAAGTGCGACAGAGTATGCTGTTTTGGCTATGCAAAAGCATCAGTATCCAGCGTGTAATAGTGGCATTGCTCCTTGTGCTGCAACAGAAAATTGCTTACAAACTATAAATATTACCTATCCAAATGCACAAAATCCATTGTTTAATATAAATGTGAGAATAGATTATTTGGATATGAATTTTCGAAGCGCATGTAATCTTAATACCATAGGACAAATACCATTACAAAACACTATGATTGATGATCCTGCTAATCCTGGAAATCAAATAAATAGTGGAGTTGTGCAAAGCCATCAAGCATTAATCGATGTTACTGTTACATCTACCAATGCTCTTGGCGAACCAAGAATCAGATACCATAGAAGAACAATACAAAAACCTTAATTTCAATGGAGGAAAGAATGAATTTAAGTATAGTAGGAAAACAGTTTGAACTAACAGACGCTATTAAGGATTATATCACACAAGCGTTTGATAGTCTAAAAAAATACAACCTTGACATTATATCAGGTCGCGCTGTCGTATCAGCAGATGAAAAACAAGGTCGCAAGGGCTTCGTCATGGATTTTTCGCTAAATTTGGCTCACCAAGACACAATCGTAGTGCGCGAAAAAGACAAAGACCTATACGCAGCGGTAGATAACGCAACAAATCGCCTTGCAAAAGTGCTTCGTCGCTACCACGACAAGGTAAATTCGCACAAAAACCGCGATGATATGAAACAAAGCGCAGTAGATGAAATTATCAAGGCTAGCGAGCCGAATTTAGACGATAATGTCGATGAAATCGTCCCAACAGAGTTAGATCTTTACAAACCGCTAGAAATCGACGAGGCGCTAAATAAATTAAAAGAAAGCACCGATCAATTCCTAGTTTTCAACGATATGGACGCTAAAATGCGTGTTTTATACAAGCGCAAAGACGGCAAATTTGGATTATTCTAGGATTTGATTTTCTAAATTTTGCCAAATTTCACGGACAGGTTCGCCTGTCCGTTTTTTTATGTCTAAAATTTCTATAAGTTATAAATATATCGTTATAAAATCAAATTTAAATTTTTGTTTATGAATTACAATTTTTGCTCGTTGTATTTTTCAGCCCTGCTGTGCGGGAAAATAGTATCAAATCCTCCGTGCTTTGCACGCTCCATGGAAGTGCGCTTATGGCGTGAGCGAAGATTTCCTTGCACGAAATAGCGTCGCTGTAAGCCCTGTGGTGGGTGTTTTCGATACCCAAAAGCTCTTTTAGTGCGCCGAGATTGTATTTAGGCGACTCTATCGTGCGACGCGCTAGCTCGACGGTGCAAATTTTGCGGTTTAGTAGCATGCCAAACCCGCATTTTTGCATACTTGCGTCGATAAAACCATAATCAAATTTGACATTATGCGCCACGAAAATCGCGTCGCCTAAAAATAGTCGAAACCGCTCCAAAACGCTAGCTAGGCTTGGTGCGCCCACCAAATCGCTCGCGCTAATCCCGGTTAGTTCAGTGATACCCTCTGGCACAAAATTTGCATATACAAAGCTCTCAAATCTATCCAAAACTCGCCCGCCTTGCACCTTTATCGCGCCGATTTCGATGATTTGACCGCTACTTAGCCCGCCACTGGTCTCAATATCCACAAAGCAAAAAATCTCGTCCTCGATATCGGTTTCGCGGGTTTTGAGCGTGATTTTGCCGTTGTCTAGCTTGATGACATTTAGCCCCATGGCGCGCCACATGCTAAAATCTTTTGGCTCAAAAAGCTCCGCAATTAGCTCGATTTTTTGCGCTTTGGCGATAAAATCGTGGTAGTTTATGCTTTTTTGCGCCAAAAGTTCGATTAGGTTATCAAGCCCTTTTCTGCTGTCTTGGCTCATACTTTTAGGGCTTTGATAGCTTCGCTGTAATCGTTTGATGAAAATACAAAATTTCCAGCCACGACGATGTCTGCGCCTGCGCTATCTAGATCGGCGACATTTAGTCCATTTACGCCACCATCGACTTCGATCATACATTTCGCGCCCCGTTTTTCGATTAAATTTCTAAGTTCTGAAATTTTACGCAAGGCTGAGGGGATAAATTTTTGCCCACCAAAGCCCGGATTTACGCTCATTAAAAGCACCATATCAACCTCGTCTATGATATAATCAAGCGCGCTAATTGGCGTGTGTGGATTGAGCGTGATAGCGGGGCTGACGCCGTTTTTGCGGATATGATCTATCAAGCGCAAAGGGTGCTTTTCTTCCTCGATATGAAAGCTTAAAAATTTCGGTTTTAGCGGCAAAAACAAATCAGCGAAAAACGGCACATTTTGCACCATTAAATGAATATCAAGAGGCTTTGTGGAGGCCTTGGCTACGGCATTTACGACAAGTGGGCCGATTGTGAGATTTGGCACGAAGTGTCCGTCCATGACATCGACATGGATCAGATCTGCTCCCGCATCGCATACTGCGCGCACTTCTTCGCTAAGCCTGCCAAAATCAGCCGATAAAATACTAGGGGCTACATACATATCAAATTTCCTTATCAAATTTATAAAACCTGCAATTTTACTAATTTTTCTCATAAATTTTGCTAAATTTAATACTTTGTATAATTTAAGCAAATTTTGAAATTTTTTAAGATATAATCGCCGTTTATTTTCAAATTATAAGGATTTATTATGGCAAGAAGATGCGCAATCACTGGCAAAGGTGCGATGGTAGGAAACAATGTAAGCCACGCAAACAACAGAACTAAGAAAAAATTCCAAGTTAATCTACGCACAGTTCGCGTTCAGCTAGAAGACGGCACTACAAGAAAAATCAAAGTAGCTGCTTCAACTCTAAGAACAATGAAAAAACAATCAAGATAACCTTAAAAAGAGGAATTTATGTCTATTTTAGGCAGAATAAAATTATTCCTCAACTGGTCCGGCTCTACTAAACCGGACATTAACCTTTATAGCGAAATTTACGACGAACTACGCCCATTTAGACTTCCACTAATTATCATTGTTTTAATGCAGTTGGTGGGGACTTTGGGCTATATATTCACCGCTGGATTTTCGCTAGTTGATGCAATTTATCAAGCAGGCATGACATTTACCACCGTCGGATTTACCGAGGTGGCGCCAATCCCGCCTGCTGGCAGACTTTTTACAATCGCATTTATTTTGATGGGCTTTGGGACATTTTCGTTTTGTCTGGGTGTCGTCGTCGAAGTTATCAAAAAAGGAACACTGCAAAATTTAATCAGGGAGCAAGCTATGATAAACAATATCGCAAGGCTCAAAAATCACTACATTATATGCTATAACAATTCGTATTGTGCGGAGTTGGCGAAAGAATTTCGCGCCAATCATATCCCATTTGTCGTCATTGATCCAAACCCAGATTTGGCAAAAAGCGCTGATGAAAATTTATACCCATACTACATAATCGGCGATCCGCACGAGCAAAAAACGCTTTTAAAAGCGCACCTTTCAAGCGCAAAATCAATAATCACGCTAAGTCCAAATTTAGCCGATAATATCGCTATTATCACGCTTGTTAGGCTTTATGAAAAAGAGCTAGGGCGTATTACGCCGTATTTTATCATGGCGAATTCTGACAGCGACAGCGACAGCGAACGCCTCAAAAAACTTGGGGCAAATTCTGTCGTATTGCCGTCCAAACTCGCCGCACAGCGCCTTTCAGCGATTAGCGTGCGCCCAGATATGGAAAATATCCTAGAACGCCTCGTTTATCAAAAAGACTCTCCGATTGATATCGAAGAAATTTTAGTCCCTGAGTTTTCGTGGATGAGGTTCAAACGCCTCAAAGAAACCCGCCTCAAAGAAATGACAAACGCAAATATCGTGGGCGTGAAGGAAGCTAACAACCGCTTTGTAGCTATGCCTGATGGCGATTATCTAATCGGCACTGGCGCGAAACTGCTAGTCATCGGCACAGCCGAGGGTATCAGGGATACCAAAAAGCTAATTAGAAGCAAATACAAACCACAGGAGATGAAATATGTATAAAATCGCCCCTTTGCAAAACGGTCTCGAAAATATCGATGGATTTTATTTTGGCGGGCTAAATTCAGGCTTTAAAAAGGTCGGAAATGATTTGGGATTTATCAGAGCCGACGAGCCGTTTGCTATAAGCGCGATTTTTACGAGTAATAAATTTGCCGCTGCGCCAATAGCGCATTTTAGGCGAATTTTAGAGAAAAATGGCGGGGAATTTCGCACGAATTTCATTTTGATAAATTCTAAAAACGCAAACGCAATGACCGGTGAAGCAGGCATTAGCGATATAGATGAAATTTTCGCTGAAATTTCAAAATTTACGCCCTTAGTAAATCCTGTGATGAGCTCAACTGGCGTCATTGGATATAGATTAAAAAAAGAAAAAATCATAGCCGCTGCGAAAAATTTCGACCTTATGGCGCGTGATTCTGAGGCCATAGCCACGGCGATTATGACGACAGACACGCTAAAAAAGGAGTTTGCTTACGAAGTTAGCTTAGATAGTGGCGAGAAATTTCACATAGCAGGCATTTGCAAGGGTGCAGGTATGATAAATCCGGCTTTGGCGACTATGCTTTGCTATATTTTAACCGACGCGAAAATCCCGCACTCTGATATGGGCGAGCTTTTAAGCGAGGCTGTGGAGGATAGCTTTAATAGGGTCAGTGTCGATGGCGATACTAGCACGAACGATACCGTCATGCTAGCGACCAGTGCGCGCGCTAGCTATGATAAAGAGGCATTTCGTGCCGCGCTGAAAAAAATCACGCTAGATCTTGCCTTAATGCTAGTGCGCGATGGCGAGGGTGCGAATAAACTAGTGAAATTTAGAGTTTTTGGCGCGAAAAATGACAATGAAGCCAAAAAGGCTGCTAAGGCTTTGTCAAATTCTCCGCTTGTCAAAACGGCGATTTATGGCGAGGATCCAAACTGGGGACGCATAGCCTCTACAATCGGTGCGTGCGGGATAGAGTGCGACGCCGAAAAACTCGTGATAAAATACGATGACGCGCTTGTGTATGATAGCGCGCACCGTGAGCTAGACGAGGAGCGCGAAAGGCTAGCGCACGAAGTAATGCAAAAGGCAGAATTTGAAATTTCATGCGATTTGGGGCTTGGAGCGGGCGAATTTAGCGCGTATGGCTGTGATCTGAGCTATGAATATGTCAAAATAAACGCAGATTACAGGTCGTAAATTTAGCAAAATTTGCGCCTGTAAGGGTGGTTTATCCAAGAAAAGAAAAAAATGAAAGCAGGTATTAGGGATTTTTTGTTTGTAATTATTGGTTTTTTGATATGTATTATAGTTTTTGGTGGTGCCAATAGGATATCCTACCAAGTTGCAATCAAAGAAGACCCATGTTATCGATATAATTATATGGATAACATGCGATTAGACAGCAATTATAGTCAAGTATTTGTGTATTGTGCAAATCGTGAATTAAATAGAACTAAAAATATGTTAGATTTTTATTTTAGAATTTTACCAAAAGACGCAAATTTTACTTCCCAAGAACAAATAGTGGTTGATAAGGTAAAAAAAATTATAAATGATGAATTTATTGAAAATAATATAACAAAACAGCAACCGAAAATTCAAAAATTTCAAATAAGAAAATGAGATGAAATTTTTAAAAAAAATATTAAAAATATTAAAAATAATCTTTTATTTGATTTCAACTATTTTGATATTGCTTGTGACAGCACCTTATTTATTAGACAAAAGCACATGTTTATTTGCAGAAAAACGGCTTTTGTCTAGACTAAAAGAAGCAAATGAAACTAAAAATATACGTTTATTACAAGGCATTGTTTTTGATAGTAGAATTTGCAGACAAGAAGAAATTTACGATCAAGCTTCTGTATTGATATGCGCCGATTTTAATTATAATGATTTTATTAAAGAGCTGAATGAGGCAAATAAAACAAAAAATAGAGATAGATTGTTAGAACTTAATGTGCAATCTAATTTTTGTATAAAAAATATGGACATAAGAGATAAGATACAGAAAGAATTTGAATTATATAAGCTATATTGGCGGGAGCAAAAATGATTTGAAACGATACAAAAACATTATTTTATTACCTTTTGTGATAATTGTTGCGTTTTTTGTTTTTCGTATGGTTTATATGGAAATGATTAGCGAGTGTGCTCCAAAAAATCTTTTTTCAGACAATTCTATAAGCAATAACGATAATATTAAACTGAAAGCAAAGTGCATAAAAAAGGCTTTGGAAAATGATGATAAACACCTTATTATGCAGTATTTTAAAAGAGAAACAAATGAGTGTCTTAAAATTATCGATGAACCATCAAGAATTCCGCAAAATTTAGTTAAAGTTAATAGTTTTGACGAGTGGAAAAAATTAAGGATTGTAGATACTGACAATATAATTTGTGCTATTGGTAATACTAAAAAAGGTAATATCGATGAAATCAAATAAATTTATGCAATTTATTTTGGAAAACATTTATTATATTTTGTTTTCTGCTACGCTTTTTTTCATATCGTTTAATATAGAAACTGATTTAAAAAACACCGAATATATCGAAGGAAAAGTAACATCTATCAAGGAGATAGCGGTAAAAAGTTTTAGAGATGAGGTTTTATCGCCTAGAAAATATTACAATGTTTGCATTAAAAATAACACTGGGAATAGTTGTATTAAGGTCGTAGAGCCAAATTTAGGATTTGAGCCGATAGTTAGTTATTTGAGCAAAAATAATTATTTTTTTACATTTTGGGTAAAAAAGGAAAGTTTTGGCGATGTTTATAAAATTTACAAAGCGCTTGTTTATGAAGACGAGCAGAAAACAAAAATTCTAAAATTTTATAGTGGAAAAGACGCCCAAATCGTAAAATTTTCACAAAAAGAGCTTCGATTATACAAAAATTTTACCTTGTTTTTGGCGATTGCGTTTTTGTGGTTTGTATTTAAAAGAAGAAAGTTAGTTCGAAATTGGTTATAAAATATCGAATAAATAGTGATAAAAGTTTTAGAGTAGTTAAATTTGACGCAAATTTCAAAATTTTGCGCCAAATTTCAATCATACTTCACAAAAAGATGATGATTTTAAAACCATTTTTCCATTGAGATAGTTAAGTTGGATATCTATCACCAATACGCCTTTTTTGAAAACCATTGATTTGAAATTCTTTTGCAATTCCTCAAACGCTGGCGTTTTGGCGCAAGAAAACAGAGCAATTTCTTGGTTTTGCACATAGATCGAAACGACGAAATTCCCAGGATTTTCATCGTCTTTTGCCGTGTTTAAAAAAATCTCTTTTGCATCGAAAGCCTTGGTTTGCGGACAGCCGTCTCCTGGAAATTCGTTGATTAAAATTCGCATATTAACCCCTTTTGATAGAATTTCGTAATTTTATCCAAAACAAAAGAATTTTGGCGCAAAATTTTAGAATTTTAAAATTTTGCACCAAATTTTGAAAATTTTATCTAAATTTATTCGGATTTAATCCGCCGATTCGTGTGCCTTTGGCTGTTTTGTTTGCGCCAGTTTCGTCTGTGTATGTGAAACTTGCATCGCGCATTGATTTCATCGTGGCTTGATTGTGCGCTAGTTCGCACGCATTTGAGGCACCCGTACTTATACCGTCTATGCGCACCCAAGCGCCCATGTATTCGCTCACGCCGTAAGTTAGGGCGTAGCAAGGTTTGTTTTTGACTCTGATGTGCATTGACACGCTACCGCCGTTAGCTAGGCACGAGCCGTTGCCCGCGTGCGCGCCACCAGCGGCTGAGCTAAATGTGGCGACATTGCTCATAAAATTTGGATTATTGCTAAGACAGCCGTTTGCGTTGTAGTAGTTTGTGATATCGCTAGTAAGGGTCTTTATATTTGTCATCAATCGCACGATTTCAGCATCGTCCCTGCTGGCGTTCATTCTAGGCAGAGCGATACTAGATAAAATTCCCAAAACAACGATAACAAAAACAAGTTCAACCATAGTAAAAGCGTTTTTCATAACCTGCTCCTAGCTAAATTTCGGGTGATTATACAAAAATTTGAAAAATAAAAAAAGAGTAGGGCGCGTTTGCGCCCATAAATTTAGATTTTTGGAATTCTGATTTTTTGACCTGGATAGATTAGGTTTGCGTCTTTGATGACTTCGCGATTGGCCTCGAAAATCACAGGGTATTTGTTAGCATCGCCGTAGAATTTCTTAGCGATTTTTGAAAGGTTGTCGCCTTTGACGATAGTGTAGTAGTTCTCTTCGCTATCTTCATTGACGCCTTCGATTTCTACGCTTGAAATTCCATTTACATTTCCTGCGATTAGAGCGGCTTTTTCAAGAGTTTCTTTGTCGGCGTTTCCGCTTACTTTAACGACATCGCCCTCGATTTTGACATCTAAGCCCTCGATTGGGGTAGAAGAGAGGTTTTTGGTGATCTCGTCTTTGACATTTTGCTCGTCGTTTCCGATACCAAGTAGCTTTTTACCAGCATTTGCAACAAATGAAAGTAATCCCATTTTTTCTCCTTTGATGAAAAATAAAATGTGATTTTAACGCAAGATAGTAAATATTTGAAAAAATGAAAATTTGTGATTATTGTCTGCGCGTATGCAAAAATGCGAAGCATTTCCGTAAAAATAAAGCCAGCTAAATTTAGAAAAACGAAGTTTTTCTAAATTTAGCCACTTTTAAGGTTTTACAGGGGTGGGGGTTGGTAAGGGGGAGGGTAGCGTCTCCTAAAAAGCGCGCCCTCCCCCTTACGAGAAAAGCAAAATTTCGCCTAAAATTTACAAAATCGTTCAATGCTAAATTTAGGTTGAATTTTGAATTTAAATTTTTCTGGATTGCTTCGAAAACTTCGTTTTCTCGCAATGACAGCAAATTTAGCGTAAAGAATTTTAAAGTCGTAGATTGCTTCGCTTTCTGCGAAAGCTCGCAATGACAGATTAAAGCAATTTAGTGTCAAATTTTAAATTTGACACTAAATTTGCAAATTTTACTTTTGGATAGCGATATTGCCTTTTAGCTCTTCGAGTTTTGCGATACGGTCGCTTGTGCTAGGGTGCGTGCTAAAAAGCTGAGAGAAATTCGCCTTAATCCCGCTAAATGGGTTTATGATAAACATGTGCGCAGTCGATCCAGTCGCAGAGTGCATGCGGTAGTTTTTGGCGTAATTATCTAGCTTGGATAGAGCAGAAATCAGCCACTCAGGGTGCCCTGTAAGTGCGGCTGCACCGGCGTCTGCTTTGAATTCTCTGGTGCGTGAGATTGCCATTTGGATTACGCTAGCAGCTAGCGGCATTATTACAGCTCCGATGAGCAAGAAAATTCCGTTTGCGCCACCGCGATTTTGCGAGTTTGAGCCCGCAATCGCGCCAAATTTGGCGAAATTCGCTAGCATTGCGATTGCGCCTGCAAACATCGCCGCAACCGAGCCGATTAGGATATCGTAGTGATTAACATGGCTTAGCTCGTGAGCTAGCACGCCCTCGATTTCTTGCGGGCTCATTAGATTTAGCAGGCCTTGTGTAACGGCGACTGCGGCGTTGTTTGGGTTGCGACCTGTGGCGAAAGCGTTTGGAACTTGCTCGTTGATGATATAGATTTTTGGCATTGGCAAATTCGCCTTAGCGCATAGGCGATCGATTATGTCGTATAACATAGGCTGACTCTCGGCAGTTACAGGCGTAGCGCGGTAGTGTTTCAAGACTAGTTTGTCGCTGAAAAAATAGCTGAAAAAATTCATACCGCACGCCACGACAAACGCCATAATCATACCCTTTTGTCCGCCAATTAGGCTGCCGACGAACATAAAAAGTAGCACGAGCCCGCTCATTAGCAGGGCGGTTTTTATTTTTTCCATATATCCTCCTTGGACAAATTTTTTGCACTGATTTTTGTGTCTAAATTTTTGATTTTTCCGCCTAAATTTTTGGTTAGACCGATTAGGCCTTGCGGATTGATGTGTGGCAGGTGAAATTTGCGTCCGCCCGCAAAAAGCCCGCTTAAAAAGGATTTTGGGCGGTTTGCGATGGCTTCTTTGAAAACCACAGCGTCGATTCCAAGTTCGGCAAGCTGTTTTAGAGCGCGAGTGGAGCTGACAAACATCGCGATTTTAGCGTCAAAAAGATAGTCGTTGGCTAGCTTTTGCGCAAGTGGAGCGGTTTTTTTATTTACGATGATAAATCTCGCACCTGCGCCGTTTGCGAGCAAAATTTCGTTTAGGTTGTTTGTAATGACGCTGAAATTTTTCTCCGTGCTTTTGGCTAGCGAGATTAATTTAGGATCGAATTTAAAGAGCAAATTATCGTATCTGAAAACCTCGTCTGTGTGTTTGATAGCGTAAAACGGCTCGTAATCAACCAATTCATGCCCTAGAATAATCATTTTTTTTCCTTTATTTTTGCCAAGCAAGATTTGCAAATTTGGCGAGAATTGTGCGAGATAAGCGCGCCTTGCTCGTAATATGTCCCGCACTCATCGCAAGGCATTAGCGCTGTTGGCTCTTGCTCGCTCTTTGTGTCTGCGCTCTCGCCCTTTTTGGCGCGAAATTTCGGTACGATTAAAAAATAAATTAACGCAATAATTATCGCTAATGATAAAAGTTTTCCCATTTTTGGCCTTTAAATTTTTAATAAATTTTCAAATATTTCTTGCAATTTTTCTTTTGAAATACTGCCGTCTGCGACGCTTACGACTATATTTTCCATAAATTCGTAAAAACTATCTTTGTCAAAAACTGCCTCATTAATTATCAAAAAAGCCTTTGAAAGCATTATGGCGCTTCGTTTGTTTCCGTCTAAAAATGGGTGAAATTTGACACACGAAAACATTAAATGCGTTACTTTTTCTGCAATGCTAGGATAGTATAAATCGTTTTTGATATTTTCTAATGCTGAGGCTAAATAGCCGATTTGAGCGTTATTGTAGCCAATCAATCCGCCCATTTTTTCTAAAACGCCGTCATGCAAAGATATGGCTTGATTTAGCGTTAAATATTTCATTTATCTTTTAGCCTTTCAAAGACAGCGCGATTTTTAGGGTTTTCGAAAATATCGTTTAAAATTTCGTTTTTGAAATTTTCAAAATCCTGTGTTTGCTCTGCTTTGTAGCCGATTTTTTGGCAAAATTGCGCAAAAAATTCAACTTCGCCATTTGGAACCAAAACCAACATAGGCGTAAAATCCTTTGAAGTTTGCATTATTTAATCCTTTTAAAATTCGCTTTATCGCAAGATTATACAATATTTTAACAAATTCCGCTAAGAAGTAGGTAATTTCGCATACCGGCGTTAAAAATCTCAAATTTGGCACTTGGAAATTTGCTTTTAGTCTCGGTGATTTCATCATCTACGCTACTGCCTTTATAGAGCAAAAAGTGCGTATTGCTATCATAAAATCCATCGCAAATTTCGACTAAATTTTTCGTTTTCATCACAGCCCTTGAAGTTATCAAATCAGCCCTAAATTTTAGCGAATTTTCGATTTTTTCTCTATGAATTTCGACATTTTTTAGCCCCAAATTTACCTTAGCATAGGTCAAAAACGACGCTTTTTTGGCGATCGGCTCGTATAAATGCCATTTCGTGTGGTTTAAAACCATAGCCAAAAATATCGCCGGAAACCCAGCCCCGCTACCGATGTCAATGGCGATTTTAGGGTATTTTGGGATAAATTTCACCCCACCGATACTATCAGCGATAATTTCAGTTAAATCATCGTAATTCGTAAGGCTGTGGATTGCGTTAAATTTACGCAGACACTCGCTAAATTTAGCGCACTTTTCGTCGAAATTTTCAGGCAAAATCAAATTCACAGCAAATGCCCCATTTTATCTTTTTTAGTTCGCAGATAATTTTCGCTAAATTCGTTGGCTTTGATGATAATCGGTATGCGCTCGACAATCTCCACACAATGTAAATTTGATAGCTTTTCAGGGTTGTTTGTGAGTAAATTTATCTTTTTGATTTCATAGTGTTTTAGGATAAAATCCACGATTTCATAGGTGCGCTCATCTGCTTTAAAACCTAGCTGGTGATTTGCCTCGATTGTATCAAAGCCCTTATCTTGGAGCGCGTAGGCGTTGATTTTATTTAGTAGCCCGATATTTCGCCCCTCTTGGCGCAGGTATATCACCATACCGCCGTTTTTTTCTATGTATTTTAGGCTCTCTTCGAGTTGGTCACGGCAATCACATTTTAGGCTTCCGATCGCATCTCCTGTGAGGCACTCGGAGTGGATTCGCACATTTACGATTTCGTTTAATGGCATTTTTGCGATTACTAAGTGTTCTTTTTCGTTTTCTTTGAAGGACTGCACCTTAAATTTACCGAAGCGTGAGGGCAAATTTGCAATCTGCGAAATTTGAATATTCATATAAAATTTACTCCATTTGTGATATTATAAACCGATGATTTTACCCAAAAAAGGAAAAACAATGTTTAAACGATTTAGAAGAGTGCGCATAAATCCCGTAGTAAGGGAGCTCGTGCGCGAAACTTCGTTAGAGATGAGAAATTTTATTTACCCGCTTTTTGTCGTTCCTGGTAAAGGTGTCAAAAACGAGATAAGCTCCATGCCAGGCGTTTTCCAGCTGAGTTTGGACGAAATTTTAAAAGAGTGCGAAATTTTATCAAATTTGGGAATTAATAAAATTTTGCTTTTTGGAATTCCAGAGATTAAAGACAGCATTGGCTCTGACGCGCTTAGCGATGATGGCATAATCGCCACTGCGCTTCGCGCGATTAAGGATAAATTTCCAAAATTTATGGTGATTACGGATTTGTGCTTTTGCGAATACACTGACCACGGACACTGCGGGATACTAGATCATGTTCATCAAACCGTAGATAACGATGCCACGCTTGAAATTTCAGCCAAACAAGCCCTAATCCACGCCAAAAACGGCGCTGATATGATAGCCCCAAGCGGTATGATGGACGGCATAATCACCACTTTGCGAGACGCGCTTGATAGCAATGGATTTGAAAATTTACCGATTATGGCGTATTCGACGAAATTTGCGAGCGGGTATTACGGGCCGTTTCGCGATGTAGCGGAGAGCGCGCCTAGCTTTGGCGATAGAAGCTCGTATCAAATGGATCCGGCAAACCGCCTAGAAGCGATAAATGAGAGTTTGGAAGACGAGGCGCAAGGGGCTGATATTTTAATGGTAAAACCAGTACTTGCGTATTTGGATATAATCCGTGATTTGCGCGAGCGCACACTGCTTCCGATTTGTGCGTATAATGTCAGTGGCGAATACGCGCTTTTAAAAGGCGGAGCGAAGCTTGGATTGATCGATTATGAGCGGGTTTTAATGGAGACTATGATAAGCATAAAACGCGCAGGAGCGGATATGATAATCTCATATCACGCAAAAGAAATAGCTGAGCTTTTGCGTAAATTTAGCTAAATTTAGGAGTGAGTATGCGACATTTTTTGACTTTTGAAGATTTTAGCAAAGATGAAATTTTTGAAATTTTGCGCCTTGCGGCTGAGATTAAAAAAGAAGCCAAAGCGAAGGATTACAAGCCATATCTAAAAAACCAAACCCTAGCAATGATTTTTGAAAAAAGCTCGACTAGAACGCGCGTGAGCTTTGAGACTGGTATGTATCAGCTAGGCGGACAAGCGCTGTTTTTAAGCTCGAAAGATATTCAACTCGGTCGTGGCGAGCCTGTGAGGGATACTGCGCGCGTGATTTCTAGCATGGTCGATATGGCTATGCTTAGGGTTTATAAACAAAGTGATTTGGAGGAATTCGCCAAATACTCAGCCGTGCCCGTGATAAATGGCCTTAGCGATTATCTCCACCCAGTGCAGTTAATTGCGGATTATCTTACTATGCAAGAGCGCGCGAACGGCGATTGCGTGGCGTATATCGGGGACGGAAATAATATGGCGCATACTTGGATTTCGCTGGCTTCGATTTTGGGATTTGAGCTTAGGATTGCTACGCCAAAGGGTTATGAGGCTGACGCGTCTATCGTAGCACAAGCCGAGAAAAACGCCAAAATTTCAGGGGCGAAAATCCTCTACACTCACGATCCACGCGAGGCAGTCTGTGGCGTAGATGTCGTTACGACTGATACTTGGGTTTCAATGGGACAAGAGAGCGAAAAAGAGCGCAAAGTTAAGCTCTTTGAGGGATTTTGCGTAGATAAAGATATGATGAGCCTAGCCAAAAAAGATGCTATTTTCTTGCACTGCTTGCCAGCGTATCGCGGATACGAGGTCAGCGATGAGATTATAGAAGCTCATGCAGGCGATGTTTTTAGCGAGGCTGAAAACAGACTGCACGGCCAAAAGGGCGTAATGGTATGGCTAGATAGACACAGAGGTAATTAAGTGGAAAAAAACGATAAAGCATTAACAAAAATTGATCAAATCAATGAATTTTTCGGTATCGAGGACGCTAATAGCACGGTTTTTGAGATTTCGCACGACCCACAAACAAACGAAAAAAAACTAACACTAAAAAAGGGTTCATGGAGCGACGAGGAGCCGTGGTTTGGGATAGATGAGAGTGGCGAGCTGCACACAATGGTATCTTTAAAATCGCTAAATAATCTAATCCAAGTCGCAAAAGGGGCGATTGCAGAGAATTTCAACCTAAAATTAGAGCGCTCGATTTTACAGCAAGCCCCAGTGGATTTTGGCGATGCGTGGATCGTGTGCATGGACGAAATCCGCAAAATCACGAGCGAAAACCCAAGCATAAAAAAGATAAATTTAGATTTAGACGCCATAGTTTCACGCGTGAAGCAATCACACCCAAATTTATTTATTGATATCGAAGAGTTAGTAAGGAGCAGAAATGGCAAACATTGATTTTGACGCGTATGCTAAATTTTCGCGCCCAGGACCGCGCTATACGAGCTATCCTACTGCGCTAGAATTTAGTCAAAATTTCAGCTACGAGCAGTATATAAACGAGCTAAAAACCCAAGACAAAAACGCTCCACTCTCGCTTTATTTTCACATGCCGTTTTGCCGTTCGGCGTGCTATTTTTGTGGTTGTAATGTCATCTACACTGGCAAACGCGATAAAATGGACAGGTATTTAGACTATATAGATCGCGAAATGGATATTTTGTGCGAGCATTTAGACGCTAGCAGGATTGTTACGCAAATGCACTTTGGTGGTGGCACACCGACATATTTCGACGCGAATCAACTTGATCGCCACATAAAAAACATAAAAAAACATTTTAAAAATTTCAGTGCTGACGCTGAGATTAGCTGTGAGATTGACCCTAGATTTCTTACGCAGCAGCAGCTTGATGTGCTTATTTCGCATGGATTTAACCGCATAAGTTATGGCGTGCAGGACTTCAACGAGCGCGTGCAAAAAGAAATCCATAGAATTCAGCCTTATGAGCTGACAAAAAGCGTAATGGATATGGCGCGAAAGGCTGGGATAAAGTCGATTAATATGGATTTGATTTATGGTTTGCCATATCAAAATTTAGCGACTTTCCAAGAAACGCTAAATTTAGCCCTTAGCCTTAATCCAGATCGTTTTGCGATATTTAATTACGCCCATGTTCCATGGATAAAAAAATCAATGCGAAAATTTGATGAAAGCACGCTTCCTGCGCCAAAAATCAAGCTTGAAATTTTAAAATTTACCCATGATTTTTTGACCGCTAATGGATACGAGCCAATCGGCATGGATCACTACTCTAAGCCAAGCGACGAGCTTCACGCCGCACTTAAAGACGGCACGCTTCATAGAAATTTCCAAGGTTACACCACAAAAGGTGGCGCGGATTTGGTGGGCATTGGGCTAACAAGTATCGGCGAGGGCGTGAGGCATTATGCGCAAAATTTCAAAGATATGGCGCCGTATGAGGAGGCGATTGATAGCGGTAAATTGCCGTTTTTCAAAGGAATTTTGCTTAATAGCGAGGATTTGCTTCGCAAAGATGTCGTAATGAGCCTAATGGCGAATTTCAGGGTAAATATCAAAGAGATTGAAGCTAAACATAATATTAAATTTTGCGAGCATTTTGCAAATTCGCTAAAAGAGCTTGAATATCTCAAAGATTTTGTGAAAATTTCAGACGATGAGCTTAGCGTAACGCCGACTGGAACGCTTCTAATCCGCAATATCGCAATGTGCTTTGATGAGTATATGCATAAAAATTTGGGCGAGAAAAAATTCTCAAAAACGGTGTAAAAAATGTATGATTTCAAAACCCTAAGCGATAAATGCGTAAAATGTGGCAAATGTATTCCAGCCTGCACGATTCATAATATCAATAGCGACGAAGTTACCAGCCCGCGCGGGTTTTTGGACCTGCTTGGTGCGGTCGAGCGGGGCGAACTCGAACTCGATAAAAATATGAAAAATATCTTTGAGAGCTGTTTTTTATGCACGAGTTGTGTCGATGTGTGCAACGACTCCCTGCCTACCGATACTGCGATCGAAAACGCGCGCTACAAAATCGCGCAAAAATTTGGCATAGCGTGGTATAAAAGGGCTGCGTTTTGGTTTTTGAGCCACCGCAAAATTTTGGATTTGGCAGCTAGGCTAGGGTATTTTTTCGTGCCGTGCGCCTTTAAGACACAAAAAGACAGCGAGCGCGGAAATACGATGAGACCGCGATTTTCGGTGCCGATGATGAGCGTGGAGCGCACACTGCCGACTTTGGCGAAAAAAAGCTTTATGAACTCGCACGCCGAGTTTATCGACAATGGCGGAAGCAAAACTATCGGGCTTTTTATCGGCTGTATGGGAAACTACGCATATACTGGCATTGGCGAGGCATTTTTGAAAATCGCAAAAGAGCTTAAAATCAATGTGAATTTGATGAAAAAGCAAGCCTGCTGTGGCGCACCGCAGTATTTTACTGGGGATTTTGGCTCTGTGGAGAAAAACGCGAAAATTAATATAGAGTATTTTGAAAAAATGTTAGCTAATCTCGACGCTATCGTAGTTCCAGAAGCCACATGCTCTGGTATGCTAAAAGTCGATTATGTGCATTTTTTCGAGGGCGATTCGCACTGGCAAGAGCGCGCAAAGGCTGTGGCGAGTAAAATTTATCTAGCGACGGAGTATTTTGATAAATTTACAAATTTAAAAGAAATTTTATCAGAGCGCGGAAAAATAGGGCAAATCACCTACCACGATCCATGCCACTCACGCAAAATGCAAGGAATTTGGCGCGAACCGCGAAATTTGCTCTCGCAAAATTACGAAATAATCGAAATGTCAAACGCCGATCAATGCTGTGGATTTGGCGGTGTAACAATGCAGAGTGAAAAATATCATCTCTCGCGCAAGGCTGGGCTAGACAAGGTTGCCTCGCTCAAAGATAGCCCCCTAAAAATCGTAAGTGCGGAGTGTAGCGCGTGCAGAATGCAACTAAATAACGCCTTTGGCTTAGCGCAGATTGATATGAAATGTGTAAATCCGCTAGAACTGATTGCTAGGGCGCTTTGATAAATTTGGTGCATAGGAGGAAGAGATGGCATTTATAATAGGGGGCTTAACCGCAATTTTGGTGCTTTTGGCGAAAGAATTAGTGGTGAGTTTGGGGTTAAGCGTAGTGGCGAAAAACTGCAAACCAGCTACGAACGGGGGTTACGCGAGGCGACAACGATACCTGGAAGCCAAAAGGGCGAAAATGCAATCCTCGACCAAAACGCAAAACAATTCCTAAAAAACGGCTTCATAACTCCAAATGTAGCCTCTAATTTAGCCACTAGTGGAACAGGTGCGCTAATCTTGGAATTGATATTAAAAAATCATTAAAAATAAATAACTATGATATAGACGCAGAAAAAATTATCCCTTTTAAAACACACGATAGATTAGTTGCTGGTAAAGATTGGAAATATAGCAATAGGGGATATGGCGAACAAATAGGGAGTTTAAGCAATGATATATACGGCAATAGTGGTAACAATTTTGGGCGGATTGGCGAGTATTTTAATGGAAGCCATAGAACAAAAAAAATCGCAAAACAACTCTCACAAGATTATAGAAACGGGTTACGATGGGGGTTGTATTCCTCGTTGGAAACCAAAAACGGACAAACACAACAACAATGGGGTATGGGTTACTCAAAACCGCTTAACGAAAGCAAAGCGCAAACAACTCAAAGCGCAATACAAAACTCAAAACAAAGCAACGGCTTCATAACTCCAAATGTAGCCTATAACCTAGCCACAAGTGGAACAGGTGCGCTAATAGGTGCTTCGCAAGATAGCGAAAATAGACTTCGTGGCGCACTCATAGGGGCTGGGGCTGGACTAGCTGGGAATAGATTTATTCAAGCTGGGACAAAAGCCTTTTTCAAAAACCAAACAGATAATCTAGCACAAAATTTACCAAACATAGCAAAAGGCAAAAAAGAAAATTTTTTTGATATTGATGAAAGAAAATTAAAAGAAATTATAAATGATACGCCAGATGGAAATGTAGTCTATTATAGTAAGTTGGGGGGAGAGACTAACATAAATCATAAGTTAGAAGCTACCTCAGATATAGGTCTTATTGGGCGAACGCCTATCGAGACCCCCTCAACTTCAAACCCAAGTGCGATTTTACCACAACAAGGTAAATATGATTGTAGTTCGTATTTTGCTAAATATCAAGCCTTAGCAGCATTTAGAGATACTAGATTAAAATTCGCTATCTTTTTACCACACGCTTTGAGATAGTTGCAAATAGTGCCGTATTTTAAATTTAGGTTGCCACTCTCTATCCTTGCTACCGCTGATTGTTTTGCGCCCATTTTCTCTGCAAGTTGGGCTTGTGTGAGATTTGCTTCTTGTCTAGCTTCTATGAGTGAAATTATGAGATTAAACTCATCTTGCATTTCATCGTAAAACTTTTTGAATTTAGCATCTTGCATACACTCATTAAAAGTGTCTTCAAATTTTAAAGATTTAGTTTTTATTTTCATTTTTCCACTCCTTTAAGCGTTTTAATGCAAGTTCAATTTTGTCGTTTGGTGTTTTTTCGGTCTTTTTAACAAATGTGGTTAAAATTATAATTTTCTTGCCGATTTTATAAGCATACAAGCTTCTAGTTATGTCTTTGTCGGCTCTTATGCGAATTTCAAAAATTTCATTATGCAAATTTTTGGTTATCGGTTCGCCTATGTTGTTGCCTTTGATTTCCAAAACCTTTAATAACACTGAACCACGCACGACTAAATGCTTTGGCAAGTTGTAAAATTCACTTTTTGAATTATCGTTACAAAATATAATCTCCCATACAAAAAACCTTTTAAACTCGTAAGTTATAACTTTAAAGTTATAATAGGAAGTTTAAATTCTATGCTATAATAGACTATAACTCTGCCTAGAATGGTCATTTTGGTTTTGTTGCTACTTCGTGGCGAAATCCCAAAGCTTCGGCTTCTTGTATCGTTTTTACATAATATTCCCCCTTACTGCGAGTAATTTTTATAGCATCATAAGAGGGGCTGTTTGGTAAATGATAAATTTTACCACGATTATTTATGTTACATTTAATTTTTGGGTAACTTTTATCATAAGGCACTTCTTGTATTACAATATTATGTTTTTTACATAGTTGCCTAGATTTGTCATCTAAATTCTCATTTGCACTTACTATCATTGCTGTAATTTTTTTATTTGGGTTATCTTTTTCATAGTCGGTTTTGGCAAATCCTATTCTAGCCACGACATTATCGTGCATAACCTTATCTTTTGCCCACCACTTACATTGGATTAAAAGTATTTCATTTTTCCCTTTTTTGACAAATAAATCAACTCCTCCATCATCAACTCCTTTTCGTATGCCGTGATATTCTACTTCATACCACTCGCCATATTCTGTATAAATCCACTCGTATAGATAGCCTATATAGCGTTCGTAGCGTTTTCCTATTTCGGAATTTGATAAATTATATTTTGGATTTTCGTAGTCGTCCAAAATCTTTTGCAATTTATTTATTCTCTCTTTTTCTTGGATATTTTTAAATTTTTGATAATATGCTTCGTAAATATTGTGATTATATGGTAAGTTTAATTTCTCGCAATTAGCTATATACTCTAAGGCGCATTGTTCGCATAAATACGGACGCATTTGTGCGTATTTTATACCGTGTATGCAAGGACACAAAAAGTTTTTAATTTTTGGGATTTTTTTGCTTTTGTGTTCTATTTGTGTTTTTAAATCATTAATTTTTTTTATTATTTCTTGCATTAATAATTTCCAAATTTACAATATCGTCATCTAAAACGGGGTATCTAGTATTTATAAAATCAAGTTCTCTTTTAAGCTCATTGTATTCTTGTAGTATTTTTTGATATTGTTGTTTTAATAAACTATACTCATTATTATAAGTATTGTATGTTTCTTTATGGTTATGAACAATTTGATAAATATTTTCTTGTGTATCAGGTTTATTCAAAGTATGTTCATCGGTATTTTGCGTTTTGGATATTTTTAGCTTTTTATATTCATTATAATGACTATATATAATCAATATTAATACACCAATATACCAATATTCTTTAATAAAATCTAAGGCAATATCTATAATTTTCATTTTAAATGGCTCTTTTAATTAAATCTTTGAACATAGAATTATTGAAATTTATCTCTTCCATTTTTTGACCTCTTTATTTTATGCCTAATAATAATTAAATTTCAATCTTCGTAGGCGTTTTCTTCTACTTCTGGCTCTTTTGGGCTGTTTTCTTGGATTAGCATGCGGTTGGTTTCGATCTGTTTTTTTAGCTCGTCGTAGTTACTCTCGACTTGGTTTAGTCGCTTTTCTAGCGCTGTGATGCGCTTTTCGGAACGAGAAATAAAATAATACACCACATAAATCATAAATATAACGATAATCCAAGGAACGATTTTCATAACAATCCTTTATCAAAATTTGAGCGATTATAACAAAAAAGAGTAAAATTTTAAAATTTTGCTGATTTAGCCTTGACAAAGATTTTTTTTTCAGATATAATCCAAACTTCAATTTCAAAATGCTGGTGTAGCTCAGTTGGTAGAGCTACTGCCTTGTAAGCAGTGGGTCGGCGGTTCAAGTCCGTTCACCAGCTCCATTTTTTTGTAACAGTGTTTGACCAGATTTTCATTAGGTGAGATACTCAAGTGGCCAACGAGGGCAGACTGTAAATCTGCTGACTATGTCTTCCGTGGTTCGAATCCACGTCTCACCACCATGAATCTATGCGGGAGTAGCTCAGTTGGCTAGAGCATCAGCCTTCCAAGCTGAGGGTCGCGGGTTCGAGCCCCGTTTCCCGCTCCATTTGGGTTTTACTGGGAGCTGTAAAAACTTAATGCTTTTATACGCTTTTATATCCAAATTTCGTCTTACATTGTCAGATAGTAGGTAGCGATTTCTCTTGGCCAGGGGTAATGCTCATATGGCTCAGAGGTAGAGCACTTCCTTGGTAAGGAAGAGGTCGCGGGTTCAAGTCCCGCTATGAGCTCCATTTAGAAAATTGCTTAGTTTTTTTATTGTGTAACCACAAATTAATAACGGAGGATATGATGGCTAAAGAAAAATTTACTCGTAACAAGCCACACGTAAACATTGGTACTATTGGTCACGTCGATCATGGTAAAACTACTTTGACAGCTGCTATTTCTGCTGTTCTTTCTAGAAGAGGTCTTGCTGAGCTTAAAGATTACGACAATATCGATAATGCTCCTGAGGAAAAAGAGCGCGGTATCACTATCGCTACATCTCACATTGAGTATGAAACAGAGTCTCGCCACTATGCTCACGTTGATTGCCCAGGCCACGCTGACTATGTTAAAAACATGATTACTGGTGCTGCTCAAATGGACGGCGCTATCCTAGTTGTTTCAGCAGCTGATGGTCCTATGCCACAAACAAGAGAGCACATCTTGCTATCTCGCCAAGTTGGTGTTCCATACATCGTTGTTTTCCTAAACAAAACTGATATGGTTGATGATCCTGAGCTTCTAGAACTAGTTGAAATGGAAGTTAGAGAGCTTCTAAATGAATACAACTTCCCAGGCGATGATACTCCAATCGTAGCTGGTTCAGCACTTCAAGCTCTTGAAGAGGCAAAAGCTGGTAACGACGGCGAGTGGTCAGCAAAAATCATGGATCTTATGAACGCTGTTGATAGCTATATCCCAACTCCAACTCGTGACACTGATAAAGATTTCTTGATGCCAATCGAAGATATCTTCTCAATCTCAGGTCGTGGTACAGTTGTAACTGGTAGAATCGAAAAAGGTGTTGTTAAAGTAGGCGACACAATCGAAATCGTTGGTCTTAAACCAACTCAAACAACAACAGTTACTGGCGTTGAGATGTTTAGAAAAGAGATGGATCAAGGCGAAGCTGGCGATAATGTCGGTGTATTGCTAAGAGGAACTAAAAAAGAAGAAGTTGAAAGAGGTATGGTTCTATGCAAACCAAAATCAATCACTCCTCACACAAAATTTGAAGGTGAAGTTTATATTCTAACAAAAGAGGAAGGCGGACGCCACACTCCTTTCTTTAACAATTATAGACCACAATTCTATGTTAGAACAACAGATGTTACTGGCTCAATCACTCTACCTGCTGGCACAGAGATGGTTATGCCTGGTGATAATGTTAAAATCACAGTTGAGCTTATCGCTCCTGTTGCTCTTGAACAAGGAACAAGATTCGCTATCCGTGAGGGTGGTAGAACTGTTGGTTCAGGTGTTGTTTCAAACATCATTGCATAATTTTTATACAGACGGATTTTCGAATCCGTCTGTTTTTTTAAATTTAAGGAAGTAATATGGCAAAAAATTCAAGTAGAGTAAAAATTGGTCTAAAATGTTCTGAGTGCGGAGATATCAATTACAGCACTTATAAAAACAGCAAAACAACAACAGAAAAATTGGAACTTAAAAAATACTGCCCTAGATTAAAAAAACACACACTTCACAAGGAAGTTAAGCTTAAATAAGTTTATAGGGCAATAGCTCCAACGGTAGAGCGCCGGATTCCAAATCCGATGGTTGGGGGTTCGAATCCCTCTTGCCCTGCCACGAGGATAGGGATTATGGAAAAAATTAAAGAATATTATAGACAAGCAAGAATAGAATTAGATAAGGTAATTTTTCCAACAAAAGAGCAAACAAGAACTGCTTATATTTCAGTAGTTGTTGTGGTTGTGGTCATAGCGTTATTTTTGGCTTTGGTAGATTTTCTAATGTCTACTGCAATTACTGCATAGAAAGGTTTTTTTATGGCACATAAATGGTATGCAATTCAGACTTATGCTGGCAGTGAAATGGCAGTAAAAAATGCTATCGAAGCTCTAAAAGCTGATGAGATGCTTGCAGATAAAATCGGTGAGGTTTTAGTTCCCACAGAAGATGTTATCGAGGTCAAAAACACAAAACAAACTATCAAAGAGAGAAGTTTATATCCTGGATATTGTTTTGCAAATTTAGATTTAGACACTACTTTGTGGCATAGAATTCAAATTTTGCCAAAAGTTAGTCGCTTTATCGGCGAGGCTAAAAAACCTTCTCCTTTATTGGAAAAAGATATCGCAATAATTCTTGAAAAAATCAATAATCGTCAAGCACCAAAACCAAAAATCAATTTTGATGAGGGCGAGACTGTTAGAATTATCGATGGACCATTTGCGAATTTTAATGGTATTGTCGAAGAGTATGATATGCTTCACGGCAAGCTTAGATTAAATGTTTCTATCTTTGGTAGAAGCACGCCGATTGAAATTTCATATTCACAAGTCGAAAAGATAATTTAAAAATTTAATAAGGAGTATAGTAAATGGCTAAGAAAGTTGTTGGTGAGATTAAATTACAAATCGCCGCTACAAAAGCAAATCCAAGTCCGCCAGTTGGTCCAGCTTTGGGTCAAAAAGGCGTAAATATTATGGAATTTTGTAAAGCATTTAACGAGCGCACAAAAGATATGGCAGGTTATAATATCCCTGTTGTTATCACTGTTTATGCTGATAAAAGCTTTACATTTATCACAAAACAACCACCTGCGACAGATTTGATTAAAAAAGCAGCTAAAATCGATAAAGGTTCAGACAATCCTTTGAAGAAAAAAGTTGCGACTTTAACAAAAGCGCAAGTTTTGGAAATCGTTGAGAAAAAAATCGCTGATTTAAATACCAACGATCGCGAACAAGCAGCTAGAATCATTGCTGGTTCTGCACGCTCTATGGGTATTACCATAGTAGATTAATCTTTTGACCGCTAAGATTTAAATAAAAGCGGTAGCACTTTAAAATTGCGGAGAAATATATGTCAAAAAATTCGAAAAGATTTAATGAACTTTTGAAAAAAGTTGATTCTAATAAACTATACAATATATCTGAGGCTATCGATACAGTAAAAGGTCTAGCATCTGCTAAATTTGACGAAACTGTTGAAATCGCTCTTAAACTAAATGTAGATCCACGCCACGCAGATCAAATGGTTCGCGGCTCTATCGTTTTACCAGCAGGCACAGGCAAGAGCGTTCGCGTTGCTGTTATCGCAAAAGACGCAAAAGCAACTGAGGCACAAGAGGCTGGTGCTGATATTGTAGGCGCAGATGATTTAATCGAGGAAATCCAAAAAGGTATTATAAATTTCGATGTTCTTATCGCTACTCCAAATTTAATGGGATTAGTCGGTAAAGTAGGTAGAATTCTTGGACCAAAAGGCGTAATGCCAAACCCTAAAACAGGCACTGTTACAATGGATGTAGCACAAGCTGTTAAAAACGCAAAAGGTGGTCAAGTAAATTTCCGCGTTGATAAACAAGGAAATATCCACGCTGGTCTTGGAAAAGTAAGTTTTAGCAAAGAACAACTTTTGGATAATGTTACAACATTTATCAAAGCCATTAACAAACACAAACCAGCTACTGCAAAAGGTAGATATGTGACTCATGCAGCACTTTCGCTAACTATGAGCCCAGCTGTTACTCTTGATAGCCAAGAAGTTATTGATTTAAAATAAAAATTTAAAATTTTTATCTTAGATTGGAGATAGTTCAAGGTCGCTTTGACTTAATTGATTTAAATTTAACTAGCTTAAATTTAAATCTCTTGGCTTGAAATCACCGATCGGAAAGGAGAAACCTAATGACGAGAGATGAAAAATCACAAATCGTAGCAGAACTAAGCGAAGCTTTCAAAAATAGCGAAGCTATTGTTATATCTGATTTCAAAGGTCTAGATGTTAAAAAACTAGAAGAACTTAGAAATAGCGCTCGTGAGCTTGATGTAAAAGTCAGAGTTATCAAAAATACATTAGCAGCTATCGCTTTGAAAAACGCCGAAAAAGATGGTATGAGTTTCAAAGATACAAATATTTTCTTATGGGGCGATCAACTTTCAGTATGTAAAGTTGCTGCTAAATTTGAAGAGAAAAACGAAGCATTTGCACTTAAAACTGCTTATGTCGATGGTGAAGTTACTAGCATCGAAAAAGTTCGCGCGCTTTCAAAAATGCCAAGCAGAGACGAGCTTATCGCAATGTTACTTCAAGTCTGGAACGCACCGATTCAAAATTTTACAATCGGCTTAAATGCGCTTAAAGAAAAAAAAGAACAAACAGCATAAAATAAAAATTTAGGAGAAAAACAATGGCAATTACAAAAGAAGATGTATTAGAATTCATTTCTAATCTTTCAGTTTTAGAGCTTAGCGAATTAGTTAAAGAATTCGAAGAGAAATTCGGCGTTAGTGCAGCTCCTGTTATGGTAGCTGGCGCAGCAGGTGCAGCAGCAGGTGCAGCAGCAGCTGAGGAAAAAACTGAATTCGATATCGTATTAGTTGATGCAGGCGACAAAAAAATCAATGTTATTAAAGTCGTTCGTGCTCTTACAGGTCTTGGTCTTAAAGAGGCAAAAGACGCTACTGAGTCTACACCATCTGTTCTTAAAGAGGGCGTTAGCAAAGAAGATGCTGAAAAAGCTAAAAAAGAGCTTGAAGAAGCAGGCGCTAAGGTCGAACTTAAATAATCTCGCAAAATTTATTAGTTTTGCAAATCATAATGTGTGTCGGTGTGCAAGCGCCGACACTTCTTTCTTAAAATACAACTACGAGGTAGTAGAATGTTAAATAGCTTATATTCAGGTAATCGTCTTAGAGTTGATTTTTCTAAGGTCCCAAAAGATATAGAGATACCAAATTTATTACAATTACAAAAAAAAAGTTTTGATCACTTTTTAAATCTTGATAACTCAAATGCAGATAGTGGTATAGAAAAAGTCTTCCGTGCTATCTTTCCTATTCATGATGCTCAAAATAGACTAAGCATCGAGTATGTAAGTAGCGAGCTTTCCAAGCCAAAATACTCGATTAGAGAGTGTATGGAGCGTGGTCTTACATATTCTGTAAATTTAAAGATGAAAATTCGCCTAATCGTGCATGAGCGAGATGATAAAACAGGCGAAAAAATCGGCGTTAAAGATATAAAAGAACAAGATATTTATATTCGCGATATTCCGCTTATCACCGATAGAATTTCATTTATCATAAACGGTGTCGAGCGTGTCGTGGTAAATCAACTACACAGAAGCCCTGGCGTTATTTTCAAAGAAGAAGAGAGCCCGACTGTATTAAACAAACTAATCTACACAGCCCAAATCATACCAGATCGCGGCAACTGGCTATATTTTGAATACGATGCGAAAGATGTATTGTATGTGCGCATTAATAAACGACGCAAGGTTCCTATTACTATACTTTTCCGCGCACTTGGATATAAAAAACAAGACATTATAAAACTATTTTATCCGATTAAAACAATCTATGTCAAAAAAGGCAAATTCTTAACAGATTTCGATCCAAAAGAGTATGCTGGCAGACTTGATTATGATATCATCAACGAAAAAGGCGAGGTTTTGCACCAAGCAAGCAAGCGTTTAACTCTAAAAAAAGCTGAAAAATTGGCAGAAGAGGGGTTGAAGCTTATAGAATACCCAGCTGAAATTTTAGCAGAGCGCCACTTAGCAGACGCGATTTTTGATAAAGATAGTGGCGAGGTTATATACGATTCACTTGCCGCGTTAGATGAAGCCAAGCTAGTCGCTATTGCAAATTCACAGAAAAAATTTACAATCGCAAACGACCTAGCTAGCGGTGTCGATGCCTCTATCATCAACTCATTTGCCCAAGATAGCGAAGCTCTTAAAATTTTACAACAAAGCGAAGGCGTTGATGATGAAAACGATTTAGCAGCTATTAGAATTTATAAAGTTATGCGCCCTGGCGAGCCAGTAGTTAAAGAGACTGCAAGATCGTTTGTAAATGATCTGTTTTTCAACCCTGAAAGATACGACCTTACAAAAGTCGGCCGTATGAAAATGAATCACAAGCTTGGCAACGAAACACCAGAGTATGTAACGGTGCTAACTAACGAAGACATTATAAAAACAGCAAAATATTTGATAAAAGTTAAAAATGGCGAAGGCTTTATCGATGATAGAGATAATCTAGGCAATCGTAGAATTCGTTCTATCGGCGAGCTTTTAGCTAGTGAAATGCACCTTGGATTTATCAAGGTTCAAAAAGCTATAAAAGATAAATTTGCAAGCATTAGCGGAAATATCGATGAGCTTATGCCTTATGATTTTGTCAATCCAAAAATCATCACAACTACGCTTATGGAATTCTTCACAGGCGGTCAGTTGAGCCAATTTATGGATCAGACAAACCCACTTAGCGAGGTTACTCACAAGCGTCGTTTATCTGCTCTTGGCGAGGGCGGTTTGGTTAAAGAGCGCGCTGGATTTGAGGTGCGCGATGTCCATCCGACTCACTATGGTAGAATTTGTCCAATCGAAACCCCAGAGGGTCAAAACATCGGTCTTATCAATACCCTTGCAACTTATGCAAAAGTAAATGATTTAGGCTTTGTCGAAGCTCCTTATAAAAAGGTCATTGATGGTAAGGTAACAGACGAAGTCGTTTATCTAACTGCTACACAAGAAGAGGGTCATGTAATCGCTCCTGCTTCTGCTAAATTAGATGAAAACGGCGCGATTATTGAGGAAATGCTAGAAGCTAGAAAAGACGGCGAAAACCTTATGGCTAGACGCGAGGACATCACTCTAATCGACCTTTGCTCTGGTATGATTGCTGGTGTGGCTGCTTCACTTATTCCATTTTTGGAGCACGATGACGCCAACCGCGCGCTAATGGGTTCAAACATGCAACGCCAAGCAGTTCCACTTCTATACGCAACTGCTCCGATTGTAGGCACAGGTATGGAAGCTACAATCGCAAGGGATTCTTGGGAAGCGATTAAGGCCAAAAGAGCCGGCGTGGTCGAAAAAGTAGATAACAAAAATATCTTTATCTTAGGCGAAGATGAAAAAGGTCCGTTTATCGATCACTACTCAATGGAGAAAAATTTACGCACTAACCAAAACACTACATTTTCTCAGCACCCAATTGTGCGCAAAGGCGATAGTGTCAAAGAGGGACAAATCATCGCAGACGGCCCTAGTATGGACGGCGGCGAGCTAGCTATCGGTAAAAACGCTCTAATCGCGTTTATGCCATGGCATGGTTATAACTACGAGGACGCCGTCGTAATGAGCGAGAAGATGATTCGCGCTGATGAATACACAAGTGTGCATATTTATGAGAAAGAGATTGAAGCCAGAGAGCTAAAAGACGGCGTAGAAGAGATCACCAGAGATATCCCAAATATCAAGGAAGAAGAGCTTTCTCACCTTGATGAGAGTGGAATTATCAAAATCGGAACTCATGTCAAACCTGGTATGATTTTGGTAGGAAAAGTAACTCCAAAAGGCGAGGTTAAACCAACCCCAGAGGAAAGACTTTTAAGGGCGATTTTTGGCGAAAAAGCAGGACATGTGGTAAATAAATCACTCTATGCGACAGCTTCTATGGAAGGCGTGGTAATCGATGTCAAAATTTTCACCAAAAAAGGCTATGAAAAAGATCCTAGAACAAACAAAGCTTATGAGGACGAAAAGACAGAGTTAGAGCGCGAGCATCACGATAGACTTTTAATGCTGGACCGCGAAGAAATGCTAAAAGTCGTAGCCTTGCTATCAAAAAGCAAACTAGAAAGCGCGCAAAGCCTAAATAAAAAAGAGTATAAAAAAGGCGATATTGTTAGCAAAGAAGAGCTTGAAAGCTCAAACCGCTTTACGCTAAATTCGTTTATCAAAGGTTACTCTAAGAAAATTCAAAAAGAGTATGAGGATTTGAAAAACCACTTCCAAAACGAAAAACGAAAGCTTAAAGAAGAGCATGATGAAAAAATCGAAATTTTGGAAAAAGATGATATCTTGCCAAGTGGCGTAGTAAAACTAGTCAAAGTCTATGTCGCAACTAAACGCAAACTAAAAGTCGGCGACAAAATGGCTGGACGCCACGGAAACAAAGGTATCGTCTCAAATATCGTCCCAGAGGTCGATATGCCATATCTTCCAAATGGTCAAAGAGTAGATATCGTCCTAAATCCACTAGGCGTTCCAAGCCGTATGAATATCGGTCAAATCATGGAGAGCCACTTAGGTTTAGTAGGCTGGCGTTTGGGCGAGCAAATCGCTGAAATTTTAGAGCAAAAAACTGGCGAGTGGCTAAAAGAACTTCGTGCTAAAATGATTGATATCGCAAATGTTTCTAAGCTTATGGACGCTAAGAAAACGCTAGAAAAAATCAGCGATGAAGAGCTTTTGAAATATGCAAGAGATTGGAGCAAGGGCGTTAGATTTGCAGCTCCGATTTTTGAGGGAATTGTGCCTGAGGATTTTGCAAAACTATTTGAAATGGCAAAAATCGACGCTGATGGCAAAACCGAGCTTTATGATGGACGCACAGGTGAAAAGATTAAAGAGCGCGTAAATGTGGGTTGTATGTATTATCTCAAACTCCACCACCTTGTCGATGAAAAAGTCCATGCTAGAAGCACAGGCCCTTACAGCCTTGTTACACAGCAACCAGTCGGCGGTAAAGCGCTATTTGGTGGTCAAAGATTTGGAGAAATGGAAGTTTGGGCACTTGAAGCTTATGGCGCGGCATATACCTTGCGCGAAATGCTAACTGTCAAATCAGACGATGTCGATGGTCGTTTGGCGGCGTATAAAGCACTTACCAGAGGCGAAAATGTTCCAACAACAGGAATTCCTGAGACATTTTTTGTTTTAACAAACGAGCTTAAATCACTTGCTTTGGATGTTGAAATTTACGGAAACGGGGAAAAGAAATGAGCGAAAACAATAGCTTAGAAAAAATTGAAATTAAAGAAGACGGTAGAGTTCAAGATTTTGATGTATTTGCCATAAGACTTGCTAGCCCTGAGCAAATCAAAAATTGGAGCCACGGCGAGGTTAAAAAGCCAGAAACTATCAACTATCGCACGCTAAAACCTGAACGAGACGGCTTGTTTTGCGCTAAAATTTTTGGTCCAGTAAGGGATTATGAGTGCATTTGCGGAAAATACAAAAAAATGCGCTACAAAGGCTGGAAATGTGAAAAATGTGGTGTAGAAATCACTAGTTCTAAGGTTCGCCGCACACGCATGGGACATATCGAGCTAGTTACCCCAGTAGCGCACATTTGGTATGTAAATTCGCTCCCTAGCCGTATCGGCACGCTTTTGAATATCAAAATGAAAGATTTAGAGCGCGTGCTTTACTACGAGGCGTATATCGTAGAGAGCGCTGGTAGTGCGTATTATGATAACGAAAACACTAAAAAAGTTGAAAAATACGATGTCTTAAACGAAGAGCAATACCAAAGTTTGCGCGAGAGATTTGAGCAAACTGGTTTTGTGGCTAAAATGGGTGGTGAAGTTATCAGAGATATGCTAGCAGATCTTGATTTGGTCGAAATTCTTTCAAATTTGAAAGAGGAAATGGCTAGCACAAATTCAGAATTAAAGAAAAAAAATATAATCAAACGCCTAAAAGTCGTAGAGAGCTTTTTAAATTCTGGCAACAAACCAGAGTGGATGATGATTACAAATTTACCAGTTCTACCAGCGGATTTAAGACCGCTAGTTAGCCTTGACGGCGGTAAATTTGCGGTTTCAGATGTCAATGATTTATACCGCAGAGTTATCAATCGTAACACTCGCCTTAAAAAACTTTTGGAGCTTGACGCGCCAGAGATTATTATTCGCAACGAAAAACGCATGCTCCAAGAAGCTGTCGATGCGCTATTTGATAACGGCAGAAAGGCAAACGCTGTAAAAGGTGCAAACAAACGCCCGCTAAAATCTCTAAGCGAGATTATCAAAGGAAAACAAGGCCGTTTCAGACAAAATTTGCTTGGAAAACGCGTCGATTTCTCAGGTCGTTCAGTTATCGTCGTAGGTCCAAATTTGCGTATGGATCAATGCGGTCTGCCAAAAACAATGGCATTAGAGCTATTTAAACCGCATTTGATAGCTAGACTTCAAGAAAAAGGCTATGCAACAACCGTAAAACAAGCCAAAAAAATGATTGAAGGCAAGGTAAATGAGGTTTGGGAGTGCCTAGAAGAGGTCGTTAAAGGCCACCCTGTCATGCTAAACCGTGCGCCGACACTTCATAAAATGTCAATCCAAGCCTTCCACCCAGTCCTAATCGAGGGTAAGGCTATTCGTTTGCACCCGCTTGTTTGTGCGGCTTTCAACGCTGACTTCGACGGCGACCAAATGGCTGTGCATGTCCCACTAAGCCAAGAGGCAATTGCGGAGTGCAAAATTTTAATGCTAAGTTCTATGAATATCTTGCTTCCAGCTAGCGGTAAGCCTGTGGCTGTGCCTTCGCAAGATATGGTTTTGGGAATTTATTATCTTAGCCTTGAAAAAGCTGGTGCAAAAGGCACAAACAAAATTTTTGCCAATGTCGATGAGGTTATGGTCGCTGTGGAGGCGAATTCTCTCGATATCCACGCTAAAATCAAAACTATGGTCGATGGTCGCATTATCTTTACGACAGCTGGTAGATTGGTCATCAAATCGATTTTGCCTGATTTTATCCCAGATACATTGTGGAATAAAAAATTAAAGAAAAAAGATATCGCGGAACTAGTCGATTATGTCTATAAAAATGGCGGTTTGGAAGTAAGTGCTGAATTCCTAGATAACCTTAAAAATTTAGGTTTCGAGTCAGCTACAAAAGCTGGAATTTCAATCGCTGTTTCAGATATCATCGTGCCAAATTCTAAGTCAAATTTGATCGAGGACGCGAAAAATCAAGTCCGCGAAGTCCAAAACCAATACTCTGGCGGTTTGCTAACTGAGGGCGAGAGATACAATAAAACTATTCAAATTTGGACAAGCACGACTAAAAAACTAGCCGATGAGATGATGGATTTGATGAAAAACGACAAAGACGGCTTTAACTCAATCTATATGATGGCTGATAGTGGCGCTCGTGGTAGTTCAGAGCAAATTCGCCAATTAGCTGGTATGCGTGGTTTGATGTCTAAACCAGATGGTTCGATTATCGAGACCCCGATTACATCAAATTTCCGCGAGGGATTAGATGCGAACGAATACTTCATCTCAACCCACGGTGCGAGAAAGGGTCTAGCCGATACTGCGCTTAAAACGGCAAATGCTGGTTACCTTACTCGTAAGCTAATCGATGTCGCTCAAAATGTCCGCGTTACAATCCATGATTGTGGCACACACGAGGGTATCGAAGTAACTGAAATCGTCGAAAACGGAACTTTGGTCGAGAATTTAGCCGATAGAATTTTAGGTCGCGTGCTAAGTGCAGATGTGATTGATCCAGTTTCAAATGAAATTTTATTTACCGAGGGCACACTTCTTGGCGAAAAAGAGGTTCGCACTATCGTAGATGCTGGAATTAAATCAGTTAGCATTAGAACTCCGATTACTTGCAAGGCTCACAAGGGCGTTTGCGCTAAATGCTATGGCGTGAATTTGGGCGAGGGCAAACTAGTAAAACCAGGCGAGGCTGTCGGTATCATCTCAGCTCAATCAATCGGCGAGCCAGGAACGCAACTAACGCTAAGAACTTTCCACGCAGGTGGAACGGCTGCTACTGATCAACAAGCAGATAAGGTTATCGCTAGCGATGAGGGTTATATCAGATATTACAATGTCAAAACTTATGAAAACAATGGCAAAAATATCGTAATGAACCGCCGAAATGCGGCTGTGCTTTTGGTCGAACCAAAAATCAAAGCTCCATTTAGTGGTAAGGTAAGCATAGAAGTAACTCACGATGATGTCAATATCTCTGTAAAAAGCAAAAAAGATGAGGTTAAATATAATATCCGCCGCCACGATTTGGCTAAACCAAACGAACTAGCTGGTGTTAGCGGTAAGGTCGAGGGCAAATACTATATCGTTTGCAAAGACGGCGATAATATCGAAGAAAACGAGAGTTTGGTCGAAATCATCAAAACAGACTGGAATATCCCAGCTCGCGTGCCGTTTGCTAGTGAAATTTGCGTCCAAGACGGCGAGCCTGTAACTCAAAAAATCAAATCAGGCGCAGTTGGCGAGATCAAATATTTCATCTTAAAAGGCGATTATTTAGAGCGTCTAAAAGATATCAAAAAGGGAAATATCGTAACCGAAAAAGGTATGTATGCTGTAATCTCTGATGAAAACGGCAGAGAGGCTATCAGACACTATATCCCACGCGAATCTGTGCTTGTATTTAACGATAATAGCAAGGTTAAATTTGACGATATCATCGCAAAACCTAAAAAAGAAGAAAACACCGTAATCGCTCAATGGGATCCATATACTACCCCTGTGGTAGCTGAGTGCGCTGGTGTGGTTAGCTACGAGGATATCGAGCCGGGTTACACTGCTACTGAGCAATACGATGAAGCGACAGGACATAGTAGTTTGGTGATTAATGAGTATTTACCACAGGGCGTAAAACCAGCTATCGTAATCACACCTAGCAAGGGCGAGCCGATGAAATACAATATCGGACCAAAAACTCAAATTCTTGCAACTAGCGGAGATGAGGTAGCGATCGCTGATATCCTAGCTAGGACGCCAAAAGCCGCTGCGAAATCGAAAGATATCACAGGTGGTTTGCCACGCGTTTCTGAGCTTTTCGAAGCGCGCAAATCAAAAAATACCGCTATCATCGCTGATATCGACGGAACTGTGAGATTTGGCAAACCTATGAGCTCAAAAGAGCGCGTAATCATCGAGGGCGAGGACGGCACTGTGGCTGAGTATCTAATCGATAAATCTCGCCAAATTCAGGTCCGAAACGGCGAGTTTGTCCATGCTGGCGAAAGGCTAACTGACGGCTCTATTAGCTCACACGATGTGCTTAGAATCTTAGGCGAAAAGGCGCTTCATTACTACCTAGTTAGCGAAGTTCAACAAGTCTATCGCTCACAAGGCGTTGCGATTAACGATAAACATATCGAAATCATCGTATCTCAAATGCTTCGCCAAGTCCGCATCATAGATAGTGGCGATACTAAGCTAATCATCGGCGATTTAATCAGCCGCCGCAGGTTTAAAGAAGAAAATGAGCGCATTATGAAAATGGGTGGCGAGCCAGCGATCGCTGAGCCGGTGCTTCTTGGTATCACAAGAGCGGCTGTGGGAAGCGATAGCGTGATTTCGGCTGCTTCCTTCCAAGAGACTACCAAGGTTCTAACCGAGGCAAGTATCGCGGCGAAATTTGATAGATTAGAGGACTTGAAGGAAAATATCATTTTAGGTCACATAATCCCAGTCGGAACTGGTCTATACAAAGACAAAGAAGTCAAGCTTAAAAAATAATTTTGGGGGCGAAATTTCGCCCCTTTTTTAAATTTTAAAATTTTAGAATTCTTGAATTTTGCCAAATTTTAAAATTTTAAAATTTCGCCATAAAGGAATTTTATATGCCAAAATCATTTCCAAATTTCGGATTATTAATGCTTCGTTTGACGCTTGGAGTCTGCCTTTTTATGCATGGCGTGGCAAAGATAATGAACGGCGTGGGCGGTATAAAGGGCATGCTGGGCGCAAAGGGATTGCCTGAGTTTATCGCGTATGGCGTGTATTTGGGCGAAGTCGTCGCACCCGTGATGATAATCATCGGCTTTTTTGCCCGCATTGGCGCATTAATCGTGCTTGGGCTGTGCGGTGTGATATTTTATCTAGCGCACCCTGATTTTTTGGCATTATCAAAACACGGCGGATTTGAGGCGGAGATTTTATACCTTTATATCGGAATTTCACTTTGCTTGCTGGCCTGCGGCGGCGGAAGATTTAGCGTGGTGAAGGATTAAATTTTTGTATTTTATTGTATAATTGAGGGTTTAAAATTTTCGATAAGAAAATTTTAACAAAATTTAAAAATTGTAATTTTTTAAAAGGAATTTTTTATGGAAAATCAAAATTTTAAAGAACAAATCAAAGAAGATATTAAAATTCTGCAAGAAGAATATGGTAAAAATAATCCACAATTATTAAAAAACGAATATGCTTTTAATTATTGGGTTTTGACAAAATTATTTTGTATTGATGAAGAAATCGTTGATGAGAATATTACAGAATATAGCGATGATGGTTGTGATTGCTATGTATATTTTGAAGAAGCCAAAGAATTATATATTATTCAAAATAAATATTATGATGACAATACTCAATTATCAGATGATTATGTTGCTAAAAAATTTTTAAGTGGTGGCCCGATAGATGCTTTGTTGGCGGATAAATATAAAAGATCGGAAAAATTGAAAGAAATTTTTAATAAATTTAAAGAAGATAGTGAATTTAAGATATTTTTATATTTATATATTACAAATGATAATGTAACGGAAACTATAAAAACAAGATTTGAAAAATTTAGAAATAACGATAATAGGATTAAAGCTCGTGTTGAAGCAAAATTATTTATGATTGATGATATACATAAGATTTATTATGGTGATAGAAAGGAAAATGTTAAAAAATTTGAATTTAAAATAAGAAGTAGAAATTCAGGAACAGTATTACAAATAGATACAAAAAGTTATAATCTGCCAAATTTAACAGATGCAAAATATATAATGACGCCTGTAAAATTAATATATGAGATGATTAAAGAATCGCAAGAAAAGAATTATATGTTGTTTAGTGAAAATGTAAGAGAATATCTTGGTAACAAAGGAATAAATGCAAAGATTGCAAACACACTAGATAGTGATGAAGATAGAGATAACTTTTTCTATTACAACAATGGAATTACAATTATTTGTGATACGGCGACTAAATCAAAACAAGTTGCAACAAGAGATGATGATAACAATATTGAATTTGTAATAAAAAATCCACAAATAGTCAATGGTTGCCAAACTGTAAATACTGTATATGAAATACTGAATAAATATATTCCAGAGCAAATAGATGAAAAATTTAAAAATACATTTGTTATGGTAAAGCTTTTAATTTTAGATAAAAGTAAAGATAATGATTTATATGAAAGAATTGTTGAATATAATAATAGTCAAAATGCTATAAGCGAAAAAGATTTTGCTAAAAATAAAAAAATATTTTTTAACTTGCAAGAAGAATTTAAAAAATTTGGTTTTTTATTGGCAATAAAACAAAGTGATAAATTTCAATTGAAAAATAAAGAAAAATTTAATGATTATAGACCAAAATTTGAAAAATACGAAAGATTGTTTGATATAAAATTTAACAAAATAGATGATATTATTATTGAGTTAGATAAATTTATGCAGGTAATTTTAGCTTTTAGCAAAGATGGCTATATGGCATTTACTAAAAAATCGCAACTTTTAAAAAATAAGAGCGATATACTTAGGTTTGTTATAAAATATATAGAGGACGGGGATTTGACACACAGTGATTTAATCAACATGTATTTATTATTTTTAAAAGCCGAAAAAGAGAAAAAACAAAGCGAAGACAAAAGAACTCCTATACCTTTTTATGTTTTAGGCTTCTTAGGAAAAGAGATAAATCAATTAAAAGGTGATGAGTTGAGACGAAAATTTAGATATATATTTGAAAATAAAAATAATTTAGACACTTTGTATAATTTTTATAAAATAGTTAGTAAGCGTTATAAACAGAATTATAAACAGAATATGAAGGCAGATTACAACTATATGATAAAAGCTCCGATAAATTATAGTATTTTACAGGATACTATAAATAATGAATTGGAAATGATAGAAAAAGATAAAGATATAATTAAAAAATATCTTGAAAATTAATTCTATCATATTTTAAAAATTCAAATTATTTGGTTGAATACAAATTTTTACTCGTATTCAACCACCTTTAAGCAAATTTTTAGTAAAATCAATCTCTTTTTTATTTAATAAATTTTTTGATGAAAGGAATTTACTGTGCCAACCATAAATCAATTGGTCAGAAAAGAGCGTAAAAAAGTGACTGTAAAGTCAAAATCACCTGCGCTAAAAGAGTGTCCTCAAAGACGCGGAGTTTGCACCAGAGTTTATACAACAACTCCTAAAAAACCAAACTCAGCTTTGAGAAAAGTTGCCAAAGTAAGGCTAACAAGCGGTTTTGAAGTCATCAGCTATATCGGCGGTGAAGGTCATAACCTACAAGAACACAGCATTGTTCTAGTTCGCGGCGGTCGTGTAAAAGACTTACCGGGTGTTAAATATCACATTGTTCGTGGTGCGCTTGATACCGCAGGTGTCGCAAAAAGAACAGTTTCTAGATCTAAATACGGTGCTAAACGCCCTAAAAAATAGTTTAGCTAAGACAGATTTAACCCTTAGTTTTGGTTAAATTTGAGTAAAATTTTCAAATTTGAAGGAATAATAAAATGAGAAGAAGAAAAGCTCCCGTAAGGGAAGTTATGCCTGACCCAATTTATGGCAACAAAGTAATCACTAAATTTATTAATTCACTTATGTATGACGGCAAAAAAAGCGTTGCAACTGAGATTATGTATGGTGCGCTTGATTTAATCGACAAAAAAGGCGGCGAAGCCAAAGGAATCGATGTTTTCAACGACGCTATCGAAAATGTAAAACCACTTATGGAAGTTAAATCTCGCCGCGTGGGTGGTGCAACTTATCAAGTTCCAATCGAAGTTCGCCCAGCTCGCCAACAAGCTTTGGCAATCCGCTGGATCATCACTTTTGCTAGAAAAAGAAGCGAAAGAACTATGATTGAAAGACTAGCTTACGAGCTACTTGATGCAGCGAATTCAAAAGGTTCTTCATTTAAGAAAAAAGAAGATACTTACAAAATGGCAGAAGCTAATAAAGCATTTGCCCACTATCGCTGGTAAGGAGTAAATCATGGCAAGAAAAACTCCACTTAATCGTGTTAGAAATATCGGAATTGCTGCTCATATCGACGCCGGTAAAACAACAACAAGCGAAAGAATTCTATTTTTCACAGGTATGAGCCACAAAATCGGCGAAGTGCATGAGGGTGCTGCTACTATGGACTGGATGGAGCAAGAAAGAGAAAGAGGTATTACTATTACTTCTGCTGCGACTACTTGCTTTTGGAACGATCACCAAATCAACCTAATCGACACCCCAGGCCACGTTGATTTTACTATCGAAGTTGAACGCTCTATGCGTGTTCTAGACGGCGCTGTTTCTGTATTTTGTTCAGTCGGTGGCGTGCAACCACAAAGCGAGACCGTTTGGAGACAAGCGAACAAATACCAAGTTCCAAGAATTATTTTCGTAAATAAAATGGACCGCGTAGGCGCAAATTTCTTCAATGTCGAGCAACAAGTTCGCGATAGATTAAAAGCCACACCAGTTCCGATTCAAATTCCAATCGGCGCAGAAGACAACTTCAAAGGCGTAGTTGATCTAATCACTATGAAAGCCCTTACTTGGGACGATGCAAAAGGTCCAAGCGCACCAGAAGTAGGCGAGATTCCAGCTGAATTAAAAGAAAAAGCACAAGAATATCGCGACAAAATGATTGAAGCGGTTGCTGAGACAGATGAAGCTTTAATGGAAAAATATTTCGCAGGCGAAGAGCTAAGCGAGGCAGAGATTAAAGCCGGTATCAAAAAAGGCTGCCTAAGCCTAGCATTTTTCCCTATGATGTGCGGAACAGCTTTCAAAAACAAAGGCGTTCAACCACTACTTGACGCTGTCGTATGGTACCTACCAGCTCCAAACGAAGTTCCAGCTATCAAAGGCGTTTATGAGGACGGAAGCGAAGCGGAAGTTCTATCTACTGATGACGGCGAATTCGCAGGTCTTGGATTTAAGATTATGACTGACCCATTTGTCGGCCAGCTAACTTTCGTTAGAATTTACCGCGGTATGTTGGAGAGCGGAAGCTATGTAATCAACTCTGGTAAAAACAAAAAAGAGCGTATCGGTCGTTTGCTTAGAATGCACTCAAACAAACGCGAAGAAGTCAAAGAGCTTTACGCTGGCGAAATCGGCGCGATTGTCGGTCTAAAAGATACACTTACTGGTGATACACTAGCTAGCGAAAAAGATAAAGTTATCTTAGAGCGTATGGAATTCCCAGATCCAGTTATCAGCGTCGCAGTTGAGCCAAAAACAAAAGCAGACCAAGAAAAAATGGGTATCGCACTTCAAAAACTTGCACAAGAAGATCCAAGCTTCCGCGTAGCAACTGACGAAGAGAGCGGTCAAACAATCATTAGCGGTATGGGTGAGCTTCACCTTGAAATCATTGTCGATCGTATGCTTCGCGAATTTAAAGTCGATGCAGAGGTTGGACAACCACAAGTTGCTTACCGCGAGACTATCCGCAAATCTGTCGAGCAAGAATACAAATACGCTAAACAATCAGGCGGTCGCGGTCAATACGGCCATGTATATTTGCGCTTAGAGCCATTAGAGCCGGGCAGTGGATATGAGTTTGTCAATGACATTAAAGGTGGTGCGATTCCAAAAGAATATATCCCAGCTGTCGATAAAGGCTGCCAAGAAGCTATGCAAAGCGGTGTTTTAGCTGGATATCCAGTAGAAGATGTCAAAGTTACAGTATATGACGGAAGCTACCACGAAGTCGATAGCTCTGAAATGGCGTTTAAACTAGCTGCTTCAATGGGCTTTAAAGAGGGCGCTAGAAAAGCAGGCGCAGTTATCTTAGAGCCTATGATGAAAGTAGAAGTCGAAACCCCAGAAGAGTATATGGGCGATGTAATCGGCGATCTAAACAAACGCCGCGGCCAAGTAAATAACATGGGCGAACGCGGTGGAAACAAAATCATCGACGCTTTCTGCCCACTTTCAGAGATGTTTGGTTACTCTACTGACCTTAGAAGCCAAACACAAGGAAGAGCTACTTACTCAATGGAATTTGACCACTACGATGAAGTTCCAAAAAATGTAAGCGAAGAAATCATCAAAAAACGCAACGGCTAAGATTTTTTAGCTTTTTATACTTTTCAAGGGAATTTGGCGAATTTGCCAAATTCCCTTTTTGTGCTTTTATAGTCAATTAATGCAATTGTAAGGAATTTAAATGCAAAAATCACATTGGCAAATTATAAGAGATAAATATCCATTTGATAAACTTATAGAAGCCACTTTTTTAGCTTTAAAAGAAAAAGGGAATTCCGCTTCGAATACCGAAATATTCAGTAAAACTATTGAAATATTAAATGTTGATGATAATTTTTTAGAAATTACGCATTTAGATACTCAAAGAAGTGAGCTAGACTATCAATTAGCTTGGGCTAGAACATATCTTAAATCTTTTGGTGTCATAACAAATAGTAGTCGCGGAGTATGGTCTATAACGCCGGAATTTGCAAAATTGGAAAATATAAATCCGCAAGAAATAATCGAAGAATTTAATAAAAATAAAAAAATAAAAGAAAATAAACAAAACGATAAAGTTTTAGAGCAAAAACTAGAATATGACGAAGAAAATGAAGAATTTCAAACTTGGAAAAATAGATTATTTAAGATATTAACAAATATGAACCCTTTTGCTTTTGAAAGACTTACGCGACATCTACTTAGAGAGTGTGGTTTTGTGGAAGTTGAGGTTACTAAAAAAACTGGTGATGGCGGCATAGACGGAACAGGAAAATTTAAACTAAATGGAATTTTTACATTTAATGTTGCATTTCAGTGCAAACGATATAGTGGCTCTGTTGGTGCTTCTGCGATACGGGATTTTCGCGGTTCTTTGACAACTGATATAGAAAAAGGTCTATTTATAACTACTGGAAGATTTACGCAAGATGCCAAAGAGGAAGCTATGAAGTCGGGTAAAAAACAGATTGACTTAATCGACGGCAATGAATTTATGGACAAATTAGCTCAATACGGACTTGGTTTAGAAGAAAAAAAAGAGTATAAAATTGACGAAAAGTTTTTTAATAATATTTAATATATTGTCATTGCCACGAAACTGCGTAGCAGTTTCTCATAATCTAAAAAATAATCAAAACTAAACAATTTAAAAAGAGTTTTAGCGTAGGGTGGGCAATCCTTGCCCACCAAAAAATTTAGCAATCCTATTGTCATTGCGAGACGGCGTAGCCGTCGTGGCAATCCAGTAAAATTTAGAGCGAATTTAAAATTTATCAAATTTTATTGTGAATTAAAATTTTTTTAAATTTCTCTGGATTGCTTCGTCGCTGTCGCTTCTCGCAATGACAGATTAAAGCGAATTTGCAAATTTAAACAAAAAATCGCTAGAATTTACCTAATTTTTCAAAAGGAAAAACAATGAGTTTTAAGTTTAACGAAGCCAAAATATCGGACTTGGACGCAGTTTTAAAGCCGTTTTCAAGCATAGGAAAAGAGTGGATGCTAGTTAGCAGCGGCACTAGCGAAAAATACCCACACTACAACACAATGACCGCTTCATGGGGCGGATTTGGCTATTTGTGGGAAAAGCCAGTAGCACACATCTACATTCGCCCGCAACGCCACACCTTCAAATTCAGCGAAAAAGGCGAGCTTATGAGCCTTTCGTTTTTTGAGCCTGGACACAAAAAGGCTTTGGCATATTGTGGCAAAATCAGTGGAAAAGACGAGGACAAGGCCGCAAACTGCGGGCTAAATTCGGTTTTGTTAGAGCGGGATTTAATCGGTTTTGAAGAGGCAAATTTGATATTAAAATGCAAAAAACTCTACACTTCATATTTTAAAGAAGAGGATTTCATAAGCTCGCAAGAGCCTGAAATGTGGTACTCTAACAAGGATTTTCATAGAATTTACATTTGCGAAATTTTGGGATTTTACACAAAATAAATTTTAAAATTTAAAGCTAAAAGTGGCGAGATTTCGCCACTTTGATTAAAATTGCGCCACTAAATTTCGCGGCGCAGTATCCCCCAAACTAGATAAATTTACGCCAAATTTGGCTTTATTTGCTCCACCCACGCGCTAATTCTAGAATCCGTCAAATCGCTTTGGTTGTCATTATCTAGGGCAAGGCCTACGAATTTGCCCTCTTTGACAGCGTTGCTGGCGTCAAACTCATACCCCTCAGTGCTCACCGCACCCACGATTACAGCGCCTTTTGATGTGAATTGTTCGTATAATTCCGCCATTGCGTTGCAGTAGGCGTCCGAGTAGCTAGCGCTATCGCCCATGCCAAAGATCGCCACGGTTTTGCCCGTAACTTCGAGAGCGCTAAAATCGAAGCTCGCCCAATCGTCCTGCAACTCGCCGTCGTTCCAAGTCGAGCTTCCTACGATGAGCGAGCTGTATTTGCCAAGCTCGCTAGGGGCGATATCGGCGACATTTACGACCTCGTTTTCAATGCCAAGTTGCGCTGAAATCGCCTTTGCGGCGTCCTCTGTGTTGCCCATAGAGCTACCAAAAATAATTCCTACCATGTTTTATCCTTTCAAAAAAATTTTATTATTTATGCTGTAAGGGACGAGTTTGAGAGTGAAATCCGGCGCGAAAGAGTGGGATTTGACCTCGATATGACGACGAAAATGCTCGCTTCTAGGATAGACAAGATATAGCGTGTCTAGATTTAGGTGCGAATTTTGCGAGATTGCAAGGGCGATGTCGCTTTGAATACCTGCGCCGTTTGCGTCGCCAACCTGCCTAAAAAAGGGCAAAATTCCAAGGCGAAATTCGCCCTTTTGTATGACGATAACCTCGCCATTTAGCGAGATTTGGCAGTTTTTGTTTTTGTATGAAATTTTGTCAAACACGAAATTTTTAAAACCGCTTGAAGCGTCGAAATTAATGCCAAATTCGCCGTTGTTTTGGAGTAGGGCGATGATTTTGGCGACTTTGAGTTTTGGCAAGCTCGCGCAAAGTGGAGCCTTTTTGCCTTGTAAAAATGAGTAGATGATTAAATTTGAAGTAAGGCAAAATTTGGTTGTTTTTTTGAAATTTAGGCTGTTTTTGGCGAGTGAAAATTTGATAAATTTATCAAAAATTTGACGAATTTTGGTGCAATTACGGCTAAATTTATGCGGGATTTGATAGGCACTACCAAGATTTGCGTTATACAGCGTCAAAAAAATTTGGCAAACTTGCTCTTTGCAAAATTCTTTAAAAATATCTGGCACAAAATCTTTGTTTCCAGCAAAGCCGAAAATTTCGCTATTTGGTGTGAAATTTTTCATCGCTAACCTTTTATATTTTGATATTTGATATTATTATAGTGGATTGTAGATTAAATTTAACTGATACCAAATATCATAAAAGCAAAAATTTCACACTAAATTTTGAAATTTCGCGCAGATTTTAGAGTTTGACGACCTTGCTTCCAAAACCCCCTTCGTTCGGGGCTCCGTCGCGGAAATCTTTCACGCTTGGGTGTGATTTGAGAAACTCTTTTACGGCGTAGGCTAGTTTGCCGGTGCCGATTCCATGCTTTACGATAACCTCGTCAAAGCCCATTACAAGGCTTTGGCTGATGAATTTATCAAGGCGCGTGATCGCCTCATCGGCGCGCAGTCCGTGCAAATCTAGCACGAGCGAGGCTTCGCGCGGTTTTTCGACCTTTATGCTGATTTTATTTGGCGCTGGGGCTGGCTGATTTCCGCTTAGTTTTAGCATATCGCGTGGCACACGAAGCCTTATTCCGTCGCTATCAATCATCGCCATAGTTTTGTTTAGGCTTACGATTTCGCCCTTGATTTTGCCGTATTTTACGCGATCGCCGACCTTGAAATCCACAGGCTCGCTGGCACTAAATTCTGGTTTAGAAATCGCCTTAACTAGCTCGTTTGCGTGGTTTATAGCGCGTTGCTTTTCTTTGGTATCATTTAGCCTAACTGTGCGTTTGGCCTCGTTTATAGCGTGGTAATACTCGTTTTCTAGCCTAGAAATCGTGGCAGCTAGCTCGTTTTGCGCGTTTTCTTTTTGCTCTTTTAGCGTGGCAGTTAGGGCGTCTAGTTTGCGTTCTTTTTGCTCGGTGGCGATAAGTTTTTGCTTTAATTCAAGTTCTAAATTTATCGCTTTTGAGATTGCTTCGTTTAAATTCTCTTTATTTTCGCCGTAATTTTGGCGCGCAGCTGCGACTAAATTTTGCGCTATGCCGTAACGAAGCGCTGTTTCAAAGGCATAAGACTTGCCGATAATTCCCTTTAAAAATTCGTATTTTGGGACGCTGTTTTTCTCGTCATACAGCGCGGCGATTAGCTCGACATTGGCGTCTTTTGCCAAAAGCATTGCGAGGCGTTTGTGGTGGGTGGTGATGACCATTTTGATATCGTTTTGCATGAGGCGCTCTATCATCGCGCTATACAGGCTCGCAGCCTCCTCGAAATCAGTTCCAAGCTCGATTTCATCGACGCCTACAATCATATCCTTGCGCCCAAAAAGCTTGCTAAATGCGACCATACGCCCAGCAAATGTGGAGATATCGTTTTTAGCATTTTGCGGATCTTCCATGATTAGCTCAAATTCCTTAAACGAGCCAATCTTGCTTTTTTGGGCGCAAATTCGCATAGGAAGCAGGTATTTGCCTAGCAAGCACGCACTCATTATGCTTTTTAAAAGCATTGATTTTCCGCCGGCATTTACGCCAGTAATCAGCAAAATTTTGCCCCTAAATTCCACGCTGATTTTTTTAGGATTTTTTAGCGCAGGGTGGGCAAATTCGCTAATTACTATATCTTTTGAACTATCAGCTAGCACGATTTCATAGTCGTTTGCTCTCATCATTTGCGCTCTTGCGATAAGTCCGTCGATTTCGTCGAAAGCCGAGTTTATAAATTTCAAAAACGGCAAATTTTTGGTGAAATTTGAACTAATTATCTTGCAATGCTCGAAAATGATTTCTTCTTTTTTATCCAAAATCGCACTTTGAGCCGATTTGAGCGCGGTTACAGCATCGGGTGCGACATAAAAATACCCATTGGCTGAGCGCCCCAAAACTGCGCCTTTTAGCGCATGGTTAAATCCGCCTCGCACCAAAAGCGTCTCGCTGTCGTTGATATAGTGAATCTGCGTGTCGGCTAGGTAGGGCGAAATAGATTTTGTGTAGATTAGCTTTTTTAGGGTTTGATTAATCTCTTCGCGCTTGATTTTGTAAGCCTCATTTAGCGCGATGAAACGCTCATCGACGCTGTCTTTGAAGGCGCCGTTTTCGTCAAAATAGTCTTTTATGGCTTTTATGCTATCTGGAATTTCGATTTTATCGAGATACGCGCGCAGTTTTCCTTCGAAATTTTGCCTTTTTAGATACAAAAAATATCGGATAATCTTGCTAAATTCGTAAATTTCGCTTATGTGAAGCACGGCGTGTTTGCCAAGGCGCATTAGCGCGTCATCGAGGTTGGCTACGCTTTCGCATGGGCTTAGGTCAAATTTAGCGAATTCATTTATTTTTTCGAAATTTATCTTGCTATCGCCGTGCAAAAATAGTGGTTTTTCGCGCGCCAAATATGAGTTAAATTTCGCCAAATACTCGCTTAAATCGAGTTTTTTAAACAGCTCGTCTATGTTCATAATTCGCACTCTTTAATCTCGTAAATTTTGCCGTTGTATGGGTGTGGGGCGTCTTTTTTGGCGATGAAGGAATTTAGCGAAAACGAGTAGGTAAAATGCGCGCTCTCCACGCTCTCGCCACGGCATTTCACGCTTTTTCCAGCGTTAAAGGCATTTACGATTTGCTGGGAATTTTTAGCAAAATTTGCGCTAAAATTTTCGTAAAAATAGGCGCTACCTCCCACGCATAAAATAATTGCAGTAAGCAAAATTTTAAATTTTGCATTTAAAATTTTATTATCCACGAAAAAAATCGCCACTATGAATAAAAAAGCAAAAATAAAAATCAAAAATCGCACAACTTTTCCTTAAAATTCGCCACGCAACTGATATGTGATATCACCTGCGCCAAAGCCGATTACTAGGCCGTCATTTATGATATGGCGCACGCCAAAAATATCGCTGAATTCGATCTTTTCGCCATTTCTAAATACTCTCTCGGCAAAAAGCGGATTAAGGACTTTAAACTCTTCTTTTAAATCCACGCCGTTTGGGTTCTCGCCGGCTGCATACACAGGCAAAATCACCAAATCCACACCCTCGCCAAAGCACTCTTTAAACCCGGCTAAATTTGCCTTTAACCTGCTGTATCTATGTGGCTGGAAAATCGCCGTAATCTTGCTAATGCCTAGCAAGGCGGCGTATTCTTTCGCGCTTTTTAGTGTAGCGGCGATTTCTGTGGGGTGATGACCATAGTCGTCGATTAGGACGAAATTTGGATTGGCGCAGAGTATGTCAAAACGCTTTTTAATGCCTTTGTAGTTTAATAAATTTTGGCGTATGTTTTCTAGCCCTGTCTCGCACGCAGCGGCTAAAATCGCTAGCGAAGCGTCGATCGCGATATGCTCGCCAATCCCAAAAACCTCGAATCTGCCAAGCTCTTTGAGATTGAAGCTAAGATATGGTTGATTATCGCGTAAAACCATTTTGAGATCCGTGATATCGCGCGAAGGGTAGAGTTTGATCGCGCTTAAATTTAACGAGCCTAAAAATTCGTCCTCGGCGTTGATAACGCGAATTTTAGCCCTTTCCAAAAATCCGCGATATGCGGCGTGAAATTTGTCTAAATCGTTGTCGTAATGATCCATGTGCTCTGGCTCAGCGTTGGTTACTACTGCGACATAAGGGTTGGAGTTAAGAAAGCTAGAATCGCTCTCGTCGGCTTCGAAAATGATATTTTCGCTGTTTTCGTATTTCATATTTGAGCCAAACTGCTTGCTAATCGCGCCGATGATAACCGAGCCATTTATTAGCGATGAGGCAATCGCGCTCGTGGTGCTTTTGCCATGCGCCCCAGCCACGGCAAATACATGCTTGTCTTTTAGCACATAAGGCAAGGCTTCTTTGCGCGATAGGCATTTGATACCGCGCTTTTTGGCCTCGACTAGCTCGACATTATCCTCTTTGATAGCGGCTGAATACACCACGACCTCTTGATCTTTTATCGCCTCTGCGCTGTGCGGGGTGTTGATATCCATACCGCTTTCGCGTAGTTTTATCGTGGTTGGGCTTTCTGAAATATCGGAGCCTGAAATCGTGTAGTTTCGCTCCTGCAAAAATCTAGCCAGCGCGCTGATTCCGATACCGCCAATGCCTATGAAATGAACCTTTTTCACTATTTTTCCTTTTAAATTTATATATTCGTGCGTCCGTTGATTGCCTTCATAAGCGAAAGCATATCTATATTATCCAAGCTTACGCCAGTTGGCACGCCTTGGGCAAGCTTGCTAAAACGCAAATTTAAATCAGAGAGTTTATCCTCGACATAGAGCATAATCCCGTCTGAATTTATACTAGGCGTTAGCGCAAAAATCAGCTCATTTGCGCCATTTTGGATTATCATGGCGCGAAGTTTGTCGATGATTTCTTCGCTAGCGTCTTCTAAAACAAAATATTTGCCGTTAAAAATTTTATTACTCTCAAAGATAAAAATATCTTTCGGGCTCTCTACAATGGCGATTTTCTCGCTCTCTCGCTCCTCATCGGCGCAGTATTCGCAGATCTCGTCCTCGCAAATCGCACCGCAAATTTCGCATTTTTTCAGTCCTCGCACAGCTTCTTCGATATTGTGAGCTAAATTTAGCCCCAAAGTTGAGTTTTGCACGCTGACATAATACGCAAAACGCAAAGCCGACTTTTTGCCCACGCCTGGGAGCTTTTCGAAGCTAGCAACTAGCTCTTCAAATTTATCATTTGCACTCATTTTTTACTGCCTGGATTGTTGAAAATTATAGAAAAATAATGTGTATTATCTGAATAATTATAAGTAAAGCTAAATTTATGAAGTTCGCAAATTTTATCTATGATATACAGCCCAAGCCCCATGCCAGTGGCCTTTTCGTTTTTGTTGCGAATAAAGGCTTGTTTGTAGTGCTCGAAGGATTTTTCAAGCGCATTGCCATGGTTTGCTACGCTGATTTTATTCTCGTCGCAAATCACGCTGACATGGTGATCGCTGGAATATTTTAGGCCATTGTCGATTAAATTTTTAATCGCCAAGGCAAAAAGCCCAAAATCGACATTGATAATGGCGTCATCTTCGATATTTTCGGCAACTAAGCTATCCCATTTATCTAGCATTGACATATCGCGAACCTGCTCTAAAATCAGGCTGAAATGGTATTTTTGGTAATTTAGAGTGTAGCTTTTGGATAGAAGTTGCTCGATTTTTGCAAATTCATTAATCAAAATTTCAAGCCGCTCAAAAACAGCCACGAGGCGGGTCTTTTGCGTCTCATCATCGAGCATTTCAGTGATTAGTCTGCCCTTGCCAATCGGGGTTTTTAGCTCGTGCATTATGGTGCGTAAAAACAGCTGTCGAGAGCGGATAAGCTCTTGAATTTTAATAATCGCGTTGTTAAATTCATGCGCTACTTGGCCGATTTCGTCCTCTCTGCGAATTTGTTTTAAATCTATTTCTAAATTTCCTAGGGAAAATTGTTTTATGTTTTTGCTAAGCTTTTTTAGTGGCGCAAAACTGCGTAAAATCGAGAGATACAGCGAAAACAAAACCACAATAGTAATCAAAAATCCCACCCAGAGCGGATCGTTTAAATTTTTGGTGCCAATACTCTCAAAAACCACGACCATTGAGTTGTTTTTGATATTTAAAAACAGAGTGTTGTTATACTCGATCGAGCTAATCTCGCCTATGGCAGTTTCTTGCGCGAAGTATTTTTTGCCTGAAATTAGGACATTTTGGACTAAATTTTTATCCTTGACAAGCTCCAAGCCAAAATTTGAAAAATAGCTTTCGATATCTTGTGGCGGGTTGTTTCGTTTGTAGGATTCTAGCAGGTAATTTACGGCGTTGATTTGGTTTGCTTGCATGCTACCTAGGGCTTTGTTCATTTGAATTCGCCCAAATGTGATAAACAGCACGCAAACCAAAATTATCGCAGTTACGAAAAATATCGTAATTTTCGTGATTAAAGAGTGCTTCATCCGATGAGCTTATATCCGATTCCGCGAACTGAAAAAATATGTTTTGGTGATTTTGAGTTGTCTCCGATTTTGGTGCGAAGGCGACCGATGATGACATCAAGGCTTTTTGAGTCTTTGTCTTTTAGGCTCTTGCAGTGATATACTAACTGCTCGCGAGAAACAGAAAAGCTGTGTTGTTTGATGAGATATTCTAAAATTTCATATTCAGCCGGAGTTAGCACGAGTGCCTCTTCGCCAAAGTAAATTTCATGGCGTTTTTCATCTATGCGAAATACGCTATCAGCGACGGTTTCTTCTTTTTCGATTGTTTTTTTATAACGGCGAATTAGGCTCATAATGCGTGCGTGCATTTCCTTTGGATCGTAAGGTTTAGGCAGATAATCATCTGCTCCGATTTGCAGTCCCACGACCTTGTCGCTGACATCAGATCTGGCCGAGCTAATGATGATTGGAATATCGTATTTTTCGCGGATTTCTTTGCATACTTCCAGTCCGTCCATGCCAGGAAGAGTTAAATCCAAAATTAGCAAATCATAGTTTTTGATTCCGGCACTTAGTCCGATATATGGGTCTTCGAAATTTGTAACATTGATATTAAATTTAGCCAAATATTCACTTAGCAAAGTAGCAAATTCGCTATCGTCTTCGATCATAAGCACATTTACCATGACGCGTCCTTTATAAAAATTTTGAAATTTTGCATTATATTGTAAAATAGTTAAATCTTAACTTGCATTTTAGCAAATTTAGATAAAATTGAGCCTTTTTAGTTTAGGAGAGATAATGGAAGAAGATTATTATGATATTTTAGGCGTGGCGCGCGACGCGGACGCTGAAACGATAAAAAAGGCATTTCGCAAACTAGCCTTGCAGCACCACCCAGACCGCAACCAAGGCAACAAAGAGAGCGAAGAGCAGTTTAAAAAAATAAACGAAGCTTACCAAGTCCTAGGCGATGAAGAAAAACGCAAAATGTATGATAGATACGGCAAAGAGGGCTTATCTGGCGGATTTGGCGGTGGCGGTAGCGCAGGAGATGCCTTTGGGTTTGGTTCGATGTTTAGCGACTTTTTCGAGCAAGCCTTTGGCGGAGGCGGTAGCAGAGCCAAACGAAGCGTCGATCCGTATGGCATAGATACAGAATTAGCCGTTACTTTGGAATTTAAAGAAGCTCTACGCGGTGTGCATAAAGATGTCAAATACAAAATCAAAAAACCATGCCCTACCTGCGACGCAACTGGCTCAAAAGACAAGAAAAAACATACCTGCCAAACATGTGGTGGTTCTGGGCGAATCATGGCAAGGCGCGGATATATGAGCTTTATTCAGACTTGTAGCGCGTGTGGTGGAAGTGGAGAGAGCATAAAAGAAAAATGCAAAGATTGCGGTGGCAAGGCATATATCGAGGAGGAAATCAGCGTCAAATTTGACATACCAGCTGGCATTGATGATGGGCAAAGAATCCGCCTAGGGGGCAAAGGAAATGTCTCTAAAACAGGCGAGGTCGGCGATGTGTATGTGCTAGTAAGAGTGCGCGCAGATAGCCATTTCGAGCGCGACGGCGATGATTTGTATATCGAAGTGCCTGTTTTTTTCACCCAAGCGATTTTGGGCGAGAGTATCGAAGTGCCAACCCCTGAGGGCAAGACCGAGTTAAAATTAAAAGTCGGAAGCAAGGATAAGGATAGATTTGTGATCCATGGCGAGGGCGCGCCAAATATCAGAACCAAACAAAAAGGCGATTTGATTGTGCAAATTAGCGTCCAAACCCCAAAGAAACTAAACGACAAACAAACCGAGCTTTTGCGCGAATTGCAAGCTAGCTTTGGCGAAAATGACGAGGGAATTTTAAGCAAAATCAAAAATTTCTTTAAATAATGAAATTTATGGAGAATTTATGCAAAGGCTAAACGAGGTAAAAATCGGCGCAAGTGTCAAGGTGGTCAAAATCCACGGAGACGGCGCACTCAGGCGTCGGATTATGGATATGGGGATTACAAAAGGCATTGAGATAAAGCTAAAAAAAGCCGCCCCCTTAGGCGATCCTTTGGAGCTAGGCGTGAGAGGATACGAGCTCTCGCTACGCAAGGCCGACGCGTCATTGATAGAGGTCGAAAATTTATAAAATTTGCAAATTTAAAGAGTAAGAATGATAAAAATCGCACTTGTAGGAAATCCAAATTGTGGCAAAACGACATTTTTTAACGCCCTAACTGGCGCAAATGCCTTTGTGGGCAACTGGCCGGGCGTAACGGTCGAGAAAAAAGAGGGCTGTTTAATCGGCAAAGAAAATATCATAATCACCGATTTGCCGGGCATTTACTCGCTCTCGCCATACACGCCAGAAGAGATTGTGGCGCGCAATTATTTATTGCACGAAAATCCAGATGTGATTTTAAATATCATCGACGGCACGAATTTAGAGCGAAATTTATACCTTAGCACGCAACTTTTGGAGCTTGAAATTCCAATGGTAATCGCTGTGAATATGACCGACATTTTGCGCAAAAGAGGCGATAAAATCGATTTAAAACTTCTTAGCAAAACCCTTGGCGCGCCGTGTGTGGAGATTTCTGCGCTTAAAAATATCGGCACGAATTTATGCGTGGAGCTAGCAATCGAGGCTAGCAAAAACCCTGCCCCGCACCCAAAACACGATTTTTGTGGCCCAGCCGAACACGCGCTAGCGCATATCGAAGACGCTGTTTTAAAGGGCGAAAAGGGCGATAGGTGGTATGCGGTTAAAATTTTCGAGCGCGATGAGAGCGTGCTAAAAGAGCTAAAAATCGAAAAAGCCAAATTTAGCCTAATCGAGGAAAAAATCAAATCCTGTGAAACCGAGCTCGATGACGATAGCGTGGGGATTATCGCAAACGAGCGATACAATTATATCGCGCGCGTAAAAGAGGCGTGTTTTGCCAAAAACACCGATTTCGTGGCAAATGCAAGCGAAAATATCGACAAGGTTTTGACGCATAGAATTTTCGCTTTGCCGATTTTTGCTGTGATTATGTTTATCGTGTATTACACTTCGGTTACGGGCGTGGGCGGGCTGATGACGGACACCGTAAATGACGGGATTTTTGGCGATGGATTTTTCGTAGGAAGTAGCGAAAAATACGAGCAGGCTCTTAGCACACATTTGCAAAGCAAAATTTGCACGAGCGAATTTGTGGGCGCATTAGATTTGATAAATCCTGAATTTAGCGCAGCCTCAGAAAATCTCAAAACCGCTTGCAATGAAGGCGATTTTGGTGCATTTAGCGAAAATTTTGACGCACTAAGCGGTGAAATTTCGCAAATTTCAAACGAAAATTTAAAAGAGCAAATTTCACTAGCTAGTGCGAATTTAGAGGCCGAAATTTTACCAAATCCTAGCGAGTATGGGCTGTATCTGCGCGGTCTGCCTGTGGTAATGGACGAGTTTTTGGAGCGCATAAACTGCGCGCAGTGGCTAAAAAGCCTCATCATCGACGGCGTTATTAGTGGCGTGGGAGCGGTGCTTGGCTTCGTGCCACAAATGGCGGTGCTTTTTATCTTTTTAGCGTTTTTGGAGGCGTGCGGATATATGACGCGCGTGGCTTTTGTCTTAGACCGCGCATTTCGTAAATTTGGGCTTAGTGGCAAGTCCTTTATCCCTATGCTAATCGGCACGGGCTGTGGCGTGCCCGGCGTGCTAGCTACGCGCACAATCGAGAGCGAAAAAGACCGCAAAATGGGCATTATGACGACTACATTTATGCCGTGTTCGGCGAAAATGCCGATGATTGCGCTGATTTCCGCTGCGCTTTTTGGCGGAGTGTGGTGGGTGGCGCCTAGTGCGTATTTTCTAGGGATTTGCGCGATTGTGATTTCAGGGCTAATGCTTAAAAAAACGCCGATGTTTGCGGGCAAACCTGCGCCTTTTGTTTTGGAGCTTCCGCCATATCACATGCCAACCCTCAAAAATATTTACCGAAGCGTCAAAGAGCGCGTAAGCTCGTTTATCAAAAATGCTGGAACGATAATTTTCATCTCATCGGTGCTGATTTGGTGCGGATCGCGGTTTGGCTTCGCCGAGGGGGGCTTTGTCTTTGATATAGAGCTTGATTTAAACGATAGCTTTATCGGCAAAATCGGCGCGTTTGTGGCGCCTGTGTTTGCGCCACTTGGCTTTGGCGACGCGAAGTCTGCAATCGCCACGCTTATGGGCTTAGTAGCCAAAGAAGAGGTCGTGGCGGTCTTTGGGATACTCGATTTTTCGGGGCTTGACACGCTTAGTGGATATGCGTTTTTGGCTTTTAACCTGCTTTGCGCGCCTTGCATAGCGGCAATGGCGACAATCGCAAAAGAGATGAGAAATGCGCGCTGGACGGCGTTTGCGCTTGTGTATCAGACGCTGTTTTCTTACGCGGTCGCGCTTATGATTTATCAATTCGGCAGATTTTTTAGTGGTGCGCAAGGCGTGGGAGTGGGGCTTTTCGTGGCGTGCGCGTGCGCTGCGCTGATAATTTTAATGCTAGCAAAACCTTATAAAGAGAAAATTTGATATGGAAATTTTAATCAACAATATCGGAACAATCGCGGTTTTAGTGGTGCTTGGTGGGCTTTTGTTTTTGGCAGCAAGAAGCTTTGCGAAAAACAAAAATTCCTGCAACAAATGCGAGGGCTGTGGCTGTAACAACCCGCAAGAGTGCAAAAAAGACGAGTAAGGGTGGTTTTGCCTTTGCAAGGCGCGCTTGGCGCGAACCTATGAACCCTGCGCCTGATTTGTCATTGCGCGGTAATCAAAGCGCAAATTTTGCTAAATCTGTCATTAGGGGAATTTTTGCGAAGCAAAAATTCGTGGCAATCTACGAATTTAAAATTCCAAAACGCAAATTTCGTGTAATTGCGAAATTTTAGTAATAAAATTGAAGCGATAAACTCGCTAATTGCTACCATAGAAGCAAAATCAGAGCTACAAGCTCACATACTAAAATCAAATTTCACGCTTAAAAAGCTTAGCCTAATCGCAGAGCAGAGTAAGAAGTGTGAGTGAGGGAGAGATGATGAAAAATGCAAATTTAAATTTACTTGTTGAGTGAATTCAGTATCACAGATACTGACCGAGATTTTATAAAAGGATTAAATTTGGAAAACAGAAATTTCAAAAACGATATTTTTAATAAAAATAAGAATTTGAGGGATTACGATAAAGAGCCGTTGATTTTGCGTGATTATACTAGCTGGGCTTTGGCTTTCCATTTTTTACTAATTTTTGCATTTTGGGTTACTGCTTCATTGTTTATTTTAAACAAATTTGATGAATTTGAATACGGATATTTAGAAATAGGCGAAACTATACAAACAATTATTACTTTTGGATTTATAATGTTTTTTATGTTATTGCTTGATTTTTTAAATATTTCTAATATGAAATCACATTATACTTATTTCTACAACTCAAAAGTTGTATTTTACAATCATAAAAATCAAGTCGATGAGACAATACATTTCCGAGTTATGGGAGATAGGATTGTGCTTTGCAATCCTTATGATAATCCAATCAGTTATGATATTTCACATGTAAAAAAAGAAGAAGGCAAAATGGTATTTTGTTCTTTTTTACGCATAATCTTTACAGAGGCTTTTGGCTGGATATTTTTAAGTGGATTTATAATAGCAAATTTGGGTTCTAGGGATAGTTTTGGACTATTCTTGTTGAGTGTGCTTATCACAATATTTATGTTATTTGTAGCTGAATTTTTAGAAATTTTAGTCTTTATGGGAATTTATAAAAAATCAAATAAAACTCTTAAAAATTTTTGGAAATATGCTAGAAAATTTCAAATAAATATAGAATGGGGGTCTATCGAAAGATGGAAAGTTGCTCCAACTATCAATATGTTTTATTTTAATCAAAAAGACCACGACGAATTAAGAAAATATGTATTAAGCATATTTCACAGAGATATTGACAATAATTTAAAATAAAAATTTTCTAATAAGGAGACAAAAAATGAGTAATTCTAGTAGAATTCACAAGGCTACTAGTGAGCTAAACAAGGCAGAATAGAGATTATAAATTTTGATAAATTTAAAAATTCTCTAAATTTTGCACGCGTAGAGTGCTTCGTCAAGGCTTGCGCCTTTCCTCGCAATGACAACAGGGGCGAAAATTATCTATTTTTCACCAGATTAATTCGCTCTTTGAAATCAGGCATAATCCCAGCTATGAAGTCGTAAAATTCGCGCCTGTGGTGGGCGTAGATGAGGTGAGTTAGCTCGTGAAGCACGACATAATGGATAAAGCGCAAATCTTTTTCAACCAATTTTAACGACAAATTTATGTAGCCCTTCGTGCTGTTGCAGCTGCCCCAGCGCGTCTTCATATCGCGCACGACTAGGCGATTGACGCTCTTTTGCACGAACGGCAAGTAGAGTTTAATCAAATCTTTGTATAAATTTAATGCCAAAAATTTCTTAAATTTCGCAAATTCTATCTCGTTTGCGCAGTAAATTTCGCTTCCGCAAACGGCGATTTTGCCGTTAAATTTAGCCAAATTTTTCGCCAAAATTTCGTTTGGCGTGGCTGGCGTGGCTGGCGTGGCTGGCGTGGCGGACTGGGCGGACTGGGCGTTCGTGGAGTTCGTGTTTGGCGTGGCACTAGGCGCAGTATCACTTGCAAAATTTGCGTCAAATTTTAGCGCACTATCACTCGCGCCACTCTTGCAAAATTTCGGCGCAGTATCGCCACCACTAAAATTTTGCGCACTAAATTTCGGCGCAGTATTCCACAAATCCGCGAATTTCTCGCCAAATTTCAGCTCATAAATTTGCCCTAAAATTTCACTCTCGTTTTCTTTTAACGCCAAATTTTCGTATTTTTCTAAGGTTTTTTTAATCCAAATTTCATGCGATGCGATAAATTCCTGCGCCCTTTTCGCGCTCCAAAACCACGGCACGCTAGCGCGCACGGCGCAATCATGGCTAATGCGAATCCTAGCGTATTTTACGCGCTTGAAACTCGCCAAAACGCAAATTTTGCCCAAATTTAGACTAATCGTTTGCTCTGCCATTTTTTGCTAATCCACCGCCAAGTATTCGCCCCGCCTCTGAGCCACTCATCGCACAAAAACCCAATCCAAACGCCCAAAATCCCGATTCCAAGCGAAATGCCTAAAAAATACCCCACCGGAAGCGACACGCCCCACATAAAGATTAACCCCATTAAAAACGGAAATCTCGCATCACCACTGGCGCGCAAGGCATTGACAAAGACGATATTAAAGGTGCGCCCGAGCTCTAAGATTATCGTTAGATAAAACAGCGGCCGCATGATTTCTTTGTGCGCCCCGCCCAGATTTAGCACGCTCATGATTAGCTCGCGCGCGAAAAAGACGACCGCGATGAAAAACGCCGTGACGATTAGACCGATTTTTAGCGCGTGAAAGGTGTGCAAATACGCGCGCTCTGGCTCTTTTGCGCCCACTAGGCGGCCTACGATGACCTCGTTTGCCATGCTAATGGCACTTCCGCCAAAGAAAATAAAGCTTGAAATCTGAAAATAAATCGTCTGCACCGTAAGACTTGCCTCGCCCATACTCGCTACAAAGGCAAAGGCGACAAGATATTGCGTGATCCAAAGCAGATTTTCCCCAGCGCTCGGCAGTCCTACGGATAAAATTTTGCGTAAAATTTCAAATTTTATTTTCAAAAACATTGAAAAGTAAAATTTCAGTTTTATGATTTTTACGGCAATTAGCGCGAAAAGTATCACGCCCACAATTCGCCCGATAATCGTGCTAATTCCAACGCCAAAAAGCCCATAAAATGGCAGTCCAAAGGGCTGGAAGAGTGCGATAAAATTTCCCACTAGCGTGATGATATTCATCGTTACAGAGATGATGATTATGTAGTTTGCATAGCCATACACGCGGATTATCGCGCTAAAAACTATCGCCACAGCGTCGATTGCAAAGACAATGCTAATGATTTTTAGATAAATCGTGCTATCGGCAAGTAGTTCGCTTGGCACTTGTAAGGCACGGAGCAAAAGCGTGGCGCACGAAAATACAAAAACCCCGCTAAGTCCGCCGATTAGGGCGTTAAAGGTAATGCTAGTATGTATTGCGCGCAGGGCTAAAATTTTATTCCTAGCCCCCAGAGCTTGGGCGACCACGACCGAGCAACCCACAGCCAAAAACCCAAAAACCGTGATAAAAAGCAAAAATACCTGATTGCCAGCGCCCAACGCGCCTACGAGCCTGACATCGACAAGGCTTATCATATAGGTGTTAATCAGCGCGGTAACTAGGCGCAAAAACATATCCGCATAGATTGCTAGGCTTAGTTTTGTTAGTGAAATTTCCTTCATCAATTCTCTTTTTTTAAAATAAGAAGCGCATTTTAGCGAAAAATTCATAGATTAAATTTAGAAATTATTCAAATTTAATATTTTTTTTACTACAATCGACAAATTTTATCTATAAAGGCAAATTTTGGCATTAGTTGATTTGATTGATGTAGTTAAAAAATTCGGTTCAAACACTGTCCTTGACGGCGTGAATTTCAGCCTGAGCTCTGGCGAGAGAGTCGCAATCATCGGCAAAAATGGTGGCGGAAAATCTACGCTGATGAAAATCATCGCCGGCGAGTATGAAATCGACGGCGGTCGCGTCATCACGCAAAATGGCATAAATATCCAAATGCTAGAACAAAGCCCGAAATTTGACGATAATCTCTCTGTCAAAGACGCCCTAAAACGCGAACTCAAAGAAATCTACGATGCCATTGATGAATACAACCAAATTTTAGAACAAATCTCAAACGACCCCCAAAATGAAGCACTTCTAACCCGCCAAAACGAGCTAAATAAATTTATCGACGCCAAAGATGGCTGGAATATCGACAATAAAATCGAGCGAATTTTGGAGCATTTTGGGCTTAAAATTTACGAAAACCGCTCGGCTTGCACGCTAAGCGGGGGCGAAATTCGCCGCGTCGCCCTTGGTGCGCTGGTGCTAAAAAAGCCAGATATTTTGCTACTTGATGAGCCGACAAACCACCTTGATGTCTATATGGTGAGATTTTTGGAGGATATGCTTTTAAATTCGAAGCAAACCATACTTTTCATCTCGCACGATCGCTATTTCATCGACAAACTTGCGACTAGAAGTATCGAGATAGAGGAGGGCAAACTAAGCTTTTTTGATGGCGGATACGAAAACTATCTAAGGCGCAAACAAGAAATTTTAGCTAGCTTGCAAAAATCTCACGAAACGCTTTTAAAACAGCTAAAATACGAAGAAGAGTGGCTTCATCGCGGCGTAAAAGCGCGCCTCAAACGCGACGAGGGTCGCAAAGCCCGCGTGCTAGCCATGAGAGAAGAAGCCAAAAAAAATCCGGGCGTGATAAGGCGCGTGAAATTGGAGCTTGAACGCGCTAGTAGGAATTTCAACGGCACAGGTGGCGATAACCGCAAAAAAATGCTTTTCGAGTGCAAAAATGTCAGTAAAATTTTAAATGGAAAAGACCTTTTTAAAGGATTTTCGGCTAGGGTTTTGCAAGGGGAGAGAATTGGCATAGTCGGCGCAAACGGCGCAGGTAAATCCACACTAATAAAAATGCTGATTGGCAAAACCCGCATTGACGGGGGCGAGATCAAAAGGGGCGACATCAAAATCGGCTATTTTGATCAAGCTAGGTCTGAAATTTCAGGCGATAAGAGTTTGATTGAGATTTTTTGCCCAAATGGCGGAGATCACATTATGGTGCGCGGACATTATATGCATGTTTATGGCTATCTTAAAAATTTCTTATTCCCAAAAGAATTTTTGGATAAACCAGTAAGCGTGCTAAGCGGTGGCGAGAAAAACCGCGTCGCCCTTGCTAAGCTTTTTACCGAGCAGTATGATTGCCTTATTTTAGACGAGCCGACAAACGATTTAGATATCGCTACAATCAACATTTTGGAAGATTATTTGCTCAGCTTCGAAGGTGCAGTTATCATCGTAAGTCACGATAGATATTTCATCGACAAAATCACAAACAAGCTTTGGGCGTTTGAAAAGGGCAAAATCGAGCAGATTTATATCCCATACAGCGAGTATTTGGAGTATGAAGACGAGATAAAAGATCTTGAAATTTATGAAAGCGAGGTCGCTTCTAGCGTGGGAAATACTGCGCCCGAAATCAAAGAAAACAAAAAAGAAAAAACCGCCACTACCAAACTTAGCTACAAACAAAACAAAATTTTAGAAGAATATCCAGCCAAAATCGAAGAGCTTGAAGCTCGCATTAAGGAGCTAAATCACGCTCTTTCAACCCCTGAAATTTACCAGCAAATCGGGCTTCAACCGCTTTTTGAAGAGCTCGAAGAGAAAAAGGGCGCACTAAATCAAATGGAAAACGAATATTTCGAGGTGCTCTCGCTGGCTGAAAATTTAAAATAGGAAAATTTATGCTTTATTTTTTGATAATCATTTATATAATTTACACGATTTATAAAATTTCACTAGCCCTTTTACAGCTAAATTTCATCAAGGAAAATGCCAAAAAACCAGCCGTGATTTTAAGCGAAGCAGACTATCAAAAGGCTGGAATTGTCAGCATTACAAATCTGAAATTTGAAATTTTTAGCCTTGCGTTTGGGCTTTTGGTCGCGATTTTTTGGATTTGTTATGGTGCGGGTGCGTTGCAGGAATTTATCTACGCCAAATTTGGCGTGGGCAGCGCAAATTTGGAGGGCGGCGCGAGTATCTTTATCCAAAGCGTTTTTGTTTTGGCTTTCATCATACTTGGCGGGGTGATTGATTTGCCGTTTGAAATTTACGCCACTTTTGTTAAAGACAAAAAATTAGGATTTTCCACAATCACGCCTAAAATTTTCATCGCTGATAAGCTAAAAGCCCTTGCGCTAACGCTAATTTTTGGCTTTTTGGTGGTTTTTGCGCTAGTTTTTTGCGTGCAAAATTTGGGGCAGTTTTGGTGGGTGTATGGGTTTGGATTTTCGTTTGGGCTAATTTTGCTGATAAATTTGATTTATCCTACACTAATCGCGCCGCTGTTTAACAAAATGTCGCCACTAGCTGAGGGCGAGTTAAAATCGCAAATTGAGATTTTGCTGGGCAAATGTGGCTTTAAAAGTAGTGGGGTTTTCGTCATCGATGCAGGCAAGCGCGATAATCGCTTAAATGCGTATTTTGGCGGACTTGGGGCGAGCAAAAAGGTCGTGCTTTTTGACACTTTGATAAAAAAGCTAAGCCAGAGTGAAATTTTGGCAGTTTTGGGGCATGAACTAGGGCATTTCAAACACGGCGACATACTCAAAAATATCGCGCTTGGGGCGTTTATGCTGATTGTGATTTTTGGCGTGTTTGGAAATCTGGCTACAAAAGGGGTTTTTGACGCGCTAAATTTGGTGCGCGACGGCGGTGCGACGCTGATTTTTATCATGCTATTTTTGCCGATTTTGCAGAGTTTTTTGGAGCCAGTAATGTCGAAATTTAGCCGTATGCACGAGTTTGGTGCAGACAGGTTCGGCGCAGATAATGCGAGTAAAAATGATATGATTAGCGCGCTAAAAAAACTTGGTAGCGAAAACAAAACTTTTCCGATTTCTCACCCGCTTTACAGCGCGATTTACCACTCGCACCCGAGCCTGTATGAGCGTATCAAGGAGCTAGAATGAAAATTTTCGAGGCGTTAAAATGGGCGCACGGCAGGACAAATTCTAGGTATGTTTCAAGGGAACTTTTGAAATTTAGCGAAAATTTAAGCAACGAAGAGTTTGTAATGCTCTTTAACCACGCTATGCGAAATGAGGAAAAATTTCGCCAAAGTGTCGAAATTTACGCTTCTGGCGTGCCACTTGAATACATCACAAACAAGTGCAAATTTTTCGATTTTGAGTTTTTCGTCGATGAGCGGGTGCTGATACCGCGCTTCGAGACTGAAATTTTGGTCGATAAAGCTTTTAGCGTGGCTCATATTTTCAAAACTCCGCGCATTTGCGAGGTCGGCACTGGAAGTGGGATAATCTCGATTTGCCTTAAAAAATTTTTCCCAGACGCGCAAATTACCGCCACTGATATCAGCGAAAGTGCGCTTGAAGTAGCGCGTAAAAACGCCCAAAATTTGGGTGTGGATATTGAATTTGTGCATTGTGAATACCTAAGCGGGGTGCAGGGGGATTTCGATATCGTCGTATCAAATCCGCCATATATCGCCTCCTCGTATAAGCTCGATGAGCGGGTGCTAAAAGAGCCAAATTTGGCGTTAATTGGCGGCGAGAGGGGCGATGAGAAGCTAAAAAAACTAATCTTTTTAAGCGAAAATCGCACGAAATATCTGCTTTGCGAAATGGGGTATGACCAAAAGCAAAGCATGCAAGAAACGCTAAGCGAGCATGGATTTGCCTTTGAATTTTACAAAGATTTAGCTGGGTTTGATCGTGGCTTTGTCGCAAGGAAAATGAATTAATGCAAGGCTCGAAACTTCATAGATTGCTTTGCTACAAGGCGTTTGGTTACAGGTATATCGACGCTGGAATCCTTGCTAGTGGCGAGAGATTTTTTAGCGATATTGATAGCCTTTCGCATAGCGTGCAAAACTGCGCGCTGTGCGAACTATCCAAAACACGCACCCACGCTATGGTGCCTTATGGCGATAAAAACGCCAAAATAATGGTAATCTCCCAGTGCCCAACGCACGCAGAAGATGAGAGTGGCGAGCCATTTAGCGGGAATTTGGGCGAGAAATTTAGGGCTAGTTTGAAGGAGCTTTGTGGTTTGGAAATCGGCGAAATTTACGCGTCGTATCTGATAAAATGCGCCCTAAATTTAAACAAAAAACTCACCTCCGAAATCATACTCAAATGCGCTCCCTACGCTATCGACGAGATTAAAATAATCCGCCCCAAAGTCGTGCTTTGCCTTGGCGAGCTGTGCGCTAAAATTTTGCTTAAAAACAACAACCTCCCAGATATCAGGCTGATTCACGGCACGCCATTTCGCGAGGGCGGGATTACCTTCATACCGACATTTGATCTAAATTTCCTAAGCCAAAACCCGAGCCAAATTCCACTTTTCCACGATGATTTGCGCAAGATAAAGGAATTTTTGTGAGAGCGATTTTTGCGCTTTTAATCGCTGTTTTTTGCTTGGCGCACGAGGACGAAAATATTTCGCTAAAAGATTTAAATTTTACGATAAATGATGATGAAAATTCTAGCACCCAGATTTTATTTGAGGGCGAGGATTTTATCCAAAAAAGCCTAGATGAGGGATACACGCTTTGGGACCCAGACAGCGAGAAAGGTGAGGTGTATAATCTCGTGGCAAATGCGATGAGTGCGACGATTGAAAACTCGCAAAATTCGGGCTTTAAAGTGGGTGTCTTAATGGCGCAAAATATCCTTGGCTCGCGCGCAGATAGCATTGCAAATGCGCTTTTGGCATTTGTGAGTGAGAAAAATTTGCAGGCGAATTTGCGCTTTTATTATATAGGAAATGAGAGTGAGGAGGGCATTATAGCGGCGCTTGAAGCTATGGAGCGCGATAATGTCGCCCTCATAATCGCTCCCTTAAATAGATCTGGCGTGGATATAGTAGATGAAAACTCGCAGTATAGTAGTATGGTTTTTGTGCCGACGCTAAATCAAAATTTAAGCGGGTTTGTGTCGAATAATATATATTTTGGCGGTATTGATTACAGCGAGCAAATGCAGTATCTGCTGGGGCGTTTCGCTGAAAATTTATACGCTATCGGCGATGAGAGCGCGCTGTCACAGGTGCTAAACGATATGGCGTTTGATAGTCGCAATATCGAGGAGTTTTACACGATTAAAAGCAACCGAAATGCGGTTTTTGATTTTGAGGGCGAACTGCCACAAAATGCGAATTTTATCCTAAATTTGCCTAGTTCTAAAATACTCTCCGTAATCGGCGAAATTTCGCACAAAAAGCTAAACACACAAAACCTGCTTGCCACGCAAGTGGGCTTTGACGGCGAGATTATCGGTGCGCTTCCAAGCGCGATTGGCGGGAAATTTTACCTCGCAAACTCCATTTCGCCGGTTTCAAACTCACTGCTTCATCGTGCGCTTAGCCTTGGCGTGGATTTGCGCTACGAGTGGATTGCATACAGCGCGCTTAGCGGGTTTGACTATTTTTATTCAAATTTTGCATTAAACCGCTATGAGCGGGCATTTAGCGAGGAATTTTACGATAACGGCCTTAGGTTTGATACCAAAATTTACGAGGTCGGTGAGGGTAAATTTCAAAAATTAAATTAAAATTTCAAATTTTTTTAGAAAGGAATTGCATGAAAAAGTATTTCAAAACACTTTTTTTAGGGCTTTCGTTTTTGTTTTTGCTCGCTGGTTGTGCGAGTAATCAACCCGCGTTAAACCAACCTACGCTAGATCAAATCAAATCTCGCGGAACTATCCTAGTGGGGGCTACTGGGGATTATAAACCGCTAAGTGTGCGCGAGCAAAACGGCACGCTATGGGGATTTGACATCGATATCGCAAAAGCAATCGCCAAGAAGCTTGGCGTGGAGCCTGAGTTCGTCGCTACTAGCTGGCCAAGTCTGAGCGATGATACTATGGCAGAGCGCTTCGATATCGCTACTACCGGCATTACGATTAACGAAACACGCAAAAAAACTATGCTAATGAGCGATGGCTACCTTGCTAGCGGTAAGACGATTTTGTGCCGCAAGGGCGACGCTGCAAAATTTACAAGCTTAGAGAGTATTGATAAAAAGGGCGTTCGCGTGATGATAAACCCGGGCGGAACGAACGAGAAATTTGCGAGGGCAAATTTTAAAAACGCTAAAATCATCGTCCATAAGAAAAACGCCGAGATCCCAGCGCAAATCGCAAAAGGCGCAGCCGATGTGATGATAACAGAGACCACTGAGGCGCCGTATTATGTGGCAAACAACCCTAAGCTAGCCGCTCCGCTGCTAGAAAGTCCATTTACGCGCGATGAAATCGGGGCTTTGATGTCGCAAAACAAGGGCGATTTGCAAAGCTTCGTAAATAAAGTAATCGCCGAGATGAAGGCAAACGGCGAGTTGAAAAAAATCACTGAAAAATATGGATTAGTTTATTCGTATTAAAATTTTAAAATTTCGGTTGCGAGGACTGCTTTTTGGTTTTCGCAATCGCTTTTAAAATTCCATGCTGAGGCAATCTTGGATACTGCGCCGAAATTTTAGTTGTAGTGTGGCAAGTTGCCTAGCGAAAATTTTGGTAACCTTATGGTGGGCAAGGTGCTCACACTACGATACTTATTTCTTTTTCCTTTCTTCTTTGATTTGTTTTATCCACTCTTCTTGAAATTTCTCAGCTTCTTTAAATTCGTCTTGTTTTTCCTTTTCTTGTTCTTTTTCAAATTCGGCATAATCTTGGAGTTTGCCACCACATTTAGGGCAAATCATATCTTTTGTGTCGGAAAAATTATAAACTTTTTTGCATTTTTTGCATCTAAAAAAGTCCGAGTGCTTTGGTTTGTTTAAAACACCAAATATTAGATAGATAACACCTAATAGTAGATAAAAACCTATCATATAACCAGTTGGCTCAACCCAGCCACTTTTACTTGGAATTTTAAATCCGTCAGCTAAAATTGCACCAAGTATTATCAAAAAAATTCCGCCAAAAATTAGTTGAAATTTCATTTAGATTTTTTATCCTTATTTGTTTCAATCTCAATTAGCGCCGTAGCACCGTAGGGCGGGCATCCTTGCCCACGGAATTTTATATTTTTATCAAATTTCATCTTTGACTACCAACTGAATTATTATCATCTGGTATAATTTTCTCCTTTATATTAAGATTTCTTTAAATTTTTAAAACCGTAAAATACACAACTAATCACATTTACAAGACAAAATACGCCAAAATAAAATGACGATTGTAAAAATCCAATAAATGTATGTTGAAAGACCGAATTTATTAATATTTCTTTGTTTTTATAAAACACAGAAATCATTTTGCCAGTATAGGTCGCTTCTGACATACCTTTACCAAGCATAAAAATACCAATAAGCAACAAAATACTTTTTGAAAAAAATCGAAAATTTTCAAAAATTTTATTAGCATAATCGGTTCGCATTAATATGCCAAACATACAAAATATTGTGATTACCCACGATACACTAGTAAAAAATGCTGTGAAATTCGGCATTGTGCTGAGACTTTGATAATATTCTATATTTGGAAAAAATTGTTTCATAAAATTTACAAATTTAAGCCCAGTTTCACCACTTCCAGCATTTTTTGGCAAAATAAACGGACAAATTATATTTATCACAAATACAAACGGGATAGAGTATCCATATACTATTTCTTTTATTTTTTTATTTTTCATTTTTTTATTCCACTAAAAGCACCGCAGGGTGGGTATCCTTGCCCACCGAATTTTATATTTTTATTAAATTTTATTTTAGCCCCTTTAATTCTTTTAAAATTTCGGTAGATAAAAGCAAGTTTTTATATTTTAAATTTGCAAAATTTAGCCCTGCCAAACCTCACAACCCCTTGAAAAACTCCACGATTTCGTCGCTAAATTTCACAGGTTTGCCGTTTTGCAGGTATGCGACTCTGACATCTTGGGCGAAGATTAGCTCGTCAAATTCGTGCCCATTTATATCTTTTAGTTTGTAGATTTTTTGCGTCAGCACCGCGCTTGCGTTTTTTAGCTCTTTGAGCGTGGTTTTGATTTCTAGTTCGTCGCCCAGCACCGCAGAGCGCAGGAATTTCGCCTGCAAATCGCTCACCACGAAATGCGAGTGCTCGCCAAAAAACCTCACGCCCGCGCGCATTAGTGCCTCGCTTCTAGCCCGCTCGCAAAATTTTATGTAGTTTGCGTGATAGACGATGCCCTGCGCGTCGGTATCGTCGTAATAAATCCTAAATTTCATCGCCTCTGCCTATGCGCAAGTTCGGCACCATTTTTAGGAAAAACAGCACCGTTTGCCCGATTATCATTAGCTTGGCGCACCACTCGCTGGCTTTGTGGATTTGGGCGAATTCGGCTGTTTGCGTGCCTGCTTCGCCTAGCTTTTGCGCGTCAAGGATAAATTCCGTGAAATACAGCACGAAAAGTGTCGCTAAAATGAGGTTTATGAGCGCTAACATGAGGGTTGAAAATTTGAGATTAAACGGCTGGGATTTGTTGTTGTTGAAATTTACCATTTCAAAAATGAGGCAAATTATCGAAAACGGCATTAAAATGGCGTTGTATTTGACAAAAATCGCGCTCATCATCTGACCGCTTTGGAAGTGGCTAAGCACGCCCTCGCCAATGAGGCTTTGCGGGTAAAAAATCGTAGGAGCCACAAGCGCGCCAAGGCTAAGCTCGATACCGATGAGCGCGCCAAGAGCGAGGATATAAATCGAAAAAATCGCTTTCATAAAAATCCTTAAATTTGTAAATTTCGTAAATTTTGTAAATTTCGCGCCATTATACCCTAAAATTTGTCTTTATTTGGAAATTTTGTGTAAATTCGGCTGAAATTTAGCCGAATTTCTCAAATTTTATCATTATTTAAGCAATGTTTAAATAAAATGATTTTTCTTTTTTCGTGGTTGGATAGCTCAGTCGGTAGAGCAGCAGACTGAAAATCTGCGTGTCGGCAGTTCGATTCTGCCTCTAACCACCATTTTTATTCAAACTTAAATCCCAAAATCAGTGAAATTTAAGGCGCGCAATCATAGAAAATTGCAAAATAAATCGTAAATTTAGCTGTCTTTATAATGAAATCGAAAAGATAAATTTGAAGCCAAGGGCGAATTTTGTGCCGAAATTTGCGAATTTGCCAGGCAGGATTACAGAGGCGATAGCGAAATTTTATGACGATCCAAAATTTGCGGGTGAGTTCTTGCGAATTTTAGATAACGCCTGCAAAAACGGCGAAATTTCACGCGCGTGCAAAGATGAAATTTATCGTAGATGAATTTTAATCTAAATTTGAAAATTTGGGAAAATTAGCGCAAATTTCATGCAAATTTTAAACTAAATTTGTCAAATTTAACTCCAAAATTCACGCTAAATTTCCCCAAATTCACCCAAATTTTACCCTGCAAATTCTTCGTTTAAAAACTCCCCAGTATATGAGCGCGTTTTTTTGTAGTTTTTCGCCAGCTGTTTTGGTGTGCCTTGCGCTACGATTTTTCCGCCACCATCGCCACCTTCTGGCCCCATGTCGATGAGATAGTCGCAGTTTTTGATGATATCCATATTATGCTCGATGACAAAGACCGAATTGCCCAAATCCACGAGGTGATGAAGCACCTGCACCAGCCTATCGACATCGGCGAAGTGTAGGCCAGTGGTTGGCTCATCGAGGATATAAAGTGTATTGCCAGTATCCGTGCGGCTTAGCTCTTTTGCGAGTTTGACGCGCTGAGCCTCGCCTCCGCTTAGCGTGGTTGCAGGCTGACCTAGCGCGATATAGCCAAGGCCGACATCTTGGAGGGTTTTTAGCTTTTGGTGTATTTTTGGCACAGCTTTGAAAAACTCCAAAGCCTCGTCGATACTCATCGCCAAAACCTCGGCGATATTTTTGTTTTTGTAGTAAATTTCAAGTGTCTGGGCGTTGTAGCGCGAACCACCGCATGCGTCGCAAACTACGCTGATATCGGGCAAAAAGTGCATTTCGATTTTGATTTCGCCCTCTCCTGCGCATTTTTCGCAACGCCCGCCCTTGACATTGAAGCTAAATCGCCCGATTTTATACCCCCTCATCATCGCCTCTTTTGTCTGCGCAAAGAGCGCACGGATCTCGTCCATGACGCCAGTGTAAGTGGCTGGATTGGAGCGTGGGGTGCGACCGATTGGGCTTTGGTCTAGGTAGATGACCTTGTCTAAATTTTGCAGGCCTGAAATTTTGGCATTTTTTAGAATTTTAACATTTCTGGCGCGGTTAAGCTCCTCTAATGCCGCTGGCAGGATTGTTTGAAGCACGAGCGAGCTTTTGCCGCTGCCACTAACTCCGGTAATTCCGACTAAATTTCGCAAAGGAAATTTCGCGTTTAGGTCGTGGATATTGTTGATTTCGACATTTTTTATGCTTAACCACTCTTTTTGCGGGCGGTTTTTTTGGTAATCAATCGTTTTTTGATTGTTCATATACAGCGCGGTTTGCGTGTCGCTTTTAAGCAGATTTTCCACACTTCCGCTAAATACGACCTCGCCGCCGTATTTACCAGCCCCAGGTCCGATATCTACGACGAAATCTGCTTGTTGTATGGTTTTTTTGTCGTGTTCGACGACGATTACGGAATTTCCCTTTTGCTGTAAATTTCTAAGTGTATTGATTAGCTTTTGTGTGTCGCGCTCGTGAAGCCCGATACTAGGCTCATCTAGGACATACATTACACCACTTAGTCCGCTTCCAATCTGGCTTGCGATGCGGATTCGTTGCGCCTCGCCACCGCTGATTGTGCGTGCGTCGCGCCCAAGGGTCAGGTATCCAAGACCAACATCGTTTAAGAAAAATAGCCTTTCGTTGATTTCTTTTAAAATCGGCGCCGCGATTTGCGCCTCTTGCGGGCTAAAATGGGCGAAATTTTTCTCATCGCCAAAGAATTTGACATTTTCTTCTATGCTTGTCTTCACCACTTCGCCAAGCCCCTTACTAGCGACTTTTACAGCTAGGCTTTGGGGTTTTAGACGCAGTCCGCCACAAGCAGAGCAGGTTTTTTCGCTCATATATTCGTCTAAATCGTTTTCGTTTTTTAGCAAATCATAGGCGTATTTGATTGCGCCCTCGAATTTACGCATTAGCTTGTGCGATTTCCAATAAAACGGCACTTCTTTCGCGCTTCCGTATAAAATGAGCTGTTTTTGCGCCTCGTCAAGCTCGGCGTATGGGACATCTGTGGGGATATCGTTTGCCGCGCAAAATCCGAGCAAAAATTTATAATAATAGCTTTTGTTAAACCCTGACATTACCTTAATCGCGCCGTTTTCGATAGAATTTGCCTCGTTTATGATTTTAGCTAAATCTAGACTAAATTTAATCCCAAGCCCGTCGCACTCTTCGCACGCACCTTTGGGGCTGTTGAAGCTAAAAGTCAGCGGTTCGAGTGGAGTAAATGAAATTTTGCAATCAAAGCACGCCATGTGTTCGCTGTAATGGATATGATCGTGCGCAAGCCCGAATTCATCGGCATTTGCGATATCTATTTCGACCTCGCCAAAGCTAAGTTTTAAGGAATTTTCGATGTCGCTTGCGATTCGCGTGGCGTTTTCTTCGCTGATACTGACGCGGTCGATGACTACTTTAATCGTGTGTTTTTTGGTTTTGGCTAGTTCGATTTCTTCGTCAAGTCTGACTAAAACGCCGTCAATCTGGGCTCTGACATAGCCTTTGTTTCGCATATCTTCGATCAAATCAGCAAAAGTGCCCTTTTTTTCGCGCACAAGCGGGGCAGAAATTGAAATTTTCGCGCCATTTGGGAGTTTCATAACCTCGGCGATGATATCAGATGAGCTCATTTTTGAGATTGGTTTGCCACATTGGTGGCAGTGTTGCACGCCTGTTCTAGCGTAAAGTAAGCGCAAATAATCGTAAATTTCAGTTATCGTGCCAACGGTCGAGCGCGGGTTTTTGGAGGTGGTTTTTTGATCTATCGCGATCGCTGGGGTTAGGCCGTCGATTTTGTCGATATCTGGCTTGCCCACGCGGTCTAAAAACTGCCTAGCATACGCCGAAAGGCTCTCTACATAGCGTCTTTGACCCTCAGCGTAGAGTGTATCAAAGGCTAGCGTGGATTTGCCAGAGCCGCTAAGCCCCGTAAAAACGACTAATTTATTTTTTGGAATTTTCAAATTTATATTTTTTAGGTTGTGTTCTCTTGCGCCGATAATTGTGATTTTATCGTTCATTTTAGCCTCTTTTTTGTGAAAATTAACCTTTAATTATATCTTAAAATTCTTTGAAAGAGTTTGCAAAAACGCTTAAATTTCAGCCATGTTTGATATAATTTTGAAAAATCAAAATTTAATGGATAAAAATGAAAAAAGTTTTAATCATAGCAAGTGGCGATTTCGCGCGCCATTTTTTAAATAGAATTTACAAATCCAAAGATGTTATCCACGAATACTTCATCATCGCAAAAGACAGCTCCTGCGTGCCTGAGGGGATTTTGGGTATGCAAAATTTCAGCGTGGAGATTTTCGATCCTACAAGCATAGAAAGGCTAAAATTAGTAGTAAATCAGGGCGAATTCGATAGGTGCATAATGATAATGGACATTGAATTTGACGCTAGGGTGAGCCTGAATAATCTTAAAGAAATTGCGCCAAATTTGGAAATTTATCTTGCGGATTTTTGGGATTTGGTGCAAGAGTATAAAGAAGAAAAGCATATTAAAATTTTAAATGTTTTATCGCTAAATTCATCTCGTTTTATGGGTTGTTTGCCAGATAGCCCGGTTTTTGCGCAGTATGTGGGGCTTGGTAGGGGCGAGATAATGGAGGTAAAAATCCCTGTGGGAAGCTCGTTTGCCTATCGCAAGGTAGGCACTCTAAGCTCAAAGCGATACAAAATCCCGATGATTTATCGCCACAATACCTACATAATCACCACAAAAAGCACGGTGATTTATCCAAACGATACGATTTTGGTCGTGGGCGAGCCAAGTGCCTTGCGCGCGGTATTTGCGCAGGTTAAACAGCAAAACGGCCAGTTTCCATCGCCATTTGGGATAAATATTTATGCGCTAATTGATATGAAGGAAATGAGCGAGAGCTCGATTTATAAGACGCTAAGAGCGGTGGAGTATCTAGATAGCAGGCTTCAAAATCACAAAATTTGCATTAGGGTGGTAAATCCCAAAATTTCGCCTAGTTTCGAGGAAATTAAGGCCAAAAGCGATGATGAAAAATTTGAAATTTTAATTGATTATAAAGAGAAAAATATATCGAATTTAAACGGCGATGTGAGCGAAAATAAGGCTGGTTTGGTCGTGTGTGTGAGGGAGATTTTCGAAAAAAACAAAGCCTATTTGCAAAGTCTTGGCGTGCCGATTTTAAGCCTAGGGCAGAGCGAACTAGACGCGATAAAACGCAGTGTGGTGGTAAATGGCGGAGCGAATATGGACGAGGAATCAAGCGTGGTTTTTGATATCAGCTCGCAGCTTGGTATGAATATTCACCTGTATATTTTTAACGAAAACGGCGGCAAAGGTGGCGAGTTTGTGCAAAATTATCTAAATTTGTCAAAGCTTTTCTCAAAAGAGCTCATAATCCACGATGATATGAACAAAAACCCATTAATCGAGCTTAGTAGCGAGAGTGATTTCTTGCAGTTTGTGCCATTTAGTGATAAAATTTTAGCCCCGAAATCGACAGCGATTTTTAAAAAAGACCTTGATAAAATGTATTTCAAACTAAGCCACAATCACCAAATTTTTCTTCCATGCGATATGGGGTAAAAAAATGCAAAATTTATGCTACAATAAGGCAAATAAAGGGGTTAGAATATGAAAATTGATATTGATTTGAAAGAGAAAAGTTACGGCGTTTTTATCGACGAATTAGCCAAAATTTCACTTCCTGGCAAGGTCGCAATCATCACAAACCCCAAGGTTAGCGGGCTTTGGCTCTCGTATTTGTTGGAGAGATTGGAGTGTGGGCAGAAATTTATCATCACAATTCCTGATGGCGAAGAGTATAAAAATCTATCCAGCGTCGAGCAAATTTTAGAGCAACTTTTTAGCTCCAAACTAGATCGCAAAAGCACGCTAATAGCACTTGGCGGTGGCGTGATTAGCGATATTACGGGGTTTTGCGCTAGTATTTATGAAAGAGGAATAAATTTCATAAATATCCCAACCACGCTTTTAGCCCAAGTAGATGCTAGCGTAGGCGGAAAAACAGGCGTGAATAACCGCTTCGGCAAAAATTTAATCGGCTCATTTTATCAACCACGCGCCGTGTATTGTGAGAGTAAATTTCTCTCAACCCTGCCAGCGCGCGAATTTGGCGCAGGTGTGGCGGAAGCTGTGAAAATGGCGGTTACATTTGATAAAGAGCTATTTGAGTATTTTTGCGAGCATGATTTGAAAAATGAGAGCGAAGTAGCCCATATCATCGCAAAATGCGTGGAAATAAAAGCCGGTGTCGTGGCGAGAGATGAGCGCGAAAACGGCGTGAGAGCGGTGCTAAACTACGGACACACCTTCGCGCATGTGATTGAGAATTTGACGAATTATTCTGTGTATTTGCACGGCGAGGCTGTGGCTATTGGTATGGTTATGGCAAATGATTTGGCTGTAAGACTTGGCAAACTAAGCGCAAACGAAGCAGAGAAAATTCGCGCGCTGCTTGCTAAATTCGGACTTCCGCTAAGCTACAAAATCCAAAATGTAGATAAATTTTACGAAATGTTTTATTTGGATAAAAAAAGCGCCTCAGGCAAGATAAAATTCATCATGCCAAAGGGAATTGGTGATTTTTTCGTATCTGATGATATCGATGAAAATCTCGTAAAATCGACATTAAGAGCGTTTCAATGAATAAAATTTTAACTCTTTTTTTATTTTTTGTTTTTGCTTTTGGCGAGGGAAATTTAAGCGAAAATTTAGCAGAGCAAAATTTAAGCTTATCAGAGCAAAACAGCTCCGCCACTAGATTAAATAAAGAATATGTCAATTCGAGCGAAAGTGCTGATGTAGCGATGATTGCTCCGCTTGGCGAGCAGATTAGGGCGATTGATGAGGAGATCAAAAACAATCTTTGGGTTAGCAGATTTGCGAATTTCATCGGTTACCAAGAGCTTTTAAAACAGCAAAAAATCCTGCAAGATGAGCAAAAATCCCTAAACGACGCGGACGAGATCAACGAAGTAGGCAAAAAACTTCGCGCCGTAAATGAGCAACTCTCGCTTTTAAAAGAGTATGAAAAAAGCCCATTTTTGGACATTGTCGCTATGCCAGAGACCTCAGAACCAGAGCGTGTGAGCAATCCATTTTCGATAATCACGGGCTTTTCGACGATTCGAAATTTGCAAGAGCAAAAATTAGAGCAAAAACGAAAAATTGAAAATTTAAAGGTTTTGATAGAAAAACTCGAAACCAAGGCCGAATTATACGCCAAAGTGGAGAAAATTTCCCCAGATGATAAACTCATCAAAGATTACGAAAATTTAAAATATGAAATCGGCGAATTTAGCTCTGCTTACGAGCTTGCTGGGACGACTTATGATGTGTATGAGAAAAAAATAAACTCCCAAATCACCGCGCTAACTGCCGATATCACGGCGCAAATCAAGCGTGCTGGAAATATCCTTATATGGATTGGCATAGTTTTGGCGTTGGCGTTTTTAGCCAAATTTATCGCCAAACGATATGTCATAAATGACGAAAATTTCTACCTTGTCAATAAAATCATAAATGTCATAAATTTCACCATTATCGTGCTGATTTTGCTATTTTCGTATATTGATAACATGACGCATTTTGTCACCGTGCTAGGCTTTGCTTCGGCTGGTTTGGCGATTGCGATGAAGGATATGTTTATGAGCTCGCTTGGCTGGCTTGTAATCGTATTTGGCGGCACATTTAGGGTAGGGGATCGCGTCAAAGTCTGCAAAAATGGTGTCGTGTATGTGGGCGATATCATCGATATTTCCGTGCTTAGAATGACGATTTTCGAAGATGTTACGATGACTACATGGCGAGAAAACAAACGCGCCGGCAGGGTTGTATTTATACCGAATAACTACATTTTTACAGATTTGCTGGCTAATTATACGCACTCTGGGTTAAAGACCGTTTGGGACGGCATTGATATCTTACTCACATTTGATAGCAATCATAAAAAAGCTATGTATATCATCAAAAACATAGTCAGGAAGTATTCGAAAGGCTACACCGATATCGCCAAAAAGCAAATGTCAAAACTCCGCTCTCAATACAGCATAAAAAACCCAAATGTCGAGCCTAGAATTTTTAGCTTTTTTGAGCCTTATGGTATTCAAATTTCGGTTTGGTATATGACGAATTCATACGCTACTTTGGGGCTTAGAAGCAATATTTCAAGCGAAATTTTAGAAAGCTTACAAAAAGAAGATGATATCAAAATCGCTTACCCAGCTTACACGCTTTACAACGGCAAAACTTATGGCGCAAACAAAGCGCCAAATTTCGAGCCAAACGAGCCACCTATGGGGGAAGTATAGGTGAGGGTGTATTTTAAGACCTTTGGGTGTCGCACGAACATTTACGATACTGAATTAATCAAAAAAATGGTGCAAAACGCGCAGATTGTGGGCGATGAGAGCGAAGCAGATATCATTGTGGTAAATTCATGCACCGTTACAAACGGCGCAGATAGCGATGTCAGAGGCTATATCTCGCGTATGAATAGGGCTGGAAAAAGGGTGATTTTAACAGGTTGTGGCGTATCTAGTCAGGGGCAAAATTTGCTAGCAAAAAATCAAATTTTTGGCGTTTTTGGTATGAGTCAAAAGGCCAAAATCGATGAGTATTTGCGCGCAGATACGAAATTTTACGATATCGGAGATTTGGAGTATAAAGAAAGTAGCGTGCTCGGCGATTTTGAGAATCACACGAAAGCCTTTATCAAAATTCAAGAGGGTTGCGATTTTTCGTGTGCTTACTGCATAATCCCCTCTGTAAGGGGGCGCGCGCGCTCTATTGATGAGAATTTGATTATAAATGAGGCGCGAAATTTAGCCCAAAATGGTTTTAGCGAAATCGTCCTAACTGGCACAAATATCGGTAGCTATGGCAAAGATAGCGCCACATCTCTTGGGGCTTTGTTGCAAAGGCTTGGCAGCCTTTCAGGCATAAAGCGCATTAGGCTGGGTTCAATCGAGCCAAGTCAGATTGATGAGAGTTTTCGCGAAATTTTGGGCGAGAGCTTTTTGGAGCGACATTTGCATATCGCTTTGCAGCACACTTCGCAGACTATGCTTAGCATTATGCGTCGCAGAAACACGGCGTTTAGGGATTTGGAGCTGTTTTTGGAGCTGGGCGAGATGGGCTTTGCGCTAGGCACTGATTTCATTGTAGCTCACCCAGGCGAGAGCGAGGAAGTCTGGGGCGAGGCGGTTGAGAATTTCAAAAAATTCCCGCTTACGCACCTGCACGCCTTTATTTTCTCTCCACGCCGGGGCACAGCTTCTGCTTCGATGAGTGGGAGGATTAATGGCGAAGTGGCGAAAGCTAGGCTTAAAATGCTTAAAAATATCGTAGCGTTAAATAATTTCGAGTTTCGCAAAGCGCGAAAATCGCCACTTTCGGTGCTAGTAGAGCGCAAAAACGGCGAATTTTTCGAAGGATACGATGAGTTTTATAATAAAATTTTGATAAAAAGCGAAAAAGATTTATCTAAAAAATGGGTAAGGATAGAAGATTATGAAGTCAAATTTGAGTCAAATGTGGCAGAAATTTAAGGCAAACAAGCTAAATTTGATCCTTGTGTTTTTGGGATTGCTTATCGTTTTGCTTAGTATTGTGTATTTCAAAGATGACGCGCAATACATCAGCGAGCGCGAATTTAGCGAGCTTATGCAAAGGGATTTGATCAAGCGAGCCCATATCGAGGACGGCGCGCTAAATTTCATTTACGAGGGCAAAAGATACCGCATTTTAGCCGATATCGTCGATCTCAAAGAGCTAGCAAATCACGCAGTTATCAGCAAATCGCACGGCAATGGTGGCGAAATGACAATCAGCGCGATTTTGGTGATTTTCACTTTTGCATTTTTTCTTTTTGTCTATTATTTCGAAACCGTGCTTTCGCGCCGTAAAAAAGGGCAAAATTTAGCTTCGCAAGCCCAAAATACTGCGCCGCAAAATTTCGCACCAAACTCATTTGAACCAGTTAAAAGCGATGTGAAATTTAGCGATATCGCAGGCATTAGCGAGGTCAAAGATGAGCTAATCCAAATCGTAGATTTTCTAAAAAATCCGCTCAAATACCAAAAATTTGGCATAAAACTTCCAAAAGGCGTTTTGATGATAGGGGCTCCTGGTGTGGGAAAAACGCTAATTGCAAAGGCCGTAGCCGGCGAGGCTGGCGTGCCGTTTTTTTACCAAAGTGGGGCGAGTTTTGCTGAGATGTTTGTCGGAGTGGGCGCAAAGCGCGTCAGGGAGCTCTTTGCCAAGGCAAAATCCTGCGCGCCTGCGATTATTTTCATTGATGAAATCGACGCTGTGGGCGGTAAAAGGGGCATTGGGCGAAATGACGAGAGAGAGGCTACGCTCAATCAGCTTCTAACAGAAATGGACGGATTTGAAGAAAATAGCGGTGTAATGGTCATCGCCGCGACGAATAAAATTGATTTGATCGATGAGGCTCTGCTTCGCTCTGGCAGGTTTGATAGGCGCATTTTTATCTCACTACCAAACTACAAAGACAGGATTGAAATTTTAAAAATTTATCTTGCGGATAAAAAATTTGATTTAAATATAACCAAGGTTAGTCGCCTTTGCGTGGGATTTAGCGGGGCAGGCGTGGCGACATTTGTCAATGAGGCTGCGATGAAGGCATTAGAGAGGGGAAGCGATAAAATCGAGCTAATAGACTTCGAAAATGTGCGCACAAAGGTATTTTATGGTGTGCAAAAAAGCCAAATTTTAACCGAAAACGAAAAAGAAATCCAAGCATTTTATCAGGCTGCAAAGGCGCTAATCGCGTATTGGTATTCGATGAATTTCGATAAAATCGAGCTTTTAAACGATAAATTTTTAAACGATGATTTCGAAATCCGCTCCAAAACCCAAATGCTAAATCAAATCAAAGTCCTACTCAGTGGCACAGCAGCCCTTGCGATACACAAAAACGACGCCTTTACAAACGGCTCAAACGATGTCAAAGAGGCTACCGAGCTGGCGCAAAAAATGGTCTATGAATACGCTATGGGGGATAGTTTCGTGCCAAATCCAGCCAGCGTCAATGAGATATTAAATTCGTGCTTTGAGGATGTGGGCGAGACGCTTCGTACTATGCAAGAGGCTCTAAATTTGATAGCGAAGCAAATTTTTGTTTATGAGTATATCACTCACTCTGGCGTGCGCTCGATTTTGCAACCAGAGCTTGATGAGGACGAGGAAAATTTGGGCGAAGAGCAGGGCGAAAATCACAGCGAAATTCATAGCGAAACACCTGCGCCTAGAAGTGATAGATTAAATTTCGATGATTAGGAAAAATATGCAAAAAAAGGTAAAAATAGGAATTTTAACCATTAGCGACCGCGCTTCAAGCGGGGTTTATGAAGATCTTGGCGGCCCAGAGATAAAGCGCATAATGAGCGAGTGGATAGAGGGCGAGGTGGAATTTGACTACCGCATAATCGCCGATGAGCGTGCGCTAATCGAGAAAAGTTTGCGCGAAATGTGTGGTAATGGGTGCGACGCTGTATTTACCACAGGCGGCACAGGTCCAGCCCCGCGCGATGTCACGCCAGAAGCTACCGAGGCAGTGTGCGAAAAAATGCTACCTGGTTTTGGCGAGTTAATGCGCGCTGTGAGCCTAAAATATGTCCCAACCGCCATTTTATCGAGGCAAACGGCCGGTATTTACAAAAACTCTCTTATCGTAAATTTGCCGGGCAATCCAAAGGCGATTTTGCAGTGTTTAGAGCCGATTTTCCCGGCGATTCCATACTGCATAGATTTAATCGGTGGCGCTTATATCGAGGTAAGCGATAAAATCACGGCCTTTCGCCCAAAAAAGAAATAAAAATGCAAATTGAGAAAAACGATATTTTAAATTTCGCCAAATATTTTACCAAAATCGCCCACACAAGGGGGCGTTTGCGAATTCGCGTAAGCCCCAAGATTAGGGAGATTAGCGGGGTTAGCGAGGCGGAATTGAAGGCAAAAATCGCTAGTATTAGCGGGATAAAAGAGTATAAATTTAACCCGCTAATTGGCTCTTTGACGATCTTTTATGACAGCGAAATTTTTAAGCCCCAGCTGTGGGAGGAGTTTTTATCTGGGCGGGTTTCGCCTGAGCTAATTTCGCTTGTAAATTCTACGGCTAATGATATTTGCTCTTAAAATTTCCATAATTAAATGAAAATCGTTTTTATAAATTCAGCTAATTTTATACAAAAATATTCTATTATTTCACACTAAAAATTTGATAAATTTATCGTTTAAAACGCCTTAAAATTTTGATTTTAAGGCATTTTTTCGTAAAATCAAATTTTTATTTTTTATAATTATGATAGCAAAAATCATAAGTATGTAAATTTCAAAATTTTAAAAGGAGAAATTATGCCGATTAGATTTTTTTTAGGTTTAGTTTTTGGCGGGGCTAGTGTCTATGCGCTCACAAATCGCAAAAAAATCGCACAAGGTCTTAGCGAGCTTGCCAAAAGCGAGGGCGCAAAAAAGCTAAAAGATAAGGTAAAAAGTGCGAGCGATGGCGTCAAAACCACGCTAAATAAGGCAGGAGATGAGATTAGCGAGAAATTTAAAAACGCAAAAGGCGAGCCAGAAAAAACTGCTAATGAGCCGAAAAAATCCGCGAGTAAAAAAAGCACCGAAAAACCAGCGAAAAAACCGCGCGCGAAAAAATCAACCACCCCTAAACCACGCGCCAAACGCGCAGACACTGCGACTGAGACGCAAATTTAAGGTTAGGGTATGAATACAAAACTAACTTTGTCGCGCTCGCCAATCGATAATGCCCTAAGTGGTGCGCTAGCTGGGGCGATCGCTGGGGCTGCGAGTGAGATTGCAAATGTCAAAAAAGGCAAAAACAAAAAGCAGGCCATGCGCGACGGGCTAAATTCGGCGCTTCGTGGAGGCATCATCGCAGGTGGGGCGATTTATAGCGCAAACAAACTAGTCCAGGGCGAGTATTTGGGGGCGCTTGTGGGCGCAGTTTTGGCGACATGCGCGCTAGAAATGAGCGAAAATTTAATCACAAAGGAAGAAAAATGAGCAAAAAAAAGATTTCTAAAAAAGAGTTAAAACAAATTTTAAAATATTGCGAAAACAGCGCAAATGGCGAGCTTGGCGAGCTATCAAAATGGATAAATAGCGCACTTGGTGGCAAAAAATCCAAAAACCTTTCAAATTTTGCTAGGCTAAATCAATTAGGCAAAAGCAAATTTTTTAAGAAAAATTCATTTCTAAATGGCGCAATTTTGGGCGCTGCGGTTGTGTATTTTTTCACTAACGAAAATGCGCAAACAAACCTTTTTAAATTTATCGCAAAGGGCTCAGAGCTCTTTGAAATGGGGATTGAGGAGATGAAGGAGCGTTTTTTGGACGCAAAAGCGCAAATGAGCGAAAATGAAATTTGAGATAAAACACGAGTGTGCGGGGCGAATCAGGCTTAAAATTTGCGCTTTTAAAAATTTAAATGAGGGCGAATTTTTAAAAGAAATTTCAAAATTTGGCGGTGTTAAAGAGTGTAGATTTAACGCTAAAATCGGCGCTTTGATTATAAATTATGACAAAAATTTTGCTAGGTTAGCTTTCAAAAATACTGCCCGCAAAGGCAAGGGCGAGAGTGAGGGCTCCCGCAATAGCGCAAATTCCCGCAAGAGCACAAATACTAGCACTCGCGACGAGTTGATAAAGCACCTAGCGAATTTAGACTTAGCCAAATTTAAGCGCGCCAAAAAGCGCGAACGCTCACATGCCCCTAGCAAAAACGCTTTGATTGTCTCAGCCGCTGCGCTTGGGGCGAATTTTTTCTTTCGAAATTCAGCATTTGTGCGACTTTTTAGCTTGATTGCTTGTTTGCCGCTACTTAAAGAGGGGGCAAAAGAGAGCCTAGCGCATGGACTAACTTCTAAAACGCTTGAAGCTTTGGCTGTGGGGATCTCCTTTGGCAGGGCCGATACTTTCGCGGCAAATAGCACAAATACAATGCTAGCCCTTGGCGAGTATATGGAAGAAAGCACCGTTTATAAAAGCGATGATTTGATAAAAGAGCTAGCCAAACCTGATATTAGCGAGGCGTGGGTTGAGGTAGAGCAAAACGGCGAAAAAATCGAGATGAAAATCCCAGCCAAAGAGCTTAAAACAGGCGATATCGTCGTGGTAAGATCTGGCGATATTATCGGTGTAGATGGCCATATTTTAAGCGGAGAGGCGCTGATTAATCAATCCTCCATGACAGGCGAAGCCTTGCCAGCGCGCAAAAGTAGGGGAGATATGGTGCTTAGTGGGACGATAGTCGCTGAGGGGGCGATTAGGATTTATGCCCAAAGTGTGGGCGATGAAACATCTGCGCACAGTATCAAAAAATACATCGCAAACGCACTCAAAGAGCGTTCGCAAATCGGCGCGCGTGCGATGAGGCTGGGCGATAAGCTGGTGCCTATTACCTTTGGGCTAGCTGGGGTTTCGTATCTGATAAATCGAAATTTCACTAGCGTTGCCTCTGTTTTGCAGGCTGATTATTCCTGTGCGCTCAAACTCCCAACGCCAGTTGCCTTTAAATCGAGCATTTCAAAGGCTGGCAAGGCTGGAATTCTCATAAAAGGGGCGAAAGCCTTAGAAAGCCTTGGAGCTAGCGATACTTTTGTCTTCGATAAAACAGGCACGCTCACACACGGGAATTTAGAGGTCGTAAAAATCATATCCTTTGATAAAAATTTCAGCGATAAAGACATTTTAAATTTGACGGCGAGCGCCGAGGAGCACTATTTCCACCCAGTCGCCCAGGCTATCGTTGAAGCAGCCAAAAAGCGCGGATTTATCCATGTCAGCCACGATGAGGTCGAATTTGTCGTAGCGCACGGGGTGAAGACAAACATAGAGGGCAAAATTTTAATCATTGGCTCGAAGCATTTTTTACAAGATGATGAGATGATAGATTTTTCGCCGTTTAAAAAACGGATTGAAAATTTAGAAAATCGCGGTCTTTCGCTACTTTTCATCGCATTTGACGGCAAACTTTTGGGCGTGATTGGACTGCGCGATAGACTTCGTGATAATGCTAAATTTGTGATTTCCCAGCTTCGCAAAATAGGGGTCAAACAAATCATAATGCTAAGTGGCGATGTGAAGCAAAAAGCCGATGAAGTGGCGCGCGAGTTGGGGCTTGACGCGGCGTATGGGGAGCTTTTGCCGACGCAAAAAACCGAGATTATCAAAGATTTGCAATCGCGCGGGCATAAGGTTACATTTATAGGCGACGGCATAAACGATGCTCCTAGCCTAATGGCGGCAGATGTGGGGATAGGTATGCCTAGCTCTGCGCATATTGCAAAGGCGAGCGCGCAAATTTTGCTTTTGAAAAACGATATCGAGGGCGTGGCGAAAATCAAAGCCGCAGCAGATGATACGCTAAGGCTGATTAGGCGGAATTTTAACGCTACCGTTGGGGTAAATTCGGCGATTTTGCTTTTGGCTACGCTTGGGATTTTAAGCCCGATATCCACGGCGATTTTGCATAATGGCACGACGATTGCTCTGCTTTTAAATTCGATAAAAGGGGCTAAATTTGAAAAGTAAGGATAAAATTTTGGATTTGCAATTTCAGCGAAAACTAGCCAAAAACAGCCTTGCAGTGAGTATGGGAATCTGCGCGTTTAGCGGGTTTAAAAAGGGCAAGGCATGGCGCAAAATCCACAAAATAAGCGGAATTAGCATGCTTGGATTTGCGATTTGGCACGCAAGTCTGTATGGCACGAGATACAGCGAGTATTTAAGCGGACGCAAAAATTTCAAAAACTCTAAAAAAGGCAAAAACTTTGGTAAAATAGCGCAAAATTTACCAAAGGAAAATAATGAAATTTAAAATAGACGCAAAAGACGGCGCAGCGCGCGCCTGCACCCTAGAAATGGCGCACGGCGTGGTGCAAACGCCGATTTTTATGCCTGTTGGCACAGTGGGTGCTATCAAAGGCCTAGACGCGCACGATGTGAGCGAGATACTAGGCGCAAAGATAATCCTAGCAAACACATATCACATGTATCTGCGCCCAGGAGCTGGCGTGGTAGAAGAGTTTGGTGGGTTGCATGGATTTAGCAAATTTGGCGGAAATTTTCTAACAGATAGTGGCGGTTTTCAGGCATTTTCACTGCGGGCAAACACCAAAAACGACGAAAACGGCATAAAATTTAAAAGCCATATTGACGGAAGCACGCATTATTTCACGCCTCGCTCTGTGATACAGACGCAATACGCGCTAAATTCGGACATTATGATGATTTTAGATGATTTGGTCGATTTGCCACGCAATCCAAACGAGCTTGAAAGCGAGGCTAAAATTAGGCTAAAAAAGCGCATTGATTTGAGCGTGAAACGCACCATAAAATGGGCAAAGGAAGCGGTGGAATTTCACAGCGAAAATAAGGCGCGCGGATCTCACACTCACCAAAATATCTTTGGCATTATTCAAGGTGGCACGGATTATGAGGCGCGAAAAGAGTGCGCGCTCGCACTTTGTGAAATGAGCTTTGACGGGCTTGCAATCGGCGGATTGAGCGTAGGCGAGACAAACGAGCTAATGTATGATACGGTCGAGGGGGTCATGCCTTTTATTGATGAAAACAGACCGCGCTATTTAATGGGCGTGGGCACACCAGAGGATTTGGTCGAAAATGTCGCGCGGGGCGTGGATATGTTTGATTGCGTAATGCCTACACGAAATGCGCGTAATGGCACGATATTTACAAGCAGGGGCAAATTTAGCATTAAAAACGCCTGTTTTGTCCATGACCATGGACCGCTTGATGAGGAGTGCGATTGCTACACTTGCAAAAACTTTTCGCGCGGGTATTTAAACCACCTATTTCGCGCGCACGAGCTGACATTTTACCGATTAGCAAGTATTCATAATCTGCATTATTATCTAAATTTAGTAAAACAAATGCGTGAAGCGATAATGCGGGGCGAATTTGCTAAATTTAGGCTAAATTTTTACGCCAAAAGAGCCAAATAAAACGCCTAAACAAGGCGTTTTATCAGCAAAAACGAAAGTATATAAAGTGGCGCGATAACAGCACAGATTGCGACATGCTGCCACCAAATCAAATCAGGGTTAATAAAGCCAAAAAATCTGTTTAGCACATTTGCGCTAAATACAGCCACGAAATCCACAATCAGGGCTAAAATGAAGAGTTTGACCCCTGTTTTTTTGCTGAGATAAAAAAATGCCTTGGCTTTGTAAAAATACGCGCAAAACCCCAGCACGCCTAGCGCGCACAGCACGCCAAGGCCGTATTTTTGCAGCCCAAAGAAATTATTCATTTCTGCTAGTGCGACAATCAAAGCTAGGATAAAAAATAGATTAAATGAGTTGATTTGGCGTTTGGCGTATAGATCGTGTGTGGCGACTGCAAGGCCGTTGAAAGCCAAATTTAGCGGTATTAAATAGGCAAGTAGCCAGATAAAAACTATGGTTAAATCTACGCAAATTCCAATCGACGCATGGTTTATAAATCCCAAATTTGCGCTATTAGCGAGCAAAAATGAGATTATTTCGCCTTTGAAAAACATTAATCCCCCAGCGAAAATCAGTGGCAAAATGCACGAGAGAATTCCGTGTTTGCGTATGAAATTTGAATAAATTTTGCTCTCTAAATTTTCGTTTTGTTTAGGCTCGATTTCGACGAATTCGAAATTTACCTCTTTTTTGAGAAACGAAGTCTCGTCCTGTGGCTCTGGGCTTACGCCGTCTTTTATGTATTTGATAAAAACTGCTTTGTCTTTTTCGGCGATGAAGCTTACAAAATCGCCGATTTTTAAATTTTCGTCGTGGAAATCAAAGGTAGAGTAGGTGTATCTTTTGCCATCATCGCCTAAGATTACAGATTTGTTTAGAATTTGTCCTGCAAGTTTCATAAAAACCCCGTGAAAGTGAAATTTCACGGAATTTTATAAATTTAAAGTAAATAAATATTTAAAATTTATTCTACGGTTACACTTTTTGCCAAATTTCGTGGCATATCCACATCGTTGCCAAGGCGGACTGAAATTTCAAGCGCCAAAAGCTGTAAAATTATCATCATTTCGAAAAATTCAGCCATCGGGCTGGTTTGGTCGCTGGTTTTGATAAAATCATCTGCTAGGTCAAATTCCTTTGGACTAATGGCTAAAATATACGAATCCCTAGCGGCAAGTTCTTCGACATTGCTTTTGGTTTTTTCATACAGCAGGGATTGTGGCATTAGCGCGATTGTGAAAAGGTGTTCGTCAGCCAGCGCGATTGGGCCGTGTTTCATCTCGCCACTTGGATATCCCTCAGCGTGGAGATACGAAATTTCTTTTAGTTTGAGCGCGCCCTCTAATGCTAGCGGATAGAAAATATCCCGCCCGATAAAGAAAAATCCATGTCCGTGCAAATAATGCTTGCTAAGGCGGTAAATTCGCTCTTGCAGGCGCGGATTTATTTTTAAAATTTGCGGAATTTTAAGCATTGTTGAAATTTGCTCGTTTTGCTCATTTTCGCTGATAGTTTTACGCAGTCTTGCAGCATAGACGCTTAGCATCCATAGCACCATGACCTGCGTAGCAAAGGCCTTTGTGCTTGCCACACCCTTTTCGATACCAGCGCGAGTTAGGATTACACTGCCTGCTAAGCGCACGATTGAGCTGTTATCGACATTGCAGATTGCTAGGGTTTTTAATCCTGCTTCTTTGGCGATTTTTAGGGCTTCTAGGGTGTCGGCTGTCTCGCCACTTTGGCTAATTACGATAAAAAGCGCGTTTGGGTTTAAAAACGGCTCTTTGTAGCGAAATTCGCTAGCGATTTCGATTTTGGTGCGAATTTTGGCTAGTCTTTCGAAAAGATACGCGCTAACTAGCGCAGCATGGTAGCTCGTGCCACACGCACAAATCATAATCTCATCTACACCCTTAAACAAATCAGGCGAAATTTCATCAAATTTAATATCCCCAGCCTTTATCACGCGCCCCATCATGGTCTCTGTGATGACTTGGGATTGTTCGTAAATCTCTTTTTCCATGAAAAATCTATAACCCTCTTTTTGCGCGTAGCCCTTGTCTTTCGGAAGTTCGCCGTAGTTTGGAGAGATTTTTTTGCCGTTTTGATATACGCTGATTTCATCGCTATTAGCCACGCCATACACACCGTCATCTAGGTAGGTAACCTTGCTAGCTAGTCCGATTAATGGCGCGTCTGATGAGCTAAACAAAACTTCACCGCTCTCGCCAAATCCCACGATTAGTGGGGCTGCGTTTTTGGCGAAAAATACCTTCCCAGGCGCTGCTTTTGTGATCAAAAGTGTCGCATAAGCCCCGTGCAAACGCGCAATCGTAGCCTCGTAAGCCTTAAATGCGTCGGCGTGAATTTTATAGTATTTTTCAAACAAATGCACGATGACCTCAGTGTCTGTTTGGCTCAAAAACACCACGCCCTCGCTGCTAAGCTCATCTTTTAGCTCTTGGTAATTCTCGATAATTCCATTATGCACCACAAAGCTAAATTCGCCAAAATGCGGGTGAGCGTTTAGCTCGGTCGGTTTGCCGTGCGTCGCCCACCTAGTATGCCCGATCGACACGCCAAAACACTCGCTGCTAAAATCAGCCATTTTTTCATCTAAATTTTTTAGTTTTCCAACAGCCTTAAAATATGTAATATTCGCATTTTCCATGCCCTCCATAATAGCGATTCCAGCGCTATCATAGCCTCTGTATTCAAGCTCTCTTAGACCATTTAGGACGATATTTTTTTTCTCTTTATTTCCGATATATCCTACGATTCCGCACATTTTTAAATTTTATTCCTTCCAGTTGAAATTCGCAAAATTATAGTAATTTTTCGTAAATCGTTAGAAAATTATCAAAAATTAGCTAATTTAAATTTTAAAAGTTATATAATCAGCGTTTAAATTTTAGGAAGTTTTATGGAAATATTAAAAAAATTAGAAAATAATGAAAGATTAAATTTCGATGAAGCGACCAAATTGTGGGACTTAGACCTTTTCGACCTAGCTAAATTTGCAAACGCAATCCGCGAGCAAAAAAACGGCAAAAAGGTGTTTTTCAACTCAAATCGTCATATAAATCCTTCAAATTTGTGCGCTGATACCTGTAAATTTTGCGCTTTTTCGGCTCATCGCAAAAACGAGAAGCAATCTTACACAATGAGCAAAGATGAAATTTTGGGCATAGTGGCTGATACTGTGGAGAGAGGCACCAAAGAGGTGCATATCGTAAGCTCGCATAATCCAAATTTAAAGCCCGAGTGGTTTTTTGATTTATTTAGCTCGATAAAAGCCAAATTTCCAAATTTGCATATCAAAGCAATGACCGCAGCCGAGGTGGATTTTTTCAAACGAAAATGGAAAATGCCTTACGAAGAAACGCTAAAAAATATGATTGCTAGTGGCGTAGATAGCATGCCTGGTGGCGGTGCTGAGATATTTGATGAGGGCGTGAGGGAGCAAATTTGCAAAGGAAAGGTAAGCTCGGCAAACTGGCTAGAAATCCATAAAATTTGGCATAAAATGGGCCGCCAAAGCAACGCAACTATGCTTTTTGGCCATATTGAAAATTTCGCTCACCGCACAGATCACATTTTGCGAATTCGCGATCTTCAAGATGAAACTATTGCAAACGAAAATGGCGGCGGATTTAACGCATTTATCCCGCTTGTGTATCAAAGAGAAAATAACTATTTGCAGACGCCTAAGGCTATGGGTTCGGCTGAGGTTTTAAAAACAATCGCAATCGCTCGAATTTTGCTAGATAATGTCGCGCATATCAAGGCGTATTGGGCGACTTCGACGCTAAATTTAGCCTTAGTGGCGCAAGAATTTGGCGCAGATGATATCGACGGCACGATAGAGAACGAAAGTATCCAAAGCAGCGCAGGCGCGCAGAGCAAAAAGGGTGTGAATAAAAAAGATTTTATCGATTTAATTCAAACTGCCGGATTAATCCCCGTCGAGCGCGATAGTTTGTATAACGAACTTCAAATTTATGCGAGTTAAAAAATGGAAATTTTACTAAGCAGTCTGAATTTATATATCATCGGTATCGGTGTTATACTTTTTATCAGTGTTTATGCTAGTAAAATTTCAGAAAAAATCGGGCTTCCGCTTCTGCTTGTGTTTTTGGGTTTTGGTATGCTACTTGGTAGTGAGGGCATTGTGGGCATCGAATTTGACAATCCGCATTTGGCACAAGCTGTGGGGACAATCGCCCTTGTTTTCATACTTTATAGTGGCGGATTAAATACCAAATTTGAACACATTAAAAGCGTTATGGTAAGCGGGGTTTTGCTTGCTACTATCGGTGTTTTATTAACTGCTTTGATAATGGCGGTTTTTATACATTTGGTTTTGGGTTTCGCGCCACTTCACGCACTTTTACTTGGCTCGATTATATCTTCGACGGACGCAGCGGCTGTGTTTATGATTTTGCGAAGTCAAAAAATCAAGCTCAAAAATGGCTTAAATGAACTTTTGGAGCTAGAAAGCGGCAGCAACGACCCTATGGCGATTTTTTTGACAATTGCTATTTTAAATTTGATAGTTTTAGCCCAAGATACAACGATAGAAAAAATGCTAATGCACTTTTTCTTGCAGTTTGCAGTGGGCGGAGTTTTGGGCATTGCGTTTGGGTATTTGTTCCCTAGAATTTGCATAAATTTACGCCTTATGCAAACAGGACTTTACCCGCTAATTAGCATTGCGTGGCTACTTATAATGTTTGGGCTAAGCTCGCATTTGGGCGGTAATGGATATTTAAGCGTCTATATGGCTGGGGTTTTGGCGAACAAATACGCATTTCCAAACAAAGAAAATATCATAGCATTTCACGAAGTGATTGCGTGGATGATGCAAATCGTCGTATTTTTGACCCTTGGGCTTTTGGTTTTTCCATCAGACCTGCCTCAAATCGCGCACAATGCGATTATTTTGTCGCTGGTTTTGATTTTTATAGCTAGGCCAGCTAGCGTTTTTATCTCACTTATCAAAAGCAAATATTCCAAATTTGAAAAATTTTATATTTCGTGGGTAGGGCTAAGGGGCGCAGTTCCTATCATACTTGCGACATATCCTTATGTCTATCATTTAGAGGAATCTCATATTATTTTTAATATCGTTTTCTTTATGGTTTTAATCTCGGTTTTAATCCAAGGAACGACTATAAATTTTGCAGCAAACAAACTAAATATCACTGAAAAGGACGGCGATGACTTCGTTATTTAAGTTAGAAGAGAACAAAACTTCTATCAAGCAAGAGTTGAATGCGGGAATTACCACATTTTTGGCTATGATTTACATAGTGCCTGTAAATGCTATCATTATGAGCCAAACAGGCATGCCATACGAGGCGTTAGTTACTGCAACTGCGCTAATTACGATATTAGCGACGCTTTTTAATGGCTTTTTTGCAAATACGCCTGTCGCACTTAGTGTGGGTATGGGCTTAAATGCGTATTTTACATTTGGGCTTTGTATGGGGGCACAAATTCCATGGCAAACAGCCCTTGGAATCGTGTTTTTGAGTGGATTTTTATTTACTGTTCTTTCATTTACAAATTTCCGAATTTGGGTTATCAAATCAATTCCGCTTGATTTGCGTCGCGCCATAAGTGCTGGTATCGGCGCATTTATCTGCTTTATCGGGCTTAAACAAATGGGCATTATCGTAGCCGATCAAGCTACCCTTGTCGCTCTTGGCAATTTGCGTGATCCGCTTGTTTTGCTTGGTCTTGGCGGACTTACTATCATGATTTTGCTTTTTGTTTTGCAGGTAAAAGCTTCGTTTATTTTGGCGATTTTGATTACCTCTGTGATTGCATGGGTTTTTGGGATCTCGCCTAAACCAGAGGGTATCATCTCGCTTCCTGCTTCAATTTCGCCGATTTTTGGACAGCTTGATATCATGGGCGCGCTAAAACTCGCGTTTTTGCCATTTATCATCACATTTTTTGTAACTCACCTTTTCGATAGTATCGGCACGCTAACTGGTGTCGGAAATAGGGCGAAAATTTTTAGCGATGAAGATCCTGAGGGTATGAAAAAACTAGCGCGAAATTTAACTGCCGACGCTGTTGGCTCAGTAGGTGGCGCGATAGTGGGCACTAGCACGGTTACAGCCTTTGCAGAAAGCGCAAGTGGTGTCGAGGCTGGTGGTCGCACTGGTCTAACTGCTGTGTTTGCGGCGGTTTGCTTTATTTTGACGCTATTTATGCTTCCGCTTTTTAAAGCGATTCCAAGCAACGCGATTTATCCAGTTTTGGTAATGGTTGGAATTTTGATGTTTAGCGAGCTTGGCAAGCTTGATTACAGCGATATTGGAATTTTAATTCCGGCGTTTTTTATCGTTATGCTTATGCCTTTTACATATTCGATTACAAATGGTCTAAGCTTCGGATTTATTAGCTATTTGCTTGTGCGCTTGGTGCAAAGAAGGTTTAGCGATATAAATTTGGGCGTTTTGGTGCTAGCAGGAATTAGCGCGCTGGTATTTATTTTGCATTAATAAGGAGAAAATATGAAATTTTACAGCTTCGAAGAACTTGATAAAGATAGTAGAATCATTGCCAAACAAGTGCGTGATAGCTTCGCGCCTGACGCGATTGTAGCGATTGCGCGTGGCGGGCTGACATTTGGTCATGCGCTAGCAAACGCCCTTGATATGAGGACGATTTTTTCGATTAACTCTATCCATTATGCAGATACACAAAAGCTCGATACAATCGATGTTTTCAATATCCCTGATTTGGAACTTTATAAAAGAATTTTGCTAGTCGATGATATCATCGATAGTGGCGATAGTATGGTCGAAATCAAGCGTGTTTTGGAGGAAAAATACCCAAATGCCGAGATTAAAACAGCGGTGATTTTTTACAAAAGCAAGGCACTAATCCAGCCTGATTTTAAAATCAAAGAGACCGATGAGTGGATTAACTTTTTCTGGGAAAATTACAAAATAGAAGAGTAAATTTTAAAATTTAGAAGTGGGCTGTGAAAAATTTTAATTTTTTGATTTTATATTTTTGTGCGGTTTTAGCAATGTGCATTATGTATGCGCCACAGCCCCTGCAACCGCATTTCGAGCAAATTTTAGAAATTTCAAAATTTAAAGCCTCGCTTTTTACCACTGCGATTTTAGCCCCGCTTGCATTTGCTTCGATAATTTATGGCTATATTTTAGAAAAAGTTTCGATTAAAAATGTCCTAGTGGGGGTGTTTTTTATATTTGGCGCGAGCGAAATTTGCTTTGCTTTGGCGGATAGTTATGAAATTTTGCTTACTATTCGCATAATCCAAGGCTTCATCGTCCCAGCGGCCCTGACTGGGATAATGAGCTATATCTCCCAAAGCGCAAACAAACAAAACCTAGCCAGCGCAATCGGTGCGTATGTGGGTATGACGATAGCTGGGGGATTTATCGGGCGATTTTTGAGCGGATTTTTTACCGATTTGTTTGGGTGGAGATTTTTCTTTTTTGTGCTTGGAGCGCTTGCATTTGGCGTGAGCGCGCTACTTTATAAAATTTTGCCTGTGATTAAAATCAGCCTTGTAAAGCCTAAAATTCGCAACATAGCCCAAATTTTATCAATTCCGCGAAATATCTATATTTTTTGCGCGATTTTTGGTATGTGCTTTGTCTTTCAAGCTACGCTAAATGTTTTGCCATTTGAGTTAAAAAGGCTTCTTGGCGAATTTAACGGCTCGAAAATCGGCTTTATGTATTTTGGCTATATTGTGGGAGTTTTTATTTCCTTTAATGTCGCGCGAATTGCAAATTTTTGCAAGGGTCCGACAAATGCGATTATGATAGGGTTTTTGATATATTTCATCGCGCTTTTGCTTTTGCATGTGGAGAGTTTCGGCGTGATTTTTGGCTCTATGATAGTGTTTTATTTCGGCTCGTTTATGGCGCACTCGGTCGCCACTGCGCATGTCAATAAAAAGGCCACCGCTCACAAGGGCATTACAAACGGCCTTTATATTAGTTTTTATTATTGTGGCGGGGCTTTGGGGAGTTTTGTGCCTGGATTTTTGTATGATAGCTTTGGCTGGGGAGCCTTTTTAAGCGCGCTTTGCGTGGTGGTTATGGCGTCGATATTTTTTATATGGAAACTAAAACGATATGAGCTTAGAAAAATTCATTAAAAACGAAATTTTAATCCTAGCGATTTTGTTTTGTGCTGACGCGCTTTTTTTGATTTACGCCATATCAAATTTAAGCATAAGCTACTACGAGGCTGAAATTTTTTATAACCAAAACAGCCTAACTTCGCTCATAGCAAATGTTTCGTGCAAAATTTTCTCTCAAAATGATTATGCGCTAAGGGCACCTTTTTTGATTTTGCATTTCATAAACTGCGCCTTGATTTATAAAATTTCAAAATTTACTCTAAAACGCAGATTTGATAGACTTGTCGCAACTGCGCTATTTATGGGGCTTCCTGCTTCGATGAGTAGCGCGATTTTGCTAAATCCAGCAGGCATTATTATCTTTGCTACGCTTTTGGCATACTATTTTGCCAAAACCAAAAACTGGGGCGCACTTATCGCTGTTTTGGTGCTTAGTGCCTTTATTGATAGGGCGTTTTTTATGCTTTATATCGGTTTTGGAATTTGGGCTTTGAGATCTGGGAAGCGAGAAATTTTCGTGCTAAATTTGGCGCTTTTTGTATTTAGCATAGTCTTTTACGATATCGGCACGCAGGGCAAACCGCGCGGGTATTTCCTAGACGCTCTTGGCGTATTTGCAGGGGCATTTTCGCCTTTTGTTTTTTTGTTTTTTGTCTATGCGATTTATCGAATTTGGATTAAAGAAAACAAAGATTTGCTTTGGTATATCGCTACTAGCGCGTTTTGTTTGGCACTGATTTTTTCGCTTAGACAGCGTGTGGCTATGGAGATGATGCTTCCATACTGCGTGATTGCGACGCCACTAATCGTGCGGGTCGTGTTTAATTCATACAGAGTAAGGCTCCCTCGATTTCGCTCTTTTCACAAATTTGCGCTTGGCGTGAGTTTGTTTAGCTTGGTTTTTAGCTATTTTTCTGTGATTTTTAGCGACGCGATGTATGTGGCGTTTTTTCAAAATCGCCCTAGCAAACATTTCATTTATAAATTTGATGTGGCAAAAAATTTAGCTAATGAGTTAAAAAAGCGCGGGGTTGCAAGCGCGCTTTGCGATGATGAGCAAATGCAGCTACGGCTTAAATTTTATGGTATAAACAAAGGTTTTGACGCCATAATAGAGGAAAAAAATGAAAGAAATTTCGATCAAAGTATTGATATTTATAAACTAGGCGTTCAAATTGCGAAATTTTATGTTAAAATATAGCGAATTTTTATGAAAGGTAAAAATTATGAGAAAAGGTTTTACATTAATTGAACTTGTTTTTATTGTGGTTATAGTTGGGATACTTGCAGCGGTTGCAGTTCCCCAAACAGAGCGAAATGCCCTAGTCGAAGCGAGCGATCAGCTCGTATCACACATACGCTATACGCAACAATTAGCGATGTATGATAATAAATTTGACGCAAATGATCCTAATTGGTTTAGAAGAGTTTGGAGAATACAATTCCATAATGACAATTCCGGTAAAAACGACGGTTGGAAATATACTGTTTTCCAAGATACTTCTAATGCGCTTACCAATCAGCCAAATTGCGGAGAGCCTTATGACTGTGTTGCCAGAGATCCGCAAAATCCAGCTAGACTTTTAACTGCTGGTTTCGCTGGTCAAACCTTTAATAATAGAGGCGATTTGATAAATAACAAAATGTTTTTACAAGGCAAGTATGGCATTGTAAATATTCGATTTACGGCTGGTTGCGCTAATGTGCAAACAATCTCGTTTGATCATATCGGACGCCCAATGGGTGCATTACAAGCTTCTGCTACGCCGTATGATAGGGTGTTTGTCGAGGATTGTAATGTAACACTTACAAATGACGCTGGCGATAGCTCTGTTATAACTATACGCCCAGAAACTGGCTATGTTTCATATCAGCTAAGTGGCGCAGATATCAGCCAATAATATAAACTCAACCCAAGGAAAAAAATGAAAAAATACATACTAACGCCTATTTATTATGTCAATGATGTCCCGCATATCGGGCATGCTTATACTACGATTATCTGCGATACTATGGCTAGATTTTATCGTTTGCAAGGGCATGAGGTTATCTTTAAAACTGGCACGGACGAACATGGTCAAAAAATCGAAGAAGCCGCTGCTAAACGGGGCAAAACACCGCAACAATACGCAGATGAAATCAGTGCGAAATTCAGAGAATTATGGGATAAATTTGAAATTTCTTACGATATGTATTCAAGGACGACAGATAAAAACCACGAAATAGGCGTGCAAAATGTATTTCGCAAAATGTATGAAAACGGCGATATTTATAAGGGTGAATACGAGGGGAATTACTGCGTTAGTTGCGAGAGTTTTTTCCCGTCAAATCAGCTAATAGACGGCGAATACTGCCCTGATTGTGGCAAAAAAACTAGAATTTTAAAAGAAGAAAGCTATTTTTTCAAACTCAGTGCTTATGGCGATAGGCTCTTAAAATGGTATGAGAGCGATAAGTGCATTTTGCCTTTGGGTAAGAAAAATGAGGTTATAAGCTTTGTAAAAAGTGGCTTAAAAGACCTTTCTATCACACGCACAGGCTTTGATTGGGGGATTAAAATTCCAAGCGAACTAAAAGATGATAAACATGTGATTTATGTCTGGTTAGACGCGTTGATGGATTATCTCACTTCCATAGGTTATGGTGTAGATGACGCTAAAATGGACTTTTGGGGCGACACGCTTCATATAGTCGGCAAGGATATTTTGAGATTTCACGCTGTGTATTGGCCGGCGTTTTTGATGAGCCTAAATTTGCCTATGCCACGCACTATCGCAGCGCACGGCTGGTGGACTAGGGACGGACGCAAAATGAGCAAAAGCTTAGGCAATGTCGTAAATCCTGCCGAAGTGGCTGAGGCTTATGGTTTGGAGCAGTTTAGATACTTTTTGCTCCGTGAGGTGCCGTTTGGTCAAGACGGCGATTTTTCGCAAAAAGCTATCATTAGTCGCATAAATTCAGAACTTGCAAACGAACTTGGAAATTTATTAAACCGCATTATCGGTATGAGCGCGAAGTATTCGGCAAATATCATAAACTCCAAAGATGTCTTAAAATACTACACAGATGAGATAAACGAGGCAAATGCTTTGATAAGCTCGGCAATCGCTCAACTTGAAGAAGTCGCGACAAATCGCTATTTAGAGGAGCTTTGGAAGGCTCTTGCGCTGGCAAATGGCGCGATTGCAAAATACGAGCCGTGGAATTTGATAAAAAATGGCGAGAGCGAAAAGGCAAATGCGCTTGTGGCGCTTGTAGCCAATATTTTGGCCAAAGTTGCTGTGCTTTTAAGCCCTGCAATGCCAAAAACTGCGGATAAAATCGCCTCTGCGCTGGGATTTAAAATTTCAACTGAAATTTACGAAAAACTCTGTCTTCGTGGCGAGTTATTGGATTATAGCGCGAGTGCGTGCGAGCCGCTGTTTGCGAAGGTAGAAAGCGAGCTTATGAGCAGACCAGAGGCAAGCGCTGAGCCTAAAAAAGAAGAAAATGCTGAGGCGCAGATTAAAATCGATGATTTTGCAAAATGCGTGATTAAAGTAGGCAAGGTCTTGGAGTGCGAAAATATCGAGGGCAGCGATAAATTGCTAAGATTTATGATTGATTTAGGCGAGGAAGCTCCACGCCAAATCATCAGCGGTATCGCTAAATTTTATAGTCCAAAAGAACTAATTGGCAAACAAGTCTGCGTCTTAGCAAACCTAAAACCAGCCAAAATTTTCGGACACATTAGCCAAGGTATGATTTTAAGCGCGGAAGACGGCAAACTTACGCTTCTTGGCACACATGGCGAAGTAAAAAACGGCGCGCGAGTAGGGTAGGTTTGTGCTGTTTATCTCCCAAATTTCGGCACAAATTTTGCTAAAATTTAGTGCGAATTTACGCATTTTGGCGATTAAACAATGACAAATTTAGCCAATCTAGTCCGCATTGTAAATGGAAAAATGCTAAACCGCCCGAGTGTTTCGGCGGTGGAGAGTTTTTCTATTTGTGCGCATAAAATTCACAAAAAAGCAGCCTTCATAGCGGTAAATGCGAGCGCAAAAGATGTCGAGACGGCTATTGCAAACGGCGCTTATGCCGTGATTTTTGATAGTGATTTTAAGGTTAGCAACGACGAGGTCGCCTTTATCAAGGTCGAAAATTTAAATGTCGCCTTGCTTAGAATGATTAAATTTTTAGGCGATATTTGGCGTCATCAATTCGTGCTAATTGATGAAATCCAAGCCTCGATTTTGCGCTTCATCAGCGTGCCAAAAAACCTGATTTTTGCTCCAAACACGTTTCACGAGCTTTTTATTCATCTAATCAGCCACGAGCAAAAGCACATTTATTTCACCAAAAATAGGGAATTTTTGCAGCTTTTGGAGATTAGCTATCAAAAAATCGAAAAAGATGAAAATTTAAGCGAAACTTACAGCGGGTCGATATTTTATTCGAGTTTTATTTATGATGAAATTTATTATTCAAATTTAGTTTTTCCGCAAATTTTCCTGCCAGATTTGTGTGGAATTTTGAAATTTTTGGGGCGCAAAAATATCGAATTTAGACTTCAAAATTTCAGCGCTCTAAGCCATTTTGAGCCGATTTTCGTGGATAAATTTTTAAATATCACCCCTTTTGGCGAGAGTTACCGCGCCTTTATCATCGAAAGCGATAAAGAGCTTTTTGTGCGCGCGGCGCAGTATTTGCGGGCTAAATTTAGGGATAAAATTTTAATTTGCGCGAGCTGGGACGATGAGTTTGGCGAAACCGCAATCGATTTTAGATTTTCAAAGCTCGAAATGCTAAAAACAATCCCAGAGTTTCACTATGCCCTGATTTACGGCAACCGCGCCGATATAGTGAGTTTTTTGAGCCAAAAACCGCGCGAGAAAAATCTGTTTTTTTAAATTTAGGAGGCGTGAATGAAAAGTGTAGAAAATATAGAAAATCTCATTACAAGCAATCCTTGGATTCACAAACTCCACAAGGCTGGGCTTTTGCGCATTATCGCTGAGCCTTGCGATATAGATTTAGAAATCGCTCATATCAGCTATATCGAGGTGAAAAAGCCAAATTCGCAAGCTCTGCTTTTTTTAAACCCGACAAATTCAGCTGGGGCGAAATTCGCGCCGGTGCTGACAAATGTTTTTGGGAGTTTCGAGGCGCTAAATTTGATTTTAGGCCGTGAATGTGAGGAGATCGCAGGCGAAATCGAAGCGCTTTTGAAGCCAAAAAAACCAAAGAATTTTAAAGAAAAAATCGATTTTCTCTCGTATTTAGTATCGCTTCGCAAGGTTTTTACAAAAAGAAAAAAAGTGCAGGGCGAGTGTCAGCAGGTCGTGCATACTGGCGCGGATGTCGATTTGGGCTCTCTTCCTATCTTAAAAACTTGGAAAAACGACGGTGGAGCGTTTATCACTATGGGGCAGGTTTATACGAAAGATTTAAACGGCGATACCCAAAATTTGGGCATGTATCGCTTGCAAGTCTATGATAAAAACCGCCTTGGCATGCACTGGCAAATCCACAAAGACGGCGCGCATTTATATCACGAATACGCGCGCGCTGGGCGCAAAATGCCAGTATCGGTGGCGATCGGTGGCGATCCGCTGTATATCTGGTGCGGTCAAGCGCCCCTGCCAAAGGGCGTTTTCGAGCTTTTACTCTATGGTTTTATCCGCAAAGAGCCAGCCTGCCTAGTCAAATCTATTACAAACGATATTTATGTCCCGCATGACGCGGATTTCGTGATAGAGGGCTTCGTCGAGCCTGGCGAGATGTGCGATGAGGGGCCATTTGGCGATCATACGGGCTTTTATACGCCGATTTTGCCGTTTCCGGTGATGAGAGTGGAGGCTATCACGCACCGCCAAAATCCGATTTTTGCCGCCACGGTCGTGGGCAAACCGCCACTAGAAGATAAATTTATGGGATACGCCACGGAGCGCATTTTCTTGCCACTTTTTCGCACGAGCGCGCCTGATTTGATTGATTATCGTATGCCTGAAAATGGGGTTTTCCATAACCTGATTTTGGCTAAATTTCACTCTCGCTACCCAGCGCACGCACAGCAGTTAATGCACGCATTTTGGGGTGTGGGGCAGATGAGCTTCGTAAAACACGCGATTTTTGTGGGTGAAGATGCGCCAAATTTGGGCGATTACAGGGCGCTAGCAAAATTTATCCTTGATAGGATTTCGCCTAGATCGCTCACATTTAGCGAGGGTGTGTGTGACCAGCTAGATCACGCTAGCCCAAATGCGTGCTTTGGTGGGAAGCTTGGTATTGATGTTTCGCAGCCTAGCGCGAGTCCTGCGCCACAGGTGCTTAGCGATGAGGATTTGTTGGAGAGCTTTCATAGTGTCAAAAAAGATGTAGTCTCCCTAGCGCAGCACTTTACCGAGTGCAAAAATCCCTTTGTGCTTGTGAATTTGAAAAAATCTTCGAGTGTGAGGGAGACCTTTGAACTGCTTTGCAAGGAAGCTGGGGCGAATTTTAAAATTTTGATTTTCACAGATGAGAAAAATGACCCAAACAACCTGTATATGAGCCTTTGGCGCGTGGTGAATAATATCGACGCTCTGCGCGATGTTTTTATAAATGGCGAGCATATCGGAATCGACGCTACTAGCAAGGGCGCACAGGACGGGTATGATAGGCAGTGGCCGGGCGAGACGCTGTGTTCGCGCGAAGTGCTAGAAACTCTGGTAGCTAGGGGGCTTATCGAGCGCGACGAAGAGTTTTGGCATAAATTTGAAATAGTTTAAATTTGGAGATTGGAAATGTTTGAGAGCATACAGGGATTTTTTAATTCACAGATTACTTCGCTTTTGTTAGAAGCGACGCGAGATACGCTGTATATGACCTTCGTATCGACATTTTTGGCGTTTTTGCTAGGTAGCGTGCTAGCTATCGTGCTAGTGCTCACGCGCGCTGGCGGGCTATACGAAAACCGCTCGCTATACGCGGTGCTTGATATCGTGGTGAATATCTTGCGAAGTTTTCCGTTTATTATCCTGCTAATCGTGCTGTTTCCATTTACGAAAATGCTCGTAGGCACGAGTATCGGCACCACGGCGGCGATTGTGCCTCTAACAATCGGCTCTGCGCCATTTATCGCGCGTCTAATCGAAAATGCGCTAGTCGAGGTCGATCCCGGTGTAATCGAGGCTGCGAAGAGCTTCGGGGCGAGTAAGTCGCAGATAATCTTCCGCGTGATGTTCGTCGAGGCGTTGCCCGCGATAATAAACGCTATTACGCTTACTTTGATTGTGATTATCGGATTTACGGCTATGGCTGGCACGGTCGGCGGCGGCGGACTGGGCGATGTGGCGATTAGGTATGGATTTCAGCGTTTCCGCCCAGACATTATGGCTTATACGGTCGTGATTTTGATAGTAGTCGTGCAGATTATCCAAAGCGTGGGAAATCTGCTATATAAAATCACGAAAAAATAGGGAAATTGCGTTAAGTTTGCTTGTAGAATTTGAGTGAATTTGAAATTGTGAATTTGAAATTGTGAATTTGAAATTGTGAATTTGAAATTGTGAATTTGAAATTGTGAATTTGAAATTGTGAATTTGAAATTGTGCTAAATTTGTCCGCAGAATTTGCATTTAAAATTTGCTCATTGAATTTGAATTTGTGCGCAAATTTAGGTTGATTTGAGAGAAATTTTCGCTGTTTTCACACGCTGTTTTCACACGCTGTCTTGGCGGGCTGTTCATTTTCGCGCCAATTTTCAAAATTTGATTTAAATTTTAGCTATTTAACTTAAAATTTGAAATTTAGCGCAAATTTGCTTTCAATTTTATCTTAAATTTATAATCCTTTGGGTAAAATTATATTTCTTATTTTTTGTGGCCCATTCGTCTAGCGGTTAGGACACTGGCCTCTCACGCCGGTAACAGGAGTTCGAGTCTCCTATGGGTCACCAAGACATTTCTAAATACCATTTTAATCAGCTAAATTATCGTTTTTTCTATCTTTAAGGTAAGTTTATCGGTAAGTTTTGAAATTTTTAGTAAGTTTTGGATTTATAAAAAGGCCGAATTCTGTCAAATTCAGCCTTTAAAAAGAGGTAAATTTAGATATTTAAACTACCGCCGTATTTGATTTTTTTGATTTCTGGTTCTTCGTCGATTTTTTGCATAATCTCTTCTATATTGTTGCTGTTCGCGGCGTCGATTTGCTCGTCTAGGTCTTGGTATGAGTATATCATAGCTACATCGCTTACGCCTTTTAGGGCTTGCATAGCCTTAAACGCGCCCAGCTCTTGATCTAGGCTCTCGGTTTGGATAGTCGCTACGATTTTGCCATCTTGTGCAGCCACGACTTCGCAAAACTCTATTTTTGCTACGAGAGCGCTAAGTTCGTCCAAATTTGTCTTATTATCTGTGTAGATTATCACACTTGAAATGTTCATTTATAGCTCCAAAAATGAATTGTTTTGTCGTATCCTGCGCCAACTAAGTGATCGCCATAAAATGTCATGTTGTTTATGATTTCGCCATCATAAGGGATTTTTTTGATGATGCTTCCGGCTTTGTTTATGATATTTATGCCATCAAGTGTCGTAAATGCGCCAAAATCCTCACTTAGTGCCACGCTATACACGATAAAGCCAGTTTCGAAAAGCTTAGACTCTCTTGCGTTTTCGTAGTAGCAGGTTTTGTCGTTTGAGCCAGTTATCACCCTTTCGCCTACAAAGGCTACATTGAAGACATTGTCTTTGTGGATACTTTTTTCGCGTAAGAATTTTTTCTCTTTTGTGTCAAAAAAGTAAATCATACCGCCTTCGTTTGAAAGAAGCAATAAATTTTTCTCGCGGTCAAAGCTCACGCCACCAAAAGGTGAATCTGAAATTTTGTGCTCAAATTTCACAGATTTTGAGGCTATGTCGTAGTATAAAATTTCGCTTCCCACGCCTAGTAAAACGATAGTATTGCTATCTAGCAAAAATAGTCTTTTGATACCAGTTATCGGCAAATCAAAGGTGTCAAGCGTGCCATTTTCATACACGGCGAGTTTTTTGTGCATATAATCGCCATTTATCAAAAGGGCAAATTTTTCACCCAGCTTATCGACATCGATGACCTTAGAATCGATATCGCCATCGACATAGCTTTTGACTTGCGGAAGAGCTAAAACAAGAGTAGCGTTCTCATCGCTCCCGCTTATACTAAAAAGCTTTCCGGTGTCCGTGCCAGCATAGATTTTTTCATCCATTTGCTTTAAAATCGCGATGTTGCCATCTACTATGACTTTGTCATTTGCAAAAAGAAAGGTTGCTAAAAAGATAAAAGCAACGAATAATTTTTTCATTTTTTACCTCGTAAATTTTGTGTGAGTTTGGAGGTCCAAACTCACAACAAAATGGTTATTTGATATCAGCGCCCTGATTTAAAATGTCAAGCAAATTTGAGCTAGTATTTGAGTCTGCAAAGCGACTAAAATCTGCTTCAAATTTGTTTTGAACTAGCTCGGTTGCGTTTGTTTGAATAACATGGCAAGAAACGCAGTCGTATCTAGCCATAGAAAGTGCGCCATCAAGGCTCTTTTGATTCTCATCACGCAAATCAGCTAAGTGGCTTTGTGGGACTGATTTGATCTGCATAGCCTGTGCAGCCTCTGGAAGGTGGCATGTGGTGCACATGTTGTTTTCGGCTGTGATAGGTAGCATATCGTCCAAAGTGTGTGGGATTAGCGGAGGAGCGTTCTCGAAGCTTCTCTCAAATACCATATTTTCGCCTGGTGCGCCACCTTTTACCTCATAAGTAGGCAAGGTTAGGCTTTCGTTAGTGTAATCCTCTCTAAATTTAGGACTTTGCGCAAGCTCTAAATTTGGTATATCTTCCTTTTTCTCGACAACCGGCGCTGGTGCGGCTGGCTCTTGTGGTGCAGCAGCTGGCGCTACCTCTGCCTTAGGTGCTTCTGCTTTTACTTCGTTAGTAGCAGCAGGTGCTGAGGCGGGTTGTGTTTGCGCTACTGGTTGGTTTGTATTTGAGCTCGCTTTGCCTTTTTCATCTTGGCAACCGCTCAAACCCAAACAACAAATTGTAGCTGCAACAAGGCTTAAAAAAGCAAATTTCTTTTTCATTTTTTTACTCCTAGTATGCTAAAATTTAACGCATCATCATCGCAAATTTGGACACATCTACCGCAACTTATGCACTCAGAATCGATTTTAAAACTCTCTTTTGAGACCATTTTTAACACCTGAACCTCAGGGCAAACGCTCTTACATTTGTTGCATTTGGTGCATTTGTTTGCATTATGATAAATGCGAATTAAGCTAAATTTACTTGCTATCGCCCAAAATCCCCCTAGTGGGCATATATGGGAACATATTATTCTATTTCCTGCGAAAATTTCAAATATCACAATGATTGCGGCTATACTAAATGCGCTAACGCTAAGGCTAACGACCGCTCTTGTGAAAAATCCGACGAAATTTAGTATCTCAAAGGCTGCTATACTAAACAATCCGCTACAAAGTAGGACTAAAACTAACAAATAGTATCTAGCGTTTTTGCTGACGCTAAACATTTTGGTTTGGATATTTAAAACTTTTCTTATCCAAGCTGCCAAATCTGTTAGGATATTGATAGGACATACCCAACCGCAAAAAGCTCGTGGCGCAATCAAAGCGTAAAACGCAAATATGATTAACGCGCCAACTATGCTAAGCGCACCTAGGCTAAAACTTGCCAAAAATAGTTGAAGCACGGCAAAAGGATCGCTTAAATTTATAACTCCAAAAAGCACTGACGAGCTTAAATTTCCTTGCAAAATTTTAAATCCATAGCAGTTTCCAGCTATGAAAAGGCCAAGGATTAGGAATTGAACTAATCTTCTTAAAAGTGTGTATTTCATAGCTCGCCTCCGTTTAAGTAATCAATACCTTTTTTCAAATTTAAGTTGATTTGGCTATCAGCGTCTTTTAGCTTCGCGTCATCGCCCTCGATCCAACCTTTGACATAGTTGTCATTTACCTTGCCTAAAACCGAATTTCGTGGTAGCACCGTAATGGCTGCTTTTTCGGTTATACAGGCTTTCTCGCATTTTCCACACCCTGTGCAGTAATCGCTATCTACAACAGGTAGTAAAAATGCGTGTTTTTCTGTCCTTGTGTTGCGTTTGTATTCGATAAATAGTGCCTTATCCATGACAGGGCAGGCTCTATAACATGCATCGCATTGAATTCCAAAGTATGCAACGCAGTTTTTCTGATCTACTACTGCAACGCCCATTTGTGCTTTGTTGATATTTAATTTGTCATTTTCGCTAACATTTTGTTTATCTAACGCGCTAGTTGGGCACGCTACTGTGCAAGGGATATCCTGGCACATATAGCATGGAGTTAGTCTTGGCTGGAAAAACGGAGTTCCGTTTGGCACTCCGCTATCGCCAAATTCTGCTAGTTTTAGCGTATTAAATGGACATGCCTCGACGCACAGCCCGCAACGAATACATTTGCTCATAAATTCTTTTTCATCAAGGGCACCTGGCGGTCTTAGACGGATTTTATCCTCTGCTCTGGCAAATTCACAAAATCCACTTCCGCCTGCTACAAGCAGTCCTAATAAACCTAAAACTTCGCGTCTTTCCATAATTATGCCTTATAAATTTTTACTGCGCATTTTTTATAGTCTGTCTCTTTTGAAAGAGGGCAGGTCGCGTCTAGACAAACTTTGTTGATAAATACATTTTCATCAAACCAAGGAACATAAACAAGACCCACAGGCGGAACATTTCTACCTCTGAAATCGACTCTTGCTTTTACTTTTCCTCTTCTTGATTCTACCCATACAATATCATTTTGAGCTATGCCCATTTTATCGCCGTCTGCTTTGTTCATAAAGCATAGAGCTTCTGGAACAGCGCGGTAAAGCTCAGGAACACGCATTGTCATAGAGCCTGAGTGCCAGTGTTCTAGGACGCGTCCAGTACATAGCCAGAACGGATACTCTTCGCTTGGCATTTCGCATGGATCCATGTAAGGGCGGAAGAAAATTTTACCTTTGTTTTTAAATGAAGTTTTCTCATCGCCTGAGGTTGCGCTTTTCATATCGCCTGTCGGCAATGCGCCTTGGTTACCATAAAATGCGAAATCGCCGTCTGGATTAGCTTTTTTAGCGTAAGTGTCGTATTTGGTATTAAATCTCCATTGAGTCTCTTTACCATCGACAACTGGCCATCTAAGACCTCTAACTCTGTGATATGTATCAAAATCAGCTAAATCGTGTCCGTGTCCGTCGCCGAAAATTCTATACTCTTCGAATAGATATTTATGCACGAAGAATCCATAGCCTTTAAATACCTCTCCGTCGCTTCCTACGACATTTCTGCTATCGCCGAAAACTTCGGTGCAGTCAAAGCCTGCGATGATTGGATCATCTGCTTTGTATTCAAGTGCGCGTTTGTTAGCGAACAATACATCAAATAGAGTATCTTCTGGATCGTAACCCATTTTTTTAGCTTCTTCTAAAACATCTGGTAGTGTTAGCTTATCATCGATTTTTCTCTCGCCCCAGAAATCTTTAATTTTAAAGCGTTTTGAGAATTCTAAAATTTGCCATGTATCGCTCATCGCTTCGCCTACTGGCAATACTTGTTGTCGCCAATGTTGAGTTCTACGCTCAGCATTACCATAAGCTCCCCATTTCTCATAAATCATAGCAGTTGGTAAAATCAAATCCGCTACTTTTGCAGATACGCCTGGATATGGATCGCTTACTACGATGAAGTTATCCATTTCTCTTGCTGCTTTTATCCAGTGATTTGCATTTGCTGTGTTGTGCCATGGGTTATTTACATGAACCCAAGCAAATTTAACTGCGCCGTCTTCAATATCTCTCATTAGTTTTACATAAGGGAAGCCTGGGCGTGGGTTGATTGTGCCAGCAGGGATTTGCCATACTTTTTCAGTCATTTCTCTGTGTTTTGGATTTGCTACGACCATGTCAGCTGGCAATCTGTGGCAGAAAGTTCCTACCTCGCGAGCAGTTCCACAAGCGCTTGGTTGTCCTGTTAGTGAGAACGCGCCTTCGCCTGGTTTAGCTTGTTTGCCTAGCAAGAAATGCACCATATAGCTTTGCTCATTTACCCAAGTTCCTCTTTGGTGTTGATTCATACCCATTGTCCAGAAGCTTACTACTTTTCTGCCTTTTTCGACATATAAATCAACTAAACCTTGAAGTTTTTTCTTGAAAGTTTCTAAATCCTCGTTGTCATCGCCTTTGGCAAGTTGGGCAACGAAATCTAGCGTATAAGGCTCTAATGCTTTTTTGAAATCCTCAAAACCGATTAGCCAGTGAGCGTCGGCTTTGCCGTTGTTTTTATTTTCTAGCGTATCGCCAGCTTTCATGCCTAGATATGCCAAAGTTACACCCTCATCTTCGCTAAGAACTTTTGATAGTTCTTTTTCTACTGTATCGACCTCTTTTGGATCAAATTTAGGGTGTTTTGGATTTGGTCTCATACCATAACCGATATCAACTGGACCTGTTGCAAACACGCAGTGATCTTTGACAAATTTCTCATCAAACGCTTCTGGGTGGTTATAGACAATCTCGTGAGCGATTAAATTCCAAATCGCAAGGTCAGTATGAGGTTTGAAAATAATCTCAATATCAGCTATGCTTGAAGTTCTGCTTGAAAAAGTTGATAAATTTACAACTTTGTATTTATCAGGATTTTTAAGTTTAGCGTCATTTACGCGAGACCAAAGCACTGGGTGCATTTCGGCCATATTCGCGCCCCAGCAAACAACTGTATCAGTTAGCTCGATATCATCGAAACAGCCTGACGGCTCATCGATACCAAATGTTTGCATAAACGCAACAACCGCACTTGCCATACAGTGGCGAGCATTCGGGTCGATATTGTGAGATCTAAAACCTGCTTTGATAAGTTTGACAGCAGCGACACCTTCCATGATAGTGTATTGACCGCTACCAAATACAGCCAAACCGCTTGGACCTTTTTCCTCGTAAGCTTTTCTGAATTGCGCTTCCATGACATCAAAAGCTTTTTTCCAGCTAACTTCGCCGAATTTACCTTTTTTGTCAAATTCGCCTTTTTCGTTCATACGCAAAAGAGGTTTTGTGATACGGTCCTCGCCATACATAATCTTAGCATTAAAATAACCTTTAATGCAGTTAAGACCACGATTTACAGGGCATAGTGGATCGCCTTTTACAGCTACGATTTTTCCGCCTTTTGTGGCAACCATAATACCACAACCGGTTCCGCAAAAACGACAAGCCGCTTTGTCCCAGCGCCAGTCTTTTTCGCCATCCGCTGCACTAGCTAGGCTTGGGGCAGAAATTCCAGCGGCACTACACGCAGCAGCAGCTGCTGAACTTTTGATAAATTCTCGTCTGTCCATAGAATTATCCTTTCTTTCAAAGAAATTTGTGAAACACAAGGCAAATTATAACAAATTATTAATCAAATTTATTGATTTAAATCAATAAAATTTGCAATAAATCCCTAAATTTCTAATATGTATAAAATTATAATTTTTAAATTTAAATAAATTTAGCACGATTTTGCGCTAATAATCGAATTCTTACAAATTTTGTATTGATATAGAATATTAATGTATGTGGATAAAATTAAAATTTGATATTTTGGAAATTTGGGCGGAAATTTGAGCTAGCAAGCTAGCTCAAATTTTATTTATTCGACTTCTGCGTCGATGACATCATCGTCTTTTTTAGCGTTGTTTGAATTTGCGCCTTGGTTTTGGTTGGCGCTAGCTGCTTTGTAAAGATCCTCAGCCGCCTTGCTTAGGGCATTTACCTTGGCATCTATTTGATCTTTTGTCGCGTTTTCGTTTTTGAGAACTTCTTTTAGATCATTTAGTGCGCTTTCGATATTTGCTCTTAGCTCGCCTGGGACTTTTTCGCCCATTTCAGCAAGTGATTTTTCTGTTTGGTGAGCGATAGCGTCAGCGTGGTTTCTAGCATCTACGCTTTCTTTGCGTTTTTTGTCCTCTTCTTTGTGAAGTTCGGCATCTTTTACCATTTTGTCGATTTCCTCGTCGCTTAGACCGCTTGAACCAGTAATGCGAATATCAGTTGCCTTGCCTGTGGCTTTGTCTTTTGCGGTAACTGTTAAAATTCCGTTTGCGTCGATGTTAAACTCAACCTCGATTTGAGGCACGCCACGAGGAGCTGGCATAATGCCTTCTAGGTTGAAATTTCCTAGCGATTTGTTATCTCTGGCAAACTCTCTCTCACCTTGCAAGACATTAATCGTAACGGCTGTTTGATTATCCTCAGCAGTCGAGAAGACTTGCGATTTTTTGGTTGGGATTGTGGTGCCTTTGTCGATGATTTTAGTCATTACATTGCCAAGTGTTTCGATACCAAGGCTAAGTGGCGTAACATCAAGCAAAAGCACATCTTTAACATCGCCTTTGATAACCGCACCTTGCACACTTGCGCCGATTGCGACGACTTCGTCAGGATTGACGCTTTTGTTTAGCTCTTTGCCAAATGCTTTTTTGACCTCTTCTTGCACAAGTGGCACGCGAGTCGAGCCGCCGACCATAACGACCTCTTTGACATCGCTCATACCAAGACCTGCTTCGCTAACGACGCGTTTTAGAGTGTCGATTGTCTCATCTACCAAACTATCAATCATGCTTTCAAATTTAGCCCTAGTTATGGTTTTCATAAGGTGTTTTGGACCTGTGGCATCAGCTGTGATGAAAGGTAAATTTACCGTTGTCTCCATTGCGCTTGAAAGCTCTTTTTTAGCGTTTTCTGCGGCCTCTTTTAGGCGTTGCATAGCCATGACATCACCTTTAAGGTCAATGCCGTTTTCTGCTTGGAATTCGCTTGCTAAAAAGTCGATTACTTTGTTATCAAAATCATCGCCACCAAGGAAGGCATTTCCGCCAGTTGCTAGCACTTCTACTACGCTATCACCAGTTTCTAGCACGGTAACATCAAATGTTCCGCCACCCAAATCATAAACCACGATTTTTTCAGCTTCTTTTTTGTCTAATCCATACGCCAAAGCTGCCGCGGTTGGCTCATTTACGATACGAAGGACATTTAGCCCTGCGATTGTGCCGGCTTCTTTTGTTGCTTTTCTTTGGCTATCGTTGAAATACGCAGGCACAGTGATGACCGCATCGACCACTGGTTCGCCTAGGAAGGCCTCTGCGTCCTCTTTTAGCTTGATTAAAACTTTTGCTGAAATTTCTTGCGGGGTATAGACTTTGCCCGCGATTTCGACTGCACACGCACCGTTGCGATCTACGATTTTATACGGAAGGCGTTTTTTGGCCTCTTGCGCGTTTTTTTCGTTCATCATCAAACCCATAATTCTTTTGATTGAATAAATCGTTTTTTCAGGGTTTGTTACGGCTTGGCGTTTTGCGCTGTCGCCGACTAAAACCTCGCCTTTATCTGTAAAAGCGACAACTGAGGGAGTTGTGTTTTTGCCCTCTTTGTTTGGTATGATTTTGCTCTCGCCTCGTTCAAAAATGCTAACGCAAGAGTTGGTTGTGCCTAAATCAATTCCAATGACTTTTCCCATGTTTTATCCTTTTTATTAAATTTTTGTTTTCTTTAAATTTTGTAAATTTGCGAATTTACTTCGCCAAAATAACCATTACAGGGCGCAAAATTCGCTCTTTGTAAAGGTAACCTTTTTGCAAAACTTGGACTATGTCGTTTGTTTTGGCTCCCTCTTTTTCTACGAGTTGGATTGGGTAAAATTTACCGCTTTCGCTCTCGTAGCCATCGTCCGTTGAAATCGGCGTAATGCCGTATTTTTCAAATGTTTTTAAAAATAAATTTATGCACTGCTTCACGCCTTCTTCGATTTTATCGGCTAGTTCGTTGCCCTCAATGTCGATTTTCGCGGCTTCTTCGAGTGCGTCGATTATCGGCAAGAGATCTTTTGCGAATTTTTCCGCCGCATACTCCACGGCTGTGGTTTTTTCGCGCTCCAAACGCTTTTTGATATTGTCGAAATCAGCACTAGCGCGGTAAAATTTATCCGTAATCTCGCTAAGTTCGTTTTGTAGCTTAGTGATTTCATCATCTTGCGCGCTTTCGCACTCACACTCGCTTTGTATCTCTTCGCTAAATTCATCGCCGTCGTCCGCTAGCGGGCTTTGGCAGCCGCAGCCAGCGCCGCAGTTTTTGTGCTCTTTTTCCTCAAATTCACCTGCTGAATTTTGCGTTTTTTCGTCAAATTCTTGGCTCATGCTACTCCTTTACTAAATTTAAAAAATTTTTCATAATCCTCATAAACACTTCCAGCGCAAATCATCGTAGCGTCCTTGTTTTCGAATTTTACTGGGCATTTTATCCCCATAAAACCAGGCTCGAAATAGGGCGCAAAGATTAAATTTTTGTCAAAATTCACGGCGATTGAGGGGTTTAGCAAAATTTTAAATCTCTCATCTTTGAAAATTTTATACGCCATGACTTCGTTTGCGATAAACTCGATTTTTGAGTTTTTCAGCTCGCGGATTTTGGTGTTTAGCTCCCTAAGACCGATTTGCATAGAGGCGACTTCCAAATCTTTGAGCGAAATTCCGATTAAATTCGACAAAAGCTCGAAAATTCTGTTATCAAATTTCAAAATAATCTCATCTTTGTCGAAAACCAAAATCATAAAACGCTCATCGTGCTTTATGACCTCGGTCAAACACTCGCTTTCTGCGCTAAAAATCATACAATAAATATCAAAATCCTCTAAGATTGCTTCTAGCTCATCGCCGTCTCTTAGCGATAAAATCTCACTAAAATCGAGCTTAGCGCGCCAGTAATCTTGCATGGTCGCTACTGTGGGGATTCGTCCGCCACTGACATGAAGTTGCGTGATTGCGCCCTCGTCGCTGAGTTTTTTGAAATACACCCTAATCGTCGAGGCTGGTATAGCGACCTCCATGCGCCCGCCTAACTGCGACGAGCCAATCGGAGCGTTGAGGTCCAAATAGGCTTCGATGATAGAATCAAGTATCAAATCACGCTTGTTTGTTTTCATTTATTAGCACTCTTTCGTTTTGATTGCTAACATTATACAACATTGAGTGGCAAAATGTCAAGGTTTTTTAAAAATTTTAGCACTTTACTTGTTTGTTTGCTAAATTTTGAAATTTCAAAATTTGGTTTTGAGTGCAAAATTCGGCGGTTTCATAGCTAAATTTCCCCCTTAAAATTCTTGGAAATTTTGTAAAATTTTATGTTTGTTTTATGAGAAATTCTGTATAATTCACACGATATAACGCAAAAATTTACTAATTTTGCTTATAAACAATACAAAATTTAGATAAACTATACAGATTAATGTATAATTAATCCTAAAACTTGTATAATTTTGGCATGTTAGAAACGAGCGATATATTCAATATTTTGCATAATGCCGTAGAGGCAAAAAATATGGGCAAAAAGATTTCTCACGCTGTAATGGCGAAAAAGCTTGGCGTGTCGATGAGGACATACCAGGATTGGCGCCTTGGCACGACCAAACCGCAGGCAGCGACCGCGATTTGCCAAATGCTCTGCGAGCTCGATAGCGACGAGGCTTCTTTTGTGCTACATAAAATAAAAAAATTATTAGGAGACTGATATGTATAAGATCACATTGCAAGAAAAAATGGATTTACAAAGCGTATTTTGCGCAATTTATGCAAAAAAAGAGTCAAAATTTAGCGCATTTTATCGCGCGTTTTTTAGACGAATTTTGGCTAGATAATTTAGATCCAGCGACGCATTACTCGCTAAAAACTTGTGAGTAATAAAAAAAATTTTTACAGTGAAATAAATGCAAAAATATGGCGTCGTTAGGATTTGGTTATCATGGGTTTTTGGCGAGTAAGTGAGTTTTGTGTGCAAATTCGTAGAAATTTTGTAGATAAAAATGCGAATTATAGTGAAAAATTTTAAAGTTGCAATTTGAATTAAAATTTTTATTTAAATTTAGTTATTGGTTATAGCGTGTGAATAGCTTCGTATAAAAATGTGTCAAAGCGCGCATGTGCAGTGGTTAGAAATGTAATACCAAAAAAGTCGCTTATAGCGGCGCTAAATCTTTGCTCACTAGCTTCTATGTTCTCTGTTGTCATTTTTTCTCCTTAAAAATTAGTTTGTTTTTATTGTTTTAATCTCTATTATTTAAATATTTTCTGTGTAGCTTTTCAATCTCATCAGAAGTTAAATTTATATCTACACTGCTTTTACCGAATTTTTCCTTTTCCATATCTAGTGTTCTTAAAATTTTTATTTGCTGATAAAAAACTATATATTCTTCTATGTTTTCAAAAGTTCCGTTTGCGTCCAAACAATTTTCATATAAAAATTTAGTTTCTCTGTCCTTTCTTCCTAAATAATAAATGCGTTTGCCATTGTTGGTTTCATATCTTGGTCTAAATGCATTTCTCCAACCACTATAACACTCACTATAATATAATTCTTTCAAAAATTCCTTGCTTGGGTTCCAAGCGTCTATTGGGACATTATATTTTCTAAGCAAAGCTATTTTTGGTCGTGGAAATGGTGTCTCAAATATCGGAAAATAAAGCGAACCATAAAAACGCATTAATTCTAACTCTAACTCTGAACTAAAAGTTTTTCTACTTGGGCTATAAGCCCTTTCTATGTAGTATTTATCAGCTTCTGCAAGGTCGTTCGTAAATTTACTAACATCTCCGCCTAAATAATAACTATACAAATATGGCTTATATCCACTTTGCAATACAAGTTCTAAAATATCAAGTTGATTATTTCTTAACAAGGTTCTAAAAAAATAATCTGCCGTATATGTTTTTTCGTGATAATGCATTTCTTCGAAAGTTTTATATTTAATATGTGGTGTGCTATTTTCATCATAATATGGTTCAAATTCTACATATTCGCTCCAACCTAACACCCCAAGTGCTGTTTGCATCATGGTAACTTCTTCAAATTTAACCCCATTTTCATATAAAAGCTTTACTGCTTTTGTAGAGTTGTTTTCCATAGCATACGCCATAGGGCTGATTTTATGATTATCTTGTCTATGAATATCGGCACCCATTTTTATAAGCTCTTTCATAGTGTTTTCATCATCATAAAAACTAGCATACATTAAAGCTGTAACACCTTTATGGAGCGGTTCATCAACGCTAATATTATTATCGCTTATAAAATTTAAAATTCTAACCGTATCTTTTGTTTTTAAAATTTGACGAAATTCTTCCATTTTTGGATTTTTCTTAACTTCTGCAAAATCAATATCCCAGTAACGAAACGCAAAATTCTCAACTTCTTCTTGCGTAACATATTTTGAAAGCTGTGAGTTTTTAGATATATTTGTATCGGCTGTAACTACAAAATTTGACTTTTTCTTATCTAGTTCTACAATCCTTAGTATAATAGCTAAGAAAATAACAGGTAAAATCCATAATAAATTTTTCATATATTAAATCTTTTATAAAATTTACCAAATTTAACCCACAATTTGTGGGTTAAATTTAGCGTGATAAAAGGTTAAATTTACGCGTTATTGCTTTTTGCGATCTGCTCTTTTAAGGCGCGTTTTAGAACCTTGCCAGTGGCGTTGCGTGGCAGGTCAGGCACGAAATGCACGACCTTTGGAATTTTGTAGTTTGCTAGGTGATTTTTCAGATAAGTTTTGATTTCGCGTTCGCTTAATTTTTGATTTTCTTTGAGTTGCACGAAGGCTACGACCTCCTCATCTGCGTATTCATCTCTGATACCCACGACTGCGCAGGCTTCGACTTGTGGCATTTTGTAGATGATTTCCTCGACCTCGCGCGGATAGACATTTATGCCTTTGGCGATGATGATATCTTTGATACGATCGACGATATAGATAAATCCCTCATCGTCCATATACGCAAGATCTCCTGTGCGAATCCAGCCGTTTGTCAGAGTTTCTTCTGGCGGGATATTTAGATATCCTTCCATGACGCAATCCCCGCGCACGATAATCTCGCCGATCTCGCCACGAGCGACTTCCATGGTTTCATCATTTACGATTTTGACCTCGTATCCGTCAAGCGGTGTGCCTACGCTTAGGATTTTTTGTTTGTCGTAGTAGTTTAGCGATACGATAGGCGAACACTCGCTAAGTCCATAACCCTCGATAAGGTGGGCTTTTGGGAATTTTTTGTAAAATTCGTCGATTGTTTGTTGCGCAAGAGGGGCTGCACCTGACATAAATACTCTAAGCTTATTAAACCATCTGAATTTCCAGCCAAGTTTTGCCTTGCCTAGCATTGTATAAACAGACGGGATTCCTAAAAATACCGTTGCTTTGCGTTTTAGGGCGGTATTTAGGACATTTGTGATAGGGAAAACTGATTTTAGAGCGATTATGCTCGCGCCGTTGTATAGCGATAAAATCAGCGTCGCAGTCAGCGTGAAGCTATGAAACATCGGCAAAAATACCAAAAATCTATCCTTGCCACTCACATTGTAGCGAGGGGTGGCTTTATCGGCGTTTGAGAGTATGTTTTTGTAGCGAATCATAGCGCCTTTTGGTCTGCCTGTCGTGCCTGAGGTATAGACGATATGGCTTAGATCGTTTTCGGTCGGAGATTTCGCTATTTCTAGCTTGGTTTTACAGGCTAGCACAGTATCGAAGCTGATATTGTGCTCGCTAAGTGCGCCTTGTGTTTGTGCGTTTGGAAGGGCTGAGTTTAGGGTTGGCTCATCGCTTTTGCCCTTAACCCAAATTATGCGTCTGATATCTGGTGCGCTAATGCTTTTAAGCTCCTTGCTAAGGGCGGTCGAAGCGAAAATCATGCGAGAGCGCGAATTGTCTAAAATATACTCAATTTCCTCGTTTTTAAGGAAGGTATTCATAGGCACAGCGACCGCGCCGATTGAGGTAATACCTAGAAAAATGGTGAAAAACTCATAGCCGTTTTGCACATACATAGCCACTCTATCGCCGAAGCGAATTCCACTATTTTGCAAATACGCGCCAATCGCATCGACTTTGGCTTTAAGTTCTGCGTAGCTAATCTCCATATCTTCGTCATAAATCGCTATATGGCGAGATTTTTCGCTCGCATAGAAACTTAAATTTTGGTATAAATTTTCGAATTTGTATGTCATGTTTTACCTTTGTGTGGTTTGGTTTCCCGTGAATTTTATCAAAATTTATATAAATTTAGTTAAATTAAATCAAAAATTTAAGAAAAGATAAATTTAGACGCACAAATGGCGTCTAAATTCGGTTATTTTTTATCTTTTGGCTTACCTGTGCCTAGTTTTACCTGTTTTTCAGCTTTTTGTGCTTTTTTTAGGGTTTCTAATTTTTCCAAGCCCTCGTTTCTAAGGCTATTTTCCATAAGCATGATTTCTTCTGTGCCGGTTCTTACCAAATCCGCATCGACTTTAAATTCGCTAGGATCGATTTTTTCATCATAATCAATTCTGGCTAAAATGCAGCGAAACGCATTTAATCTTGCGGCTTTTTTGTCATTACTATCTAGCACGATCCATGGCGCGATATCGGTGTTTGAGGCTAGTAACATTGAGTATTTTGCCAAAGTGTATTGCTCCCAAAGCTCTTGCGATTTGGCATCTACTGGGGAGAGTTTGTATTGTTTAAGAGGGTCTGTGCGGCGCGCCTCGAAGCGTTTTTGTTGCTCCTCTTTTGAAACTGAGAAATAAAATTTGAACAAAATAATGCCAGAATTCGCTAGCATTTCCTCGAATTTCGGCACTTGGCGCAAAAATTCTTTGTGTTCAGCATCGGTGCAAAATCCCATTACAGGCTCGACCATAGCGCGGTTATACCAGCTTCTATCAAAAATCACAATCTCGCCAGCGCTTGGCAAATGCGCGACATAGCGTTGGAAATACCATTGTGTTTTTTCGACATTGCTTGGCTTTTCAAGTGCGACTATACGGCAACCGCGTGGGTTTAGGTGCTCGGTTAGGCGTTTGATTGTGCCGCCTTTGCCCGCTGCGTCGCGACCTTCCATGATGATTAGGACTTTTAGCCCTTTATCTTTGACATAGCGTTGAAGTTTAAGTAGCTCGATTTGAAATTTTACAAGCTCGCTTTCGTAAAATTCTTTGTTCATTTTTTTGATTTTTTTGCCCTCGTATGCGATTTGTTTGAGTTGTGTATCGCTTGTTTGTTCAGCCATTTTGTTCTCCTTTTTTGAAAATAAAACTTAGATTATACATTTAAAAGAATTAAAATTTAATATGTTTTTGATAATATTACGAAAAAATTTCAAGGCAAATAATGAGAATTTTATCTTTTATTTTTCTATTTTTTATTGCACTTTTTGGCGAAGTAATCGCGCCAAATGAGGCTTTTATCGTCGATACAAACACAAACGAGAGCGAAATTAGCTTAAATTTTCGCGTCGCAGATGAGATTTATATTTACAAAGATGAGATAAAAATTTTCATTGATAGCGCAGAAGTTGGCGCGCTTTTAAATTTCCCACAACCAAAAGAGTATAAAAATCACCAAATTTATGACGGAAATTTCAGCATTGCCATGCCTATGGGGCTAGTGCTTGCAAATGCAAAAGATAGCAAAAAATTTCAAATTTTAGTGAAATTTCTTGGTTGCACTGTGGGCGGGTTTTGCTACGAGCCACAAAACAGAGGCTTTGCGCTAAATAAAAGTGGCAAGAGTTATGAAATTTCGGCTGTGCAAAATGCGGGCGCAGGTATTTCGGGGCAAAATTTAGAGCAAAATTTAGAGCAAAATTCGGGGAATTTTGGCTCAAATTTAAGTCAATCGCAAATTTTAGAAATTTTCGAAAACAAAAGCTTTTTTATGACCTTGATTTTGTTTTTTGGTTTTGGCGTTTTGCTCTCTTTGACACCTTGCATTTATCCGCTCATACCGATACTCTCGTCGATTATCGTGGCTAAAACAGCTAGCAAGCCAAGCGTGAAATTAAGCCTGATTGTAAGCGTGATTTATGTGCTTGGCATGGCGAGTTCGTATGCGGTTTTGGGCGCTGGGGTGGCGGTTTTGGGCGAAAATTTGCAAGGTATTTTGCAAAATAAAATCGCCTTAATCATCACGGCGGCTATTTTTGTGGCTTTGGCGTTTTCGCTTTTTGGGCTTTATGAGATTAGGCTTCCTAGTGGGTTGCAAAATTTCCTAAGTGCCAAAAGCGACGCGAGAAGCGGATTCGTGGGCGTTTTTTTAATGGGGGCGATTTCATCACTTATGGTTAGCCCTTGCATTTCAGCCCCGCTAAGTGCTGCGCTAATATATATCGCAAATAGCGCAAATATAGCACTTGGAGCTAGTGCGCTTTTTGCCTTGGGGCTTGGAAGCGGGGTTTTGCTCATTATAATCGGGCTTGGAGGCGCGCTGCCGCGTCCAGGCGAGTGGATGGAAGTGGTGCCAAAAATCTTTGGATTTTTGCTTTTGTTTATGGCGGTTTGGATAGTGCGCTTCATAATCGGAGAAAATTTAGCACTGCTATTTTATGCGATTTTATGCGCTTTAATGGCTGGGGTTTTGGGATTGTTTGATGCGCGCGCAAACGCACTAAAACGCGCACTCGCGCTTTTAATCGCCGTTTATAGCGTGCTTTTGTTAATCGGATTTGCAAGCGGGGCGAGGGATTTTACCAAGCCACTTAGCGAAATTTCGGTGCAAAAGGGCGTAGCTGTGCAAAAAGGCGATATGACGCAAAGTGCGAAAAATGGGGAAAGATTTATTTTCGTGCGAGATTTGGGCGAGTTACGCTCGATAATTGAGGGCTCGCAAAAGCCCGTGATTGTGGATTTTTGGGCGCAGTGGTGCAAAAACTGCGAAGAGAGTGAGGCGGCGTTTGGCGATGAGAGTTTGGCTGAGATTTTGTCAAATTTCACGCTTATCAAGGTTGATTTGACCCAAAACAGCCCCCAAATGAGCGAGATTAAAAAAGAATTTGGCGTTATGGGACCGCCTGCGATTTTGTTTTTTAAAAACGGCAGTGAGTTAGAAAACCTGCGCCAAATCGGCTCGCTAAATTCAGCGAAACTAGCGCAAATTTTATCACAGATTTGAAAATTTACTAATTTATTTGCTTTAATGCCAACGATTTTTCATCGCAAGAGGGCTGCTATTTAGATAATCTATGAAGTGCAAAACCACAGACGCTGAATTTACAAAAAAATTAGTATTTGATTTTTTAAATTTGATGTAAAATAACGCTAAGAAAAGTAAAAGTCACAGCAAAAAAGTGGCGTAAATTTGAAATTTAAAGGATAAAAATGAAAAGGTTATTTTTTGTGATACTGTGCGTCGGGTTGTGTTTAAGTTCTACTTTATTTGGAGAGAATTTGAACGAAATACAAAAGCAAAATTTAAACATAAATGATGAAAATCAACAATATTTTGATAAATTTCACGAAGCTATACAAAATAAAAATTATCAAAAAATGCAAGAAATTTTAAAAATAAAACCAAATTTAATAAATTTAAAAGATAAAAGTGGCGCAAATTTACTACTAAAAAATGTGCTTGAAACAGACGCTTGTGATAACGAAATGGCAAATTTTCTGCTAAAAAATGGTTTAGAGATTACTGTGCCGATACAGCTTGTAGAATTAGAATTTTGTGTTTTAATGCAAACAGCTTCAATCGAGTTAAAATATGAAAATACAAATAATATTTTTAGGCTAGGACTTACACCAGACATAATGAAAAACTATTTGAAATTACATGGTGTAAATAGTGATTATTTAGCTAATTATCTCCACGATGACGAAGAATTGTTTTTACTATTTTTAGAAAATAATTACTTTGAATTTGGTGAAAATTTCGACGAAATAAAGAATTTGGCATTTGATATTATTGGATTTGTTGAGCAATCAAGTGGCGGCAAGTATCACAAAGACAAACCAATTCCAAACGAAATTTTAGATTTTGTCAAATCTGAAAAATACTCCAAATTTCGCGACAACAAATTAAAAATAATGAATAAAATTTTAGACAAAAAGCCATTAAATGAGCTGAATAAAGGAAATAAATTTTGGCTTGAACTGCTTTATAAAATCACAAACGATGAAAAAATAAAAGAAATTTTAATAAAAGGATAAAAATGGCAGACAAAAACGATTATGACGAGGGAAGAGAGGCTGGGCGCTGGCTTGGTTATATGTTTGGTTATAGAAAAGCGGGTAAAAAAAGTGGCGTAAATTTGAAATTTAAAGGAAAATTATGAAACACAAAATTTTAATTTTATTATTTTTGATTTTTGGTTTAAATACTATTCTGTTTGGGGAAAATTTGGATAATAATTTTAGTAAAAAAATCGAAAATTTAGTTTTGAATTCTAGTTATTATGAAATCGTAGATTATTTTTCTAAAAACAAAGGAAATTTAAATTTAAATCATGAATTTTACGATGAAGATAGTATTCAATCTGAAATTTTATCTTATTTAAACTTTCGCTTTTTAAACGATAGTAATACGACTGAAAATAAAAAAATTTATGATTTTTTTATTGGTGCTGGACTAAATATTAACTCAAATTTTAGAGTAATAAAAAACAAAAAAGAACATTTTGTTTCAAATCTGATGAGTATATTATCTGGCTTTAAAAATGAAAAAAGACAAATTGAACTCATTGATTATCTAATGTCAAAAGGGCTTGATATCAAAGCTCCGTGTTATTTCGACAATGAACGAGTAAATTTATATGCACCAGTCGTAGTGATAAGTGAAAATTTAACTCCAAAACTTCTAGAAATATTTGCAAAAAATAAAGTAAAACCACATAAAGCACTAGAATTACTTGCAAATTTATTGGTTGAAAAGAAAATGAATACTTTTATGCAAAACAAAGATATGTCTGGCTTTAAACACTTTTTAAAAAGCAAAAATTACCAACTTACAAGAGAAAAATACAAGGAATATATTCAAATAATTTTTCAAAATTATTCTATTGAGGATTTTGATGAGCAAGAATTGGCATTTATAATGAGTGTGTTTGTGGGTGCGGATGATACTGAATTTATAAAATTCGTAGCGGATGCTGGGCTTATAAAAAATGAAAAACTTCGCACAAAATATTTAAATAGCGCAAAAAATAATGGCGTAAGTCAAGAAACAATAAAAATTTTAGAAGGAGAATAAAATGGGAAAAATGTATGATGTAGAGGAAAATGAAAATTTTATGATTACTACCGATGAATTATCGTTTTTTTGCAATGAGAATTGTAAAAAATTATTTGCACAATCAATGGAATTTACGCTAAAATTTAGCGAAATTTAAAGGATTAAAATGCAAACAACTCTTGCTTTGGCATTTCTTGGATTTTTACCACTTTTATGGTTATTTTCGCTTTGTTTTTTGATTTATTATATTTTTAGATTTGCGCGCACGCCGAATTTTAGCGACCAAAGAGCGTATTACAAAAGGCGAATAAAAAGTGCGCTTTGCATTTTTGCGATAATCTTGCCGATTTTGTTTTGTTTGGTTTATATTTTTTCGATTTTTATTTATTAACCAAAGCTTTAAAATTTTACTTTAAAATGGCTGTTTTATAAGCAAAATTTGGCTAAAATCATTAGTTTTTAAATTTACGAAATTATGGGAAAATTTATGATAAAAATTATTTTTTTAGATGTCGATGGTTCGCTCACTGACGGCGCGCTGTATCACGCAGAGAGTGGCGAGACGATGAAGAGATTCGATGTCAAAGACGGCTTTGGGATCCAAGAGTGGCAAAGGTGCGGTCTTTACGCTGCCATAATCACGGGCAAAAGCTCGCAAATCGTGGCAAATAGGGCAAAAGAGCTTAAAATTCCTTTTGTTTTTCAGGGTGAAAAGGACAAATTTGGCAGAGCTAGCGAAATACTTGCGGAGCTCGGGCTCGATTTTAGCGAGGCTGCGGCGATTGGCGATGATTTAAACGACGCAAAACTGCTAAACGCTGTTGGCATGAGCTTCAAGCCAAGCGACGCGCTAAATTCGCTAAGGGCTGATTATACGCTAAATGCGCGTGGCGGGCACGGAGCGGTGCGCGAGATGATTGAAATTTTAGTCGATAAAAACAATATGCGAGAGATTTGGAACTCTAAATGGTTATAAAAATTTTCTATGTCGTAATCGCGATTTTTAGCGTCGCTATGGTGTTTTTGAGCGTGCAAACTCCGTATTTCGAGGAGATGTTTAAGGAAAATTTAAATCTCTCAAATCTCGAAATGCAAGGCGTGAGAGATTATCAAGTGGGCGAGAAAATCACTGGCGAATTTAGGGCGAAAAACGGGATTCGCTACAAAGATCGCGATGAATTTTACGAATTTGACGCTGTGATAATAGACGATATAAATCACACAATTAGCTCAAATTTAGCCATTAAAAAGGGCGATAATATCAAATTTAGCGGTTCGGCGCATTACCGCAACAGCGACGAAATAGATTACAAATCCGAGCAAATCACCTACAATCTCAAAAACAAAATCGTTCGCTCAGATGTGCCATACACCCTCACTCAGGGCGAAAACAAAGTAACTGGCGAAAAAATCAGTTACGATACAAAAAATAAAAAAACAAACTCAAAAGGAATTCACGCATGGTATTACACGCAGGACAAAAATTCATCAAATTAGCGATTTTTTCATCACTTTTGGCTTGTATGAGCGCATTTGGCGCACCTGAGCTAGTCGAGGTTACGGCGGATAATTTTTTCGCTGATGAGGTCAAACAAATAAGCACCCTAACGGGCAATGTAAAGATAAAAAAAGGCTCGTATGATACGCTAACTTCGGATAAGGTTACGATTTATTTCGACGCCAAAAAGCAACCCACAAAATATGTCGCCACAGGAAATGCGAAATTTAAGGTGCTAGTAAATGACAAACATTACGACGGTCAGGGTGCGGTGCTGACATACACCCCGGGCGCTGAGACATACACGCTCGAAGGAAACGCGCATTTGCACGAAACTGAGACCAAAAAAGAGGTCTTTGGCGAGCAGATTGTGGTCAATCGCACCAAAGGCACCTACGAGGTCAAATCCGCGCCAAATGGCGGCGCTGGCAAAAAGCCTGTGAGATTAATCTTTCAAGTAGAAGATCAGCAAAAATGATAAACATAAACGACGCGAAATTTATAACTTCCGCCGCAGGGATTGCCGATAGCCCAGAGTTTGCGATGAGCGAGGTGGCGTTTTTAGGGCGCTCAAATGTGGGCAAATCCAGCCTGATAAACGCTCTAACTCAGCGCAAGGGGCTAGCCAAATCAAGCTCGACGCCGGGCAAGACGCAACTTGTGAATTATTTCGAAGTAAAATTTGGGCAAAAATTTAGCGAAAATGAAAAATTTGATGAAGCTTTGGCAAATTTAGGCGAGAATTTTTCGCTTATGTTTGTGGATTTGCCGGGTTTTGGATATGCAAAAGTGTCGAAAAAAATGCACTATATCTGGCAGAAAAATTTGGACGAATTTATCAAAAACCGCCCAAATATCAAGCTTTTTGTCCATTTGATAGATTCGCGCCAATTCGATTTGGATATTGATAGAAATTTGCGCGAGTATGTGGAGAGCTTTTTGCGGGGCGATCAGCAAATTTTGCGCCTTTACACGAAAGCTGATAAACTAAATCAAGCTGGGCGCGCAAAATTGCTTAAAAGCGATCCTGGCGCACTTTTTGTTTCGACGCTAAAAGGTTCTGGCATAGCCAAAGCGCGCGAATTGATCATAAAAAAGGCGTTTGGACTATGATAGTGCTAGAAAAACCGCGTCTGTGCGATATAGGCGCAATGCAAGAAATGATAAAAGCCGAAGTCGAAAGCGGTGTGATTTTGCCCAGAAGCGACGATGAGATCGCCACATATATCCGCTCATACACGCTAGCGTATGTCTGCGATGAGGCGTGCGCCAAGCCAGAAAACACTGAGCCGAAATTTGATAGCGAAAATTTAGGGGCAAATTCTAGTGAAATTTCAAATCAAAATTCCCAAATTTGCGCCTCTTACACGCAGTATTTCGCCCAAAAACCACAAAACGCCGAGCTTGCAGGATATGCGTCTTTGAAAATTTTCAATGCTGAACTTGCAGAAATTCGCTCTTTTGTCGTTTCGCCGAAATTTCGCAGGCGAGGAATCGGCTCGAAAATCGTCAAAGCCCTGCTAGACGAGGCGAAATTTTATGGCTTAAAAAATGTCTTTGCGCTAACTTATCAAAAGCATTTTTTCGAGCAAAACGGCTTTAAAGAAATCAGCAAAGACGAGCTTCCAGCCCAAAAAATTTGGGCAGATTGTATATCTTGCAAAAAGTTTCCAGTATGCAACGAAGTCGCGGTAATTTATACCTTATAGTCGATTTTGCCCTGAGTTTTGGCGTCGCGTTTTATCTGCTTTTAAGCGTGATGTATCGGGGACTGCCACCGCTTTTGGGGTTTTTTTTCGTGACTTTGGTGGTGCTGAAATTCGAGCATGAAAACAAATTTAAAAAATACAATTTCACTTACTATTTTGCGATTTTTTATCTATTTTGCGCCGAGCAAATTTACGGATTTAACCTATTTAGCATTGCGCTAGCTTACATTATTTTTTACACTTTTATCTACGAATTTAGCCTGCGAAATATCAAATTCCGCAACTTTTTGCTGGCTTTGTATGTGCTGATCGCTTATGCGCTGATTTTGGGGGTAAATGGCGCGATTTCGTATATCAAAAAAGCTGACGCTATGAGTGTGGGAAGCGAGTATTTAAGCTATATCGTGGTCGATATTTTGCTTAGTTTGCTCTTTTTCAAGGGGCGATTTGTATGAGATTAAAATTCGTCTTTTTCTTTGTTTTGGCGTTTTTTACCATGCTTTTGGTTAGGGTGTATTATCTAGCTATCAAATCAAACGAATTTTACGAGCAAATCGCCAAAAACAATGTCGTCTCGACCGAGTATATCCCGCCTGTGAGGGGACAGATACTAGACGCCAAAAACCGCCCGCTAGCGATTAATAATATCGGATTTTCGCTTTTGATCGCGCCACATTTAAAAGATAGCGCGCTGGACGCTGAGCTAGCAAATATCAGCAAATATTTCGCGGATTTAAACACCACGCAAATGCGCAAAATTTACAAGGACGAAAACTCGGTTTATAACCAAAATTTTATCGAAGTCGTTAAATTTTTGGATTACAACGAAACAATCACGCATTTTGCGAATTTGAATCTGCATGAAAATATCCGTGTCGAGCCTGCTTCGCAACGCTACTATCCGCACAATCATCTCGCCTCGCATATCATCGGCTATGTCGGACGCGCGAATAAAAAAGATATCAAATCCAACCCCCTCTCAGCCCTTACTGGATATAACGGCAGAAGCGGCGTGGAGGGGTATTATAATGAAATTTTGCAGGGCAAAAGGGGCGAGCGCAAGACTAAGGTAACCGCGCTAAATGAGGTTGTCGAGGAGATTTCATACGAGGAGCCAAGCAGTAGCGAGATTTCGCTGACGATTGATTTGGAATTCCAAAGATATTTAGAGGAAATTTTCAAAGACAAAGACGGCGTGGCGATCGTGATTGATCTCAAAGACGGCGCGATACTGGGTGCTGGAAGCTTCCCTGAGTATAATCTAAACACCTTTGTGGGTGGAATTTCGCAAGCCCAGTGGGACGAGCTAATCAAAGATCCGCGCCACCCATTTACAAACAAGCTTGTAAATGGCCTCTATCCGCCAGGCTCGGTAATCAAAATGGCTGTTGGAATGAGCTTTTTAAACAGCGGCAAGATAAATGAGAATTGGAGCGCGTTTTGCGGTGGTGCGATTGAGCTTGGTGGGCGCAGATTTAGGTGTTGGAGTAGTGGAGGGCACGGCAGAGTGAGCCTAGTGCAGGCTATCAAAAGTAGCTGTGATATATATTTTTACGAAGGCTCGCTGATCGTGGGGATTGATTATATGTCAGCTTACCTTAACCGCATGGGATATGGCGTGAAAACGGGCGTGGATTTGCCGAACGAATTCGTAGGCACTGTGCCAAATAAGGCGTGGAAAATGCAGAAATTCAAACGCCCATGGTATCAAGGTGAGACCGTAAATGCCTCAATCGGTCAAGGCGATGTGCTAGTAACGCCTATGCAAGTAGCCAAAAACACAGCCCAAATCGCCACAGGCAAGGCGATAATCCCGCATTTTTTAAAGAGCATTGACGGCGAAGAGATTAGCTTCGAGCCGGGCGAGCTTTTCACCCCAGCTGAAAAAAACCAACTCCCGCTTGTAAGGCGCGGTATGTATGAGGTAGGAAACAACCCAAACGGCGGAACTGCGTATAAAATCATGAAAGACGCTGTCGTCCCGCTCGCGGTCAAAACCGGCACCGCGCAGGTCGTAGGACTATCGCAAAAGACAAACAAACGCCTAAAAGAGTCGCAAATGGATTATTTCCACCGCTCGCATGCGTGGATGACGAGCTTCGGCCCGTATGAAAACCCAAAATACGCCGTTACGGTGCTAGTCGAGCATGGAGGCGGTGGCGGAAGTGCCGCTGGTCCTGTGGTCAAAAAAATCTTCGAAAAACTCGTGGATATGGGCTATATCGACACAAACGCCACGGCAAATTCTACGCAAAATTCAAAGAAAAAGTAGAATTAAAATTTCAAATTTCTTGCTGACGCAATCCTTAAACACTGCGCCGAAATTTTAAAATTTGCAAATTTTGCTTTTGGTGTCATTGCGAGAATTTTGCGTAGCAAAATTCGTGGCAATCTACAAAGCTTAAATTAAAAGTCAGGCAAATGGCAAAATTTCGCAGAATTTTAAATTTCTGCGAAATTTTAAAATTTTTGCAACGCTCTTGTTGCAAGAAAATTACAGCTTTTGTTTTATTTCAGCTATGAGTTGTTTTATGAAATTTGCGCTATCGATATCGCCTAAACTCTCATATATATTTAGGGCTTTTTCGCAGCTTTGCAAGGCTTTGCTATACTCATTTGCTATAAGATATGATTGCGCTAAAATCTCATAAGTTGCACCGCTAAGTTTATTATCTTTATCTGATATGTCATTTTGCATTTGAAGCACTTTTTGGCAGTATTTTATCACATTGTCATTATCTTTTATCCGAGAATAATCCACCGCTAATGAAAAACAAGATTCTATAATATCCCTATCGTTCTTATCTAAAATCATCTCTTGCAAATCAAGAGCTTTTAGTTTATATTTTATGGCATTATCAAAATCTTTGGTGAGTGAATAAGCCGCTCCTAGAAAATCATAAGTATTTGCGATTTGTAAATCATCTTTTTTAGGGTTTCCCTGCTGCGCTTCAAGCGCTTTTAATCCGTATTTTATAGCGCTATCGTAGTATTCAAGCGCTTTTTCACTATTTCCTAGATCAGTATAGCACTCTGCTAGGTGAATATAAGAGTGGGCGATACTTGCTAGGTAAATATGAGAGATTATGTTTGAGCCTGAGCGAGGCTTGTCAAGGATTTCTTTTCGTATATTAAGTGCCATTTCAAAGCATGCTAAGGCATTATTGTAATTCCCAGATTTTTTGTTACTCATGCCTATATCATCGTAAGCGTCAGCGGTGGCAGGGTGGTCTAGTCCAAATGCGTCTATTGCCCTTTGTATTTCTGCTCTGTGTAAGTATGAGAGTTTTTTTAATAAATTGTTCATTTGCTATCCTTTTGTAGTGAAAATCTAATATTAGCATTTTTAGGTTAAGAAATAAAATTTAAGCATAAAAGGCTATAATTGCGCTTCGGCGTGGCGAGCGGTCGCTTGTGATAAACAAGAGGAAAGTCCGAGCTGCAATAAGACAGAGTTGCGTCTAACGGACGCCGTGGGAAACCATAGGGAAAGTGCAACAGAAAGCAAACCGCCATAGCGTTCGCGCTATGGTAAGGGTGAAAGGGCGGGGTAAGAGCCCACCGCGCGCATGGAGACATGGGCGGCAGTGCAAACCCAACTCGCAGCAAGAATAGAAGGTAAGGTCTTATGAGATACTATTCGCTAGAACTGGTTTGCAAAAACCAGTGTAGATAAATGACCGCACAGACAGAACTCGGCTTATAGCCACGCCTTTCATTTATTTTTGCAAAATTTCCACAATAATAGTAGTAAATGTAGTTGAATTTGTCATTACGAGCGAAGCGAAGCAATCTATGAGTTTAAAATTTAGAGTTCGCAAATTTGCTATCACTGCGAGAAGTTGTTTTTTATAGCGACGAAGCAATTCGGTAAAATTTAAAGTATGTTTTCTGTTTAAATTTTGCGCCACATTTGTCATTGCGAGCGAAGCGAAGCAATCTACGAGTGTAAAATTTAGGGTCAGTTTGTTTGCTAAAATTTTGAAATTTACGGAATTTTATAAATTGTGCGAATTTATCGTTCGGTGATTTTAGCTCGTAGATTGCCACGAATTTTGCTAACGCAAAATTCTCGCAATGACAAATCAAACAATTTTAATTGCTCGCAATGACAGATTAAAGGTTATGGAATTTTTCTGGATTGCACGCCTAGTAAAACAGCTTCTCAAAATGGCAAATCAAAATTTCGGGGCAGTGTTTCAAACTTGCGGTAGCGAAATAAATTTAAAATTAATCACATAAATTTTTTGTTAGTTAGTGCGTTAGTTAGCCAAAATGGGCGTTAGTTTGGTTGGTCATCGAGATTGACGGCATCGATGATCTCTTTTTTGAAGCGCAAAAACTCGATATTGTTTTTAAGCGCGCGGTTTTCTTCGAGTAGGACCTCGTGTTTGGTGCGAAGCTCTGCGATGTCGCGCGAAATGTAGTAAATCTCGTTTCGGATAAAAATCGCCGGCACGGTTAGCAAAAACACGAACATCATTATCAAATAGGTCATCAAAAGTTTGTTCAAGGATAAATTTACCTCTTTGAAATTTGTGGTTTGGTAGTTTTGTAAAATTTGGTTTTGTTCGTCGCTGATATATTCGCTCGTCTTGGGCGTGGATTTGGTCCTGTTTGGGACGGAATTATTTATGATAAAATCATATTCGTTATTCAAAATTTTCTCCATTTAAATTTTAAAATTTTCAAAATTCGAAAAATTATAAGTAAAATTTAGCATAATATTTTACACAAAATTTTGCTTATAATTTTTAATAAAATTTTACTAAAATAGTCTAAATTTGGCTATTTTATCTGAAAAATTCTCAGCTTCGCACTACTTGCGCGAGAATTTTGTGCTAGCTCTTCACTGCTAGCGGTGATTGGCTTTTTGCTTATGATTTTGCCTAGATTGTGGTTAGCTCCACACTCACATTTTAGTGCAAATTCTGGGCAAATACACGCTTTTTCCCACTCTTTAAAACGCGTTTTTACGATACGATCTTCGAGCGAGTGAAAGGAGATTATAGCAATTTTTGCATTAGTTAAGACTTTATTTTTTGCTTTTTGTTCGATTAAATTTAAAAGCTCGCCAAGCTCGCCAAGTTCGTTATTTACCTCTATTCTGATTGCCTGAAATGCGAGGATTGCTGGGCTTACGCTTCTGTTTTTGGCGGGTTTAGTGCCAATGATTTGCGCCAAATCTTTTGCGCTCGTAATAGGTGAGAGTTTGCGTGCTTGGATAATTTTTTCAGCGATTTGATATGCGTTTGGTAGCTCGCCATATTCGCGCAAAATCCGTGCAAGCTCATCTTTTGTATAATTATTTACTATAAACTTCGCGTCTTTTGAGCAGGAGCTGTCCATACGCATATCTAGCTCGTCGCTTCCTAGCCCAAAACCCCGCTCGTTTTTGTCGATTTGAAGCGATGAAACGCCGATATCGGCTAAAATTCCCCTTATGTTTTTTATTTTTTCATCTGGCAAAATTTTTAAAATTTCGCTAAATTTTGCCTTATGGATTTGCACGCGATCTTTGAAATTTTCTAGCCTTTTACTTGAAAAATTTATCGCCTCGCTATCCCTATCGCATGCGATTAAATGGACATTTGGTAGGCTTTGCAAGATACCTTGGCTATGTCCTGCGTATCCTAGGGTGCAATCAAGTATGTATCCGCCCTGGGTATCCGAAAATGCGCTAAGTGTTTCGTTAAATAAAACTGGAATATGAGGAATTTGCAAACTTAATCCTTTTAAAATTTCTAGTTTAGTATAATAGCGCATTTTTTAGGTAAAAGGTAAAAAATGGACGAGTATTATTACGAAATTTTGCGTAGAATTTCGCTTTCGATGTTTAGAAAGGAGCTTTTTGGCATTTTTCACGGCTCGATTTCAGCCAAAGTTAAGGATAATCAATTCATTATCAACAAAAAAAATGCCATTTTTGACAGCCTAGGCTTGGACGATTTCGTGGCGTTGTTTGCCAAAAAGGACTATCGCTGGGAAGAGGCGAGTATAGATAGTGATATACATTTAAATATATATAAAAATATTAAAGAAGCAAAATTCGTTGCTTACGCTATGCCGCCGTATTTGCTTGCATATACCTTAGAACACGACTTTATCATACCGCGCGATTATTATGGTGCGACTATCATCAAACGGCTTGAAATTTACGATCCGAAAAATTACGATGATTGGCACGATAGGGCACCGCACGAAATTTACAATTATATGATGAGCGAAAATAGTGATATCATCGTGGTTAGGGGATATGGCGTGTTTGCGTATGCTAGAAGCGCACAGAGCCTTGCGAAAAAAATCGCGGTTTTGGAAAATAGTTGCAAAATGCTTTTACTCAACCATAATTAACTTTTTTGTAAAAAAATGTTACTAACGCGTTATAAAATGACAAAAATGCCTATTTTTCAGTGTTACATAAGGTTTTTATCTGTATAATACTAACACATTTTGTTAGTTGATTAAAGGGAAATAATTTATGATCAATTGGATGCAAAAGCATAAAAAGTCGCTCATACCTACTATCTGGATTAGCACGATAGCTTTCGTCGGTGCTGGTTTTGTGGGCTGGGGCGCGTATGATATGAACGCAAACAGAGCTGGTTCTATCGCCAAGGTAGGACACATTTCTGTTACTAACCAAGAACTAAATACGAAATATTCTGAGCTTTACAATCGTCTTTATAGCATGAGTGATGGCAGATTTACTAGGGAGCAAGCCGATCAAATGCACCTAGACGAAATCGCTGCAAACGAGCTTATTAAAGAGGCATATTTTTTAAATTTCGCTAACGATTTGGGGTTAAGGGCTACGGAAAAAGATGTGGCCCAGTTTGTGGTAAATGCGCCAGCCTTCCAAGAAAATGGCGTTTTTAATCAGACTTTATACGATAACAGCGTCAAAAATTCAGGTCTTACCAAAAAAGAATTTGAGCGAAATTTACAAAAAGCAATCACGCTAGAAAAGCTTAGCGACGCGATAAAAGTCGTGCCAAATATGGATATCGTCGAGGCTATCACGGCCTCTGGTTTGGTGCAAGATAGCGTGCAAGCGCAGATGATTTACGCTGATGATAATGTTAGTTTTAGCGACGATGAGTTAAAGAAATTTTGGGAGGGGCAAAAAGATCACTATATGAGTGAGAAAAAATACACCCTTAGCACATACTTTATGCCGACTAAAACAGCAGAGGCTAGCGACGCTGAGCTGGAAAAATTTTATAACGAAAATCGCTCGGCGTATCGTGGAAGCGATGATAAGGTGTTAGATTTCGCCGCAGCAAAAGATAGCGTGATAAAGGATTTTAGCGTCGATCAAGCCAAAAAAACAGCGCTAAAAAAATATTTGGAAATCAAAAAAGGCGAAGCCGATACCAATGAAACCATTATCGCCACGCCTAGCACATTTCCTGTGGATGAGCTTGGAGAGGCTAAGGTAGGTGAAATTTTAAAACCTTTTGCTTACAATGACGGAAATTTAATCGTAAAAATCGATAGCATAGACGAGCCAAAACCTCTTAGTTTCGAAGAGGCAAAAGAGTTAGCGGCGGCTGATTACCGCGTGGTTAGGGCTAGCGAGGTTTTAAACGAAAATGCGCAAAACGCACTTAAAGATTTCAAAGGAACCCAATTTGGCAAATTTACGCTAAATTCACAAAATACAACTTCGCTTAGAGATGATGAATTTTATAAATTTATCAGCGAAATGTTTTCTAAACCTGCCAAAGAGGGCGTTGTGCTTTTTGACGATAAGGCTTTGGTCTATAAAATCACAGAACAAAGCTTAGGCGATGATACTAGCATAAACGAAAACAAATCCATGGTAGCGCAAAGAATCGACGGTATGATAAATTCAAATCTTCAAGGCGATTTGTTAAAACTTCTTGAAAAGCGTTATAAACTCGAAAGATATTATAAAGGTAGAGATAGTGAGTGAGTATATCTTAGGCTTAGACATCGGGTCTAACAAAATTCGTGCTTTAATAGCCAAAAATGACGGCGAGTTGAGCATTAGCGGAGTAGGTGTAGCTGATACCTTAGGTATAAAAAAGGGTGTGATTACTAACATCGAGCAGGCTGCTAGCTCAATCAAACAAGCTGTAAAAGGCGCTATCAAAAGTGCTGGTCGCAACTACGATAGAGCGGTGGTTTCGATATCTGGTTCGTATGCCAAAAGTGTCAAATCGCGTGGCGTAATCACTATGGAGCGTGAGATCGGTATCCACGAGATAGATCGCGCTATGAAGGTAGCCCAAGCGCAAGCCAATGTCCCGAACGACTATACTATTTTGCATGTGCTTCCTTATGATTTCAAAATCGACGAGCAAGAGCATATAGAAGATCCTCTTGGCATGAGTGGATCGAGGCTAGAAGTATCGGTTCATATCATAATCGCTCCAAAAAGCTCAATCCAAAATTTGAAAAAATCAGTAGAAATGGCAGGGGTAAAGGTTAGCAATATAGTCTTATCTGGCTATGCCTCATCTATTTCTACGCTAACAAAAGATGAAAAAGAGTTAGGCGTAGTGCTTATCGATATGGGTGGAGCGACTTGCGATGTGGTTATTCACCTAGGCAATTCGTTGCGTTATAACGATGTGGTTATGTTAGGTTCGAATAACATCACTAACGACCTTTCTCGCGCGCTTCACACACCGCTACCTTATGCAGAAAATATAAAAATCACATATAATGATTTGATAAACGAGGGCGACAGCGAGGTAAATTTGCCTATCATGGGTGAAAGGGAAGATGAGAGCAAGTTGATTTCCCTTGAAATTATTTCGCAAGTAATATTAGCAAGAGTTAAGGAAATTTTCGATCTTTTAGCCGATAAAATAGATAAAAGTGGCTACAAAGACAGGCTTGGTGCTGGCGTAGTCATCACTGGCGGTATGGCTAAGCTAGATGATGTTAGAGATCTAGGCACTATGGTTTTTGATAACATATCTGTTAGAGTAGCTAGACCAAAGAGCGTTAGTGGGCTTTCTGAGATTTCTTATGATAGCGCTAATGCTTGTGCGGTTGGACTTTGTATGTATGGATTTGGAGATTTTACGCCGTATGAGATTGATTCTAACGGCGAGCTTCGTTACAAAGACGAAACTATAAAAATCTCTACGAGCAGAGAGAGTTCGACATACTATGAAAAAGAAGTAACGCAAGCGATAGAAACAGAAGAGGTAAAAAGCAGTGTTACTAACACTAACACTATGGCAAATAACGGCGGGCTGGGCATTGGGCTTCCAGAGAAAAAGAAGCCAAATATGTTGGAAAAATTTATGACATTTATTAAAAATAGCTTTTAAATTTAATAGAGGAGATTGCAATGAAAGGATTTATTGTGGAAGAAAACAAAGGTGTTTATGGCGCCAAAATGAAAGTAATCGGCGTCGGCGGCGGCGGTTGCAATATGATTAATCACATGATTAGAGAGGGCTTTACTAAGGCTGATGTCGAGCTTATGGTAGCTAACACAGATGTTCAAGCACTAGAAAAATCAATCGCAAAAACTAGAATTCAGCTTGGACCAAATTTAACCAGAGGGCTTGGTTGTGGTATGGATCCTACTATGGGTCGTGGCGCTGCTGAGGAGAGCTATGAGGATCTAAAAGATCGCCTAGATTACGCTGATATGGTCTTTGTAGGCTCTGGTTTTGGCGGTGGCACAGGCACTGGTGCGGCTCCAATCGTAGCAAAAGCTGCTAAGGAGAAAAAGGCCCTAACAATCGGTATCGTTACAACTCCGTTTGATTTCGAGGGTAAAAAACGCATGCGCCTAGCGCAAGAGGGCTTGGAAGAGCTTAAAAAAGAGTGCGATTCTGTAATCGTAATCCCAAATCAAAATTTATTGAAAATCATTGATAAAAAAACAGGTATCAAAGAGGCTTACAAAAAGGTCGATAATGTCCTAGCCCAAGCTGTAAATGGTATGATTTCTGTGATTTTAGAATCAGGCGATAGCGATATGAATGTGGATTACGCTGATGTTCGCAAGGTAATGCAACACCGCGGTATGGCGCTAATGGGCACAGGTGTATGCGACGGCGAGGACGCAGCAGAGGAAGCGATAAAAGCAGCTATTCAATCACCGCTACTTGATAATGTTTCAATCAACGGCGCACAAGGCGTTTTGGTTCATTTCAAAATTTCACCTGATTGCTCGCTTATCGAAATCGAGTGCGCTATGAATATCATCAGAGAGGCTGTCAGCGAGGACGCAGATATAATCTTTGGAACGACAACAGATGATAGTATCGAAAACAACCGCGTAGAGGTAACTCTGATAGCTACTGGCTTCGAAAAGAGCGCCGCTGAAAAAAAGCAAGTAACTAAACAAAGCGTCGCTGATAGCAGACAAGCTATCCTAGAAAAATGCGCTAGAAGCTCATTTTTCGCTAAACAAAAAGTAGCTAGTGGCGATTTCAACGGCGATGAAACTTATGATGAGTTAGAGGAGCCGACATTTTTACGCAAACAAATGGATTAATAATCCTTTAAAAGCAATTCTTCTATTATCGGTGCGCACCCCGCGCACCGGTTTGATTTAGATAAATTTTAAAATTTAGAAAATTTTATGAGCCTTTTGTGATATCTTTAAATACAGTCGCGATGCGATTTTTTATATTTTTGAGATTTGAATTCCTAAAAACACCATTAAACCTAAATTCTAGCCTTTATTAAACTAGTATTTGTTAGGTTTAAATATATCAAATTTGCTTGTAAATTTGATAATACCAGCGATATTATTAAAAATAAATTTATAAATTTAGTCATTTCTTAAACCTAAAAATTTATCATTTTCTATAATTTTCTGTATATCATCTTTATTCCAAGTGTCTTTGGTTATTCTAATATATGTTGGTATTTCAAGGTCGCCTTTTTTTACAAAATATTCCGTATCGCCACAAGGATAATAAATTTTGCACCATATATCATCACAAGTTTGGATAGGAATAATTTTAGCTATGCCAATAAAAGACAAATCATTACTAGCGATTTTAAAATCGCTATTTTGTTTTATATAAACTTTCTTGTATTCTTTAAGTTTATACAAAGTTTTTTCATTTATTGTAATTTGGCTAAAATATTTACCGCCACATTTACTCAAAAATCTATTATTGTATTCAAATAAAAATTTGTTATTAAAAGGATTGGCACATCCAAAAAAAACAAAACAGATAGTAGCAATAAAATAAATTTTATTCATTTTTATCCTTTATGTTATTTATAATATTTTTATAATCTGGGCTCCAAATATGTTCGTATAAAATAGGAATACCACTCCAACCGCCATAATCTTTGCTTTTCCAACTATTTGGATTAAAAATAACAAGTGGATTATGCACTGGGTTATTTTGATTATTTACTGAATAAAATTTATAAATTTCAAATCTCCCCGCCGAGTTCTAAAATTTTCCCACGCAAAATTTCGATCTCTTTTTCGTATTCGCTGATTTGATCTTGCAGTCTAAAAATCACATCCACGCCCGCTAAATTCACGCCGAGCTCCTTTGTGAGATTTACTATCATACGGATTTTATCCATATCGCGCGCCGAATACAGCCTCATTTTGCCATCCGTCCTGCCCGGCTTGACTAGCCCCTCGCGCTCGTATTGGCGCAGGGTTTGAGGGTGGATATCTAGCACCTTGGCTACGATTGAGATTAGATAAACCGGCTCGTCATAATCGTGCATATTCTCTCCTTATAAGCTTTCTAATGCCTCGCGAACCTCGTCGCTTAGGCTATCGGCGTCTGGCAAGACGATATTTACTACGGCGTAGAGGTCGCCTAAAATTTTGGTTTTGTGGTTTTGCACGCCATAGCCTTTGAGGCGGTATTTTTGGCCGTTTTTGGTGTTTTTGCTGATTTTAATCGTGGCTGTTTTTTTGGGTGTGGCGACCTCGATTTTGCCACCAAAAAGCGCAGTTTTTAGCGGGACATCGATTTTTTTGCTCAAATCATCGCCGTTGCGCTCATACTCAGCGCTTGGCGAAATTTTAATCTCCAAAATCAAATCCCCGCTTTGCTCGCCGTTTGAGTTGCCTTTGCCCCTAATGCGCAGTTTCTCGCCTGTGTTGATTCCTGCTGGGATTTTGAATTTCACATTTTCTCCGCCTAAATTTATACTCATTTCTCCGCCATTTATCGCGGTGTCGAAGGGGATTTCGATCGCGCTGTGCTTGTCTAAATCCGCGCCAAATCCGCCGCTAAACCCAGCACCGAATCCAAACGGATTAAACCCGCCACCAAAATCAAAGCCCCCGCGTGAGCCCTTCGCGCCAGAAAAACCGCCAAAAATGCTGTTTAAAATGTCGTTTAAATCGCCCATGCCAGCCGAACCCTTGGCGAAATCGTGGAAATTTTGACCGCCAAACATAGAATCGCCGTATTGGTCATACTGAGCGCGTTTTTTCTCATCGCTTAAAATTTCATACGCTGCATTGATTTCTTTGAATTTTTCCTCTGCGCCGGGGTCTTTGTTGATATCTGGGTGATACTTTCTAGCAAGCCTGCGATAGGCTTTTTTAATCTCGTCAGCACTAGCTGATTTGCTAATGCCGAGAGTCTCATAAAGGCTAGAATTTGCCATTTTTCCTTCCTTTTTTTCTTAAATTTTATATTGATTATATCATAAAAGTTTAGTCTATGTCAATCAAGTTTAATATATTTTGTTTATAAATCTTGTAATTACATTAAACAAATATTAGCCCTAGAAATTTATAATTGCACGAAAATTTTATTCAAAAGGAATTTAAATGAAAAAAACCATTTTGCTATCTTTGGCACTTAGCGCTTCGCTTTTTGGCGCGAATATCGATATCAGCGAGGCTGGCGCGAAATTTGATCGTGTAAATCCTGAGTTTAGCAAGGATGTCGTTCTCTCATACCACAGCTCGATTGCCGAGGCGAAAAAATCTGTCGTAAATATCTCGACCAAATCAAAACACAAAGTCGCAAACAACCCAATGGCGGAGATGTTTAACGATCCGTTTTTTAAGCAATTTTTCGATTTTAACCTGCCTAGACAAGAGCGCGAGGTCAGCTCTTTGGGATCTGGCGTGATTATCTCAGATGACGGATATATCGTCACAAATAACCATGTCGTCGAAAACGCCGATGAAATCGTAGTTACACTGCTCGATAATGACAAAGAGTATAAAGCCAAGGTCGTAGGAACGGATTCGAAAACCGATTTGGCGATTATCAAAATCGAGGAAAAAAGGCTATCTGCGATTAAATTTGCTGATTCGTCAAAGGCTGTGGAGGGCGATATAGTGTTTGCTATCGGAAATCCATTTGGCGTGGGTGGCACGATTACGCAAGGAATCGTCTCTGCGCTAAATAAAAATAATATCGGTCTAAATCAATACGAAAATTTTATCCAAACAGACGCTTCGATAAATCCTGGCAACTCAGGCGGTGCGTTAGTCGATAGCCGTGGCGCGCTCATTGGTATAAACTCAGCGATTTTAAGCAGAAGTGGCGGAAATAACGGCATCGGATTTGCAATCCCGTCAAATATGGTCAAAGATATCGCCAAAAAGCTCATTAGTGACGGCAAAATCGAGCGCGGATATATCGGCGTAACGATTAGCGATATGTCAAAAGAGCAAAAAGAGATTTACAATAGCAAAGAAGGTGCGCTGATTTCGAGCGTGGAAGAGGGCTTGCCAGCGGATAAAGCGGGCATTAAAAGGGGCGATTTGATTATAAAAGTCGATGACAAACCTGTCAAAAACGCAAACGAGCTTAAAAATTTGGTCGGCTCGATGAATCCGGGTAGCAAGGTCGAAATTGAGTTCGAGCGCGACGGCAAAAACCAAAAAGTAACCCTCAAACTAGATAGTATGGATAAATCATCTAACGCCGGTAGCTCAAATGTCGATGAGGGCGCATTAGAGGGGCTAAGCCTTAAAAATCTAGATGATGAAATTCGCTCAAAATATGCGCTAAATAAAGATCTAAAAGGCGCAATCGTAACAAATGTAAAAGCGGATTCAAAAGCTAGCGAGTATGGGTTTAGAAAGGGCGATATAATTATCCAAATCGGTCAAAACGATGTCGAAAATATTGATGATTTTAACAAATATATCAAAGCTTACAAAGGCAAAAAAGTCCTAGTTTGGGTTATTAGAAACGGTATCCCGCAAGGTCTAGTAATCCGCTAAATTTGGCAAATTTGGCAGGGCTTAGGCTTTGCCAAATTTTCACTTGGCGAAGTCAAATTTCAAACGACTTCGCCGATTTTATTTTTTTTATTTTAATTATAATTTTTTGGGAAAAATTATTTCCTCTCCACGACCTCGTAAATCACGCCCTTTTCGCTGATATATTTCTCCACGGCTTCGAGTTGGGTTGGTAGGACATTTATCACGAGCGAGCCCACGACGCTTTTATCCAGGCGCTCTAACTTACCCCAGACTATATTAAAATTTATGCCAAGCTCGTGCGCCATGTGCGTGATAATGCTATCAAACGCGACATCTGGCGGGAAAAACAGCCTTACATTTATATTATTTGGCGGTAGCACTTCCTCTTCGCCTAGGAATTCCTTCATATGCTCATCAGGGTGCAAAAACAGCTCCACGATATCGCCAGAGCCCACGACGACGCCGTGTTTTAGGAGCATAGCGCGGTTGGCTATGCTTTTGACGACCTCCATTTCGTGCGTTACCAAAACTATCGTAATGCCAAGCGAGCGGTTTATTTCTTTAAGCAAATTTAAAATTTGCGTCGTGGTGTTTGGATCAAGCGCTGAGGTCGCCTCGTCGCTAAGTAAAATTTGCGGTTTTAGCGCCAATGCCCTAGCAATGGCTACTCTTTGCTTTTGACCACCGCTAAGCTCGCTAGGATAGGCGTTTGCTTTATCTTTGAGTCCGACTAGTTCGAGTAGTTCGGCCACGCGCTCTTTGATATATCCTTCCTCAAATTTCCAAAACCTAAGCGGAGTGGCGACATTTTCGGCGACTGTTTTTCGGCTCATCAGCGCGAAATGTTGAAAAATCATACCGATATTTTTGCGAAATTCGCGCACTTCATCGCCTTTTAAATCCGCCACCTCTTTGCCAGCGACTTTTAGACTGCCACTTTGGTAATTTTCTAGCCCATTTATACAGCGAAGCAGGGTGCTTTTGCCTGCGCCACTTTGTCCCACGATAGCGAAAATTTCGCCTTTTTTGATCTCGGCGCTGACACCTTTTATGATTTCGGATTTTCCGAAACTTTTATGCAAATTTTCGATTTTTATCACTAAATTTCCTTTATTTTTTCTATATTCTACTTAAATTTTTCAAATTTTAGCTTTGTAATTTTTGTCTTAACGCCTCTTGCAAAAGCGAGCCAGCCAGCATGCGCTCTTCCTTCATAAATATAAAATTCTCGCCGAATTCGCCCTCTAATTCGACCTTGCGATACGGCCCTGAATACATTACAATGATTTTTGCGCTTAAATTTTCCTTATTTAGCATATTTGTAACGATATCGAGTTTTTCTTGGTTTGTGAGCGTTAGGATTATTACAGAGGCTTGGCGTAGGCTAAATTCGTCGATGACGCTTTTTTGCATCATATTTGCAAAATGCACATTTTCCCCACGCGATTTGCCAAGATCCACGAGCTCCAAATCGCTTTCAGCCACGATATATGGCAGGCCGTTATCGCGCAGTCTAAGCAGTATTTCTTGTCCGACTCTGCCGTATCCGACGATGACGAAGTGGTTTTTCATAGGCGAAATTTTGACCTTATGCACCTCGTCTTCGAGTTTTTCGACATTTGATTCGAAGCGGTTTGCGATGCGGTTTAGGTTTTTTAGGATAAATGGTGTCAAAATCATAGTCGCCACGACGATTGCGATTAGAATTTGCGCATTTTCTTTGTTTATTAAATTTTTGGAGATTAAAAGTGCGAAAATCGCTAGGGCAAATTCGCCGATTTGCGCAAGCGAAAGTGCTGATTTGAGCGCGATTCTTTTGTGAGTAGAAAGAATCAAAATCGCATAGACAATGCCGGCTTTTAGCGCCATTATAATGATAATTCCTAGTAAAATTACGCCGTAATGATTGGCGATAATGTCAAATTTAATCTGAATTCCGATTGTGATAAAAAATAGTCCTAGCAAAATATCTCTGAGCGAACTCATGCCGGCTGCAATTTCGCGCTTGTATTCGGTTTCGGCAATCAGCATGCCAGCGATAAATGCGCCCAGCGTGTAGCTAAATCCAAACACATGAGCCAAAAAGCTAGCACCGATTACCACGAATAAAACCGTGGCGATGAAAATTTCTTTGGAATTTAGCTTTGTAACATAGCCTAGCAGGGTGTTTAGCAGGAATTTGCCGATTAAAAAAAGCGATATAATCACAATCGCCGCGCTTATGGCTGTGCGCAAAACCAGCTCATTTACGGGCGTGCTATCTGTGGAGGCAAAAATATCAATCATCAGCAAAATCGGAATTACAGCCAAATCTTGGAAAAGCAAAATTCCAAGCACTTTTCTTCCGTGATTGCGATTTATTTCGCCAGAGTCATTTAGACTTTTTAGCACTATTGCAGTAGAACTTAGAGAGAGCGCAAGACCGATAATAATGGCTGTTTTGATATTTTCGCTCAAAACTTGATCTATTATGAGAGTGAGTATCAGCCCAGTGCCTGCAACCTGCAAAAATCCGTTGAAAAAGACATCCTTTTTCATACTCATTAGGTGCTTGAAGCTAAACTCTAATCCTATGCTAAACATCAGAAAAACCACGCCAAATTCAGCGATTTGCGACATATACATACTCTCATCGCGTGTGAGGCTATAAATCTGCGTGAAGCACACGCCAGCGACGATATATCCGATAATGCTAGGGATTTCAAAGACTTTGAAAACTATGTTTAGAACGATTGCAAGTGCAGTAATCGTCAAAAATAGCTCGATAGCAAAATCCATTCGCAACCTTTCTGGGAAAATTTTAAATCTTTGATTTTACTAAAATTTTGCTTAAAATATCGCAAATTTAGGGCAAATTCGGCGATAAAATTTCGAATTTTAACTGGTTTTTAGTGAAATTTAACTATAATCATCGGTTTTTAAAATCAAATAAAAAGGCAGTTAAAATGGCAGATTTTTACAATCCAAAAGAAGTTGAAGAAAAATTTTATAAAATTTGGGAAGAGCGCGGTTATTTCGAGATCGACGGCAACAAAAATATCCAAGAAAAAGGCAAAACATTTTGCATTATGATGCCACCACCTAATGTAACGGGCGTTTTGCACATAGGACACTCTCTTACTTGCACCTTGCAAGACATTATGACGCGTTATAAACGCATGGACGGATACAAAGCACTGTATCAACCAGGACTCGATCACGCAGGAATCGCCACTCAAAATGTCGTCGAACGCGAACTTCTAGCCAAAGGCATAAAAAAAGAAGAAATCGGCAGGGAAGAGTTTTTAAAACATGTTTGGAAATGGAAAGAGCAAAGCGGCGGCACGATAGTTCGCCAAATCCGCCGCCTTGGCGTGGGTCCTGCGTGGAGTAGAGAGAGATTTACTATGGACGACGGACTTAAAAACGCCGTGCGAAAAGCCTTTGTAAATTTATACGAAAAAGGTCTAATCGTGCGTGGAAATTATATGGTGAATTGGTGCACTCACGACGGCGCTCTAAGCGATGTCGAAGTCGAACACAAGGCAAATAAAGGCAAACTTTATTATGTGCGTTACTATTTGGACGGCGAAAAAGATAAATTTATAGTTGTGGCTACAACACGCCCTGAGACATATTTTGGCGATACGGCGGTAATGGTAAATCCAAATGATGAACGCTATAAAAATTTAATCGGAAAATTTGTAGAACTCCCTATTATAGGGCGAAAAATCAAAATCATCGCCGACGAGCATGTCGATATGGCTTTTGGAACAGGCTGTGTAAAAGTAACCCCAGCCCACGATCAAAACGACTACGAAGTCGGCAATCGCCACGATTTGGAATTTATCACAATCTTTGACGAAAAAGGCATTTTAAACGAATATTGTGGCGAATTTGCTGGACTTGAACGCCTTGAAGCCAGAGATAAAATCGTCGCAAAGCTTGACGAGCTGGGCTTCATCGAAAAAATCGAAGATTACGAAAATCAAGTCGGGTATTGCTACCGCTGTAAAAATGTCGTCGAGCCCTATATCTCAAAGCAGTGGTTTGTCAAATCAGACATCGCTAAAAATGCCATAAAAATGGTAAATGACGGCGGGGCTGAGTTTTTCCCGTCTCATTGGATAAATAGTTTCAATGCGTGGATGAGAGAGCTAAAAGACTGGTGCATTAGCCGTCAGCTTTGGTGGGGACACCGAATTCCTGTGTTTTACTGCGAGTGCGGACATGAGTGGGCGGACGAAAATGAAAGCCCAAGCAAATGCCCAAAATGCGGAAGTGCGAAATTTACGCAAGACCCAGATGTCCTTGATACTTGGTTTTCAAGCGGTCTTTGGCCGATTTCGACACTTGGCTGGGGCAACGGCGACGCGTTAAAAGATGAAAAATGGCATGAGAGTGATTTAGCAGAGTTTTACCCAAATACTATGCTGATTACGGGCTTTGACATACTTTTCTTTTGGGTTGCAAGAATGTTTTTCCAATGCGAAAACGCTACTTCCAAACTGCCGTTTAAAGATGTCTATCTTCACGCCCTAGTTAAGGACAAAGACGGCAAAAAAATGAGTAAATCAAGCAAAAATATCGTCGATCCGCTCGATAAAATCGACGAATATTCAGCCGATATTTTGCGATTTACGCTGACAGTTTTGTGCGTGCAAGGACGGGATCTGCGCCTAAGCGATGATAAGCTTTTGATTTATCGAAATTTTGTAAATAAACTTTACAACGCAAGTAAATTTTTGCTTTTAAATTCGCCTAAATTCGGTGATTTGGACGAAAATTTGGTTAAAACGAAGCTTGGAGAGTATATGCTAAGCCGTTTTAAGGCGTGTGTAAATTCGGTCAGGGCAAATCTCGACGCATATCGCTTCAACGACGCTGCGACTGATTTATATAAATTTTTCTGGGACGAATTTTGCGACTGGGGAATTGAGCTAAGTAAGGCTAACAAATCGGCAATCCCTGAGCTTGGTATGATTTTTAAAGAAGCTTTGAAGCTTTTAAGTCCATTTATGCCGTTTATCAGCGAGTATTTATATCACGAGCTTAGCGGGACTTCGTTGGAGAGCGGAGAATCCGTAACCATGATGAGATACCCAAAAACTTCGGCGCAAAACGAAGGGATCGAAAAGCTTTTTGAGCGCGTGATTGAAGCGATTGTGAGCATTCGCAGGGCAAAAGCGACGATTGATTTAGGAAATGCCAAAATCGCAAAGGCTTTTGTGCTAAGCAATTTTGATTTAAGCGGAGCAAAAGATTATATCAAAACCCTTGCCAAGTGCGATGAAATCGAGTTTGTAAGCGCTCCTGTGGCAAATGCCGTGCGTGATGTGAGCGCGAATTTAGAAAGCTTTGTCGCGCTTGAAGGCGTGGATTTAAACCCTATCATAAATCGCTTAAATTCGCAAAAAACAAAGCTTGAAAAAGAGATTAACAAGCTAGAAAATATGCTAGGAAATGAGAAATTTATGGCCTCAGCCCCAGCTAGCGTCATCGAAACAAATCGCACAGGACTAGCCAACGCAAAAGAGCAATTTAACAAAGTTTGCACGGAACTTGCAAATTTGGGAGTGAAGTGAAAAATGCGAAAAAGTATAAAATTAAAAATTTAGGCAGATAAAATGAAACCATACTACACCATAATTTTACTGATTTTTTCAAATGTTTTGATGACGATTGCGTGGTATGCGCACCTGAAATTTACCAAAATCCCGTTTTTTAGCAACCTCGGGCTTTTTGGGATTATTCTATTTGGCTGGTGCGTGGCGTTTTTCGAGTATTGTCTGCTAATCCCTGCCAACAAATACGGCTACATCGGCAACGGCGGTTCGTTTGACATTTGGCAGCTCAAAGTCATGCAAGAAGTCATCACGCTTAGCGTTTTTAGCGTGTTTGCACTGCTGATTTTCAAAAGCGAAGCCTTTCGCATAAACCACATTATAAGCTTTGTTTTCCTAGTTTTGGCTGTGTATTTTATGTTTAAAAAATAGGAAATTTTATGATATTTTTTGGTTTTTCAAAACGATTTTGGCGATTTGAAATGGTGCCGTGAAAGCCCAAAAATAGGCAAAATTCAGAAATAAAATTTAATAAAAAGGATAAAAAATGAGTAAAATCAAAGTAGGAATTTTAGGTTATGGAAATTTAGGTCGTGGCGTCGAACTAGCCGTGCGAAACACAAACGATATGGAAGTTTTTGGCGTTTTTTCTAGGCGTGAGCCAAGTAGTGTGAAAACCTGCGGCGCGAGTGTTTTTAGCATAGATGAGATTTTAAATTTCAAAGGCAAATTCGATGTTTTGGTGCTTTGCGGTGGTTCGGCGACTGATTTGCCAACTCAAACGCCAGAGTTTGCCAAAAACTTCTGCGTTGTCGATAGTTTCGATACACACGCTAAAATCCCTGAACACTTCGCAAATGTCGATAAGGCAGCCAAAGGCGGCGGAAATGTCGGCATTATCGCTATTGGCTGGGATCCGGGTCTATTTTCGCTAAATCGCCTTGTGGGCGAGAGTGTGCTAGAAAGCGGCGAGAGCTACACATTTTGGGGCAAAGGCGTGAGCCAAGGGCATTCTGACGCTATCCGTCGAATCAAAGGCGTAGTCGATGCTAGACAATACACAGTGCCGATAGAAAGTGCGTTAGCAAGTGTCAGAGCCGGAGAAAATCCAAATTTAAGCACGAGAGAAAAACATTTGCGTGAGTGCTTCGTGGTCGCCGAAGATGGCGCAGACAAGGCGAAAATCGAAAACGAAATCAAAACAATGCCAAATTATTTCGCTGATTACGATACGACCGTGCATTTTATCGACCTTGAAACACTAAAACGCGAACACGGCGGAATCCCGCATGGTGGCTTCGTGCTAAGAAGCGGTAGCACAGGCGAAAATGGCGAGACAAAACACCTAATCGAATTTAGCCTAAAACTTGATTCAAACCCTGAATTTACGGCTAGCGTGCTGGTGGCTTACGCAAGAGCGGCGTATAGACTGCACAAAGATGGCAAGAGTGGCGCATTTACCATTTTTGACATCGCACCGGCTCTAATCTCGCCAAAAACCCCTAGCGAGCTAAGAAAAGAGATTTTGTAAATTTACTTGCCGTGCGAAGTGCCAAATTTGGCGAATTCGCACGGCGAATTTACGCCGTGCGTTTGATTTAATCAAATTTAAAAGCAAATTTAAACATATTTCAAAAAAGATTTTTTAATTTTCAACATGACTTGCATGATCCAATTGAATGTATCGGCTTGATCTTTATCATTAAAATTTATTTTCTTCGTTACAACTATACCGCTAGCTTTCTTTTGTGGTAATTCTTGCCAATCAAATTTAAACCCAGTTTCTTGTTCTATTTCATCTTTTTTATTATATAAATTCGCAAAAATTTCTTTATTATCTCTAATGTGAAATCTTACTCTTATTTGTTGTGGTTTTAGACGAATTTGTTCTATTGCAAGATTATATTCTGATGAACCAATTGCATAATTTAACCAATGATCTTTCGATGGACTTCTTTTATTAAATTCTTTTTCAAATTCTTTATTTGTTCCATTAAAGGCGAATTCATTAAATTTATCCCAAAAATCGTATCTTTCTTGCTCTGTTGGAGTGATTGTATTGTCTTGTTCTTTCATTATTTTTGACCAGTCATTTGGTTGCTCTATAACTTCAAATTTTACAGCTGGATCTGAACTGCCTATTTTGTATAATTTGATTTCACAAAGAAAAAATCCTATATTTTTGTCAGTATGTTCGTTTAGCCAAGTAATTGCCGCCTTATGCTCGTCTCTTGCTTTTTTAACAATCCAAATAATTATGTCTGCTGATTTTCCTGCTGCATAAGTTATAATTTGTCCTAAATGCTTATGGTCTGTTTCTGTTAATTGATTTTCTATAATAATTTTTCTATCAGTATTTATTTCTTTTGCAAGTATATCTAATTCAAAATTTCCTATTTTGCTTTCTCGCTCTTCTACTTCTATTTCAATACCGAGTGCATTTCCTAGCAATTCAATATTATTTTCTTCTTTATTTGCCAACCATTGGCTAAAATCTTTTTCTTCGTGTTTCCATATTTCCCTTAAATCTTTTATTTCTTCTAATTTTCCCAAATTTTTCATAATTTACACCTCTAAATTTATATAGAGAATTTTATTTAATTATAGCTGTAAATTAGCTTTTATTCACTATTTATGCAAATTTAGTTAAAATCGTCAGGTTGAAAATTTAAAAGGAAAATTTAGTGATAAAAATCGAAAATTTGCATAAAAGTTTTGGCAAAATTTTGCATTTCGCAGAATTTTGCCATTTTAGCGGCCTATAATTTTTGCTTTTGCGATTGCTTCGAATTTTTGCAAGCAAAAATTCTCGCAATGACACTTAAAAGCGAAATTCGGCAAAATTTCGGCGCAGTATCCCCAAGTTGCGATAGCGAAATTTGCAGAATTTTGTTTTAAATATTCGAATTTTGGATAGATTTTTTGCTAGAAAGTATTTTTAGGCTAATTCTGCCAAGCAGATCCAAAAAGAATATATAGATGACAATCGGCACCGCTAAGAGCCAAAATCCAGCATAAACTAGCCAAAAGTTAAAAACCGAAATTGCCTTGAAAATCTCGATTCGGACGATAGTGCCTTCGTATCCGTTAGAAGGCCACGGCATCCCCCAGATATTCGCCAATGTTGCAAGATTTGCCAAAATCAAAAAAAATAACGCGAAGTAGCGTTTTTGCAAGATTTGAAATTTATACGCAATCGCTATAAATAGGGCGCAAGCTAGAATATTAAAAAGCAAAATTTCAAAGCAGATGAACAAATTATCATGGGCTGGAAACGCTATACAGCAAATGCCTAGCAAAAATATTACGATATCGTTTTTCATCGATACAAAATTCGCCCTAAACGCACCATATTTGACCCGCATTTTATTGCTAGTTCGAAGTCATCGCTCATGCCCATTGAGCAGATTTGCGCGCCGTGTGGTCGCAGATTTTCAAAAATTTTATAGGTAATTTCAAAGCTTTTTTGTATTTCGCGCTCGTCGTCCGAGTGCGCGCCGATACTCATCACACCGCATAAATTTAGGTTTTTGCAACTCTCTTTTATCTGCAAAAACTCATCAATCGCGCGCGAAATTTCAAGCCCGCTTTTGCTACTTTCGTTAGCCGAGTTTATCTCCAAAAGCGTATCTAGCGTGAAATTTAGCCGTTTATTCACGGCGCACGCAAGCTCATAAGAGTTGCAACTTTGCCACAAGCACGGGCGTAATGGTAAAAGATGATTTATTTTATTACTTTGCAGCGAGCCGATGAAGTGCCATTTTAGGGGCAGGTCGCTTAAAATTTCGCATTTTCGCTTCATCTCTTGGACGCGGTTTTCGCCAAATTCGATTTGCCCCTGCGAGTAGAGATTTTCCACCGCGTCAGTATCTACATTTTTGCTCACAGCGATTAGACGCACGCTCTGCACGCCTGATGAAATTTTTGCGCTGTCTATGCGCTCTAAAATTTGCGCTAGATTCATTGATAAAATCCTAGCATACGCGCGAAGTCATTTACTATCGTAAAAATCATCAGCATTGCTAAAATCGCGATTCCAGCGTAGCTAGCGCCGACGAAAACCTTTTCTGGCACTGGGCGGCGAAACACAAGCTCGATTAGGTTAAACAAAATATGTCCGCCATCAAGAGCTGGGATTGGGAAGAGATTTATTATGCCCAAATTCACAGAAATCAGCGCGACAAGGAGCAAAACTACCGAAGCCCCGTAGCTTACGGCCTTGGTTGTGATATCGGTGATAGCGACGATTCCGCCCATTTCTTTGGGCGAGACGACGCCGGAGACGAGCTTTTCGAGCCCCACCAAGATGATTTTGCTCGATTGGATTGTTTCATCTAGCGCGAAGCCAAGCGAGCTAGCGCCCGTGTGATAGAGTGTGATATATTTGGGCTCTTTTCCAGGAGAAATTCCTATTAGCGGGGTTTGGATACGCTCTCGCCAAATGTTTAATTTCTCGCCAATTTTTGGGGTTAAATTTAGGTTTTTGATTTTACCTGCGCGCTTGATTTGCAGGTTTAAATCCCCAGCCACGACATTTTTGGAGATATCGTCCCACTCTCTGATTTGCGCGCCATTTATTGATAAAATTTCATCGCCGACCATGATTCCAGCGTTTTGTGCGGCTGAGTTTTCGCTCACTGCGCCTACGATTGGCGCGATACGCTCTACGCCGATATAGCCTAGGCTAATGTAAATCAAAAACGCCAAGATTATATTAAACGCAGGCCCAGCCACAAGTATGGCAATGCGCGCTAGCGGGCCTTTGGCGTTGTAGCTATCGGGGTCGAAATTTTTGGCACTCGGATCCAAATCCTCTTGACCTTTTAGGCTGACATATCCGCCAAGCGGGATTGCGCTTATGCAATACTGTGTCGCGCCGATTTGTTTGGTGTAAATTTTCTCGCCAAAGCCCACGCTAAATACATTTACGCCCACACCAAGCAGGCGTGCAACGCTAAAATGGCCAAGCTCGTGGAAAAATATCAAAAAGCTAATGGCTAAAATCGTTACAAAAAAATGTAACCCGTAAAAATACAATCCACAAAGCAAAATTCCTATGGTTAAAAGTATGCTTTTCAAAAATCACTCCGTTGCTTTTGCATTCTTTTTGTGATTTTTAGCGTAGGCTAAAATGTATTCTAGTCCCGAATACAGCGTGAGTGCTACTGCGAGCCATAGCAAGAAATTTCCGCCACTCCACTGCATAGTCAAAAATCCTATGGCAAACATTTGCGACACCGTTTTTACCTTGCCTGCCATTGAGGCTGAGACGCTGATATTTTCGCTCACCATAACCGTGCGAAAACCTGTGATAAAAAACTCGCGGATTAGGATTAGATACACAGCCCATGGGCTCGCTCTATCAATATACATAAGCCCTAAAAATCCAGCCAAGGTTAGCATTTTATCAGCCAGAGGATCGATGATACCGCCAAATTTGGTGATTTGATTCCAGCTTCTAGCGATAAATCCGTCGAAAAAGTCCGTCACGGAGGCGATTACGAAGGTTAGGGCGGCGAAGTAGTTTATCCAGCTGACATGCACCGCGCCAACCATACCGCTACTATCGGCATTGCCAGCAAGCAAAATGAGATAAAAAAACAAAGGTGCTAGTAAAACTCTAAAAATCGCTAATATATTTGGTAAATTCCACATATTTTTTCCAAATTTTATTTAAATGTCGTTCCGCCATCGACGATAAATGTATGACCTGTAACCCAACTAGCCTTGCTCGAACACAAAAACAGGCACGCACCTGCTAAATCTGTCGGCTGTCCCATGCGATTAAGTGGGCTTAGTTCGGCTGTTTTGTCGCGCACTTCCTCATAATTCGTAAAAGCTCTTAGCGCGTCTGTTTCGATTGGTCCGCCACTTACGACATTTACGCGGATATTTTTCTCGCCAAGCTCGGTTGCAGCGTATCTTGCCATAGCCTCAACTGCCGCTTTTGCAGTGCCGTGTCCTGAGTAATGCTCGATATAGACTAAATTTCCAGTCGAACTTAGGCTGATTATACTGCCGCCGCCTACCTTTTCCATGCGTTTGGCTGCTTCTTGCGAGCCAACGACAAAGGCATTTACGGTCGCGGTAAAGATATTGTTAATCCCGCGTGGTTTTAGCTTCATAAATTTAGTGTATCCACCAGCCACCGCGCGACCCGAAATAATGGCATTTGAGATGAAAAAATCCACTCTATCAAAATCTGCGTCGATCTTTTCAAACAGCTCTTTGTAGGTCTCTGGCTCTAAGATATTTAAGCCGTACGCCCTTGCTTTTATGCCAAATTCCTTCTCTAACTCCGCTGCTTGGGTTTTGGCTAACTCTTCGTTTGAGTTGTAGGTAAAGGCGACATTTGCGCCAACTTTGGCGAATTCCAAAACAATCGCGCGACCGATTCCGCGCGTTCCACCGCTGATTACTAGGGTTTTTCCTTTAAATTCGTTGATAGTTTCTATCATTAAAATCCTTTGATATTGTATTGTTTCATAACAGCTTCAATTTTAGCTAAATTTTCCTTGCTAGGCTCGCAAAGTGGCAAGCGATACTCCAAAGCTGGCATTAGCCCAGCGATATACATTGCCGCTTTTATCGGGATTGGGTTGCTTTCGCAAAAGAGAATTTTATTTATTGCATACAAATCATCATTAATCTCTTTTGCCTTGATATAATCGCTATTTAGTCCGAAATTTACGAGCTTTGAAATATAATCAGGCAATAAATTTGCAGTTACGGAGATGACGCCCTTTCCGCCGTTTGATAGGATAGGGTAGTTTATCGCGTCCTCGCCACTAATCACGCTTAGTTTCGGCTCATGCGCTAGCAAATCCACGCATTTATCGATACTGCCACTTGCCTCTTTTACGCCGTAAATATTGTCGCAATCGTTAAAAAGCTTGATTATGGTCTCTGTGTCGATATTGCACCCTGTTCTACCCGGGACATTGTATAAAAGCACTGGAATTTCGATAGAGTTTGCAATCTCTTTGTAGTGCAGATACAAGCCTTTTTGGGTCGGTTTGTTGTAGTATGGCGCGACAGAGAGTATTCCATCGGCCCCATGCGCTTGCGCAAATTTAGCTAAATCCACAGCCTCGTGCGTGGCGTTTGAGCCGGCACCCGCTAGGACTTTGACGCCTGTGTTTTTGCAGGTATCGACTGCGATTTCTATGCAGACTTTGTGCTCATCGTGGGTCAATGTGGCGCTCTCGCCCGTGGTACCGACAGGGACTAGGACATTTATGCCGTTATCGATTTGGCGTTTTATGAGTTTGGCGTAGGTTTGCTCGTCAAGTTTGCCATCTTTAAACGGAGTGATTAATGCGGTCATTGAACCGATAATTACATTTTTATTCATCGTTTTCCTTTCGTAAAATCAATGTGGTTGAATTTTTAAATTTGAGATATTTTTTCATAGTTTCGTTTAAATTTTGCGCTGAGATGTTTTCGATATCGCTTTGGAGTCTAAACAGCGCGTCCAAATCGCCTCTGATGATATATGAGCCATAAATGCTAGCCACCTTGCTAGCGCTATCCATGGAGTAAATTAGGCTTGATTTGGCTGAATTTTTGAGTTTTGTGATTTCATCATCGCTGATTTGAGAATTTTTGGCGTTTTCTAAGATAGCAAAAATTTCATCTCTTAGCCTCTCACCGCTAATCCCAGCGTTGCAAACGCCGAAAATTATCATTAAATTTTCATGTTTGCTGGCTAGATTATAGACATCGATTTGATTGGCTAGCTTTTTCTCATCGACTAAAATTCGTTGTAAAAGCGAGCTTTTCATACCGCCAAGATAGTCGCAAAGAGCGTTTATGCTGGCTGCGTCAGCGTGGTTAAATGGCGGGATTTTAAAGGCGGTTGCCACGATTTGGACATGAGAGTCTTTGTGTATGAGATTAAATCTAGCGCCGTCTTGCTCTGGTTCTGGCGCGCAAACATGCGATTTTTCGCAGCGATTTTTGATATGCGAAAAGCTTTTTTTAGCTAGTTCAAACGCGCTTTTTTCATCGATATCGCCACTGATTAGAAGTGCTGCGTTGTTTGGATTATAAAATTTAGCGTGAAATTCCCTGATATCCTCGATTTTCCAGCCCTCTATATCGCTTCTAAATCCAATCGGCGTCCAGTGATATGGGTGATAAACAAAAGCGCTGTTATACAGCCTAAAAAACAGATACCCAAACGGATCGTTATCCGTGCGCCAAAGCCTCTCTTCTAAAACCACATTTCGCTCTGGCAAAAACTCGCTCTCTTCGAGCTTTAAATTTTCCATGATATCTGCGTATAAATCGAGGCAAGTGGCTAGATTTGAGCGCTCGCATTTGATGAAATAGTGCGTGAAATCAAAGCCTGTGCTTGCGTTATTCACGCCACCAAAACCTTTTACAATGGCGTCAAATTCGCCAGCTTTGCGATTTTTTGTGGATTTGAAATTTAGGTGTTCGAGCATGTGGGCTATGCCACTTTTGCCCATGACTTCGTCCTTTGAGCCCACATCGTAAAATAGATCGACGCTGATGACATCGCTACCTAAATTTACTGGTATGTGATAGACGGTTAAGCCGTTTTCTAGCGTGATTTTATTGAATTTTGCAAACATAAAAACCTCATTTTTTTAAATTTAAACCGATTGCTTCTGTGATATTTGAAAGGCCGTCTTGGCGCAAGAGTGAAGCTAACTCGGAGTTGATATTATAGGCTATTTTAGGGCCTTTGAAAATAAAACTTGTGAAAATTTGCACTAGGCTTGCGCCGTCTTTTATGCGGGTGTAGGCCTCGACGCCGCTATCGATACCACCACAGCTAATCAGCACTGCTTTGCCAAATAGCTCGCTGGAAACTGCGCGGAAAAGTTCGCGCGATTTTTGCGTGATTAACCTGCCGCTAATTCCGCCAAAATCCCTTGCTTTGGGCGTTAGCGAGTAATCAATGCTAGTATTATTTACTAGTAGGGCATCTGCCCCAGCTTTCACGGCGCACGAGCATAGCGACACGGCCTTTTGCGCGCTCATATCAGGGGCGATTTTTAAAATTATTGGTTTTTTGGTAATGCCTCTCATCATAGATAAAATTTCTTTTATGAAACTCTCATCTTGCAAAGCGCGCAAATTTGGTGTATTTGGCGAGCTAATGTTGATTTCGAAAATATCGCAAAGACCCTCAAATTTGCGAGTTAAAATTTCATAATCGCTTAGAGCGTTTTCGTTTGGCGTGATTTTGTTTTTGCCAATGTTTGCGACAAGCGGAAATTTGGCTGGGTAAATTTTGCGCACGCGATTTGCGATAGCCTCGGCGCCCTCGTTGTTAAAGCCCATTGCGTTTTGGATACTTTCCTCTTCGACTAGGCGAAAAAGGCGCGGTTTGGCGTTGCCTGGTTGGGGTTTTGGCGTAAATGTCCCAAACTCAGCATGCCCGAATCCAAGGGCGTAAAGCGGGGCTAGCATGGTTGCGTTTTTGTCAAATCCACCGGCGATTCCAAGCGGATTTTCAAAATTTAACCCCCAGATTTTTTGATTTAGAATTTCATCTTTAAAGGTTGTATTTTTGGCTAAAATTTCCAGTCCAAACGGAACTGCACTTAGTGTGCGAAGCCCCAATTCTGCGATATGGTGTGCAGTTTCTGGCTGAAATTTAAAAAATATTTTTTTTAGCGTGTTGTAATCCATAAAATTCCTTTTCAAAACTCATCATTTTAGCGAAATTTGAATTAATAATTCTTTATATTTTTAGCCAAATTTGTGTAGTTTTGATTGTTTTTGTTTTTTAAAATTTCGGGTCAGTAATTTTGCAAATTTCGCGACGGGAATTTTAAATTCGTAGATTGCTTCGATTTACTTCGTAAATCTCGCAATGACAGATTAGCAAATTTTGCGCACAATTTGTCATTGCGAGCCGTGCTTGCACGGCGAAGCAATCCAGGGAAATTTAAATTCAAAATTCAACCCAAATTTAGCTGGTTTTATTTTTACGGAAATGCTTCGCATTTCTTTGCAATTGTAGAGTAAAATTTTACTCTTTATTACAAAACACAAAAACGAGCGTGCCTAGCGGGATTACGCTTACGCCAAGCATTAGCGCAAGCGGGTTTAAAAGATTAAATTTAGCCAAAAGCCAAATTCCAAAAATTAGCGCGAGATAGGATAAAATTTTAAATGGCGAAAAAAATGCGGTGGCAAAATTTGATTTGACCGCGCTTTTTTTGGGCTTGGCTAAATTTTCATCATCAAATTCATCATTAGCGATTTTGTCGTATTTGCCAGAGCGAATTTCATCTTCGAGGCGCAGTGCGTAGGCTCTGTGCGAAAAAAACACAACCGCAAGCGAGCAGAAAAATCCGAGTTGCGAACTAGCGAAAAATGGGGCAAATTTCGCCCCAAAAGCGCAAAGTAAGCCCCCAAGCGCAAGGACTAGAAAATCAAAAATCAAGTAGATTTTTAAAATTTCTTTTTTCACTCTTTTTCGTCCCAATCATCATCGTCGAAATTCTCTTTTGCGGCCTTGTATTTGGGATCGTCTTCAAGCTCTTTGAGGCTTTCGTTTAGCCCCTTAAACGCCTTATAGACATTTAAAAACGCCGCAGCTATACCAAAGCACACGCAAACCCAAAATACGATTAATGAGCCGGTTAGGGATTTGAGCCACAGCCCAAGCCCCACGCCAATGGCGATTGCGACGACTATCGAAATCCCAAGGCTCACATCGTATGCGACCGGGACGACCTTGTGCAGGTTTTTTGTGTATTTCATAACCTCGCCTTAAATTCCAAAATTTACAAATTTGCCATTGCTTCATCTGCCATTTTTATGGCAAAATCTATATCTTTTTTGCTCATTGCCTCGCAAATAAAGCCAGTTTCGAACTGACTTGGCGCCAAAAATACGCCCCGTTTTATCATTTCGCGGTGAAATTTCGCAAAACGCTTAGTGTCGGATTTGAGCGCGTCGTCGTAGTTATTTACTTCATCTTCGGCGAAAAAATACCCAAACATACTTCCCACGCAGGCTGTTTGAAGCGCGATACCGTGCTTTTTGGCGGCTTTGCTAAGGCCGTTTATGAAGCGTTTGGCGAGTGAATTTAAATCTTTGTATAAATTTTTCTTAGCATAAATTTTACTCAAACTCGCAATTCCAGCCGCCATTGCCACTGGGTTTCCGCTTAGCGTGCCTGCTTGATAAACACCGCCAAGAGGGCTGATTAGATCCATGATTTCAGATTTTCCTGCAAAGGCTGCCACGCTCATACCGCCACCGATTACCTTACCAAAGGTTACGATATCGCCCTCTATGCCATACACATCGTAGCTTCCGCGCGCACTAGCGCGAAATCCGCTCATTACCTCGTCCATGATTAGCACGATTTTTTTCTCGTCGCAAATTTTGCGAAGTTCGCTTAAAAATTCGGCTTTTGCAGGCACTAAGCCCATATTGCCAGCGATTGGTTCGATGATTATGGTGCCGATATCATTGGCTTTGACAATCGCTTTGACGCTTTGGATATCGTTATAAACAGCGACAAATGTGTTTTTGGCGATATCTTCTGGCACGCCAGCACTGCTTGAATACCCAAATGTAGTTGCCCCTGAACCTGCCTTGACCAAAAGCGAGTCGCTGTGTCCGTGGTAGCAACCAGCAAATTTTATTATGCCGTCTTTTCCGCTGTAAGCGCGCGCTAGGCGGATTGCGCTCATTGTAGCCTCTGTGCCACTGCTAGTGAAGCGAATTTTATCCAAAAACGGAAATTTATCTAAAACAAGCTTAGCAAGTTTCGTTTCTAGCGGGCTTGGTGCGCCAAAACTTAGTCCAAATTTTGCTGCATCGCAAACCGCTTTTTGGATATCTTTATCAGCGTGTCCGAAAATCAGCGGACCCCAGCTTTGCACGAAATCAAGGTATTTTCTGCCCTCGACATCGTAGATATATGCGCCTTTGCCCTTTTTTACCATAAATGGCTCACCACCTACGCTTCCAAATGCGCGAACAGGCGAATCAACGCCACCTGGGATAAATTTCATAGCCTTTGCAAATTCAGTTTTGTTTGTCATTTTCGTCCTTTTTTTGGGTTTGATTTTTGGCTTTTAAATATTTGTAAATAATGATAATTTCGTCTTTTGTAAGAAAATAGCTTGGCATAATGTCCTTGCTAGCGCCGATTCCGTCGGCTAATTCTTGCAGTGAAAGGGTGTTGATTTTGGGCGCGAAAAGGGATTTTTCGTAGTAGGTTTCGTTTGAGCGGTTAAATTCCTCATATTTTGCGATGAGCTGTCCCTCGCCACGCTCGCCGTGGCACTTATCACAGCCGATTCCACGGGGGTTTTGGTAGAGCATGGCTCCGTATTCTTCATCTGTGATGAAGCTCTCTGCACACAAACAAACACCGAAAAATGCTAGTAAAAATATTAAATTTCGCATAAACTCACTTTTTAAAAAATTTTGCAATCATATATCAAATCGCCTTAAAATTTAGAGTAAAATTTCACTCATATTATCAAAATAAAAGACATTTGTTTCATTTTCTCTGCGGTATTTAAAGGCTAAACCATGCGATTTGGCGATATTATCGACGATGTATAGCCCAAGACCGAAGCTTTGTTTGGCGTTTGAGCCCTTGGAAAATGCCTCTTTGTAATGCTCGAAATCCTGCTCTAACTCTGGCGAATTGCTGATGAAATCAAAGGTTTCTGCGACATTTATGATGACATGGCGATCGGTGGAGTATTTGATTGCGTTGTCGATTAGATTTTTCACAGCGATTGAAAACAGCTTCAAATCTACATTAAATTTCAAATCCTCTGGCGCATTTATGGTTACTAAATTTTCGCCTATCATTGCGATTTTTAGGGCTTCGTTTATGATTTCTTTGGCTGAGTAAATTCCGCGTTCTCCAAGCGGAATCCCAGAAGTCGCCCTCTCGACTGCGGCAAATTCGTTAATCAAATCTTCTAGCCTTTCAAACACCGATAACAAGCGCTCTTGGTATTTGTTTTTTTCGATCATTTCGACAGTTATGCGACCTTTGGTAATGGGCGTTTTTAACTCGTGCATGATGTTTCGCAAAAATAGGTGGCGCGATTCGTTTAGTTTGTTGATCTGCGTAACTGCGCCGTAAAACGCGCGCGAAACCTCGGAAATCTCGTCTGTGCCTGTGGCGACATTTGCGATATTTAGATCGCCTGTGGCAAATTTATCGATTTGGCGTTTTAGCTTGCGAAGTGGTTTGATTTTGCGTATAATAAAAATGTATGCGAGCAAAATAATCACCAAAATTCCGCCATAAATCGCTCTAAAAATATCGTAGCGATATGGTTGGTATTCTTTGTCGTTTAAAATTCTAACCTCGTTTGCGTGGGTGATTTTGAGGTAGTTTTTGCGGTTATACATTATAATATCAGCAGAGCCGATATCAGCCGAAATACTATCTAAAATTTCGCCATTTTCGTTTAGTTGTTTTATGAAATTTTCATCAGTAATATTAGAAAATTCGAAATTTGCGATTTGTCTTTGGAATTCGTTTTGCGAGATGAGCCTGCTCATCTGGTATAGGTGCGAGCGCGCGACTATGGAGTATTTTGTGTTTAGCTCTCTGGTGTAGTTTTGTTTATCATATCCGATGAGCCAAATGAGTGCGAGCGATACGCCAATCGTCGCAAGCGCGAAAATAAATGTAATGGTATAAAAAATCGAAGATCTAAATTTCATATTTAAATTTCAAAATTTATTGCACGAGCTTGTATCCCACGCCCCTGATTGCGTGGATATATTGCGGTGTCTTGGAGGTTTCGCCAAGCTTGACCCTGATACGACCGACGATGACATCTATGCTTTTTGGCGAGGATTCTTCGCTGATTGAGGAGCTATTGTAAATGAGCTCTTCGCGCGTGATTGCTCCGCCTTCTTTTTTGACTAGATATGAGAGGACATCGTATTCAGCGACTGTCAGCGATAGAGGCTGACCTTTAAAGGTGATAATGTGCGAAAAATCATCTACCACGATGTCTTTGTTGGTTTTTTCACCGGCTTGTTTGATCGAGCCTGTGTTGTAGCGCTCGACATGGCGTTTTATGCGGGCTAGAAGCTCTTGGGGGTTGTATGGTTTTGGTAGATAATCATCTGCGCCGAAATCAAAGGCATTGATTTTATCGGTCAAATCGTGGCGCGCACTAGAAATGATAATCGGTAAATTCGAGGTTTTGCGGATTTCTTTGCAGACTTCAAGCCCGTCCATACCAGGAAGCGTTAGGTCTAAAATCACGAGGTTGAAATTTTCTAATTTCAGCTTCGAAAGTCCGATAAATGGGTCATCTGCGACGGTAATGTCGATTTCGTATTGTTCTAAGTATTCGCTTAAAATTTCAGCCAGCTCCAAATCATCTTCTATCATCAAAATTTTTGTCATATTTTTACCTTAAATTTAAAATTTTGGGCGCATTATATCAAATTTAAGATTATAAAAAATTTTAGCGCCTAAATTTGTGTAAATTTGGGAAAAAATGAAAAATTTATTTTTCAAATAGTGTGAAAATGGGCAAAATTTTGCCGAATTTCGTGAAATTTTGCCAAATTTAGCGAAAAATTCGCAAAATTCTATTGAAATTTTTATCAAAGTATTGTAAAATGGTCGCCGTTACACTTTATCACAAAGGATACTCTATGAAAAAAGCTGATTTTATCAGTATTGTTGCTGAAAAAGCAGGACAAAGCAAAAAAGATACTACAGCAGTAGTAGATAAAGCTCTTGAAACAATTAAAGAGCTATTAGTTAAAGGCGATGAGATTAGTTTCATTGGCTTTGGTTCTTTTAGCATTGCTGAGCGTGCTGCTCGTGAAGGTAAAGTTCCTGGCACAAACAAAACTTACAAATCACCTGCTACAAAAGTAGTTAAATTTAAAGTTGGCAAACAACTTAAAGAGGCTGTTGCTGCTTCAAAAGCTAAAAAGAAAAAATAATTTTTCTTACTCTTTAAGCCCCAAAATTTAGGGGCTTAATTTTATTTTAATCAAATTTTTGTATAATCTCGATTTTTAATTCAAGCCCAGGTGGTGAAATTGGTAGACGCACCAGACTCAAAATCTGGCGGAGGCAACTCCGTGCCGGTTCGATTCCGGCTCTGGGCACCACTAAAATCCTTTAAAATTTTGACTTTTTCCCCTAAATTTCAACTTGATATAACATTTTTTATACTATCATACGCAATATTATTTTTACAAAAAGGTGTTTTAGTATGATACACAAAATTCTCATAGCAAATCGCGGTGAAATCGCGGTTAGGGTTATTAGAGCATGTAGAGATTTGCACATAAAAAGTATAGCGATTTACACCGAGCCTGACAAAGACTGCTTGCATGTTAAAATTGCTGATGAGGCCTATGAGGTCGGCACAGAGCCACTTACTGGGTATTTGGACGCCAAAAAAATCGTAGAAATAGCCAAAGCAAGCGGTGCGGACGCTATCCACCCTGGATATGGATTTTTGAGTGAGAATTATGATTTCGCAAAAGAGGTTGAGGACGCTGGGATTATCTTTATCGGTCCAAAACCAGAAGTTATCCGCAAAATGGGTAATAAAAACATCGCTCGCTATTTAATGCGCAAAAATGGTATTCCTATCGTGCCAGGCACCGAAAAATTAAACAACGAATCAATGGAAACTATCAAAGAATACGCCCGCAAAATCGGCTATCCGGTGATTTTGAAATCAAGCGGCGGCGGCGGAGGGCGTGGAATCCGCGAAGTTTGGAGCGAAGAGGATATGGAAGCGGCCTTTGAATCTTGCACCAGAGAGGCGAAGGCATATTTTAACAACGATGAAGTTTTTATGGAAAAACTCGTCGTCAATCCGCGCCATATCGAGTTTCAAATCATCGGCGATAATTACGGCAACATTATCCACCTTTGCGAGCGTGATTGCTCAATCCAACGCCGTCACCAAAAAATCATCGAAATCGCCCCGTGCCCGTCGATTAGCGAGCATTTGCGCAAGACCATGGGTATCACCGCAGTAGCCGCAGCTAAGGCCGTGAATTACTCAAATGTCGGCACTGTGGAGTTTTTGCTCGATGATTACAACAATTTCTATTTTATGGAGATGAATACCAGAATTCAAGTCGAGCATGGAATCACCGAGGAAATCACTGGCGTGGATATCGTCGTGCGCCAGATCCGTATCGCAAACGGCGAAATTTTAGAGCTCGAACAAAGCGATATCAAACCGCGCGGTTACGCGATCGAAGCGAGAATTACAGCCGAAAATGTATGGAAAAATTTCACCCCAGCACCTGGCAAAGTCGAGGATTATTACCCAGCTTTGGGACCTAGCGTGCGCGTGGATAGCCATATTTACAAAGGCTATAAAATTCCGCCATTTTACGACTCGCTTTTAGCTAAACTCATCATCAAAACCACAGATTATGACTTGGCGGTAAATAAGCTAGAAAGGGCATTGAAGGAGTTTCGCATAGAGGGTGTGCGCACGATAATCCCATTTTTGCTCTCGATCAGCAAATCGCGTGAGTTTAGACTGGGATTTTTCGATACAAGCTATGTCGAGAAAAATTTGGACAAAATTTTGGCAAACACCAAGGACGATTTCGATACGAAAAAAACCGAAGTCGTCGCTGCAATCGCTTCCGCCATGCGAGAAGCCGAAATTTAGGGAGCGCAAATGGATTTTTTAGAATCGCTAAATAGCATAAAAAAAGATATGATTAAAGAAGAAAAGGCGAAAAATCCACCCAAACCTAAGCCAAAACCAAACCCAAATCGCGATGAATTTAAAGATATTTTCAAAGATGAGGATTTAGGCGATGAGAGCGTGAGTGCGCGCGAAAATCGGCTAAAAGACGAGTTTTTGAAATATATCGAAAACGCAAATATTAGAAAAATTTAATGCTTGAAATTCCGTTTTGCACGCTCGATTTTCCCTGCCCGTATTTGCAGGGAAAATCAGCTAGAAATGAATACATTTTTGTCAAAAACGCTTCGTATTCTTATAATTCAAATTTAGTCACTCACGGATACAGACGCTTTGGGAATTACTTCCAAAAGCCCATTTGTGCGGGTTGCGATGAGTGCAAAAGTCTGAGAGTAGATGCGAGAAATTTCAAATTTTCCAAATCTCACCGCAGAGTTTATAAAAAAAACGAAAAAACCACTCTTGGCTTTTCAGCACCGATTTTAGACGGCGAGCATTTGGAGCTTTTCGAAATTTATCATAACTATATGAGCGAAAAAAAGGGCTGGCCGCGCCAAAATATCACGCCTGAGAAATACTATGAAATTTATGTGGAGGGATATGGAAATTTCGGCAAGGAAATTTCGTATTACGATGAGTTTGACAGGCTGATTTGCGTCGATTTGATCGACATTGTCGAAGACGGGATAAGCTCGATTTATTGCTATTACGACCCATACAGAAGCGATCTTAGCCTTGGGAAATTTTCACTTTTAAAGCAGATTGAGATTGCGAAAAAATTTAATCTTCGCTGGATATATTTGGGTTATGCAGTGCGTGAGTGCATGAGCCTAAAATACAAATTTGACTACCAGCCATATCAAATTTTATCCAGCTATACAGATCCGCAGGAGCCAAGTTTATGGGAGTAGAGCAGGGTAGGTTTTGCTATACTTTATCATTTTTGAAATTTGAAATTGATATGGCTTTTGATAATAATTGTTAAATATTTAGTTTAAATTTATTAAATTTTTGATAGTATCTATCTTTTATTTTAATAATGGATATTATCATCGTGTTAAAAATTAGTAACTTAAATTACCAAATACAAAATAAAAAAATTTTAAATAACATAAATTTAGAGTTTGCAAAGGGCGAATTTTACGCTCTCGTAGGGCACAATGGCTCTGGCAAATCCACACTTATCAAACTTTTAGCCGCACAAATCAAAAATCAAAGTGGCGAAATTTCGCTAAATGGCAAGAAAATCGAAGATTACGCAAAAAAAGAATTTGCCAAAAGTGTTGCCTATTTGCCCCAAATTTTACCAGACGCCGCGCATCTTACGGGCTTGGAGCTAGTTATGGCGGGCAGATATGCGCACGGGGGCAGGTATTTTACGGACAAAGAAAACGACACCAAAATCGCTACCGAGTGCCTGCAAATCACAAATACGCTCAAATTCAAAGACCAAATCGTCTCCACACTAAGCGGTGGCGAGAAATCGCGCATTTTCCTAGCCATGCTACTCGCGCAAGAAAGCGATTTTTTGCTACTTGACGAGCCATTAGCGCCCCTAGATATCGCGCATCAGCTAAGCATCATGGCACTAATCAAAAAAATGGCAAAAGAGCTTGGCAAATGCATCATCATCGTGATTCACGACATAAATTTAGCCTGTTCGCACTGCGATAAAATCATCGCACTAAAAGGCGGTGAGCTGATACTAAACTGCCCATCTAGCGAGGCTATGAGCGCAGAAAAAATCAAAGAAATTTACGGCGTAAATGCCCATATAATCGCGCACCCAAAGACAAATTTATTAACGGCGATGTTTTAATGAGAGCGATTATTTTTTTATTTTTAATTTTTGGCGCAGTATTTGGCGATACTAAACCGCGTATAATCGCGCTGGATTGGAGCGTGGCGGAGATTTTGGAGTTTTTAGAAGTTGAGCCGATTGCGATGGCTGAAAAACAGAGTTTTATGCTCTGGGGTGGTGGGCTAGGTAGTGGCGCAAATACCCTAGATTTGGGGCTTAGAAACCAGCCGAGTTTGGAGATGATAATAGCTTTGAAGCCTGATTTTGTGCTTTTGCCATCGTTTTTTGCTGGGCACGAAAAAACCATTTCAAAATACGCCAAAACCCGCATTATCGATGTTTATAAAGACGGAAATTTGGAAGACAACCTAAACGCGGCTGTTTTGGAAGTGGCGAAAATTTTGGATTGCGAAGAGAGGGCGAAAATTTTACTTGCCAAAAACAACGAATTTTTCGAAAAAAAGAAAAAAGAGCTAGAAAATTTCGCCACGCCTGTTTTAGTCGTGCAGTTTATCGACGCGGCTCACATTAGGATTTATGGCGCAAACAGCCTATATGGCGTGGTTTTATCAAAGCTTGGAGTGCAAAATTTGGCTCCAAGTAATTTATCATATAATCTCTGGGGTATCGCAAGTGCCCATGTAAGCGCACTTTATGAAGTGGTGCAGGGCGCAAAGCTCGTCATAATCGAGCCAAACAGGGTTGATATAAACTCGCAAATCGCCTCAAATGGGATTTATAAAAATTTGCAAATTTTGCAAAACCGCGCGCAAATAGAGGCTGTGTGGAGTGCTGGTGCGTGGCTAAGTATGCAAAAATTTGCAAATTTGCTGAGTGAAATTTTGAAAAATGAGGCAAATTTGGCAAATTCCAAAATTTCGCAAAATTTAGAAATTTCGCCAAATTTGGCAAATTTATCAAATTCGCCAAATTCTAAAATTTCGCAAAAGAGCGCAAATGAATAAAACTCTATCAATTTTAACGCTCATTTTTGCGATACTCTGCGCCATTTCACTTCTTGGCGCACACGCGAATTTAGGCGAAATTCGCACCCTCGTGGTGCTAAATTCCACCTTGCCACGCATTTTGACGGCTCTTCTTTGCGGTGCGTTGCTTTCGCTTTCATCGCTTTTGCTCTGCGCTATTACGCACAATCCATTAGCGAGTGATAGCACCAGTGGCGTAAGCGCGTCGAGCGCCTTTGGGGTGCTGTTTTTTGGGGCTGTTCGCGCCTGCTCTTGGCACCACGCTAAGTGCGTTTGTGGGCGCGCTTATCGGACTTGGGCTTTTGTTTGCACTCACAAATACGCGCGAGTTTAGCGCATTTAGCGCGACGCTGTGCGGTCTAATCATAGGACTAGTCTTTGGCGCACTAAGCGCGCTACTTTTGATATTTTTCAAAGATGAAAGCTATTTTATCACGGTTTGGCTAAGTGGCGATTTAGCCCAAAACGGCTACGCGAATTTGCGCACAATGGCGATTTTATCGCTTCCAGCCCTAGTTGTAACACTAGCTTTTGCGCGTTCGTTTTGGCTCTTTGGGCTTGGCGATAGCACGGCAAAATCGCTTGGGCTAAATGTCGTTTTGGTGCGAATTATAGGCTTTGTGCTGGGCGCGTATTTTACCGCTGTGGCGGTGGCGCATTGCGGGATTATCGCATTTGTGGGGCTTGGGGCGAGTTATCTCACAAATCAGCTGAAATTTAGCTCGTTTGTCAAAAAAGCGATTTTTTGCGCCATTTTGGGGGCTTTGATACTTGGAATTTGCGACGCAGGGCTCATAATACTACAAAATTTAACCCAAATTTCGCTTCCTGCGGGTGCAATTTGCGCATTTTTGGGTGCGCCGATGTTTTTGTGGCTCATACACTGCGCCACAAAGGACGCAAACGCAGGAAACGGCGCCAAAAACGAAATTCACGAAAGGGCAAAGTATTTAAATTTGCCACTTCTTGGCGGAATTTTGGCTGTTTTCGTGGCGTTTTGCCTTTTTTATGGCGAATTTTCACGCGAAATTTTCGCTCTGCGCATAAACCGCGTTTTCACAGCCTTGTTTTGTGGCGGAATTTTGGCTGTTTGTGGCTATATTTTACAGAGCCTAACCCGCAACGACATGGCCTCGCCCGAGCTTCTTGGCATTAGTTCTGGCGTGAGCCTTGGCGTGCTTGCTTCGATGTTTTTCGCACCTGCGCTTGGCTTTGTTTTTGGCGTATTTGGGGCGTTGGTGGTTTTGGGCTTTATTTTGACGATAAATGCGAGAAGTGGCATGATCCCAATGCGCGTGATTTTAAGCGCGATTGCGGTGAGTGCCTTTGTGAGCGCGGTGGAGAAAATTTTGCTTTTTAGCGGGGATAGTAGGATTTATGATTTTATCTCATACAGCGCTGGAAGCACCTACGGTGCGAGTTTTTCGCAGGTTTTGCTTTTGGCGATGCTTTGCGCGATTAGCTTTGGCGTGGTGATGAGATTTCAAAGAGAAATTACGATTTTAAGCCTAGGCGATGTGTGCGCTAGTAGCGTGGGCGTGGATATTTTCAAATTTAAAACAATTTTGTTTGTATTTTGCGCCGTATTGTCGGCTTTTAGCGCACTTTGCGTGGGGCCAGTGAGTTTTGTGGGGCTTATCGCGCCACATTTGGCGAAATTTTTGGGCTTTCGCAAAACGGGCGCTGGGCTCATGGCAAGTGCGCTAATCGGGGCTTTGATAATGAGTGTGGCGGATTTTTTGGGTAGGAATTTGATTTTTCCTTACGAAATACCTTGTGGCGTGGTCGCTACGATAATCGGAAGCCTTTATTTTTTATGGATTGCAAGAAAAATTTAATAAATTTTAATCAAAGGAGCATTTATGCGAAAAATTTTTGGTAGCGCGTTTGCGCTTAGTTTGTGTGCGGCGGCTGTTTTGGCGCAGGAAGTCTCTGAGACGGCAAACGAGGTGCAGGTTTTAGACGAAATTGCCGTGGTAGGCTCGGTAGGCAAGGGTAGTGGCAAGGTCGATTTCATGAGTGCTGGAAGCTCATCTGTAATCGAGAGCAAAAAAGCAATCGAAGAGCGTGGAGCGACACAGCTTGATGAGGCTGTCAAATACGAGGCTGGTTTTATCGGACAGCCTTATGGCGCGGATTTGGATACTAGTGACTGGCTTAGACTTCGTGGATTTGAAGCTAGTGTGAGTTTGGACGGCGCAAGTGCGTATAAAGGCGGATATTTTGGTATCAGCCCTGATTTATACGGATATGAGAGTATCGAGGTGGTAAAGGGCGCAAACTCGCTACTTTATGGCTCATCATACGCTGGTGGCGTGATAAATCTAGTTTCCAAACGCCCAACTCTCACCCCACAAGGCGAAATCGGCGCGAAATTTGGCTCGAATCACCTGCGTGGGGTATTTTTCGATGTCAGTGACGAATTTAGCGAAAATGTGAAATTTCGCATTGTAAGCGATTATGAGAAAAAGCGTGGCGATATAAATTACACATGGAACGAGCATTTTTTCATCGCGCCTTCAATATTGTTTTTGCTAGGCGATGATACACAGCTCACACTTCTATCTAGCTTCACGCATGATAGTGGCACTGGAAGTAATGGATTTTTCCCTTATGTAGGCACGATGATACCTGGCGCGCAGGGTAAAATTTCGCCAAGTGCGAATTTGGGCGCATTAAATGATAGTCTATCGCGCGATCAAATTTCGGTTGGATATGAGTTAGCGCATAGCTTTAACGACAAGCTAAAATTCGAATCAAGCTATAAATTTAACCGCGAAAACAAAGACCAAATCGGCGCAAGTGTCGAGTATAATATGATAAACGATACCGATATCGCGCAGGATTTGCTCTTTGTCGATGCGAGTGTGAATTCGCATATATTCGATAATCGCATAAGCTACGAAGACGAGTGGGGAAGTGTGAAAAACCGCCTAACTTTGGGCGTGGATTACAGAGATATCCGCGCTAGGGGGCAGTATTTTTACAACTACTTCGTAGGCACTATAAATGTCTATAATCCAGTGCGCACCCGCCTAACGGCAAATCCGGCGCTGTCGTTTTCAAACCCGAATTATGACTTGGATCAAAGTCAGCTTGGGTTTTATTTAAACGATAAAATTGAGCTGTTTGAAAAGCTAAATTTGACCCTTGGAGTGCGCCATGACAAGGCAAAAGCCACGCTAAATGGTGATAAAAGCTACGACACGGACGAAACGACATATCAGGCTGGGATTTTATACGCATTTGATAGCGGATTTATGCCGTATTTCAACTACTCCGAGTCTTTTATGCCGCAATCCGGTCGCACGAGTTCGGGCGAGTTTTATAAGCCAGCTACGGCTAGACAATACGAAGCGGGTGTGAAATATCTGCCAAGCTTCATAGACGGCGAATTTAGTCTAGCGTATTTTGACATAGAGCAGAGAAATGTCCCATACACCGACGGTTCGAGCTTTTCAAGTCAGGCTGGAAAGCAAGTAGCTAAGGGCGTGGAGCTTGGCGCAAATGTGAATTTAAGCGAAAATTTAAACCTAATCGCCGCTTACACGCATTACAACGAAGCCAAAATCAATGTCGATGGCTTTGACTACATGACGCCAACGCCACTAATCCCAAAAGATATGCTCTCTGGATTTTTGGTATATTCTATGGATTTAGGAGGCGGACATGGGCTCAAAATGGGCGCTGGTGTGCGCTATGTGGGTAAAAGCAAGAGCGAGAGTAGCGCATGGACATCGCCTCGCCACGACGCTGTGAGTGTGCCGTCTCACACGCTAATTGACGCTATGGCGGAGTATTCGTATAAGGACTTTTCGCTTCGTCTAAATGCGACAAATATCGCTGATAAGGAGTATGTCGCAGGGTGTAACTACTGGTGCTATTACGGCGAGGGCGCGAAGGTAACACTAACCGCGAAGTATAGTTGGTAAAATTTCAATTAAAATTTTATGTATAAAATTTCGTAAAATTTTAAGTATAATTTTGCGAAATTTTGAATTTTTGCCAAATTTCGTTAGGTTGAAATTTGGCAAATTTTATTAAAATTTTGGGGTCTAAATTTGGTGAAATTTGTCCAAAATTTGTTAAAGTTTATTCGATTTACTCTACGATTTCGCTATCAAATTTAAAATTATCGCCAAGATAGTATTTTCGCACATTTTCGTCGTTTGCGACCTGTTTTGCTGTGCCGCTAGTGAGCAACTCGCCGTCTTTTATGACATAGGCTCTATCGCAAATCGCCAAAGTCTCACGGACATTGTGGTCGGTGATGAGAATGCCGATGTCAAGCTCTTTTAGGCTTCGCACGATGTTTTGTATGTCGCTAACAGCGATAGGATCGACACCTGCAAACGGCTCATCAAGCAAGAGAAATTTCGGCGTTATCATTAGACTTCGCGCGATTTCGCAACGCCTTCTTTCGCCACCGCTTAGACTTACGCCTTTTCGCTCTCTTATAGGCTCGATATTTAGCAGATTTAGCATTTCATCGACTTTCTCAGACGCGATTTTTTTGTCTTTATAGGTGATTTCAGCGGCAAGCATTAAATTTTCTTCCACGCTTAAATCCTTAAAAACGCTACTTTCTTGGGGCAGGTATCCGATGCCAAGCTTGGCGCGTTTGTGAAGCGGGACATTGCTAATATCCTTAAAATCGAGCAAAATTTCGCCACTCGTGCTAGAAATCAGCCCGCAAATCATATAAAATGTCGTGGTTTTGCCCGCGCCATTTGGACCTAACAAGCCCACGACTTCGCCGTTTTCGACCTCTAATGAAACGCCCTTGATTATCGGCGTGCCTTTGATAGTCTTTTTCAAATCTTTTACTTCTAATCTATGCATAAACTACCTCGTATTCGCGTTTGTCGCCCATGACCTTGATATTTACCGCGCAACAATCCAGCTCATATTTTTCAATAAATTTTATCAAATTTTCGTCCGCCCACTCGATGATATGAAGCCCGTCTTCGAATAAATTTTCGATTAAGCCATTGTTCATCATCGCCTCGCTACCGCCGTTATACAGGTCGTAGTGGTAAATTTGCCCGTAATTTTGCATGAGTGAAAATGTCGGCGAACTCACAGCGGCTGGATCTATGCCATGCGATAGCGCGATAGCCTTTGTTAGCGTGGTTTTGCCGCTTGCTAGCGTGCCATTTAGCAAAATCACTCCACTGCGTGGCAAAATTTCAGCGATTTGTGAAATTTCACTCTCACCAAGCGAGAGTTTAAAGCTCTTTGACATATTTTTCTTGCTCACTTTTTGGCGTGTTTTTGGTGGCGGGAAAGCCCAGAACTTGATAGTTTTTATCTTTTTCTAAAAATTTTATGGTGATTATATCGCCGATTTTTAGGATTTTGCTAGCCTTTGCCACTGCGCCGTTGATATAGACTACGCCACTTTTGCACATATCCTCGCTTATAGCACGCCTTTTTGTGATATTTACTGAATTTAAAAATTTATCGACTCTCATGGGCGGGATTGTAGCCAAATTCGCCTTAAAATTTGGAAATTTAGGCGAATTTAAAATTTTATAATTAATCAAAAATTTTACTACTATAAATTTGTTTTTATCAATTTTGTTATAAAGCATAAAATTCATAAATTTTAAAATTTTAAACGAAAATAAAACAATAAATTCTCATAAAATTTTTTAATAAATTTTCCTTAAAATTTTATAAAAACTTCGATAAAAACGAAGTATAATCGCTATTATATTTTATTGATAAAAATTTTCAATATATTTTAAGTTGATAATGAATATAATTTTACCACGATTTTTAAATGCAAATTTAACGAAAGGAAATTCCACATGAAAAAGAGCTTTTATCTTTCTATCGTTGTGGCTGGTGTGCTTTTTGGTGTCGAAAACAACGCAACAACTCCTAAGCATAATGCGGTTGAATTCGACGAGATTATCGTTAGTGCGACCTTGACGGAGGTCGATAACTTAAAATACGCAGGTTCGGTTGGCGTAGTTGGCGAAAAAGAGCTGAAACAAAAATCAAATGTTATCGATTCTATTATGGATATTCCAGGTGTAGATGGTGGTATGGAAATGGGGCGCGAAAGCGGTAGGCAGTTTCAAATCCGTGGATTTGGATACCAAAGCGAAAATCGCGTTATCATCAAGCAAGATGGCGTTCCAAGAAGCCCAAGTTTGTATTCAAATCATATTTCTAGTTTTAGAACCGATAGCGATATTTTAAAAAGAGTTGAGGTTACAAAGGGCGCTAGCTCGATTTTGCATGGTTCTGGTGCTATTGGCGGAATTGTAGAAATGAGCACAAAAGACGCTAGGGATTATCTAAGTGAGGGCAAAGAATTCGGTGCAATGATTGGAGGTAGATTAGAATCAAATAATATGAAAAGTGGTAGAGCTGCCGTATATGCTGCGCCAAAAGATATTCCGGTAGATATTTTGATTTATGGCAAAAAAGCTTCACATGGAAATATGAAATTTGCCGATGGTGGTTCGAAATATGCAGATCCGAACGACCCTACCACAAAAAAATCGTTTGATGATGAGGATATTAGGACTATATTTGCCAAAGTAGGGGCAAATTTAGGTGATAATCATAGATTGCAATTCAGCCTTTTTGACTACAAACTAGATGCTCTTACTACTTGGCAAACACTTTGGAATAATTATGATAGTTTAGATGTCAAGGGAAATTTAGAGCAAAGAGATTATGTTTTTAACTATTTTTACACTCCACAAAATCCATGGTTAGATTTAGAATTGACAGCCTACAAAACAGAGTCTAAATACCATAGAATTTACGAAGAAACCGAGGGTTCTGGGGTTTGGAATAGTATGTATGATAATGATGAAGAGCGTTGGGGCTTAAATTTAAAAAATGTTTCGCGTTTCGAAACTGGTATTATAAATCACAATCTTGTGACTGGATTTGACTATCAAAACAGAGAAGAGGATGCTTTAATGGCGGTCGATGGCGTCTCTACTATGGATTTTTTCTCTCATCCAAATAAATGGCAAGATTTTGGAATTTATTTGCAAGATATTATGCAAATTGGCGATTTAGAGCTAACTCTTGGGGGAAGATATGATAAATTTAAACGCAAAGTTGGTAAAAACAGTGCTGATTTTAGCGATGATAGATTTTCTCCAAGAGTTGCGCTAAGCTATACTTTTTTTGACAAATTTACTCTTCTTGCAGGATATAGTGAGAGTTTTAGAGCGCCAACTCCACATGAGACTTCACAGGCTGGTTCGATAAATAGGATGTATTATTACATACCAAATCCTGATTTAAAATCAGAGGTTGCAAAAGAGTATGAAATTGGATTTAGCTTTGCAGATGATACTATTTTTAGCGATAATGATAAATTTAGCTTCAAAGGTGTTTATTTTAACGGAAAAATCGAAGATATGATTAATATTGCAAAAAGACCAGATTTAGGAACACCACCGATTAGTGGGCTTAATCCAGCAGGAACTGGATTTCAAGAATATGGACAGTATCAAAATGTCGAAGAGGCAAAAAGACATGGTTTTGAGCTTAGTGCAAACTATGAAATAAACGGATTTAAATTTGGCGCAGGTTACGAACACCTAAAAATTTATGATAGCAAAACAAAAGAGCCTATTACAAACGGCAGACACGCCGATAAACTTATGGCAAGTTTTGGTTACAAACCACTTTCGAATTTGAGTTTGGATTTAAAAATTAGCCATTGGTTTTCGCCTGAAATTTACGGAGATGGTATTTATAGTGTAAATTCAAGGACGGGTGAAGTTACGCATTATGTCGATAAGGACTTTACGATTGCTGATTTTAAGGGCGAATACAAAATAGAAAAAAGCGAAGTTTTGCCTTTTTTAGATGGCGCGACAGTTGGTTTTGGTGTAAATAATATCTTTGATAAACCATACATTAACGCAAATAGAACCAGAGAAACTACTGCGGTAGGTCGTGGGCGAAATTTCTGGGTAGATTTAGAAGTTAAATTTTAAAATTTTCATTGAACTCCTTTTTGCGAATTTGGGTAAATTTCACCCAAATTCGCTATTTTTTTTTACTCTAAATTTGGCTTATACCCGATATTTTCCTCAAATTCTTTAAGTCTCATGTGGATTGAGCGAAGCTCTGTGATTGTCGTCCAGTTATTCGTAAATACGCTAAAACTCACGCGCACTTTATTAAACGCGTTTGCCGTTTGGATCAGCACACCAAGCGTGATTGCCTTGGTAAAAAGCCCAGGACCCATGATGAGGTAAGGCACCATGACTAGGATTTGTGAGTATGTATTTAGCCACGCATCGAAATACAAATAGTGCAAAAATAGCTTGTGGTAGTTAAATTTAAGCTTGTCAAAAAGCGAGTAAATTTTCTCTTCGCTGCCGTAGTTTTGCTTGTCTTCTTCGGCGAATACTAGCTCTTTTCGAAAGGCTGCTTCGACCTTTTGGTTGTTGTATTCTAGGCGTGGCAGGTAGCGTCCCACAAACCACGAAACCCCAAGCCCTCCGATACTAACGATTAGCGCAATCCAAACAAGCCCGCCTGGGATATTTTCGAGTATTGGTACTTTGACCCCTGAGCTTAAATTCCACAAAATCGGTATAAATGCGAACAGTGTCATAAAGGCATAGACGATACGCATGCCGACATCTTCGAGCGTTTTGGTGAAACGATAAATATCCTCTTGGATACGCTGCGAGCTACCCTCGATATCGCGCTCTACCTTGCGCCAAAAGCCGATATACGCAAATGTCATCGCTTCGCGCCATTTTAGCACCCATACACGCGTGATATATCGCTCTGCGACTACTGAGAGCACGAACCAAACAGCAATCCAAATAAAAAGCAAAATTTGCTGGTAAAATTCATCGATTGTGTGCTTGTCTATCTCGCCACCCATATCATAAAATGTCCGATACCACTCGTTAAATTTTACATTTAAAACGGTTTGAAACAAATTTATACCTAGTATGCAAAGCATACCGCCCCACGCCAAAATTCGCCATTTTTTGCTTTTGAAAAATGATGAAAACATTATCTACCTTTATTGAAAGTTTATTTCAAAATCAATTTTAGCAAATTTGATATTAATTTTTATTTTAACGCCTTAAAATTTCGCAAATTTCCCAAATTTCGCAAATTTCAGAACTTTTAAACCAAAATTTAGCTAAAATCTTTGCCGTTATTTTCAAATCAAAGGAGTGGTTATGCAAAAAAGCGTAAAAAAGGTAGTTCTAGCGTATTCTGGCGGACTTGATACGAGTATTATTTTAAAATGGCTTGGCGATAATTATGGCTGCGAAGTGGTAACTTTCACCGCTGATATCGGTCAAAACGAAGACCTAGCCCCAATCAAAGACAAAGCCCTAAAACTAGGCATTAAACCAGAAAATATTTTTATCGAAGATTTGAGAGAAGAGTTTGTAAAAGAGTATGTTTTCCCTATGTTTCGCGCAAATGCAGTCTATGAGGGCGAGTATTTGCTAGGCACAAGTATCGCTAGACCGCTAATTGCGAAAAAAATGGTCGAAATCGCGCAAAAAACAGGCGCAGACGCTGTAAGCCACGGCGCTACTGGCAAAGGAAACGATCAAGTTCGCTTCGAGCTTGGTGCGTATGCATTGCAACCTGATATCAAAGTCATTGCTCCATGGCGCGAGTGGGATTTAAACAGCCGCGAAAAGCTTTTAGCTTACGCTAGCAAACACGGTATTGATATCACCAAAAAACCAGGCAAATCACCATATTCAATGGACGCAAATTTGCTACATATCTCTTATGAGGGTTTGGTGCTAGAAGATCCAAACCACGCACCAGAGGACGATATGTGGAGATGGACAACAGATCCAAAAAATGCACCAGATGAGAGCGAAATCATCGAAATCGAGTATGCTAACGGCGATCCAATCGCGCTAAATGGCAAAAAACTAAAAGCGCATGAAATTTTACACGAATTAAACAATCTCGGCGCTAAACACGGTATCGGCAGACTTGATCTAGTCGAAAATCGCTATGTCGGTATGAAAAGTAGAGGTTGCTATGAAACCCCAGGCGGCACAATCCTTCTCAAAGCTCACCGCGCGATAGAGAGCCTTACGCTAGATCGTGGCGCAGCGCACCTAAAAGACGAGCTTATGCCAAAATACGCTGAGCTAATCTACAATGGCTTTTGGTTTAGCCCAGAGCGAATCATGCTTCAAAGCCTAATCGACAAATCACAAGAGTGCGTAAATGGCACAGTTCGCATAGAGCTATACAAAGGAAATGTCATCGTAAGAGGAAGAGAGAGCAAAGATAGCTTGTTTAATGTCGAATTTAGCACATTTGAAGAAGACGCTGTATTTAACCAAAAAGACGCAGACGGCTTTATCAAGCTAAATGCGCTTAGATTTATCATCGCAGGAAAAAGCGGTCGAAAATTTTAAAATTTAAAAGGAAATTTAATGAAAGTTTTACTTATAAAAGATGTCAAAGGGCTAGGAAAAGCCGGTGAAATCAAAGAAGTAAAAGACGGATATGGAAATAATTTTTTGATAGGAAAGGGTTTTGCACTAGCTGCGACTAACGAGGTTTTGCGCAAATACGAAGCTGGCAAACGAAAAGAAGCTGAGCTAGAAAAAGAAGAAATCGACAAAACTACCGAGCTTAAAGAGTCGTTAAAAAATATCCGATTAAAAATCGCAAAACAAGCAGGCACAAATGGCGCACTTTTTGGCTCAGTTACAAAAGAAGAGATTGCAACTGCGCTAAAAGAGCAAAAGAATTTCGATATAGATAAAAAAGTCTTGGAAGTCGAAAATATAAAAAGTGTTGGAATTTACGATGTTTCGGCGAAATTTAAACACGGTATTGTGGCAAAATTTGAAATAGATGTGGTAGCAGAGTAATGTTTGAAGCAACTACGATTTTAGCTTACAAAGGCAAAAGTGGCTCGGTTATCGGCGGAGACGGGCAAGTTACATTTGGTAATACTGTCCTCAAAGGCAATGCGACTAAAATTCGCAAAATAGGCAAAGACGGAAGCGTGCTAGCTGGATTTGCAGGAAGCACAGCCGATGCGTTTAATCTCTTTGATATGTTTGAAAAATGCCTTGATAACGCAAAGGGCGAACTTTTGAAAGCTGTGGTGGAATTTAGCAAAGAGTGGCGCAAGGATAAATATCTACGCAAACTCGAAGCCATGATGCTTGTAGTGGATAGAAAAAATATATTTTTGCTAAGTGGCACGGGCGATGTCGTCGAGCCAGACGACGGTCGCCTAGCGGCCATTGGAAGTGGCGGAAACTACGCACTAAGCGCAGCTAGGGCATTGGATAGGTTTGGAATTTTAAGCGAAGAGGATTTGGTAAAAGAGAGCCTGAAAATAGCTGGTGAAATTTGCATTTACACAAACGAAAACATTAAAACTTACGCAATCTGGGACGATAAATAGATGATGACACCAAAGGAAATTGTTAAAAATTTAGATGATTATGTAATCGGACAAAAGGACGCCAAACGCACGATAGCAGTCGCACTTCGCAATCGCTATCGCCGTATGAGGCTAAGCGATGATATGAGGGGCGAGGTTACCCCAAAAAATATCCTTATGATAGGCTCTACTGGCGTGGGAAAAACAGAAATCGCGCGAAGATTATCAAAAATGTTTGGTTTGCCATTTATCAAAGTGGAGGCTAGCAAATACACAGAAGTGGGCTTTGTAGGGCGAGATGTGGAGTCTATGGTGCGAGATTTGGCTGCTGCGGCTGTAAATTTAGTCAGAAATGAAGAATTCGAAAAAAACAAAGACAAAATCGACGAGTATATCGAGCAAAAAATTTTAGAAAAGCTTATGCCGCCATTGCCTCGCGGGGCTAGTGAAGAGAAAAACGCAGAGTATGCCAAAAGCTACGAAAAAATGCGTGAAAAACTGCTTAGCGGGAGTTTGGACGAGAAATTAATCGAAATCGAAATCAGCGAAAATACCCTAGAATCAAACTCAAATTTACCGCCAGAAATGGCAAATATGCAAGAGAATTTCATTAAAGTCATCGGCATAGCGACGAAAAAAACAAAAAAAGAGCTCAAAATCAAAGACGCCAAAGTCGCCCTTAAAAACGAAGCTAGCGAGAAAATTTTGGATATGGAAAGCGTCAAGGCAGAGGCGATGAGACGGGCTAGGGAAGAGGGCATTATCTTTATCGATGAGATTGATAAGGTAGCCGTTAGCTCTAACGGCTCGCGCCAAGATCCGAGCAAAGAGGGCGTTCAGCGCGATTTGCTTCCGATTGTGGAGGGATCGAGCGTGAGCACGAAATTTGGCAATTTAGACACCGACCACATTTTATTTATCGCGGCTGGGGCGTTTCACATAAGCAAACCAAGCGATTTGATCCCAGAGCTTCAAGGCAGATTTCCGCTTCGCGTGGAGCTTGAAAGCTTAGATGAAAACGCGCTTTACGAAATTTTAACCAAGCCAAAAAATTCGCTTCTTAAACAATACTGCGCGCTTTTAGCAACTGAGGGCGTGGAGTTAGAATTTAGCGAAAGTGGCATAAAAGCACTTGCCAAATACGCCGCTCAGGCAAACGCGCAGGTCGAAGATATCGGCGCTAGACGGCTTCATACCATAATGGAAAAGGTGCTAGAAGATATCAGCTTCGAAGCCGATGAGCATAGTGGCGAAAAGGTCGTGATTGATGAAAATTTAGTCAGCGAAAAGCTAGGCGTAATCGTAAGTAACGACGATTTGGCAAAATATATTCTTTAAATTTTGCGGGAAATTTCAATGAAAAGCGGATTTGTTACACTTATCGGACGCACGAACGCTGGGAAAAGCTCGTTTTTAAACTATCTTTTGGGTGAGCAAATTTCGCTTGTCTCGCACAAAATCAACGCCACACGCCGTAAAATCAACGGTATAGTTATGCATGGAGATGATCAAATCATCTTTGTTGATACCCCAGGACTTCACGAGAGCGAGAAGCTGATGAATAAGCTTATGGTCGAAGTGGCGCTCAAAGCCATTGGGGACGGCGATTTGACGCTGTTTTTAGCGCCTGTGCATGATAGCGTGGAAAACTACGCGAAATTTGTCGAGCTAAATCCCACTGCCAAACATATCGTGATTTTGACTAAAATCGACGAAGTAAATGACGAAAAAATCGTTAAAAAACTGCTCGAATATCAAAAATTTCAAGATAAATTTGAAGCCATAATTCCAGTTAGTATCAAAAAAAATATCTACAAACGCCAAATTTTGGACGAAATTTGCAAATTTTTGCCCGAGCATGAGTATTTTTACGATCCTGAAATTTTAAGCACTACAAACGAAAAAGACATTTACCGCGAATTTATCCTGCAATCTATTTTCGAAAATACTAATAGCGAGGTGCCGTATTCGAGCGATGTTTTAATCGAAAAAGTGATAGAAAAGCCAAATTTAATCTCAATTTATGCCCAGATTATCACCGACACAAACTCTCATAAGGAAATTTTAATTGGCAAAAATGGTGAAACAATTAAGAGAATAGGAATTAGAGGAAAAAAAATAATTTCCGCCTTTAAAAACATTAAAATTTACTTAAAGTTAATAGTTTTGGTAAAAAAAGGGTGGAAAAATGATGAAAATGGCGTAAAAAGGCACTTTATCTATTGACATTTCATTTTATTTTTATTATTATTCGTAGATATTTAATTTCATTTAAAGAAGTGGAGTGTTATGGCAAGAAATAGTAAAAATGCTACTTCGGTTGTTGCAATCAACAAAGTCACGCAAACCATATTCGGTCTAAGTGAAAATGAAGTTTTTGAACACGATTTTTCTAAATCAAATCGTGCGAAAGAGACTTACATTTCTTATGTACCTTATAAGGATGTAATGACAACAACAGTCGAAATAAGCAAGACTGTCGCGGATGACGATTTGTTAGACACTATCGTCGTTAAGGTTTATGAGGAGCTAGGTCTTGACACTGCTCTGGATTATAAAATTACATATAGCGAAGTTATCGGTGCTAACAGCGATGATAGAGTATTTAATGTATTCGTCGTCGATAACACAAAATTAACTGCTGAATTTGATGCTATCGCAGCTCGCACAAATTACATCGATTATGTCGCTATGGCACCGTTTCTTTACGAAAATCTCTATGCTCGTGGAATTTTGACAAGAGACGGAATTGATTGTTTTGTTTATCTGCAAAGAGATGACGCGTTTTTGGTCGTCTATCAAAACGGTGAATATTTTCAATCAAGACAACTTAGATACAATCTCAAATTCTTGCACGACAAATTTTCTGAATTGGTCGGAAATAGAATGGAAGAGGCTGAATTCTTTAAATTACTTGCAACACAAGGTATAAATTTAGAAAATCCAGCTGAGAGAGATTATATGATTCAAATTTTCGATGATATGTTCTACTATATCAACGATGTTTTGAATGGTATATCTAAGGTCTATAACATAAATATTCAAAGTATTTATATTGGCACAGATATCGGCAAAATCCCTGCTATCGAGGTTTTTGTAGAAAACAATCTAAAAATCGACTACAAAGATTTCAATTTTAGCGTAGCGATTAATGCGAAAGATTATCCGCTTACTCAACTAGATACTTTGATGTTTTTAGCCGGACAGCAATACTTGGCTGAGCCAGATGATGATCACAACTACTCACCATTTATGCGCCCACCACCATTAAATCAAAGATATAGCGGTAAATTGATTGGCTATATTTTAGGTGGTTTGTTACTTGGTGCTGCTTACCCTGCATATCAATTCGGCTATGGTTATTACAACAATATGATAGCTGATGAGAAAACAGTAGAGTATGAGGGGCTAGAATCAGAGCTTGTCCCTGCAAGAGCGCAAGTCAAAGAAGCAAAAGAAAAAACTGCCAAAGTCAAAGAGGAATTTGGCGTAAGAAATAAAGAACTAGGCGATCGTAGTAGTTTGATTAACGAAATTTTTAGTAAGAAAAATGAGTATGCTATGAAAGGCATGTCTGTATTTGACCTTACTAATATGATTGTTAAAAACAGAGGAAAATTGGTAAGAATAGGCAACGATGATAGAAATATCACCGTAGAAGTTCATACTAAAAATGACAAGCAAATGACAGAGTTGCTAGAAGATATAAGCCAAAAAGCAAAATATGGCGTATATACTGAAACAATCGTCTTGCAAGGCAAAGATGACAGTGTCGTTTATGATAGTAATATAAGTGTGGAGGTGCGCTAATGAGAAAAAAAGGTTCATTAGATCAAATTGATGAATGGTTTGCAGCCAAAGGAAATAGCGCCAACACATATTTATATATGGGCTTGGCTTTGGCAGCGGTTATCGCTTACTTTGCGTTGAGCACATACTCTGTGCCATATTTAGAAGAGAGCGAAAGCAATTTAGCTAGCGCGACTGATAAATTGGAAAAATCACAAAGAGAGTATGATACTGACTTTAACGGCAATCCTACTGGCAAAGTTGCACAAGAAAGAGCTGTTTTAAAACGCGAAGAGACAAATTTGGAAAATGCTGTTAATAAAATCAACTATTTAGATGTAAAATTGACAGAGATTTCAAAGCTAACATACAATGAGAAAAACTGGGCTACCTTTATGGATAGTTTAACAACACTGGCCGAGAATAATAATATAAAAATTCATAGCATTATTAGCTCTAAAAAAGAGCCAAGTGCTAAAAATGTATTCAAGCCAGAAGCATTGTTGAATATCGATGTTAAATTCGAAGGTACTTTTCAAAATGTTGTTAGATATGTAAATTTAATTGAACAATCAGAAATGATTGTAGATGTTAATAAGATGGATATCAATGGCACCGAAGAAGGTAAAATTGGTGGCACGGTTGGTATGTCTATCTGGGGAGTGAATTACAAATGAAAAAGATAATTTTATGTTCGTTTGTTTTGTCTAGTGTGCTTTTTGGTGCAGATGAGCCTAAGGGTCTGTCTGATGAAGTAAGAGCATTTCAAGATAGATATAATGGTATGTTTTCTAACCTAAACAAGCCAAGGGTGGGTCTTAGTGATTCTCAAATCGCATCTTTGCCAGATCCGTTTTATCCGCGCGAGGCTAATACCCCTCAACCTGTGGTGAAAAAAACAGAAGGTTTAGGTTATCAGTTGCTTGGTATCATGGGCAATAAAGTTAAATTAAATGACAAATGGTATGGACTAGGTGATTATATCGGTTCATATAAAATTGTCCAAATAACTGGCAATAGCGTTATTGTCGCTAATAACGAAGATAATAAAATCGAATTAAAACTAAAACAAGGAAATCAAAATGTCACTATTACATACAAGTAAGAAACTTAGCTTAGCTGCTATGCTTGCATTATCGCTTGGTGTCACAGGTTTATCTGCTGCTTCAAACTGCGATAGAAAGGCTTTGAATATTAAGGTTAATGATGTTGTAACGCTAAATGAAATGTTAACACAATTATCTGATATGTGTAGATTTTCTGTCGTTGCAAAAGATGCTATTGCGCAAGAGGAACTTGCAAAAGAGCTTCAAGGTGTTAGCATTAAAGATATGTCATTAAGAGAGGTTTTTGATTTATTGATCAAAGAAAACAACCTTAGCTATGATTACTCAAATGATGTTCTTAAAGTATCTGCATTAGAGACAAAAACATTTAAAGTAGATTATATCACTTCTGTAAGAGAAGGTATTGCTACTACGAAAGCCTCTGTTGATTCATCTCCTATTGAAACGGATGATTCTGGTGATGAAAAAGTAGATATCAATGATAATAAAATTACAACTATTGAAAAATTTGATTTCTGGGAAAAAATGAGTGAAGAAATCACTTCTATTTTAAATAACGGTACAGAGAAATATGTAGCCGTAGCTCCTATCATCAATCAAAATGCTGGTTTGGTAACAGTAACTGGTATGAAATCTCAAATTGCTCGTGTAGATAGGTATATTCAAAGTATGCAAAAACGCCTTGGCAGACAGGTTTTGCTTGATGTGAATATTGTATCTGTTGAGTTAAATAATGAATACACAACAGGTATCGATTGGAGCAAATTTCAATTAGGTTTCAACACTTATGTAAATGGTAGTAGTTTAACTCCTACTACATACTCTATTACCAATGGTTATTCTGGCAAAGCTAGTGGCACTAATGGTGCTTGGACAATTGGCGCTAATTTAAATTTTAGCATTGATGGTATGATTAATTTCTTGGAAACCAAAGGCAAAACAAAGGTTGTATCTAGCCCTAAGGTTACAACTATGAATAATCAACCTGCTATCATTTCTGTCGGCGACACAATTAATTATGTGTTGATTAAATCGCGTGAGTCGGTAACTAGCTCAGAGGGCGATTCTGTCGATGTAGAACAAACACAATACTCTATTTTTGTTGGTATTTTGTTGAATATTTTGCCTGAAATTTCAGATGATAATAGAGTTATGTTAAGAATTAATCCTTCTTTAAGTTCTTTAAAATATGCTGAGGATGAAAACAGACAAACAGATTCTGATGGTAATATTGTAGCAAGAACAATTGCTCCTGATACACTTCAAAAGAAACTTTCAAGTGTAGTTTGGGTTGATGATGGCGATACTGTAATTCTTGGCGGATTAATTGGCGGAACTAAATCTAAAAGAAATACAAGAGTTCCAGTTCTTGCAGAAATTCCTTTAATTGGAAATTTATTCAAGAGTACAGCTGATGTTGTTAGCACAACTGAGCTTATTTTCGTCGTAACTCCGCATATTATCGACAATACAGGCGCTCCTTTGGCTACATCGCTAAAAGAGCTTGGTTACTCAAAATCAATTTATGAAAAATAATGAGTAACACTTATACCTCTATTAAAGAGATATTTATCGAAGATAACGAAGTCTCAGACTTCGTTAATCTCGATAAATCAACTCTTGCATACCATAAAATTTTAAATGCCCTACAAAAACCGCTTAAACTGATTTTGTTTTATGGCAAACCAGGTTGCGGAAAGACCTTTTTGCTAAATAAAATCAAGGTCGATTTGGAAAAAAAGGTTAAAGTAGTTTTTATGCCACAACCTTTTTTTGATGAAAAAGAGTTTTTTTTAGAACTTTATTCTCAAATTTTCCACTCTAACCCAGTTGCGCCAATCGATAACTATGAGAATTTTATGAGAGTTTATCGTGAGAGACTTGGGATTACAGGTGGAGGTGCAGCCGTGGAGCAGGTGGTAATCTTGCTCGATGAAGCTCAACTTTATCCTGGAAATTTGATTGAAAAAATTAGATTAATGGCGGATTCTAGGTTATTTAAATTTTTATTTACAGTGCATAAAACAGATGAGGAAGATCCGTCTTGCCAAAGATTATTTTAAAACCAGAATTTGGGAGAGTATCGAGCTTCCAAACTCAAATTTAGGCGAGGTGAAGCTGTATATAGAAAAAAAATTAGTTTTTCATGGTTTTCAGCAATATTATTTTATGTTTAGCGATGACAATTTTGATTTAATCCTAAATTTAACTGATGGAAATATGAGAAACATAAATAAATTAATGTATAAAATGTATGAGCTGTTTGAGTATTACGAGGCAAATAAGCCAACAGAGATTAGTTTTGCTCAAATCAATAATAAAATAATAGAAATGGCGGCCATTGGCACGGGGATAATCGATGCTTGAATTTTACGAAGTTAATGAATTAGAAAAAAAATGGGAAGAATACAATAAAAACAAAAAGCAATTTTCCTTTTTGAAATCTAAGCCAAATTTTGTATTTAAATTTGACAAGACGATTTTGGGGCTTTTGGCTTTGATTTCTATCGCGATCGGCGCGATTTTTTGGTTGCTCAAAGACGACGATAAAGTAAGCATGGCTAGCATAAACGAAAATATCCAAAACGAACCTACCATAAGCGATGTCGTGCCAAACCCTACGCCGCAGGCCCAGCCTACCATAAATACTGCCCCGCAAACTGAGGTTGCCGCGCAAAATAGTGAAATTTCGCGCGCGGATTATAATATCAGCGCCCCAGCAAACGATAGCAACCGAGCGCAAAATGTAGAACGTCCAAGCCTAAATATCAACGATGTGGGCGTGCTATCTAGCGAGGATTCTGGCGGTTTTAAGATCACAAACACATACGAAAATTCTGCCAATAACCAAAATTTTGCTAACCAAAATTTTGCAAACGGGGGATTTAATCAGGGTTTTAATCAGGCTAACAATGTGCCAAATTTTAACCCAAATGCTCAAAATTTCAACCAACCGATGAAAAACGAGATTATTGATTTTGGTAAGGCTCCATTGCCGCCAAAACAAAATGTCGCTTCAAGCGCGCCAGCCCCTGTAAATAGGGCTCCGATTAGTTCTCGCCTTGAAATTCGCACTTCAAATTTAAGCTCTGAGCGACAGAGTTTGGAGAGTAAATTTTATGCGACAAATAAAATCGAGTATTCACTTTCCTTGGCCGAGGAAGCTTATAATAAAAAAGATTATGACAATGCGATAAAATGGGCTTTAACATCAAATGAGATTGATAAAAACAATATTAATAGCTGGATAATTTTTGCCAAAGCTAATTATAAAAAAGGTCGCAAAGATGACGCTATTTACGCGCTAGAAACATTTAATTCTAAGGCTAAAAATGGCGAAATTGCGAATTTAATAAATCAAATCAAAAGCGGTGCGCTATGAGAGTATTTTTATTTTTAACGCTAATTTTGGGCTCTGTTTTCGCTGTCAATGTCGATGATGTGCGAAACTGGGATCAAATCGGTCAATACAATAGAATTTGCCAAGAAAGCGTTAGAAATCTCTTTATCGAGGAGCAAAACGAGGCGCTAGCGAACACTTACGCGAAAGCTTGCCTAAAAATGGATAGGGTAAATGAGCTAGTCGTGCCAATGGTAATGCTGTATAAAACAAAGGAAACTAGGGAAAATGCCTCTTTGTATTCGACCATAGTTTTCCAAAAGAAAATGCTTTATTTAGCGCTTTGTGACGGCGTGGATATTTCGTATATCAGAACGCCGAAGATTAATTATATTTTGTCTGAAATTTTTGATAAATTTGTAGAGAAAACATACACCAAAAAAGGCGATGCGTATGTTTTTACCCTAGATGACGGCGAAAAAGCCGAGCTTTTTATCAAAGAAGAAGAGGGAGTAAAAAAAATGGTGGTGGCAATCTATGCCGGTGAAAAACTTAGCTCGATTAAAATTTATTGGTGATTGATATGACAAAGATAGAAGAGCAGATTGTTTCAATTCTAATAAAAAATAATGTCCTAACCCAAGCTATCGTCCCTGAAATTCAGGAGAAAATGGATATTGGTTTGACCCTTGGCGAAGTTTTGGTCGGCGACAACTATTTAAGTCAAGAAAATTTTTGCTTGATTTTAGCTGAGCTTTACAAACGCAGACAGATTGATTACGAAGATGTTCGTGAGAAATTTTCAATCGATCAAAAAGAATTTTTGCAAGTTTTGGCTAAAAAGCAAAATTTAACCTATATGAATTTAGATGATGTTGATATCGATTTTAAACTATCTGAGCGCGCTCCGATGGCGCAACTTAAAAAATTTGGCGTAATCCCTGTAAGGGCGGACGATTTAAATATCTATGTTGCGTTTTCTGATCCATTTAATATGGAAGCCCAGGATAGAATTCAAGCGATTTTTAACAAACACCTTCTAAAAATAGTTGTAGCCGATCCAAATCAAGTAAATAAATATATGGCTAAACTCGAACTTTCCGAGAGTATCAAAGATTTGGTCGCTACTATTAGAAAAGAGCTTGCTAGCACGGGCGGTAGTGGCACAGGCGATGATACATCTGCGATTTTGCAGCTTATCGAGATGATTGTAAAACAATCAATCATTATGCGCGGTAGCGATATTCACATAGAGCCTACTGAGAATAACTGCGTCGTGCGCACCAGAATTGACGGTATGTTGCAAGAAATTTTTATCTTTGATAAAGATATTTATCCGCCACTTGTGAGCCGTTTGAAACTGCTTTCAAATATGGATATCGCAGAGCGTAGAAAGCCACAAGACGGCCGTTTTTCTATGACGATTTCTGGGCGCGAATACGATTTTCGTATCTCTACACTGCCTATTATCAATGGCGAATCTACCGTTATGCGTATTTTGGATAAATCTAAGGTTATCATTAGCCTTGAAAAGCTTGGTATGCACCCAGAAAGCTTTAAAAAATTTAGCAATGCAATGCACGCACCGTATGGCATTATCCTAGTTACTGGACCAACCGGTAGTGGTAAATCAACCACACTATATGCGGCACTAAACGATGTCAAAAGTGTCGATACAAAAATCATTACCGTTGAAGACCCTGTTGAGTATCAGGTAAATTTAATACAACAAGTCCATGTTAATGAAAAAGCAGGCCTTACATTTGCGTCGGCTTTGCGCTCGATTTTGCGTCAAGACCCTGATATTATAATGATCGGTGAGATTCGTGACCAAGAAACGCTTAGAATCGCGATTCAAGCGGCTCTTACTGGACACTTGGTCTTTTCTACACTACACACAAATGACGCTGTTAGTGCGATACCAAGAATTGTAGATATGGGAATTGAGAGTTACTTAATCAGTGGTGCGCTTATTGCGGTCGAGGCTCAACGCCTTGTGCGCAAGCTATGCCCGCACTGCAAACAACCGACAAATGTACCAAAATCTATGCTTGATCAGTTAAAAGAATTTTTACCTGAGCAGTATAAATTTTTCAAAGCAGTCGGTTGTGATCAATGTGGTCAGACAGGCTATATGGGTCGTGAGATGATAAGTGAAATTTTGCCTATTACAGATCGTATGCAAAGCCTGATTGCAAATGGTGGCTCGAAAGACGATATGAGAGCTTTGGCGAAAGAGGAGGGCTTTATCGATATGTTTGAAGACGGCATTATTCGTGCAGCTCGTGGAGTAACAAGTATAGAAGAAATTTATAGGGTGGCTAAACAATGAAAGATTTAAATGTAAATATGAACGCTGGTGGAAAACGCCAGCAAATGCGACTAAAAGTCAATAACAAGGTCAATGCGAACAATCTAATGAAACAACGCTCAGGCGGTTCGATTTCTAGACGCGCTCAAACGCAAAATTTGGGTAATATCACAGGCGATTTTAAAACCCAAGTAACTCGTTTAATGGGCGGTAGTGGCAAGGTAAAAACTCTGCCATTAGTCGCTGCTATTAGACAGCTTTCTGTTATGACAAACGCTGGTATTTCTATCCACGACTCTATTAAAGAGGTCGCAAGAGCGACAGAGGATAAGACGCTAAAAGGCATTTTTAGCGCGATGAACGACGACCTTAATGCAGGTCTTAGCCTGACTGAATCAGCGGAGAAATTCCGCCCACAACTAGGCGATGTCGTCGTGGCAATGGTAAGCCTCGGTGAGGCCACAGGTAATATGGCTGAATCACTTGCCAAGCTAGCTTCTATGCTTACTGAACTTTACGAAAACCAAAGAAAATTTAAAAAGGCTATGCGCTATCCGATGACTTTGATGATTGTTATGGCGATAGCATTTACGATTTTGATGATGTATGTTGTGCCTAAATTCCGCGAAATTTTCGAAGAGCTCGGCGCAGATTTGCCACTTCCTACAAGAATTTTGCTAGGAATTGAAAGTGCGCTTAGCAATTATGGTGGCTATATTTTGCTTGGTATCATCGTTACAATCGTGGGTCTTAAATGGCTCTATAAAAACAACGATCAGTTTAAAATCGGCTGGGATAGGGGAATTTTAAAGGTTTATTTGTTTGGTAAGATTATATTCTACTCTACAATGTCAAGATTTATGCTTATTTTTACCGAGCTAGTTCGCGCTGGTATTCCTATCGCAGATGCCCTTGATACGGCTGTTTTGATGGTCGATAACCACACGCTAAAAGAAAAACTTTCAAGCGTTAAAATCGCTGTTCAACAAGGTGTTAGCCTAACAGAGGCTTTTGAGAATACTGGACTTTACGAGAGTATGCTTATTCAGATGATTAGCGCTGGTGAGCAGGCTGGTAACCTTGATAAAATGCTTGGAAATGTCGCTGATTATTACAAAGAGAAATTTGACGATATTATCGATAATATTTCTAGCTATGTTGAGCCGATTATGCTATTTTTCATGGCTGGTATGGTCTTGCTACTCGCCCTTGGTATCTTTATGCCAATGTGGGATTTGGGAAAAGCTGTCAAAAACTAAAACAAAATCCGCGTCCAAATCGGGCGCGGATTTATCACAACTTCGTAAAATTCTAGTTTTCAAATAAAATTTTAACCTTAAATTTGCTAAAATTGCGCTTTTTATTTTCAAAGGATTTATCATAATAAAAGAAGTATATTTTATAATCGTCTCGGCTATAATTTTGTTTTTTGGATTTGCTACGATTGCGCCTGACTCAGCTCTTGTTGGCAGTGCTGGCAATGCAATTCGCTCGGTAAATTTAGGGCTTTTTGGTTATTTTTCATATATTTATCCGCTATTTTTACTAGGGCTTGTTTATATCGCGTATCGCTATTTCAGGGGATTTGATTTTAGATTTTTTGAATTTTGCATAGGCGTGATTTTGCTATTTTTCACCGTGCTTTTTGTGCAATCAAGCATTATCGGCGATAGCGGTGGAATCATCGGTAGCGTGGTCATAAATCAGCTAAGGCAGTTTGTGGGAAGTGTGGGGATTTGGATTTTTAATCTAACGCTTTTTGTCCTTTCGCTGGTGCTGATTTTCGAGGATAAGCTTACAAATATTATCAAAAATTCTTTTATCAAAGAGCAAACTAGCGAGGCAAAAAGTGAAATTTCGCGTGAACAAACTCGCCAAAGAGCCACAAGGGCGCAAACCGAGCTAAAACCAAAACCGCTTAAAAAAGACAGAGCCGAATTTAGCGAAAAACAAGAGAGCAAAATCGAAAAATTTCTAACCGAGCAAAGCGATGATTTGGAGGGTGAAAATTTAGATTTAAATTTAGAAAAAGAGCCAAATTTGCGAAATGAAATTTCAGAGCCAAATTCTAAAAAGTCAAATTCCAAAAAACCATCTTCGCTAAAAAAAGTCGAGCATTTAAGCGAGGTTGCCGAAAACAAAAAACTTCTTGATGAGTTAGAAAAGGGCAAAATCGACAAACCGCAAAATTTCGCTCTTCCGCCACTTGATTTTTTGGAAAAACCGTCTAAAAAACAAAATATAGTCGATGAAAGCGAAATAGATCAAAAAATCTTTGATTTGCTCGATAAACTTCGCAAATTTAAAATCGACGGCGATGTCGTTCGCACATACTCAGGCCCCGTGGTTACGACATTTGAGTTTCGCCCAGCAGCGCACATTAAGGTTAGCAAAATCCTAACCCTCCAAGATGATTTGGCTATGGCACTGCGCGCGCAGACGATCCGTATCCAAGCCCCGATTCCTGGCAAAGATGTCGTAGGTATCGAAATCCCAAATCAAGAGGCGCAGACAATCTATTTGCGTGAAATTTTTGAAAGTGAGGTTTTTAAAACTGCTTCTAGTCCGCTTACAATGGCGCTTGGTAAGGATATCGTGGGTCAGCCTTTCGTCACGGATCTAAAAAAACTCCCACACCTACTCATCGCAGGTGGGACAGGAAGTGGTAAAAGTGTCGGCGTAAATGCCCTTATTTTAAGCCTTTTGTATAGAAATTCGCCAAAAACTTTGCGCCTAATAATGGTCGATCCAAAAATGGTTGAATTTAGGCTTTATGAGGATATCCCACACCTACTAACGCCGATTATTACTGAGCCAAAAAAAGCTATAACCGCCCTTGGAAATGTCGTGGCTGAAATGGAGCATAGATATCGCATAATGGCTGATAATAGGGTCAAAAATATCGAAAGTTATAATGCCAAAATTTCAAAAGAAAATGGCGAAATTTTGCCTTATATTGTAGTTGTGATAGATGAATTTGCCGACCTTATTATGACTGGCGGAAAAGAGGTCGAAACCAACATAGTGCTTTTAGCTCAAAAGGCAAGAGCATGCGGAATCCACCTAATCATCGCGACTCAACGCCCAAGCAAAGAGATTGTAACAGGCCTAATCAAAGCAAATATGCCAAGTCGCATTAGCTTTAAGGTTCGCTCATATACAGATAGTCGCATAATCCTAGATCAAATGGGATCTGAAAGCCTGATAGGGAAAGGTGATATGCTCTTTATGCCACCAAGCGGAAGCACTACGATTCGCCTGCATGCGCCATTTAGCACAGAAGATGAGATAAATGCCATAGCTGAGTATTTGCGTTCGCAAGAAAGCGTGGTTTATGATGAGAGATTTTTAGCCGAAAACGATAGCCAAAAAGAGGGCGCAGGTATGATGGATCCGCAAAATATGGAGCTTGATGAGTTGTTTGAAGAGGCGAAAAATATCATTTTAACCGAAGAAAAAACTTCGATTAGCTATTTGCAACGCCGTCTTAAAATCGGCTACAACCGCGCCGCTACAATCATCGAGCAGTTAGAGCAAATGGGAATTTTAAGCGAAGTTAATGCCAAAGGGCAAAGAGATATCATCAAATAAATTTGGCTAAATTTTGAAATTTAAATGGAGTAAAATTTGAGAACAGATCAGTGGCTGTTTTATTTCACGGTTGCATTAATCACCATAGGCATTGTATTTTCGCTATCATTGACCTCATATACCACGCTTGCAAGTGATACTGAGCCACTATATTTTTTCAAAAAACAATGGATATTTGGTATGTTTAGCATTTTCCTTATGTGGGGGCTTTCGCAGTTTAACCCAGATAAGGTTTTAACGCCGTTTTGCATGGTTTTGTGGGTGGTATCTGGGCTAGTGATGATCTCAATGGGCTTCATGCCTAAATCAATCGTATCAGAGGTAAATGGAGCGGCTAGGTGGATAAAAATCGCAGGCATTAGTATCGCTCCGGTGGAATTTTTCAAAGTTGGCTTTATATATTTTTTGGCGTGGAGCTTCTCGCGCAAGATGAACCACACCAAAAAAACGGTTTGGCAAGAGATTAAAATTTGGGTTCCGTATGTCTTTCTTTTCGCGATTTTTGGCATAGTTATCGCCATAGGACAAAAAGATCTTGGACAAGTGGCTGTTTTGGCTGCGACGATGATATGTATGTCGTTTTTCGCTGGAACCAGCATGAGGCTAGTTGGCATAGTGGTGGGAATAATCGGCATTTTGGGTTATACCTTTGTCGTCACTAGTCCGCACAGAATCGTGAGAATTCGCTCATGGTGGGCTGGCGTGCAAGACACTATCACTCCGTTTCTCTCCCCAGAAACAGCCGCTAAGGTTCGCGTAGATGATGCGAATATGCCTTACCAAGTCGGCCACTCGCTAAATGCCATAAACAACGGCGAGCTAATGGGCGCTGGGCTAGGGCAGGGAAGCTTCAAACTAGGCTATCTTAGCGAGGTGCATACTGACTTCGTGCTAGCTGGTATTGCCGAGGAAATCGGATTTTTTGGAATTCTTGGCGTTGTTTTACTCTTTTCTGCGATGCTTGCTAGGGTCTTTCGCATAGCCTCAAAATCCGTAAATAGCGTATATTTTCTCTTTGGGCTTGGCATTGCTTTTATGCTGTTTTTCTCATTTTGTCTAAATTCTTACGGAATTACTGGGTTAATCCCTATGAAGGGTATCGCTGTGCCGTTTTTAAGCTATGGCGGAAGCCATGTCATAGCTGCTTCAATGGCGGTTGGGTTTATACTTATGATTAGCAAACGCGCAAATTTAAGGAGCTAAAAATGATAGCAATCAGTGGCGGTGGCACAGGCGGGCATTTAAGTATCGCAAAAAGTTTAGGCGCTGAGCTTAAAAATCGTGGAATAGGGGTGATTTTTATTGGTTCGACCAATGGCCAAGACAGAGCGTGGTTCGAAAATAGCGAAATTTTCGATAGGGCGTATTTTTTGGAAAGCTCTGGCGTGGTAAATAAAAAGGGTCTTAGCAAATTTGCTTCTTTGATTAATATTTTAAAACTATCTTTGAAATGTCGTAAAATTTTCAAAGAAAACGGCGTAAAAGCCGTAATCAGCGTGGGCGGATACAGCTCAGCTCCGGCATCCTTTGCGTCGTTATTTTTTTTCAAGCCACTTTTTATCCACGAGCAAAACGCCATTTTAGGGCGTTTAAACGATCTTTTAGAGCCATTTTGCAAGAAAATTTACAGCCCATATTCTAGGGAAAAATTCGAGCTTCCCACAGCTTGCGGTTGCGTGACGAAATTTACTCAGGATAATACTCAGTGCATAAGCGATAAATTCGACTATCCAGTAAGCGACATTTTTTTCGAAAAAGCTAGAATTCGAAGCGAGGTAAAAACGATAATTTTCTTAGGCGGTTCGCAAGGGGCGAGTTTTATCAATACTCTTGCTTCAAATTTAGCGCCAAGGCTCACCAAAATGGGCTACGAGATTATTCATCAATGTGGCGAAAAAGAGTTTGAAAAATACAGCGAATTTTATAAAAACGCGAATTTAAATGTCGAGCTTGTGGGATTTAGCAAAAATTTGGTTGATTTGATCTCAAAGGCTGATTTGTGTGTAGGCAGAAGTGGGGCTAGCACGCTGTGGGAGCTCGTGGCAAACGGACTTCCTGCGATTTTCGTGCCGTTTCCGCACGCAGCAGGAGATCATCAATTCTACAATGCGAAATTTTTGCAAGATCTAAATTTATGCAAAATCGTGCGCCAAAATGAGGCTAGCGAGGATAAAATTTTGGATCTAATCCAAAATTTCGACGCTCAAAGTGCAAGTAGGGGGCTAGTAAATTTCAGCTCCAAAAACGGCGCAAAATCCATAATCGACGATATTCTAAGCCAAATTTAAAAACAAAATTTGGCTTAATATTGACAAAACTTAGCACTCGGTGCTATAATGTGCTAATTTTTAAACAAAATTCAATCCAAAGGACATTTTATGGCAAAGAAAAAATTCAAAACAGAGGTCAATGATTTATTAAATTTAATGATCCACTCGCTGTATTCAAACAAGGAAATTTTCCTTCGTGAGCTCGTATCTAACGCCTCAGACGCGCTTGATAAGCTAAATTATCTATGCCTCACCGATGAGGCTTACAAGGCTTTAAGCTACACGCCACGCATTGAAATTTCGCTCGATAGCGAGAATAAAATTTTAAAAATTTCAGACAATGGTATCGGTATGAACGAGGGCGAGTTAGAGACCAATCTAGGCACGATTGCGAGATCTGGCACAAAGGGATTTATGGCGAATTTGAGCGGAGATGCCGCCAAAGATAGCAATCTAATCGGGCAGTTTGGCGTGGGATTTTATTCGGCGTTTATGGTCGCAGATAGTATCGATGTCATCTCGCGCAAAGCCCTTGAAGACGAGGCTTTCAAATGGTCATCAAATGCCGAAAACTACACAATCGAGCCTTGCGAAAAAGATAGCTTTGGCACCGATATAATCTTGCATTTAAAAGACGATGAATTTGCGAATTTAGCGCGATTAGAGGGCATTATCAAAAAATACTCCAATCATATCCCATACCCGATTTTTGGGCAAAAAGAGGAATATATCCCTGGCGAGGACGGCGCGCAGGGTCATAGCGAGACCAAGGTCGTGCAGCTAAACTCGGCTAGCGCACTTTGGCAACTGCCAAAATCATCGCTAAAACAGAGCGATTATGACGACTTTTATAAACAAATCAGCCACGATAGCGCAGATCCGCTATTTCATATACATACCAAAGCAGAGGGTGTGCATGAATACACGACGCTGTTTTATGTGCCATCAAACGAGCCGTTTGATTTATATAGGGTGGATTATCAAAGCGGTGTCAAACTCTATGTCAAGCGCGTATTCATCACAGATGACGCCAAAGAGCTTTTGCCTGTGTATTTGAGATTTGTGCGTGGCGTGATAGATGTGGAGGATCTGCCACTAAATGTAAGCCGTGAAATTCTGCAAGAAAACCGCATTTTGGCCCATGTCAAGGAACAAAGCGTAAAGAAAATTTTAGGCGAATTAGCCAAAATGCTAAAAAACGACCGCGAAAAATATGAGAAATTTTACGCGCTTTTTGGCAAAGTGCTAAAAGAGGGTTTGTATGGATTCGGCCCTGATAAGGCTGAGATTAGCCACCTAGCGCTATTTAAGTCAAATTTACGCGAGGGGCTAATCAGCCTAGATGAATACAAGGCGCGTATGAGCGAGCAAAACGCGGAGCAAAAAGAGATTTATTTCATCACTGGCAAAGACGCGAAAATGCTGAAAAACTCGCCACTTTTGGAGGATTTTAACGCTAGGGGCGTAGAGGTTTTGCTCTGCGATGATGAAATCGACGCTGTGGTTATGCCGGGACTTTTCGAGTTTGACGGCACAGCAATCAAGAACGTAACTAGCGTAAAAAGCGCCGAGCAAAACGAAGAGCAAAGCGCGTGGGCGCTGGAAGTGGCAGCGAAATTTAAAGAGTGCTTGGAGGGCCTTGTAAAAGATGTGAAAATCTCCACTCGTCTGACAAACTCGCTTTCTTGCCTTGTCTTTGATGAGAGCGATCCAGACTACGCCACACAGCAAATTTTGCGCCAAATGGGGCAGACGAATTTGCCTGAGTTTAAGCCGATTTTGGAAATCAACGCAAAGCATGAAATCATTAAAAAGCTAGAAAATAATAAAACTATGATTGCTAGCGTGGCGCGTTTAGCTTTTGATTTGGCTAAACTAGGCGAAACCCAAAGCGTCGATGATCCTGGCGCATTTATCGCCAATATCAACGAATTAGTCGCAAAAGCTCTGTAAAATTTGATTTGTGATTGAGCGTGGCGCGTGGCTTGGAATTCAGCCACGCTTTTTCGCTTGGAATTTGATTGTGTTGTAATCCGTGGCGCTTGGCTTAGAATTTAGCCGTGCTTTTTCGCTTGGAATTTGATTGTGTTGTAAGCGTGGCTTTTGGCTGGGGGGATACTGCGCGCGAGGTGGTAAAAATCTCGCCTATTCTGTCTTTGCGAGAATTTGTCGTTAGGCAAATTTGTGGCAATCTATGATTTAAAATTTGAGGTCAGTATTTTTGCAAATTTACGCTTCGGAATTTTAAACTCGTAGATTGCTTCGTCGCTTCGCTTCTCGCAATGACAAATCGAAGGTAATTTTGATAGCGCAAAATTCTCGCAATGACAGCATTACGCGCACCGCTAATGTGCTATTACGAGAATTTCACGCCAAATTTCACGCCCTTATCGCAGGCTCTCAGCCTTGCGAGAGTTTCGTTGCGATAAAGTAGTTAAGCTGAGAATACGAAATATTCCCTAGCTCGGGCTTTAATTCTTTTAGTTTGGCACGGATATCCGTGAGCTGGTCGCCGCTAGCTAGCATTTTGCGAATTTCATCTTTGTATGGGCTTAGCAACTCTTCGCTTGTCGGACCTGCGAATTTCGCCTTTATTTCGGCTAGGTATTTTTCGCCAAATTCGCTTTTGATAAAGTTGCTAATCTGCGAATATGTAAGCTCACTAAGTTCAGGGTATGCCTCTGCTAAATCGCCACCGATCGAGTAGTAGCTATCGCCGTTTTCGAGTTTGGCTTGGATTTCGTCCTTGTATTTGGCGAGCCTGTCCCTAGTTGATGGTGCGGAAAATTGATTTAGCCTTGTCTCTGATATGAAATGGCTGACCTGAGAGTAGGCCACCTCTACGCCTCGCTCTTGCAAAATTTTTGTGATTTGAAGCGGGGTTTTTTCCTTTTTGAGTAGCTCTATGATTTCCATAGTGAGGCTGGCTAAAACCTGCTGTTTAGGGGTATAGACCTCATCTATTTCTGCCCTTGCTAGGCCCAAGAGCGAAGCTATTGTTTGCACGCTATTATGGAGAGCTTCCCATTTTTCACTATCTAAAAGGCTATAATTTTTAGCAATTCCTAAGAGTTTTAGAGCTTTTCTGTAACTTTCTCTGCCTCTGATATTTTCTAAAAATTCAGCGTCTTTGACCATTTGCTCGACTTTTATAACATCTACTGCCATAGGTTGCTCCTTGTGAAAATTTGGCGTTATAATATAATATTAATTCTTAAAAGTCAATAAAAATAGCGAATTTGTAAGTGGATTTTAAGAAAATTTGTAAGTTTATAAATTTACTTTTACTAAATTTTAAGGTTGATAATGTGCATTTTGTAAGTAATTTTCTTAAACAATAAATCTGGCGAAATTTGCGCTAAATTTCACTCCTGCACGCAGATTTCGCCGTTGATTAGCCCTTTTATAGTGTGGTAGCTAACTATGCAAATCAAAACACACAAAAGCGCGAACATACCAAGCCCGAGCCTTGCAAACCACACTTCCGCGCTTAAAAAATACGCCTTCATAAAGGCAATGCACCCAGCCGCTGTCGGGAAAGTGAAAGCCCACCACGATAGGAAAAATTTAAGCCCAAAAAAGCTTTTTGCCATGAAAAATATCAAAAGCGTGAAAAATAGCACCAAATTTATCAAAATTTTAGCGAGCATATCAAACTCGCCGCCGATATTGATATAGCCCAGAAACGCCACGGACGGGGGCGCAATCATTATAAAAAGCGTTGGGACGAATTTTTGTGCGAGCTGGTCGTGAAAAATAATGCGGTAAAAAACAATGCTAAAAAGCACAATCCAAAAGAAAATCCCAATGCTAAAAAAATACCACAGATATTCGCCTTTTTCGCTCGCGGCGATGACTACGATGAGATTGCCTACGATCGGGATAAACCACGCTGGATTGGAGTGGGTGATGAGCATATTTTTTTGTATCCAAAACGAAATGATATAAAGCGTCAAAAACGCATGAAATATCATCGCTACGCCGTAAAATACGCTATGAAGTGCGCTAATATCGTTAAACGCAATGGCTAGTAAAAGCAGGCTAATCGAAAATGTAGCAAAAAAACTTAGCTTGATTGGGTGGGTAAATTCTGCCTGCACAGCGCGCGGAAATTTGATGATTTTTGCCGTGTAAAACGCCGAAATTAGCGCAAACACGCCAAGGGCGAAAAATCGCAAAATTTCAAATATAAAATGTGGCGCACCATACGCCTCGCTAATGGCGCGATAAGCGATACTAAGCCCGCCAAGCCCCATTGTTACGGCAAAAAACATAATTGGGAAATTTGAGAGTTTGGAGATATTTTCGTTTTTTAGATTCATTTTAGCCTCGATGAATTTCAAATTTTTTAAAAACGGCGCGAATTCTAGCAAAATTTGGCGCCATAAATTCTTACAATTATAAATTAAAACTGAAATTTATAAAATTTTAAGTTTTATTAAGCGCGAAAAAAGTAAAATAATCGATTTTTAACAAATTCGAGGCAGATCAAGGCGGACAAAATGGAAAATTTTATCAAAATCGTAACCGACATAAACTCATTTATCTGGGGGCCATACTTTCTCATAGCCCTTCTTTGCGGAACTGGCGTGTATTTTACAATCAGATTAAAATTCGTTCAAATTTTGAAATTTAAGCTTGCGGGAAATAGACTTTTGGGCGATTTTTCGCTCCATGGCAAAAAGGCGGGCAAACACGGTATGAGCTCGTTTCAGGCGATTTCGACTGCGATTGCGGCGCAGGTTGGCACGGGCAATCTAGTAGGAGCCTCGACTGCGCTGATTATGGGCGGACCTGGGGCGATTTTTTGGATGTGGTTGGCTGCGTTTTTTGGTATGGCGACAAATTTCGCCGAAATCTGTCTAGCTCAAATTTATCGCTCAAAGGATAAAAGTGGCCATATCATAGGCGGACCTGCGTTTTATATTTCGCGCGGTATTGGCGGGAAATTTGGCAAAATTTTGGCTGTGGTTTTTGCCATAGCGATAATCTTAGCGCTTGGTTGCATGGGAAATATGGTGCAAGCAAACGCCATTTCGGACGGATTTAGCAAGGCTTTTAATATCGATAAGGTCTATATCGGCGAAATTTTGGCTGTGGTTTGCGCGATAATCTTCATCGGTGGCGTCAGGGCGATTGCGCGCGTAGCCGAAAAGGTCGTCCCGCTTATGGCGATTTTATACATTTTGGTGGGATTTAGCATAATCTGCGCTAATATCTCCGAGCTTCCTGGCGCTATTTCGCTGATTTTCAAGGCTGCATTTGATCCAAGTGCTGCATGGGGCGGTGCGACGGGAGCGAGTATCGCTATGGCTATGAGATATGGCGTGGCGCGCGGATTATTTAGCAACGAAGCTGGTATGGGCTCTACCCCTCACGCTCACGCTGCTGCTAATGTCGCTCACCCAGTCGATCAAGCAATGCTAGGCATTATGAGCGTTTTTATCGATACATTTATCGTGCTAAATATCACGGTTTTTGTGATACTGACCTCGGGCGTGGTGGAGTTTGGGGCTGATGGCAAGGCTGTATTTAGCGGGATTGCACTCGTGCAAGAGGCGTTTTCGTCGAATTTTTTGGGCAGGGAGCTTGGATATAGCTTCGTGGCGATTTGTCTTTTGTTTTTCGCATTTACCACGATTATGGGCTGGTATTATTTCGCTGAGATAAATATCCGCTATCTGCTTGGACCAAAAGGGGTGAAATTTTTACAGCTTTTGGTTATCGGCTTTGTTTTTATGGGCTCACTGCTTAAAATCGACCTTGTTTGGGAGCTAGCCGATCTTTTCAACGGCCTTATGGTGATTCCAAACCTGATTGCGATTTTGCTTTTAAGTGGGATTGTAGTGCGCTTGCTGCGGGATTTTGACGCGGGCAAGGCATACAACGCCAGCGATTACATTAAAGGCTAAATTTCAGCGTTAAATAATTAAATTTAGGTAAAATCGTAAGTTATTTTACGATTAGGAATTTTTATGTTTTTACATACTTTTCATCAAAAAAGTATTAAAGAAAAATTAGATTATTTAGCGGATTTGGGGCAAATCGACAAGGCTACATACGATAAAATTTTAAAATTTTACGCCCTCGATAGCGAGGGGCAAATTTCAGCCCTAATCAAAATGCAAAGCGCAACCAATAAAGTTTTATGGAGCGTTAAAAAAATAGATTCTTACAGGATCGAACCAGACGGAGCAATGCGCTATAATGGCGAATTTGTCGATGTCAGGCGCGCTGTTTTAAGTAGCGCGGATATGAGGGCAAAAGATTTTTACGAAAACTCACAAAACAAAGTCGCAACCCACGAGCAAAGTAGCAATAAATTTTGGAAAAAATTTGTTATTTGGTCGGTGGTGTGGGCTTTGGTTTTAATTTTTCTTGTATATTTAATCTCAAATAAAGGATAAAAAATGTGTAAAGATTGCGGATGTTCTATCGCAGGACACACTCACAGCCACACACACTCTGACGGCGTTACGCACACTCACGAGCATAATCACGCTCACGCACACTCTCACGGGCATGCGCACGAGCATGAGCACGGCGAACACCACGAACATGCCCACCCTGTGCTAAATGATAAAAAAACCGTTGAAGTAATCACGAAAATTTTATCTGCAAATGACGCCGAAGCAGCGCATATCAGAGAGCATTTCGATGAAGACGGGATTTTGTGCGTAAATTTGATGAGTAGCCCGGGAAGTGGCAAAACAACGCTACTAGAAGCCACTATCAAAAGTGGTAAATTTAAAATCGGCGTAATCGAGGGCGATTTAGAAACCAATCGCGACGCCGATCGCGTATTGCAAGCAGGCGCACGCGCTCATCAAATCACCACAGGCCAAGCCTGTCATTTAGACGCATTTATGGTGCATGAAGGGCTTCATCACCTTGATACCACTGGGCTTGATTTGGTTTTCATCGAAAATGTCGGAAATCTCGTCTGCCCTGCAAGCTACGATGTCGGCGCACACGCAAATGTCGTGCTTCTAAGCGTAACTGAGGGAAGCGACAAGGTCGCAAAATACCCTGTTATGTTTCGCGCAGCGGATTTGGTCGTGGTAACCAAACACTCGCTAATCGAGCATTTTGATTTTAGCGTCGAAGAGGTAGTCAAAGAGGTGCGAAAACTAAACCCAAAAGCCGCTGTAATCGCCCTAGATAGTAAAACTGGCGATGGCGTGGATAAGTGGCTAAAATTTTTGGAATTTAAAAAGGAATTTAGATAATGTGCCTTTCAATCCCGTCAAAAGTGATTTCAATCGATGAAAATAATTTCGCGACCGTCGAAACGCTCGGCGTTAGGCGTGGTGTGAGCTTGGATCTGATCTCCGAGCCAGTTAGTGTTGGGGATTTCGTGCTAATTCATGTGGGCTTTGCGATGGAAAAAATCGACACGGATGTCGCCTTAGAGAGCTTGAAAATTTACGAACAAATCGCCGAAGAGATGAATAGTGGCGAAATTTCGGCAGACGAGGGCGATATGGGGCTAGCGAATTTAAAATAAATTTCAAAATTCGAAAAAAAATAAGGCGAAGTATTTTTAGATGATTTTTTGCGTTTTAGAGCGGTTGCGAGCAAGGCGCACTGGGCTGTGCGTCGCAGTGAAGCAAGCGCGAATAATCGCAAAAAAGCGCTAAAAAGACAAGCTGTGCAAAGGAAAAAAATGCGTAGAAAAGACAGAGAACTTTCAAATGAGGAAGCTTACAAAATCATTGATGATTGCGAATATGCCATAATTTCGTGCGTGAGAGATAATGGCGAGATTTTTTCGATTCCGCTTTCGATTGCTAGGGAAAATGATAGTATCTTTATCCACGGCGCGCCCGAGGGGAGCAAGGCGGAGCTTTTTACGCAGGGCAGGGAAGTTAGCATTGTTTGCGTGAGCTACAATCAAGTCCCAGTCCTAAGCGATGCCGAATTTGAGGCGATTAAAGACAATACAAGCATGCTTGGTAAAAAGGCTTTCACCACAGAATACACCTCGGCAATCGCGCGAGCCAAAGCCTATGAGGTCGGCGATGAGCCTACTATGAAAAAGGCGATGAAACTACTTTGCGAAAAGTATTGCAAAGAGTATATGAGTGCGTTTGAAACAGCCATAAACGGGCAGTTTCATCGTATGAAGATTTATGAGTTTAAAATCCAAAGCGTGAGTGCAAAAGCCAAAAAAATCAAATAAGGCGCGCGGTGGAAACAGAAGCACTAATCCAAGAAATCTGGCGCAGGTATCGCGCAAAGCCTGAGTATTTGTGGAAAAGTGCGCCGGGCTTTTGCGTTTTTCGCCACGAAAAAAACAAAAAATGGTTTGCCGTGCTGATGAAGGGCGTGAGCGTAAAAACTCTGGGCGTCGAACCCGGCGCGTTTGTGGGCGAGAAAACGCTTGATATTTTAAATTTGAAAATCGAGCCGAATTTGGGCGAAATTTTGCGCGACGGCAAGAGTATCATAGAAGCGTATCACATGAACAAAAAGCATTGGATTAGCGTGGTATTTGGCGTTTGCGACGAGGCGACGACATACGATTTAATCGAAGAAAGTTATAAACTTACAAAGAAGTAAAAATGGATTTGATAAAAGATTTTAGAGATAAAAAGCTGATTTTAGGGCTAAGTGAAGCGATAAAGCAAAAAAGCACAAATCCCATAAATATCATGGAAATTTGTGGCGGTCATACGCACAGCATAATGAAATTTGGTCTGCCAAATTTGGTTGGCGAGAATATAAACTTCGTGCATGGCCCCGGCTGTCCTGTGTGCGTAATGCCACGAGCTCGCATTGACGAAGCCATTGCGTTAGCTAGTATGGACAGCGTGATTTTTTGCACTTTGGCTGATATGTTGCGCGTCCCAGGAAGCACCACGAGTCTGCAAAAACTGCGCGCAGACGGAGCCGACATACGCGCACTTTATAGTCCGCTCGATGCCCTAAAAATCGCCGCAGAAAACCCAAATAAAAATGTGATTTTCTTTGCGATTGGCTTTGAGACGACCACGCCGATGAGTGCGGTTTTGGTGGATAAAGCGATAAATTTGGGGCTAAAAAATCTATTTTTTCACATAAATCATGTAACCGTCCCAGCCCCTGTGGAAGCCATTTTGCAAGATAGCGAAGCCAAAATCGACGCGTTTTTAGGACCTAGCCATGTCAGCGTCATCACAGGAAGCAAAATTTACGAAAATATCGCCACAAAATACAAAAAACCAATCGCCGTAAGCGGATTTGAGCCGCTTGACATTATGGCAGGTGTGCTAAATTTGGTAACTCAGTTTGAAGCTGGTACGCACGAAGTCTATAACGAATACGACCGCGTGGTTAAGGCTGACGGCAACAAAACTGCGTTAAATTTGATAGATAAATATTTTGAAATTTGCGATTTTTCGTGGCGAGGGCTTGGCGAAATCCAAAAAAGCGGTATGAAGCTAAAAGGCGAATTCGCCGAATTTGACGCGAGAGTAAAATTCGCTGAAATTTTGCAAAATATCCAAAGTAAGGGCGAGAGCAAAGCCTGTATTTGTGGAGAAATACTGCGTGGTAAGGCAAAACCTTATGATTGCAAGGTTTTTGGCAAGGTCTGCACCCCACAAAACCCGATAGGCTCGTGCATGGTAAGTTCTGAGGGCGCGTGTGCTGCGTATTTCAAATACGCACGAAATTCATAAAATTTTGCGTAAAATTTTACAAAATAAGGATAAAATTTTGAAAAAAACGATACTTTTAAGCCACGGTGGTGGTGGCGAAGAGATGAATAAACTCATCAATGATACGATTTTTAGGGCATTTGATAATGAAATTTTGCGTGAGTGCAACGACAGTGCGATTTTGCCAAATTTCGGTGGCGAGCTAGCTTTTACGACTGATTCGTATGTCGTTACGCCAATATTTTTTAGCGGTGGCGACATCGGTAAAATCGCAGTTTGTGGCACGATAAACGACCTTTGTATGGTCGGCGCCAAACCGCTTTTTATCAGTGTTGGTTTCATCATCGAAGAAGGGCTGGAATTTGCCGAATTTGAGCGAATTTTGGGCAGTATCGCCGATACTGCCAAGCAGTGCGGTGTCAAAATCGTCTGTGGCGATACCAAGGTCGTCCCGCACGGCAAATGCGACAAGATTTTCATAAACACTAGCGGAATAGGGCAAATTCTAGCACCAAATATTAAGGCAAAAAATATCAAAATCGGCGATAAAATCCTGCTTAGCGGTGATGTGGGCAGACACGGGGCTGTGATTTTGGCCGCCAGAGATGAGCTTTCGCTTGAAAGTGAGCTTAAAAGCGACTGCAAACCGCTAAATGGCGTAGTAGGGGAGCTGTTAAAAAGTGGCGTGAAAGTCCGCGCTATGCGAGACGCTACGCGTGGGGGTTTGAGTGCAGTTTTGAACGAATTTGCCGAGATTTCTGGCAATGAAATTTTGGTTTTTGAAGAAAAAATCGCCGTAAGCGATGAAGTAGTGGGCGTGTGCGAGTTGCTGGGTTTTGAGCCTTATGAACTAGCAAACGAAGGCACTTTTGTCGCAGTCGTTGCTAGTGGCGATGAGAAAAAAGCCTTAGAAGTGTTGCGTAAATTTGATAAAAATGCTGGGATCATCGGCGAAGTAACAGGCACGGCAAAATCGCAAAATAGGGTGATAATCCAAAATGCGTATGGCTCAGGGCGATTTTTGGAGCTTCCAAAGGGTGAGCTTTTGCCTAGGATTTGCTGAAATTTAAAATTCAGTATCAAGCGATACTGACCGAACAGCAAAAACAAAAGGATAAATTTGGAAAACGAAAATTTAGAAAATAAACCAAATGTCAAAAAATCAAATTTGCGAAATTACGATAAAAATCCTTTGGTTATCAAAGATTTTATAAAAGAAATTTCATTTTATATGTTTTTCCCTGCCATTTTTGATTTAATTTTAACAAAGATACTTTTTGATAAGGGGATTATTACCTTTATGACCACAAAGACGATTTATGACAAATTTGACAGCAATATACTCTTTGTTTCTTCGATTATTGCGACAATAATACTGGCTATTTGGTTTAAAAAACGCATAGGCACGAACGATACGAAATTTAAATTTTTTAACTCTAAAATCGCTCTAAGCGCTATTATATCCATAGAGACAAATTCACTAAAAGAGACAAATTTTATTAATGATAAAAGGACAATGCTTTTTCCCATTTTTATATTGGCAATGCTTTTTTCTTTATTTATGGGTTCTATGAAAATGGCACATATTTTTGGCGGAATAATTATATTGTTTTATTGCCCATTTATGATACTTTCTGTTGTCAGAAACGGGTCGCTTAGCAGTCTGTTTTCATTTGGTTTTTTACTCATAAAAACCAAATATGGCGAAAAATTTATACCTATAATCACAAAACAAGATAAAGATGATTTGAGAAAATATTTTTTAGAAGTTGCAGGTATTGATATTGAGAAAAAAATCAATTATTTGATGATAAAAACATTTTAATAAAATGGAGATAATATGCACGAAATGTCGATAGTGCAAAGCTTAGTGGAGCTTTGCGAGAAAAATTTAAACGAAAACGGCGGCGGAGAAATCAAAGAAATCGTAGTCAAAGTAGGCAGGCTTAGTGGCGTGGAAGCGCATTATTTGCAAAGTTGCTACGATGTGTTTAGGCAGGGCACGGTCTGCGAAAATGCCGAACTTACGCTACAAATTCAAGATGTCGTAATAGAGTGCGAAAAGTGCGGATATAAGGGCATTTTGGAGCAAAACAACTTCATCTGCCCAAAATGCGAGAGTAGAAATTTAAAAGTAACCGACGGCGAAGATTTGTATCTAATGCAACTTGTGATTGAGTAAATATGGGTTATTTTATTATAGCTATAAGTTTGATACTTTTTATATTGATTTGTGATATTTTGATATTTTATTATTCTGATAAAAAGATATTACAATATTTGCTCATACCGATTATTATGATTTCTTATTCAATTTGTGGTATTGCCATAGCAGAAATTATTACTGGTTTTGAAAGTTTTTTTGAATTTGAAAATAGCATGGATTATGTTTATTTTATAGGAATATCCAGTTTTGCAATAATTCAATGTTTAAGATTTTGTATATTTAAATATTTTAATAAAAAATTGGATTTTTTTGTATTTGCATTGTTTCACTTTATTGCTCTGTTTTTTATTCCGATTTTGATTTACGATTTTTTCTTTAAACCAAATCGTAGGCGTAAAAGAAAATCATATAAAAACGAAAATGTATTAAAATCATATTTTACTACATTTGATTTTTTTTGATTGGTAAAAATTTTCAAATTTCTTTATTGATTTTTATAAATTCTCTCATGCGAGAGTAGTCGAAAAGTATCGTAGGGTGGGCATTCTTGCCCACCATTAAGCGACTGCGACAAATTTATTCTTCCTCGCTCTCATCATCGCTAGTATTATGTATAAACCCACTAAAATCCAGCTTCTCAGCCATTTTTAAAATTTCTTTAAATTCCAAAAATCTGCCGTTATAATCATAGCAAACATTAATCGCGCGCCCTTTTAGTGGCGGGGTTTTGTCATGCACATGGCCGTATAAATGCACCGAGCCATAATGCGCGCCGTTCCACTCCAAAATCGGGTAGTGAAATAGCACGAGACCCTTTTTCACGCCGGGGGCTTTGAAATATTTATAATCGCAAATTTCGTCGAAATAGCCCTGCAAATCGGCGTTTGCGATGATTTGTTTGTCGTGATTGCCCAAAATCAGCCTATGCGAGCCGTTTAACCGCTCTAAAATCCGCGCTGTTTTGGCGCTGTCTTTGTGAAATGAGAGATCGCCTAGATTATAGACGATGTCATCATCGCTCACAGTGTCGTTCCACAGGGCGATTAGATACTCGTCCATTTCGGCCACGCTCTTAAAATTTCGGTATTTTGGGCTGTATTTCATAATGTTTTCGTGTCCGAAATGCAAATCGCTGATAAAATAAATTTTACTCATTTTAAACCCTTAAATTCGGTGAAATTTTAAATTTTGTGTGGAAGTGAAATTTTAAAATTTAAGCGCGTATTGTAGCGTAAATTTTGAAAAATAGGCAAATTTTAGGCGATTTCTCGCCTAAAATTTACGGAATTTAGGCTAAATTTTTAGCTTTTAGCACCTCGACTACTTGCTCGGCGATCGCTAACTCTTCGTTTGTAGGGATAATTAGAGTTTTGATTTTTGCCTCGCTCGTGCTTAGATCGCGGTTGATTTTCCTGCGGACATTGTTTTCGGCTTTGTCGATTGCGATACCAAAATGCGCTAGCTTCTCGCAAACTCTCTCGCGCAAGATATTTGCGTTCTCCCCGATACCGCCTGTGAAAACGATAGCGTCGATTTTGCCAAGCACTGCGTAGTATGCACCTACGAGTTTGACTATTTGATAGACTAGCATATCATAGGCGAGTTTTGCCTTTTCGTCGCCTGCTTCCATCATTTCCTCGACTTTGCGCAAGTCGCTCGTGCCACAAATGCCCAAAAGTCCGCTTTTTTTGTTCATTATCGCGTCCATTTCTTGTGCGCCATGACCTGCCACACGCTCCATATACGCGATAATCGCAGGATCTATCGAACCACACCTAGTGCCCATCATAAGGCCTTCGAGTGGAGTCATACCCATTGAAGTATCGACGCATTTGCCATTTTTGATAGCGGTGATACTAGAACCATTTCCAAGGTGAAGCGTAATGCAGTTAAATTTATCATAATCCACGCCTAAAAATTCAGCCGCTGTGCGTGATACATACCAGTGAGAAGTGCCGTGTGCGCCGTATCTGCGGACTTTGTTTTTCTCGTAGAATTCATACGGAAGCGCATACATATATGCTTCGCGCGGCATGCTTTGGTGAAATGTAGTGTCAAAAACAGCCACATTTGGGGTTTTTGACGCGCTCATACATGATTTGATTCCAGCAACTGCTGCTGGGTTGTGAAGAGGGGCAAGCGGGCAAAGCTCTTCGATTTTAGCTAGCACATCGCTATCTACGAAGGCTGCTTTGTCGAAATAATCAGCGCCTTGGACGATTCTGTGTCCGATACCCTCGATATCGTTGATGTCTTTTAGCGTGCCACTTTCTTTTAGCAAGCGATACATTATCTCAATGCCTTCTTCGTGCGATTTGATCGGCTCTTTGACCTCTTTTTCAAACTCGCCTGCCTCAATCTTGGCTTTTGAATGCTCTGAGCCAATCTCTTCGATGACGCCACTTGCAAGGCAAGTTTTATTATCCATATCTTGGAATTTAAATTTGATTGAACTGCTACCTGAGTTTATGACTAAAATTTCCATTAATTTACTCCTGCTTGAATTGCGCTAATAAGCACTGTATTTACGATATCCTCGACCTTGCAACCCCTGCTTAAATCATTAACTGGCTTTTTAAGACCTTGCAAGATTGGGCCGATTGCCACAGCGCCAGATGTGCGTTGGACTGCCTTGTAGCCGATATTTCCTGCATTTAAATCAGGGAAAACAAAGACATTTGCCTTGCCAGCTACCGCTGAGCCTGGGGCCTTTTTGCTTGCGGTTGTAGGATCGAACGCTGCATCGAATTGCAATGGTCCATCGACTGCTAAATCAGGGGCAAGCTCGCCAACTAGTTTGGTGGCTTCTTCTACGATTTCTACGCTTGGGCCTGAGCCACTTCCTTTGGTAGAGTAGCTTAGCATGGCTACGCGTGGTTCTAGTCCAAATGCGCGCGCAGTATTTGCCGAGCTAATCGCGATACTTGCAAGGGCGTTTGCGTCTGGGTTTGGCACGACGGCGCAGTCTGCAAAAATCACGATTTGGCTATCTAGGCACATGATAAATGAGCCACTAACCGTGCTTACGCCCGGCATTGTTTTGATTGTTTGTAGTGCTGGGCGGATAGTCTCGGCTGTGGTCGTGCTAGCGCCACTGACCATAGCGTCGGCCTTGCCACTATACACTAGCATAGTGCCGAAAAATGTGCGATCTCGCACTAATTTTTGCGCTTTTTCTAGCTCCATACCTTTGGCTTTGCGAAGCTCGTAAAGGGTGTTTGCAAACTCATCAGAGAATTCGTTGTTTGCTGGGTTTATGATTTTGACGCCGTCTAAATTCAGCCCTAAATTTCCAGCTTTTGCCTTAATTTCTGCCTCGTCGCCAAGCAAGACTAAATTTACCGCGCCACTTTTTAGCAAAATTTCGCTAGCGCACAAAATTCTCTCATCATCGGCTTCTGGTAGGACGACTGATTTTTTGTTTGCGGCTGCTTTTGCATAAAGCGTGCTTTCAAATCTCACTGGGGTTAGAATTTCGCATTTCGCGCCTTTTAGCGCCTCGCCTAGGCAATCAGCGCAGACATCTTTTGTGGTGAAGCGCAAAACTTGTGCGCCACATTTTTTGGCGAAATTCTCGGCGATTTTCGCCTTGCTCTCGCTCGTATATAGTCCCACCACAGGCAGAGCCAAATCCTTGCTAAGGCCGAAATTTAGCACCTCATCGAAGCCTTTTACGCCATAGACGATTACGCATTTTGCGTTTTTTGAGACTGCGTCAAATTTGGCTATTGCCATTTTTGAGATTTGTGCAATCTCGCCTTTTTCTAAAAGCGATATGATTTCGCTCTCGCTCGCCACATCTGGGACGATATTTAGCGCCACAGCGCCGTCAAATTTGGCTGTGACATCGCGCACATCGTCGCCTAAAACAAAAAATGCGTTCATAAGCAATCCTTATAAAAAAATTAAAAAAACACTTGCATTTTATCATATTAAAGCCCAGATTTGTTTTAAATTTGTGGAATTTGGGCGAAATAAAATTAGATTATCGTTGTAAATTTTTAAATTTTAAACTATAATTTGCAGATTTATGACTTTTAAATTTTCAAGGGTAATTTATGCTTATAAAAGACTTAAAACAACTCAAAGACAAACTTTGGGAAAGTGCCGACCAGCTTAGAGCAAATTCAGGCTTAAAGGCTACTGAATATGCCGAGCCTGTATTAGGTTTAATCTTTTTACGCTTTGCCGATGTCAAATACTCACAACACGAAAAATCAATCCAAGCCGAATTTGACAAACTCAAAGGCACACGCACCGAACGAGATATCCACGAAATAGCGATTGAAAAATGCGGTTTTTATCTGCCACAAAATGCTAAATATGACACTTTATTAAATTTACCTGAAAACGCCGATCTTGCCCAAGCTGTCAAAAATGCGATGATTGAGATCGAAAAATACACCGCCGAGCTTGAAGATGTGCTTCCAAAAGACATTTATTATTCTGTCAATACACCCGAAAATCCGCAAGTTTTAGCCAATCTTTTACGCAATTTTAAGGACATTCCAAACAATGTCGAATTAGACATTTTTGGCGAAATTTACGAATATTTTTTAGGCAAATTTGCCCTTTCAGAAGGTCAAAAAGGCGGAGAATTTTTCACGCCATCTAGTGTAGTTAAATATATGGTTGAAGTGCTAAATCCCCAAGAAGGCAAAATTTTAGATCCCGCTTGTGGTTCTGGCGGAATGTTTGTGCAAACGGCTCATTATATCGCCAAACACCAAAACAAGGGCAGACAAATCAATCTCAAAGCTTACGGCATAGAAAAAACCCAGCAAACCGTGCGTTTAGCAAAAATGAATTTGGTCTTAAACAATGTCCGTGGCGAGATTACTCACGCAAATTCTTATTATTCTGACCCTTATGAGAGCTACGCAAATTTCGACTTCGTTATGGCAAATCCACCGTTTAATGTCAATGATGTCGTGCTTGAAAAGGTAAAAGACCAAAAACGCTTTAACGAATACGGCATACCCCAAAACAAATCCAAAGGCAAAAAAAGCGATGAAACCGTGCCAAATGCCAATTATTTATGGATAAATCTTTTTGCCACTTCGCTTAAACCCACAGGCAAAGCGGCTTTGGTTATGGCAAATTCAGCATCAGATGCTGGCAATAGCGAACTTGAAATTCGTAAAAAACTGATAGAAAGCGGTGTGATTAGCCAAATGGTAACCCTGCCGTCAAATATGTTTTCTTCTGTCACTCTACCTGCGACTTTATGGTTTTTTGATAAAGCCAAAAAGAATAAAGATGAGATTTTATTTATAGATGCCAGAAACATTTTTACCCAAATCGATCGCGCTCATCGCAAATTTTCAAACGAGCAGATTAAAAATCTTGGCATAATTACAAGGCTATACGAGGGCGATACGCAGTCTTTTATAGATTTAATCAAAGAGTATGAAATAGCACGAGATAACGCCCCTGAGATTTCAGACGAAGAAGATAATCCGTCAAAATCATATTATCAAGCCCAAATCGACTGGCTAAGCGAACACTTTCCAGAGGGCGTTTATAACGATGTCGTCGGGCTTTGCAAGGTTGCTAAATTAAACGGCGAAGACGGCATTATAGAGCAGGATTATTCGCTCAATCCAGGTCGTTATGTAGGCGTGGTGATTGACGATGACGGATTAAGTGAAGATGAATTCAAAGAAAAAATGCTTGATTTACACGGCGAATTTCAAAAACTATCAATCCAAGCCCAAGAGTTAGAAAAAACCATTGATTTAAATTTAAAAGAGTTGTTTGGGATATAAAAGGAAAATAAATGATATTTACCGAAACAGAAAAAATTGAATTAAAACAAAAACTCAATAATACTCTACCAAAAGAACTTGTTGGTTTTTTAAATTCAGATGGTGGTAAAATTTATATTGGAATTCACGATAATGGCATGATATTGGGTGTCAATGATTTAGACGATAATCTAAAACAAATCGCCGATATTATTGAAAATCAAATTTTACCAGACCCTCGTCATTTTATAGAATTAGGCACAAAATACATTGAGAGCAAACATATTATTGAAATCAATGTTCAAAAAGGCAATGCTTTATACTATATAAAAAAATATGGCAGAAGTTCGCAAGGTTGTTTTATGCGTATAGGCTCTACTACTCGTGCTATGAGTGAAGAACAAATCGAAACAATACACAATAAATACTTAAATAGTAAAACAAAAATCACCGAGATACCCACTAAAATGCAAAACCTTACATTCCAATACCTAAAACTTTTACTTACTGAAAAAGGCTTAACGATTAACGATAAAACTTTTGCTGAAAATTTTCATTTACTCACCACAGACGGCAAATACAATAAAATGGCAGAATTATTAGCCGATAAAAATGAAGTATCGATTAAAGTCGTGCGATTTAATGGTAAAAACAAAGCTGACGGCATAATCAAGCGTAACGAATATGGAGAAAAATGTCTTGTCGTAGCGATGAAACAAGCCTTTGATTACTGCGTAGATGTAATCAACGAAACACGCATATCATTTTCGCGTGGCGTAAGACAAGATAAACCGTTATTTGATACAGATGCTTTTCGTGAAGTTTGGTTTAATGCTTGTTTGCATAATAATTGGGCAGATGGCACACCGCCTGCGATATATATTTTTAGCGATAGAATGGAGATTGTATCCACAGGCGGGTTACCACAAAACCTTACCAAAGAAGATTTTTTTCGTGGAATTTCTAAGCCTGTAAATGAAGAATTAGCCAAAATTTTTATTCGTTTAGACTTAATGGAACAAACAGGCTATGGTATTCCGTTGATTACAGAGCGTTACGATAGAACTATTTTTGAATTTTTAGATTTCTTTTTGCGGGTGAGTATTCCATTTGCCTTTGAGATTAAAGACAAATTAGAACATGATACCCAAGATGATACCCAAGATGATACCCAAGATGATACCCAAGATAAAGATTTGGATAAATGGATAGAAGAGCAAATTCGACAAAATGATAAAATCACCGCAGAAAAATTGGCAAAATTAAGCAATAAAAGCGTGATTACTATCAAACGCCACATTGCCAAAATAAAGCATATTCGCTATATCGGCAGTGGTTATAGCGGGCATTGGGAGATTATCGATGAATAAAATTTTGTGTGTAACTCATCTGTGCGAAAAACAATTTCGGATTATTAAACAAAATTTTGAAATGGTGCAAAATAAGGCAAATTATTTAAATTTAAAAGAGTTATTTGGGGTGTGATTGTGGAATACATTAAACTGAAAGATATATTGACGATAAAGCACGGTTTTGCTTTTAAGGGCGAATTTTTTTGTAATTACGACACTGGTTATCTACTTGTTACACCAGGTAATTTTTCTCTTGTTGGTGGCTTTGTAGAAACTAAAAAATTTTATGCGGATACGAATTTTCCAAAGGAATTTATTTTAAAAACAGGTGATTTGATAGTAACTATGACAGATTTAAGCAAAGAAGCGGATACGATAGGTTACGGAGCATTAGTTCCTTTTAATCAAAATCATCAATATTTACATAATCAACGAATAGGTTTAGTTAATATATTTAATAAAAATTTTATAAAAGAATACATTTATTGGGTTATGCGTTCTCCGCACTATCAAAGAACGATTGCAGCGAGTTCAAATGGTGCAACGGTTCATCACACTTCGCCAAATAAAATATATCAATATTCAATTAAAAATATTGAAACATCACAACAAACCAAGATTGCGTCCATACTTTCTGCGTATGATGATTTGATTGAGAAAAACAATAGGCGAATGGAAATTTTGCGTGGGAGTGCAGAAGAACTTTATAAAGAGTGGTTTGTCCGTTTTCGCTTCCCTAACCACCAAAACACCAAATTTAAAGATAGCACATTAGGAAAAATTCCTAATGATTTTAATGTGGTAAAAATGATTGATATATTTGATAACTATATCGGTGGTGGCTGGGGAAACGATGATGAAAATTTGGAATATTGTGTTCCAGCGTATGTTATTCGTGGAACCGATTTTCCTTATGTTATGAAAGGCGATATATCAACTTGTCCTTGTCGTTGGCATAAAAAAAGCAACTATAAATCAAGGCAATTACAGCCACAAGATATTGTTATCGAAATATCTGGTGGAACAGCAGAGCAACCAGTCGGTAGAGTTATTCTTATTGATGAAGACTTATTAGAACAATTCGATAGCAAAGTTATTTGTGCAAGTTTTTGCAAAAAAATATCGCTAAAACAAGATAAAATTTCTTCGATATATTTTTATTACTGGATGAAATTTTTATACGATACGAGAATAATTGATAAATTTCAATTACAATCTACTGGAATTATAAATTTTAAATTTGATTATTTTCTCAGACAAGGCGATGTGTTATTGCCCCCTAAACTTTTAATGGATAAATTCTGCGATATTGTATCAGTAATAAGAAAAAATATATCTAAAATTGCAAATCAAAACGAACTATTAAAACAACAAAGAGACCTATTATTGCCAAGGTTAATGTCAGGCAAGATAAATTTAAATACGCAAAAGCAATGAATAAAATATGAAAGGTTAAAAATGGCAAATTTTATTTCAGAAGATGATATTGAAAAATCAGCGATTGATTTGTTAGTTAGTAAGCATGGATATAAAAAGATTAATTGCTTTACCGAAGTTAGCGATAAATTGCCCGATAACTCAGGCAGAACGGATAAAAAGCAGGTGATTTTGCCTGAAATTTTGTTTGAATGCTTAATACGGCTAAACCCCGAAATTCCTAATGAAACTATAAAAAGCGAGTGGGAAAAGCTCTGTGTTACGCCGTTTTCGCGTGAGATTATGGGGGAGAATTATAGTCGTTATGCGTGGCTTAAAAACGGCATAAAGGTTGAATTCGATAAAAACGGCAAAAAAGAGAGCAAAATTTTAAAAATCGTTGATTTTAAAAATCCGCAAAATAATGATTTTTGCGTGGTTAGTCAAATGTGGATTAGGGGCGAGAGCTATTTTAGGCGACCTGATTTGATTATTTTTATCAATGGTCTGCCACTTGTTTTTATAGAGCTTAAAAATTCTAATGTCGCGGTTAAAAATGCTTACGATGATAATTTGAAAAATTATCTAAGAGACATTCCGCAGCTTTTTTATTATAATCAAATTTGCGTTTTATCAAACGGCTTGGAAACTAGACTTGGTAGTTTTGGGGCTGGTTATCACTTTTTTTTCGAGTGGTTAAAGGTGCAGAGCGAAAATGAAAGTGTCGATAGAGATAGTATCAAGGCGGGCGGAATTAGCCTTGAATATTTCATAAACGGCTTGTGTAAGCCTGAAAATTTGATTGATTATATTGAAAATTTTATTTTATTTGATAGAAAACAAAATAAGATTATCGCTAAAAATCACCAGTTTTTCGGTGTAAATAATGCTTTTGCTTCGTTTTTAGACAGAGAGAGCAAAAACGGCAAACTCGGTGTGTTTTGGCATACGCAAGGAAGCGGAAAAAGCTACTCAATGGTAATGCTAGTAGCTAAAATAAATCGCAAAGTAGGCGGAAACTATACTTTTTTAGTCGTAACAGATAGAAAAGATTTGGACGAGCAAATTTATAAAAATTTTTTGCGAACAGGCTTTATAAGTGATAATGAAAAAGTTCGCCCAAAAAATAGCAAGGCTTTGCGTGATGAGCTAAAAACAAACAAAAAAATTCTTTTTACGCTGATTCATAAATTTGGCTATGACAAAGGCAAGACTTATCCGATTTTATCAGAGCGAGATGACATAGTGGTGATCGTCGATGAAGCGCACAGAACGCAGTATAAAGATTTGGCTGAAAATATGCGAAAAGGTTTGCCAAACGCAGGATATTTTGCATTTACAGGAACACCGCTTTTAGGCTCAAAACGCTTGACAAATCAATATTTTGGGGATTATGTTAGTGAGTATAATTTTGCTGATTCGATTGCAGATAATGCGACCGTGCCACTTTTTTATGTCAAAAGAGTGCCTGAAATGTGCCTTGAAAATGATTTTTTCAATGATGAATTTGCTGAAATTTTAGAAGATGAAAATTTAAGCGAAGAAGAACAAATTCGTTTAGAAAGGCATTATGCCAAAGAGTTAGAGGTTATCAAACGCGATGATAGGCTTGAAGTAGTAGCCAAATATATCGTGGAGCATTTCCCGTATCGTGGATTTCGTGGTAAAGGCATGGTGGTAAGTGTGGATAAATTTACCGCCGTAAAAATGTATGATAAGGTGCAACGATACTGGCAAGATGAGATAAAAAAACTTCGCCGAAAAATATCAGAAGAGACAAATATCGATGAAAAAGCACGATTAAAAGATATTGTGGATTATATGCGTAGTGTCGAAATGGCAGTTGTCATTAGCACTGACGGCTCAGATGAAGAAGAACGCAAATTTAATGCAGAGCATTTGAGTATAAGAGCGCACATTAAACGCATGGAAGAAGTCGATGAAAACGGCTATGATATAGAAGATAATTTCAAAGACCACAATCACCCGTTGCAACTAGTTTTTGTGTGTGCTATGTGGCTAACGGGCTTTGACGCACCGAGCGTTTCTACGATTTACCTTGATAAACCTATGAAAAATCACACGCTAATGCAGACTATCGCACGGGCAAATCGTGTTTTTGAAAACAAATCGTGCGGTTTGATAATCGACCATATTAATGTTTTTAAACATTTAAAAAAGGCATTGGTGGATTATGCCGGTGGCGATAGTGTGGATATGCCTGTAAAAGAAATCGATGTTTTATTTGATAAATTAAATGAGTGCATTGAAATGACGATTAAATTTTGCAACTTGCACGGGGTGGATTTGACGCAAATCGTAGAAGATGATGACACCTTTGCTGAGCTTGAAAAATTCCAAGATTTCGCCGATAAAATCATCGCTAACGATGAAGTTAAAAATGAATTTAAAGCGCTAGCAAATACGGTGGAAAATATCTACGAATCGCTAAAACCTGAAATTTTTAATATGATTTTTGATCAAAAACCATACAAAGAAGCGATTTTGTATTTAAGGGATATTATCGCAGGGTATGTCAGACCCGAAAAAATCGAATCTGCAATGGAGAAAATCAATAAATTATTAGATGAAAGCGTCGTAGCAACTGACAATGCGAAAAAATATATCATTAACACGGACGGCAGGGAGCTTGATTTGTCTGTGGTGGATATAGATGAGCTAAGAAAAGAATTTAAAAAGGTAACGCATAAAAACTTAGCGATTGCCGATTTGCGAAAATTAATCGAAGATAAACTCGCCATAATGGTGAAAAAAAATGTAACTCGCACCAAATTTGCAGAAAAATTTAAAGAAATTATCGACGAATACAACGCAGGTGGCTCTGAAAATGAAGATTTTTATGAAAAATTACTTGATTTAATGCAAGAACTAAAAGATGAAGAAAATAGACATATCAAGGAAGATTTGAGTGAAGAAGAGCTGGAAATTTTTGATTTATTATGCAAAGAAAAGTTAAGTAAAGAAGAAGAAAAAAAGGTAAAGTTGGCTGCGAAAAATTTATATCAAACACTGATTGAAAATAAATATGAGCTATTTGTGGTGGATTGGTGGAAAGACCCGCAACCAAAAGCCGTAGTAAAAAACAAAATTATCTCTGTGCTTGATAGCGATTTGCCAGATAGCTATGATAGGACGACTTTTCAAATCAAAAGCGATTTGGTGTTTGAGCATATAGTAGAACGAGCAAATATGGGATATGGGTGGATAGTAGCGTGATAATTTAAATTTATAGAAATCAAAATTTAAACCGCATTTTGGTAAAATCCTAAAATGCAAATTTTTTAAAATTTTTAAGGTAAATTTAGTGATGAGATACAAAACAAAACAGATAAAAGTAGGAAATGTCGCAGTTGGTGGCGACGCGCCGATTTCGGTGCAGTCGATGACATTTTCGAAGACAAAAGACATAAATGGCACACTTGCGCAAATCAATCGCCTTTATTTTGCGGGGGCTGATTTGGTGCGATGTGCTGTGCTAGATCATGACGACGCAAAAGCTTTGGCAGAGATAAAAAAAAGCTCGCCTTTGCCGATAGTTGCGGATATTCATTTTAACTATCGCTTGGCGCTTGAAGTCGCCCCTTTTGTCGATGCGATTCGCATAAATCCGGGCAATATCGGCGGAAAAGAGCGCATAAAAGAAGTGGTAAAAGCGTGTAAAGAGCGAAATTTGCCGATTCGCATAGGGGTAAATTCGGGCTCACTCGAAGAGCAGTTTGAAGCCAAATTTGGTAGAACCCCACAAGGTATGATCCAAAGTGCGCTTTATAATTTCAAATTGCTCGAAGACTTCGATTTCACCGACATTGCGATTTCGCTTAAAAGCTCCGATGTGCCCCGCACGGTTGAAGCCTACCGCACACTTCGTCCGCTTTGCGAGTATCCGTTTCACTTAGGCGTTACCGAAGCCGGGACGAGCTTCCACGCGACGATAAAAAGCGCAATCGCACTTGGAACGCTTTTATTAGAGGGTATCGGCGATACGATGAGAGTTTCGATCACAGGCGAACTTGAAGAAGAAATCAAAGTCGCCAAAGCGATACTCCAAGACGCCGGAGTGCAAAAAAGTGGCATAAATATCATCTCATGTCCTACTTGTGGGCGTTTGCAAAGCGATTTAGTAAGTGCGATTAAAATCGTAGAAGAGCGCACGAAGCATATAAAAGCACCTTTAAATATCTCAGTCATGGGCTGCGTGGTAAATGCACTTGGCGAAGCCAAAGGCGCAGATGTCGCTATCGCCTTTGGCAAGGGAAACGGGCTAGTGATTAGGCGTGGCGAAATAGTAGCAAAGCTAAAAGAGAGCGAACTTGTAGAGAGATTTTTAAGCGAAGTAGAGGACGAAGTGAAGCGCTACGAAGAGCGCTAAATTTTGGCAAATTTAATGAAATTTAATCAAATTTAATCAAGGCAAATTTATGGAAGTAGCTGCAAATTTATATGATTTGGATATGGAAAGAGCGATTTTAAGCGCGCTCATACAAGACGACGAGGCATACAGCGAAATCGGCGATATGATTGGCGTGGGGGACTTTTATTTCAAGCCACATGCCGATGTTTATGAGGCTATCACGAAATGCGTGGCGCATGATGAGCCTATCGCGCCTAGTTTTATCAAAAAATGGCTAGAAGGCAGGTATAACGAGCAAATTTTTGCTGAAATTTTAGCTACGAGCGGTTTGATTGATACTAGAAAATATGCAAACGAGCTTAGAGAAAAATCGATAAAAAGAGGCTTAAATGCGATTGCTCACAGGACGCCAACTATCGTAAATGAAACCCAAAAAGCCAAAGAAGCCGCCGATAAAATCAGCGCAGAAATCTACAAACTAATCGACGAGGAAAAGCACGGCGGGGTCAAAACCAGCCCCGAAATCATCACCGAAGTCGTCAGCGAGCTACGCAAACAAAAAGAACAAGTAGGCTCCGAGCTAGTGGGGCTTGACACAGGATTTACATACCTTAATAAATTCACCAAAGGCTACAAACCAGGCGAACTTATCATCATTGCTGCGCGCCCAGGTATGGGAAAGACAGCCTTTGTGCTAAACTCCATGCTAAAAACGCTCGAAAAGGGCAAGGGCGTGGTGTTTTTTTCACTCGAAATGCCAGCCGTGCAGATTATGTATAGAATGCTAAGTATCGGAAGCTCCGTGCCGCTAAATTCGATTTTAAGTGCGACGCTAAGCGATGATGATTGGAGCAGGTTTAATGCCGAGTGCGAACGCATGATGGATTTGCCACTTTTTGTGTATGATAGCGGACATGTCAATATCCAGCAGGTGCGCACCCAAATGCGCAAACTCAAAGCCGCGCACGAAAATATCGAGCTTTGCGTGGTGGATTATATAGGACTTATGACAAGCACTAGTAATTTTAGCGAAAGGCATTTGCAAATCGCCGAAATTTCGCGCGGATTAAAGCTACTTGCGCGCGAGCTAAACATACCGATTATCGCGCTTTCGCAGCTCAATCGTGGCGTGGAGCTTAGATCGGATAAACGCCCGCAAATGGCGGATTTGCGCGAGAGTGGGGCGATCGAGCAGGACGCGGATATTATACTTTTTGTTTATCGTGATGAGGTCTATAAAGAAAGGGCGTATCGCGAGAAAAGAGCTGCGCTGGAAATGGCAGGCAAAGATCCGAGCGAGATCGAGGAATTTAAGCGAAATGAGCTAGAAGAAAAGGCTGAAATCATCATCGGCAAAAACCGCTCAGGCGAAGCAGGGCGCACGATAGAGGTCGCATTTCAGGGGCCTTATACGCGTTTTGTGGATTTGGTAAGCTTCGGCGGTGCGCCAATGGAGAGTAGCGAGTTTGAGATGACGCCAGATATGACGCCTGATTTTGCCGAAGCAATGCCAATGGTGGGCGAAATTTCACTAGAAAATGGGGCAGGTGCGCCAAATACTGCGCCGGAATTTGCGCCAAATTTTGCAAATCAGGGCGTGGGAGATACTGCGCCAAATTTTGCGCAAGAAAGCGAGAGCGGGGAATTTATCGAAACTGGCGCAGATGAGATTATGCAAAGCGTAGATGTGCCAAGCCAAAGCGTAGATATCGAAAACTTCGCAATCCCTGATACAAATATGGCAAATGTCCTAAAACAGGGCGCATATACGCAAAATCAAAGTCAAGGCGAAGAGCTTTTTGGCGATGAAAATGCGAGCGAAAACGACGAAAACCCCGTGGATATTTAGGGGTAAAATTTAGCTAAATTTTGAAATTTAAGGAATTTGATGTTTGAAAAAATCGGCGAATTTTTAAATTCGCCCAAAATCGCAAAACCATATTTAATCATAGTTTTGGCTTATATGTCGGCTGTGGCGCCACTTTCGACGGATATGTATCTGCCAGCGCTCAAAAATGTCCAAACCAGCTTTGAGACGAGCGAATTTTACACTCAGCTCTCAATCAGCGCGTTTTTTGTGGCATTTGCGCTAGGTCAGCTAATCTATGGCCCACTAAGCGACATTTATGGCCGTAGAAAACCACTACTAGCGGGCGTTGCGCTATTTATCGTGGCGAGTATTTTATGCACTAATACCCAAAATATCTACGCTTTTATATTTTTTAGATTCGTCCAAGCCCTTGGCGGGTGCGCTGGCGTGGTGATTGCGCGCGCTGTGATAAATGATAAATTTGACACCGCCCAGGGCGCATCGGTTTTGGCGCTGATGATGATAGTAGGCTCCATAGCGCCTATGCTAGCGCCCACATTTGGGGCGTTTATACTAGATTTTGGCGGGTGGAGAGTGATATTTGGCACGCTTTTTGTGCTTGGAATAATTTTATTTTGTATGATATTTTTAGGGCTTAGGGAGAGCGCGATTATCGACAAGAGCCTAAAACTGGGCTTCAAACCCGTTTTTATAAACTACGCTAGAATTTTGCAAAATCGCAAATTTTTCATTTTTACATTTTCATCTGCACTTACTATGGCTGCGATGTTTGCCTATATCACGGGCTCTGCGTTTGTTTTTAAGGAGCATTTTGGGCTAAGTAGCAAGGAATTTGGGCTGATTTTTGGCATAAATGCGCTGTCAATGACGATTTTTTCGGCGATAAATGCCAAAATCGTGCAAAAAATCTCGCCTTTTGTGATTTTGCAATTTGCCTTTTTAGCGATGATTGTGGGGGCTTTGTGTTTGCTTGGGTGCGGGCTTTTGGGGCTTGGATTTTGGGCGTTTGAGGTTTGCCTTTTTTTCACGCTGGGTATGAAGGGGCTCATAATCCCAAATGCCGTGGTGCTTGCCATGGCGCGCTTTAAGGGCAAATCAGGCTCAGCATCGGCTGTGCTAGGCGCGGTGCAAATGGCGGTAGCTGGGCTAATCGCCGCAATCGTGGGAGCTGCCGGCGCAAATCACCCATTTTCGCTAGCTGTGGTAATGGCGATTTGCATTTTCCTAGGATACGGCGTCTATCTGTGCGCGAATAAAAAATTCACTAAAAATTTAAAGCGCAAATTTAGCTAAATTCGCAGAATTTTAAAATTTTATGAATTTTTGCCAAAACACTGCGCCAAAATTTCTTTTCCTTTCGAGGCAGTGTTTAAAAATTGCGTTAGCGTGTGAAAAAATGAAATCAAAAATTTGGATAAATTTAACCAAATTTAGGCGAAATTTCGCCTAAATTTAGCCATAAATTTTACTCGCGCACGAAAAATGCGTTTTGAAGTGAGCCGCTGGCAATGAAATCGCGCGCCTCGCTCTCGCTTTTAAATCCGCTTAAAAATACCCTATAAATCGGCGCGCCGTCTAGGTCGAACTCGCGCATTACGCTAGGATATCCGTGCAGAGCGTCGTTTTCTCGCGTGAAGCGTGCTGCGCCAGATTGGTTTCTAAACGCTCCGATTTGCACCATAAAATTTCCGCCCACAATCGTCGCATTTGGCGCGCCTTTTTTGATAGTTTGACCATAAAATCCCACGACTTCGAGCTTCACAGGAGCCGTGCCTTTGGCGAAGACGCCGACTTTATTGGCTGCGCTTTTGCTAAGGTCGATTACGCGCCCGCTCACAAACGGCCCGCGGTCGTTTATGCGCACGGTCGCAGTTGCGCCAGTGTCGCGGTTGGTGACCTTGACCATGGTGTTCATCGGGTAGGTTTTGTGCGCGGCAGTCATGGCGTTCATATCGTAAATCTCGCCATTGCTTGTCTTTTTGCCGTTAAAGCCCGGTCCATACCAGCTAGCAATGCCACTTTGTGTATCGCCGATACTGACCTGCTCTGGGTAGTAGGTTTTGCCATTTATCTTGTAAGGGCGCATGGTTGCAGGCGAGTTTTTGCCGATTTTAGGGGCTTTTGAGCCTGAACTAGATGACGGATAATTTCTGTGTGATGAAAAACACCCAGCAAAAATTAGCGCGACAAGCGCGCTAAAAATTATTGATTTTTTAAAATGCAAAATTTACTCCGAATTTAAAATTTGAGATCAAACGCCATTGCGACTGTGCGGATTTTTTCGTCAGTTTTAGAGGCAAATGTCGGAGTGGTTTTTTCGATTTGTTCGACCTTGACGATGTGTTCGTGCTGAGGCCTAAATTTCGCAAAACTTAGCTTTGGACGATTTTTGATAAGGTTTGGTTCATACGCCTGAAAATCGCCTCTGCTTAGGACAAATTCTGTATATTTGCTCTCTGGGATATAGAAAAAATACTTGCCGTTGCTAGGCGATACGCCGTTTGTAATGTGTGCATTGTAGCTATTCATTTGGGTTTGTGAAATGCCGATTTGTTTGGCGATCGCGCTTAGCTTCGTGCCTGGGGCTACGGCAATGCGTTTTAACGCCCACGGCTCGTTTTCGAATCTTAGTACCTTTTGCATACTATCGCTTTGGGCGATGTAGGCGAATTTGATAATTCGTTTGATGAAATTTTTGGTCTCTTTTGGCACTGCATTGCTAGAAAGTAGGGTGCCTAAATCATCGTTTCCAGCCGCTTTTATGGCTCTATTCATACAGCCTTCGCCGCAATTATACGCCATGAGAGCGGTGTACCATTTGCCAAAATTTTGTCTTAAATGCAAAATATACGAAAACGCAGCGTCCGTCGAGGCTGCGGGATCTCTGCGCTCATCTACATGCGTATCTATGCGCAGGCCGAAATTTTTGGCAGTTGTAGGCATGAGTTGCCACATACCGCCTGCTTTGGCGTGCGAAGTAACGGTGTTTTTGAGGTGAGATTCTACCATAGCAAGGTAGAGCAAAAATTCAGGCGCTTCAATGCTTTCGATTTCGGTTTTTACCAAAAAGGCATTGTGAGCTTGTGAAGTGATGATGTCTTTGAATAATTTTTTATCCGAAGAATCGATAGAGCGGTAAATGTCAGCGACAACTTTTTGGCTTGAAAGGTTGTTTTCTATGCCAAATTCGTTCATAATGTAGTCGTGATTTACCCGTGAAATTTTTGACTGGCTAGCGTGCGCAAAACCTGCGAAAATTAGCATCAAAAAAATGATTTTAATGACTCTCATTAATCTCCTTTAATTTGATTTGCAAAAAGTCTGTAAGCATTTTGCGTAGTGATACTTTTAATCAATTCTACATCTTTATCCAAAATTTCGGCTATCTTATCCACGACAAGGCTCGTGAAGGCTGGCTCGTTGCGCTCGCCTCTGTGAGGGTGCGGAGTAAGATATGGCGCGTCTGTTTCGACGACGATTTTATCAAGTGGAAGTTTTGGTAAAATTTCGACTAAATTTTTTGCGTTTTTAAATGTCAAAACACCGCCGATTCCAAAATAAAATCCAAATTCGCTTAAATTTGCGAGTAGCGGGCTTGCATTGTAGCAGTGCAAAACACCACCATTTAGCCCATTTGCGTGAGTTTTTAAAATTTGATAAGCGTCTTCGTTTGCATCTCTAATATGCACGATTAGTGGCAAATTTAGCTCTTTGGCAAGCTCAATTTGTGCCAAAAAAATCTCTTTTTGGCGTGCTTTTTCGCTGGATTTTTCCTCGTCGCTAAGACCATTTAAGCGGTAATAATCCAAACCGCACTCGCCCACACCCACGCATTTTGAGTCGTTTGCGAACTCTTTTAGCGTATTAATGTTAAATTCATCTATTTCATAAGGATGCACGCCCACAGCGAAGAATACATTTGCATAAGTGTGAGAAATCTCCCTAGCGCGCGCTAAATCCGACATACTAGCACCAGGGATGACGATAGTGCCGACATCGTGTTCGCTTGCTCTTTGAACTACGGCGTCAAGGTCGCTAAAATAGCTACTATCATCTAAATGGCAATGTGTATCAATAATCATAAAACTCACTTAAAAATTTATAAACAAAACATTTTACGCCAAAATAGCCAAATTAAAATTAAACAAAGATTAAATATACCAAATTAGTTTCATTTTTGGCTTAAATTTAGCTAATTTTTTAGCTTTTTGGCGAATTCTAATGCTTCCTTGCTTATCGTCTCTCCGCTAATCATTCTGGCTAGTTCTGTGATTTTTTCGCTTTCATTTAGTAGTTTTACGCTCGAAATTTCGCCATTTTTGGTGATTAAAAAGTGCGAGTGAGCTTTGGAACTGAGTTGTGGCTGATGCGAGATAGCGAAAATTTGGTAGTATTTCGAAATTTTTTCTAGCACGGTTGCGATACTCATAGCCTCTTTTCCGCTCAAATTCGAATCAATCTCATCAAGGATTAAAATCCCGCTTCCTTGGTTTGTAATCTCCAAATTTGCCCCAATGAAGGCGAGGCGCAGGCGGTTTGTCTCGCCTGAGCTTAAATTTTTAAATTCGGTATTATTTAGCATTACGCGCACTTCGTCGCTGCCGTTTGCTTCCAAGCTCTGCTCTAAAAATTCCAGCCTAACGCTAGGCATATACAAATCGCCCAAATAGCGATTTATCAGGCTTTCTAGCGCGTTTTTACTTGCTTTTCGTTTCGCGCTGATAAGAGTAGCTAAATTTGAAATTTCCAAATTTAGCGCGTCAAATTTCGCGTTTAAATCCCTTTTTTCGAAGCTGATTTGCTCGTAGTGCGCAAACTCTATTTTGCGCCTTTCAAGCGTGTCAAGCGCGCCGGCAATGTCGCCGTAGCGTTTGTTTAAGCTTGAAAGTGCTTCTAGCCTGTTTAATACTGCCTCGATATCGATTTCACCTAGCTCATCGAGATTTAAGCTTTCCATTTTTACGCGCAGTTCGTTCATGCTATCCTCGAAAAACGCGCTATCCATTTCGCTTAGATTTAGCGCCTCTATCACGCTTCGTTCAAATTCGAAAATCCCTTCGGCTCTCGCCCAAAGTTCTTCGATTTTATCTTTTTTGCTAAGCTTTTTTTTGACTGCTAAAAGCTCTTCGTATTCGCCGATTTTAGGCGAAATTTGCTCGATTTTTTCGATTTCAAATTTGGCAAATTCTTTAAGTTCTTCGATTTTGTTTTCTTCTTCTTCGATTTTTCTAAGCTCTTTTTGCACTCTTAAAAATTCGCTAAATTTAGCCCTAAAATTCGCCAAATTTGCGCCATGAGCGCTATCATTTTTACAAATCATAAAATCAAGCAACTCCAAAAGCGAGGCGGAGTTTATCTCTTCGGCATTTTTTGCGCCTAGAAATTTCACATATTCGCCTGCGATTTTGGTCAAATTTTTCTTTGAAATTAGTTGCGAGTTTATGAAATACCGCACAGATTTATCCCGCAAAATGCGGAAATTATTCGGCGTTTCGTTTTCTATACCAAACTCATCAAGCCTAAATTCGTGGCTAATGTCGGCTTCTATGATCTTTGCTTCTGCTTCCCTTAGCCCAAACACAGCCAAAATTGCGTTCATTAGCACAGATTTTCCAGCGCCGCTTACGCCCGTAAAAACGCTTAGCCCTGGGGCAAAATTTAGCTCGATTTCGTTGAAGCTAAGGTGATTTTTGATATACACTCTCTCTAACATCCAGCATGTCCCCAGCGCAATTTTTCCTTCAAAACCGCGAAATAATCGTATGAGCTAGCGCGGATTATTTGGGATTTGTGTTTTGAAATTTTTACTTCCACGCTTTTAAATTCGTCCATATTGTAAAAATTTTGCCCGTCGATGACTACGCAAAGCTCGGAATTTCCGCTATTTTTGAAGCCTAGTTTGTATCTTTTTGGCAAAATTAGCGGGCGTTGGGTTAGGCTGTGAGAGCAAATCGGCGTTATAGCGAAAACTTCGCAAAGCGGGTAGATTATCGCGCCGTTTGCGCTCATATTATACGCTGTCGAGCCCGCTGGCGAGCTGATTATGACGCCGTCTCCATAGTATGTGTTAAAGTGCGTATCGTCCAAAAACGCGTCGATTTTCGCCATTGACGAGATATGAGAGCGCGTGATAACCATATCGTTAAATGCGCTGATTTCGAGCTTCTCGCCGTTTTTGCGCTCCAAGCTTACGCTTAAAACAGGCAGTTTATCTAGCCTAAATTTCCCAGCCATAAATTCACGCCAAAATGCGTTAAATTCGCTATTTTTAATGTCTGTTAAAAACCCAAGCGTGCCAGCATTTACACCTATTATATATGCGCCTTTTTTTAGCACGCTTCTAGCTACGCCAATTAGCGTGCCGTCCCCTCCAAGGCTGATTAAAACTTTGGTGCGAGATAAAATCTCATCTATGCTAAATCCAGTTTTGCCAAAATACTGCGCGCAGGTACTTTCGCATAAAATTTCAATGCCCCCCAAACGCAAAATTTTAGAAATTTCCTCCATAATAGGCAAAATTCCCGCCTCTGTTTTGGCGATGATTCCGACAAATTTTAAATTTTTTTGTAATGCGATTAAATTTTCCATGGCGCGATTTTATAAAAAATTAGCTTTGTAAAAGCAAAATTTAACTATAATCATTGGTTTTAATTATTTTTTTTAAGGAGAACACATTGCGAAGTCATTATTGCACCGATCTAAGCAAAGCAAATATCGGCGAAAATGTTAGCGTTTGTGGTTGGGTGAATTCTTATCGCGACCATGGTGGCGTTATTTTCATCGATTTGCGCGATAGAAGCGGACTTTTACAGCTAGTATGCGATCCAAAAGATAGCAAAAGTGCTTACGAAATAGCAAACGATGTCAGAAACGAATATGTTTTGCGCGCAAACGGAAAAGTGCGCGCCAGAGGCGAGGGTTTGGAAAATCCAAATTTAAAAACCGGAGAGATTGAAATCGTAGTCGATGAGCTAATCATCGAAAATCCAAGCCGTGCATTGCCATTTGTCATCGGAGATGAGAGCGTAAATGAGGAAATTCGCCTAAAATACAGATTTTTGGATTTAAGGACGAGCGATAAATTTGAGCGCTTTGCAATGCGTTCAAAAGCGGCTATTGCGGCACGAAATGCGCTTGATAGACTTGGTTTTGTCGAGGTTGAAACCCCTGTGCTAACTCGCGCTACGCCAGAGGGTGCGAGGGATTATTTGGTGCCTAGTCGCGTTTATCCGGGTAGCTTTTATGCGCTTCCGCAAAGCCCACAGCTTTTCAAACAGCTTTTAATGTGCTCTGGATTTGATAGATATTTCCAAGTGGCAAAATGCTTCCGCGATGAGGATTTGCGTGCAGATCGTCAGCCAGAATTTACACAAATTGATGTTGAGATGAGCTTTTGCGATCAAAACGATGTGATGAAGGTCGCTGAGACATTTTTAAAAGATATTTTCGCTGCTTGCGGACATGATATTCCTACGCCATTTCGCGTAATGGAGTATAAAGACGCTATGGAGAATTACGGTAGTGATAAACCAGATCTTCGCTTTGGTATGCCATTTATCGATGTGGCTGATATTTTCGCGCGTTCAAATAATGAAATTTTTGCCGGTATCGCAAAAGATACTAAGAAAAACCGCGTAAAAGCCCTTGTAGTCGAGGGTGGAGATTTGAAATTTAGCAAACGCCAAATGCAAAGATTCGAAGAATATGTGCGTAAATTTGGCGCACAAGGCCTAGCTTTTATCCAAGTCAAAGAAGATGGCCTTAAAGGACCTTTGGTTAAATTTTTCGATGAAGCTGATGTGGCTGAGCTAGTCAAACGCTGCGATTTAAAAGTCGGCGATGTCGTATTTTTCGGTGCTGGAAAGAAAAAAATCGTGCTTGATTATATGGGTAGATTTAGACTTTTCCTTGCAAACGAGCTTGGCATTATCGACGAGAACAAACTCGAATTTTTGTGGGTTGTAAATTTCCCAATGTTCGAGCAAAACGACGACGGAAGCTACTCGGCTATGCACCACCCATTTACTATGCCAAACAATGTCGATGAACCAGATATGGAAGAAATCACCTCTATCGCTTACGATGTCGTGCTAAATGGCGTGGAATTAGGAGGAGGAAGTATCAGAATTCACAAAGCCGATATCCAAGAAAAGGTTTTCAAACTACTTAAAATCGAGCCAGACGAGCAAAGAGAAAAATTTGGCTTCTTGCTTGACGCGCTTAGCTTTGGTGCGCCACCACACGGCGGTATCGCGATTGGATTTGATAGACTTATGATGTTAGTAACTAAATCAAGTAGCATTAGAGATGTCATCGCCTTCCCTAAAACTCAAAGAGCGCAATGCCCTATGACAAAGGCTCCAAGCGAGGTTAGTAGCGAACAGCTCCAAGAATTGGGACTTAGAATAAATTTAAAGGATAAAAAATGAAAAATCTATTTTTAATCATCGGCGCACCAGGCAGTGGCAAAACCACAGACGCTAGCTTGATCGCGCAAAACAACGAGAGTATCGCTCACTACTCTACTGGCGATTTGCTTCGCGCAGAGGTAGCAAGCGGTAGTGAACTAGGCAAAACAATCGACAGCTTTATCTCAGCTGGAAATTTAGTCCCGCTTGAAGTGGTTGTAGGCACGATAACTTCTGCGATTAAAAGCTCGCCAAAAGATTTTATCATCATCGACGGCTACCCAAGAAGCGTGGAGCAAATGACAAAACTCGACGAAGTTTTAAAAAGCGACGATGAGATCGAGCTTAGTGCAGTAATCGAAGTTGCAGTTAGCGAAAACACAGCCAAAGAGCGCGTTTTGGGTCGTGCAAGGGGAGCTGATGATAACGAGCAAGTCTTTTATAACCGCATGAAAGTCTTCAACGAGCCAATCGGCGCAATCCGCGAATTTTACGGCAAAAAAGAGATTTTTTACTCAGTTGATGGCGAACGCACAATCGAAGAAATCGTCGAAGATATCAACGATATAATCGCGAAAAAAATCATCGGCTAAGACTGAAATTTAGGGAATTTCTGTGAAATTTAGCCCCAAATTTGGCATGAAATTTTGCCTTAGAATTTGCGCTGTTTTCGCTGTTTTGGTTTTTTGCGCTGGTTGTGAAGCCAAAAAATCCGTGAGCGCAGCAGGAAACAGCGGCGGCGGCGGAGTTTTCACGGGATTTTCTATAAATGCGTGGTAAATTTACAAATTTAATAAAAAGGACAAAAAATGGATATTTCTAAAATCAAAGTAGGTTCAAACCCTGATAAAATCAACGCTGTAATCGAAATTCCTTACGGCTCAAACATAAAATATGAAATCGACAAAGAAAGCGGTGCGGTTTGCGTCGATCGCGTGATGTATTCGGCGATGTTTTACCCTGCAAACTACGGCTTTGTGCCAAATACACTAGCAGATGACGGCGATCCTGCCGACATTTTGGTGTTAAATGAATACCCACTTCAAGCAGGTTCAGTTATCCCATGTCGTTTAATCGGCGTTTTGGTTATGGAAGATGAGAGCGGAATGGACGAAAAACTCCTAGCCGTGCCGGTTAGCAAAATCGACCCTAGATATGACAATATCAAATCTCTAAGCGATTTGCCAAAAATCACGCTTGATAGAATCAAAAATTTCTTTGAAACTTACAAGGCATTGGAGCCGGGTAAATGGGTGAAGGTCAAGGATTTCGAGGACGCTAGCAAGGCCGAGGCAATCCTATCTCGCGCAATCACAAACTACAAATAATAATTTCGCCCAAATTTCGGGCGAAATTTCACTTCCGCTATGATTTACCTAGCCCAGACAGACACCACAGCCGGATTTTTAAGCAAGGACTTTACGCAGATCAACCGCGCGAAAATGCGCCCCAAAAACACCCCCTGCGTGCTAACCACGGCGAATTTAAACGAGCTAAAAACCTTGGCGCGCGTGCCAGAAAAATTTAAAAATCTCGTGCGAAGAGCGAAAAAATCGACCTTCATCTACCCAAATCAAATTTCGCTTCGCTATGTGCAAGGCTGTGAGCATGCGAAATTTCTGCGACAATTTGGCGTGATGTATTCGAGCTCGGCGAATTTACACGGCGAGAAATTCGACGAGGATTATGCGCGTGATATCGCAGATATCATCGTAGATGAGAAATTTAGCGAGCATGCCCCCTCGAAAATGTATAAAATTTCAAATTTTAAAATTAAAAAAATTCGTTAAATTTAGGTTTAATTCAAATATTGTAAAATCACACAAAAAATTTTTTAAAAGGAGCGAATTATGGTAAAAAAATTTCTAATCCTTAGCGCGGTTTGCGCATTTGCCTTGGCAAAGGGTGGTTTTGTCGGAGGTGATGGCAGCAGCAAGGGCGAGTTCGTCGAATACGGCGCCAAATCATACCGCGTAGTTAGCGTCAAAGAGGCGAAAGATTTGCGCGATGATACGAAGGTAACCCTAGTGGGAAATATCAAAAAACGCCTAAATAACGACGATAAATATCTATTCGTGGATAAAAGTGGCGCCTCTATCACCGTCGATATCGACGATGATGACTGGAACGGCCTAGTCGTGAGCCCTGATACCAAAATCCGCATAGTCGGCGAGGTGGATAAAGATTTAGTCGGCGTAGAAATAGATGTCGATGATGTCTTGCCTGTGAAATAATTTTGTTTTTGGCTAAATTTGCACTAATTTAGCCAAATTTTACCAAATATGCAAAATTTAATGTAAAATTTTGCATATTTTTAAATTCCAACTAAATTTCATATTTAAAATTTTTTTCGTTTGCTTAAATTTACGCTATTTTTATACTATTTTCGCTGCCGCAAGCCCGAAATACTGCCCCGTAATGTCAAAAACTAAGCGATCTAAGCGAAAAAGAGATAAATGCGCTAGGGTTTAGCTTCGCAAAGAGCCTTTATGATGAGATTTTAAAGCTAACTTATGGCGAGGCGCAAGGCGCCCAAAGTCAGGGTAAAAAAAAATAGCGTATTTTGTGGCGTGGGCGGTTAAATTTGGCTTTAAGGGAGTTTTGCAAATGCCTTTTAATCTATTTATAAACCTTTTAAACGAAGCCTTTAAAATCGAGGACGAGCGAGGCAAAACGAGTGCTTCTTTAATGCGCTTTGCAAGGTTTGCAGACGATAAAGAGTTTAAGAAATTTACCAAAATCAAAGAGGAGCTAAGCCGTGAGAGCGAAAAAGAGCTTATCGCTAAGCTTAATGCGTGGTAGTTATTCGCTATCAAGCGAATTTATGGCTTTTAAAAATGTTTTGATAAAAAATCTAATGAAAACAAAGATAAAAAACATATACAAAAAGCCCAAAGCTGTATCGCCCATAAAAAATCCTTTGCATGGTAAAAACCTTAAAATTTTAACATATAAATTTTTTAAAAAAGGTTAAAATCGAAAAAATCCAGCTTGAAACTGCTGTAAATTCCGAAGAAATTTATCTAAAAATCAAGGGCGAAAATGGTAAAATCGCGCCAAATTTTAATAGTAGCTTTGATAGCACGGATTTTCGCGCGATAAAGCTCATCGATGATAGCTTTTACTGGCTAGGCATAGAGTGGAACGAGGGCGTGCAAAATACGCTAAAAGAGACGATAAAAGAGTTTATGAGTGGTGATATTTCGCGCAAGGATATAGCAAGAAGCTTAGCTGAAAAACTCCAAGACGCAGTTGGCGCAAAGACAAGCCTAAGTTATTTTGAGGGAGTGGCGGATAATATCATCAATCAAAACCGAAATTTGAATATGGTGCTAAATGCCGATAGCGAAGTGAAATTTTTTAAAGTTGTGGCTAGAATGGATAGTAAAACAAGTGCGATTTGTCGCTCTATGCACGGACGGCTGATACCAGCTAAACACCTGCAAAAACAGGCTAAAAATTTGCTTGGTGCGAAATCTATGGACGAAAAGAAAAACGCTGCGGTGTGGATGAGTGGTGAGTATCTAGGCAAAAGCGATAAAATGCCAGCTGATTTTGGGCTTCCGCCGTATCACTTCCACTGTCGCACGATCGTCGTGCCAGTATATCTCAAAGAGGGCGAAAATGGCGAGAGATACACTGGCACAAAAAGCAATGATGAAGCGTTAAGACATATCGATAAAATGGGTGTGGAGAGAGTGCTTAGTAAAGAAACGCTAAATATTCACCTAAAAAAACACCCTGAAAGCACACCACAAAATTTAATAAAAGCACTTAATTCTATTGTAGCAATAGCACCACACAAAGATTTTGGCGACAGATATGTCGCAATGAGCCAAAATGGGTATTTTATAGTATTTAAAAATAACGAAATTTGGACTGCATACAAACCGACAGATACACTAAAAAAACATTTTGAGAAAAATATTATCAAAGAAAGAAAGGAAATAATAAAATGGGCGATATTAGAATTTTAAATTTAGATATAGGCAAAAATAAAGGCGAATTTGTAGATTTTGAGATAAAAGATGAAAAACTATATAATGCAGAGAGTGGCTATCATTTAAATTTTTTTGCAAAATCTCGCATAAATGACAATAAAATTACTTATCTTTTTGATATTTCGCCATATACTTATTTTGATGAGGCTATAAAAGAGCCTAAATTTAGTGAAATTTGCGAATTTATCATAACTATAAATGGAGAAAAAACAGATAAATTTCAAGGCTCGTTTATAGACGCTTTAAAATATATTCAAAAGGCTTTTAAAAATGAATAATATAAAAGCTTTTAATCTAGCAGCAGCCGATATATTCGCGTTATTATATGGCAAATTTCCGCTTAAAATCGCACTTTTTAAAGCGCAAGATTTTTTAAGCGAAAACCCCCGTGAATATGATTTAAAAATTTTGCTTGCGACGATTGAATTTTTAGAAAAAGAAGGTTTTATCACATGGCGCACGGCGAAGTGCGAGCAAGGGCTTTTTGCAGATTTGACTTTGAGCCTAAAAGGATTGAGTTTATTAAATAAAACCCCCGCAGAATTAAAACAAAAACAAAGCGCAGGCGAAGTTATTTTTAATGCCGTGAAAAACGGCTCTTTTTTTATCGCAAGTGAAGCAGTCAAAAATATAATCGCAAAGATTTTTTAAAAGTCCCAGCGCAAGGCTGGGTTAATAGCCGTAGCTATTAGGATGAGATTTATTATACCAAAAATTCCTTTTCATACTCGCTTATGCTTTTATCTTTAAACCAAAATTTATTATAAACCGCTTCGCCCTTAGTTTCAAGCTCCGCAAGTTTGCGCTCGTATTCTTTGATTTGTGCCCAAATTTGCGGATATTTTTCAAATAAAAATATCCGAGCCGTTAAAAAAAGCGATACAAAAAGCAAAAAAAGAGATATTGAAAAGCTCTAAGCGCTAAAAAAGCCAAAAAGCTCTTTTGTGGCGCTTTTTATATTTGTTCGCGTTTTAAAATATAATGTGGTATAATTAGGGCATAAAGGGTAAAGCTTGGGGCGACTGTTAAACCCCATAAGCGAAGGCATATCGCTGCGGAACCTCATTAAACTTTTGGTAAATGTCCAGCCAAAAGCGGCTTTAAAGCTCATGCAGAGCGCCCTTTTTTAATTCTTTTCTTGCTTATTTTTTTTAAATTTGTTATAATTACAATGTAACTTTAAGAACTGCCGATGAGGCAAATTGCGAAGTGTAAGCAAATACACGGGAACGGCTTAAAGTAAGCGGAACGCCATTTTGGAACTCACCCGCTACGGTTCTGAATGCCTTTGCAAAGCAGAAGTTACTTTATATTTTTGCCTTTTGTTACACTTTGAATATAAATCTCATTTATATTTGTTTGTTTTAATATGATTTTATAGCCTTCGTTTAAATGTCTGCAAATCACTACAATATGCTTTTCTTTGCCGCTTTGTTTTATTTTTTTTATATTTTTATTTAATAGTTTTTTTAAGAAAAAATAGTCCCAAGCGGTGATATTTGTGTGTTTTCTGTGTGTTAAAATTGTTTGGTGTGATAGATAGATTTCGTCTAAATTTTCGTTATTAAAAGCAGCTTTTATACTGCTTGGCGCATTAGTAAGCTTGATCCGTCCGCTAAGTTTGTTACTATTTTTTAACGGCTCTTTGAAAAAATTTTTAATCGCACTAAAAATTCCTAAATTCTCCACTCTCTCTTTAAGTGTAGATAAAAAGTCTTTTTTGGCAAATTCGATAAATTCATCACTTGCCCCGCGATCAGAGAGTTTTTGAATTTTATCATTATAAATCGCCATTATGTCGCTTTTGTTTTCGCCGACATGATAAGCCCAGTCAGGCTCTGCGATATTTAAAAGCCGTTTGGCGGATAGTTGATATCCCAAAATTTATCATCTACGGGCAGAAGTCTATTTTTCGAAATTTTGACTAAATTTCTATCTATTTTGTAAATTTAGACTTAAATTTCACATTTAAATTATGAAAAATTTAACATTTCATTACCAAATAGAGTTAAAATTTCCCCAATCGCTTTGGCGAAATTTTTAATGGAGGCTAAAATGCTAAGATACGCCATAATCTTCCTAATCATCGCAATCGTGGCTGGAATTTTCGGCTTTGGCGGGATCGCTGGCACAAGCGCAGGAATTGCGAAAATCCTGTTTTTTGTCTTTATTGTGCTTTTTGCGATTTCATTTGTTTTAAAATTCATCAAACGCTAGCTTACGAAGCCTTTGCGCTTCGTAAATTTGGCGTGTAACTTAAAATTTATCCTTACTTCGCTACAATCACGCATTAAATTTCAAAGGCAGGTTATGCAAAGTCTAGCGCTAAAATTTCGTCCCAAAAGCTTAAATGAAATTCTAGGTCAGAAAAAAATCGTGGAGCTTTTTAAAAAATTTATCGCCTCTGGCAAAATTCCGCACAGTATATTTTTCGGCGCGGCAGGGTGTGGCAAAACCACTATGGCGCGCGTGCTCGCAAGCGAGCTGAACTACGATTTTTACGAGCTTGACGCCACGAGCCTAAAAGTCGAAGATATCCGCAAAATCCTATCTGCGCACTCTGGTGTGCTAGCCAAACCGCTAATTTTCATCGACGAAATCCACCGCCTAAGCAAAACCCAGCAAGAGGTCCTCTTAATCCCAATGGAAAATTATGAAGCGATAATAATCGGCGCGACCACGGAAAATCCGCAGTTTGTCATAAGCTCTGGGATTCGCTCTCGCTCAATGATTTTCGAGTTTGAGCCTTTGGGAGCGCAGGAAATGAGTGAGCTTTTTGAGCGGGTGCAGGGCGAGCTGGGCTTCGCGTGCGATGATGATGCCAGAGAGTATCTCATACACACTAGCGCAGGGGACGGGCGAAGTCTTTTAAATTTGCTCGAATTTGCGATTTTGGCTGATAGTAAAATCTCTCTCGATACTCTAAAAACACTGCGCGCGAGTGCCGTAGCACAGGGGGTAAGCTCGGACGATACGCACTATGAGCTAGCAAGCGCGATGATAAAAAGCCTGCGTGGAAGCGACGCGGACGCTGCCCTATACTATGTGGCGCGTCTAATCGAGGCTGGCGAGAGTGCGGATTTCATCGCTAGGCGCATGGTGATTTTAGCTAGTGAAGATATCGGCAACGCCAATCCAAATGCCCTAAATATGGCGGTTAATACACTTTTGGCAGTCAGCAAAATCGGCTACCCAGAAGCTCGCATAATACTGGGACAATGCGCGGTATATTTGGCACACTCGCCCAAATCAAACTCCGCTTACAACGCCATAAACGAGGCTTTGAAATTCGTGCGAGAGGGGGAAATTTTGCCTACGCCAAGGCATTTGATAAATTCGGACAAAGAGATTGCAAACTACCTTTATCCGCATGATTTCGGTGGCTGGGTGGAGCAAGAATACACTAGTGGGCGAGTGAAATTTTACCACAGCAAACAAATCGGATTTGAAAAAACGCTAGATGAGTGGCTTAAAAAGATAAAGGGTGAAATTTGAATTTTACGCAAAATTTAGCGTAGAATTTTACAAATTTATCATTGCAAAAGCGATATTTTGGCTTTTATATATTTTTTTATCTTTAATCTTTGCTATTTTCTTGCTATAATCTTTGTAAAACCGCAGAAAATGGGAGTTGAAATGTTTTTGGTCATTTTGTTTTCTATCATCTTATTTTTTTGATAAAAAAATATGGCTCTTTGGTTTTTGCGCTGTTTTTAGCCATTTTTGGTGGCGAGTATGATACAGACTTTTAATCATACTATGCGTTAAGCTCTCGCTCTCGCGAGTTGTTTTTAAATTCTTTATTTTGGTAAAATTTCACTTTTTTGATACAATATAAGCGTAATAAGTGGCAGATATACCATGTGGTCGTGTTGCGCCGTTTAAATAGTGCCATCGCGAGTTCAACTCTCGTCACCATTTATTACCTTTGAAATTTTTATTAAAGCTTTATGTTGAATTAAGACTGCGATTGCCACCCAAAAGTAGCCACTTTGGGTAAGTTCAGCCCTTTTGTTAGGGTCGCGGGTATAAGTCTTTACCGCAAACATAAATGCCAAGAGCTTGGCTAGCTCTTTTAAAATCTAAGAGTTGATGGCGGTAACATAGTAGTCCGGGCAATCCCTTTAAAAGCAGGATAAGATTGCGTATTGTAGGTGCGAGTCCTACCGCTCTTAGATTTAAATTTTATATAATCTAAATAAGCAAAGCAAAGGCGTAGCCAAAGCAGAGCAAATTCATCATACAAAGGCAAATTTATGGAAAATGTCGCGCTAGGACTTTTATATGTGTTTATCATAATCGGCTTAATTTCATGGGTGGGAAAAAGGTTTTTTGATTTGCCGACTGGCTGGTCGATTTTAGGCTTTTTGGCTCTTTTGGGCGGTTGTAGCGAGTAAAAACTTGTTTTAGCCTTTCGATGAGTTCTTTGAAATAAGCGCAAATTATCCAAAAATAAAATTCAAGCTTAATGTTTCGTGGAATTTGAAATTTTAAAATTTTGTAGATTAATGCCCTGCAATGGTAAATTTGCGCCACTGCAAGGCATAAAAGGCAAATTTACGCCATCGCTTCGGCGCGGGCTAGAAGTTCTTTTGCCCCTTTGGCGATAAATTTATCGGCAAAATCTGCGCCGATTTCTTGCGCTTTTGTGGCATTTACGCCATCTCGTGCTACGATTAGTTTATCCTCGATAAACTCGCTTCCATCAGGTAGCCCCACGACCGCGCGCACGATCACGCTATCATCTGAGATTTGCGCATTTACGCCGATTGGCACTTGGCAACCGCCCTCCAAACGCTCCACAAATGCGCGTTCTAAACTCGTGGCAATGACGCTATTTTCGTCGTTTATAAACTCTAAAATTTCAAGCAACTCTTTTTTGTCGGCACACTCAATCCCAAGTGCGCCTTGACCCATTGCAGGCACCATTTCATCGAGCTCGAAGGTATAAACATACGCCACTTCGGCTCTTAAATTTAGCCTATTTATCCCAGCCATTGCCAAAATTATCGCGTCAAATTCGCCGTCTTTTAGCTTTTTGAGGCGTGTTTGGACATTTCCGCGAAGCGAAATAATCTCTAAATCAGGGCGCATTTTTAGAAGTTGCATTTTGCGGCGAAGGCTTGTGGTGCCGATTTTAGCGCCATTTGGCAGGTCGCTAAATTTAGCGTATTTTTCGCTAATCATCGCGTCCCTTTCGTCCTCCCTAGCACCGATTGCAGCCAAAACTAGACCCTCAGGAAACACAACTGGCACATCTTTTAGGCTATGCACGGCTAGGTGGGCTTCGCCTCGGAGCATACACTCTTCGAGTTCTTTGGTAAATAGCCCCTTGCCACCGATTTTTGCAAGCGGTGTATCTAAAATTTTATCGCCCTTGGTTTTCATGCTTTTTAGCTCGACCTTAACTCCGTGTTTTTGCTCGATTAGCGATTTTATGTGTTCGCTTTGCCACAAAGCTAGCACGCTTCCGCGGGTGGCTATGATTAAATTTTGCATTTATTCTCCTTTTTTCTCTTCGATAATTTCAGCGTCGATTATATCGTCGTTTGCGTGGTTTTTGGGTCTGTAATGGGTGCTGTTTTGCGCGCTATAATCGCTGCTGTTTCGATAAAATGTGTCGTTTTTGGAAGCGGGGTTTTTCAGGTATAAAATCACCGCCGCTACAAGCAAGCAAACGCCCAAAATATCGCTAAGTATGAGTGGCACACATAGCGCAAAACCAGCCGCGACAAAGCCAAATTCACTCAAAATATATTTTGGCGTGATACGGGCGAAATTTGCCAAATTTACTATTGGGCGTTTTGTCATCAAAAATAGCCCCAAAATCGTGCTGGCAAGGACTTCGATGACAAAAATCACAAATCCGTTTGCATGCAAAAAATGGTATGTGATTATCATTTCTAGCACCAAATACGGAAGTATCAAAAACCTAAACATTTCTATCCTTGCTGAAATTTAAAGCGCCAATTTTATCAAAAGCTTTCTAAATTTTCTATTTTTTGCATTAGCGCTTCGCACGATTTAGCGATATCGTCATAACAGCTCTCAAAATCGCGCGTGTAGTATGGATCTGCGATGATTTTTTGCGATTTTGGCGCGTTTTGGCCTACCGCAAATTCGAGCAAGAATTTTACTTTTGGCGAATTTAGCCCAAAAATTCGGGCTAATGAGCGCATATTTTCTTCGTCCATACACAAAATCAAATCAAATTTTTCAAGATCAGCTTTTGTGATTTGCGTGGCAACATGAGTCATAAGAGGCACAGCCTTTTCGCGTAATACTCGCTTGGTTTCGTAGTAGGGCGCAGAGCCGATTTCATCGGTGTGAGTGGCTTTGGAATCACAATGAATTTTATCTTGCAAACCGCGAATTTTTACTAAATTTTCCATGACGGCCTGCGCCATTGGAGAGCGACAAATATTTCCGTGACAAACGAATAAAATTCTCATTTCTGCCCTTTATTGCGTGATTATGTCGTAGTGATTAGGGATATTTGGCGCGAAAATTTTTTCGTCTATTTTCTCGTTTTTGCGCACGCTTTGCAGATTTATCACGACCTTGTTATCGAGTTTGTCGGTGTATGAGATCTGGCTAGGGGCGTCGTTTTGGGTAGTGATGAAGTATTTCACGCCGTCAAGCTCGGCTTCGTAAGCGCCTGATTTGTTTTGTTTCGCGCCAGATAAAATCGCCACTAAATTCGGCGTTTCTTTGATATTTGTGATGATAGCTTGCTCCAAATCAGGCTCGATGACCGTAACCTTTGTGAAGCTAAAAAATATATTTTTTTTCGTAGGGCTTATGTAGTGCCACACAGCATGCTCTTTGGTCGCGCTAAAATCGCCTGTGTAGTTGATTTTGGCGTCTTCGCTTTGGACGCTTTGGGTGAAATTTGCGCTTAGAGTGTCGAATTCGAGCGGATTTGCGAGCGAAAACGAAGCGCAAAGTGCCAATGCAAAAACAGATTTTTTCATATCTCAAACCTCTTTAAATTTAAAATTTTGCGTTATTATAGCTGTTTTTATTAAGTTTAATTAAATAAAAACTAAAAATATGGTAATATGTTCGGTTAAAATTTTAAAATGAAGGTTTGAAATGTTTAAAAGAGTAGTTAGAGGGATTTTTGGCACGAAAAACAATCGTGTAGTCAAACAATACGCAAAACGCGCAAAAGAGATAAACGCGCTAGAAAAAAAATACGAAGCACTCGATGACGAGGCGTTAAAGGCTGAATTTAACGCACTTAAAGAGCAAATTCAAAAGGGCGAAACGACAACTGATAAAATTTTGTATGATGTTTTTGCTATCGTCAGAGAGGCCTCAAAAAGGGTGCTAAATATGCGCCATTTCGATGTCCAGCTAATCGGCGGTATGGTTTTAAACGACGGCGCGATAGCTGAGATGAAAACAGGCGAGGGAAAGACGCTGGTTGCAACTCTTCCTGTGGTTTTAAACGCTATGAGTGGCAAGGGCGTGCATGTCGTGACGGTCAATGACTACCTAGCCAAACGCGACGCCGAGCAAATGGGCGTTTTGTATAATTTCTTAGGACTTAGCGTTGGTGTAGTAGTCGGCGGCGAGTATAACGATACTAAGCGCAAAGAGGCTTACGCTTGCGACATAACTTACGGCACAAACAACGAATTTGGCTTTGATTATTTGCGTGATAATATGAAATTTAGCAGCGAAGATAAAGTGCAAAGAGGTCATCATTTCGTAATCGTCGATGAAGTCGATAGTATTTTAATCGACGAGGCTAGAACTCCACTAATCATCTCAGGCCCTACAAACCGCACACTTGATGGCTATGTCAAAGCAAATGAAGTAGCCAAACAAATGGTGCAAGGCCAGGCGCCAGATGATCCAAAAGGAAAACCGACTGGCGATTTTATCCTAGATGAAAAAAACAAAAGCGTGCTAATTACCGAAGCAGGTATCGCAAAGGCTGAAAAACTCTTTGGCGTAGATAACCTATATAAGCTTGAAAACGCCGTTTTAAGCCACTATTTAGACCAAGCATTAAAAGCAAATTATATATTTAAAAAAGATGTCAATTATGTCGTGCGTGACGGACAGATTATCATCGTAGATGAATTTACAGGCAGACTAAGCGAGGGGCGTCGTTTTAGCGAGGGCTTGCACCAAGCACTAGAAGCCAAAGAGGGCGTGCAAATCCAAGAAGAGAGCCAAACCCTAGCTGATATTACATTTCAAAACTATTTTAGAATGTATGAAAAACTAGCAGGCATGACCGGCACAGCCCAGACCGAGGCGACTGAGTTTTCTCAAATTTATAAATTAGAGGTCGTTTCAATCCCTACAAATATCCCAGTGCAAAGACTAGATCAAAATGATTTGATTTACAAAACAGAGCGCGAGAAATTTAACGCCGTAATCGAGGAAGTAAAAAGGCTAAACAAAAAAGGTCAGCCAGTCTTAGTCGGCACCGCGTCGATCGAAAAATCAGAGCTTTTGCACGAACTTTTGGTTAAAGAAAAAATCGCTCACTCTGTGCTAAATGCTAAAAACCACGAAAAAGAGGCACAAATCATCGCCGAAGCCGGTGCAAAAGGTGCTGTAACAATCGCTACAAATATGGCAGGTCGTGGTGTAGATATCCGCATAAATGATGAAGTCAGGGAGCTTGGGGGGCTTTATATCCTAGGCACAGAACGCCACGAAAGCCGCCGTATCGACAACCAGCTCCGTGGTCGCTCAGGTCGTCAGGGAGATCCGGGCGAGAGTAGATTTTATCTAAGTTTAGAGGATAATTTGCTTCGAATTTTTGGTAGCGATAAGATTAAAAATATAATGGAGCGTTTGGGTTTGCAAGATGGCGAACATATCGAGTCGAAAATGGTCTCTCGTGCCGTAGAAAATGCGCAAAAAAAGGTCGAGAGCCTGCATTTCGAGGCCAGAAAACATATCCTAGAATACGACGATGTCGCAAACGAGCAGAGAAAGACGATTTATAAATACCGAAACGAGCTTTTGGATAAAGAATTTGACCTAAAAGACAAAATTTTGCAAAACCGCGAAGAGTATATCGCAAGCGTGCTAGATGATTTGGAGATTTTCGACGGAGATGAGAAGGAAAAATTCGATTATGAGGCGATAATAAACCGCATTTTAAACGATACTGGCGAAACGCTAAATGAGGCGAATTTGAAAAATGCTAATGATTATGGCGAGCTAAAAAGCGTGATTGTAGAGCAACTTCAAAACTCTTACGAGGAAAAAATGAGCCAAATCGATCAGGCTCAGCGCAAAGAGATCGAAAAAATGCTTTATCTACAAATCGTAGATCGCGATTGGCGTGAGCATTTATACCAAATGGATACCCTAAAAACGGGCATTGGACTAAGGGGATACAATCACAAAGACCCGCTAACCGAGTATAAAAAAGAAAGCTACAATCTCTTTATGGAGCTTGTTTTGCGCCTAAAAAGCGATAGTATCCGCACCTTGCAACTAATTCGCTTCAAAACCCAAGAAGAAATCGACGCCGAAAGAGAGGCTATGCAAGAGCAAATGCGTAGCGAAGCGCAGGACGAAATAAACGAAGCTAACACAAATGAAGATGAAATTTCAAATTCAAGCGAAAATTCAAAATCGAGTGAAAATCAAAGCACAGAAAATAGCGAATTTTCGCTAGGCGCGAAAAAACCTAAACGAAATGACCCATGTCCATGCGGAAGCGGTAAAAAATACAAAGACTGCCACGGTAAAGGTGGCCCTAAAAAAGGCGGTTTTGCAAGGTAACTTGCAAACGCCTAATTTCAAAATTCACAGGGCAGACTTTGATAAAATATCTACTTTTTAAATATTTGCGTTTCGACAAATCCCAGCCATTTATCACGCTTTCTGCGATTTTGGCGTTTTTGGGCGTGAGTATCGGACTAATGGTGCTAATCATCGCAATGGCGATAATGAACGGTTTCGATAAAGAATTTCAACGCAAACTCTTTACGATGAACTATCCTATCACGATACACAGCCAATTTCGTGGCGGTATCACAAACGATGATGTCGAAATTTTAAAGGGTGATTTCCCAAATTTAAAATTTAGCCCATATATCAGCTCGCAAGTCATCGCCAAAAACGGCGATAGATTAGAGGGTGGAATAATCTTTGGCGTAAATTTGGCTGATGAAATTCAAATAAACTCAGTCGTTGCACAGGGGGCGAAAGACGCGAATTTGAGCGAATTTGGCATTATGGTCGGTAAGGGCATAAAGGACGAATTTATGCTAGATATGGGCGATAAAATCACAATGATTTTTACCAAAAACGACCCAGGCGGATTTGCGCTGATTCCTAAAATGAAGCGATTTGAGGTGCGCGCTAGCTTTGATTCTGGTTTGATTGCTTATGACAAGGCATATTCTTACGCGAGCGTGGGCGATTTGGCGAAAATTTTGGGCTATGACGAGGGGCGATATGACGGGGTGCATGTTTTCTCAGACGATCCATTTAAGGATTTAGAAATCATAAAAGAAAATCTCCCGCCGAGCGCGCGCGCTGTTGGCTGGTGGCAACAAAACGGCAACTTTTTCTCAGCCCTTGCGCTTGAAAAACGGGCGCTTTTTTTGGTGCTTTTGCTAATAATCTTAGTGGCTAGCTTAAATATCGTTAGTTCGCTTTTGATGACCGTGATGAATCGTCGCCAAGAAATCGCGCTTTTGCTTAGCCTTGGAGCGAGCAAAAAAGAGGTGAAAAAGACATTTTTCTCGCTTGGGGCGACGATTGGCGGAAGTGGAATAATCTTTGGTCTTATTTTGGGACTTTTTGGGGTTTGGTTGCTTGGAAACTTCGATATCATCGACCTGCCAGCCGATGTTTATGGAAGCAGCAAACTGCCTATGGAGCTATCATTTGGCGATTTGATTTCTACCGTGGTAGGAGCTGTGATAATAGTAGCGCTCTCATCGTGGTATCCAGCCAAAAAGGCCACCGAAGTCGATGTTTTGCAAACTTTGCGTAATGAATAATTTAAATTTAATAAAGGAGAATTTATGAAAAAGTTAATTTTATGCGCCCTAGTGGCTGGGTTTTTTATCGGTTGTGCTGGCACGAAAGAGCCGGGCGTGAGCGAGAGCACGCCAATCGAGCAGAAAAAAATCGAGCCAAATTTCAATCAAAATAGCGCTGGTTGCACCACAGGCTGCATGGACGCTGTAATCAAAGCCCAAGAAGCAAACAAAAATATAAAAAGATAAATTTCAATGGTAGTTTTTTAACTACCATTTCCACTTAAAATTCCCAAATTTAGCCCAAAAATAAATCTGATTTTTATTAAATTTAAGGTAAAATTGAAGCTTAAATTTTTATTTAAAGGTTTTTTATGACTTTAATCGACGGAAAAGCGATAAGCGCAAAGGTCAAAGAAGAGGTAAAAATCGCAGCCGCAGGGCTTAGTGCGAAGGGCGTAACTCCGGGGCTTGCGGTGATTTTGGTGGGCGAGGACAAGGCTAGTGCTACTTATGTGGCTAGCAAAGAAAAGGCGTGCGTAGCGTGCGGGATAAATTCTTACCCATATCATCTAAGCGCGCAAACTACCGAAACTGCGCTATTAGAGCTAATTGATGAGCTTAATGCTGATGAAAATGTCGATGGCATACTTGTCCAACTTCCACTTCCAAAACACATTGATACAAATAAAATTTTAGAAAAAATCGATCCTAGCAAAGATGTCGATGGATTTCACGCTGTAAATGTCGGCAGGTTAGTTAGCGGATTAGAGACTTTTGTGCCATGCACGCCACTTGGCATTATGCGACTTTTGGCTGAATACGGCATAGAAACAAACGGCGCAAACGCTGTGGTAATTGGCAGAAGCAATATAGTCGGCAAACCTATGGCAAATTTGCTTTTAAACGCGAATTCTACCGTTACTATCACACACTCTCGCACCAAAAATTTAGCCGAAATTTGCTCGCAGGCTGATATCTTAGTCGCAGCGATTGGAAAGCCAAATTTCGTAACCCCTGACATGGTAAAAGATGGCGCAGTGGTCATTGATGTAGGCATAAACCGCCTAGAAAACGGCAAATTAACTGGCGATGTGGATTTCGACGCAGTCGCGCCTAAATGCTCGTTTATCACGCCAGTTCCTGGTGGTGTGGGTCCTATGACAATCGCAATGCTACTTCAAAACACAATCACATCGGCGCGCAACCGCCTAAAAAGAAGCAAATAAATGAAATTTTTAGGTTCGCTTTATCGCTTTTCATCTAGCTGGGTTGGCACGATTTGCATTGTGCTTTTTATTATACTTTTTGTGGCGCAAGCTTTTGTGATTCCAAGCGGATCGATGAGAGTTACGCTTTTGGAGGGCGATTTTTTGTTTGTGAAAAAATTTAGCTACGGAATCCCAACTCCTCATATCCCATTTATCGAGGTTCCAGTAGCCCCTGATAGCGACGGAGACGGACATTTAATCCAAGGCAAACGCCCACAGCGTGGGGATATCGTGGTATTTCGCTATCCAAAAGATGAGAAAATTCACTATGTCAAGCGAAATTTCGCCGTTGGTGGAGATGAAGTGATTTTTGATTTAGATAATTTCTACCTCAGACCAAACGAAGGCGATGAATTTATAGAGCAAAACTACGATAAAAGCGATATTGTCATCTTAAACGGACAAAAATATGTAAAAGAGCCGTATAAATTCAAAGGCATAAACTACAATCCGCATTTTAGAAACGCCATGCGGGCAAGTATGCTTGGAAATTTAGAGCGCAAAAGCCTAGCAATGCGCCCTATAATGGTGGCTGAGAGCGAGAAGGTCTATGAATACGGCAGTGTGAAATTTAACGCATTTTATATCAAAGTTCCGCAAGATGAGTTTTTTATGATTGGCGATAACCGCAACAACTCAGGTGATAGCAGGTATTGGGGCACCGTGCCGTATCGCCTAATCGTAGGTAAGCCGTGGTTTACTTATTTTAGTATCGACCCGGATAAAAAAATCCGCTGGGAGAGAATAGGGCGCTTCATCGACACGCTTCAAAGCGACGAGAGCTTGATTTATGAACAAAAATAAAGGGAAAATATGCAGGTAAAAAAGGTTTTTATTGCGGGCGATCACGCTTCGCCGTCTGTGAAGGAAGAGGTCAAAAAAATAATCGCAAATTTGGGCTATGAGTTCGAAGATTTGGGCACAAATGACGAAAATATCAGCGTGGATTATCCTGATTTCGCGAAAATTTTGGCTGATAAAATTTTGATTGAAAGCAAAAATTTAGCTAGCGCAAATGGCGAGCAAAACAGCGAAGATAGCACAAAATTTGGAATTTATGGAATTTTAATTTGTGGCACAGGCATTGGAATTTCGATTGCGGCAAATCGCCACGCACATATTCGTTGCGCGCTTTGCCACGATAGCTTAACTGCTAGGCTTTGCAGGGAGCATAATAACGCAAATGTGCTTGCATTTGGCGCAAGAGTGCTAGGAATCGCCGAGATTGAGGATATGATAAAGACATTTTTTAGCACAAATTTTAGCGGCGGCAGACACGAAAGACGCGTGAATAAGCTAGGCGTGATTGCCTGCGATATGAGCGCAAAATAGGGCGAGATATGATAGTAGTTTTTGAAATTTTAAGCTTTGTTTTGGCTGTATTGTTGGTGCTTTCGATCCGTAAAAATATGAAAATTTACGATAAATTGGCAAAATGCGAAGACGAAATTTCAAAACTAAAAGAAAATCAAGAAAAGCTAAAATCTGCGTTGGAGCTCAGCATACAGGCCTTGCAAAGCGACGAAGCAGAAAAGTTAAATTTAAGATTGCAAAATGCAAAATTATTAAAGGATAGAGGATGAAAACTTTAAGCAATGATGATAAAGCTTATCTTTTTAAATCATTAAGGACTATCGAGGATTTCCCTAAACCTGGGATTTTGTTTTACGATGTAACGACGCTTTTGGGCGATAAAAAGGCATTTAGCTTTTTGCTAGATCATCTCGTAGATCGCTACAAGGATTACGAGCTTGATTATATCGTAGGGATTGAGAGCAGGGGATTTATCTTTGGTGCGGCACTTGCGGCTAGGCTAAATTTGGCTTTCGTGCCGATTCGCAAACCAAAAAAACTTCCATATATCACCATTTCGCAAAAATACTCTCTCGAATACGGCTTCGATCAGGTCGAAATGCATGTCGATGCCTTTGACGCAGTCGCAAACGCGCAAAACCGCAAAGCCAGAGTGCTTTTAATCGACGATTTAATCGCTACTGGTGGTACTGCCAAAGCCGCGCTTGATTTGATCGCACAAACAAATGCTGATTGCGTGGAAGCGTGCTTTTTGCTAAATTTGCGCGCATTAAACGATCTGGGCGAATTTGAAGCAAGAACGAAAGTTTATTGTGTTTTAGAGGCTTAGTTTGGAAGAAACGCTCAAAGAAATTCTAACCCAGTATCATCAATACGCTTATATTGTGCTTTTTGCGTGGTGCGCATTAGAGGGCGAAATCGCGCTAGTTTTGGGCGGGATTTTGGCGCACGAGGGGCATATAAATTTACCGCTTGGTATTTTTGTCGCGGCGTGTGGGGCGTTTGCTGGCGATCAATTTTATTTTTATATCGGCAGGTATAATAAAAACTACATTAGCAAAAAATTAGCCACCCAACGCCGCAAATTTGCTATCGCGCACCTGCTTTTACAGCGTTGGGGCTGGATTTTGATATTTATCCAGCGATATATGTATGGGCTTCGTATGATAATTCCGATGAGTATCGGCATTACCCGTTATAGTGCCAAAAAATTTGCATTTATAAATTTTATAAGCGCGGTTGCGTGGGCGAGTATGACGATGATACCTGCGTGGTATTTCGGCAAGCAAATTTGGCAAGCGATAAATTTGATCGAGCAATACTGGTATTTTGCGATACCGCTGATTGCTGGAATTGTCTTTGGGTTTTATAAAATTTTTGCAAGATTAGAAAATCATTTTATAAATTTAAGAAAGGATAGAGATGAAAGTAACATTATTGAATCAAAATTTTGACGCGATAAATGCGGATTTTGAGGTGATTTTTATCGTCGGTGGCGACACAGCTCACCGCTTTGTCAAAGACGGCGATAAATTTGATTTTTTTGATTACAAAGGCGAGGGAAATTTGCTTTTAAGCGAGCAAAAAAGGCTATATGTAGGCATAAAAGCCCTAGAATACGACCGCGTGAGAGTGGGTGTGGCACAGGCATACAACACGCTAAAAAATCTTAAAATTTCAAATTTTAAAATCGCATTTTATGATTGTGGTTGCACGAAAAAAAGCGCAATGGCTATGGCTGAGGGCGCAGTGCTGGGCGCGTATGAGTTTAACAAATACAAAAGCGAAAAAAAATCCTACACTCTAAATGAAATTTTTATCGCTAGCGACACATACACAGGCTCTACGCTAGAAGCAAATAAAGCTGGTCGTGGCGTGAAATTTGGCACTATTATGGCGGACGCGGCGAATTTCGCCAAAAACGGCGTCAATGAAATCCCTGAAATTTACACTCCGCACAAAATGGCGGACGAGGCTGAAATTTTGGCTTCAAACTACGATGATGTCAGCGTAGCTGTGTATGATGAGAGATTTTTGGAAGAAGAGAAAATGAACGCGTTTTTGGCTGTTAATCGCGCCTCGGCTCATCGCCCGCGCCTAATCCACCTTACCTACAAACCTGAAAAATGCCTTCAAAAGGTTGTTTTCGTGGGCAAGGGTTTGACTTATGATAGTGGCGGACTTAGCCTAAAACCGAGCGATTATATGCTGACAATGAAAGCCGACAAAAGTGGCGCGCTTGCAGCTATGGCGATTATCAAGGGCGCTGCCGAACTTGATTTGCCTTTTGAAATACACGCTATTATCGGCGCTACCGAAAACATGATAGGTGGCAACGCCTACAAACCAGACGATGTGCTAATTTCTCGCTCTGGCGTGAGTATCGAGGTGCGAAATACAGACGCAGAGGGTAGGTTGGTGCTGGCTGATTGTCTAAGCTACGCTCAGGATTTAAACCCTGATTTGCTAATCGATATGGCGACGCTTACAGGGGCTTGCGTAGTGGGACTTGGCGAATACACAAGCGGAATTTTAGGAAATAACGAAGAGTTAAAGCTAAAATTTAAAAATTTAACCAAAGCTAGTGGCGAGCTTTTCACGATTTTAGAATTTAATGATTATTTGCGAGAACTTATCAAATCAAATATCGCAGATGTCTCAAATACAGCGTCTAGCAGATACGGTGGCACGACCACGGCGGGACTTTTCCTTGATAAATTTATCAAACCTGAATTCAAAGACAAATGGCTCCACCTCGATATCGCAGGCCCAGCCTATGTCGAAAAAGCGTGGGGATATAACCAATTCGGCGCGACAGGTGCGGCAGTTAGAGCAAATCTATACTACCTAATGGCTCTGCAAAAAGAGCTAGAAAAGAGGGGTTAATGGGGCTTTCTGTTGGAATCGTAGGTTTGCCAAATGTGGGCAAATCTACCACTTTTAATGCTTTGACAAAGGCGCAAAATGCCCAGGCACAAAACTATCCATTTTGCACAATCGAGCCAAACAAGGCTATCGTGCCAGTGCCTGATACTAGGCTTGATGAGCTAGCCAAAATCGTAAATCCAGAGCGTATCATGCACTCGACAATCGAATTTGTCGATATCGCTGGACTTGTAAAGGGTGCTAGCAAGGGCGAGGGTTTGGGAAATAAATTTCTCTCAAATATCCGTGAAGCTGAGATTATTTTGCATATAGTGCGTTGCTTCGAAGACGGCAATATCACGCATGTCGAGGGCAGTATCGATCCGATCCGCGATATCGAAATCATCGAAACCGAGCTTGTTTTAGCTGATATCGAGCAGCTAGGCAGAAAAATCGAGCGGCTAAACAAAGAGGCCAAAGCAAACGCCAAAGGCGCCAAAGAGGCCTTGGCACTCGCAAATGAGCTTTTAGAGCATTTAAATTTAGGCAAACCTGCTTCAAATTTCGCAGACAAAGACAGCGAAGTGTTTGCGAGCCTAAACAAAGAGTTGCGCCTGCTTTCTGCAAAAGAGGTGATTTATGGCGCAAATGTCGATGAGGACGGCATAGCGCAGGATAATGAGTATGTAAAAGCTGTAAAAGAGTATGCAAATGCGCGAAATGCCGAAGTTATCAAACTTTGCGCTAAAATCGAAGAGGAGTTAATCGGTCTAGGTGATGATGAGGCGCACGAAATGCTTCAAAGCCTAGGCGCAGAAGAAAGCGGACTAGATAATATCATTAGAAGATCTTTTGCGAAGCTAAATTTGATAAGCTATTTTACCGCTGGGGTTATGGAAGTTAGAGCTTGGACGATAACCAAAGGCTGGAAAGCGCCAAAGGCAGCTAGCGTGATACATAATGATTTCGAGCGTGGCTTTATCCGTGCAGAGGTGATTAGCTACGATGATTTCGTGGCGCATGGAGGCGAAAGTAGGGCAAAAGAGGCAGGAAAAATGCGTCTAGAAGGCAAGGATTATGTCGTAAATGATGGCGATGTAATGCATTTTAGGTTTAATGTGTAATTTAATTTTTTTTTGAAATATGCAAATTTTGATTTTTTTTCTTAAAATTTAAGTTTTTTTACATTAAAATTGCTTGAAATTTTTGAAGTGAAATTTGCAAATTTATCTAAAATTTATGGTAAATGGGCGCGCGTTATCTTTCTATTTACTTTTTTTAGGTATTTTTTGATTTTATTTTTAAGGAGTTAAAATGAAAAAGTTTTTAGGTCTTTTGGCATTAGCAGGCGCAGTGACTTTTTCTGGTGCTAACACACTAGAACAAATCAAAGCGAGCAATACGCTAAGAATTGGTGTAGGTGAGCACGATGCTCCAATGAGTTCTATTTCAAAAAGTGGCAAATTTCAAGGTTTTGAAATTGAGTTAGCAAAAGAACTAGCAAAAGCCATTTTAGGTGATGGCGGTAAGGTAGAATTTGTCGCTGTTAAAGATGCTGAGCGTATGGATGCTGTAACTCAAAACAGAGTTGATTTGCTAATCCACAATTATTCAAGAACACCTGAGCGCGAGAAATCAATGGACTTTTCTATGCCTTATCTTTCAACAATGGATGCTGTTGTTACTAAAAAAGATTTGGGTGTCCAAAGACTAAGCGATTTAAGAGGTAGAAGAGTTCTAGTTGTCCCAGGCACATCAGCTGAAACTGCTCTTAATAAAGAACCACAAATCCAACAAGTTCCTTGCTCTACATCAAAAGAGTGCTTGGATAAACTAAGAGCTGGCGAAGCTGACGGCTATGCTAGAAAAATTACTGCAATCGCTACTATTCCATTTGTTGATGATAGATTTGAGCTTGCTATCAAACGCATAGGAGCTATCGCTTTCAACTGCGTAGGTACTCAAAAAGGCAACCGCGATTTAATGGAAATCGTAGATAGCAAAATCCTATCTCTATCACAAGAAGGCTTCTTTGCTGATATGTATGAGCAAACTTTCGAGCTATTCTATCGTGGTGAGCTAGAAGAGAAAATGTTCGTTCTAGACGATATTTATGAAGCATTACTATAATTAGTGCTTTTTGATACTATACTTGGGCGCCTTTTTTAAGGCGCCTTTTTTTATGGCTGAAAATTTTATTTGTCTAATCTGCCATTGCGAGGAAACTAAGTTTTTGAGGCAATTCGGTAAAATTCTTTAATCTCTAATTTGTCATTGCGAGAAACGGCGCAAGCCGTTTCGTGGCAATCTACGAGCCAAATTACCAAACGCTATAATCCGTGTCATTGCGAGGAGCAAGGCGACGAAGCAATCCAGTAAAATTTAGAGAGAATTTGAATTAATCAAAATTTATCTGAATTTCCCTGGATTGCTTCGCTTTCTACGAAAGCTCGCAATGACAAATCAGGGCAAATTTGCCGATTTTAAAATTTAATCTCGCTACTCGTCTGTGTATCGGCGAAATTTTCCGCTCTGCTTTTGGCTCGTTCGGTTATATCTTCTTCGTAATCATACCACGAAAATGTCGCTCCGTGCTGAACCGAGCCATCGAGCAAATCCCCGCCTTGGCGGTTTTTCAGATCAATTCCTGCGACCTTAAATCCATCTAGCGTTTGCGCGAATTCTTTTAGCCTTTCTGGCGCTTGCTTTAATTTCGTGTAGAGATAGCACCAGCCTTCGCCACCGTTTCGCCCCACGCGACCGCGCAATTGGTGAAGCGAGGCTAGCCCCATGCGCTCGGCTCCGACGATTAAAATTATGCTAAGTCTTGGTAACGAAATGCCCACTTCCACGACGGTCGTGGTGATTAGCAGTGAGCCATTATCACGGAATTTCAGCAAAATTTCCTCTTTTTCCTTGTCGCGCCCATGCGTAACATACACGCCAGTGAATTTCGCCTGCCAAAACGGCGCGGCTTCCTCGACGCTTTGGTAAATCAGCTTTTCGGATTGTTCGACGAGCGGATAGACGATGATCGCTTGATTTCCTTTGTCGATTTCGCGCTTTAAATGGCTCATAAAGCCCTCAAATCCGTCATTTTGCAAGATTAGCGTGTGGATATGTTTTTCGTAAGGCATCTGCTTTAAAAAGCTAAAATTCACAAGCTCGGATTGGATTAGCGAGAGTGTGCGCGGGATCGGTGTGGCGCTAAATTGCACGAAGTGCGCGCGATACTCGCCACACTGGGTGAGGGCGTTGATTTTTTCGCGCTGATTTGAGCCGAAGCGGTGCTGTTCATCGACCATGATGAGATTTGAGGGCGTCAAATCATGATAGAGCAGGGCGTGCGTGCCGATGACTAGGTGCGCGCCCTCTAAATTTAGCGATTTCTCGCCGCCTTTGACCTCCAAAATATTCATAAACTCTGGCAAAAGTCGCACCGCTTCTGCGTAAATTTGATCGGCTAAAATCGAGGTTGGCACCATTAAATAGCTGGTGCGTGGGTAGTTTAGCAAGGCTGCGCCAAGGATTATTAGCGTCTTGCCCGAACCCACATCGCCCATTACCACTCTGCGCCTTGCAAGTGGGCTAGATAGGTCGGCTCTGATATCATCAAGTGCCTTTATTTGGTCGTTTGTGGGAGCGAAAGGCAGGGTGCTAAGCCACGAGGAAATGTCGTTTAAAGGGTAAATTTGCGCCTTAAAATCCATTTTTTTTGCTTTTAATTTTCTTAAATAATTATAAATTTCAATGAATTTTAAAATTTCAAGCCCATTTTCGTTTTCTTCTAAATTTTGCACCAAACGCACGCTGTTTTGGTCGTTTTGGTGAATTTGCATTAAAAATTCAGCCTCATTTTCGCTAAGCCCCTCATCAAGCAAGGCCTGCTTGGAAATGTAGTTTGAAATAAGCTTTTGCGTCGCGGCGTCCGTGAGGGCGTTTTTGTATTTGGGGATAATTTCGCCTACTTTGGTGACGATTTTGGGATTTACGAACTGCCACGCGCCGTAAGCGTTGTCGCTTTTGCCGTGGATAAACATCTGCTTGCCGATTTTAAAGACGCCGTGGTGCCAGCTTTTGGCGTTGAAGATGACGATTTTGATCTCGCACTCCCAGCTTAGGCAAAATGCGCTGATGATAAGCATACCATTGGCGCGACGGCTTGCTGTTTTGCACTCGATCAAAACCGTGTTTTCGCCGGTGTTTGGCTCATCTTTGACGCTTAAATCATCATAGCTTTTTGGAAGTGCCAAGGCTAAATCAAGCAGTGAAAAAACGCCGATTTTAGCGAGCGTTGCGCTATCTTTGGGGCTAAATTTCATAATTTAAAATTTGACTTTGCGACTTCTGAGCAAACCACGCAAAAGCTTAAATTTAAAATTTCAGCATGCGAGGCGATAAATTCATTTAGCGTTCGCAAATCTAGGTTTTTTGTGCGCTTTAAATTTCGCTCAAACTCGCCAAATTCGAAGCCTTGATAGTATTCGTTGGCACTGATATTTGCGCGCTTAAACATAGTCTCTTTTTGCAAAACCGCGCTTCCTAGGATAAATTTTTTCGCACTTTCTAGCTCGCTTTGCGTAACGCCGTTTTGGACGAAATTTGCGATTTCGGATTTGATTAGCTCGTAGGCTTTGGCTAAATTTTCGTTTTTGGTCTGCAAAAATCCCCAAAAATCGCGCTTAGACAGGTCGAAATTCGCTCTGGCATACACGGAGTATGCAAGTCCGTGTTTGACGCGGATGTTTTCCATGAGGCGTGAGCCAAATCCGCTCGAACCAAGGATAAAAAGCGCCACATTTGCGATATATTTTTCTGCGATTTCGGCGTAAAATGGCGCGCCAAAATAGATATAGGCTTGCTCGCTTTTTTGGGCGATGATTTGGGATTTGGGGGTAGAATTTGTCGCAAAAACTGGTAGTTCGCGCGCGTTTGTGGCGGCGAAATTCTCTAAAATTTTGGTTATATTTTTGCGCACAAGGCTAGCCTCATCGCTTGCGCCCTGCGCGTCGCCCACTACGAGGACATAGGCGTTTGCAAGATCAAGCGAGGCGAAAAATTCCTTGACATTTTCAAGGCTGATTTGCGCGATACTATCCTCGTCGCCGATTAGCGGGGAGGCTAGTTTGGTGCCCGAATAAAGGCAGTTTTGCAAGCCTTGGTTTGCGATATAGTCAAATTCGCTCTTTAAAATATCAATTTCGCCTAAAATTTGGGTTTTGATTTTATCTAAAATTTCATCTGTGAAATTTGGCTCTTTTAGCAAGTTATCCAGCATTTCTAGGGCAAATTCGAAGTGTTCTTTGAGCGAATTTACCTCGATTACGAAGGTCTCAAAACCTGCGTCGATATCGAAATTTATCGCATAGATATCGAGTTTTTCGTAAAATTTATTTACCCCTAGGCTCTTTGTGCCCTCATTTAGCATTTTTGCGGTGAGTTTGGCTAGGCCATTTATCTTTTCGCTCACTGCGCCACTGGCTTTGAAAACGAGCTTAAAACTCGCCACTGGCAGGGAATTTTCGATTTGTGTGAGAAAATCTACTTTGGTGTTTTTTGCTAAAATTTCGCTTTTTATCATTTATAAATCTCCAAAATATCATAGTTTGTGTTGCGTTTGGCTGGGATTTCGCCGATGTCTTTGATTAAGCTTATCATTTCGTTTGCGCTCATGCGAAAGGACGCACCAGCGGCTTTTACGACATTTTCTTCCATCATGGTCGATCCCAAATCATTTGCGCCAAATTTTAGTGCAAGTTGCCCTATGTAGCTGCCTTGCGTAACCCACGAGCTTTGGATATTTTTAAAATTATCCAAAAACAGCCTTGCTACGGCTAAAAGCCTTAAATAGCGATTTGAGCTTGTTTTTTTGATTTCTGGGTGTTCGGCGATGAGTTTTGTGTTTGCTGATTGAAAACTCCACGAGATAAAAGCTCTAAATCCGCCCGTAATATCTTGCAGATTTCGCAGTTTTTCCCAGTGCTCGATAATTTCTTCGTCAGTTTCGACCGTGCCAAACATCATCGTGGCTGTGGTTTTCATGCCTATTTCGTGGGCTGATTTATGGACATTTAGCCAAGTGTCTGCTCCGATTTTTTTGGGCGAGATTATATCTCTTACTCTATCGCTTAAAATCTCAGCCCCGGCTCCCGGAATTGAGTAAAGCCCCTTGGCTTGAAGCCTAGATAAAACTTCTTTGTGCGTTAAATTTGAAATCTTTGCGATATAATCAATTTCGATTGCAGAAAAGCCGTGAATTGTGATTTGCGGGTATTTTTGTGCTATATGAGCGACTAAATTTTCATACCAATCGATTTTTAGTTTCGGATGAACGCCACCTTGGAAAAGGATTTGCGTCCCGCCGATTGCGATTAGCTCATCGATTTTCGCATCAATCTCATCAAAACTCAAAATATAAGCATCTTTTTCATTGATTTTGCGACAAAACGCGCAAAATTTGCAATCCACAAAGCAGATATTTGTGTAGTTAATGTTGCGATCGACTACAAAAGTCGTGATTTTATCAGGGTGCAATTGCAGCTTTTTTTCATACGCCATAGCCCCAAGCTCGTGAAGCGGGGCGTTTTTTATCAAATTTAATGCCTGTGATTTAGTAATTCTACTCAAATTTAACCTTCTTTTTGATTTATTTTTCTAGTATGATTTGTCCGTCTTTGACGCCACGCACGCGCACTTTCGTGCCTTCTGCCATGCTTTTTACCTCATCGCTTTGCCATAGCGTGCCCTTGAAATAGACCATACCCTCTTTGACATAGCCCTCGCCACTCTCGTCTAAGAAATTATCTTTAATCTCTTCGGTTGGCTTGAAAAATTTCGATTTTAGTGGCTTTTTTAGGGCGAGCAAAAGTGCGAAAGATAGCACGAAAGAGGCTAGGATTTGCACCTCCCATGATAGCGGAAGCGCGAAGCTAAATAGCCCCACGATCAAAAATCCTGCGCCAAAAAACACAAAGGTGAAATCAAGCACCAAAAGCTCGATAATCACCAAAATAACGCCAATTATGATAAAAATAAGTGGGCTCATTGATTGTTTTCCGTGATTAAATTTTTATCCCCAGCCTTGCCTAAAAATTCGCTTAGCACAGAGAGCGAGCCGATGATTTCGCTGGTTTCATACGGTATGATGACCTTGTCCTTGCTTGCGCTTTTTGCTAGCTCGTTGAAGGCATTTACGCGACTTTGCGCGAGCAGGTATTCAGCGGCGAATTTCGACGCAGCCATAGCCATATTGATATTATCCATAGCGTGTTTTTGACCCACAGCTAGGGCGATTTGCTCGTATTTTTTCGCGTCCGCCATGCGCTCGATTGCCTCAGCTTCTAGCACTTTTTCTTGTTTTTGCGCTTCGGCTGTGCGAATTAGAGCAGCTTTTTCGGCTTCGGCTTTTAGCTCGATTGCCCGTTTTTCGCGCTCGGCTTTCATTTGCATATTCATAGCGTCCTCTATGCCTTTTGGGACTGAAATTTCTGAAATTTCGACACGCATGATTTTTACGCCCCAGTTATCGGCTGCATCGCCAAGGGCGACTTGGAGTTTTGAGTTTAGTTGATCGCGGCTTGATAGGGTCTGATCTAGGCTCATTTCGCCGATTGCTGAACGAAGTGTAGTCATAGCCAAATTTGATATTGCTTTGCGATAATCCTCGACATTATAAAGCGCCATTTTGCCATTTACGATTTTCAAAAATACGATTCCATCGACCATGATATTGACATTGTCTTTGGTGATGACTTGCTGTTTTGTGATATCTACTAGCTGTTCGCGAACGCTCATTTTAGCGCGCACGCTGTCAAAAAACGGCACAATTACATGAAATCCGCCGTCTAAAACCTTGTGAAATTTACCAAGTCGCTCGATAATCATAATCTCAGATTGTGATACAATTTTGACACCAAGCTTCAAAACTAGCGCGATTAGCGCACAAATCACCACAACGGTAGCTGCGAAACCTTCCATTTTTTCTCCTAAAATTTCTAAAATTTAAATTTGGCGATTATAGCAAGTTAATGTTTAATACTAAATTTAAGATTTTTGGTAGTTTTATTTAACAAATCCAAAACACATAATTAAGCCAAATTTGGCTAAAATGCAAGGTTTTTTGAAAGGCAAAAATGGTTAGATATTATATTTTACTTCGCAATTTTCGCAACTATCGCTTGCTATTTAGCGCGGGATTTATCTGCATGTTTGGCGTGTGGTTTTCGATAGTAGGTATCGCTACGCTACTGATCGAGCTGGGCGCGCCTGTGTGGGCGATCACCGCTGTGGGCGTGGTGTCGTTTATACCAAATATATTTTTAGCCCCGATTAATGGCATTATCGTGGATAAATTTCGCCCAAAGCCCCTAATGGTGAGTATGTTCGCCATAGAGATTGCAACGATTTTCATGCTGATTTTTATCAATGATTTGGCGTATTTGTGGCTACTTTTGGGTATCGTCGTGGTGCGAAGCGTGGCTGGGACGCTCTTTTATCAAACCGAGTCTTCGACCCTGCCGAAATTTCTACCAAAGCCGTATTTGAAGCTAGCAAACGAGCTAACTAGCATTAGTTGGACGATTACTTATACCCTTGGTATGGCGCTAGCTGGGGTGTTTATACACTATTTTGGGGTTAGAGCGGCGTTTATTTTGGATTTTTGTTTGTATGTTTTTTCGTTTTTTATCCTAATTCGCCTAAATTTTAAAGATATTGCAGGAAGTAGCACGCAAGGTGCGATAAAAATGCTAAAAGAGGGCTTTACTTACATACGCTCGCGCCCTTTGGTGGTGCATTTAATCGTAATTCACGCCTTTGTGGCGGTTACGACTTATGATAATCTCATCGCGCTACTAGCGAAATTTGAGTATAAAGAAATCCTAAGCGCGTCGCTGGTGATTGGACTAATGAATATGGCGCGCTCAGCCGCGGCGTTTTTTGGGCAAATGTGGCTAACGCGTATCGTAAATTTGAAACGGTATTTTTGGATTTTGCTAGGGCAGGGCGGTGGAATCATGCTCTGGGCGGCGTTGGAGTTTAATTACTGGCTTTCGTTTATCGGTATTGTAATGGCTGGATTTTTTATCACGACGGTGTGGTCGTATTCTTTCACGCAACTCCAAAGCCATGTCGATAGGGAGTTTTTCGGGCGGGTGATTGCGTATAATGATATGGCGTATTTCATCGTCGCAACTCTGACCTCAGCGGCTATCGGTGCGCTGTATTCGCTAGGGCTGGCGCTGTGGCAGATAACATTTCTAATGGGATTTATGTTTATAATCGCTGCGGTGTATTATAAATTTATCGTGTATGATAGGTATCTAAGCAAGGAGTGAGGTTTAGCGTAAAATTTGCCTAATTTATCATTGCGAGCCGTGCTTGCACGGCGAAGCAATCTACGAGTTTTAAATTCCTTACGCTAAATTTGCAAAAACACTGACCTTAAATTTTAAATTCGTAGATTGCCACGAATTTTGCTAACGCAAAATTCTCGCAACGACAAATCTAACAAATTTCAAATCTTCGGGGCGATTTCGGGGCGGAAGTATGCGAAAATGAACAAAAACACCATTACCGCGAAAAATACTGCGCTAAACCCCTCTGCGCCGAAAACTCTCATCGCCCCGCCTATGATTATTGGCGAGAAAAACGATGAGAGCGAATACGAAAACAAAAGCGAGGCTGAGATTTGCACGCGCGAGATTGAGGAGCTGTTTTTGAAAGAGTCGTTCGCGCGCGCGATTGCGAGCGAGTATAGCGGAAAAACGCCAAAACCTAGCAAGAAGGCTAGGGCGCATTTGACCTCGAAATTCCCGGTGGCAAACAGCCCCAAAGCCGAGCACGCGCCGATTGCGCACACTAGCATTATCGCCTTGCGCCTGCCGAAAAAATCAGACACGGGGCTGGCAAAAATCTGCGAAATGAAGCCTCCGACCATGGCTAGCCCCATAAACCAGCCCACTTGGCTGACATTTCCACTTCCAAGCACATACACGCTCGCCATTGAAAAAAATCCGTTTATCAAAATCCCGCCACAAACTGCCGTCGCAAGCGCAAGTGGCGGTAGAACCGAGATTTTTGGCATGCAAATCGTAGCTTTTTGCGCCTTTGCGGGCGGGTTAAAACGCATAAATTTCAAGGGCACTAGCCCAAAAAGTATGAAAAATCCACTTAGAAAAAAGATTAAATTTGCGCTTAAATTTAGCGCGATTATCCCCACACCCACGGTAAATGCGCCGTAAAATACGATCTCATACACGGCTAGGACGCGTGAGCGGATAGAGTTTGTGATTTTGGAGTTGATCCAGCTTTCGATTATCATCAAAAGTGCGTAGTAACAAAACCCAAGCCCGAAGCGAAGTATCGCCCAAAACGCCAAATTTGCGCTGATATCGTGGGCTAGGGCGCACAGCGCGAAAATCACGCTAAAAATATAATACGAACGCACATGGGCGAAGTGGCCGATAATCGTGGGCGTGAAAAACACGCTAGAAATGGCGCCCAGGAAGAAAAACGATGAGATAATGCCGATGATTAGGTCGCTTTGGCCGCGTATTTTGAGTATGACACCGGCTGATGATAGGGCTAGCGCATCCCCGATAAACATAAAAAAAATCGCTAGAAATAGCGCACTTAGCGTCCTTGCCACACGCAGGCTTTTAAACATAAATATCCTAAAAATTGAAATTCAAGCTAGTATTTTACTTGAAATTTGAAAAATTCAAGGTTAAATTTGCAAAATTTGCACTTGTTTTTAGCGTAGCAAGAAACGGCGCAAGCCGTAACGAAAAATCAAATCAACTAAATTTAAAGCGAAGCTTTAAATTTAGCCACCTTAAAAGCGTCGTCGGGGGTTAGGGGATTGTAAGGGGGAAGGGGAGCGACCTCGCAAAATGAGCGTAGCGATGGCGACAGCCGGCATTTCTTGCGAGCGAAGCGAAGCAGAGTAATTGGGGCCTCCTTCCCCCTTACAGAGAATTTCACGGCACAGGTTAAATTCAAAAAATCGTTCAATGCTAAATTTAAGTAGAATTTTGCTCTACATTTTTCTGGATTGCTTCGAAAACTTCGTTTTCTCGCAATGACAGCGAATTTAGCAGAAGGAATTTTTTACTCGTAGATTGCTTTGCTTTCTGCGAAAGCTCGCAATGACAATAGCGAGCAAAATTTACATAATCTGTCATTGCGAGAATTTGTATAGCAAATTCGAAGCAATCTACGAGTTTTGAAATTTATAAACGATAAATTTGCAAAAATACTGACCTTAAATTTTAAAGTCGTAGATTGCTTCGCTTTCTGCGAAAGCTCTCAATGACAGCAAATTTTGCGCCAATTTAATCCTTCGCTAGACCTTTTAAAATCCTGTATTCATCGCAATTCGCGCTTAGTGTTTCATCATCTCCCATTGCGATAATCTCGCCGTTTTTGACCACGGCGATTTGGCTGGCGTTTTTGATAGTTGATAAGCGGTGAGCGATGACAATGACGATTTTATCAGCCTTTATCTTTTCTATGACAGATGAGATTTCCTTTTCGCTGGCGTTATCTAGCGCGCTCGTGGCTTCGTCAAAAATGAGAATTTGCGGGTTTTTATACAGAGCGCGCGCGATTGCTATGCGCTGGCGCTGTCCGCCTGAGAGGTTCGCGCCAAACTCGCTTAAAAGCGTGTTTATGCCGTCTTCCATCTTGGCGACAAATTCATAAGCATTGGCAAGGCGCAGGGCATTTATGACGCGCTCTTCGTCAAATTCAGCACCGTAGCTGACATTTGCGGCGATTGTATCGTTAAAAATATAAATTCGCTGGCTCACAAAGCCGATATTATCCCTCAGGCTTGCAATGTCAAATTCGCTAATCTCGTTGCCGTCAAAAAGTATATTTCCGCTTTTGGCGTCGTAGTAGCGCATTATGAGATTTACCACCGAGCTTTTGCCACCGCCGCTATTTCCCACAAGGGCTAAAATTTGCCCCTTTTTGACGCTAAAATTTATATCTTTTAGCGCGATTTTTTCATCATAGCTAAGCGAGACATTTTCGAAAGAGAGCGTGGATATATCGCCCATTTTTAGGCTTCCGCCGATTATGGCTGGCTCTAAATCAATTAACTCGAAAGTCCGCTCAGTAGCAGCCGTGGCGTCTTGCATTTTATTATGCAGTGATGAGACCTTTTTTATCGGCGTATAGACCATAAAAAGCGCGGTTAAAAAGCTAAAAAAGCTTCCTATGCTCATCTTGCCCTCGATGACCTCTTTGCCACCTACGATGATAACCACAGCCACGCCAAGTGCGCCAAGCATCTCCATTACGGGGCTTACGAGCGAGTTTGTAATTATTGCCTTTAAATTTAGCTTGAAAAATTTTGAGTTTTCTTCCTCGAAGTGTTTTACTTCGAAATTTTGGGCGTTGCTAGCCTTTACGATTTCGATATTTGTAAAAATTTGATTTAGAGCCGATGTGATATCGGAGGTCTTTTCTAGCGATTGGCGTGAGACCTTTTTCATGCGTTTGGCTAGGCGCGATAGCGGATAAATCGCAGCCGGAAAGACCACGAGCGCAAAAAACGAAAGCTTAGGGCTATTGTAAATTACCACGCCAAGAAGCCCAAAAATAGTGATGATTTGCGTCACAAAATCAGGTATCATGTTTGAAACCACAGTGCGGATTCGCTCGATATCGTTCATCGTCCTAGAAATCAGTTCGCCCGTACTGTGTGTGTTGAAAAATTTCAAATCTAGCCTAATTAGCTTTGATACGAGCAAATCACGCAGTCTGCGCACGGTATCTTGCCCGATAAATGAAGTGTAGTATGTCTGGATAAATGTGCCAGCACTTTTCATCGCAAACACCGCTATAATCGCAAACGCAAGCGGGTAGAGATAGAGGGTGTTTTTCTCGACAAAGATATAATCAAGCACCGGTTTTACCAAATACGCGCTCGCAGATGTCGCAAGCGAGGTCATAATCATACCCAAAAACGCTAGCGCAAACTGGATTTTATAATCAATCAAAAATGGTTTAAATCTTGTCAAAATGGTCTTAAAATCGTTCAAAACTCTTCCTTATTTTTCGCTACCATGCGCTTTTTTCCCAAATCGTGCCATTTGGCGTATCCATAATCTCGATTTTCATCGCTGTAAGTTTGGCGCGAATTTCATCGGCTAGGGCGAAATTTTTCTGCTTTTTAGCTTCGCTTCTTTGCTCGATTAGACGCAAAATTTCAGCCCTCTCATCATCGCTTACGCCAAATTGAAAATAGCTAATCTCGTCCATATAAAGCACGCCAAGGGTATTTTTGACAAATTCTAAATTTGCTAAAATTTGCGCTTTAAAAGCCTTATCTTTTGGGTTTTTATCGAGTGCTTCATTTGCGCAAGACACCATTTCATCGACACAGGCAAGCGCGCCAGATGTGTTTAGATCATCATTTAAAAACTCTAAAATTTTACCCCTAAATTTGGCTTCAACGCAAGGCAAATTTTGCGCCATATTTACCCTTTTTTTAAGGCGGTAAATTTTATCAAGGCGTTTTTTAGAGGCGAGCAAATCATCGATTGTGTAGTTGAAATTTGCCCTATAATGCGAACTCATCAAATAAAACCTCAAAGCCTCGCCAGGCACCAGAGCTAGGGCGTCTTTGACAAAAAAGCTATTGCCTAGACTTTTGCTCATTTTTTCGTTATTTACCTGCACGAAGCCATTGTGCATCCAGTATTTAGCCAAGGCTCTATGCTCGCTACATCTGCACTGCGCGGCCTCGTTTTCGTGGTGTGGGAAGAGCAAATCAGCCCCGCCAGCGTGGATATCAATGCAAAATTCAGCGTCCTTACTATCTAAATGCGCTAAAATCATCGCCACACACTCGCTATGCCAGCCAGGTCTGCCACGCCCAAATGGCGCCTCAAACCACGCCTCGTCGAATTTCCACAGCGCGAAATCTTTTTCATTTTTTTTCTGCTCGTTTGAAACCACGCGCGCAAACTCGCTGTTTTGATCCTCTGCTTTTTTGCCACTAAGGCTTAGATAATCGCTATCTTTGGTGGTATCAAAGTATATCCCATCGCCTGAAATTTCATACGCATAGCCCAAATTTAGCAAATTTGAAATAAGGGCGCAAATTTCACTGATATTTTCGGTCGCTTTGGGCGAAATGTCGGCGTCACGGACATTTAGCGCGCCCATATCGTCCAAATATCGCTTGGTGTAAAATTCTGTAATCTCGCTTAGAGTTTTTCCACTCTCGCTCATTTTCTTTAAAATTTTATCGTCGATATCAGTGAAATTTCTAGCAAATTTCACATTTTTGCCCTGCGCTTCTAACGCGCGCCTAAGCAAATCAAAGCTAATCGCACTTTTAGCGTGCCCCAAATGCGCGTCATCATACACAGTCGGTCCGCAGACATAAATTTTAATCTCATCTTCGTTAAGCGGGATAAATTCGACCTTTTTTTTACTTGCAGTATCATAAATTACCATAATATAAACCTTTTAAAATATATAAAATTCCTATTTCAAGCGCGCAAAGCCCTAGAATTAGAAGGATTTTTTTAGCCTTGATTATAGCTAAAAAGTTATTAAATCCAAAAAAATAGAGATTAAAAACAAACAAAAATCCCCCTGTAATCGAGCTAGCAAGCGCCAAACCCACAGCCCCAAATGGTTTAAAGAATAGTGCGCACAAAATCACATTTATAAACACGCACCAAAGCGAAATTTTGGCACTTAGCTTTTGTTTCATGTGCGCATACAGCCAGTGCGAAAAAATGCGCGATAGCCCAAATGGCAGCAGTCCTACCATATACGCTGCCAAAACAGCCGCGCACTGGGCTGTGTTAGTGGCGGTGAAATTTCCGCGCTCAAATAAAATTTTGGTGATTTCGTGTGAGAGCATGATTCCACCGATTGTGGAGAGTGCCAAAAGTGTCAAAAGCATGTAAAATCCGCGCTCGATTAAATTTAGCGCCTCTTTTTGGTTGTTTGTTTTGATTTGTTTGGTTAGGCGCGGAAAAATCGCCGTGCTAAGCGCGATTGCAAAAAGTGCGAGCGGAAGCTGAAAAATGCGGTTTGCATAGTATAGATAGCTGATACTTCCGCTGGCTAAAAAGCTAGCGAAAAATGTATCTATAAATGAGCTAAGTTGCAAAGCGCTAGCCCCTACAACCCCGGCAAAAAAGTTATTATAAAAGCCCTTAGTTTGCGCTTTTGTGCCATTTTTTAGTTTGACAAACCCACCGAGCAATACACGAAGCATGCCTGTAAATTTCAGCGCATACACATGCACCAAAAACTGCAAAAACCCGCCCGCTACGACGCCACAAGATAGATACAAAACGATACTTCGCTCATCTTTGCCACGAGCCAAAAGCAAAGCAGCAATCATAGCTAAATTTAACAAAGCGGTCGAAAACGCCGTAGTGGCGAAATGATCGCGGTATTGAAGCATAGAGGCAAAAAGCGTAACGATAAAAATAAAAGCTAGATATATGAAATTTATGCGCACAAATGGCGTTGCTAGCGTGATTTGCTCGTCCGAAAAACCATAAGCTAAAATTTTAGTAAAAAACGGCGCGAACACCCACACAACCGCAGTTAAAAACAAAATAAAAAGAAAAAATCTAATCAGCACGGAAGCTGCGAAAACCCCCTTTTTTTTCGAAGCAGTAAAATTTGGCAAAAACGCCTGCGTAAAGGCACCCTCGCCAAAAAGTCGTCTAAATAAATTTGGCAGTTTAAACGCCACAAAAAATATATCACTATACACACCAGCGCCCAAAATAGAAGCCGTCAGCAAATCGCGCACAAAGCCCAAAATGCGAGAAGCTAGCGTTCCGACGCTGTTTGTAAAAAACCCTCTAAACATAATTCCTCGTTAAATTTTATAAAATAAAAAGATAGATTATAATATAATTTCGCCTATTTTTTGATTTTGAAAGAGGATATTTTGCAAAATTTGCCATTTTCGCTCGATACGCAAAACTTCATCAAAACCCTAAAATTTGAGGGTAGCTGGACATATCGAAGCGGAAAAAAACAGCTTGATTTACTTAAAAAAACACTATCAAATTTAGACAATTTCGTAGCAGATTTTACAAATGTCGAAAAGCTGGATTATTTCATGGCTTATAGCATTAAAAATTTAATGCGTGGCAAAAGCGTGGAATATCGTAGCCAAAATCCAAAAATAGAGAAAATTTTCGAATTTATTAGCGATGAGAGCATAGACCATAATTTTATGCCAAAAGTGCATGGCATGGGGATTTTGGCTCAAATCGGGCTGTATTTTTGCGCAGGCTGGGCTGGGATTGTAAATCTAGCCACATTTTTGGGCGAGTTTTTTTGCAAGGTGTTTTCGCTATTTTTGCACCCGCGCAAATTTCGCCTCAAAGAGACCGTAAATTTTATCAAAGACAACGGCATTGATTCGCTTTTTATCGTGGCTTTGACCGCGTTTTTAATCGGTGTGGTGTTAGCTTACATTGGCGCAGATATGCTATCGCAGTTTGGGGCTAGTATTTATATCATCGATATTATGGGCGCTCTAACCATGCGCGAGATTGCCCCGCTAATCGCAGCGATTGTCATTGCTGGGCGTTCTGCGTCGAGTTTTACGGCGCAAATTGGCGTTATGAAAATCACAGAAGAGATCGACGCGATGAAAACAATGGGCTTTGATCCGTTTTATTTCCTCTCAATGCCACGAATTTTGGCTATGGTGATTTGTATGCCATTTATCATTTTTATCGCAAATTCAATATGTATTTTCGCTCAAATGATAGTTTGCGAGGCGTATTTGGAGATAGGATTTTTGGATTATTTGGATAGATTTAAATCAAATGTCGAAATTCGCCACTTTTTCGCCGGTATGATAAAGGCTCCGTTTTTTGGCGCATTTATCGCAATAATTGGCTGTATGAGAGGATTTGAGGTCAAGGGAAATACCCAAAGTATCGGCGAATACACCACAATCAGCGTGGTAAATGCGATATTTTGGGTCATCGCCATAGACGCGATTTTTGCGATACTCTTCTCGGAGATTGGGCTGTGAGCGAGATAATAAGCGCAAAAAATGTAACCACAGCGTATGGTGCGCGCATAATGCACGATAATGTGAGTTTTAGCGTGAAAAAGGCTGAAATTTACGGCTTTTTGGGCGGAAGTGGAAGTGGAAAAACCACTCTAATGAAGACGCTAATTTACCTAAACCAGCCAAAAAGCGGCGAGATTAAAATTTTTGGCGAGGATATTTGGAGCGTGGGCGAGGATAGACGCAATGAAATTCGCCTAAAATGCGGTGTGATGTTTCAATTCGGCGCGCTGTATAGCTCGATGAATGTGCTAGAAAATGTGGGCGTGCTACTGCGCGAATACTCAAATTTTAGCGACAAAGAGATTAACGAGCTTGCTATGTTTTGGATACAAAAGGTAGGCCTTAAAAAAGAGAGCGCAATGCTAAATCCAAACGAGCTAAGTGGCGGTATGAAAAAGCGTGTCGCGCTCGCTAGGGCATTGGCGTTAAGCCCTGAGATTTTATTTTTAGACGAGCCAAACTCAGGGCTTGATCCGCTTAGTTCGCGCGCCCTTGATAGGCTAGTGTGCGAGCTAAGAGACAATCTTGGCGTAACCGTGGTAATGGTAACGCATGATGTGGATAGTATTTTTGATATACTTGATAGATTTTTGATAGTCGATAATAAAAAAATCATCTTTGAAGGGGCTTTGAGCGAAATCGAAAAGCTAGAAAACAACCCGCTTGAAGAGCTATTTAAAATGAGAGCGAAATAGGAGCAAAATTTGGAAAATAGAACCTCATATACAATCGTGGGCGCATTTGTTATGGCGTGTGTGTTTGCGCTTACAGCTTTCGTGTGGTGGATGCTAACTCGCACCGATACTAGGGAGACTTACAGATCGTATTATATCCATACCAAGGAGCTTCCGACTGGAATTCGCGAGAATTCGGATGTCAAATTTATCGGCGTAAATGCTGGAATCATCAAAAAAATAGATTTTGTCGATATCGAAAATGCAATAATCGAAATCGAAGTATCACTTAAAAGCAAACTCCCTATCTCGCGAGATAGTATCGCCAAGGTCGAAACGCAAGGCATTAGTGGAATTTCGTTTTTAAATATCACAAAGGGAAGTGGCGAGCTATTTAGCGCAAATGAAGAAAAGCCAATCATCGAGCTAGATAAAACCCTGCTTGATAAAATCGGCTCCAAAGCAGAAGTTATCACAGATAGTGTAGGGCAGATGATATTTAAAATCAACTCGCTTTTATCGCAAGATAATATGAAAAAAGTCGATGAAATTTTAACTTCGCTTAATAAATTTAGCGCCGAACTTAGCGATGAGAAGAAATTTAACGAACTAAACGCATTAATGGCGAATTTCAATACCTTAATGACAAATTTAAACGAAAGAGAGCACGAATTAGACGAAATTTTGGATAAATTTAATGCTTTTGCCAGCAGTGCGACGCGCCTTTCAAATTCGCTCGAAAAAACAAGTCAGATTATGGCAAAGCGCGTAGAGCGGGGCGAATACAATCTCAAAGCCATACTAGATCCTACCCTAAACGAGGCCAAAACCACGCTAACCGAATTTAACAAAGCTTTAAGAGAGTTTCAAGGCGCGATGTTTAGGCTAGAAGAAAATCCGTATGAATTCTTTTTTAGAGATACCAAAAAGGACTGAAAATGAGAAAAATTTTATGCGCATTTAGCGCAGTTTTGGCAGGAGCTTTGCTAGGAGGCTGTTTGGCAAAGAGTGCCAAGCCATATACTTATTATGAGCTTAAATACGACCAAAAACACTGCGCCGCGAAGTCAAATTCACGCAAAAATATCTATATCGAGAGTGTAACTGCGACAAATTTGGTCGATAGACGCGATATTTTAATCGTGGATTGGAAATCTCGCACAAGATACGCAAGCGACGCTAAATATATCACAATGCCAAGCGAAATGCTTTATAAAGCCCTAATCGACGCGGCATTTTCTACATGCGCGCTAAATCCGATTTTCGTGCCACAAGAGAGAGATTTGCGCCTAAAAACCACGCTTATCACGCTTCAAGTCGATGGTGATCACGCTAAAATCACGATTGGCTACGAGTTTTTAAACGCTGTGCAAAGCATAAAATCTGGCGTGATTACAAAACGAGTTTTCGTGCCAGATCCAAGCTCGCAAAGCATTTATAACGCGACAAATTCGGCGTTAAATTTGGCAATTGATGAAATTTTAAAGGCAATTCAATGATAGTAGGATTAGAAGGAATCATCACGCACAAAGAGCCCACTAAATGCGTGATAAAATGCGCTAGTGGCGTAAGCTATGCTGTGGCGATTTCGCTAGGGTGTGGCGCTAGGGTAGAGCGGGGCGAGAAGGTGGAATTTTTGATAACTCAGATTATCAGAGAGGACGCAAATTTGCTCTATGGATTTTTGGAGCCAAAAGAGAAAAATATGTTTGAAATGCTAATCAAACTAAGCGGAATAGGGGCTAGCACGGCAATGGCTGTGTGCTCATCGCTTAGCGCAGAGAGCTTTTCTCGCGCGATTATCACAGGCGATAGCGCACTACTAACGAGCGTGCCAGGGATCGGCCCAAAGACAGCTAGGCGCATAATCGCCGAGCTAGGGGACGCGAAACTAATGGAGTTTGGCGAGAGCGAAGTATATAAATCAGAGGCGATGAGCGCGTTAGAGAGTCTAGGTTTCAAACGCGATAGAATCAGTAAAATTTTGCTTGATTGCGTCAGCACAAATACGGCTGATTTGATCAAAGAGGCATTGAAAAAACTAGCATAAATTTAAAATTTACAAGGAGAAATAATGAAATACGGTATAGTTTTTGGTGGTCAAAGTTACGAACACGAGATTAGTATAATCTCTGCAATCGCGGTCAAAGACGCGTTAAAGGGCGAGAATTTGGCGTTTGTTTTTTGTGATAAAGATAGGAGATTTTTCTTAATCGAAGAGAAAAATATGCGCGCAGTGTATTTCAAAAACGGCGAATACACAAAATCAAAAGAGCTAAATATCTCAAACGGCGGATTTTATATGAGTGGTGGTATGTTTGGCAAAAAAAGCATGCTTGAAGTGAGCGTTTATGTGAATTTGATCCATGGTTGCGACGGCGAGGACGGAAAATTCGCAAGTCTTTTTGAGTTTTTCTCAATCCCTTATATCGGCCCTAGAATCGAGGCTAGCGTGCTAAGCTACAACAAAATTTTAACCAAATACCTAGCGCAAATCGCAGGTGTAAAAACCGTGCCATTTGAAATCGTTAATCGCAACAGCTTGCCGAATTTCAACTTCCCAGTCATCATCAAACCCGCTCATTTGGGTTCTAGTATCGGTATCGGCATAGCAAAATCAGAAAAAGAGTTTGACTACTGCATGGATAAGGTCTATGAGCTAGATGATAGCGCGATTGTCGAGCCATATATGGAAAATATCAAAGAATACAACCTAGCAGGGGCTAAAATCGACGGCAAAATTGAGTATTCCTTCATCGAAGAGCCGAAAAAAGAGGGTTATTTGGATTTTGGTAGAAAATACCTTGACTTTTCGCGCACTGGCGTGGTCGAAGAGGCGCAAATCGGTATGTCGGTAGAGGATAAGATGAAAGACGCGTTTGCTAAGCTTTATAATGTCGGTGGATTTGAGGGGGCGCTGATTAGGTGTGATTTTTTCGTGCAAAATAATGAAGTGTATCTAAACGAGATAAATCCAAATCCAGGAAGTATGGCAAACTACCTATTTAGCGACTTTGCAGAGGTTTTGGGCAAGCTAGCTACTTCGCTTCCAGCGGCTAAGGAAATTCCGATTTCGTATGATTTGATAACAAAAATTTCAGCAAATAAATAAGCTAAATTTAAAAATTTTACGCTAAATTTTGCGTAAAATTTTACATAAGGATTGTTTATGTTAAATAAAGACGAAATTTACACAGCAACGGAAATGGCGAGAAATTTTAGCTCAATTTTAAAAAAACTAAATAGCCAAGAGATTAAAAAGGCTATGATTGTCAAAAATAATAAATTTGAGGCCGTAATGCTTAGCATGAGCGAATACGAGCGCCTAGAAAAGGCGGTCGAGCTACTCAAAGCGATTTATGGTAAAAAGGGTCAAGATGGCCAGTAAAACCATAAAATTTGGTGGCGACGAATACAAAATCAGCTACGAAATCGAAAATTTAAGCGTCGAGCCGTATATTTTGGTTTTGCACGGCTGGGGCGCGAAAAAAGAGCTTATGCAGAGGGTTTTCGAGGCGAAATTTTTCCCAAATTATAGGCTAGTTTTCGTGGATTTGCCCGGATTTGGCGCTAGCTCGCAACCAAAATTTGCGCTTACAAGCGAGGATTATGCGGGCATTATGCGTGAGTTTATCGCTGCGCTTGGAGGCGCACCAGAGGCCATTATGGGGCATAGTTTTGGTGGCAAAGTCGCCACACTGCTTGCGCCAAAAAGGCTGATTTTGCTAAGTTCGGCTGGGATAATCGAGCCAAAGCCTTTGAAGGTGAGGACGAAAATCGCGGTTTTTAAGTGCCTAAAATATGTCGGGTTGGCGAAGTTTTGGCGATTTTTTGCTAGCAAAGACGCTTCTGGTATGAGCGAAGAGATGTTTGGGACGCTAAAAAATGTGATTCGCGAGGATTTCGAGCCGATTTTTGCCGAGATTAAACCAGAAAAAACGCTGATTTTTTGGGGTATTAGCGATACGGCCACAGCTCTTGGTAGTGGCGAGAAAATCCACTCGCTCATCAAAAATAGCAAATTTTACCCGCTTGATGGGGATCACTTTTTTTTCATAAAACACGCGAAATTCATCGCAGATACAATCACGGCTGAATTCAAATAATCCAAATTTAGTTATTTCTCACTATTTGTCATCGCGAGCGAGCATTGCTCGCATGGCAAAGTGGATTTAAATTTGAAATTTTACGCTTTCCATTGTCATTGCGAGCGAACGACAGCGGAAAATTTCCCCTGATTTGTCATTGCGAGCGAGTGTAACGAGCGTGGCAATCTACGAGCTAAAATAACCTAACGCTATAATCCGTGTCATTGCGAGGAGCAAGGCGACGAAGCAATCCAGAGAAATTTAAAAAAATTTAAAATTTACTAAAATTTATCTGCGAAATGATATTCGCAAAAGTGAAAACGAGAGGATGCGAACTCGGATATAAAAGTAAAAATGAAAATTGCAGTTTTCAATACTAAAAATAAAATTTAAAAATACATAAACCTAAAATGTAATCACGCTTCTAATTTTATATTAAATTTATTGCGCTATAATGCCTAGACCAATCAGATGAGAAAGGTTTAATATGCTTTTTGATATCAGTTTAATTGGCGATACGAAAAATTTATATTTAAAGCGGTTTGGTCGCTCGAACCTAAACGGCGTCCCGTACTACCTGAAATTCGACTTTTCTGCGATGTCTTTTGTCAAGCTAAACAACAAACTTTCTATCAAATCCACAGGTTGCAAATCTGATTTGGACTACGGATTTTACCTTGTTTTCGAGGACAATAAATTTTTTATAAACAACAAAACTCACCTTTCTAAAAAAGAGATTTTTTATATGCTAAGCTATCTTTTTGATAAAATTTATGACAAAAATGTCAAATACCCGCGCGACAGCCTGCACGCAAAAATAAAAAAAACGATTGAGTTTTTAAACAAAATTTATAATTTCACCAAAGAAAAAGACCATAAATTCAACATGCACGCGCAGTATCGAAATGTGTTTGTGGGGTGTTTGAGTATCGATCATCGCGAAAATTTGGCGCAAAATTTAGTTTAAATTTCATTGAAAATTGTGAAATTTGGCTTACAAATTTACCGAGTTTTTACCCAAATTTATTAAAATTATGAATTATATATATGATAAAGGTTTGATATGCTTTTCGATGTTGTAATAATCGGCGATAACAAAAATTTATATTTAAAGCAATTTGGTGGGCGTTCGAATTTCAGGGGTGTTCCGAACTATTTTCAATTCGATTTCAACGAAATGAAATTCGTGCAAATCAAAGAGAAAATTTATGTCAAATTTGACTATAACGAAACCGAGCAAAACACCGATCCTAACTATGGTTTCGTGCTGATTTTCGACGAAAAAGAATTTTTCAAAAACAAGCAAAATTTAACGCGAAAAGAAGCATTTATCTTGCTGAATTATATTTTTAACAAAATGTATAGCAAAGATGTCAAGTATCCGCGCGACAGCCTACATTTCAGGATAAAAAAGGCGATCGATTTATACAAGGCCGTCTATAAGGACGAGGATTTCGACGGATACAATCTACACGCGCAATACCGCAATCTCTACGCCGGACAGATAAGTATCGACAAAAGAGAGCGAACGCTCGGCGCAGCAGAATAATCAGCGTTGTGAGATAAAATTTATAAATTTAAACGCCGTTTTGGCGTTTAAATTTTGCAAAATACTTTAAAATTCCCCTTGCAAAATCTATTGTAAATGCAAATTTGGATAGTCAAAAACCAAAACTCTCCCGCTATGCTCGCTAATCTCGGCGAAATTTTCAGCTTCAAATTCTAGTCCGAAAATCGCACAAGTTGGAAATTTTTCGATTACTGAGTTGCTGAAATACTCGCACACTGCGCCGATTGTGGGGTTGTGACCTACTATAAAAACCACTTTGTATTTTTCATTGAGCATGCGCACAAACTCCGCCAGCTCTCGCGCGCTAATGTCGTAAAGCTCTTTTTTTTCTTTTAAAATATCTTTGGCGCCAATATTTTTGGCTATGATTTTGGCGGTTTTTAGTGCGCGTTTGGCAGGGCTAGTGATGATGATATCAGGCACTATCCCCTCTTTTGCCAAAAGCTCCCCTAGCCTGCCTGCGTCGTCTTCGCCCTTTTGACTTAGTTTGCGCTCGAAATCTGTCTGTGCGAAAGCCTCAGCTTTGGCGTGTCTGATAAAATAAATTTGTTTCATAAATTTCCTTTTCGTATAATTTTACGCAAAATTTTACAAAATTTTAAATTTTTGCTGTATCTTGCCGAATCCAAACCCTGCCCCAAACCCTATCAAATGCGCATACCACGCCACATTTGAAGCTAGCAAAAGCGGAGCAAAGCTAATAAGCGCAACCATAGCCAAAACGCTTTTTAAATTTTGCCTCTCATAGCACAAAATCACGCCCAAAAGCGCGCAGATTACGCCACTCGCACCGATTAAATTTATATTTTGTCCCATAAATTTGTAAGCGCAAAAAATGTAAATCAGGCAGATTAAATTCGTAAAAATTCCAAGCCCAAAATATAAAATCGTAAATTTAACGCTACCGAAAAATCGCTCTAAAATGGAGCCGAATTGATACAGCACAGCCATATTCATCGCCAAATGCGCAATTCCAGCGTGCATGAAAAATGATGATAAAATTTGCCAAAAAAATCCGTCAAAAAATAGCAAATTTAGCCCCAAATACGCGCCCAAATTTGGGATTAAATTTGCTAGGACAAAAAGCACGCAGTTTGCGATGATGATAGCTAGTGTGAGTTTGCCTGCCTGCCCGAAATTCGTTCTTTGTCCGAAATTTGCCATTTGCATAAATTTCCTAAATTTATTGTTTTACGCGACCATATCCTGCGAAGCGATTTGAAGCTAGGCAAGAAACTTTGTTGCTTCCGCAGCGCACGATATAGCTGTTTTCGATTTTTTTGCCGTTTTTGTGAGTATTTTTTTTGTTTAAATTTACAAAATCGACCTTGTTTCTACCGCGCGAATTATGCACGAATTTTATCCTGCCGTCTGCGTAAATTTCGCGGATCACGCCGATATGGCTGATTTCGTTATTTAGGCGTTTTTTGTTTGATTGAAGGGTGTTTTGGAAAAATATCAAATCCCCTATTCGCGGGTTTTTGTGCGCGATTAGGTCGCGTTTTTTGTAATAATTATAAATCGCTTGTGATTTTCTGCCGTTTGTGAAATACTTAGGCAACTCTTTTGAGTTGAAAAAAATCTCTTTGTTTTTAGAATTTAGCGCTGTGATAAACCCGCTACAATCCCCGCCTACCTTGGTTCCGGTGTATTTATCGACCCATGAAATGAGCGTAGTGTTGTAGGTATTTCCTGGGATTTGTGATGAGCCAGAGTTATCCTCATAAACCTCATAATCCCCTTGCGTAGTGGGGTTTGCAGGCGATGAAAACGGAGCTAGCCACGAGCAGCCACTCATCAAAAACGCCCCTAAAAATAAAGCAAAAATTTTTTTCATAAATTACCTTAAAAAATACAAAATGTGTTTTCATTTTAGCAACCAAATGTAATAAAATAGTAATTTTAAAGCAAATTTATGTATAATCACGGCGAAATTTTTGCAATCAAAACGGAGAGAAAATGCACTATTTACAAATCAAAGGCGAAGCCAAGCTTAGTGGCGAAATAAAAATCTCAGGCGCCAAAAACGCGGCACTACCGCTAATCGCGCTAATTATACTATCCAAAAACCCAGTTACAATTAAAAATTTACCAGATGTTTCAGATATCAAAACCCTAATCCAGCTTTTGGCAAATTTAGGCGCAAAATGCGAGTATTTGGACGCTCATACCGCCGTAATTGATCCAAGAGGGATAAACTCAACTAAGGCAGTTTATGACATCGTGCGCAAAATGCGCGCTTCGATTTTAGTTCTTGGTCCATTGCTAGCGCGTTTTGGCAAGGCAGAAGTTAGCATGCCAGGCGGGTGTGCGATAGGGGCAAGGCCGATTGATTTGCACCTAAGGGCAGTCGAAAAAATGGGTGCGCAGGTAAAAATCGAAGAAGGCTATGTTGTGTGCGAGGGCGCATTAAAGGGTGCGAATATTTCGTTTGATAAAATCACCGTTACAGGCACCGAAAATGTCGTAATGGCGGCTGCGTTAGCGCATGGGGAGACCTGCATAATCAACGCCGCCAAAGAACCAGAGGTCGTGGCTGTGTGCGAAGCCCTAGCTAGTGCTGGCGTAAAAATCGAAGGAATCGGCACTGACGAGCTTAAAATCACAGGCACAGCGGGCGAACTTTTAAATATCAACGAAATCACTGTAATCCCCGATCGTATCGAGGCTGGGACATATCTATGCGCCGGGGCGATAACAAATTCTAAAATCAGCGTTACAAGCGTAAATCCTGCGCATTTGGGCGCTGTGCTAGCGAAATTTGAGGATATGGGATTTAAATTTGAAATTTCAGGCAGCGGCAACGACTCTAAAATCACAATTTTGCCAGCAGACGAAATCAAAGCGACCAAAATTATCACTACCGAATATCCGGGCTTTCCGACCGATATGCAAGCGCAGTTTATGGCGCTAACCTGCGTCGCGCAGGGCACTAGCACGGTCGAGGAAAGGCTGTTTGAAAACCGCTTTATGCATGTGAGCGAACTAAACCGCATGGGCGCAGATATCAAACTAAACGGCAATATCGCTACAATCAAGGGTGGCAAACTCGCAGGCGCAGATGTTATGGCGACAGATTTGCGCGCTAGCTCAGCTCTTGTTTTAGCGGCTCTTGCAGCAAGTGGCACTACGCGCGTGCATCGCATATATCATTTAGACCGCGGATATGAGAGCTTGGAGGCGAAATTTAGCGCACTAGGCGCGCAAATTCTAAGGCTAGAAGAATGATTGATATAAACACTGCGCAAGAATTGATTTTTAGGCAAAATTTAGGCTTTTTTGGCGAAAAAAAGATTGAAATTTCACGCTCTCTTGGGGCTATTTTAGCGCAAGATATAAAAGCGCGAAAAAATGTGCCAAGCTTCGATAATAGCGCACTTGATGGCTATGCGTATAACAGCGAAAAAATCGGTGAGAGTTTGCAAATCGTAGAGCCAACTATCTTTGCTGGCGATCAAAAATTTTATGAAATTTCGCCGAATCAAGCGCAAAAAATAATGACAGGCGCACCTATGCCAAAGGGCGCAAACAGCGTGCTTCGCGTAGAGGACGCGTGCATTAGGGACGGGTTTTTGCAAATTCCATCTAATGCAAAAGCAGGCGATGGACTTCGCAAAATGGGCGAAGAAGTGCGCGAGGGCGAGGTGCTACTTAGCGCAGGAGAGCGGATAAATGCTGCTAAAATCATGCTTTTAGCAGCGCAAGGCATAAATGAAATCCCCGTACGCACCACGCCAAAAATCGCCGTGCTTTCGAGTGGCGATGAGCTAAAAGAGCCGTGGGAAAGCGCAAATGAGCGCGAAATTTACAACGCAAACGCAAGTGGGATTTGCGCACTTTTGCAGAGTGAAAATTTCGCAAACGACTATCTTGGAATTATCAAAGACGAAGCAAACGCAGTGCGAGAAGCCCTAAAAAGCGCAGCGCAAAGCTATGATGTGATAATCACAAGCGGTGGGGCAAGCGTGGGCGAGGCTGATTTTATGGCGCAAATTTTGTTCGAGCTTGGATTTAGCCCAGTGTTTGAGCATATCGACATAAAGCCCGGAAAGCCGATTAAGTGCTACTACGCGGACAAAAAGCTTGTTTTTGTAATGCCGGGAAACCCGCTAGCGGCGTTTATTTTAGCAAAAATCATAATCTTGCCGGTGCTTAAAAAAATGGTTGGTGAAAATTTTAAGGCGCGTGAAATTTTAGCTAAATTTAATGGTGAGCTAAAATTTCGCCCAAATCGCATAAATTTAAGCCTAGGCGTATATGAAAACGGCTATTTTACGCCGATAAAATCAAACTCGGCTATGATTAAGCCACTTTGTTCAGCGACGCATTTTATGCTCTCAAAATTTGAGCAATGCGAGCAAAAAAATGGCGAAATTGTAAAAATTTATGAAATTTAAGCAAAATGGTATTGACAAATGAGAAATTTTAAGCTAAAATCCAAGTTCTTTTTTACTTCGTGCGGGAATAGCTCAGTGGTAGAGCGCAACCTTGCCATGGTTGATGTCGCGAGTTCGACTCTCGTTTCCCGCTCCACTTTTTTAAATTCAAATCAAAAAGTTTGCTTATGAAAATCCTAGTTTGTGTAAGCGGTGCTAGTTTTTGCGAAATTGGGTTAAATTTAATCAAATTTTTATCGACCACGCCAAACGAAATTTACGCAATCATAAGCGAAAATGCAAAAATCGTCTTAAAATCCGAAAATAATATAAATTTTGCAAATTTCATTAACGAAAATCAAGCTGTGAAATTCTTCGATGATAGCGATATTGGCGCGAGTGTGGCGTCTGGTTCGTTTGGCATAGATGCTACGATTTTTGCCCCCTGCTCTATCAACTCACTGGCAAAAATTCACGCAGGTATCGCCGATACTCTTAGCACTCGCGCAGCAGCCGTCGCGCTAAAAGAGCACAAAAAACTAATCCTTGGCGTGCGCGAAATGCCTTTTTCGCCTATTTCGCTTCGTTCAATGAGCGAGTTAGCAAATCTCGGCGTCATCATCGCTCCGCCCATTATCGGCGGTTATAGCGGTGCAAAAAATTTAGAAGATATGCAAAATTTCATAATTGGCAAATGGTGCGACGCCATGGGCGTGGCAAACAATCTCTTTAAAAGGTGGCAAAAATGAGAAAATGTATCTATCCCGGTACTTTTGATCCTATCACAAATGGTCATTTAGATGTAATCAAACGCGCACTAGGCCTTTTTGACGAGGTTATCGTCGCAATCGCACTTAGCGAGAGCAAAAGTCCTTGTTTTTCGCTAGAAAAGCGCTTAGAGATGACAAGGCTTGCCCTTAGCGATCTAAAAAATGTCAAAGTCGAGCCGTTTTCAAACCTGCTAGTCGATTTCGCTAAATCACACGGCACGAATTTTTGCATTAGGGGACTGCGCGCGGTGAGCGATTTCGAATACGAATTACAGCTTAGCTACACAAACACATCGCTATGGGATAAATTTGAGAGTGTGTTTTTGATGCCAAGCCTGAAAAACGCCTTTATTTCGAGCTCTATGGTTCGCACGATACTGCGCCACGACGGCGATGTTTCGCAGTTTGTGCCAAAGCAAATTTTGCCACTGCTTAAAAAGGAAAATTGATGTTTGTAGCCTTCGAAGGGATTGACGGAGTTGGCAAAAGCACGCAAATATCGCGCCTAGCTGAAATTTATCCTGGCGCGATAGTTACCAAAGAACCGGGCGCTACGAGGTTTGGCGAAATTTTGCGTAGTATAATTTTAAACGAAAATTTCAAATTTAACGGCGACAACCACATAAATTTAGGTCAAATTTGCGGAAGTATCTCAAAAACTGCTGAGATGTTTTTGTTTTTAGCTGATCGGGCTGAACACCATGAGAAGGTTGTTTTGCCAAATTCGCACAATCTAATCCTAAGCGATAGAAGCTTCATCTCAGGTATCGCTTATGCCCTAGCAAACGATGAAAACGCTAAATTTGACGAGCTTGTAATGCTAAATAAAATCGCGCTTGGTGGTGAAATTTATGGTAAATTTGTATTTTTTGAGATTAGCAAAGATGATTTGATTTCTAGGCTAAATACTCGCGCGGGATACGATAAAATCGAGCTTCGTGGCGCGGAGTATCTGCTTAGGGTGCAAGAAAAGATAAAATTTACCTTACAAAAGCTAAAATTAAATTTTTTAATCGTCAATGCAAACGATGATATTGATAAAATAACAAAAAAAATAAAGGAATTTATAGATGATTAAAGCACTGCGTGGTATGAACGACCTAATGGGCTATGAAGCCGAACTTTTCGCAAAAATCGTGCGTGTGTGTGAAAGTGTGGCGAGGAATTATGGATTTGAACTAATCGAAACCCCAAAACTCGAACAAACCGCCCTATTTCGCCGAAGCGTGGGCGAGAGTAGCGATATAGTCGGCAAGGAAATGTATGAGTTTAGCGACAAAAGTGGCGATAGCGTCTGCTTGCGCCCAGAGGGCACGGCTGGGGTCGTTCGCTCATTTATCGAGAATAAATTTGACAAGGCTGGTGGCGTGCGCAAATTTTACTACACTGGCTCGATGTTTCGCTACGAACGCCCACAACGAGGGAGACTACGCGAATTTCACCAATTTGGCGTAGAGTGTTTTGGCGAGGGAAGCGTGTATGAGGACGCGAGCGTGATTTTGTTACTAGCCGAAATTTTACGCAAACTAGGCGTAAAAACCACGCTCAAACTAAACTCCCTAGGCGATAGCTCGTGCATGCCAGAGTATAAAAACAAACTAATCAAATTTTTAAATGAGCGCGAGGATAGGCTTTGCGAGGATTGCAAAAGGCGCATTATCACAAACCCAATCCGCGTGCTTGATTGCAAAAACGAAGCCTGCCAAAGCGAGCTTGCCACCGCCCCGCTAATCACCGATAATCTAAGCGATGAGTGCAAAGGCGAATTTGAAAAATTGCAAGAAATTTTGCTTGCAAATGGGCTAAATTTCGAAATCGACAAACGATTGGTTAGAGGGCTAGATTATTACTGTAAAACAGCATTTGAGTTCGTCAGCAGTGAGCTTGGCGCACAAAGCGCAGTCGGTGGCGGTGGCAGATACGATAGACTAGTAGAGTTTTTGGGTGGCAAAAGCACATTTGGCGTGGGTTTTGCGATAGGAATTGAAAGGCTAATCGAAATTTTAAAATTAAAAGAAGCCCCTAGCTCTCGCAGCGGAATTTACATCGGCGCAATGGACGAGGCAATCGTGCCTTGTGCGTTTGCTATCGGACAAAAACTGCGCGCAATCACCAAAACTCATATCGCATACGAGCCAAAAAATTTGCAAAAACACCTAAAAAGCGCAGATTCAAAAATGGCTAAATTTTGCCTTTGTATCGGCGAAGATGAGTTTAAAAACGCTAGCGTATGGTGCAAAAATTTAGAGGATAAAAGCCAAGACATGGTTAAATTTAACGAAATCGAAGACTTTTTTAAGGATAGAGTATGAACGATTATGGACTAAATATTTGGGGAAATTCAAATTTCGTCATTGATTCTGGCAAGTTGTGCGTGAATTCTGACTTCAAACAGCCACTTGTCGATATGGTTAAAGAAATCAGGGCTGATGGCATTAGAGGCCCTATTTTGCTTCGTTTTCCACACCTTATCAAAAAACAAATCGTCGAAATTTACTCGAATTTCAACCGCGCGATAAAAGAATTTGACTACAAGGGCAAATTCAACGCCGTCTATCCGCTCAAAGTAAATCAATTCCCAGGATTTGTGAAAAATTTGGTCGAAATCGGCAAGCCTTACGGGTATGGCTTGGAGGCTGGATCTAAGCCAGAACTGCTTTTAGCCATGGCGTATAACAACGACAACGCGCCAATCACCGTAAATGGCTTTAAGGACAAAGAGCTTATCAATATCGGCTTTATCGCCGCTGAGATGGGGCATAATATCACGCTTACAATCGAGGGGCTAAACGAGCTAAAAACCATAATCGAAACCGCCAAAGAACGCTTTGCGCCAAAGCCATTTATCGGGCTTCGCATAAGGCTTCATAATTCAGGTAGCGGAATTTGGGTCAAAAGTGGCGGAATAAACTCCAAATTTGGCCTTACTTCGACCGAGCTAATCGAGGCTGTAAATTTGCTCAAAAAAAATAATCTAATCGAGCAATTTACGATGATTCATTTCCATATCGGTTCGCAAATCACCGAAATTCACCCTCTCAAAAAGGCGTTAGTCGAGGCTGGAAACATCTACGCCGAACTTCGCAAAATGGGTGCTAAAAATCTAAATTCGATAAATTTAGGCGGTGGTTTGGCGATAGAATATTCGCAAGTGAAGGAAAATTTCAGCAGAAATTACACCCTCAAAGAATACGCAAACGATGTCGTTTTCCTTTTAAAATCAATCGCACAGGATAAAAACGAGATTGAGCCAAATATTTTCATAGAAAGTGGCCGTTATGTCGCAGCTAGCCACGCTGTGCTGGTTGCGCCTGTTTTGGAGCTTTTTACCCAAGAATACACAGAGGCCAAACTGGCTTTGAAAAAGGAAAATCCGCCAGTCATCACCGAGCTTTACGATCTTTATACTTCGTTAAAGCCATCAAACGCCCTTGAATACCTGCATGACGCTATGGCGCACATGGAGAGCGTGCTGACGCTCTTTGATTTGGGCTATGTGGATCTCACAGATCGCTCAAATGGCGAAATTTTGGTGCATCTAGTCGTGCGCAAGGCTTATGCGCTTTTGGGAAATAAGCAAGAGTATGGAAATTTCTTAAATTCGCTCGGAAACGCGCAAGAGCGGTATTTGGTAAATTTCTCACTTTTCCAATCCTTGCCTGATTTTTGGGGCATTAAACAGCATTTCCCAGTCATGCCACTCGAACACCTCGACGAGCGCGCTACGCTTTCTGCGACGCTGTGGGATATCACCTGCGATAGCGACGGCGAGATTACATTTGATAAAGAGCATAATCCTTTGTTTTTGCACGATATCGACCCAGAAGAGGAAGAGTATTTCCTCGGATTTTTCTTAGTCGGGGCGTATCAAGAGGTGCTTGGTATGAATCACAACCTCTTTGCGCACCCAAATGAGGCAACCGTGATTTTAAAAGACGGCGGATTTGAGATTACGGATTTTATCGAGTCGCAATCTGTCATTGATATTTTAGATGATATGGACTATGATGTAGTCGATATCAGAGAGAGCCTAAATGAACGAATCGCAAACTCGCCACTGCTTTCAGAAAAAGAGAAAAAGCATGTCCTAGGCGAGCTGTATTTGTTCCTAAACGATAATAGCTATTTAAAAACTATCCAATAAGGCGGGATTATGACTTTTTGGCAAACTATAAAACACGATTTTACCGAGCCATCTCGCCAAGATCCGGCTTGCAATAGCGTATTTGAGGTGATTTTTTGCTATCCGGGTGTGTGGGCGCTGATAAATTATCGTTTCGCGCACTGGTTTTATGAGCGCAAATTTCGCCTTATCGCGCGCATAATCTCTGGTATTACGCGCTTAATCACCGCTGTGGATATCAACCCAGGGGCGAAAATCGGCAGTGGCGTGTTTTTCGACCATGCGGCTGGTTTGGTCATCGGCGAGACAGCGATTGTCGGCGATAATTGTTTGATTTATCAAAATGTAACCCTAGGTGGCGTTAGCTTGGAAAAGGGCAAACGACACCCTACCCTAGAAAACGGCGTAGTCGTGGGAGCTGGGGCGAAAATTTTAGGCAATATCACAATCGGAGCGCACTCTAAAATTGGCGCAAATTCTGTCGTGATAAAAGATGTCCCCGCAAACTCCACAGCCGTGGGCGTGCCAGCTAGGATTTTAGGCGAGTGCGATAGCGATCCGCTAGCGCATAACAAACTCCCAGATATCAACAAAGAGCTGATGAAATATCTAATCAAACGAATTGAAATTTTAGAAGAGTGCATACAAAATGGCGATAAAAATCTCTGTGACAAAGAAAAAGAGATCAACCAAGAGTATGAAAACTATCTAAAATCACTCAAATAACAGGGGGGATAATGAGAAAAATTTTGATTTTGCTTGGAATTTGCGGTGCGTTAAACGCTGGGGAATTTGATAATCTTAAAATAGAAACAGTTAAAAAAATATATCAAAATCAAGAAAATTTTGATAAAATTTGTGGCGAAATTTGCACAAATTCTTTAAAAATCGCATTTTTGAAAGATGAGGAATTCGCAAACGGAGAGATTGGTTGTCTAGATTATGCTCCTACAATCTCTGGGCAAGATGTTTGCGATAACCCAGAATATAAATTTGAAATTTCAAAATTTGGAGATGTAGAGGTAGAGCAAATTTGCAAAGGCTGGACGCCAGAGAGTCAAAAAATAATCTATAAATTAGAGTGCGGTGAAGATGATTGCAAGATAAGCGATATTTATAATACCGCAAACTATGAAGGCAAAGACGAAACTTTCAGCGTCAAAGAGATGATTTATGATTGTTTAAAAACACACCAAAAGGAGAAAAAATGAAACTTGCTTCACGCATAAACAGACTAAGCGAAAGCCTAACAATCGCCATTAGCACACGCGCAAAAGAGCTTAAAGCTAGCGGAAAAGATGTGATTATTTTTAGCGCAGGCGAGCCTGATTTCGATACTGCCGAGGCGGCGAAAGATGCCGTGATAGAGGCTATGGCTAAGGGCTGTGGCAAATACACACCAATCCCAGGCACAGCTGAAATTTTAAACGCAGTCGCACTAAAACTAAAACGAGATAATGGCCTGGATTACAAACCTAGCCAAATCATCACAAATGTAGGGGCTAAACACTCGCTTTTTAATATTTTTTCATGTTTGATAGATGATGGCGACGAGGTTATCGTGCCAGCGCCATTTTGGGTAACATATCCTGAGATTGTTAAATTTTGCGGTGGAAAACCTGTCATAATCGACACAAAGCCAGAAAATAAATACAAAATCACAGCCTCTGAGCTAAAAGCAGCTATCACGCCACGCACGAAAGCGCTTAGTCTTTGCTCTCCGTCAAATCCAGCAGGAGCTGTGTATAGCAAAGATGAGCTAATTGCGATCGCTGAGGTGCTAAAAGACACAGATATCGCCGTAATCGCAGATGAAATTTACGAAAAAATCATTTTTGATAAAGAATTTGTAGCTTGTGCAAGTATCAGTGAGGATATGTTTAATCGCACTATCACCGTAAATGGCCTTAGCAAATGTGGCGCAATGCCTGGGTGGAGATTTGGCTATACAGCGTGTGCGAACGACGAGCTAAACAAAGCTATGAAAAAACTTCAAAGCCAAAGCACGAGCAATATTTCAAGCATAGTCCAAGCAGGTGCCGTGGCTGTGCTAGAAGGCAAGGCTGATGAGTATATCGCCATGATGAATAAAGAGTATCAAAAACGCCGTGATTACGCCGTAGATGCGATAAATGCGATAGAGGGTCTTAGCGTAGTCAAACCTGATGGCGCGTTTTATCTATTTATCAACTGCGCGAGCGTAGAAAAAGATAGTATGAAATTTTGCACAAAACTGCTAGATGAGGCACTTGTAGCGACCGTGCCGGGCGTGGGATTTGGTATGGACGAGCATTTTAGGATTAGTTATGCTTGTTCAATGGACGAGATAAAAGAGGGAATCGCGCGCATAGCAAAATTTGTGAAAAACTATAAATAAGCTAAATTTGCGAAATTTTAAATTTCGCAAATTTTGTAAAATTTGGGAGAAAATATGGCAAATTTTAAAAATTCACTTATGATGACTTTGGTAAATACAGAGACAATCCCAGGGCGTGAGATCGAGCAGGTTTTCGGCGTGGTGAGTGGAAGCACGGTCAGAGCTAAACACTTCGGACGCGATATCATGGCGAGCCTGAAAAATATCGTAGGTGGCGAGCTAGTAGGATATACCGAGCTACTCGAAGAATCGCGCGAACAAGCGATTGAGCGTATGTGCTCTCAGGCCAGAGCCATGGGTGCAAATGCGATTGTAAATTTGCGATTTTCCACTAGCTCGGTTGCGGCTGGTGCGAGCGAAATTTATGTCTATGGCACGGCAGTTTTGGCAAGGTAAGATATGAACGATATCATAATATTTCTCATTTTGCTTGGGGTTGGATATATCTTTGGCAAGCAAGCTGAGGTGCGCCATTTCGCTAGAATTCGCAAAAAAGAGGCTCTGTTTTTACACATACCCACCACAAACTCAAAACACCCATTGCTAAATTCGGGCAAAATCGAAAGGGTGAGATTTGTAAGCGGAAATGTGGTTATAAGTATTGATTATTTCAAGCGAATTTACGCTAGCGTGATAAATTTTTTCGGTGGTGATGTCGTGCCGTATGAAAGCCTGCTAGACCGCGCTAGACGCGAGGCTGTGATTAGGCTAAAAGAAAAGGCCTTGGGCGCGGACGAGATTATAAATTTGCGCATAGAAACAAGCTCGATAAATCAAACCACGAAAAATGTCGGAAGCGTGGAAATCCTAGCTTACGCTACGGCGATTTATTACGCCAAAGAGCCAAAACAGGCGAATTTCAATGGCTAAATTTATTCCCTCGCAAAACGAGGGCGAACAAAATTATTCCAAAGAAAATCATGCTATAAATTTCCTAGCCCTTGGCGTGGGGCTTGTCGCAGTTATCGCGTGTGTGTTTTTCGCGCTAAATATTTTCGTGGGCGTGGCTGTGAAATTTATCCCAGAGGGCAAAGAGTATAAAATTTTCAAAGCCAGTGAAAGCGAGCGTGTAATCGAGCCAAAACACGAGAGGCTCGCCGAGCAAATCCGCACACTAACCTCACGGCTAAATTCATGCGCTAAGGTCAAAAATGAATATTTTATCGTGATAAACGAAAGCAAAATCCCAAACGCAAGCGCAGCCCTAAATGGCGCACTCACGGTCAATACCGGGCTTTTTTCGCATATTAAAAGCGAAAATGGGCTAGCCTTTGTTTTAGCTCACGAGCTAGCGCATTTTAAGCACCGCGATCACATAAAAGGTTTAGGAAATGGCGCTGTAATGGCGATTTTGTTCGGTTTTAGCGATGAAAGACTAAGCCAAATTTTAGGCGGAGCGATTGCTGGCAAATACTCGCGCTCGCAAGAAGCCGCCGCCGATAACGAGGCGCTTAGGATTTTAAACTGCGCTTATGGGCATATCGGCGGTGCAGATGAGTTTTTCGCTAGCGTAAAAAAGCTTGGTGATAGCGATACCTTCATCAATCTTTTTGAATCGCACCCGCTTTTGCAAAAGCGCATTGACGCGATAAAATCATCAAATTTTGGCATGCAAAATACAATCAAACTCGAAGAAAATTTAAGCGAAGTAGTGAAATTTAAAAGATAAATTTGGCGTTAAATTTGCAAATTTAACGCCGTTGAAATTTAGATAAATTTATTGTTTTTTGAAGAGTGCGCAGCTTTTTTCGTTGCCAAGAGAGCAGGCTTTTTGGTGAAAAGCTATGGCTTTTTGATTGTTTTGTTGCAAATACTCGCCTTTGGCAAACATATTTCCGATTAATCCGCACGCTGGGGCGTAGTTTAGATCGCAGGCTTTTTCGTAGCTAGCTATGGCCTCTGGTATGTTTTGGCGGTATGCGTTGCCTTTTAGATAATAAAACCCTAGATTATAGCACCCGCTTCCCTCACCTAAATCGCAGGCTTTTTTGGCTAATTCGATAGCTTGGGTTGTGTTGCTATAAACTGAGCTGTCGTGGTAGATATAGCTTAAATTTACACATGCTGGGGCATAGCCACTATCGCAGGCCTTGGTATAATACCTAATCGCCTCTGGCTCCATTTTAGCCACGCCAAAGCCGTTGTCAAACATAACGCCTAGATTGTAGCACGCATACGCGCTTTTTAAATCACAAGATTTTTTGAAATACTTTTGCGCTACTGGGTCATGGCTGTTTTCGAAGTATTTCATACCGACATTTAGGCAGCTTTGAGCATCTTTTGCGTAGCATTTAAGCTCGTCTTTTTTAGCCACGCCCAAAAGCGCTCCCACAGCGCAGAGCGTTAGCAAAACCAAGATAAAAACATATTTTTTGTTCATTTTTATTCCTTGCAAATCAAATTTGATAATTTTTTCATATCGCGCGCTAGGCGTTTGTTTAGCCAAATAGCGTTGTAAATCCCATCCTCGCTTAGCGCACCGCGATTGATCGCACGAAGGCTTTCGCCCTCACCTATTTCTCGCGGTATTTTACCGCTCTCATCGGCCTCGTAATCACTTAGCCAAATTTTACTAGAATAATATTTGCTAAGTTTTTTGATAAGTTTTTGCGAATTTTTATACTCATCAAGGGCGAGTTCAAATGCATCTAGGCACTTTTGCACTTTTGCTAAAATCTCGCTCATCTGCTCTACTCGCTCAACTCGTTTCATCGCTTAGCCTAAATTTACTCTACCGGGACAGTGTATTTGCGAGGAGTGCCATTATCCACCTTTGGCTTTTTTTCCGTAGCTGGTGGTTCTTCTCTTTTTAGAGAGTCGATATCTACAACCCAACGCTTCTCTGAATTTTGCGCGATAGGTTTTTTCGTGCTATCTTGTTTAGAGGCGTTTTGTTTTTTCTTAATTCTTTTTGTTTTTTTAGGCGGTTGTTTGGAGCTATCTTTGACTATCGGATATGGCTCCACGCGCGGTTTTGGCTTGTTTTGGGCGCACCCTGCTAGCCCTAAACAAACGGCAAAAATAACAAAGGAATTTAAAATTTGACTTCTCATATTTTCTCCTTTTAAAAAGCCTTGATTTTACAAAAAAAGAATTAAAAATTTAATAAGATTATGGCGAGAAATAGAATAAATTTTGCAAATTTAAGAGGGAATTGCCCCTCTTAAATTTGCCTCTTAAATTTGCGCTAGGCAAGCTTACATCATGCCGCCCATACCGCCCATGCCACCCATATCTGGCATTGGAGGAAGAGCTGGTTTGTCCTCTTTGATTTCGCTGACTGTTGCTTCTGTGGTTAGTAGCATGCTAGCGACTGAAACCGCATTTTGCAAAGCTACGCGCTCTACTTTTAGCGGATCGATGATTCCAGCGTTATACATATTTGTAAATTCGCCACTTGCAGCGTTGAAGCCTTGCGCCTCATCGCTTGCGTTTTCGACTGCGTTTGCGATTACGCCTGCGTCATATCCTGCGTTTTCTACGATTTGGCGAAGTGGAGCGTAAAGTGCGCGTTTGACGATATCTGCGCCGATTTTTTGATCGCCACTTAAATCTAGGCTGACATTTTTGCTAGCTTTGATTAGCGCAGCGCCGCCACCGATTACGATACCTTCCTCGACAGCTGCTTTTGTCGCATTTAGGGCGTCATCGACGCGATCTTTTTTCTCTTTCATCTCTGTTTCGGTTGCTGCGCCTACTTTGATTACAGCTACGCCACCGCTTAGTTTTGCTAGGCGTTCTTGCAATTTTTCTTTATCATAATCGCTTGTTGTCTCTAAAATTTGAGCTTTGATTTGCGCGATTCTAGCATCTATTGCGCTTTTTTCGCCTACGCCATTTACGATTGTAGTGTTGTCTTTGTCGATTACGATACGCTCAGCCTGACCAAGATCAGCCATATTTGCGCTTTCTAGCGTTCTGCCTAGCTCTTCGCTTACGACTGTTCCGCCTGTAAGGATAGCGATATCTTCTAGCATTGCCTTTCTTCTATCGCCAAATCCAGGGGCTTTTACAGCTGAAATGTTTAACACGCCACGAAGTTTATTTACAACCAAAGTCGCAAGCGCTTCACCCTCGATATCCTCTGCGATGATTAGAAGTGGTTTGCCTGTTTTTTGCACTTGCTCTAAAACCGGAAGCAAATCTTTTAAATTTGTAATTTTTTTATCGAAAAGTAAAATTAGCGGTGAGCTAAGCTCTACTAGCATTTTTTCAGGGTTTGTGATGAAATATGGGCTTAGATAGCCTCTGTCGAACTGCATACCCTCGACCACATTTAGCTCGTCGTTGATTGATTTTGCTTCTTCGACTGTGATTACGCCGTCTTTGCCGACCTTTTCCATAGCCTCAGAAATCAAATCACCCACGCTCTCATCGTTGTTAGCTGAGATTGTAGCGACTTGGGCGATCTCTTTTTTACCACTTACTGCTTTTGCAGATTTTTTTAGCTCTTCGATTACGGCTGCGCTAAATTTATCCATACCGCGTTTTACTTCGATAGGATTTGCGCCAGCTGTTACATTGCGTAAGCCCTCTTTGAAAATCGCGTGAGCTAGCACGGTCGCAGTAGTTGTGCCATCGCCTGCCTCGTCGTTAGTTTTGCTTGCGACCTCTCTAACCAAGCTTGCACCCATATTTTCGAGAGTGTCTTTAAGCTCGATCTCTTTTGCTACGCTTACGCCGTCTTTTGTGATAGCAGGTGCCCCAAAGCTTTTTTGGATAAGCACATTTCTGCCTCTTGGTCCCATTGTGACCTTAACTGCGTCGTTTAGTTTTTTTACGCCTGAGTAAAGTTTGTTTCTAGCTTCGTCTGAGAAAAAAATTTCTTTTGCCATTTTGATTCCTTTTATTTAAGTATTCCTAAAACATCTTCTAAATTTAAGATAAGATATTTCTTATCATCGATTGTGATATCCGCGCCAGCGTATTTTGCGAACGCTACAACATCGCCAAGTTTTACGCTATCGCACTCTGTGCCGACAGCCACGATTTTGCCAGTTGATGGCTTCTCTTTTGAAGCGTTATCTGGGATAATGATACCGCTAGCTGTGGTTTTGGTCTCTTCCTCGCGCTCGATTAAAACGCGTTTTCCAAGTGGTTGAAAATTCATTTTCGTCCTTTCTAAATTAGTTTTGATTTTCTAAAAGTTGTCACTCTGTATCTTTGAGTGCTAGATTATATGCAAAATTTGATTTTTTGTCAATAGTTTTAGGCTAAAATTTTGCTTAAATTTTAGCCTAAATTGCAAATTTTAAATTTTAGTTTAAAGCCGATTTTACCGCTTCGCTTAGGCGTTTGCCATCGACACTAGCGCCGAATTTTTCTTTTGCGGCTTTCATCACGCGCCCCATATCTTTGGCACTCGTTGCGCCAAGTTCGCTAAGCAGTGCGCCCAAAGCCGCGCTAAGCTCGTCATCGCTAAGCTGTTTTGGTAGATACGCGCCGATAATTTCGGCCTCGCCAAGCTCTTTTTGCGCTAAATCCTCGCGCCCACCAGTCTTGTATTGCGCCGCGCTTTCGTTTCTGCGCTTGATTTCGGTTTGCAAAACGCTAAAAACCCTCTCATCACTCAGGGTGATTCTCTCATCAACCTCAATTTGTTTAAGCGTAGAATTTAGCATACGCAAAGCGTCTCTGCGCACCGTGTCACCAGATTTCATAGCGGTTTTGATATCTTCTAAAATTTGTTCTCTTACCATTTTTTCTCCTTGATAAAATTTAGGTATGATACTATTTTTGGATTTAAAATTTAATTCTTAATCGTCAAATTTTGCATCAAATTTATACACACGCCCTCTCGTAATCCATCATCAACGACGATAAAATCCGCGCCGCTACCGCTAAAATCGCTCAAAATCGCCTCTAAAAGTAGCGCCCCAGCCACGATAACCTCCGCCCTATTTTCGCCCATTGCCTCATCGGCTTCGCGCTTTGAGAATTTCAAAATTTGCTCTATCGCCCCAGCAAAATCGCTAAATCTCAAAACGCTTCCATTGATTTTGCCCGCGTCGTAATCTTTGGCACAAATTCCCAATTTAAGGGCGCTTATCGTGGTTGGCACACCGCTTGTGAGCACGATTTTTCCTGCGCCTAAACTGCGCAAAAACTCCCTTGCGCTTCTTGTCTGCTCGTTTGCGATTTGGCTAAATTTGGCGTAATTAAAATTTTGTAAAATTTCGGGATTTTCGTTACAAAATCTCACAATGCCAAATTTAAAGCTTTGTCCAAATTTAGCACTGCTTATCTCTGTGCTAGCTCCGCCAAGGTCGATACTGACGGCATTTTGCGCTTTGATACCTAAAATTTGAAGTCTGTTTTCGATACCAAGCCTGGTCAAATTTGTCTCTGTTTCGCCGTCGATTATGCTAAATTTTACGCAAAATTCTTTGTAAAGTTTTTCGAAAAATTCTACGCTATCGCTGGCGACTCGAAAGGCTTCCGTCGCCACAGCGGCGTAAGGCAGGCTAAATTTGGCATTTTTAAAATTTCGCGCGCAGGTATCATCAAAACCCAAATTTCGCGCGCAGGTATCCCCGCTCTCTAAATTTTTAGCACAATTATCCAAAATCTCTAAATTTCGCTCATAAATCAAATCCGAAAGTTCTTCTAAAATTTCGCCCAAAGCCCGCAAAATACGCTCTTTGGCGTCATTTTGCAAAGGCTTATTTGCCACTAATCCCCTAGCCGAGCCGACTATGCGCTCGCTAGATTTAACTATCTCAAAGCCCGTTTTGGCTGGCTTCATCACACATGCGCGCAGTGTATTCGAGCCCAAATCAAAGCCTAAAACCATAAATTTCTCCTTACCTTTTTTGGTTATAATAGCGAAAATTTTCTTAGGAGTTAAAATGCTACTTGGAGTAAATATCGATCATGTCGCGGTTTTGCGCGAGGCGCGGGCGATGAACGACCCTGATATTTTGATGGCGGCATACACCGCAATCAGCGCGGGTGCAAATCAAATCACGCTTCATTTACACGAGGATCGACGCCATATCAACGAAGATGATATCGGCGATATCGTGCGCCACTCAAAGGTGCCTGTAAATGTCGAGTGTAGCGGCGGGAGCGAGCTTTTGGAGATTTTGGTCAAGGCTAAACCATATCGTATCACGCTAGTGCCGCACTCTGGCGAGGATTGTGGGCTAAATCTGCACTCTGAGCAAATCGCGAGCGATATCGAGTTTTTGCAACACTCGGGCGTGCGTGTGGGGCTGTTTATCGAGCCTGTGCGCGAAGTAATCGACATGGCAAATGATTTTAATGTCCGCTCGATCGAGCTTCGCACCGGCACATACTCTGCGCTGTTTGCGACGATTAGGTCAAATTTGGCTTTTACGCCACATGCGATAAAGGCGTATAATCTCCCGCTTGATACGCTAAAATCTATGCTAAAAGATGAAATTTCCAAGCTTCGCCACATGAGCGCGTATGCCAAGGGGCTAGGTATGAATGTAACTGCTGGCGGTGGTCTGAACTACCAAAATGTCTCTGCGCTGGTGAAAAACAGCGAAATTTCGCTCGTAAATATCGGTCAAAGTATTATTTCGCGCGCGATTTTCGTAGGACTTGAAAATGCGATAAAAGAGATGAAAGAGGTGATAAGGTAGCTAAATTTAGGTTACCTTGATTTATAGAATTTTATTCTAAATTTAAAATTTTATTCACCCCAAGCTTTTCGTTCAAATTTGCCATAAAATGGTTTGATTTGCTGTTTGTTAAGTGGGATATCCAAATCGATTTTGAACAAAATTGCCTCTTTTTTGCTAAAACCTTCGGTTATAATCTCGTGATTTAAGATTTTTTGCGAGATGTCATTATAATAACTTTCGCCACCAATCAAAACACCATTATCTATATTTGCAGTGCAGTTTATTTTGGTATCTGGTGGATAAGCACTACTTTTAATTTCATTTAGTAGATTTCCGTTTAGATCAAATTCTTTAAAATCAAATCTGCCTTCCGTTTCATCATCAAATCTTTCCAAAAATGTAATCAACAAAAAACCGTTTTTAAATTTGGCTATTTTAAATTTTGCAAACTGTCCACGAACTCTATTTTCAGGCACAAATAAAGCGAGTTGTTTTTGTAAAATTTGATTAAAATTTTTATCATAAACTATTAGGTATGGAAAAAATTTATTTGGCACGGTATATTTGTGTGCAAGAAGCAAAATATGATTATTTTGGCAAATAGCGTCATCTACAATAAATTCTTTATCTAAATTCAGGCTTTTTATCAAAACATTTTGTCTAAACAATTTTTTGGATTTTATATCAATGCGTGTATCGTCGCATAATCTGAGAATATCAAAAATTTTAGGAAATTGAAAATTTTTTGAGATTTTTTTGGTTGAAATAGAAATTTGATTTCCGATTTTGTCTAGTTTGATTGTTTTTTCTTCGCCATTTTCATAATCTGTGATAATCTCGTAGCCTTCATCGTTTGATATTATACTTTTAATAGAACTATAAGAATATCGTTTTTGGTTCCAAAAGATTTTTTTTTGCAATTTTTCTGTTTCTTTTTGTTTTAAAACTATGATTTTTTGCTCAATCTCTTTTTGTTTTAATTCTTGCTCTTTTTGCTTTTGTATTGCAATTTGATTACCATAAAACGAGAAAAAATTAGTTATCAAAATAGCCATAACAGCCAAAATAGATAACAAAATTAGCCCAAATTTTTTGTTTTGATCTTTCATTATTTTATGCTAACTGCGCTTACATAATATGTTCTACCGCCCAAAAATCCGACAAAAAATCTTTGTTTGTCATCAGATAATGCGATATGAGAAGCGTATGCTTGTGGAAAAAGATATGTTTTTAAGACTTCGTTATTTGAATTGAGTAATTCGAGTGCCTCGCTTTCGTATTCATCTCCTACATCATAATGCGAAACATAAAAATAAAAAAGATCTAAATTTTCCAAAATGCCAAATTCTTGATACATAAAACGGTATTTATCTCCAAAAGTCTGTATAATCTCAAATTTATCGATATCAAAAATAACAAATTTACCTATTTCTGCATAATACGCTTTTTTGCCGTCTTTTGAAATTTTCATCTTCCACGGTGAAGATTTGTTTTGTAAATTTTGCTTGACGCATTTTATGTTGTTTGGATTTGAGACATCAAAAATATAAGCTCCACCGTATGTCATAAATAAAATTTCATAATTATTGATGAATTGCAAATCACCATTTGCGATTTCTTGGAGGTTAATCATCAATTTCATGTGGAAATTTTCGCTATCAACATACGAATTTCCGTTTAAATCTACGCCTGCGTGATATTCATCGAGTTTAATGATATCGTTTTGGATATCCAAGCTAATAAGTCCATTATTGCTCATAGCAAATGCTGTTTGATTATCGTTTGATAATATCACTCTGTGTGCAGTATAAATCGGATAAGACGACACGATTTGCATATTGGCAAAATCTGTTGTATCGATTTTGTAAATTCCACTTTCTGGATCTACCATAATGATAAATTTACCATCACTAGATGGCGCCAAATCAATACTTGCAATGCGACCGTTGTGTTTGTATTTGAAAAATCCAAGTGGCTGTATATCATCGGGATTGGCAATATCAATTACAGCAAAGCCATCTTTGTTGCTACCTGAAACATATAAAATATCGCCTATTTGCGTAAATTCTCGTGGGTGAAAATGGACTTGGACTGAATTTGCAATTAGCTCTTTGTTGTAAATTTTGGTATAAATTGTTTTGTTTTCTTTTGTGTTTTTACTTAAACTTTCTAACTCTTTTTTTATGGTTTCAATTTCATTTTTTGTATTTAAAATATCATCTTTTGTTGCAGGATTTATAGGAATTTGTCTTTCATAGATTTTTTCGTTATTTTGCTCGTTTTCTTGCACAAAGTATTTGAAAAACAAAAATCCAAACGGCACTATAACTAAAACAAATATCACAAAAAAGACAAATTTTTTAAAAATTAATCTATTTTTATCCAACATAACTAACCTTTAAATTTGCAAATCTAACTCAGCTTTATATTTAGCAATTTTTTCATTTAACTTCGTTTTTTCTTCTAATTTGTGGGTTAAATCTTTGAAATTTGCAATTTCTACTTTTAGTTTTTCGTTGGCAGAATTTTTTAATTCGTCCATTTTATTTATTGCTTGTTCTATTTGTTCAAAAGCCGATTTTAGGGTTTCTAAACTAAGTGTCGCACTCGAAGATAGATTAAAAATTTCCTCTGTTTGTTCGTTCATTGTCTTGGCATTTTGCAAGATTATCTCATTTGCCAAATCAGCACTTTGTTTGGTAGCCGTTGCGACTTGTTTTTGATTTTCTAGCGATATTGCCGTCGCAACACCGATTTCAAGGGCTCTTTTGGTTACAATTTTGATATTTGAGATTGCATCGATAAGCTCTAAATTTGTGTTTATAATTTGATCGCTACTTAACAGACCTTGTTGCGTTACGGCTAGTATCTCATAAATACTTCTTGTTTTTTTTCTCAAATTTAAAAGAACATTATTTTCATAAAATTTGCGCTCATCTGGCGAAAATTTATCCAAATTTTCACTTATTGCATCGATTAATTTTCCAAATACAAAACCTTTTCTTTGGAGAGAAATTGCACGGTTTTTGTAAAATTCCCTATCGTTTAGAAGTATCAAATTATCATCTTTTAAGAGTTTCGCTCCATTTTGCAAATTTTCGCAAATTTCTTCTATCGCACCTTTTGCGCTTTGGAATTTTTTAAGATAACGATTTATTGGATTTCCGATAAATGGGATTAAAGATAGAATTTTACTTGGTTTAAATGTGCTTGGATTTAGTTTTGATAATTGTTCATTTAGCTTAATTATTGATTTGCCAATATTCGAAACATCGCTATTTTCTATATTTTCTAGTTTGCCGATTTTAGAAAGCAAAATTTCTGATTGATTTTCCAAATTTGAAACATCATCAATAATCAAATTTTCTAAAATTTGGTGAATTGCACCAGAACTTTTTCCTGATAAAAATGTCAAAAGTTCGGTAGCTTTTTCGTTGATTTTAGCTTTTTCTTCGCTATTTAATTTGTCTTCAAAAACAAAATTTTTATCATCAATCTCTTTGTTTAGTAAATTTTGTTTGATTAATTCTAATTGCATTATTTCTCCTCATTTATTTTTTTCAAAATTTCAGCAGTTCGTTCAAGCTCTATTTCGGTGATTTTTTGCTCTTTTTTATTATTGTTCATCTTTAAAAATTCATCGATATAAATATCTAAAAGAGATAAAAACTTTTCATTTTGTTTTTTTATATCATTTGAGGCATGATTTGTTTGACCGACTATACTTTCGCCTTTTGATACAACTATTTTGCGAGATAAATTCGAAATGTAGATTTTTAGTGTTTTGTTTAGTAAAGATAAAATTCTCAGCGAAGCAAGGCTTAATTGAGAAAAATTTTGATTAACAAAAGTGCTGATAATTTCAATTTTTTCAAAAATATTATTGTTTCTATCAAGATTAAAATCATTTATTATTTGATTTTTATAAAGTTCAAATTTTTCTTTTTCTCTTTCAAATTTATATGTTTTTAAAGTCGATTTAAATTTGATATAAAATACAATCAACCAAATCAAACATAGCATTAATAAAATTGTAAAAATATCTTGTCCTAAATTTGTTTTTTCTATGAAATATAGCCACATAAGATAACTATATAAACAAGCAAAAACCACAAAAAAAGTCCAAAAGAAAAATGGCTTTTTTCGCAGAAAAAAGATAAATTGATCAAAAAACATAAAACCACCTTTTTTTAATACAAATTTTAAAACATCAACCCGTCTTCTGCGTTTGTTTCAACCCTTCTTGGAAGTGGGGAAATTTTGGTGTAATACTCATCGCTAGCGCCGTATCTGCGAGTAAATACTCCACTTGGGACGCTAAAATTTCGCTTAGCTTGTGGGTATTCTTTAAGATAATTTTCCAAAAATTTCGCAAACACAGGCGCAGCTGTTCTACCGCCACCTTCTACCTTGCGCATAGGCTTGTAATCGTCGTTTCCATACCAAACAATGATTTGCAAATCAGGCGTAAATCCGCAAAACCACGCGTCAATGCTGTCATTTGAAGTGCCTGTTTTGCCAGCAATCTCGATGCCTTGCACGCGCGCTCTGGTGCCAGTTCCTCGCTGGACTATGTTTTTCATCAGCGTCGTCATCAAATACGCCTGTTCTGGGCGCAAAATGCGTCTGCGCTCAGGCTCGATATAGTGCGTAGTGCCGTTATTATCGGTGATTGCGGTGATGAATTTAGACTTCGTGCTAATGCCAAGACCAGGAAACATCGAATACATAGTCGAGTATTCAAGTGGCGAAATGCCGTAACTTCCGATCGCCACAGACAGCGCTGGCGGGACATTTTTGAACCCGTATTCGTTTAGTTTGCGAATCGTGCGCTCAATGCCGATTGATTGCATTAAATTTATCGAAGCGAGGTTGCGAGAGCGTTGCAAGGCCTCTTTTATCGTGATATAGCCACTGTATGTGCTATCATAGTTTTTCGGTTTCCAGCTTTTGTTGCTTCCATCGTCAAATTCGCGCGCGATATCAGGGACCTCTGTCATCGTCGAATACCCGCTATCTAGGGCGATTTGGTAGATAAATGGCTTGAAGCTTGACCCTGTTTGGCGTCTGCTTTGGCTAGCGCGGTTGAAATTTGATTTAGCATAATCCACACCGCCTACAAGTGCGATAATTTCGCCATTTTGCGGGTGCGTAACGATAATCGCGCCATTTACATTGCTAGCATTTGCGTCTTTGTTGCGTTTTAAAATTTCGTTGTAGCCAAAAATCAGCGCCTCTTGCGCCATTTCTTGCGCCTTTAAGTCTAAGCTTGTTTCGATTCTATATCCACCTGTGCGCACATCTGGTAGCAGTCTCTCTGCCTCTTTGACGATCTCATCGACTGCGTATGGAGCGACATTTTGGGTTAGAGTTTCATCATAGACAAACGGCTCTTCTGCCATTGCGATTTCATACTCGGTTTTGTTTATCCAGCCAAGCTCGTGCATGCGATAAATTACATTGTTTGCGCGAGAAAGTGCCAAATCTAGGTGCTTGGTAGGGTCATACTGGCTAGGGGCTTTTGGCAAACCCACCAAAATGGCGATTTCTTTGATACTAAGGTCAGCTAAATCCTTTTTAAAATACCCAAGCGCGGCAGTTTTGACGCCGTAATACCCGTGTCCGAAATACACTTCGTTAAAATATCTTTCTAAAATTTCCTCTTTGCTTAGGGTGTTTTCGATTTTTAGTGATAAAATCATCTCTTTTATTTTTCTATCTATCTTTTTTTCGCTAGATAAAACCAAATTTTTGACAAGTTGTTGCGTGATAGTGGAGGCACCTTCTACAAATTTCATCGCTTTTATATCTTTTACAATCGCGCGAAAAATAGCCTCTGTATTAATGCCCTGATGCTCGAAAAACGCGGTATCCTCGATAGCTACTAGGGCTTCGACCATACGGCCTGGAATTTCGTCAAATCTAGTATAAAGGCGGTTTTGTTCGTTGAAAATATTGGCAAGCAAGTTGCCGTTGCGATCGTAAATTTTGGTCGTTAGCTCCGGGTGATAATCAATAATAGAGTTCGATTCTAGGCGAATTTGCGTATAAAAATACATAAACACACCGCACCCTGCGAAAAAACAAACCGTAATAAAACTAAATAAAATTCTTACCATCTAAATACCTTTTTAAAATTTCCACATTTAAACCCATAGCGGTGCTAGTATCGCCACGAAAGCTTTGGATATATTTTTGATTAAACCCCTCGATACTCATAGCCCCTGCTTTGCCGCGCCAATCGCCACTTTTTAGATACGCTTCTAAATCTGCCTCGCTAAATTTGGCGAATTTATAACTAGCCACCAAAAGCGTGCTTATCTCAAAACCCTCGCCCACAAAAATCATCGCCGTATAAACCTCGCTAATAGCGTCAGATTGGGCGTTTAGCATAGCTCTTGCGTGGCCAATGTCCTTTGCTTTGCCTAAAATTTTGCCACCTACCAAAACCGAGCTATCGCAAAAAAGCAAATTTTTTGCATTTTTGTTTTTGGCTAAAAACTGCGATTTTTTCGCACTTGCCACGCGGTAAGCGTATGTTTTAGCATCGGCTATGTCGCCTACATTTTCGTCAAATTCAAAGCTGATTTGCTCGAATTTTATCCCAGCCTCCCGCAAAATCTGCGCCCTTGTCGGCGAAGATGAAATCAAATAAATCAAAATCTACCCACCGCTACACAAAGATAGGTGCAAAGCACCGATACAGCGACATTTAGCGGGACAAAATATCTAGCGATGATAATCAAATGCTCGCTAGCTTCGAATTTATCGCCCGCTAAAAGCGCCTTTTTAAACGAGTAAAATTTAAAATAAACATAGCCAAAATTTATCAAAATAAACACCGCCAAAACCCACAGCGTAACGATTACAGCATTTATCATAGGGTCTGCGAATTTGAAGTTGTTGCCTATGCTTAGAAAAAATCCACTCACAATTATAATCAAAAAAAACGAGCCAAAAAACAGGTTAAATTTCGAAAGATAAAATTTGATTTTTTCGAAATTTGAGTTTGTGATGTCTGCTTTATCACTGAAAATTCGAATCAACATGATAATGCAAACATGCGCGCAAATAAAGCAAATCGCCCCTAAAATGTGAATTAGGGGCAAAATTTGATCACTTCTGGCAAAGCTCGTTTCTAATTCGTTCAACCTAGCTTACCTTTTGCAAATTCTAGTGCCCCAGCTAGCGCGCTAGAAACCATGCTAGTATCTTTTCCGCCAGCAGTAGCGAAATCATCGCGTCCGCCGCCGTTACCACCTAAAATTTGAGCTGCCATTTTAACCCACTCGCCAGCCTTGATTGGGGCGTTTTTCGCTCCGGCTGCGACTGTGATTTTATCGTTTTCGCCCACTTGCATTAGCAAAATCGCAGCCTTTTCGTTCGCGTTTTTAAACTCATCAATCATGGTTTTAATTTCGCCGTTTTCTACCACTGCTACGCAAAGCTTCACGCCTGAGATTTCTTGGCAAGGCAGGGACTTTTGATCGCCTGCGTGTTTTAATTTTTCTTTTAAGCCTTTGATTTCATCTTTTAGCTTTTTGATGCCCTCTACTGGGTTTGCGCCTTTAAATTCAGCTTCGATTTCGTTAATTTGTGATCTTAAATTTAGCGTGAAATTTAGCACTTCTTGCGAACAAATCGCTTCAATTCTACGCACGCCAGCACTTACGCCACTCTCTTTTAATATAAAAAACGCACCGATTTCGCTTATGTTTTCGACATGGGTGCCGCCGCAAAGCTCCTTGCTTACATCGCCGAAGCTCACCACACGCACTTTCGCGCCGTATTTTTCGCCAAAAAGCGCAATCGCGCCTGATTTTTTGGCCTCATCTATATCTAAAATTTCAGTTTTATTCTGTGCTCCCGCGCTAATCCAGCGATTTACGATTTGCTCGACTTTGGCGAGTTCTTCGCTACTCATCGCTTTTGGGTGCGAAAAGTCAAATCTAAGTCTGTTTGCCTCTACAAGCGATCCAGCCTGCGCGATATGTTCGCCTAGCACCTCTCTTAGCGCAGCGTGAAGCAGGTGTGTCGCGCTGTGATGACGCGCTATCATCGCTCTTTTTGCACCGCTTACCACGCATTTTACGAGATCGCCGGTTTTAAGCAGGCTTTTTACTTTGATTTGAGATAAATTTAAATCAAAAAATTTTTGCGTGTCGATAACCTCGCTTTTTTCGATAGTGCCGGTATCTGCGCACTGACCGCCACTTGTAGCGTAAAACGGTGTGATATCTAGCATTACCCAGCCAGTGTGTCCTGGCTCTAAGCTATCGCAAATTTTAAAATTCTCGTCCAAAAGGGCTAAAATTCGACCCTCACTCTCTTGGCATGAATACCCCACAAACTCATTTTTACCAAATTTTTCGATAAGTTGCGCGAAATCGCCTTTGGCTTGTGCTTTATCTCCTGAGCCCTTCCAGCTGGCTTTGGCTCTGCGTTTTTGTTCTGCCATTAGCTCGTCAAATTTAGCCTCATCGACTTTAAGATTTTTCTCTCTTAGCATATCGGCTGTGAGATCGAGCGGAAATCCATAGGTATCATAGAGCTTAAATGCGACATCGCCAGAGAAAACATTGCCTGCGGTTTTGGCTAATTCTTCGTTAAATAGCTCGATTCCGTTTGCCAAAGTGGCGAAAAATCGCTCTTCTTCGAGTTTTACTAGCTCTTTTACAGCCTCTTTTTTCTCGTTTAAATATGTATAGTGAGAGCCCATACTAGCGCAAACATCATCGACTAGCTTATACATAAATGGCTCTTTTATGCCTAGCAAATATCCGTGTCTAACCGCCCTGCGCAAAATCCTTCTAAGCACATAGCCTCTGCCCTCTCTATCAAAGTTCGTGCCTTGGGCTAGCAAAAATGTAACCGAGCGGATATGATCTGCGATGACGCGGTAGCTTGCGCCAGTTTCATACTCGTATTTTTTGCCACATAGCTTCTCGACTGCGCCGATTAATGGCATAAATAACGAGCTATCGTAATTGCTAAATTTGCCCTCTTTTATCGCTGTTACGCGCTCTAAACCCATACCTGTGTCGATTGATGGTTTTGGAAGTGGCGAGAGTTTGCCATCGGCTGAGCGCTCGTATTGCATAAAGACTAAATTCCAAATTTCTAAGAAACGATCGCCGTCTCCGCCCATATAATCCTCATCGCTATGGAAATGCTCGCTTCCTTGATCGTAAAAAATCTCGCTACATGGCCCACAAGGTCCAGTATCGCCCATAGCCCAGAAATTATCGTGATCGCCGAAGCGATAAATTCGCTCTTTTGCGATATGGCGCGACCAAATTTCAAACGCCTCATCATCGCTATCATGGACGGTGACATAGAGTTTGTCTTTTGGAAGTTTTAAAATTTCGGTTACAAACTCCCATGCGTAGGCTATCGCGTCTGTTTTGAAATACTCGCCGAAACTGAAATTTCCAAGCATTTCAAAAAATGTGTGGTGGCGTGCTGTGTAGCCGACATTATCAAGGTCGTTGTGTTTGCCACCTGCTCTAATGCAGGTTTGGCAACTCGTGCGAATCGGCGGAGTCGGGCGTGGCACCGCACCTGTAAAAATGCTCTTAAACGGCACCATACCGGCATTTGTGAATAACAAACTATCATCATCTGGCACAAGCGGTGAGCTTGGCATAACCTCGTGTCCTTTTGACGCAAAAAAGTCTAAATAAGCTTTTCTAATATCCATTAACTATCCTAAATTTAGTAAAATTTGGCGCCCATTTTAGCAAAATTTGATTTTAAGAAATATAAATTTTTACTCTTATTCGTTATAATGAAAAATATGCAAAATTTACAGGATTAATTAATGAAGAAAAAAATAGCCATAATAGGCTTAGGGGAGCTTGGCGCAAAACATTTCAAAGAGCTTAGAAGAAGCGATTATTTCGATTTGGTCGCGCTTTATGATAAAGAAAAAACCGAGGATTTTGGCCCTAGATATCCACTTTATAATGATTTAGCTAAAATGTTCGAAAGCGCCAAACCAGACGCTGTGGTCATCGCTACACCGCCTGCTACGCACAAAGAAATCATTTTAAAATGCATACCTTTTACCAAAAATATCTTTGTAGAATCCCCGCTCGCTGGGAATTTGGCTGAGGCTAGGGAGATAAATTACTCTATTTCGATTAATGGCGCGAAGCTTGGCGTGGGATATGCTGGGCGCTATAATCCTGTCATAATCTCGCTGTGTAGGGAGTTAGCTAAGGACGAGAAAATTTATTCGATAAATTTCGTAGATGGATTTAGCTCTGAGAGTGCAAACTGCTTGCAAAATGCGCTGATTAGGGATTTGGATTTGATTGCCCTGCTTAGCAAATCTGAAATTTCATCACAAAATATCTGCAAAAATGGCGATTCTAACGGCATTGGCGTTGCATTTCGCACAAAGTCGATGAGTAATTGCACGATTTTGCTATCAAATTTATACCCGCTCAAACGCCACGGCGTGGAGATTTGCACAAATTCTGGCGTTTATTTTGGCGATTTAGAATCGCTAAATTTATTCAAGGTTACAAACGACGGACGGATAAATCAGCGCGTCGATCGCGATGATTACGCGCTTAGATACCAGCACAAAGCGTTTTTAAATTTAATCGAAAATTCTAAATTCGAGGGAATTGCGACCCCTGATGAAGCAATCAAGCTAAGAGAGTTAATCTCGTGAAAAAAGCCTTAATTCTCCTAAATATGGGCGGTCCAAACAGCCTAGACGAGGTTAGCGTATTTTTAAAAAATATGTTTTGCGATCCAAATATTTTGGGGATCAAAAGCAAGTTTTTGCGCAAAATTTTAGCTAGTTTGATTACCAAAATGCGCGTTAAAGAAGCGCGCCAAAATTACGAAAAACTTGGCGGAAAGTCTCCTATCGCTGGGCTTACAAAGCGACTTTGCGATAAGATAAATTTATACCAAAATGAGTTTGTTTGCGATTTTGCTATGAATTATACTGCCCCTTTTGCTAGTGATGTTTTGGCGAAATATGCGAAATTTGATGAAATTTTGCTTTTTCCACTTTATCCGCATTTTTCGCAAACGACGGTCAAATCGAGCATTGACGACGCTAAAAAAGCCCTAGTGGATTTAGAAATTTCAAATTTTAAAATAGTTGATATTTTTTACAAAAGCGAAATTTACAACCAAATCCTGCTAAATTTAATCAAAGAAAAAATCAAAAATTTAAGCGCCGATGAAATTTCGCGCACAAGCTTAGTTTTCTCAGCTCACTCACTGCCTGTAAAAATCATCGCTGCTGGCGATCCTTACGAGGCGCAGGTTAATGAGCATGTCAAAATTCTAAGTGAAATTTTGCAAAAATCTGGCATAAAATTTAAAGATATTTCGCTCGCCTATCAATCCCGCCTAGGCCCCGTAAAATGGCTAGAACCAAACCTAAACGAGCATTTGGCAAATTTGCAAAATGAGCGCGCGCTGATTTTTCCGATTTCGTTTTGTATAGATAATTCTGAGACGAAATTTGAGCTTGATATGTATTTTAGAAATGTGGCAAAAGAGCTTAAATTTAGCTATTTCGAGGTTTGTGAGTGTCCGAATTTTGGCGATGAGTTTGCCTCGTTTATCATCACTCACGCCCAAAAAACCCAGGGCTAAATTTAGCCCCAGATTATAGCCTGCCTTGCGCGCCTTCGTAGATATTTTTCACATCATACACTAGTGAGCCAGAGTAGTCAAATTCTTTAAATTGATTGTGCGCCACAGCGATTACAACGCAGTCGAAATCGCCTAAATTTGGCTTTTCGATTAGCTCGATGTCATAGTAGCGTTTCGCGTCGTCCTTGCTCGCCCATGGATCATACACACTGACCGCGCAACCGAAATTTTTAAGCTCATCAATCATATCAATAACGCGCGTATTGCGTATGTCTGGGCAGTTTTCTTTAAAGGTAAGACCTAAAATCAAAATTTTGCTATGTTTGATTTTTTTGTCGAATTTTATCATCATCTGCACGACCTGCGTGGCGACATATTTGCCCATATTGTCGTTGATACGGCGACTTGCGAGTATGATTTGCGGGTGATAGCCCACCTCTGTGGCTTTTTGAGCTAGGTAGTATGGATCTATGCCGATACAATGCCCTCCCACAAGCCCTGGGCGGAAGCTCAGGAAATTCCATTTCGTCGCAGCTGCGTCGATGACATCATTGGTATCGATTCCTAGTTTGTTAAACAAAATCGCAAGCTCATTGATAAAGCCGATATTTATGTCGCGCTGTGTATTTTCGATGACTTTGGCAGCTTCTGCTACCTTGATACTTTTGGCGCGAAAAGTGCCGTTTTCTAGGATAGAAGAGTATGTCTCATCGACGATATCAAGGGTGCGCTCATTGCTACCTGAGACGATTTTTTTGATTTTTGTTACGGTGTGAATTTTATCGCCCGGATTTATGCGCTCTGGCGAATACCCGCAGAAAAAATCCTCGTTAAATTTAAGCCCGCTAGTGCGCTCTAAAACAGGCACGCAGTCCTCCTCTGTTGCTCCTGGATAGACCGTGCTTTCATACACTACGATATCGCCCTTTTTAAGCACCGAGCCCACACTCTGGCTAGCTTTGATTAGTGGCGTGATATCTGGGCGGTTGAATTTATCCACAGGCGTTGGGACGCAAACGACATAAAAGTTGCAATCTTTTAAATCATTTATATCGCAGGTAAATTTAAGCCCATTTTTTAGCGCTGTGGCAAGTTTGTCATCTTCTAATTCTAGGGTTTTATCATGGCCCCCGTTTAGCTCGTCTATGCGAGATTTCATTATATCAAAGCCCACTACGCTGTGTTTTGCGCTAAATGCCGCTGCTAGGGGAAGCCCCACATAACCAAGTCCGATAATTCCTATTTTCATCGCTTATCCTTTAATCTTTGATTTCATTTAAATCTTTAATATCTACATGATTTATCTTGTTGCTATCGCCACTAGGGGTTAAAAATCCTTTTTCGACTAGCAAATCAACTATACTTTTAAACACAGGCAAGGCGTTTTGCGCCGCGTAATAACTGCCTTTTTTAGGCTCTCTAACCAGCACGCCTATGGTGTAGCTAGTGTGAGCGTCGTTCGCAAAACCAAAAAACGAGCTATTATACGCGCTAGAATATCCGCCACCTTTGGCAATTCTAGCGGTGCCTGTTTTGCCCCCTACTTCGATACCGCTCGTGCGCCCTTTGCGCCCTGTGCCGCCTTCGACTACCTTAATCAAAATTTCTCTCATAACATCTGCTGTTTGCGGGCTTAACACGGTGCGTGTTTCGCTCTCATTTACAGGGTAAATTTTACCGTTCATTTCTAAATTTTCGACCAGTCTTGGACTAATCCAAACTCCGCCGTTATTAAAAACCCCATACGCGCTTAACATCTGCAAAAATGTCATCTGCGCGCCATAACCATAGCTAATCGTAGCCTTATAAACCTTGCCTTCCAAGTTTCGCACGCTAGGGATATTTCCGATCTGCTCATAAGGCAAATCAATACCGGTTTTTTGCGCCATACCGAAATTTAAAAGCCCGTCATAAATCATCTGCCCACTCATACGCTCGGCGATTTTAATCATACCGATATTTGATGAATGCACGATGATTTCCTCGCCACTCATTGACTTTGCCGGGTGAGTGTCGCGGATAGTGCGCGAACCTAGCTTGTATGCGCCATTATGGGTGTTTATAATCTCAGTTGGTTTGACTAAATTTCCCTCATAAGCGATTGAGAAAATTATCGGCTTCATAATCGAGCCGACCTCGTAAGCATACTCGCTAGCGGTCGAATTTAGGTTTTTCACATCTTGTTTTGTGATATTTTCGGGATTATACCTAGCGTTTGTGGCAAGGGAGAGAATTTTGCCTGTTTTTGAGTTCATTATGCCTACGACTATCTCTTTGGCATCGTAAGCTAAGCTTGCTTTATCAATTAGCCTTTCAACATCTCTTTGTAGCGCCAAAGGCACGCTTAAATGGACATTATATCCGTCGATTTTGTTCGTTTTTTTGGTGCTTTTTTCTAGGATAATATTGCCTTTTAGATCCCTTGGGCCCGTGATAAATTCATCTTTTAGCGGGGTTAGATAATACTCATAGTATTTCTCCACGCCCTTAATGCCGACTACTTTGGTAATCCCTGAAACCTCTTTTTTGTTGATATAGCCTAAAAGCGGGGTTAGGGAGTTTTGGATATTATAAGTGCGCTTTTCGCCACTTTCGCTCACACTCATGCGCACTGGCGGATTTACACGCCCGCTAGCCGTCTCAAAGGCTACGAAAAATTTCTTTAAATTTAGCTTGTAGGCTAACTCTTTTAAATGCACGGCTGTTTTTGCGTCGATTTTATAGGATAAAACCGTTGTGCCCTTTGAGCTTTGGATTGTTTTTTTGACCCATTTTTCGCTATCGCCTGTGTAAATGCAGTAGAGTTTGACAAACAAATCAAGCTTGTGCGGATCAAGAGAGCGAGAGTCTATGCTGACCTTGTAGAGTTTGGTCGAGTTTGAGACGACATATTTGTCCTTGGTGATGATTGAGCCTCTGATTGCGCTGTTTGTTTCGTTTATGTCAAGGCGTGGAAGCCTGCGATCGCTACTAGCCGAGTAAAACATCATCCACACAAACACGCACATCAAAAATCCCAGCACAGCCGCAAGCACACAAATACCGATATTTGAGTTTTTATCCCGTAAAATCATATCAACTTTTCTAAATCTTTAAATTTTTCAAATCCGCTTGGCAAGTTTTGCAAAATTTGAAATTTGGCTAAAAATTCGCCCCTTGGCATATCTTGCGCCCCCATAAAGCGCAAATGCTCGTTCATAATCTGACAATCAATCAAAAAGTCAAATTTTTCTAAAACCCTGCAAAGCGTGATTAAAGCGACCTTAGACGCGCCTGTTTTTAGGCTGAGCATACTCTCGCCACAAAACACCTTGCCCAAAATCAGCCCGTATAATCCGCCAATTAAAACGCCTTCTTCATAGACTTCCACGCTGTGAGCGACGCCTAAATTTGCTAAATTTACATACGCCTCTACAATCTCATCGCTAATCCAAGTCCCATCATCTGAGTTTTGGCGGGTTTGTTTGCAAAGGGTGATAAATCTAGCAAAATTTTGGTCGAATTTTACTTCATATCGTTTTAAATATGGCTTTATCGACTTTTGGGTGCGCACAGCCTTTGGTTCTAAAATCGCGCGCGGGTTTGGCGACCACCATAAAATCGGCTCTCCCTCACAAAACCACGGGAAAATCCCCTGCGTGTATGCGCTTAGCAAACACTCTGCGCTCAAATCTCCCCCGCTAGCTAACGGGGCGAAATCTGGCGCGGTTTTTGGGTTTGGGAAGGCGTAGAATTTCGACATTTTTATTTTATAACCGTAGCGTTTTGGGGTTCGTCTGGATTTTTGGTTAAACCGCCGTTCTCATCTGCGCTAATTTGAGCAGTATTTGATACCTTCGCGTCCAGCATTGGCACGCTTTCAAAGTCAAATTTAAGCTTTTCATCAGCGAAATCCACAAAAACCCTACCGCCATTTTGCAACGCTCCAAATAAAATTTCCGAGCTAATCTCATCCGAGATTTGCGACTGCACCTCTCGTTTGAGATTTCTTGCGCCAAATTCTGCGCTATAACCTTTTTTTATCAAATACTCTTTTGCGCCTTTGCTTAGCGAAATTTCGATATTTTTGAGCCCTGATTGTATTTCTCGCACTGTTTTATCAACGATTTTTTCTAAAATTTCGCCTTTTAGTGGGTTGAAATTTATGATTTTATCTATGCGATTGCGAAATTCAGGGGCGAAAAAGCTCTTCACAGCGTTGTCGATTTTATAGCTTTCATCTTTGGTAAAGCCCACTTGTGGCGCTTCTTTGGTGCCTAAATTCGAGGTCATAATGATAATGGTGTTTTTAAAATCGCTACTCGTGCCGTTTGTGTCAGTTAGCACGCCGTTATCAAAAATACCCAAAAATATATTTGTCATGCTCGGGTGAGCCTTTTCGATTTCGTCGAAAAGCACGACGCTGTAAGGGTGTTTTTTGATCTGATTTGTCAAAATTCCGCCATTTTCAAACCCCACATATCCCGGAGGCGCGCCGATTAGGCGACTTACGCTGTGGGCTTCCATATACTCGCTCATATCAAATCGCTCGAAATTTACCCCTAAATTTTTAGCCAAAACCTTGGCTAGCTCGCTTTTGCCCACGCCTGAACTTCCTGTGAATAAAAACACGCCAATTGGCGAATTTTCGTGTCTAAGTCCCGCATAAGAGCGCAAAAGTGCCTTGCTTAGGCTAGAAACTGCCTCGTCTTGACCGAAAATTTCTTTTTTGATATTTTCCTCTAAATTTCGCAAGGTCTCTTTATTATCGACGCTCTGGCTTAAATTTGCGATATTTGCGCTAGCACTTAGCACATTTACCAAATCCTCTTTGCTGACATTTATCGCCTCGCTATGCTCCTTAAATGCGTAGCTCGCGCCCACTTCATCAATCAAATCAATCGCGCTATCTGGCAAAAATTTGTCACTTTCGTAGCGTTTGGCTAAATTCACAGCCTCGCGCAAAATTTCATCGCTAAATTTGACATTGTGAAATTCCTCGTATTTTTTCACAATTCCTTTTAAAATTTCCACGCTATCTTCGATACTAGGCTCGTTTATGTCGATTTTGCATAGCCTTCTAGCAAGCGCTTTGTCTTTGCTTAGATTGCGAAATTCAGCGTAAGTCGTGGCGCCAATTAGGCTAAGCGTGCCGTTTGCAAGGCCCGGTTTTAGCAGATTTGACATATCCAAATCCTCGCGCGAGCCCGCCCCTGCACCAGCAATCGTGTGAATTTCATCGATGAAAAGTATAGCTTTATCATTTTTGCTAAATTCATCGATTACATTTTTTAATCTCTCCTCAAATTCGCCCCTTAGCGTCGTCCCAGCTACGAGCGCGCCCATATCAAGGGCAAAAATCGTTTTATCAGCTAGCTTTGCTGGAACCTCGCCATTTGCGATTTTTAGGGCAATTCCCTCGATAATAGCTGTCTTTCCTACGCCTGCTTCGCCCACAAGGACTGGATTGTTTTTTTTGCGGCGGCAAAGGGTTTGTAAGGTCTTTTCGATCTCTTTTTCGCGTCCGATTAGAGGGTCGATTTTGCCACTTTTTGCCATTTCGTTTAAATTTGTCGTATATAGCTCACTAGCTGGCTTTTTTTTCTTTTTGCTCTCGTCATCTTCGCCTAAAAAATCGTTAAAAAGCCCTTCGTCCATCTCGCCATTTTCGCCGTTTTGCGCCATATCGCGGTTATCAAACCATTGCAAATATCTATCTCTAAATTTATCAAAATCGTAAGAATTTATCCCGTAAAATTCGAAAATTTTAGCCGCGTCTGTATCCTTGCTAGCAAGGACATAAGATATAAAATCTAGCTCATTTTCGTTGTCAATGCTTTCCTCGAAAAGCCCCATAATGCGCGCCAAATCGGTTGTGGCTGCGACCTTGGTGCGGTTTTTTTCGTCTGATTTTGGCATTGAAGCGATTAGCTCGCCAATGCTGGTTTTGAAATTTTCATACTCAAAATTTGAAAACTCGTTTTCAAAAAAATTTCTAAAATTTTTATCTGAGAAAATTTCATATATCACGCTTGCTATGCTAACATACTCAAACCCACCTTTTACGGCGTTTCGCACAGCGTTATCAATGTCTTTTTGTAAATAAAATCCTATCATTTATCCTCCTCTATAATACATTTTAGCGGGAAGCCCTCTCTCGCGGCTGCCTCTAAAACGGCTTCTTGCTTGCTTTTGGCGATCTCTTTGGCATACACCCCACAAATCCCACGCCCGTTTTTATGGACATTTAGCATGATTTTGACTGCATTTTGCGTGGTGTGAGCGAAAATTTCGATTAAAATTATCACCACAAAATCCATTGGCGTAACATCGTCATTTAGTAGCACCACGCGATACGGCGAGGGTTTGAAGGTCTTAACTCGCACCTTTGTGCTGGTTTTAGTTGCCATTTTTTATCCTAAGCATATCTTTTTCTATCACCTTAGTAGAGACCATACCCAAATAATACGGCTTTCCGCGCTCATCGCCCTCGTTTATATCTGTCAGTGTCTGATACTCGCCGTCCTTAAAAACCACCTTAAATGGGATTGAAAGTGCGTGGCGGTAGTTGATATCGGTTAAAATTTGCTCCACGATACGGGAATTTTGTTTGTCGTTTGCTATAAAATAATACGCATTGTATTTTTTGGTGAAATTCTCCACGACCTGCGCGTCTGTGATATCCTCGAAGTGGATTAAGCCAACCATCATAAAATCATCTGCGTTTTTTAGCTGATAGTCCATTAGGTGTGGAGCCTCGATTTTGCACGGCTCGCAGTATGTCCCAAAGATATCAAACATCAAAATTTTATCGCTTCCAGCTAGTTTAAAGCCCTTATTCGTGCGCTCGATCACCACTTCGCCACCCACGACGCTTTTTAAGCTAAATTTTTCACCCACGCTAAATGGGGTAAATTTCGCCGCCACTTCGCTATTTTGCGCATTTTGCGCATTTTCATCATTACAACCACAAAGAAGCAATCCAGCAAAAATCAGCGTTAAAATTTTTCTCATAATCTCTCCTTTTTACTTATAATTTTTCATCGCGCTTCTAGCCTCTCTGTCGGCTTCCTTGCGTTTTAGCGCCTCTCTTTTATCATGCAGGTTTTTACCACGCGCTAGTGCCACCCTAGCCTTGACGCGGTTTTTGTCGTTTAGATACAGTGAAGTAACGACCAGCGTAAGGCCGTCCTTGCTGACATGACCTAGAAGTTTGTCGATTTGCTTTTTGTGCATTAAAAGCTTCCTTGGGGCCTTTTCATCTGGACGAAAATGCGGGTTAGTGTGCTCCAAATAGCTTATGTGCGCCCCTAGCAAAAACAACTCGCCTCTTATTATGCGACAAAAGCTGTCTTTGAGATTTGCCCTGCCAGCGCGCAAGGATTTGACCTCGCTACCCTTTAAAACCACGCCAGCTTCGAAATTTTCTAAAATTTCGAAGTCGTGGAAGGCTTTTCTGTTTTTTGTAAGTTCTTTTATCATTTTTCTACCTTAAATCTACCTTGAAGCACGAACTGCCACTTCCGCTTAAAAACTCGCCCTTTTCTAGGCGCAAATCTGGATAAAGTGCGCACGCTGGGGCTAGCAAATCATTTAGGCTATCAGCGTCAAAATTATTTAAAATTTCGCTTGATTTTAGCTTTAAAAGCTTGCTAGCTAAGCCTAAATTAATTTTATTAAAATGATTTTTTCTAAATTCCCTATACACTGCGCCAGTATCGCAAAATAGCCCTTTTAGGCAAAGGCTAAGTGGCGGGATTTCATCATCAAAGGCTTCGATTATTTCGCCTTTGCCACTCACATTTGCGCTTTTTTCGCCACTTAAAAAAAAGCAAATATCGCTTCCGAGCGAATTTGCAATTTGCATTAAATTTGGCTTTGAAATTCCCAAATTTAGCTCATCATTTATCATTTTTAAAAACACAGCGCAGTTACTACTACCGCCACCCAATCCACCGCCTGCTGGAATTTGTTTGTAAAGTTTTACATAAAATTTTGCAAAAAATTCATCGAGCTCGTTTTTGTAACCGCTCTCGCACAGCCTTTCATAGGCGCTTTGGATTATATTTTTACCAGCGATTTCTTTGTTACACTCTATGCAAAATCCGCCACGCTCGCCACGCTCAAAACTGATTTCGTCGTAAATTTCATCGCAAATTACAAAACGAGAGGCGATATCGTGAAATGCGCCGTTTGCGCCAGTAATTTTCAAAAAAACATTTATTTTAGCAAAACTTTTCAAATCTTTATCCTATTCCATAAATATTTTACTTCGCCATCGCAAATTTCGATTATTGCGTGAAATTCGCCCAAATTTATCAAATATTCGCCGTTATTTTGAAATTTAAAATTTTGCGTGCGAAGTTTTTTACCGAGCAAAATTTCATTTTTATCGCCATTATAAAAATTTTCTTTTAAATTTAGATAATCTTTCGGATTTATGCTAGCCTCACTCATAAATTTCGGATTTTCTAGGCTAAATTCGCCCTCGCTTACTCGGCAAAGCGCGCTTAGTGTCCCGCACACTCCTAGCTTTTCGCATAAAAGTTTGCCGTATGAGCGGATATATCCGCCCTCACTAACTGAAATTTTAAAGCTCAAAAACGGGTGGCGATAGCTTAGGATTTCGCACTCATATACGCTCATAACCTGCTCTTTAAGCGCTACTTCCTCGCCTTTTCTAGCTAGTTCATACGCACGCACGCCATCTATTTTTTTCGCGCTAAATTTTGGTGGTGTGTATCGCACCTCGCCCAGCAAGCTATCCCTTACGCCTAAAATTTGTTCCATACTAAATTTCGCTACATTTTCCACACTAGAAATATTTTCGTTATCGCCACTTTCGCTACTAGCACCAAACCACAGCGTGGCGATATAGATTTTTGGAGCCTTACGCAAAAAGCGAAAAAACCGCGTGTATTCTCCAAAGCCAATAACCAAAGCCCCGCTAGCAAAGGGATCTAGCGTGCCAGAAAATCCGGCTTTTTTCACGCCATATTTGCGCTTCAAGCGTCCTAAAAACTGATTTGATGAAATTCCGGCAGGTTTGTTTGCTAAAAAAAGTCTATTCATACTAGTTTTTGCACGAAATTTTTCATTATCATGCGCTCGATTCCGCCGAAATTTATGGTAAGTTTGTCGCCATTTACCGCGCTTACTTTGCCCATACCAAAGAGTTTGTGGGTGATTAAATCACCCTTTTTAAACTCGCCGTCGCTTTGTGGGCTAAGTGGAGTATCGATTAGCCCTGCTTCGCCTAAAAATCGCGATTTGGATAGATAATCCCGTTTCCCGCGATAAAAGCGCGAATTCGCAAAACTAAGCGTTAGCTCTTTTTTCGCCCTAGTTATGGCTACATACGCTAGCCTGCGCTCCTCTTCTAAATCTGTCGTGTCGCTGATGATTGGGAAAAACCCCTCTTCAAGCCCGATGACAAAAAGGTGCGAAAACTCCAAACCCTTGCTAGCATGCACGCTCATGATATTTATCGCCTCTGCGCTGATATTGTCTTGATCGCTAAGAAGTGCCAAATCGTTTAAAAACTCGCCCAAATCAAAATTTGGCTTATTTATGGCTTCATCTTTTAGCATAGCGCAAAATTCGTTGATATTAGCCAATCTATCATCGCCCTCTGGCATGCCCTCGTAGTATTCTTTTAGCTCAAATTTATCTAGCACTCCGTCGATTTTTTTCTCCACGCTTGGCTCGTGTGAGAGTTCGTTTATGTGGAGTTTGAGCTTTTCTAGGGCCTCTTTTGCCTTTGCGCTTAGATTTGCACCCTGATCCGAAAACGCATCAAACAGGCTTAAATGCTTCCTTGCGCCGATTTCATCGAGCCTTGCAAGGCTAACCTTGCCAATGCCCCTTTTTGGGACATTTATAATGCGACGCATTGAAAAATCGTCGTTTTCGTTGATGATTAGGCGCAGGTATGCGATGATGTCTTTGATCTCGGCTCTTTCGTAAAATTTTACACCGCCGACTATGCGATATGCGATTTTCGCGCGATTTAGCCCCTCTTCGAGTGCGCGCGAAAGGGCATTTACGCGGTAAAGCACGGCGATTTGGGCTGGGTGGATACCTGAGTTTATGAGCTCTTTGATTTTTGTAGCTACTTGCGCGCTTTCGTCGCTTTCGTTTTCGCAGTGTAGGATTTTGATATCTTCGCCCTTGCCAAATGTGCTTTTTAAATTTTTGCCAAGGCGGTTTTTATTATGCGAGATTAGCTCGTTTGCGGCGAAGAGAATTTGGCTAGTCGAGCGGTAATTTTCTTCTAATTTCACATATTTTACATTTTCGAATTGATCGCGAAATTTAAGGATATTTTCCACCCTAGCCCCACGCCAGCTATAAATGCTCTGATCATCATCGCCCACGACGGTTAAATTTTGGTGCGCTTTGCAAAGCTTTTGTAGCAGTTTAAACTGAATTTCGTTCGTGTCTTGATACTCATCGACGGTTATGTAGGTGTATTGGCGCGAAACTTCATCGCAAAGCGCCTCGTTTGCGTCTAAAATTTTATAAGGAAGCACGAGCAAATCATCGAAATCGACTAAATTATTGCTTAGCAAATACTCCTCGTATCTGGTGTAGGCTTCTAGCATTTTGGCGTAAAATCCCTCGTTTGCCTGCCCGATATCATCACTTAGCGAGGCGATATTGTTTTTAAGCTCATCTGGGCTAATTAGGGCGTTTTTGTATTTTGAAATTTCATTTGCCATGGTGCTTGTTTGCAAATTTATCTCAAACGATTTTAGGATTTTTTTCTTATCATCAGTGTCTATGACGGCGAAATTTGGCTTACGGCCTAGCTCGCTAATGTAAAATTTCAAAAACAAAAGTCCAAATTTATGAAATGTGCATAGCAGCGGCACACCCACTTCAAGCCCTAAATTTGCGATTAGATTAAGCGCGCGAGAGCGCATTTCGCTAGCTGCTTTGTTTGTGAAAGTTAGCGTGAGCGTGTTTTGCGCGGGCACGCCGTTTGCTAGCAGGTAAGCTAGGCGCGCGGTGATTGTCTTTGTTTTGCCACTACCTGCGCCCGCTAAAATCAGCATAGCTCCGTCTATGTGCAGTGCTGCCCTGCGCTGAGCCTCGTTTAATTCGTCTAAAAATTTCATATCTTTCCTATCTAGCGAAAATTCTGCGAGATCTCTCTTTTTTGATCCACTCGCTATCAATTTTGGCTAAATTTACAGCCACTGGGGTGTTATTTTGGACTATCTCCATTATAGCATACAGCGGGATTGATACGACCGCTGCGAAATCCTCGCTACCAAAACCGGCTTCAAATTTCAAATCGTCCTTTTGGATATGCGCGCTTGACAGCGTGTAGTTTTCTAGCTCGAAGAAAATCACAGGTTTTTTGATAAAGCCCGCACTTATCTCGCTAGGAAGTTCTGGGTCGAATTTCACCTCGCTTGTGCGCGCTACCACGCCAAAACTCTCGCCAAGCTCGAAAAAAAGCTCCAAAATTTCTTTGATGTGCGCAATCTCTTTTTGTATGAATTTTTCGTTTTCTAAAATCATTTTTACTCCTTTACAAACTCGCTAACAAGGGAGCGAATTTGAGAAATTCCAATCTCCCAAAATTTATCATCGTCTAAATTTAGCCCAAATTTTGCGACTAAATTTTTTGGCGAATCACTTCCGCCCGAGCTTAAAAATTCAGTGTAAATTTCAGCGAAATTTGAAATTTTGCCACTTTTATACAGCCCATAAAGCGCCAAAACTAGCAACTGCGCAAAGCCGTAAGAATAGCAGTAAAACGGCGTATGGATAAAATGCGGTATATAACTCCACCAAATTTTATATTCATCTCTAAGTTCTAGCGCCTCGCCAAACATTTTTTTGGACTCTTCTAGCCAAATTTCATTGATTTGCTCGGTGGCTAGCTCATCAGGCGAGGCGTGAATTCTGCGCTCAAATGTCGTAAATCCTATCTGGCGATACAGCGTGGCAAAAATATCTTCGAGCTTGTTTGCTATCATGGCTTTTGCCACGCTTTTATCTGCGCGCGAGAGCATGTAGTCAAAGACTAGCATTTCGCAAAATACAGAGGCTGTCTCAGCCGTGGTAAGTGGCGTAAATGAGTAAAAATATCCAGCATTGTAGCTTAGATATTGGTGGATTGCATGACCTAACTCGTGCGCTAGGGTAAATACATCGCGACGCTTGGCGGTGAAATTTAGTAGCACAAACGGGTGCGTATCAGCCGAACCAGAGTGCGAAAATGCGCCACTTTGTTTATTTGGCTTAGGCATTGCATCAATCCAGTTTTTCGCAAACGCTTCCCTTGCGATTTCCCCAAATTTAGGGCTAAATTTATCAAAGGCGTCAAGGACGATTTGCCTAGCCTCATCAAAGCTAAATTTGCTATCGTCGTTTAAATTTAGCGGTGCGTATCTGTCATAATCATAGAGCTTTTCAAGTCCCAAAATTTCGCGCTTTTTATCATAGTAGCGCCACACTAAATCGAAATTTCGCTCGGTTGCGCTAATGAGCGCATCGACGCTTGATTTTTCGATTTGGTTTTCTTCGTGCATGATTAGCTCGCCCTGGCCGTATCCGCGAAGCTCGCAACTGATTTTAAGGCTAGTTTTTATCATATTATAAATGTAGGTTAAAAGGTGCGAATTTTGCTCTAAGACCGCACTTAGCGAGGCTGCGGCCTGCTTGCGCGCATTTCTATCGCTATCATAAAGGTGTGATAAAAGCTCCTCTTCACCGATTTTCTCGCCCCCAAAGTCAAATTTTAGCCTTGCCATACTCTCATCAAAAAGCCTCGAAAACGCCTCTGCGCCAACCACGCTCGTTTTTAGCAAAACCTTTTCTTCAAGCAGGCTTAGTTGGTGCGATTTGTGTTTTTTAAGCAAATTTAAATAGTAAGCAAAACGGCCACTACCCGCGATGAAATTTTGCGATTTCTCATCGCTAAGCTCGTTAAATTCTAGCTCGAAAAATAGCAAATTTTGGGCGATATCGTTGCAGATTTGCTCCACTTTGGCCTGCTTTGCCCCACGCGTAGTATCTCTGGCAAAATCTAAATGTACGAAGCTCATAATCTTTGAAATTTGCGCGTTTATGCGCTCGTATTCACCTAGTGCCTCGCAAAATTCATCGCAGGTTAAATTCGCTAAATTTTCCCTAAATTTCGCCTCAAATTCGCTAGCCTTAGTGCGCGTATTTTCTATGGCAAGCTCAAATTTTTCCTCGTTTTGAAATAATTCACTCAAATCCCAATTCATACTTTTCCTTTAAATTTTTGGCGCAATTCTAGCCAAAAAGAGTTATACAGTGGTAAGCGACCAAAAATTTGGTCGCTTAAATTTTTAAATTTTAATGTTTTGAAGTTTGTGAAACGATAATTGTAAAAAGTGCGTCGGTAGAGCTATTTAGGGCTGTTTCCATTGAGTCTTGGATTACAGAGATTATGACACCGACGGTGATGACCTTAAATGCGATATCGTTGTCGATACCAAAAAGCGCACAAGCAAGCGGAATAAGCATAAGCGAACCGCCAGGTACGCCACTTGTGCCACATGCGCCCACGGCTGAGACTACGCATAGAAGCAAAGCTGTGCCAAAATCAGGATGAATTCCTAGCGTGTATGCAGTCGAAAGTGCCAAAATAGCGATAACCACAGCGGCTCCCGCCATATTTACGGTAGCTCCTAGTGGGATAGAGATAGAGCTTAGCTCGTCATCAACGCCGAGTTTTTTGCAAAGGTTCATATTCACAGGGATATTCGCAGCCGATGAGCGTGTGAAAAACGCTGGGATTCCGCTCTCTTTAAGGCAGGTAAAGACGATAGGGAAAGGGTTTTTCTTGGTTACGAAAAATACGATTAGCGGATTTACTGCGACAGCTACTAAAATAAGTGCTAGCACAAGCACGCCTGTAAGCTTAGCATAGGTTGCCAAGCCCTCTACGCCCAAATCATACACAGTGTAAGTAATAATGCCAAAAATACCAATTGGTGCTAGTTGAATTACAACTTGAATTATTTTTGTTACACCTTCGCTTAAATCGCCGATGAAGCGTTTGGTCTCGTTCGTGCAAAATTTAAGCGCGATTCCAAGTCCTACCGCCCATGCGACAATACCGACATAATTACCGCTAGAAAGGGCATTTACAGGGTTATCAACGATTTTGAAAAATGTAGTTTTTAGCACTTCCCAGACATTTGCAGGTGCAGGTGAGTTTGCTGCGCCAACGCCATCAAGAGCAATCGGAGTCGGAAACATAAAGCTAACGCCAACGCCAACAAAAGCAGCCAAAAGCGTGCCTACGATATAAAGCACGATAACTCTTTTTAGCCCTGTCGTGCTTCCAAAAGTTTTATTGACAAGCGAACTTAAAATTAGAATAAAAACTAGCACTGGGGCGACAGCTTTAAGCGCACTTACGAAAAAATCACCAAACAATCTAGCCAAATTTGCGATATTACTCCACGCATTTGTTTCACCGCCGTCCAAATCCAGCCCAGATACACCGACCCTAGCAAAATACCCTAGCGCAGCACCGAGCAAAAGTCCGATGATAATGCGCATTATCAGGCTTTTGTTGCTGTAACTTTGTATCAGCTTATCTAAGTAAGTCATCTTGCCTCCCTTTCAATGAGTAAAATTTGTCGCAATATATCTAAATTTTTATTTAACATTATTTAAATTCTTTAAAAATTTAATAAAATTTCATTTTACATTAAATATTAAACGCTAGAATTACGCCCAAAATTTTCAAAATTTTAGGAGCTTAAATGTATCTATTCACAAGCGAGGTCGTAAGCCCTGGTCACCCAGATAAATGCGCCGACATAATCGCAGATTCAATCGTCGATGAAATTTTAAAAAAAGATCCCAAAGGACGCGTAGCTAGCGAGGTTTTCGTAGCAGGCAAACATATCGTAATCGGCGGCGAAGTAAATGCCAAAGTCGATTTCACCCACGATGATTATCGCCATATCGTCAAACGCGCTCTTAGCGACATTGGCTACAATGACAATCCATTTTTTACCCGTGAGCAATGCCTGCACCCGCAAGATGTCGAGGTCGATGTATATCTAAACCAACAAAGCCCAGATATCAACCAAGGTGTAGATCAAGAAAGTGGCGAGATCGGCGCGGGAGATCAAGGCATAATGTTTGGTTTTGCTAGCTCGGAGACGCAAAATTTCATGCCAGCAGCGATTACTTATGCAAGGCTTCTTTGCGATAAGGTTTATGCCTATGCCAAAACCCACCCAAATCAGCTTGGTGTGGATATTAAAACACAAGTTACGCTTGATTATGGCACGAAGTCAAATTTCGAAGACTGCAAACCGCAATCAATCCACACAATCGTAGTCAGCGCGCCTTGCGTGGAGAGTATGAGTATCGAATATGTGCGCGAACTAATCCAAAATTTAATCGACACAGCAGGTCTTCCAAAAGAGCTTTATCAAAAAGAAAAAACCATAATTTATATCAACCCAACAGGTCGCTATGTAAATCACAGCTCGCTTCACGATAGCGGTTTGACTGGACGCAAACTCATCGTCGATAGCTTTGGCGGATATTCGCCAATCGGCGGTGGCGCACAATCTAGCAAAGACTACACCAAAGTCGATCGCTCGGGGCTTTACGCAGCGCGCTATATCGCTAAAAATATCGTCGCAGCAGGGTTAGCGAAAAAATGTATAATCCAGCTAAGCTATGCTATCGGCGTAGCAAAACCAGTTAGCGTGAGTGTCGATTGTATGGGCACAAACGCTGGTATTGATGATGATACACTCTCGAAATTTGTCCTTGAAAATTTCGCCCTAACCCCGCGCTGGATTACTGAGAAATTCGGCCTAGACAAACCAAGTGCCCAGACATTTTTATACGCAAAAGTAGCTGCTTACGGCCAAGTTGGCAACCCAAAATACCCATGGGAGCAACTCGATAGCGTAGAGCTTTTCAAATCTTTGAAAAAATAAAATTTCGCAAGGAATTTAACCTTGCGAAATTTTTAAATTCTTAGTTATTTTATGACAATTTAATCTTAAATTTAACTCCGAGAAATTCCGATAAATTCGGCGAAATTTAACACTTTTTTAAGTAAAATTTTTGCAAAATATCGCATACTTTTAAGGGGTGAAAATGCAAGAAAAACACTACGAAGTCGTCATTGTCGGCGGCGGTATTTCTGGCGGTGCGCTAGCATACACTTTGGCGCAATACACTGATATAAAATCCATCGCAATCATCGAAAAATACGAGGGTTTAGCCACGCTAAATACAAAGGGCACGGCAAATTCGCAAACGATCCATTGTGGCGATATCGAGACAAACTACACAATCGACAAAGCCAAAAAGGTCAAACGCGCAGCCGATATGATTGCGAAATACTGCAAAAAGCACGATTATATCGGTAAATTTATCTTTGAAGGGCAAAAAATGGCAATCGGCGTGGGCGACAGCGAGGTCGCTTTTATCAAAGATCGCTATGAGGTTTTCAAAGAGCTTTATCCATATTTGGAATTTTATGACAAAGACAAGCTAAAACAAATCGAGCCAAAAGTCATTTTCGATAGCAACGGCAACCCTCGCCCCGAAGATGTCGCAGGTCTTGGCGTGCAAACTGGCGCATATACCACGATTGATTTTGGCGCCATGACAAATACCCTAGTCGAAAATGCGCAAAAAACAAAGGGCAAAATTTGCGATTTATACCTAAATTCTGAGGTTCAAAATATCACAAAGGTAGGCGATAAATTTTATATCCGCACTGCAAACAAAATTTCAGTCAGCGCTGATTTCGTCGTAGTCGATGCAGGCGCGCACTCGCTGTGGCTAGCGCACAAAATGGGCTATGGCAAAAACCTTAGCGCGATTTGTATCGCTGGAAGCTTTTATCTAACCAAACAAAAATTACTAAATGGCAAAGTCTATATGGTGCAAAACCCAAAACTCCCATTTGCTGCACTTCACGGAGACCCTGATCTGCTAGCTGATGGTTGCACGAGATTTGGCCCTACTGCGCTAACTATGCCAAAATTAGAGCGTTACAAAGGCTGTCGCTCCGTGCCTGAGTTTTTCCAATCCCTAAATTTCACGCCAAAGGTCGCAAAGGTATTTTGGAATAATTTCGGCGATAGCGATGTTAGAAATTTCTTGTTGCGAAATATCGCGTTTGAAGCCCCGGTTTTAGGCAAAAAACTCTTTGTCAAAAATGCCAAAAAAATCATACCTAGCATTAGAGAAGAAGATATTTACTACGCCAAAGGTTTTGGAGGCGTCAGAGCCCAAATCATCGACCAAGACAAGCTTGAATTGCTTCTAGGCGAGGCTAGAATCGACGATAATAACGGCGTGATTTTCAATATGACTCCAAGCCCTGGTGCGACAAGCTGTTTCGGCAACGCAGAGCGCGACGCTATCTCAATCTGCTCGTTTTTGGGCAAAAAATTCGACGCTGAAAAATTCGAAAACGAACTTGTAAAATAATCAAAATTTATGCAGAAATTTTCTGCATAAATTTTACTTTTAAATTTCAAATTTCAACACAAAGGAAAATTTAATGAAAAAAGCAAAAATCATAGCCACACTTGGCCCAGCTAGCGATAACGAAGAGATAATGGAAGCCATGGTTAGGGCTGGGGTCAATGTTTTTAGACTAAATTTTTCGCACAACTCGCACGAATATCACGCGCAAAATGTCGCAAAAATCCGTAGCGTGGAGAAAAAGGTCGGATTTCATATCGGGATTTTGCAAGACATCTGCGGCCCTAAAATCCGCATTGGCGAGCTTGATACGCCTTTCGAGCTAAAAGCTGGCGATAGGCTTGATATCTACGCCAAAGAGCAAATCGGCACCCAAATCGCCCCACACCACTACGCTCTTAGCATTAATCAACCCCAAATTTTGCCTATGTTAAAAGCTGGCGAATATGTCTATCTCTACGACGGCATAATCCGTGCTAGGGTTGCTCACAGCGGAAACGATGTCGTCCAAACCGTCATTGAAAACGACGGAATTCTTAGCTCGAAAAAGGGTGTAAATTTCCCAAATACCGTTCTTGGCATAGATGTCATCACGCCAAAAGATAGAGCCGATATGGAATTTGGCGCCACTCTTGGCGTGGATTTTGTGGCAATCAGCTTTGTGCAAAGCGCAAACGACATAATCAAAGCAAAGAAAATTTTGCGCGCCTCTGGCTCGCACGCCCATGTTTTGGCAAAAATCGAAAAATTTGACGCTGTGGAAAATATAGATAGCATTATCGACGAGAGCGACGGAATCATGGTCGCTAGGGGCGATTTGGGTATCGAGGTGCCGTTTTACAAGGTACCTTCAATCCAAAAATTGATTATCAAAAAGGCAAACGAAGCCGCCAAACCAGTCATCACAGCCACTCAAATGCTTCTTAGCATGACGCGCAACGAAACAGCCACCAGAGCCGAAATCAGCGATGTCGCCAATGCCGTGCTTGACGGCACAGACGCTGTAATGCTAAGCGAAGAGAGCGCAGTAGGTATAAATCCAGTCGCTGTCGTGCGCGCTATGTCGCATACGATACTAGAAGCGCAAGAGATCTACGCTTACAACCGATTCAAGCACGAAAACCACGATAGCACCGATATCATGGCAGAATCAGCCGTTAGGCTAGCAGGTCAGCTAAACGCGGATAAAATCATCGCCCTAACCTCCTCTGGCAAACTAGCCGTGCAAATGGCGAGATATCGCCCAAATATCGATATCCTAGCCGTTACTCACGATATAAACACAGCGCGCTATCTCACGCTTTGTTGGGGTATAGGCCAAAGCCTAGTTATCGCCGAGGAAGCCAAGCTTCACACGCTCATGGCAAAGGCTATCAAAAGCGGCGTGGATTGTGGTGCGATCAAGCTTGATGGAACATATATCATGACGGCAGGTTATCCAACAGGTGTAAGCGGGACTACAAATCTTATCCGTATGTTAAAGGACGAACAAATATCCTACTACTTACTAGACGCATAAAACCTAGTAAATTAATAAAATTTGTCGAATTTACTAAAAATTTAAGTAAAATTTAGCTTTATTGGCAAATTTTTGGAGTATAATACGCCCCGTTTTAAAGGAAACGAATATATTATTTAAAAGGAGCAAAGTTATGAAAAAACTAGTTTTCTTAACATTGTTTGGTGTTGCGAGTTGTGCATTCGCTGGTATAGCTGAGGAAATGGACGCAAAATGTCAAGCAGGAGATTATCAAGCTTGCACTGAGCTTGGTATGAAATACTACCGCGGTCAAGATGGCTTTCCACAAGACCACGAAAAAGCCCATAGTTATTATGATGAAACTTGTAATAAACACAATTACGCTGAGGCTTGCTACCGCGACGGAATATTCCACTCAGTAGGCGTTGGTGCAGAGCATAACCACGATCGCGCAATGCAATCTTTGAAAATGGCTTGTGATCAAGGTCACGAAAAAGCTTGCAAAATGGCAGAGAGAATCAAAGACGATAATTAATCATTATTTTTACTCTGTTTTTACCACTGCGCCGATAAAATTCGGCGCAAATTATTAAATTTACATAAAATTTAATTAAAATTTAACTCTATTATAACTATTTTAGTGTATAATCACGCGTTCCAAAGGAAACACATATTATTTTTACAAGGAGAAAGTTATGAAAAAACTAGTTTTCTTAGCACTATTTGGTTTTGCGAGTTGCGCATTCGCTGGTATAGCAGAGGAAATGGACGCTAAATGCCAAGCAGGAGATTATCAAGCTTGCACTGAGCTTGGTATGAAATATTTCCGTGGTGAAGACGGTTTGCCAAAAGACTATGACAAAGCTCATACATATTATGATAGCACTTGCAATGTTCATAAACATGCTGAGGCTTGCTACCGCGACGGTATCTTCCACTCAGTTTTAGACGGCAAATGGCATAATCACGATCGTGCAATGCTATCACTATCAATGGCTTGCGAGCAAGGACACCAAAAAGCTTGCTCTATGAAAGAAAGAATTGCTAACGATAAATAATCGTAGTTTTACTTTTATTTCTACTTCGGCGCCGAATTTTTCGGCGCTTTTTTTATGCCCGAAAATTCTTTGTCATTGCAAGAAACATTATTTTTGTCATGAGCTTTCGCTACCGCAAGTTCCTAAATACTGCCCGATTTTTGTCATTGCAAGCGCATTGCGACGAAGTGTTATTTTTGTCATTGCGAGCAAAAGCAAAGCGTCAAGACGCTTTGCCGAAGCAATCCAGGGAAATTCAGATAAATTTGATAAATTTAAATTCTCTCTAAATTTTACTGGATTGCTTCGACCACTGCGTGGTCTCGCAATGACAGATTATATAAAATTTGCTTGCTATTGTCATTGCGAGCGTAGCGAAGCAATCTACGAGTATAAAATTCCTAACAATAAATTTGCAAAAATACTGACCTTAAATTTTTAATTCGTAGATTGCCACGCTCGTTACACTCGCTCGCAATGACAAATTATACAAAATTTGCTTGCTATTGTCATTGCGAGCCAAAAGCAAAGCGTCAAGACGCTTTGCCGAAGTAATCCAGGGAAATTCAGATAAATTTGATAAATTTAAATTCTCTCTAAATTTTACTGGATTGCTTCGACCACTGCGTGGTCTCGCAATGACAAAGCAAATAAAATTTGCAAAATTTCTCAATGACACAAAATCGGTGCAGTATTTCAAGGTTGCGCCAGCGTGAAATTTCAAAATTTAAAGAATTCCAAATTTCACAAAATTTCGAATTTCACAGAATTTCAAAATTTATGTTTCAGCTCCAAGCTAAGCATATCCGAGATTTTCTCAGCCTCGAAATACTTCGCCTGCGCCTTCATATAAGCGCACATTTGGCGGTCCTTCTCACAAATGCCGTGCTCCAACAAAAACTGCACCGCGAGCGAATTATCCATAAGCGCAGAAAATTTAATAAAGCCTTCAAGCTCCTTTTTATCGAGCTCATTTATCCCTTTATACTTCAAACTCTCCTCGAAAAACCGCATTTTATCGGCGTGAAATTTTGAAAAATCGTAACTCTGCGCAATGCGCCTAAGATCGCTTGGCGGGGTTTTTAAAAGATAATCAAGCGTGATATTTTGGTCTTTGATAAACTCCGCTTCGCTCGAAGTTATATCAGCGACCACGCCATTTCCTAGCGGTGCGCCGTTAGCCAAAAAATATGCAAACGCGTCGAAATTATCGCACGCACTAGCCATTTTCGCGTCGTTTTCGCTAGGTTTGGCGCCACTACTTACCAGCAAATCTATTAGCGCAAACAGCTCCTCGCTATCAAATTTAGTGGAATTTTCGTCATTTTCCACACCTGCGCCGATATCGCAACCATAGGAATTTACGATATTTAAAGGATTGTCAAATTCGCCCTCGTTATAATTCAAATTCGGGCTGAATTTTAAAATTTCAGCGATTTTGTCGAAGTCAAATTTGCCTGTGCGCGAAATTTTAGGATTATAAATAAAATGTGTGAAAATCCGCTCGCCATACTCGCCAAATTCATCATTTATGCGCTCAGCATTTGCACGCGCAAAATCCAAAAGTGCGTCTAGCGCGCTAGAAATTTGCTCGTTTGTAGCGTTTTCGTCGTGGAAAATTTCAAAATTCGGCGCAGTATCTGCAAAAATACCATTGCTAGAATTTGCGTCCAAATTCGGCGCAGTATCCACAGAAACGCTCTCGCTTAAATTCTGCGTAAAATTCTGCTCATTTGCGCTAGTAAAGCAAACATAAAGAAGCAAAATATAAAAAATTTCGCCCATTTGCCCTATTTTCACTGTAACTCCCTTATTTTTTCGTGCATGTAGTAGTGGTCGCAATACTGATTTATGAGCGCGCCGTCTTTGGCGTAAATTTTAAGCTCATATTCGATAAATTTTTTGCCAGTTGGGACATTTTTGTAGGTCATTTTATCGGGTTGTTGCTTTTTCTCAAACTCCGCAAACTCGCTCGGTATCATCTCAAATGAGGCTATATCGTCGATTTCGTAACCCTCTTTTAGCCCAAAATGATAGCCATTGGTATTATATAGCGGGCTATTGCTATATGATCTAGAAGTGAATTTGCGCTCTAAATTTAAAAAAACTATCGCTGTTTCATTGCCTATATTTTCGCAATATTTATTTTTTTTATCTGTATCCGTGAAAAGAAATAAACAAAATTTATCCCCACAAATCGCCTTTTGTTTTTTGTATTCTACTGACCATTTGCTCATATTTGAGGTGCGGATTTTCTGCGTCCCTTGGGCGGTTTTGATCTCATAGACATTTTCATCTACTGGCAAAACCTCGCTATCTCCGTGAAATTTGCCGTATTTTTGGGGTGTGATTTCGGTATTTATATTTAGTTTTGGCGGGAAATCGTAAGCTTCAAGCGGGATTTGTAATTTTGAAATCGCCTCGAAATTTTGCTCGGCACTGCTAGGAAACCACACTGTCCTACCTGGATTTGAGTGCAAATCAAACGAGCCAATGTATTGTCTAGTGATTTTATGCGCCGTTTGCTTATAAATTTCGTTTGCGCCCTCTTTTAGGGTGATATTCCACGATTTGTGGCTGTAAAATTTCTCCTTTTTTCGCACTTCCTCGCTTGGCGAAAAATCATCTTCTATGTATAAATAATGCTTTTCTGGCATATCTTCGCCCAAAAAATAATCAAACGACAAGCCATCATTATAGCGAAGCCACACGCCATGCTTATCTCGCAAGTAGATATAAGGCACGCTAATGGCATCAGGAAATGCCCCATCAAACGCATTTTCCCAAAATACTGGCTTAGGTGCTAAATTTTGTGGAAAAGGATTTGCCTTAGTGTTTTCAAACTGGCTTTCGTAATTTGTGTTTATATAATCGCAAGCGTCGCTGGGCTCGCTTGGATCGCACCCAGCTGGCGGCGAAAATAAAGCATGTATAAAAATATAAATAGCAACGCCAAAAGCCAAAAACAAAAAACCAACAATACCAAAAACCCAAAGAAAAAATTTGAAAATTTTTTTAATCATTATTTTTATAGCGAATTTCCACCGATTTTTTGTGCGCTGTTAAGCCCTCAGCCTGCGCTAGTGCCATGCACGCTTCGCCCAGAGCGTCGATTGCGCCCTTGTTTAGCGCGATTATCGAGCTTCGTTTGATGAAGTGATAAACCCCAAGTGGCGAGAAAAATCTAGCACTGCCACCTGTCGGCAAAGTATGATTTGGCCCCGCCAAATAATCCCCCATAGCCTCAGGCGTGTAGTGTCCCAAGAAAATCGCCCCTGCGTGCTTAATGCGCGCAAGGTAATCGTAGGCGTTGTCCATGGCGATTTCTAGGTGTTCGACGGCTAGGTCGTTCATCAAATCTATCGCCTCGTCGAAATCTCGCGCGATAATAATCGCGCCTTTATCATCAATGCTCTTTCTAGCGATACTCTCGCGCTCTAATGTAGGCAAAATTTTATAAATTTCATCTTTTACAGCAAGGGCAAATTTCTCATCTGCACTTACCAAAATACTGCTTGCGATCTCGTCGTGCTCGGCTTGGCTTAGCAAATCCACAGCCGTGTGATACGCACTCGCGCTCGCGTCAGCTAGCACGCCCACTTCGCTAGGACCTGCAATCATATCGATATTCACATCGCCAAAAACTAGCTTTTTAGCCGTTGCGACAAAGATATTTCCGGGGCCTGTGATGACATCGACCTTGTCTATCGTTTCCGTGCCATACGCCATGGCTGCGACTGCGCTCGCACCGCCTACTTTGTAGGCTTTTTTGATTCCTAGCACATGCATGGCAGCTAGAAGAAGCGAATTTACCACTCCGCCCACAGCAGGGGTGCAGACCGTGATATCAGCGACACCTGCGACGATTGCAGGCACTGCGTTCATCAAAAGCGAGCTAGGATAGGCAGCCTTGCCACCTGGGATATACAGCCCCGCGCGATCTACGGGCGTGATTTTTTGGCCCAAAATTTCGCCGTGTGCGCCGAAGTTAATCCAGCTTTTTTCGAGCTGTTTTTCGTGATAGGCATAAATGCGATCATACGCCACTTTAAGGGCGGTTTTTAGCTCATCATTTAGCTCGTCAAAAGCCTTTTTCATCTCATCTTGCGAAATTGCCAAATTTCCCTTAACTTCCCATTTGTCAAATTTGGCTATTTGCTCGTTTAGCGCCTCATCACCGCGCGCCTTGATATCATCGATGATACCGCTTACGATCGGCATTACCTTTTGCATATCCATATTGCCACGATTTACCAGAGCCTCGAATTCTTGCGCGAAATTGCTGTCTGTGCTTTTTAAAATTTTCATATTTAATCCTAAAATTTTGATTGTAAAAATTTGAAGTTTATAGCATAATTTGGTTTTGAATTTAATAAATTTGGGAATTTAATGTCATTGCGAAATTTTCGCTACCGCAAGTTTGAAATACTGCCCCGGTTTTGTCATTGCAAAAAGTGGAGCAAAATTTGCCTTGATTTGTCATTGCGAGCCCAGCGTTGCAATCCAGGGAAATTCAGATAAATTTGATAAATTGAAATTCTCTTTAAATTTTACTGGATTGCTTCGAGCCTTTCGGCTCTCGCAATGACAGATTAAGCATTTTCGATTAAGGCGATTTCGTCGGCACTCAAATCATAAAGTGCAAAAACTAGCGAATTCAGTTCGTTTTCGCTTCTTAAAATTTGCGATTTCAAAGACAGCACTTGTGATTTGTATTCACTAAAAAAGCCTTGCCAATAATTTTTAAATTTCACTTCGGCAAGTTTATCGGCAAATTTTTCTTTTTTGGCTTTTGCGTATTCTTTGATAAATTCGTCAAATTCTAAATTTTCAAATTCGGCTAGTTTTTGCGGTATTTTTTCTAAATTCAGCTCACGCAAAAATTCGGTTTTTACGCTTTGCAAATTTTTGTTTAATTCCAAAATCTTTTCAACTAAAAAATCTATATTGTCATCATCTAAATTATTTGGTAAAGGAATTTGCTCTAAATATTGAACTTTAAATTCTTGGTAACCACCCCTACGACTTATAGCAATATTTTTCATTATAAAAGCTACTAACTTTGAATTTAAAATTGCTAATAAATTTTTATTATTACTAGGAATAATAAAACAAGTCATATCTATTACATTGCCTTTCGACAATGTAAAATTTGAACCCAACGAAACATTGGGATAAACTATAAATTCATCATCAAAATTTATTTTTTTATTTATTTGTTGATATTCATACCATTTTTTTATACCAGTTTTCAATCCATCTTTTATAATTGCTCTTTTTTCCAAATTTGATTTATTTGGAAGCAATAGCTCAATTTCTTTAAATATTTCATCTCTTAATACATATTCATTTTTTGTTTTTTCATACGGAAATACAATATTATTTTTAGAATTTATAAAACAATATTTTTTTATGTCTTTACCAAAAATATAGGGTTTAATAATATCGCTACATTGTTGATTAGTTAAAAATCCGTCATTAAAACCAGTTTTTACACCAACCAAAGGCAAACAATTTATATCTTTTAAATAAATACATTTTTGATTAATTTTATTAAAAATTTTAGAAGTTTTATCATCAAAGAATTTAAATTTATTGTTTTTAAAATCTTTTATATTTATTTGCACATATGGCAAATCAAATATTATATCACTTACTTTTTTAAATTTACAATGTGGAACATAGCAATAATTAAAAGCGTAATTTTCATTAAATTCTTTACTTCCTATAAATATTAACGGATAAGCTGATATTCCTTCAAAAATTTCCAAATCATCAAAATTTAAAATTCTATGGAATTTAAAATTATTTATCAAATAATTTATCAATGGCTTTCCGTAACTTGCTTCAAAAAATTTACCAGATGATATGAAGCCTATCAAGCCATTTTCAGATAATATATTTCCTGCTAATTCATAAAAATATGTATATAAATCACCTTTGCCAGAAAATACTTTGTAATTTTTCAAAGTATCAGCATATGATTGCATTAATTCTTGGCGGACATACGGCGGATTTCCGATAACGCAGTCAAATTTGAAATTAAACGGAAAATCTAAAAGCGAATTCGCGCATTTTATATTATTCGATAAATCCGTCAGTTTTCGCCCTTTTTGCGCGGTGCGGAGCCAAAGCGAGAGTTTGGCGATTTGGACTGCGTCGGCATTAATATCCACGCCAAAAAGGTTGTTTTCTAAAATTTGGGGTTCTATGTCGTATAACGGCAAAGCTTCGTTTTCGTAAATTTTGCGAAATTTATCTAAATTTTTGTGTTCGTTAATGAGAAAATCCAAAGCCCCGTTTAAAAATGCTCCACTTCCACAAGCAGGGTCGATGATTTTTAAACCAAGCAAAAAATCTTTGTAAGCACGGATATTTTCTAGCGTTTGTTTTTCGTCCTTACTAAGGCGTTTTGGGTTTTTTGGGATTGCGATTTCGTGCAAATTTAGCCTTGACTTTTCGTTTTCGCAAATCTCGCCTAGTGTTTGCTCGACGATAAATTTAGTAATGTATTCAGGTGTGTAGAAAATACCGTCTTTCTTGCGTTTGGAGTTTGTTTTTTCCAATTTTTCGCCGATTATTTGCGAATTTAACTCTTCTAAATCGCTTAGGCTTTGCTCGAAAATATGACCCAAGATATTTACGCCGATGTCGCTTGCAAAGTCGTAAGATGAGAGTTTGGTGATGTAAGTGCTTAAAATCTCATCGCTTAAATTTAGCGAATTTAGAGCTTCATCGGTGGCGAAAAGTCCGCCGTTGTAGGCTAGGACGCCTAGTTTTTCGTTTCCTTTGTCGATAGCTTCAAAATATTTTTGCCAAATTTCATAAAGGCTAAAATCGGTAAATTTTTGATTTTGCCACTGCTCGTGGATATCGGCGATGAAATTTGAGCGCAAAAGTCCGTAATCTTCGGCAAAAAGGACGAAAATTATGCGGTCGCAGAGTTTTTGCACTAGGCTAAGAATTTGCTTTTTGTCTAAATTTTGATTGTTTGAAACGGCGTTTTCAAAGAGTTTTAGGCGAAATTCACTAAAATCAGCGTAAAGTCTTTTTGAAATTTCTCTATCTGAATTCTCGCTTTTGTCCCGCAAATCAATAGTTTTAAACGAATTTATATTTTCGAAGCAAAAAATTTGGTGAAAAAGCTCGAATTCATCTTTCTTCATAGTAAAAAGGCTAAATTTTTCATAAGCGGTTTTTTTGTCGATATACAGGCGGATTTCATCGAAATTTGAGATGATGATATAACGGCTTTTTGAGTTTGAATTGTGATAATTAAAGGCTTGATTTTCGATTTTGTCCAAATCGTGCGTTTTTTGGTCTTTTAGCTCAATGACGCCGATAACTTCGCCGTTTGCGCCTAGGATTGCGCCGTCAGCCTTTTTGGCGTCAGTTTCGTTTTTGCTCTCTCTTGCTAGGTTGAAATTTTGCGGATTTGTCGTTTTGAGCGTGTATCCAAGGCAAGCCTCAAAAATATCGTGCAAAAAATCGGTCTGATACTCTTCTTCTTTGTAGCCTTTTATGGCGTCGATTTTGGCTTGAAATTTGAGAAAATTTTCGTAGCGTTCGTTTAGGGTTTTTTCATCTTGCTTTTGTTCTTTGATGATTTTTTCTTTGAAAAGTGCCATTTATTTCCTTTTAAATTTATACTCATATCTTTGCAGTTGCGAGATATTGCCGAGCACTCCGCCTTGGTGGATATATAGGACTTCGTTTGCGAATTTTTCGCGGTTAGCTAAAAGCGTGAGAAGTCCCACGGGATCATAAATGAGGTCAAATTCAATGCCGGTTTGCGCGTGGGCTTTCTGCCAAATTTCATAAAGTTCGGCGTAAGGTTTGCCAAAGTGAAATTTGCGTGGCGGGGGCAAAATTTGCACGCCCGAGCGCGGATCTAGGGCTAGTATTTGCTCGCGCAGATACGAGCAATCGCCCACGCAAGGCGTGGTAAAGACGCGAAAACGGCTGTGTTTGGCTAGATACGCCGCGCTCGTGCCAGTGCCACTTGGCAAAAAAATGTCAAATTCTCGCCCATTTTCGCGCGCATATTCCTCGATAAATTTAGCCTGCGCGATAAATCCAGCCTCAGCCTCGCCCTGCGCAACGCCCTCTTCGATAAAAATCGTGCTCTCATCGCAAAGGCTAAGCGCAAACTCACGGCGATTTTGCGCCACGAAAATCTCCATGCCATTTTCTAGTGCTGCGGCGAAATTCCCGCACGGGCGCGCGCTTAAATTTTCGCTTAAATGCGAGATAACAAACTGAAATTTTAGCCCTTTTATGCGGGCAAAAACGCTTTCGTTATACATAGCGTTTGATTGCGAGCTACCAAAGCTTACAATCTTTGAAATGCCCCGCAAATCGACACCGAGCAGGGATTGGAGCTTCCTTGCTTTATTGCCGTTAAAAATCCCAATCAAATCATCACGCAAAATTGCAAAGCTAAAATTTTCGATTTTTATATTTTGGATTTTTGGGGGTTGTAGCGAAATTTCGCCTGTTTTTTGCGCCTTTTCTACTTCGCGCAAATGGACTTCAAACTCAGGCGAGATTATGGCGCGCCCTGCAAGCTCGCGCGAGTATTGCGCCCCGCCAAAGCTATCTTGTCGCATTTGCGTCAAATTCCAAAAATTTGCGGATTTCTTCCATAGCCTCTTTGTTGCTAAGCGTAAATTTGATTTCGATTCTACGGCTTGCGTCTTTGTCCTCGACGCCGCCAGTTAGCACAGGCTGAGAATAACTGCGACCGCTTGCGATTAGGTATTTTTGCAATCTCTCGTCTTTGTTCCACTCGTTTATGAAATTCATCACCGCCAGTGCGCGCTCTTGCGAAAGGGCTAAGTTGTATAAGTACCCGCCGTCGCTGTCTGTGTGGCCCTCGATGATGATTTGATCTAGGCTATTTCTGATTTCATCATTATCCATAAGTGCGCTAAAATACCCTTCTAGCGCGGTTTTGAAACTCTCTTTGCTACCCTCTTTAAGCTCGCTCGAACCCTTGTCAAAAAGCACTGACGAATTTAGCGTCATCGCCCCGCTCTCGCTATCTATGCGGATTTTGCCACCTAAGCGTTCTTTAAGTTCGGCGATTAGTTTGACTTTTTGACCGGTTAGGTTGCGAATTCGGTTTTTGGTGACATTTAAATCGTGCAAAATTTTGTTGAAATCGCTCTCTTTTTGGGTTAGTTGTTCGAGCAAAAACGCGATTTTTATCTCTTTTTCGGTAGCTTCGGTGCGAGTGTTTTTCAAAAGCTCGCTAATGTCGAAATTCTCTTTTTTGAGTTTTTCTGCCATGGCGCTTAGATCTTCGATTTGGATAAAATAGATCGAATTTTGCTTGCGAAGGTCGGTGTTTTCGACATTTAGCTTTTCAAGCTGTTCGGAAAAAATCTTATTTAAAGCCTCTAATTCGGCTGATTTTTTCTGCGAGGATTGAAGTGCAACCATAGTCTTTTCATGCTCGCTAGTTTGGGCTTTTAGATCGTCTTGCACTAAATAATACTTAACGATAATCCCGCCGATTAGTAAAATAAAGACAAACAAAAGCCCCGCCATTAAATCAGCGTAAGCTATCCAAAAGGTCTCTTTTTCGCTGGTTTTACTCTTCATTTTGGTTTTCTTTTTCGTCTATGCTTTGAAGCGTTTTGCGTAGCTCGTCGATGATACCCTCTGAGCTTGTGTTTTTGCCTAGGCTAGAATCAAAAAGCGATTTGATTTCGTCATTTAGCTCTTTAAAACTTGCTTCAAAGCTCTCTCTTGCGTTAATTTGCTCACTTAGCATATTTTCGTTTAGGGATTTGATCTGCAAGGTAAAATTTACGATTGCCTGATTTAGGGCGTCTGCGCTGGTTTGCAGATTTGCGCTCTTTTGCTCAGATGATTTCGAAAAGCTCAAATATCCCGCTGAAATGCCGTTTTGGATCTCGACCATGTTGCTCGTAACGGCCTTTAAAGACGATAAAATTTGATCGAAATTTTTGCTGATTTCGCCGTGAGTTAGGTTGGCATTTAGTATCATTTCATTAGCTCGCTCTAATTCGCTTGTGGTTAGCGCAAGGGCGCGCTGCTCGGCGTCAATTATGCCTTGAAGTGTTTGCATTTTTTCATCGATTGCGACATTTAGGCTATCGCTAAGGGTATTTGAAGCCATAGCCATGAAGGAGCGCGAAACCTCGGCGTTGCGATCAAGTATCTCGCTAAGGTAGCTTTGCGTGATTTCCTCTTTGCTCCAAAAAAAGTTTTTTGTAGCGTTTTTGTATTTTAAAAGCAATCTTTCGAATTTGCTAATTCCCTTTTTTTCAAAATAAATCCACCAAAGCGCCAGAAAAATACCATAAATCGACACATAAAACGCCGTGCCAACGCCACCTAGAAGCCCAGCAATCTCGGTCTCTAAATTTGCGATATTTGATGATGAGAAATTTGGCATAGAAATCGCAATGCTGATAAATGTGCCCAAAATGCCCAGCATTGGGAAAACACCCACCGCGACAGAGGCGTAGTTGTCATTGCGAAGCGAGTGCGAGTATTCATCTACGAAATTTTCAAATTTAGCGTCGGACTTTTTCTTAGCGCCTATGCTAAGGAGATTTTCGACGATGTAGTTTTTAAGCTGAATTTTGAAATTTTCGATACTATTTTGAAATTTCAAACAGCCAAATTCAGCATTATGCCTAGCCAAAAATAGCGCAATGATGAGCAAAAAGCCCATCATTACGATCGAGTGAAGCTCGACTTTGAAGTTGATTACCTTCAAAAATCCTAGCAAAAATATGGCGAAAATCGCCACAGGAACAAACACGATTTTCAGATAAACGCCAAGTAGTGAGCGCTCTGGATTTTCTGGAAGCGTTAAATCTAAAATTTCTGTTGTTTTTTCCATGAAATTTGCCTTAGTTTTTATTTATACAATTTAAATTTTCAAATGCGACAAGCAATCTTTTTACCATACTTTCCTCACCACATCTTAGCCATTTGCGTGGATCGTAGTATTTTTTGTTTGGTTTATCTTCGCCTTCTGGGTTGCCGATTTGACCTTGCAAATATGCTCTGTTTTTGAGCTCATACTCTCTCACGCCGTCCCAAAACGCCCACTGCGTATCGGTGTCGATATTCATCTTAACCACGCCATAGCTTACAGCGTCTTTGATATCTTTGATCTCGCTACCGCTACCGCCGTGGAATACGAAATTTACAGGTTTGGCGTCATTTAAGCCAAATTTTTCTTGCACGAATTTTTGCGAATTTCGTAGAATTTCAGGGCGAAGCACGACATTTCCCGGTTTATACACGCCATGCACATTGCCAAAGCTCGCTGCAATCGAGAAATTATCGCTGATTTTTTTAAGTCTTTCATACGCAAGCGCGACATCTTCTGGTTGCGTGTATAAAAGCGCGTTATCCACGCCTGTATTATCCACGCCATCTTCCTCGCCACCTGTTACGCCAAGCTCGATTTCTAAGGAAATTCCTAGCTCGCTCATCTTTTTAAGATAGCTTTCGCAAGTGCTTAAATTTTCTTCCAAACTCTCTTCGCTAAGATCTAGCATGTGAGAGCTAAATAGTGGCACGCCGTGCGCTTTTTTATACCCTGCGCTTGCCTCTAATAATCCATCAATCCAAGGAAGCAGTTTGCGCGCTGCGTGGTCAGTGTGTAAAATCACAGGCACGCCATAATACCTAGCTAGCAAATGCACCTGCAAAGCACCTGCGACTGCGCCCATAATTGCGCCATTTTCGCACTCTTTGCCCGCATAATAACTCGCTCCGCCATTGCTAAATTGGATAATCACAGGAGAGTTTGCCTTTTTGGCGCTCTCTAAGACAGCATTTACAGAGTGGCTTCCTACGACATTTACAGCAGGGATTGCAAAACCCTCGCTCTGCGCGTATTTGTAGAGTTTGCTAACATCATCGCCAAATAATACACCAGCTTTAACTACATCTAAAACACCCATTTTGCACCCCTTTTTTAAGATTATTTGTATTCGATTTTTGCTTTTTTAAGCAGATCTTGCGCCAATTTTTCTGAATTTGCGGCTGCTTTTTCTTGGCGGATTGAGCCTTCGATTAGAGGTTTTACCTCGCTAACTGGGACTTGGCGTTTTGCGATTTGATCCTCTTTTAAGATTACATGGTAGCCAAATTCTGTCTTAACAGGAGTTTTTGAAATTTCACCTTTTTTTAGCGCAAATGCAGCGTCCGCGAAAGGTTTAACCATAGCGCCCTCTTTTGGAAACGCTGGCAGTGCGCCACCTGATTGTTTTGCGGCTGGCTCGATTGATTTGGCTTTCGCGATTTCGCTAAATTTAGTGATTAGCGCGCCACCATTTAGACCTTTTAACTCATCAATCACAGCCTTTGCCTCGGCGTCCGTTTTGACCAAAATATGGCGAACTTGGGCAAGTTCTGGATTTACAAATTTGGCTTTATTTTTGTTGTAAAAGTCTTGAACCTCTTTGTCGCTGATTTTGATTTTTTTGGCCTCTTTTGATTGCCATACGCGCACAGCTAGGTTGTCTTTTTGGAACTCTAACTCTTTTTTATAAACTTCGTCGTTCATAACGCCTGCTTTTTTAGCTTGTTCTACGACAAGTTTTCTAGCGATAACGCGGTTTAAGATATCTTTTTTGGTGTTTGCTGGCAGTGAAGCGAATTGTTGTGGAGCGATACCTTGGGCTACTAGAAATGGAATAACATCGTTTTCTGTGATGTTTTTGCCATTAGCAGTCGCTAAAACTGTCGCATTTAGGCCCATGGCCACAGCTAAACTAAGTGCTGAAAAAACTAATTTATTCATTTAAATTCCTTTGTAAAAAAAATCGCAAGATTATAGCCAAAGCTGGTTAATGATTAAAATTTTGCCCGCCTTAGGATACGCATTTTCGCGTATCTATGAGCGGGTCAGTGTAATTGAAGTGAAATTTATTTTACTTCTACCTTCGCGCTTTTGCGAAGTTCTTGTAGTTTTTGCTCTAATGCAGCGCCTGCTTGTTGGCCTTTGATTAAATTTTCGATGAAAGGCTTGGCTTCATCTTGGCTAAGCTGTTTTTGAAGTTTAGCATCTTCTTTGAGCACGATATGATAGCCTAAATCAGTTTTGATAGGGGTTTGCGTGATAGCGCCTCTTTTAAGCTTGCTTGAAGCGTCCCAAAACGCTTTTGGCATCATTTCTTGGGTAACCCATGCAAGATGACCTTTGGTTTGTTTGGCCTCAGGCACGATTGATTTAGCTACCGCAAGCTCTTCAAATTTTGCCACCAAAGCGTCGGCTTTTGTGTTTTTTAACTCTTTGATAATAGCGTCAGCTTCGGCCTTTTTCTCCACTGTGATATTAGATAGCAACAAAGCGGCTGGTTCGACGAAAGCAGATTTGTTTTCGTTGTAAAATTTAGCGATATCAGCGTCGCTTACTTTGATTTGCTTTGATAGTTGGTGTTGATACATTTCGATAGCGATTCTATCTTGTGCTGCTTTTAGGGCGTCTTTGTATTCTTGTAGATTTGTAACGCCACTTTTTTTAGCCTCAGCGGCTAAAATTTCGATATCAATCGCTCTTGCAAGCACCATTTGTTTTTCTTGATTGCTAAGCGTGGCTGGATTTTTGCCAAGTGCTGCTATGTGCGGGGCGACCTCGGCCTCTGTGATTGGTGCGCCATTTACTGTGGCGAAAACTGTCGCATTTAGGCTTACCGCCGCTGCTAAACTTAGGGCTGAAAATAGTAATTTTTTCATTAAAATTCCTTGTAAAAAAATGCGAGATTATAGCCAAAAAGCTGTTAATAATCAAAAATTTTGTGTAAAATAAGGGCATGAGAACGAAAAAAGATATTTTGGAAATCAAAAATTTATTGTTAGAGCACTTTGGCGAGCCAACAACTGAGCTTAAATTTAGGAATTTATACGAGCTAATCGTCTGTGTCATGCTTAGCGCACAATGCACCGATAAACGGGTAAATTTAATCACACCTGCGCTATTTAGGGAGTTTCCTGACATACACTCGCTGGCAAATGCAAATTTGGGCGCAGTTAAAATGCTAATAAATTCGTGCAGTTTTTTTAATAACAAAGCGCAAAATTTAATCAAAATGGCAAAGTCTGTGGTGGAAAATTTCGGCGGCGAAATCCCACTAAATGAAAAGGATTTAAAAAGCCTTGCGGGGGTCGGGCAAAAGACAGCCCATGTCGTGCTAATCGAGCATTGTGGGGCGAATTTTATCGCCGTGGATACACATGTTTTTCGCGTTTCACACAGGCTTGGGCTAAGCTCGGCAAAAACGCCAGAACTTACCGAAAACGACCTTACAAAGGCATTTGTAAGCGACCTAAACTACCTGCACCAAGCTTTGGTGCTATTTGGACGATACACCTGCAAAGCCGTAAAACCGCAGTGCAAAGAGTGCTTTTTAGCGCACCTTTGCAAAAGTAAGGATAAAATTTTATAAATTTTGAGTGTTTGTCATTATCTCTCGCACGGCATTTAGGATTTTTTCTACCGATTTTAGCTCAACTTTTTCATGCGTGCTGTGTGGCGAAGTGATATTTGGCCCAATCGAAGCTGCCTGTATAGCGCTATCTTTTGCGATAAAAACGCCACACTCTAACCCGGCATGGACGGCACCCAGTCTAGCAGTTGGCACAAATTTTTGCAAATTTTTTAAGATAAATTCGCTAAATTCGCTAATTTGTGGTTGCCAAGGCTGGCTAGTTTCGCCAAAAACGCATTCCAAGCCAAAATTCTCAGCCGACATTTTGGTTTGATATTTCACCCCTTTTAAGCCCTTTTCGCTCATCGATCTAGCGTAAAACAAAAGTTCAAATTTGCCGTTTTTTTCACCAGCCAAAGATAAATTTATGCTAGTCCCAGGTAAGCCTAAATCATCGTTAAAATCCCTAACGCCTTGTTTAAATTCGCAAATGAGATTTAAAATATTGTCCGAATTTTCATAAATTTCGCACTCTTTAAACCCTAAAAATTTATGTTTTATAAAATTTGGAAAATTTGAAATTTCATTTTCGAAAATTGCCGTTATATAAGCCTTTGCGGGGATTGAATTTGCCCTTTCGCCACCACTAAATTTAGCGATTTTTCCGCCATTTTTGGCGATAAATTCGGCTAAAAATTTAATCGCATTTGGCAGGTTTTTATGAATTTCGATTCCACTATGACCGCCCGGAAAATCATCGATAAAAATCTCATAGCAAAAGCCGCTTCTCTTCTCGCGCACACTATCGCAAATAGCGCGAATTTCGGCACTTCCTGCGCACCCGATTATGACTTCGTTTTCATCTTCACTGTCTAAATTTAGCATTTTTTTGCTTTTTATCTCTGCGTTAAATTCTCTAACGCCCCAGAGCCCCACTTCTTCGTTATTTGTAAGGACTGCTTCGAAGTTCTCAAACTCGCTCATCATCGCCATTATAATGGCTACGCCGATTCCATTATCAGCCCCCAAAGATGAGTTTTTCGCGCTTAAAAATCCGTCCTGCTCTACTAGCTCGATACTCGGCGCAAGTCCCACGCCAACCATATCATAATGCGCTTGCAAGCAAATTTTTGGCTCACCTTTGCAGACATAAATATTTCCTGCGTTATCAACTTCCACGCTAAATTCGTGCTTTTTAGCAAATTCTACTAAAAAATCTCGCAATTTTTCCGTTTCATAGCTAAGGTGCGGAATTTCGCAAATTTGGCGAAAATAATTCATAACTTTTTTCATTTTTTCGCCTTATTTTCGCTTATCACTTACGATTTTGCCCTCGTAAGTGGTCTTTGCGATAGCTTCTAGCATTGCCTTTGTATCGGCATCATCGCGCGCTAGCACGCTGGCTGTTTTAGTTGCTAACTCCACGCGCGCGCTGATTACGCCATCACACTCGCTTAGGGCCTTTCGCACCATTTGCGTGCAAAGCGGGCAATGTATTTTCTCTACATAAATTTCAATCTCTCTATCAGCAAAAACCGCGCTAACAAGGGCAAATAATAGTAAAATTTTACGCATAAATTTCCTTATTTTTGTTTAATACTTAAAATTTTGGCTTTTTCGTATTTTGCGTTTTTCAAAGCCTCGATCATAGTGTTCGTATCGGCGTTATCTTCGGCGATGACGACCACTTTTTTCTCGCCCTCTTTTGCCTCGACGCTGATTACCCCATCGCATTTTTGCAAGGCAAATTTAATCGAAGCTGCGCATAGATTACAATGGATTTTTCCGACTTGGATTTCGATTTCGCGCTGTGCAAAAAGCGCGCCACAAACGAGTGATAATAGTAAAATTTTACGCATAAAATCTCCCTAAAATTTCAGGATAAAATAGAAGTAAAAATATCAAAATTCCACTTAAAATGTAAATAAAATACCATTTTTTGCGACCTGCGCCGATAACGCATGAGTTTTTGCGAAATAGCACGAAATAAAGGCTCGTAATGTAAAAAACAATGGAAATCGCCGTAAAAATGGGGCGAAATCTCGCCAGCTCGTCCGTAAAGGAAAGTGCCGAAAAACTCACCCCAAAAAGCAAAAACAAAAGCGCTGGCAAACAGCACAAAGTCGCCATAAATGCGCTTATAATCGCTAGAACGATAAATTTTAGCCTACTCAAATTTCGCGACTTTTATAATCGTAGCTAAATTCTTTCGGGTCGTAGTAATTTAGCGTTTGTCCGTCCGTTTCGCCATAAACATAACCGAAATTGTTTATCGGAAATTGCGCTGGGCGCGGACTTAGCGTGAAATCTCTGCCATAATTAAACCCTATCCAGCACATCTCCCAGTTGCCAAAGAGATATTCGCGGATTTGCGCGATTTTTTGGTCGTCGTTTGTGAGTTTTTCGCCAAGTCGGACTTTGGTGACATCGGCAGGATCTACTGGAATCCAGCCATATCCTTTGAGATAAAACTCAGCGCGACAGTGTTGTCCGCCTGAAATATGGCTAAATCCGTCATCTTTGGGTGCTGCGCCCATTTGAGATGAGAAGCGCGACGCGCCCACACGGATACCAAACATTTCGCGCGCAGGTATCCCAGCAGCCCTCGCCAAAGCCACAAAAACTGAGTTTATGTCGGTGCATTTGCCACTTAATTTACCGCTACTTAGGATTTGCTTCACATCGCCTAGCCCACACCCAAGCACGCTGTTATCGCGCTCCATGGTGTTTGCCACCCAGGTGTAAATCGCCCTAGCCTTTTCTAAATCGCCTTTGATATTTCCTACGATTTCATCTGATTTTTGTTTAACCACGCCGTCGATTTGAATTTGCGTAGTTGGCTGCAAAAATTTAGCGATTTCGGGGGTTAGTTTTTCGTTTTCGTTGAAATTTACCTTCGAAAAATCGGTATTTCGCTCTGTGGTTTGCACATCGAAACTGATATCAAGTATCGGAGTTTCGCTTCCGCTAAATTTCGCATAATATGTCGGAATTTCGCCCTCAGTGATAAATTTCTCCGCTGCGTTTGAGCCGACCTTATAGTGCGAAATGACCTGCTGAAAATCGCTAGGAAGCACGAGCGGGACCCATACCTTGCTCTCTTTGCCGATCTCTTTGATAGCGTGTTTTAAACTAACGCTAAATTTGCGCGTTTTTTGCTCGGCTTCTTTGGCGCTCGTATCAGCCAAAACTACGCTAGGAGCGAAGCTAGCGACACCTAAAATACTACTAAATTTGAAAAAATCTCGTCTTTTCATTTTAAAAAATTCCTGAATAATCTAACCAAACTTGGCTCTAAAAGGCAGAGATTTTATCTTTTTAATGCTTTAAAATTGCTTTTTTAAATTTGCTTTGATAAAATGGCGCAAAATTTATGAAATTTAGGGTAAAAAATGGATTTAACTACCATAAAAAACGAAATGTTAAAAAAACTGAAAAACGCTCAAAATGCCGAAATTTTAGGTGCGATTAATGCTCTGCCAAAATTTGATTGCGAGGTGAGTTTTGGCGATGCTATAAGTGCGAAATTTGACGCAAACGAAGAGCAAATGGAGCAGATCAGGCAAATCGCACTATCGCTAAAACCTTGGCGCAAGGGGCCTTTCGCGCTAAATGAGCTTTTTATCGACAGCGAGTGGCAAAGCTTCATCAAATTTAACCTTTTGCGTCCTTATATTGATTTGGCGGGCAAAAATGTCGCAGATGTGGGGTGCAATAATGGTTATTATATGTATCGTATGCTAGGCCTTGGCGCGCGTAGCGTTACGGGCTTTGATCCTAGCGCGCTATTTTATCTGCAATTTTTGTTTTTACAGCATTTTATGCGAGCGCAGGCGATTTTCGAGCCGCTTGGCGTGGAGCATTTGCCGTTTTATGGGGCGAAATTTGACACGATTTTCTGCCTTGGCGTGATTTATCATCGCTCAGATCCTATTTCTATGCTAAAACAGCTCAAATCTGCGCTAAATAGCGGTGGTGAGGTGATTTTAGATACGATGTATATAGATATGGACGGGGATTTCGCGCTTACGCCAAAGGGCGGGTATTCTAAGATCTCAAATATCTACTTCGTGCCCACTATCGGCGCGCTTAGCAACTGGTGCGAAAGGGCGAAATTTAAGAATTTTGAAATTTTAGAAACCAAACAAACTGATTTTAACGAACAGCGAAAAACCGAGTGGATTGACGGCCAGAGCTTGGAAAATTTCCTAGATCCAAAAAACCCAAATCTCACTATCGAGGGTTACCCTGCCCCGAAACGAGTCTATGTCAAAATCAGCCTGTAAATACGCAAAATTTTACAAATAATTTTGCGTATTTTGTCAAATTTGGCAAAATACGCAAATAAATCATAAATTTTAATCAAATTTTTCTCTCTTTTTTAAAGTTTAATTTTAGTTTAATATTGGTAGAATTAAAAGTTTAGTTTATAATTTACAAAGGTTTTCTATGAACGCTCAAAATTTAATTCCATATTTGACCGATTTTTTGGCCACAGAACTTGAAAAAACAGGAGCAGACGCTTTCGTAGTTGGAGTCAGCGGAGGACTTGATAGTGCCGTAGTATCGGCATTGTGCGCCCTAACAGAGATCCCAACTCACGCCTTAATCATGCCTATGCCTAGCTCAAATTTAGCAAATTTAGGCGATGCGATTGAGCACTGCGATATGTTTGGTATAGACTACGAAATCCAAGAAATCGCCCCATTTATGGAGGCTTTCGCTTCGCTTGATACTGGCGCAGACAAGCTAAGAACTGGAAATTTTGCGACAAGAGTTCGCATGGGATTATTATACGATTACAGTGCAAAACACCGCGCAGTCGTAGTCGGAACAACAAATTTGAGCGAAAGAATGCTAGGATACAGCACGATTTATGGTGATTTGGCGTGTGCCTTTAACCCAATCGGCGAAATTTTAAAGACAAAAGTAAGCAAACTTGCCGAAGCACTTACTATCAATGAAAACATAATCGCAAAAACTCCAAGCGCAGATTTATGGGAAAATCAAAGCGACGAAAGAGAGCTTGGATATAGCTATGATATCCTAGATAGCGTGCTTAGAGATATCTTCTCTCGTCCTGAACTTCGCGAAAAAATCAGAGGCGGCAAAGAGATCACAAAAGATGATTTAGCATACTTGCTTGATTCGAATCACAACGCTGATTTATGCAAATTTATCACAAATAGAATGATAAAAAATAGCTTTAAATTACGCATGCCAAATGTAGCACAAGTAGATCCTAATGCTTAGGATTTCACATGAGGCAAATACCCTTTTTTAAAGCGCAGGTTGATGATAAAGAAGAATCGCTTATACTAAATGCCCTTCACAATCCACAAATAAAATACTCAGAAATTTTTGAAAACAAAATTTGTAAGTATTTTGGTGTGAATTACGCAATCTCCACTACTAGTGGCACTACTGCGCTTCATCTTGCGCTTTGCACACTCGGTGTCAAGCGCGGAGATAGAATTTTATGCTCGGTCAATTCATTTCCGCATGTAGCGGCGGTTATTAGGCATTTTGATGCTGAGCCGATATTTGTAGATATCGATACAAACACCTTTAATATCACCCCTGAAAGCTTTTCAAAAGCTATCGAGCTAAACAGACACAAAAAGCTAAAATGCGCCTTTATCTCGCATACAGCTGGGCTCGTAACCGATATGGACGAGATTTACGAAATCGCCAAAAAAGAAAATATCACTATCATAGATGACGCTTCTAGGGCCACAGGTGCTACATACAAGGGCAAAAAAATCGGCTCGTTTGAAAACTCGCTGTTTTCGTGCTTTCAGATAAATCCACAAGCCCAAGACGCAATCTCTACGGCTGGATTTTTCGTCACAAACAACGAAGGTTTGGCAAATTCTGCCAAAATTTTGCGCAATAACGGAATTGTGGGCGAAGCGTTTTATAAAGACGGAAATTTAGGCTTTACTTACAATGTAGATCGTATCGGTCAAAAATACGATTTAAACTCGATAAATGCGGCATTTGCATTATCGCAACTAGAAAAAACAGATAGTTTTATCAAGCGTCGCCAAAATATCGCAAAAATGTTTAGGAAATCTTTGGAAAATTGCCCTCATATCGAGCTTCCTACCGATAGCGCGGAGCATATTTATACACAATATATCATCAAAATCGACAAAAACCGCGATGATTTCGCGCGCGAAATGATTTCTAGGGGCATTGATGTAGGGCTTCACTATGTGCCACTGCACCTGCTGAGCTACTACAAATCTAAGTATAATTACAAAGTCAATGACTTCCCAAATGCGCTAAAAAATTATCAGCAAATTTTATCTTTGCCGATTTATGCCTCGCTTAGCGATGACGATGTGGCGTATATCTGCGAAAAAATTATAGAAATTGCGAGAAGCCGTGTTTAAAATTTGGCTCGAAAAAAATTTATACGATCCGGGCGTTATTTGGCTTATAATTTCATTTTTTTTGCTTCCACTCTCAATCATTTTTGGCTTTATTCAGATGATTAGGCGCGCTATAACTAAACCCAAAGATTATGACATAGCAGTAGTAAGCGTGGGAAATCTAACCCTTGGCGGAAGTGGTAAAACTCCGCTTGTGGGGGCGATTTTTACAGAATTTAGCCCCGAGATTCCTACTTGCATAATACTGCGCGGATACGGTCGCAAAAGCCACGGACTGCAATATGTAGCGAAAAATGGCGAAATTTTATGTGACATAAAAACCAGTGGCGATGAAGCCATGCTCTATGCCAAAACCCTAAAAAACGCAAGCGTTCTTGTGAGCGAAAACCGCGAAAATGCCATAATACAGGCCAAAAAAGATGGCTTTGCTCTTACGATTTTAGACGATGGATTTTCTAAATTTCATATAGAAAAATTTGAGATTGTTTTGCGCCCTAGCGATTCGCCACTTTTGCCTTTACCGCTACCAGTCGCGGGCTATCGTTATCCGCCAAATTTCTACAAATTCGCAGATTTTATTCCCAGCCTAGATGATATAAAATCCACTAGCGAAATTTCAAATTTCCCAAATCCACACACCGACAAGGAAAATACGATTTTAATCAGCGCAATCGCCAAGCCATGGCGCCTAAAAGAGTTTGAAAAACACGCCAAAGCTAGTTTTTATTTCCCAGATCACTATGATTTTAAAAAAGATGAAATTCAAAATTTACTTCATAAATCTAGCGCCACGCATATCATTTGCACCGCCAAAGATTTCGTCAAGCTCGAAAATTTCGGGCTAAATATCAGCGTAATCGAGCTTAAAACCACGCTTAGCGAAAATTTCAAAAACCAAATCAAAGCCTACATTACTAGCAAACTAAACCACTAAATTTGGAGAAAACAATGATAAAATCAAGTCAAATCGCAGAAATTATCATCTCAGCCCTACCTTATATCCGCAAATTTCGCGATAAAATTTTCGTCATCAAATACGGCGGCGCAGCCCAAACCGACGAGGTTTTAAAGCTAAATTTCGCTCGTGATATCACGCTTTTGCACATGGTTGGTATCAAGGTCATCGTCGTGCATGGCGGCGGCAAAAAAATCAACCAAACCCTCGATTTACTGGATATCAAAAGCGAATTTTGCGATGGTTTGCGCGTAACAAGCAAAGAAGCTATCGAAGTAACCGAAATGGTGCTAAGCGGGCTTGTAAATAAAGAAATCACCGCGCTTCTTAACCAAAACGGAGCCCCTGCCATAGGCATTAGCGGTAAGGACGGCGGACTTTTGAGGGCGAAATTTTTAGACCGCGAAAAATACGGCTTCGTAGGCGAAATCACAGATGTAAATACAAAAGTCATTTATGATTTGCTAGATCACGACTATCTGCCAGTCATCGCGCCACTTGCCGGGAGCGAAAATGACGAAAATATCAGCTTTAACATAAACGCAGATCTTTGCGCTAGCAAAATCGCTAGCTACCTAAAAGCCGACAAGGTGATTTTTCTAAGCGATATCGACGGCGTGCTAGATAAAGAGGGCAAACTCATTAGCAAACTCGATGAAAATTCGATCTGGGCTTTGAAAAAAGACGGCACGATTAGTGGCGGTATGATACCTAAAATCGATGCTTGTTTGGAGTGCATAAACACAGGCACCAAGGCCGCTCACATAATAAATGGCAAAATCCCACACTCGCTTTTATTAGAGCTTTTCACCGATACTGGTATCGGAAGTTTGATTAGATAAGGAGAATTTATGAAATTAGTTTCCACACGAGATTTTAGCGCCAGCGCCACACTTAGCGACGCACTACTAAGCCCAAGTGCTGCATTTGGCGGACTTTATACACCGCGCGAGTTGCCTAAATTTGCACCTGAATTTTGGAGTGAGTGCAAAGAGCTTAGCTACAAACAAATCGCTTTAAAGCTTATAAAAGCCCTAGATTTCGACATTTCGCCGGAGGTTTTCAAAACCGCTCTTGCTAGGTATGATAGTTTCGAAAACCCTGCCCTGCCACTTGAAATTTCTAAATTTAACGACAATACCTATATTTTGGAGCTTTATCACGGCCCGACGCTTGCGTTTAAGGATATGGCGCTTCAACCATTTGGTGCGCTTCTTGGCGAGCTAGCGGCGCAAAGAAATGAAAAATACCTCATAATCTGCGCTACTAGTGGCGATACTGGCCCAGCTACGCTTGAAACATTTGCAAACGACCCAAATATCAAGGTCGTATGTCTATATCCAGCCGGCGGGACAAGTGAAATTCAGCGCCAACAAATGGTAAAACAATCAGCCAAAAATTTAAAAATTCTAGGCATTAAAGGAAATTTCGATGACGCGCAAAGGGCGTTAAAATCGCTACTTAGCGATGATGATTTCAAAAACGAGCTAAAAGCTAATAATCTTTGCCTAAGTGCGGCAAATTCTGTAAATTTTGGCAGAATTTTGTTTCAAATCATCTACTACATTTACGCTAGCGTGCAATTTAGCAAAAATCCAAAATTTAGCGCGCACGATAAATTTGATGTAATCGTGCCAAGCGGAAATTTCGGCAACGCCCTTGGTGCGTATTTCGCCAAAAAAATGGGGGCAAATATCGGCAAAATCAAAATCGCCTCCAACGCGAACAATATCCTAACTGATCTAATCAAAACTGGAATTTACGATTTGCGTGGTAGAGAGTTAATTAGCACGATTAGCCCTGCAATGGACATTTTGATTAGTTCAAATGTCGAGCGCGTGCTGGCTGATTTATTCGGCGATGTTCGCACAAAAGAGCTTATGGCTAGCCTTGCGCAAGATAAATTCTACGCCCTTAGCAAAGATGAGCTTGCTAAGCTTCAAAGCGAATTTGAGGCTGATTTCACAAGCGATGACGAGTGCTCGAAATTTATCAAAGAAGCTAGCAGTAGTGGCCGTCTCATCGACCCGCACACCGCAAACTGCTTCAAACTTTTAGGTGGCGATACACCAACTCTCATCGTTTCTACGGCGAAATGGATAAAATTTACCCCGTCGATGATAAAAGCGATAAAATCTCGCCCATGCGAAGACGAAAAGGCCGATATGATCGCACTTTCAAAAGAATTCAAAAGCGATATTCCAGCCCAAATTTCACGCCTTTTTGCCAGCCCTGAAATTCACACGAGCATAATCGAGCAAAACGAGATTAAAAACACGATTATTGATTGGATAAAACTATGATTATAATACCTGCTCGCCTAGCCTCAACTAGGTTTAAAAACAAAATTTTATGCGAATTTGCCGGTGTGCCGATGTTTATCAAAACAGCGCAAAACGCCGCGAAAGTAGATAGCGTGCTAATCGCAGTCGATGATGAAAAAATCCTGCAAATCGCTAAGGATTACGGATTTCGCGCCGTTATGACAGATGAAAACCACCAAAGCGGCACAGATAGAATAAACGAAGCCGTGAAAAACGCAAATTTAAGCGATGATGAAATTTTAATCAATGTCCAAGCCGACGAGCCGTTTTTTGAGACGCAAAATTTAATTAAATTTAAAGAATTTGCCACCAGCGCGATCAAAAACGGCGCATTTATGGCTAGTTGCTACAAAAAAATCGACCCCACAAGCGCGCAAGATCCAAATTTAGTCAAGGTGATTTTGGACAACCACGGCTTTGCGATTTATTTTTCACGCGCGCCGATACCTTATCCAAGAGCCGAATTTAAGGACTATTTGGGACATATTGGGATTTATGCGTATAGTGCAAAAACCTTGCGCGAATTTTGCGCCCTACCGCCTAGCGTGCTAGAAAATACCGAGAAATTAGAGCAACTTCGCGCCCTAAGTGCTGGCAAAAAAATCGCAATGTTGCAAATTGCCACAAACAGCGTCGGAATCGACACGCAAGAAGATTATGAAAAAGCGCTGAAAATTTTTGGGAAATAAAATGGATTTTAACGAATACAAAAATGCCGTCCAAACCCTGAATTTATGGGCGAGAGCGTATTACACGCAGGATAATCCAATCGCTAGCGACGAAGAATACGACACGCTATATAGCAAGGTCGAAATCTTCGAGCGCGCCCACCCAGAGCAAATTTTGCCATACTCCCCTACTTTGCGTATCGGAGGCGAGCTTAGCGAGGGTTTCGAAAAGCTTTCTCACGGCGCGCAAATGTGGTCTATGGAGGATATCTTTAACGACGGCGAGCTTTTGGCGTGGCTTGGGCGTGGAGAAAAGGCAAATTTAGAATTTTATGTCGAGCCGAAATTTGACGGAGCAAGCCTAAATTTGACCTATGAAAACGGCATTTTAATCTCTGCTGCCACGCGTGGGGACGGCAAAATCGGCGAAAATGTAACCGCCAATGCAAGAGCGATAAAATCTATCCCGCTTCAAATCCCATATAACGAAAAAATCGAAATTCGTGGCGAAGTTTTGATTGCTAAAAGCGATTTTGACGCTCTAAACGATGAGCGCGCGCAAAATGGCGAAGCGCTGTTTTCAAACCCGCGCAACGCCGCAGCTGGAAGCCTTCGCCAGCTAGATAGCGCGGTCGTAGCGAAGCGAAAGCTTCAATTTATCCCTTGGGGCGTGGGTGAGCATAGATTAAATTTCGCGCGACATAGCGAGATTATGGAGTTTGTGCGAAGTCTTGGCTTTAAGAGAGACGATTTTAGGCGAATTTGCGCGAGTGCAAATGAAATCCGCAAGGCTTACGAGGATTTACACGCCCTGCGCGATAAAAAAGATTTGATGCTAGATGGCATGGTGCTTCGCATAAACGATATCGCAAAGTGCGATTTGCTGGGATACACCGTGAAATTTCCGCGTTTCATGGTGGCGTATAAATTCCCTGCCGTTGAAAAAATCACAAGGCTAGTTGATATAAATTTACAAGTTGGCAGAACAGGCGTCATCACCCCTGTGGCGGTGGTCGAAAGCGTCAATATCGACGGGGCAAATGTCAGCAACGCTACGCTTCATAATTTCGATGAAATCGAGCGTTTAGGGCTGATGAAAAACGATTTTGTGGGAATTATACGAAGCGGCGATGTAATCCCAAAAATCACAAGCGTCTTTGCTGGGCGCAGAGACGGCTCACAAACGCCCATAACTCGCCCTAGCGCGTGTCCTGTATGTGGCGGTGGTCTGCTCGATGAGGGTGCCTTGATAAAATGTCAAAATTTGAGTTGCAAAGCACGAATTGTAGGGGCCTTGATCTATTTTTGCTCGAAAAAATGTATGAATATCGAAGGACTAAGCGAGGCTACGATTACCCTGCTTCATAGCCTTGGCAAAATCAATGAAATTGCCGATATTTACGCGCTTAGCGAAGCTGATTTTGTGGGGCTTGAAGGCTTTAAAGATAAAAAAATTTCAAACCTCTTAAACGCCATAAATTCGAGCAAGGGCGCGCAGCTTTATCGCTTCATCAGTGGGCTTGGTATCGAGCATATAGGCGAGGTCGCAGCGCGCAAAATCGCCGAGAGTTTCGGCGAGAAATGGCTAGACGCTAGCTTTGAAGAGGTGCTAAATTTAGAAAATTTTGGCGAAGCTATGGCGAAGAGTTTTTGTGAATTTTGCGCCGAAAACGAAGAGAAAATTCGCAATTTAATCAATATTATAAATCCGCAAATTTCTAAGAGCGAAACCACGCAAACCGCCTTTACAGGCAAGACTATCGTGCTTACTGGCACCATGTCGCGCCCCAGAGATGAGATCAAAAACCGCCTTTTGCAAATGGGCGCAAAGGTTTCGGGCTCAGTATCGGCCAAAACCGATTTTGTGATTTATGGAAGCGAGGCTGGAAGCAAGCTAGATAAGGCAAATGCCCTTGGCGTGCGCGCGCTAAGCGAAGATGAGTTCGAGGAAATGGCGCGTGAGATTTGATAATTTCGTAGCAGACGCTCTAAAAATCAGCCGAAACAAAGCCCAAAATCTCATTAAAGAGGGCAAAATTTTGCTAAATGGCGAGATTTTAGGCAAGCTCTCAGCCGAAGTAACAAGTGGCGAGATTAGCGCGACAGACGAGATTTTCGTAAGCCGTGGCGCGCTGAAATTAAAGGGATTTTTAGATGAGTGCGCGCTTGATATCGCGGGCGTGCGCGCCCTAGATATCGGCTCATCGACGGGCGGATTTGTGCAAATTTTGCTAAAATACGGCGCAAGCGAGGTCGTAGCCCTTGATGTGGGAAGCGCACAGTTAGATGATAGCTTGCGCTGCGATCCGCGTGTAATCGTGCGCGAAAACACCGATATCAGGGAGTTTGAGAGCCAAACGAGTTTTGAGCTAATCACCTGCGATGTGAGCTTTATCGGGATTGAGAAAATTTTGCCTAGCATTTTGCGCCTTGCTTCGCGCGATATAATCTTGCTTTTCAAACCGCAATTCGAGGTCGGCGTGGGCGCAAAACGAGATAAAAAAGGCGTCATAAAAAATCAAAAGCTAGTAGAGCAAGCAATGGCGAAATTTGAGTTAAACTGCGCTAAAATGGGGCTTATAATGATACAAAAACTCCCTTGTCAAATCAAAGGCAAAGAGGGAAATCAGGAGTTTTTCTATCATTATAAAAAAGGAGAATAGATGAAATTTAAGCAAATTTTAATTTTAACTTTAACTACATTTTTCCTGGGGGCGTGCGCCAAAAGCATTTCGCCAAACGCGCCTATCACGCGGGATTTTGACATAGCTAAATTTTGCGGCGGCTGGTATGAGATAGCCCATATCAAGGGCTTTACAGGCGAGTTAGAAAACACAGCTTATGAGATTTTTGTCGATAAAAACGGCTCGATAAATATGCTAAAATCAGCCCAAAACCAAAGCGGAAAAATCAAATTATCTAGCGAAGAACTAGCCTTTGTGGGCAAAAAATCCGAGGGAAATTTAGTTCGCAAAGGCATGATAAAAAATGCCAAATTTAGCGTCGCTCAAACCGATGTGGATTACAGTTACGCGCTCGTTTTTGGCGAAAACACAGGCGAGCTTTATATGCTTTCGCGCACCAAAACCATGCCCGAACTCATCAAAAATATCTACCTAAACAAAGCCAAAGAAAGTGGCTATGACACCCAAAAAATCGTATGGACGAAGCAAAAATGAGTGAGCCTAGCGAAATTTCAATCCTAGCCAAATTTGGCGAAAACGAGAAATTTCTAAATTTAAATGGAGCGAAAAAAAGCGAGATTAAAGCCCTTGCTATCGGCAATTTCGATGGATTTCACAGGGCTCATCAAAAGCTATTTGACGCTCTTGGCGAGCATGGTGGCATAGTCATAGTCATCGCCGATACTGCGCCCAAACTCACGCCACCTAGCCTAATTAGCCGAATTTGCGAAAAAGAGATTTTTTACTGCGATTTAGTTAGGGTGAAAAATTTAAGTGGAGCCGAATTTATCGCGCTTTTAAACGCAAATTTTCCAAATTTGGAAAAAATCGTAGTCGGAAATGATTTTAAATTTGGCAAAAATAGAGCCAGCGACGCAGAGTTTTTGCGCGCGAATTTCGCCGGTGAAACGCTCATAATCGACGAGTATAAAATCGACGGCGTGGGCGTGCATACGAGGCTGATAAAGGAGTTTTTAAACGCTGGCGAGTGCGAGAAGGCGGCGCAGTTTTTGGGGAGGGAGTATGAAATCTCTGGCAAAGTCATCAGCGGTCAAGGACTAGGCGCAAAGGAGCTGTTTGCGACGCTAAATCTGGATGCTAGTGAGTTTTATATGCCAAAATTTGGCGTTTATGCCACGCTGTGCAGGGTAAAAAACAAAATTTACAAAAGCGTATCTTTTATAGGGCACAGGGTCAGCACGGATAGCAATTTCGCCATAGAAACGCACATTTTAGGGGAGTTTGGCGCAAATTTCACGCCAAAGAGCGCGAGCGTGAAATTTATCAAATTTATCCGCGAAAACAAAAAATTTGCAAATTTAAGCGAATTAAAAGCGCAAATTTCAAGCGACATCGCCCTTGCTAGGGAGATTTTAGGAAACAAATATGAAAGATGAAATTTTCAAAACACCGATAAAAAAGCAGTTCGAGTTCGACAAAAGCGTCGCTAGCGTCTTTGACGATATGATCGCGCGCTCGGTGCCGTTTTATAAGCAAAGCTCAGAGCTTGTTTGCGAGCTTTTGGCACGGATTTTGGCTCATGGTGCCAAAGCCATAGACCTTGGCTGCTCGACGGCTGGGATTTTGCTTAGCTTGTATCAAATGCGCCCTGATTTGGCGCTTTTTGGCGTGGATAACTCCGAAGCAATGCTAGAAATCGCCGCGGCAAAAACCGCTGCCTTTGGCGCGCAGATAAAATTTTCGTGCGAAGATATCTTAGAGTGCGATTTTAAGGGCTTTGACGCCGTGATTTTAAACTACACTTTGCAATTTATTCGCCCGATAAAACGGGCGGAATTTATGCGCAAAATTTATGAAAATTTGGGCGAAAACGGGGTTTTGATTTTCGCTGAAAAGCTCGTTTATGAGGATAAAACGCTTAGCAAAAATATGATTGAAATTTACGAAAATTACAAAGAAAATCAAGGCTATTCGAAGTTCGAAATCGCCCAAAAACGCAAAGCGCTCGAAAATGTGCTGATCCCATACACAGAGAGCGAGAACAAAACGCTCGCGCTTAATGCCGGATTTGCCAGCGTGGAAATTATCTTTAAATGGGCAAATTTCGCTGTTTTCATGGCGATAAAATAGTCGAATTTACCTTTATTTTTGCAAACACTGCCCCGAAAATTTTGTGTTTTGCAAATTTATTGCAAACGGCTTTTAAATGTCGCAGAGCCTAGATTTCGCAAGCATAGTGGCAAGCCTTACGCATTTTCTAGCACGAGCGAAAAATTACAGCGCGACACTATGGCGAAAATCGAGCGAAACGACAAAATCATAAAAGCAAATTTAGGCAAAACCACGCCAAATTTAAGCGAAGCGATAAAAGAAAACTTTGGCGACCTAGAATTAAAAAAAGAAATTCAAACTCTTTTTAATTCCGATAATTTTAAAATTTAAGCCAGATGGCCTATCTCCACACGCCTTTGGCGCGCACTTCGCCACTTATACAAATTCCATTTCGCATGACGCAGTTATTTTGGGAGCTCTTAGCTCTTTGTGTGGTGAGGTGCTGTGGCACGGGCGCAGGTTTGGCGACTCTGTTTTGCTCATGCGCGCCAAAGCGGCGCCCTCGGTGCTCCTCGTAGCGTGGCGGTAATGGTCTGCGTCGTAGATTGCCATCCTCTATGATAGTGATACCATTGCCGAAATTCTGTTCGTAGCGGTATCTTGGCGGGTGATTTACATAGACCTTTTTTTCTGGTTGGATTATGATTATGTTTTGTTCGCTCTCTTTTTTAGGTTCTGGGGCTGGCTGGGGCTTTGGCAGGGCTTGCAAATCAAAATTTTGCGCGAGCCTAGTCGTATCATAACCGCCAAAACCGGTTATGTTTTTCAGCTGGTTTTCATCTGTGATTTCGCGTGATTTGCGGTAGTTTATGAGCATGTCCGCCCTGCCCGCATCAAGCCCGCCAATGGTCATTAGCTCGTATCTAGTCGCGTCGTTTATGTTGATTTTGCCCCACAAAGAAGCACACAAAAATAAAAAAACAAAAAGCTTTTTCATAACTTTCCTTTTTTATGAAATTTAGCCAAATTCTAGCGCAAATTTTGATAATAATGTGTAAATTTATGGAATTTCAATTTCGCAAATTTAGCGTTTGGATTTTTAAACTCGTAGATTGCCACGCTCGTTACACTCGCTCGCAATGACAAATTAAACAAATTTGCTCGCTAGTGTCATTGCGAGAATTTGCGTAGCAAATTCGAAGCAATCTACGAATTTAAAATTTCGGCGCAGTATTTTGGCGGAAATTTATGGAATTTCAATTTCGCAAATTTAGCGTTTGGAATTTTCGCAGTAAAAAGCAAATTTGCGAATTACAAAATTCGCAAATTTGAGATTAAATTTTATTTGAATAAATCGGTAGAAAGGTATCTTTCGCCGGTGTCATTTAGCGTGGTTACGATGATTTTGCCACGATTTTCGAAGCGATTGGCGATGATGTTTGCCGCATAGACATTTGCGCCGCTTGAAATGCCCACTAGCAAGCCCTCTTTTTGCGCCAAAGTCTTTGCAGTCTCGAAAGCTGCGCCATTTGCGACCGCGATATACTCATCGATTATGTCTAAATTTAGGTTTTTCGGTATGAAATTTGCGCCGATTCCTTGGATTTTGTGGCTTCCAGCGCACCCTCTACTAGCTAGTGGCGACGAATCAGGCTCGACCGCGATTACCTTTAAATCAGGGTTTTGCTCTTTGAGATATTTCGCTGTCCCGCTTAGCGTGCCTCCCGTGCCAAATCCAGCGACTAAGATATCGACTTTGCCGTCTGTATCGCGCCAAATCTCAGGGCCAGTGCTCTCGTAGTGAGCTTGCGGGTTGGCTGGGTTGTCAAACTGGCTTGGAATAAAGGAATTTGGGTTTTCCTCGGCTAGTTCGTTTGCCTTATCCACGGCACCCTTCATGCCAAATTGCGGATCTGTGAGCACGATTTTCGCGCCAAAAGCCGCGATTAGCTTTTGTCTTTCGATACTCATCGAACTTGGCATTGTTAGGATTAGTTTTAGCCCCATTTTCGCAGCTACCATGGCTAGTCCTACGCCCGTATTTCCGCTAGTTGGCTCGATTAGGATTGTGTCTTTGTTGATGAGGTTTTGCACGAAGGCGACCTTGATGATATTCCACGCGATACGGTCTTTGACCGAGTGGCTTGGGTTTAGAAACTCAGCTTTTGCAAGTATTGTCGCGTTTTTTGAAAAGGTATTAATCCTAACTAACGGAGTGTTGCCGATTAAATCTGTTACATCATTTGCTATTTTCATTTTTTTCCTTTTTTTATCGTTGTGAAACTGCGCGCAGCCCTAAATCAAATACTAAAATCCAAAAATTTAGTGCTTTCTTCCTTGTATTCTTCAAATTTGCTAATTGATTTGTTAAAAATTTCTAGCAGTTTTTCATCATACTCTTTGAAAAAAAACTCTAAATTTGGGTTTAATAGCTTCAAATTTGTAAGTTTAAAGTCCTTTTCCATAGCCTTAAAAACATCGGCAAATGTGATATCTTCGATATCACGCGAGAGATAATATCCGCCGTTTTTGCCCTTTATACTCTCGATCAATCCACCGCCTCTAAGGCCGTTTAAAATCTGCTCCAAATAGTTTTTTGAGACCAAAATTCTATCTGAAATTTCGCTAATGCTAATCGGCGAAATTTCGCTAGCCTTGGCGATTTCTAAAATCGCCATTAAGCCATAAACGCCTTTTGTAGATAAAAGTGCCATATATTCCCCTTATTTAGTCGCTTTTTCGATTGCGTTTTTAAGATCATTAATCAAATCGTCAGTGTCTTCTAGCCCCACGCTAAGCCTGATTAGCCCCGGAGTAATGCCCGCACTAAGCAATTCCTCGTCGCTTGATTGTGAGTGAGTTGAGCTAGCCGGGTGAGTGATGACGGATTTGCTATCGCCGATATTTACGACAACGGCAAAAATTTTCACCTCTCGCATGATATCATCAGCTACTTTTCTGCTTCCGGCATCAAAGCACAAAAGCCCGCTACATAGCCCCTCGGTAAAATTTTCGCTCACAAATTTATTTAATGGCGAACTTTTTAGCCCTGGGTAATTTACGCTTTTTATCGCTGGGTGAGATTCTAAAAATTCGGCGATTTTTTGCGTTTTGCGAGAGTGTTCTTTAACCCTCACGCTTAGGGTTTCAAGCCCCTGAATCAACTGCCACGCGCTAAATGGGCTCATCGTCGCACCGATATCGCGAAGCAAACCAAGGCGAATTCGAAGCGTGAAAATGTCGAAATTTTCTACCAAATCTGTATAAACTAGCCCATGATAGCTCTCATCAGGCTCGTTGAAATCAGCATATCTTGGATTAGCTAGGATTTTTTTGTTTGTGCTAGCCCCGCTTACGACAGCACCTGCGATGGTTAGCCCTTGACCGCTGATATACTTGCTCGCACTATGCACGACGATATCGGCGCCTTTTTTTATCGGTTGAAAAAGCACTGGCGTGGCGACTGTGTTATCCACAATGCTGATAATGCCGTATTTATCGGCAATTTCGATAATTTTATAAAAATTTGGAATTGCCACTTGCGGATTTGAAAGCGTTTCGAAGAAAACGGCCTTTGTTTTCTCATCAATCAAGCTTTCTAAATCGTCCGCGCTATCTGCGTCAAACATACGCGTCTCAATGCCAAATTTTTTAAGCGTATGGAGCATTAAATTTGAAGTTCCGCCATAGACCTTTTGCGCCATGATGATATTATCGCCCGCACTTGCGACATTTGCGACCGCATAAAACGAAGCGGCTTGACCGCTAGCTGTGCCAATCGCCGCCACGCCACCTTCAAGGGCTGCAATGCGCGCCTCGAAAATATCGACCGTTGGGTTATTTAAGCGCGTATAAATGGGACCAAGGCTTTGCAATGCAAACCTAGCTGCCGCCTCCTCGCTCGTGCCAAAGTCAAACGCTGTGGTTAGATAAATCGGCACAGCCATAGAACCAAAGCCCTCTTTCGAGCTGTATCCTGCGTGAGTTGCTAGTGTTTCGAAGTTAAATTCTGCCATCTCTCCTCCTTAAATTTTAAAATTTTAAAGAGATTATAACACTTATTTACAAACAAGTCAATAGAGAAAATATATTTTATAAATTCCCTATTTAAAGTGTTTTGAAAAAAATATAGTTTTAATAATATATAGGAAAAATATGTAAAATAAAAAATAAAGCTAAATTTGGTATAATCGCACTTTTGATTTCAAAGGATAAAATTTGAGCCAAATAAATGAAAAAAGTGATCGTATCAAATACATCCGCGCCTTAGAGCGCTTCGCAAAATCGGCAATTTCGATTTTAAAACGAGATGATTTTGACGAGAATTTATTTAAAATTCGCGTGATAAAAAACTATGAAGTTTTAAAAAAAGTAGAAGCTGTTTATTTAGACCAGCCCTACACGAAATCGCTCGAAAACTTCGTCAAATCGGTCCTAGCGCACAAGAGCAAAGACGAACTGATAAAAGAGGCAAATTTGCTAGAAAAACTCAAAAATTCAAAAACTTACAAAAAAGAGAAGCACAAGGGCAAATTTAACGATGAGTATTAAGGAAAAAAAATGAAAAAAGTATTGATTTTAAGCGGGGCTGGACTGAGTGCGGCTAGCGGGCTTCGCACATTTAGGGAGAGTGGCGGACTTTGGGAGCAATACAGCGTGGCAGAGGTTTGCTCGGTGCCAGGGTTTTTAAAAGATAGAGCGAAGGTGCTTAAATTTTACGATGAGCGTAGGGCGCAATTAGCGGGTTGCGAGCCAAATTTAGCCCACTACACAATCGCAAAATTAAAAAAAGAATTTGGCGAAAAAATCGTCGTGCAAACCCAAAATGTCGATGATTTGCTAGAACGCGCTGGGTGTGAGGGTGTAATTCATTTGCACGGATTTTTGCCCGAAATTCGCTGTGAGGCGTGCGGACATGTCCAAAATATCGGCTACGCGCCAATTAAGGGGCAAATTTGCGAAAAATGCGGGAGCGAAAAAATGCGCCACAATATCGTTATGTTTGGCGAGCAAGCCCCACACTACGCCGATTTATACGAGGCACTGCAAGAGTGCGAAATGTTTGTTTGTATCGGCACGAGCGGGGAAGTGCTCGATGTAGCAGGCTATACAAGATACTTTAAAATCAGCGTTTTAAACAACCTTGACGCCTCGCGAATCGATAAATTTTTCGATAAATGCTACACCGAAAGTGCTGTTACTGCCGCGCCAAAATGGGAGAGCGATATTAGAAAATTTTTGCAAGGCGAGGCGCATGAAAACGATAATCTTTGATATGGACGGCACGCTACTTGATAGCAAAAAGGCCATTTGCGAGAGTATAAATTTCACTAGAAACCGCCTTGATCTCGCACCTTTGGAGCATGATTACATAATGAGCGTGATAAACGATCCCGCACAAAACCCCTTTATCGCGCTATATGGCACACAGAGTGTGAGCGCGGAGCTAGGGGCTGAATTTATGGCTGTGTATATGGGGAATTACCGCAAATTCGCTCTGCCCTATCCTGGGATTTTGGATTTGCTAAAAAAATGCAAAAATGCTGGCTTTTTCGTCGCCCTAGCCTCGAATGCTCCACAAGCTAGCCTTGCTAGCATAGCCGAATTTACGGGGCTAAGCGAGTTTTTTGACTTTATCGTGGGCGAGAGCGAGCACATACCGCACAAACCAGATCCCGCTATGATTTTAGAAGTTTTGAAAAATAGCAAATTTAAAAAAGCAATTTTTTTAGGCGATAGCAAAAAGGACGAATTTGCCGCCAAAAGGGCAAATATCCAGTATCTGCAAGTAAGCTGGGGCATGGGCGAGTTCAGTGCGGGCGTAAAAAACGCAAAAACGCCAGAGCAAGCGTGGGAGATTATCGATAAATTCTAGCTTGGATTAAATTTAATTTTGCTATAATCGCTAAATTTTTTATCAAAAAAGAAAGAAATAATGGACAAAATCGATCAAATTATGCAAAATTTCATCGCTAGTTGCGGATACAGCGTGGCTAGCGAAATGTTTTTGACTCTTAGTTCAGGCAAAAAACTGCGCTCAAAACTGCTTTTAAATATCGCCGGAGAGAGCGAAGAGAGCCTAAGACTATGCGCTATTACCGAGCTTATTCAGGCTGCTAGCCTGCTGCATGATGATGTCATCGACGAAAGCGTAATGCGTCGCGGCAAACCCTCAATCAACGCAACCCAGGGCTCTAAAAACGCCGTTATGCTCGGCGACATACTCTACTCCAAAGCTTACAGCGAGCTTTGCAAATTTCCTAGCTTCATCGCCACTTCGCTAAGCTCAGCCGTCACCAAACTCGCAATCGGCGAAATGATGGATGTAAAAATGTCGCAGAGCTTCAACTCTGATGCTCAAAAATACACCCAAATGATTTATTACAAAACTGCCGTTTTCATCGAGGAAGTGGCAAGAAGTGCGGCGTATTTGAAATTTGGCGAGGGCGCGGAGGTAGAAAAATTTGGCGAATATGGCAAAAATTTAGGCCTTGCCTTTCAAATAATCGATGATATTTTGGATATCACGCAATCAAGCGAAGTGTTAGGAAAGCCGAATTTAGGGGATTTCAAAGAGGGTAAAACGACGCTAGCGTATATTTATCTATACGAGAATTTGGGCGAAAATGATAAAGAAAAACTAAAATCACTTTTCAAAAAAGAGCTAAACGAGGACGAAATTTCGTGGCTTAGGGCAAAATTTAGCGAGCATAAAATCATCGAGCGTTGCATAAATGAAGCGAAATTTTTGGGCACTAGCGCAATAGAAGCGATAAAAGATTTCAAAAACGAAAAACTTATACAAATCGCTGAAAATATGATAAATAGGGAGTTTTAATGGCTTATATGAGTGTTAGTTTTACTCACAAAAACACAGACATTACAGTGCGTGAAAAGCTATCTTTCACAAACGATGTGCGAAAAAAAGAAATTTTGCGACTTTTGTGCTCGAACGCGAGTATCAAAGAGTGCATGGTGCTAAATACCTGTAACCGCGTGGAAATTTTCGCTAGTGTAAGCGATTATGAGGCTGCGTCGAAATTTACACTGCTTGCGCTATCTCGCGTCAGTGGCGTGGGGCTAGACGAGCTAGAAAACAGGGCTGATTTATACGATGATGACGGCGCGATTCATCATCTTTTTTCGGTCGCAAGCTCGCTCGATAGCCTAGTTGTCGGCGAAACGCAAATCGTAGGCCAGCTAAAAGATGCGTATAAATTTGCGCTTGAAAACAACAACACAGGCGAGGATATCAAAAGCGCAATCGACGCTTCGCTAAAATGCGCCGCTAGCGTGCGCACAAAAACCGAAATTTCCAAAAACCCAGTATCTGTTTCAAGCGTGGCAGTATCCATGGCAAAGGAAAAATTAGGCTCGCTTCAAGGCGAGGAAGCCATAGTGTGCGGGGCTGGCGAGATGAGCGAGCTAGCGTGCAAACACCTGCTAGCAAGTGGCGCGAAGATTACAATTTTAAACCGAAATTTAAAAAACGCCGAAAATTTAGCCAAAAGCCTAGGGGAAGGCGTGAAATTTGATAGCCTTGAAAACCTAAAAAAATATGTCAATATCAATAGACTATTTTTCAGCGCGACAAGCTCTGCTACGCCTATAATCACCGATGAAATCATTGAAGCCAAAAATTTCAAACGCTACTTTTTCGATATCGCCGTCCCGCGCGACATAGAGCTAAGCCAAAGCGAGGATATCGTCGTATATAGCGTCGATGATTTAGAAGAAATCGTCAAAAACAACCTAATCTTGCGCGAAGAACAGGCTCACAACGCCTATGCGATCATTGGGGCGCAAACCAGCGAGTTTTTCGATAGCCAAAACGCCAAAGCAGCCACTCCACTCATCAAGGCCCTGCGCGCCAAAGCCAGAGATATAGCCGAAATCGAGCTAGAAAAAGCTATCAAAAAGGGCTATTTAAAAAACAGCGACAAAGAAGAAGCCAGAAAGCTAATTCACCAAGTTTTCAAATCATTTTTGCACACGCCAACGACAAATTTGAAAAATTTAAAGAGCAAGGACGAGATTGATTTCGCGACAAATTCGTTAAACGAAATTTTCGCCCTTAAAGAAAATTACGAAAAATTTTTAGACTACGAAAATAGCAAAACAATGGAGAATAAAAATGAAATTTAGCAAACTTTTTGCACCGACATTTAAAGAAGCGCCAAAAGACGCCATTTTGCCAAGCCATATTTTCTTGCTTAGGGCTGGATTTATCGAGCAGTTAGGCAGCGGACTTTATAATTTCATGCCACTAGGAAAAATGGTTTTAAACAAAATCACGCAAATCGTGCGCGAAGAGATGAATAACGCAGGCGCGCAAGAGATCTCTTTTAGCGTGGTTACACCAGCTGATGCGTGGAAAGCAAGTGGCAGGTATAACAAATACGGCAAAGAGCTTTTGCGCCTAAAAGACCGCAAAGAAAATGACTTCGTCCTAAGCCCAACAAACGAGGAAAGCGCCGTGCTAATGGTGGCGAACAAAATCACCAGCTACAAGCAACTCCCGCTTCATATCTACCAAATAAACACCAAATTTAGAGATGAAGCTAGACCTCGCTTTGGGTTACTTCGCGGTAGAGAATTTACTATGAAAGACGGATATAGTTTCCACGCAAATGAGGCTGATTTGAAGCGTGAATTTGATCTCATGGAGCAAACATACACCAAAATTTTCACCCGTCTTGGGCTAAATTTCCGTGCCGTAGAAGCCGATAGTGGCGCAATCGGCGGAAGCGGAAGCAAGGAATTTATGGTACTAGCAGATAACGGCGAGGACGATATTTTAGTCTGCGCTAACTGCTCTTATGCTGCTAATATCGAAGCAGCGCACCGCGCTAAACGCACAGCCACTTGCGAAGCGCCAGAGACCGAGGGTATGATGAAATTTCACACGCCAGGCACCAAAACAATCGAGAGTGTGGCTGAATTTTTCAAAGTGGATAAATTTTTTACAATCAAAGCCGTGATGAAAAAGGCAATCTACGAAGATAGCGCAAAAATCGTGGTTTTCTTCGTGCGAGGCGACGATGATTTGCAAGAGACAAAGGCGCAAAACGCTTGTGGCGCACTAGAACTAATCGACGCAGATGAGAGCGAAGTGCGCGAAGCCGGGCTTGTGCCAGGGTTTTGCGGGCCATTTGGACTGCCAAGGGATATTGATTTTTACATAGACGCCGAGCTTGAAAACGAGCGCGAAATGATAGCTGGGGCAAACGAAGAAAACTACCATTTAATCGGTTGCGCGGTTACGAATTTTAACAAAACTCGCTTCAAAGATTTAACTGAGGTCAAAGCTGGGGATAAATGCCCGTGCTGTGGGGGCGAACTGCGCGTTACAAAGGGCATTGAGGTAGGACACATTTTCCAGCTAGGACAGAGATATTCAGACCCTATGGGGGCGAAATTTTTAGACGAAAACGGCAAAACACAGCCATTTTTCATGGGTTGCTATGGTATCGGCGTGAGCCGTCTAGTCGCAGTCGCAGTCGAGTCTAGCCACGATGAGAAGGGTTGTGTGTGGAGCAAAGAGCTATCGCCTTTTGCGCTAGAAATCATCATTTCAAATGCAAAAGATGAAAATATCGTCAATTTTGCGACCGAACTTTACGAGAAATGCCGAAATTTAGGCATTAACGCCTTGCTTGATGATAGAAATGAACGCTTTGGCGTTAAGATGAACGATTACGAGCTTATGGGCTTTCCATACGCCCTGCTAGTCGGCAAAGGCTTGGCTAATGGCGAAGTAGAGTTTATCGAGCGCAAAAACCTAGAAAAACAGAGCGTCAGCGTGGATAAAATTTTGGATTTGATTAAAGAAAAGTTGGCGTAAATTTTGTAAATTTAAAGGAAAAAAATGAAAAAACTTACCATAATTGCGCTGTTTGCGCTGTTTTCTTACGCGCAGATTAACCCTCAGTCCCAGGAGCTGTATTCAGACGATGCGCACAGCTACACCCTAGTTCAAACCGGCAACGAAAATTTAGACATTTTGCTAAAAAACCGCCTGTTTGGGATTTGCGAGGGCGAGAGTATCGACGAGAGATGCGCGCTTTTGCTAAAAAGCTTGGACGCGAAAAAATACGCCACAAGTTTAGTAGAGCAATCCAAAGCCCAAGCCGATAAAGAAATGGCTCAAAATGGTGATTTGGACTTTCATAGCGAATTTAGCGCCGAGCAAAGCTTCGTCTCTCAAATCGGCAACCTAGCCCAAATCAAGCAGTTTTCATACTCGTATTCTGGCGGAGCGCACGGCATGGAGCACACGAGCTATATCATCTACGATTTAGTCGCAGACAAGAAAATCGACATTACAAATGTCCTAATCGGCGCGGTTAGCGTGGAGCCCCTATACAAGGAGATTTTCAAGGGTTACAAGGATATGCTTCGCGCAGATATCATAGCCTCGCAGCCAAACTGCGACAAAGCCTGCCAAGAACGCGATATTACGGAGTTTATCAAGACATTTTGGGTGGATAATCTGCCAGAAGATATCGTTTTTAAAAGCGAATTTTACTTCGCCAAAGAGGGCGCGGCGTTTGTCTTCGCGCCGTATTTCATCGCGCCGTATGCTATGGGTGAGCCCGAAATCATCGTGCCTTACGAAAATTTAAAAGGCATTTTCAAAGAGGAATTTTTAAAATTTTAACAAATTTAGCGTAAAATTTTACGCTAAATTTTACATAAAATTCAACGCAAATTTAATTTTGGAGAGAAAATGAGAGCATTTGCAGAGTGGGAAAATCAAAACGCACTTTTAGTTTCACTGCCTCACGAGGACAGCGACTGGGCGCCGTATTTGGGCGAGATTAGTAGCGCTTATACGCACTTTATCCGCGCTGTGGCGCAGTTTCAGCCGCTCATAGCTATCGCACCGCGCAAAGAAATTTTTGAAAAAATCTGTGGCGAAATAGACGAAAAATTCGCCGTTAATTTCGTGCAAATCCCTACAAATGACACTTGGATACGCGATTATGGCGCGATTGATGTCGAAAATGAGGGCAAGGTAGAGGCGCTAAATTTCACCTTCAACGCTTGGGGCGGGAAATTTGATAGCGAAAAAGATAATGCACTAAATTCTGCACTTTATCAAATTTGGAATAAGCCACTAAAAGATATTGATTTGATTTTAGAGGGTGGAAGTGTCGAATTTAACGGCGCTGGCGTGCTAATGACGACCGAGGAGTGCTTGCTAAATGACAACCGAAACGCCCTTAGCAAAGAAATTTTGGAGCAAAAGCTAGGCGAAATTTTTGGGCTAAAAAAAATAATCTGGCTTAAAGGCGGATTTATTCAGGGCGACGATACAGACTGCCATATCGACACGCTGGCTAGATTTGTGGGCGAAAATGTCGTTGCCGTGGCTTCATGCGATGATTCTAGCGACATACACTACCCTGCCCTGCGCTCGCTAAAAGAGCAGATTTTAGCGCATGGATTCGAGGTCATCGAGCTTCCGCTTCCAGCGCCGATTTTTTACGAAAATAGGCGTTTGGGGGCGACTTATGCGAATTTCGTATTTGTAAATGGAGGACTTATCGTGCCTACTTATGGCGATAAAAACGACGAAATCGCGCTCTCTCGCCTCGCAAAGGCTTGCCCAGGGCGCAAGGTCGTTGGCGTAGATGCGCAGGTTTTTATCCGTCAAAACGGCTCGCTTCACTGCTCGTGTATGAATAAATTTAGCGATAAAATTTAAAATTTAAAGGCAAAAAATGAAAAATTTAAAAGTAGGACTAATCTCACACAAATTTTACGGCACCAAATCAGCCACGATAGCGCGCACCAAGGAGCTTATCGCCGAGGCTACGCAAAAAGGGGCGAATTTAATCGTGCTTCAAGAACTCCACCAAACTCACTATTTTTGCCAGCGCGAAAACACCGAAAATTTCGACTATGCGACAAATTTCGAAGACGATGTGAAATTTTGGGGCAGTATCGCCAAAGAATTTGGCGTAGTGCTTGTGGCTTCACTTTTTGAGCGCAGGAGTGCTGGGCTGTATCACAACACGGCTGTGGTTTTCGAGCGCGACGGCAAAGTGCTTGGCAAATACCGCAAAATGCATATCCCAGACGATCCAAATTTTTATGAAAAATTCTATTTCACGCCCGGCGATATGGGCTTTGCGCCGATTGATACAAGCGTGGGAAGGCTGGGCGTGCTGGTGTGCTGGGATCAGTGGTATCCTGAGGCTGCGCGCGCAATGGCGCTTCGTGGGGCGCAGGTGTTAATCTATCCGACCGCGATTGGCTGGTTTATGGGTGATGATGTGGCTGAGAGAATTCGCCAGCTAGAAGCGTGGGTTGCGGTGCAAAGAGGGCATGCTGTGGCAAACTCACTACCTGTAATCGCTGTAAATCGTGTGGGGTTTGAAAAAGCAACTCTTAGCGAAATTTCGCCAAATGTAGTTTTGGGAAATACTGCGCCCGAGATGACATGCGATGAGAGCGCAGAGGGGATTAAATTTTGGGGCAATAGCTTCGTTTTTGGTGCGCAGGGCGAAGAGCTATTTCGCGCAGGTAGCGAAAGCGAGCTTTGCGAGGTCGTGGAGATTGATATGCAAAGGTGCGAAAATGTGCGCAGGTGGTGGCCGTTCTTGCGCGATCGCCGAATCGAGAGCTACGGCTCACTTTTAAAAAGATTTGATGATTAGGGGCGAAATTTGAAGAGAATTTTACTATTTTCAATAATTTGCATTATTGGGATTTTTATCCAAATAAGCTTTGATGAAAAATTCTTTTATCCAAAAATTGCTTGTAAATTAGGTAGTGAAAATTCGTGTTCGAAAATCAATATAGAGGGAAATAAATTTTTGACAAATTACCGCCTTGATGAAGCTGAAATTTTGCTTCACACCGCTTGTGAAGCAAAATTTTATAAAGCATGCTCGAATTTAGGCGCACTTTATAACAAAAAATCTCTTTGGTATTTCCAACACTCTTGTGCAAATGGATTTTATGGCGCTTGCGATAATCTGGGAAAATTTTATGTCGGAAGCTTCAAATACGATATGGCTATACCACTTTTTACGGACGCTTGCGATCACGGCATCGTATCTAGCTGTCAAATTTTAGCTTTTATGTATTATATCGGCAAAGGGGTGCAACAAAACCCTGCAAATGCAATGAAATTTTACGAAAAAGCTTGCAAATTAGGCTCGAAAAACGATTGCGAAACTTTAAAAAAATTCAAATAAAATATAAAATTTAGCCTCGCCTTGGCTAGTCAAATACACCTATCGCAAATTCGCCCTATTTCACATACGGGATAAACTCGCCGTATCCGCGCTCGCTCATTTTTTCAAGCGGGATAAATTCGAGCGAGGCGCCGTTTATGCAGTAGCGCAAACCGCCCTTTTCTTTGATACCGTCCTCAAAAACATGCCCCAAATGCGCCCCACCAAGCCGTGAGCTAACCTCCGTGCGCACCATGCCGTGGCTAGTATCGCGCGCATAATCCAGCGCGTCGGTAGTAATCGGCTTAGAAAAGCTCGGCCACCCACACCCTGCGTCGAATTTATCCGTCGAGCTAAAAAGCGGTTTTTTCGTAACGACATCGATATAAATGCCCTTTGCGTCGAGTTTATCAAATTCGCTCGTGTATGGGCGCTCCGTCGCCTTTTCTTGCGTCACGCTAAACTGCAACGGCGTTAGATTTTCCTTCATCTCTTCTGGGCTAGGGAGCGCGAACCTGCTCTCGTCATAAAGCGGTTTGCTCGCCAAATTTAGGTCGATATGACAATATCCATTTGGGTTTTTGCCAAGGTAGTTTTGGTGATACTCTTCTGCGCGCGCGTAATTGCGTAGTGGTGCGACCTCAACGGCGATTTTTTCCTTATATTTTTTTTGTTTTAAGGCGATGAAATTTTGCAAAAATTCCTTGTCGCTCTCGTTGGTATAATAAATCCCCGTGCGATACTGCCTGCCGACATCGTTACCCTGTTTATCGACACTTATGGGGTCAATCACTCTGAAAAAATGCTCCAAAATCTCGGCAAATGCCACGACATTTTCATCAAATTTGATTTTTAGCGTTTCGGCGTGGTCTGTGTTTTTGAGCGAATAATAATCCGTTTTTTCGCTATTGCCGTTTGCGTAGCCAACCTCGCTGCTCGCGACGCCCTTTACTCGCCTAAAATACCCTTCCATACCCCAAAAACAGCCACCCGCTAAATAAATTTCTTTTAAATTTTGATTTTTGCTCTGCACGCTTTCGCCCTTTAAATTTATTTCATCTGCGCCTAAAAACAGCGCAAAACATAGTAAAAATTTTAAAATTTTCATCATTTTTGCCTTGTTTGATTAAAAATTCTCTGCGATTTTATCAAAAAATTTAAAATTTTAACTCAATGAATAAATTTTATCAATTATTTTTTATTTGGCTCAAATATGCGTGAAGCTGTCCGATAGCCACGCCACTATCGTTGCTCGGAGTGTTTTTGTGCAGATGAAATTTCACGCCACTCTCGCTAAATTTTTGCACAACCAAACCCAAAAGCGTAGCATTTTGGAAAACCCCGCCACTTAACACGACTTCTAATTTTCTCTCTTTTGCGATTTGAAGCATTATTTTGGCGATAGAGTTTATAAAATTTGAAGCAGCCACGCTAGGTTCGTCTTTTAGCGCATTTAAAAAGGCGTTTTTCACGCTAATTTTGCCGTTTATTATCTCAAATTTATAGCGTTTTTCGCTCTTACTCGTGATTTTGCTCTCATCAAAAAGATTTTCCAAAACCATACCGCTTTGGCCGTCAAAACTGACGCTTCTTTGGCCACAAATCACACTTGCAAATGCGTCAAAAATTCTCCCTAGTGAGCTAGTTTGCGGCGAATTTGAAGCTACCTTTTTCAAATTTGAGATTTCATTTTTGCTGAATTTTGACAAAAATTCACTCGCTTCATTTTCTAAATCAAATTTAAAAATCAGCGAAATTGCGAGTTTGTAGATATTTTTGATCGAACTCTCACCGCCGATTAGCGCAAATTCGTCGAAATGCAAAACCCTTTTGTAGCCAAATTCGTCAAATTCCAGCACTTCGCCACCCCAAATCGTGCCATCTTCGCCATAACCCGTGCCGTCAAAACTAAACCCAAGGTATTTTTTACCACTTCCAAGCAAATCATTATCCGCCAAATTCGCGACCAAATGCGCGTAATGGTGCTGAAATTTCACCACTTCAAAACCCAAATTTTCAAAATGTTTCGTGTGCAAAAAATTCGGGTGCAGGTCGCCTATAACAGCGTCAAATTTCAAATCATAAGTTTTAATGAAAATATCCAAAAGCGCGAAAAATCGAACATTTGTGGCGATATTTTTCAAATCGCCGATATATGGGGAAATAAAAATTTGCCCATCTTTGTATATTGCAAACTGGTTTTTTAGCTCCGCGCCAAGGGCGAGAAACGAGCCTTTATGAGTAAATTTGCTTTTGAAAATTTGCGGATTTAGCCCACGCGAAGTGCGCAAATATTGTGTAAAATTTTGCGTAATTTTTTGCGAATTTTGCTCCGTGATTTCTGCGATACTCTGCGCCTGATTTCGCACCACAAAGCCCACGCTATCGTCGCTTGGCGTGATAATCTCTCTGTCGTTATCCAAATAAAAATCAATCACACCGCCCAATTTTTGGCGCAAACTAGCTTCATTATAAATTATCGGCTCGCCACTGATATTTGCACTAGTAGCGATTAAAGGGCGATTAAAATACTCAAAAAGTAGCAAATGAATGCCCGTATTTGCTAAAAAAATGCCAACCTTGCCTAAATTTGGCGCAACCGCCCCAGCAAGGGTTAAATTTTGCGAATTTTTCGATTTTTTGGCCAAAACAATCGGCTTAATTTGCGAGTTTAAAAGCTCTTTTTCACTCTCGCAAAACCGGGCAAATTTTTCAGCCATCTCGTAATCTTTACACATTACGGCAAATGGCTTATCGGGGCGATTTTTGCGAATTCGTAAGGTCGCTACGGCGTCTTCGTTTGTCGCGTCGCACATTATGTGAAATCCGCCAAGCCCCTTTACAGCGACTATCTCGCCACGAGCTAAAATTTCACAAAGCCTAATAACAGCCTTTTCGCCACTTTCTAAAATCTCGCCGTTTTTGTTTTTCAAAAAGAGCTTTGGCCCGCATTTTGCGCAGGCAATCGGCTCAGCGTGATAACGGCGGTTTAGCGGGTCAGTGTATTCGCCACCGCAAAATTCGCACATTTTAAATTTCGCCATTGTTGTATTTGCGCGGTCATAAGGGAGCTTTTTAATGATACTAAGGCGCGGTCCGCAGTTCGTGCAGTTGATAAATGGGTAGCGGTAGCGTTTGTTTTGCGGGTCGTAAAATTCGCGCCTGCAATCATCGCAAATGGCAAAATCAGGCAAGATTGGGTTAAATTTCGCCGAATTTTGCGAAGAAACGATTTTAAAATCATTATAAATTTTAGGCGCGATTTCGAAAATCTCAAATTTATCAATCCGCGCAAGTGGTGGAAGCTCGCCATAAATGCGCTCTTTAAGCCACTCTATTTGCTCGCTCGTGGCGTTTGCGTGGATTTTCACGCCCTCGCCGTCATTATAAACCTCGCCTTTTATGCCTAGATCGGTGCAAATGCGGTAGATAAACGGGCGAAAGCCCACGCCCTGCACAGCTCCTGCAATCTCGATTTTAACGCTCACAGCCTTGCAAACCCAAATATGCCGAGAAATCAAGGCGAGATTTGCCAAGCACGAGTGTGGCGATGTTTGCGAACCTGCGCTCGGCAAAGAGCGAACCGCTAAGCACGCCAGAATCGTATAATGCCTCGTTTGCATCAGCCAAATCGCCGATAAATCTAGCCAGAGTGTCGATTACGCCGTAGCTTAAAACCTTATCATCGACGCCTGCTAACTTGTAGCTCATCGCTGAACGAAGCGTTTTGGCGAAGTTAAAATCGCCGTTTTCTTTAAGCTCGAAGTCTAGCTTCATGCCCTTTTCGCCCAAAAACTCCCCAGCGCACTCTAACAAATACTGCGCGTCTTTGCTAAAAATCACGCGAGAAAGCAGTTCAAAATAGCCATAAAAACTAGGTTTTACTTCGCTAAAATCGGCATTTGCTCGCGCATAATCTAGGCTAGCGTTTGCGCTAAAATTTGCCAAAAGCTTTGCGCCTGTCTCGTCGCTTTTGATTTCATCAAAAAGAGCGTCTAAATTCGCAGGCATAGCGAAATTTAGGAGTTTGCGCTTGGATTTGGCTTCGTAAATCGCAATCTCATCGGCGCACTCTTTCGATACAAAAACCCTCATCACGCGCGAATCAAAAATCTCTTTTTCCTTGCAAATAAGCCCAAAATGCGTAATCTCATCGCCAGAGGCAAGGAGTGTTTTTTCAGCCTCGCTCATAAACTCGTAATTTTTTGTGATAAGAAATCTATCCTCAATCACGCATAAATTTAAAAATTTATTTCTGCCACCATGCGCGCCTTTTGCGCCGACATAGTAGATTTCATCATCTTCGAGCCGTTTAAAAAGCGCGAACGAAAAGAGATCGCTACACATTTTCACATCGAAAAATTTAGGCGATTTTGAGAAAGAGCTGCGAAAAACGCTATTTGTTTTGAGGCGTAAAATCGGCTTTTCGTATGTCGCAAGGGCGATTTTTTGCTTGTCATCGGTGATAAAAATTTTATTAAACGATTTTAGGCCAGTAGCGACCATAAAGTCTGAATTTTCGAAATTTAAATCAGCACTTAGGCTAAATTTCTCGCCATTTAGCGAAATTTGCAAAATTTGATTATGACGCAAAATGCGGTAAGCATGTTCGATTAACTTGCCAAAATTTTGCTTATTTACAGCGACGAAACTCTCGCCGTCAAAGACACTAACACCGCTTAAAACCCCAAATTCGTTTTCTATAAATTCGCCACTTTGCAAAAATTCGTGAATTTGGCTTGGGGTGAAATTCGAAAATTTAGGCAAAAATTTAATCTCGTCGCTTCTGGCGCAAACTTCCTTCAAATCCCCTTCGCCAGATACCACCTCCACGCTCGATTTTGCCAAAAACGCAGAATTTGGAATAAGCGCCATAAATTTATCGCTGAATTCGAGTAGCTCTTTTTCATCTGCTTCGACATAGAGTGTGGTTAAATTTTTGCCTAAATTTAGGGCGTATTTCAGCCCAGCCTTGCGCGCATAAAAATCCAAAAAATAGGCGATTAAGCCGTTGTTATTCAAATAATCAAATTTAAAAGAAATTATCAATTTTTGCCCTTAGAATCAAAATTTTCAGCAATATCGCGCACGCTTAAATTCCCAATTTTTTCGCACACAAAACCGCGAGAAGCGATAAAATCTATCGCCGTGCGCTCCATAATCTCGCTAGATTTTAGCACCTCATCGCTCACGCTAAAACTCATCGGCTCTATGCGCATTGGCACTACGGCTAGGATTTGCGTTCGTGGTCTATCGCCACAAAGATCTAGCATTTGCAAGGTTTCTAGCATCTCCACCTCATGAGCCGAACCGCTCCATTTCACGCTTTTTGGCATAGCCTCGTAATCAAAGAAATACACATCGCCGATACTGCCCTCGTCTGCGTCGATACAATCAATCAGCAAAATTTCGTCGAATTCGACCAAAATGTGCATTAAAAGCGCAGCTAGCGTGCCTCCATCGATGAATTCTATACTATCGTCAGGTGAGTTTGGGGTGAATTTGTAGTTTTGTTGCAGTGCGTGCATAAAATGCACTCCGACACCTTCGTCGGAGTACATAATGTTACCTATACCGATAACACCTAATTTCATTTTTGAACCTTGAACTTATAGCCGCTAATGATAGCGTCCATAGCTCCGTCTTGTCCTTTTACAGCGTTGAAAACAGCCATATAAACATGCACAGGGATAAATAAAATAAGGAAATTCATCGATAAATGGTGGATAGTGCGAACCTCGCTTAGACCACCCATCATAGCCTCGATTGGGCGCATTAGATCATAAATCATACCGCCAAGTCCGCCATGATACATATGCACATGAAGCACAAGGCCAGTGATACAAATCAAGGCTAAAATGATGTAAAATGCCAAATACGCAATAAATTGCAAAGGATTATAAACGCCGTGCAAATGTGGGTGTTCGCCTAAAAATAGGTAAAATTTGATCTGCTCGATCCAAACCCTAGGATTAATAAAATCCTTAATACTAACTAGCTCTTTTCTGCTGTGTTTATCGAACAAAAACAGATATGATTTGTAAAGCATAGCCGCCATTAGCACGAAACCTGCCACTAAATGCACGAAGCGAATTTTAGCTTGCAAGAATAAATTTGGCTCAGAGCTAATCTCTGGGGCTATGAAAACATAAGCCAAATAAAATCCAGTAATTACAAGTATGACAATAGCGATAGCGCGTATCCAGTGGGTAAGGCGCAATCCTATCGAAAATTCATACTCAGCTTCTCTTTTGTTCATGGTTTAATCCTTGATATTTGGATTTACTTTATATGAGCTAAGCTCGTTGCCTTTGGTATCCATAACATGAACAGCGCACGCAATGCACGGATCATAAGAGTGGATTTTGCGGATAATTTCAAGCGGTTGCGTTAAATCTGCAATTTTAAGACCGATTAAGCATGACTCATAAGATGCCATATTGCCCTGAGCGTCTTTTGGACTAGCGTTCCATGTGCTAGGAACGACTGCTTGCCAGTTTTGGATTACTCCATTTTCGATTCTGCACCAGTGGCTTAGGCTACCGCGCGGAACATGTCCGATATATCTGCCTTTGTATGATTTCTTTTTATCGATTGTGTATTTAGCGCAAGTCTCGGTGTCGCCTGATTTAATATTAGCGATTAGGTTATTAAACGCTAATAGTCCATTATCAGCTACAACTTTTGCCTCGATCATACGGCATGCTGTTCTACCAAGAGTAGAGAATACCGCTTCTAGTGGAAGACCGGTATCAGAAAGGAATTTATCTACTACTTTTACTACAAATTCATTACCTTTTGCATAATTTACAACGATATTTGCTAATGGTCCAACTTGAAGCGATTTGCCATCATATCTAGGAGCTTTTATCCAAGTATATTTACCCTCGGTATTTAGGACTTTTGTATCTTCCATTTCACCTTTGGCATTTAGAGTTTGCTCTACCTTAAATCCTGTGTAGTTTGGTTCTTGTTCGCCGTCATAAGGGTGAAGTGGTTTGTCATTTTTATACCATGAGTGAGTGGCTTCTTCTGTAATCTTGCTTTCATCTAGCTCATGAACCTTGCTAATGTCGCCGTCTAAAATCACACCGCTTTGGAATAAGAAATCATTGCGTGAATATTGGAAAGTTTGGTGTGTCCATAGATTTGCGACGCCGACATCGTTTAATACGCTTTCTTCACTAGCATACGCACCACCAGCCATAAGCAAGTCTGGATAATATGCACGGTTAATGAAATCAGCTACTTCTTGGAATTTAACCATATACTCACCAAGTCTTGCTGGGCTTAGGATATCCATTACGCATGTTACGCCACCGACTGTTAGGGTTTGTGGGTGTGGTTGTTTGCCACCGAAAATAGCCATCATTTGCGCAGCTGTTCTTTGGATACGCAAACACTCTAAATAGTGGCTAAGCGCAATCAAATTTTGCTCAGGAGTTAGCTTGTATGTGCTGTGTCCGAAATATGCGTTTGCAAATGGTCCAAGCGCGCCTTTTTCAACGAAGGCTTTTACTCTTTGTTGAACCGCTTTTAGCTGATCCTCACCGCAAGCATAAGGCAAATCTGTATATCTAAAAGCCTCTTGGCTAGCAGCGTGTGGATCTGCGCTTAGTGCGCTTACGATATCGACCCAGTCAAGTCCGTGTAGTTGATAAAAATGCACTGGGTGATCGTGCATAAATAGCGCAGTGTTCATTAGCGTTCTGGTTAAAATCGCATTTAGTGGCGGAGTTATGCCAAGAGCATTTTCAACGGCTGAAATTCCAGCATTATAGTGAGAAAATGTGCAAACACCGCAAATTCTTTGCATAAAAAAGCCGATATCCCTAGGATCGCGACCCTTAACGATAGTCTCTAATCCACGCCATAAAGTAGAGCCAGAATACGCATCCGTTACAACTCCGTTATCATCGACAACTACTTCTATGCGTAAGTGTCCCTCAATACGAGTTATCGGATCTATTACTAATCTTTGTGACATTTCTACTCTCCCTTATTCTTTTTAAATGATGCAATGGCTGCATGAACTGTGATAGCTACACCTGTAACAGCCAAAATTCCTATACCGATTTTATCGGCTGTCGCATCAGCACCTGCTCCGCTAAATACGGTATTGTATAATCTATCTGCCAATGGCTCCTCAAATGGTCCCATATGATCCCAAAAATCAGGCTCAGAACAGCCGATACAGCCATGACCTGCTTGGATTGGCCAGCTAGTGTGAGCATTAAATCTCTCGCGTGAGCAGTTATTAAATGTATATGGGCCTTTGCAACCTACTTTATATAAGCAATATCCGTCTTTTGCGCCTTGATCGCCGAATTGCTCTACGAACTCACCTGCATCGAAGTGACCGCGTCTTTCGCACAAATCGTGAATTCTAAGTCCGTAAGCCCATTTTGGACGATTATAAACATCAAGTGCTGGAAGTGTGCCAAATAGTATGTAGTGAAGGACATTTCCTACGATATTTTTCTCGCTTGGCGGACAGCCAGGGACATTGATTACTTGTTTGTTTGTAAGTTTGCTAAGTGCAACAGCGTTTGTTGGGTTTGGTCTTGCTGCTTGGATACCACCGAAGCTCGAACATGTTCCAATAGCAAAAATCGCAGCTGCACCAGCAGCAGCATGTCTGCAATGCTCGGCACCTGTCTTACCAGCAGGTCCTACTGTAAGGAAATATTCGCTACTTCCGCTTGGAATTCCACCTTCTACCATTAAAATATATTGCCCCTTATATTTTTCGATAGCTCCATCTAAATTTTCCTCTGCTTGCCAGCCAGCAGCAGCCATAATCGTCTCGTGATATTCTAAACTAATATAGTCGAAAATCAACGAATCGATAGTTGGAGTATCAATTCTAAGTAAGCTTTCGCTACAACCTGTGCATTCTGCCATGTGAAGCCAAATCACAGGTAAGCGATCGGCGAGTTCTGCCGCCCGTGCAACTTGTGGTGCAAATACGCTAGGTAACCCAATCGCCGCAGTCATTGCGCCCGCCCATTTCATAAAATCACGGCGTGAAAAACCGCGCTCAGCAAGGCGTTTAGTGATACTATCGCCCTCTTTTATCTTGGGTAGTTTAGCGACTTGTTCTAGCCTATCGGCTACTTTTGCTAAATCAATCATTATGTTCTCCTTTACGCTTATAGCGTTAATCCGTAATTATATAGTTTTTTTGTTTAAAATTTGTTAAGGAAGAACTTACTTGTAGTTAAATTTTCTACAAGTAAGTTAAATTTTAAGGTTAAATTTATTTAATTTTGAAATTTAGCACCGGTAAATCATAATCCATTACGCTTTCGTTTTGCATATCAGTGATACTCACAGCCGGCAAGGCACACATACCAGAATACACTACATTAAGCGGTGTGTAAAATACGCCGGTATAGTCATTGCCGTTTTTCGTATCTTTATAATACGCCCCACCAACCGGGAAGCTTAGCACCCTATCAAACATTATCTCTTTATGCTCGAAGCTAGTTTTATCCTTCAAATTCTCAGGCCTTATAAATCCCGGATTTATGCGCTCATTGACGATCTCAAAGCAGGTGCTTGCCGCCTCATCAATCACAAAATTTCTGATATAAAAATTTGAGCGGAAATTTATCTTAGAATAAATTCTCTGCCCTACTTTTAGATTATCAAGCGAAACCGCATTACCAGCCTCATCGACAAAATCGCGCACGATTTCTAGCTGTTTGATTCCGTGCAGATTTCCTGTGTGGTTGTTTATACTAAGCGGGCTGTGTTTGAGCGCGACTGGCTCGTAACCAAAGCTAAGCAAATTAGCAAAAATTTTCTCACCATTTTTTGGCGAAATTTTGATCTCTCTGTCGTTAGAATTTAGCGTAATTACTGAATTTGACGGAGTTTGGATACTTTGTGTAAGTCCGTTTGCGACTATATCTGCGCCCACGCCCTTATCATCTTCGCCAAAATATGCTTCCAGCGCCCTTAGCACAAACGCTCTTTCTTGCGTGCTATAAATGTCTTGTAAATTTTGGCTTAAATTTTGCGCCAAAGTATCTAAGACACTATCTTTTATACCGACGCTTCCTAGGGCATACAGAGCAAATCCAGCGTCCCTAACCTCACTAGCAAAAATTTTACTAGCCTCTTTATTAGCATAATCAAATTTATAATTTGAACTATAAATTTTACTAAATTCCGCGCTCATTTTGTGTTTTTGCAAAATCGCAAGCATAGAAAACGACGCTAGCGGGCTAGCTTCGTAGAGTTTTTTATCATAGACGAAATTTAGCTCATCATCGCTTAATGCGCCAACCCTATCTAGCACGAAATCCGCATACAATCGCAAGCTAGGCTCGCTAGAATACGACGATTTTAGCGCCCTTAAAATCAGCTCTTTTTGTTTTGGGGTTAGGATTTTGTATTTCGCGTCCATATCCAAAAGCACATCGCTAGCATACAGCGACGCAAATGCGTTTGTCTCGCCATGCGCGCTCCAATACCCAAATTCGCCGTTATTTTTAAGCCTTGATAAAATTTTCGTAGCATGCTCTAAAACAGCCCCCTTCATCGCCTCGTCGTGGTCGCGTTTGTAAAAGAAATCATAGGCTAAAATTTTAGAACTAATCTGCTCTGTGCAACCATACGGATATCGCTCCAACTCCCTTGCCACCGTATAAGTGCTAGGTCTAGTGCCTATGTATGTAAAGACATCTTTATACGAAGCTGGCAGACTAAAATTCATCGGCGCGTCGCTATAAGCACTGGCGCTAAATTTCGAGCGCGGAAACTGCGAAATGACATCAAATTTTAATTCATACTCAAATTTCGCCCCATTTTCTTCGCTCGCTTCCAAGCTCACCACGCCCTCGCCAAGCTCTAACGCATTTGCTCTAAATTTCAAATTCTTTGCTTCTAGCGCGCCTAGCGTGATATTTGAATCACTAAGCGAAATTTGCACTGCGTCGTTAAAACTCGCCTTTAAATTTAGCGATTTTGGCGAATTTGTCGTATTTATGAGCGTTAGCGGGATATTTATATCATCGCCTTTAACCATGTATGTCAAATCTGCTGGTTTGATGACGATATCATCTTTGACGCTGATTTGAGAGTTTGCCCAGCCGATTTTTTCTTCATCATCAAGGGCTAGCGCGCTTAGGCGAATCATAGAGTTAAAGTGTTTTGGCAAATCTACCTCAAACCTAGCCTCGCCTGCGCCGTTTGCGATACTCTCATACATTTTGACAAATTTTTTATCTTTTTTGTTTTGCACTGGGCTTAAATTTCGCTTCGCGCTTTTTAGCATTTCATCGCCACCAAAGCTTAGTTCTTTGCCGTTTGCGCTATACACACTCAAATCATCGAAAATATCGAAATATCGGTGCCTGAAATATATCGGCTTATCAAAATACGAAAACGCATTTAGCTCTTTTTGATTTATCGCGTCTAGTATCCCTAAATCCACAGCATAAAGCGTGATTTTAGAATTTGGCGCGGATTTTGCCACGATTATGGCTTTTTCGCCGTTTTTATACTCAGACTTGCTTTGCAGGCTAAGAGGGAGTTTTTTCTCGCTCACATCGAGGCTTACAGCTACATTAGCGTAAGTGCGAAGTGGCATAGCAGCGCCCGAGGCAGAGCGTGAAATGCTAGCGCTAATGTGTCCGCCGGTGAAATTCTCTGGCACTCTTAGCTCAAAACTTGCGCTGTTTCCGCGAATTTGCGTGATTTTATAATCATAGATGCCCTCACCTATCAAAGCCACATTTAGCACGCCGTTTTCGATAGGCGAAGTAATCACGCCTTTAATCATTTCGCCAGGTTTGAGCTTTGATTTTTCTAAATTTATGCGGGCGGTATTGACATCTTTGGCATTTAGCCTGCCATAGTATCCATATCCGCTCACATCGACTCTCACGCTCGCACTTGCCCCGCTTGCGTAGTCGTTTGCTACTACGATATACGAACCGCCATTTTCGAATTTATACCCAATCTGTGAGCCCTGCGCGCTAATGCTATCCACAAGCGAGAAATTCTCTTGCTCGACATATCTTTCGCCGTCGTAAATATAAGTGAAATCTTGGCGATAAATTTCTAAATCCACCTTGCCTTTTTGCTCTTTTTTGCTAAGGCTATCTAGCAATGCAAGGTCGAATTTTACCTCCTCGCCACTGCTTATGAAGTCCCTGCTAGCGCGAATTCCTAGAATTTTGTCGTATGGATAGTAGCTTAGCATTTTATATGCGCTGACATTTTTGCCACCGTCTTGGACGCTAAAATTCATCATCAAATTTGCCACATTTGAGACACCCTGCGCCTTTGGAGCGATTACGAGATCTTTTTTGCCGTTATTATCCAGCCTAAATTCCTCGCTTTTTACCTCCAATGTGCCCTCTTTTTTAAGTCTTGCATTTGTGAAGCTGTATCCTTCAAAACCGCTGATTTTAAGCTCTTTTTCGTAAGATTTCACTTCGAGTTTGCTAGCTAAACTCGCAGCTGGTGCGCCCACAAGGTAGTTTGAAATCAAATTTGCGATTATTAGCTCATCTTTGTAAATTTCATCTTTGCTCGTTAAAATTTCGTTTTTCACGCGGTTTGGTATGAAATTTTCGACGCTAAATTTCTTGGTTTCGATGATTTTATCCTCGTAGATTAGCTCAAAGGTATAACTTCCGCTTTTTTCGCCCAAATTCTCTTTGAAATTTAGCGCGCCATAAGAGTCAGTTTTTAGGGCGCGAGTGATGATATTCACGCCGTAAGGATCTGTGATTTTGTATTTTATCGGAGTGTTTTTAATCGGCGTAAAATCGCTCTTTTTGAGCACCACAGAGCCGATTAGTGCCTCATTTGGGCTTACTAGCTCGCTAGCGAAATACACCATTGCTCGCGCGTCGCTTCTAGTCGCTTCCCTGCTAGAAACAGCCTCGTCAAATATCACAAACCCGCGCTCTTTGCCGTCTGTAATCTCGATAGATTTAGGATTTTTATCTAAAAATTTAGTGTCATTTACAAGCAAAATTCCGTCACTATTCGTGCGTTTTTCTAAAATCAGCTCGTTTTTGTCATTGTAAATTTTAACAATAGCGTGCGACAAAGCCTTCGCATCGCTTAGGCGCGAAGTATAGATTAGCGCGCCACTATCAGCCATGCTAACCTGAGCCGAAATATCGCTGATATAGGCTGTGCGCGTGATAGTTCGCATTATAGCGCCCTCTTTGTAATGCACATATATCACATACACGCCGTCCTCAAAGCCCTTAAAATCCATAGCAATTTTATGCTCGCTAATCTCGTTTTTCGCCCCGCCAATGTCAAATTTTTTATTCACAACCTCGCTAGCTAGCGAGTGCGGATAATTGTTTTCAAAATTTAGAAAATATCTGAAATTTTCATCGCTGATTTTTGAGATGCTAATGCTAATCTCATTTAAATTCGAGCTTTTTATCGCGATATTTGCGTTTTTAGGGACGAATTTTTTCATATCACTAAACTGCACGAAAGGCTTCCTATCGCCAGTTTTGAAATTTAGCTTTATTTCATTTCTAACTATTCTAGAATCATCGCCAAAGCCCTTTAAAAGGCGCAATTCATAGCTTTTATTTGGCGCAAATTCAGCGCTTTTGATATCTACATGATAGTAGTATTTATCACTGATTTGCGGGTATTTTTGCTCATCTTCGTAGTATCTGTATCTAGCCTCGCCAAGGCTAAATTTACCCACGCCATTAACGCGGATAAATTTGGCTAAATTCGCGTCATCGACATAGTGAGGGAAATACAGCCTCGCTCCAAACGAGCCGTCATTAAAACTAATTTCGCGAATTTTGACATCATCTAGGTTTGACGCATTTATGCTATCGTTAAATGGCTCTTCATCTGCTTTTAGGATTTTTGGCGCGCTTAGCGTTGCGCCGTTTTTTGATTTTACAGCGCCTGCTTCGATGACGATATTTGGGTGCTTAGCGTCGTAAGAAATCAAAAAACTTCTATCATTTTGCGCGCTAATGGTAAAGCCAATATCGTTTTTGGCTAAATTTTGCAGCGAATACACCCTAATCCCTGACTTTGCCCCCTCCTCGCTCACGCTATCGTTAAAGCTAATCTTTGCAAGTCCCGGGCGCAGTATTTTAAGCTCGCTCGCGCTAAACCCAGCCGTTGTAAAGCTAAATTTCTCCCCGCCAATCTCGCAGTTATAGCGAGTGCTAGCATTTAGCTTAGTCTTTGGATAAAACTCTATTTCACCGCTATTTTTATACTCATATACGCCAGTAATCCCTGGCGCACATTTTGCGATTTGCTCCTCGCTTATGCCAAAAGGCGCGATTTTTGCACCACTAAAAACCAAACTCTCATCATTAATCTGTGTTTCCACGCCAAAGAGCCACCCAGCGCAAAGCGCGCTACAAAGCCCAAATTTGATTAAAATTTTTTCCATGATTTTCCCCTAAGAATTTCGCCTAATTATATTGTGAAATTTTTATATTTTGGTAATTTTTTATTTTTTATTTTATCTATTTTTTACCCTAAATTTCGCCACGCTAAAATTCGCGTTTTCGTCCAAACACGAAAGCTCATATTCACCTGCGCTCAAATTTAGCATAAAATTCTCGCCATTTTTTTTCGCCTCGTATGCGCCGTTATTTACGCTAATAAAAATTTCATCACCAAAAACAGCCGTGCAAGAAGCACTAAGATTTATCTCTGCATTATCGCTCACTTCGTAAATTTTGCCATCTATATCGCTAAGAGCGGGTGCAATGCTAGCAATTTTATCCTTGCACCTGCCGTTTTTGGTCGTATTTGCGTCGATTATGCCGTTTTGCAAAAGATAAAAAAGCTCGCTAGGGCGGTAAAATTCACACTCATCGCGCAAAATTACACCCTCTATCACCAAATCTCGCACCATTTTTTTACACTCTTTTTCTACGAAAAAATCAGCGCAAATTTCCCTTTCGCTCACACCACTAGGGCGGGCAAATTCGGCATTTATCGCGCCTGTGTTTGAAAGGTAAGAAAACATATCAAAAACCACGCGCGCAGCACTAAGCCCGCCACTTATATCGCTCGTTTTTTCGCCGTTAAAATTGCCAAACCAAACCCCAAGGCTAAATTTTGGCGTTACGCCGATCGTATAAAGGTCGCGCCCATCGGCACTCGTGCCGGTTTTAAACATCAGGGCTGGCATGTTTTTGGTATTTTGCCACACAGAGCCAAGATAGCTTCGTGGAGCGTTTTTTAGCATTTGAGTGATGATATACGCACTTTGTGGGCTTAGTATTTGCGCGCTCTGACCGACTTTTGCCCCTGCTAGTTCTAGCGGTTTTAGCTCGCCAGAGTTTGCAAAAACGCTGTAAAGATGAGTGAGATTTAACAAATTTATGCTAATTCCGCCAAGCCCGAGCCCAAGCCCATAATGCTCTTTGGAATACGGCGCGAGATTTGCACGAAGCAAAAGTTCATAAAGCCCGTCATCGCCAAGGGATAATAAAAGCTTCAAAGCCGGGATATTTAGGCTATATCCGAGCGCCTCATTTGCGCTAATAACCCCCATAAAGCCTAGATTGTAGTTGCGTGGGGAGTAGTTTTTGAAGCTAATCGGAGCGTCGATTAGCTCACGGCGTGGCGTGATAAGCCCCTCTTCAAGGGCTCTTGCGTAGATAAATGGTTTTAGCGTGGAACCAACATTTTTCGCCCAGACTATGCCGTCATTTTGTCCCAAAAATCCGCCAAAATCGTGCGAACCTGCGTATGCTACAACCGCCATTTTTTCGTTGTCGATTAAGATTGCTGAGCCGTTTTTGACACCAAATTTAGCTAGGTCATTTATCCTTGATTTAAGGAAATTTTCAAGGGTGAGTTGATAGGTTTTGTTTAAATTTGAGTGGATTAAATTTGAGTTGATTAAATTTGCGTCGTTTTGCGCTATGCGCTCTGCTTTGTTTTGCCAGATTGCGCCATTTTGTGCCAAGTGCTTTGTTTCGCCTGCGCGCACAGCGTGATTGTCTGTGTTTGCGGGCTTTATCGCGCTATTTTGTGCCAAGTGCGCGCTTTGACTTGCCCTCACAGAACTTGCCCTCACAGAACTTGCCCTCACAGAACTTGCCCTCACAGAACTTGCCCTCACAGAACTTGCCCTCACAGAACTTGCCCTCACAGAAGTTGTGCGCGCGCGTTTTGTTTCGGTAGCTGTTTCGCTCACGCCCTCTGCCACGCCAGCTGTTTTACTCGCTGTTTCGCCCATACGCTCACCCACAGCCTCACTCGCGCCAGCGCGCCCTACCACGCCCAAATTTTTCGCATTTTTAAAGGCGCGCATTGCATAATGCGGGGCGAAATTTGGCGCAGGGTGCCTTGCGGGGGTAAATTTCTCGCTACTAGCGCGTTCAAATTCGCTAAGCGATAAAATTCCTGCCTTATAAAGACTAGAAATCAGCCTGTTTTTTAGCGAATTTAGATCCAAATTCGCGCGGTCTAGGCGGTTTTTGTTCGGATTTTTTGGCACCACCGCAAGAAGCGCGATTTGAGCGTTGCTAAGCTCGCTCAAAGCCTTGCCAAAATAAAAATAGCTAGCACTCGTCACACCCTCGATATTGCCACCATAGGGGGCTAGATTGAAATACATTGTCAAAATTTCATCTTTGGTGTAGTGAAATTCGAGCTGAAAGGCGTTGAAAATTTCAATAAATTTGTTTTTGTAACTGCGCTCTTTGGGGTTCATCATACGCGCAACCTGCATTGTAATGGTGCTTGCACCCACTCTGGCTATATTTGCATTTTTATGCGTAAAATTTTGCGAAATATTATGCGTAAATGCCCGTATTATCGAAAATGGATTAACACCAAAATGGTAGTAAAAATACCTGTCCTCGAAATGCACTACGCTCTGTTTTAGACGCTGTGGGATTTCATCGCTACTGGCATAAAACCTCCAAATCTCATCACTGCTAATTTGCATATTTAAAATTTCCCCCTCGCTCGAATACAAAACTAACGACTTTTCTTTATTTAATCCAGCCAAATTTAGGGGAAATAAAAAATCCAAAATCAAAAACAACAAAAGCAAAAATGCGCCCAAAAATGCGCTAAATTTCACAAAGCCCATAAATTTCATAAAAATATTATATCTATAAAATTTATAAATTTACTCAAATTTTTCACGCAAAAAGAGAATATAAAGCATAAATTTTATAAAATCGAGAGTTAAATTACACTTTAAAGAGCCCAAAGGAGTTATTATGAAATATGGTATCATTTTTGGCGGACAAAGCTACGAGCACGATGTCAGTATCCTCACAGCAATCGCTGTAAAAAACGCACTAAAAGGCAAAAATTTAGTCTTTATCTACTGCGACGCTAACCGCAGATTTTTCGAAATCGAAGAGGGAAATATGGTAGCAAGCTACTTTGCTAGAAATTTTGCTAGATCTCACTCTGCCAACACAGACGCTGCTGAGGGCGGTTTTTCATCTCAAACTTCTTATGGTAGCAAGGTCAAAGAGCTAACCCTCTCTTATGGCGGATTTTACACAAGCGGTATGTTTTCAAAAAACAGATTAGAAATCGATGTGTGTATCAACACAATTCATGGCGGTGATGGTTGCGACGGCAAGCTAGCTTCACTTTTAGAATTTTACGAAATTCCACAAATCGGCCCTAGATTAGAGGCAAGTGCTGTAAGCCATAATAAAATTTTAACCAAAAATTTAGCCAAAAATGCAGGGGTTAAGGCGATTAATTACGCGGTTTTGAAGCGCACGAGTTTGCCGTCTTTTAACTACCCTGTCATCATAAAACCAGCCCACCTAGGTAGCAGTATCGGCGCTAGTATCGTAAATAGCGATTTAGAGCTCGATAAAATCATCGACAAGGTCTTTAAGCTAGATAGCGAGGTCATCGTCGAGCCTTTCGTCAAAGATGTCAAAGAATACAGCCTAGCGGGTTGTAAAATAGGTGGCGAAATTGTATTTTCAAAATTTGGCCAACCTGTGAAAAAAGATTTCCTAGACTTTGGTCGCAAATACATCGACACCACCCAACCAAACACCGTGACAGAGCAAGCCGTGGGCATTTCAATCGCAGATAAGATGAAAGATGCGTTTGCTAAAATTTACAACAGCGGATTTGAGGGCTCGATCATCAGATGCGACTTTTTCGTGTTTAATAACGAAATCTATCTAAACGAAATCAACCCCGTCCCAGCGGCTCTTGCAAGCTATTTGTTTAACGATTTTGGCGCGATTATCGACGGGCTTTCTACATCTTTGCCGCAATACAAAAAAATCCCAGTAACCTACGATTTGGTTACGCAAATCGCAGCAAACAAATAATTCAAATTTCACGCTAAATTCCAAATTTAGCGTGAAATTTAGCCAAATTTAACAAAAGGATAAAAAATGAGTATTTTGCTAGTAATTTTAGCTATTTTAATTCTTGTCGGAATTTTTCTCATTGGTATTTACAACAAACTTATCGCACTTTTAAACGAAGCTAAAAACGCCTTTGCACAAATCGATGTCCAGCTAAAACGCAGGTATGATCTAATCCCAAATTTAATCGAAGTTGTCAAAAAATACATGGCGCATGAAAAACAGACCCTAGAAAATGTCGTAAATGCCAGAAACCGCGCAACTAGCGCATTAGAAAGTATCAAACAAAACGGCTTAAATGATAGCGATATGCGAAATTTAGCAAGCGCAGAAAACGAGCTAAAAAGCGCGCTAAATGGGCTAAATATCCAAGTCGAAGCCTACCCTGAGCTAAAAGCTAGCGAAAATATGCTACATCTAAGCGAGGAAATCACCTCTACCGAGAATAAAATCGGCTTTGCTAGGCAGTCTTACAATGACGCAGTGACGGACTTTAACACCTATAAACAAAGCTTTCCAAACAATATTTTAGTCGGATTTTTCCCTAAATTTCACAAAGATTTAGCCCTGCTTGAATTCAGCGAGGAAAATATCCAAAAAGCCCCAAAAATCGAGTTTTAAGCGAGAAATTTTGTGGAGGCGTTGTCTGCGCTAAATTTAGCGCTCTTTTACCTACCTGAAAAATTTTGCCATTTTTTAAGCGCAAATGAGATTTTTTACACGCCAAAGGCCGGGTATTATCTGTGTGTTTTGGCGTGTAGCGCGGTTTTGTTTGCCATAACGCGCATTTTCCTTGGCAAAACAGCCTCGCTATCTCACAGCATAAACGAACACCAAAAACTAGCCAAAAGCAAGGTTGCGTGGCTAAATTTTGTCTTTGCAAGCGTTTTAGTGCAGGTTTTTTGGCTCTCATACGCGCTATTTTTTGATTTTTTAAATTACAAAAATTTTGCCCTTGGCGAGGGCGCGGATTACGCCCTGCCACTACTTTTATCCGCGCTTTTAGTCTGCGTGATTGTATTTAGCTATATCAAAAAACGCTATTTTGAGACGGCAGACATTTCTAGCCTTGCAAAGGGGCTTGACGCCACAGAAATTCACCCCCACACTGCCAAAAATTCCGAAAAAATTCTGCTTAACATAATCGAAGAAATGGCGATTGCCTCGCGTGTGGGCATGCCACGGGTTTTTATCATGAAAAACGAAAATGGCGTAAATGCCATGGCGAGTGGGGAGAATTTCGGCAAAGATAGCGAAAAAATCGCGATTTTTGTCACGGCTGGGGCAATGAGGACATTTAACCGAGACGAAATGCAAGGGGTAATCGCGCATGAGTTTTCGCACGCATTTCACGATGATATCGAGCTAAATATCAGGCTAATTAGCGTCATTGGCGCGCTTGGCACACTTAGCTTCATCGGATATGAGATTTTAAGGGTGTTTGGCAGGGGTAGAAGTGGCAGAAACTCCAAAGGAAGCGGGGTCGCCATAGTCATACTTGTGGGCGTAATATTTTGGCTACTTGGGCTTTTGGGTAAGGTTTTTGCCGAACTTATCCAAAGCGCGATTTCTAGGCAAAAAGAGTTTTTAGCAGACGCTAGCGCAGCCAAATACACGCGCAATCCTTTGGGTATCAAAAAGGCGCTTGATAAGCTTTTTATGATACAAAAATTCAACAAAGCCTATCACGACGGAATCGGCAAAAAGGATTTTAAAGCCCCAAAAAATGAAGAAAAGCCGAATTTAAACAGATATTTTTCCTCAAAAACGCGCCAAAGGGGCAGTATAAACACAGATGAAATGCGAAATTTTCGCGCAAATCCACTAAGAAATTTCGCAAATTTTCATATCAAAAACACTAACGCCAGAGCCTGCGCGCACATGTTTTTCTTGCCCGCATTTTCTGGGCTTTTCGCCACGCACCCTAGCCTGCAATCACGGATAAAAAAACTAAAAGAAATGGGCGCGTGAGTTTGGGTTAAATTTCGCGCCAAATTTCGTGTGTTAAATTTGGGCTAAATTTTGAAATTCGCAAATTTTGGTTAAATTTCACGCCCAAATTTGCGCCAAATTTTAGGCGCAGGGCTAATTTTTTTATAATAAATTTAGGCTATAATCTACGATTTTAAAGGAAAATTTTGAACGCAATATCAAATTTAAACCAAGAACAATACTCCGCCGCGACTGCGCCCTTTGGCCACAATCTCGTAATCGCAAGCGCAGGCACAGGCAAGACTAGCACCATTGTAGCGCGCATTGCGCATTTACTGCACCTTGGCGTAAATCCAAGCAAAATTTTGCTTCTAACCTTCACAAACAAGGCAGCTAGCGAAATGATTGCGAGGCTAAATCGCTATTTTGACAAAAAAATCACCGCCAAAATCACCGCAGGCACCTTCCACGCGGTATCTTACGCACTTTTGCGCGAGCTTGGCAAGGGTGTGATTTTAAAACAGCCAAGTGAGTTAAAAACGCTTTTAAAAAGTATCGTAGAAAATCGCAAATTTTACCATATCAGCGACACTAGGCCGTATGGCGGTGCGTATTTATACGACATATACTCGCTCTTTCAAAACAAACAAACAGGAGAGAGTTTTGGCTCGTGGTTTGCTAGAAATTTCGAAGATCAGGCTGAATTTAGCGAAATTTACGAGGATATTTTGCGTGAATTTGAAGAGGAAAAAGCCCGCTTTAACTACGCCGATTTTAACGACATACTGCTTAAAATGCGCCACGAACTGCGCAAGGACGCGCCACTATACTATGATGAAATTTTAGTCGATGAGTATCAAGACACAAACTCGCTTCAAGGCTCACTAATCGACGCATTTAGGACAAAAAGCCTTTTTTGCGTGGGCGATTTCGATCAGAGCATTTATGCCTTTAACGGCGCAAACATCGATATAATCGGCTCTTTTGGCACCCGTTTTAGCGACGCAAAAATTTACACACTAAACATAAATTACCGCTCATCTAGCCAAATTTTAGCCCTTGCAAACAAGGTCATTTCAAACAATCCGCGCCTGTATGACAAAAAGCTAGTCGTGGGGCGCACGGGCAAATTTAGCGCGCCAAAACTGCATGTTTATGATGAGATTATGTCGCAATACGGCCATATCGCACAGCAAATCAAGCAAAGCAGGCGCGCGCCTGAGAGTTTTGCGGTGATTTTTCGCAACAACTCCTCGGCTGACGGGATCGAAGTCGCACTCAAAGAGCTAGGAATCGGCGCGAAGCGCAAAGGCAGCACGAGCTTTTTTGAAAGTCGCGAAATAAAGGCGTTTATGGATATTTTCGGCGCGCTGATAAACCCAAAGGATATGATGGCATTTCTTGGGATTTTAGAGTATGCCAAAGGCGTGGGAAACGCCACTAGCAAGGAAATTTTCGACGCGCTAATCACGCTTGGTGGCGGAAATATCAAAGATGGCTTTTTGCGCCCTGATATGAGTGCGAAAATTTACGAGCAAAAAAAGCGAAATTACCAGCTAGGACTTTTTGACGATATGGATTTGCAGGCGAGTTTGGAGCGATTTAGCACGCTTGGATTTAGCGAAAATTTCGCCAAAAATCCGGTGCTAAAATACAATAAACTAAACGAAAGCGCAGCTGTGATTTTGCACGAGCTATACACGCTATTTAGCAAATTTAGCCCAAATTTTGGCGCTGGCGAGCTAGTGAATTTGATAAAATCCTCAAAGCTTTTTGCCATAATCGCCGATAATATCGCCACTCACAGAGCCACGCTCAAAAACGGCAAAATCGATTCCGATCGCAAAACGAACGAAAATGAGAAAATTTATAACAAAGTAGCGATTTTGGGCGGGATTGCGAGCAAATACAAGGACGCGGGGAGTTTTTATAACTTCATCACACTTGGCGCGAAGGAAATGAGTGAGGGCGAGGGCGTAAATCTGCTAAGCGTGCATGCTAGCAAGGGTTTGGAGTTTGATAGCGTGTTTTTGGTGGATTTGGCGCAAAACCGCTTCCCAAATTTGAAGCTAATGGGCATGGGTGGCAGCCTAGATGAGGAGCGACGACTATTTTATGTCGCGGTTACTAGGGCGCGAAATGAGCTATATCTAAGCTACGCAAAATTTGATAAAATTCGCAAAATAAACTATCAGCCAAGCTGCTTTTTAGTTGAAGCTGGTATGGCGTAAATTGGGGGTAGAGATGAGTTTTCACGCAGAAATTTGGGAAATTTTAAACGCTGGTAGCCCAAACGAAAAAATAGAAAAATTTGCAAAATTTTACGCAAAATTTTGCAAAAACGAAGTAGAATTTGAACAAAATTTTGAGCCAAAACCGCTCGAAAATCCTAGCTATGCGAAATTCGCCCAAATTTCGCAGGTCAAAGATATAAAAATCCAAAACAAAAATTTAAAAAAGCAAAATGTCGATAAAAACGCCCTATTTCTGCACTCTGTGGCGCATATCGAATACAGCGCGATTGATTTAGCGCTCGATGCGTGCTATCGTTTCGCGGGACTGCCACGCGAATTTTACGCTGATTGGCTAGAAGTGGCAGAAGATGAGGTGAGGCACTTTTCGCTCGTAAATGCCGAGCTAGAAAAAACAGGCTTTTCTTATGGCGATTTTAGCGTGCATGACGGGCTATTTGAGGCGCTGAAAAAAACTCAGCACTCGCTAATTGAGCGCATGGCAGTGGTGCCTAGGCACTTGGAGGCTGGCGGGCTAGATGCGAACTTTTATCTGCTTTCGCATATCGATGAAATGCCGGATAAAAGGCCATTGCGACCACTTTTGGAGATGATTTTGCGCGAAGAAGTTTCGCATGTGAGCAAAGGCGATAAGTGGTTTAAATACGAGTGTGCTAGGCTGGGAGTTAGCTCGGAGTGTTTTTTCGAAATCGTTATGCGCCACTACCCAAAAGCCTTTAAAACCACTCGCGCGATAAACGAAACCGCCCGCTTGCAAGCTGGCTATTCGCAGAGCGAAATCGATAAAATCAAAGAGTTGCAAGGAAATTAAAAGGATTTATTATGCAAAATTTACAAGACATAAAACTCGCCGTTTTAATCGACGGCGATAACGCAAGTGCTAGCAAAGTAAAGGAACTTTTCGAGGAAATCGCAAAATTTGGAATTGCAAATGTAAAAAGAATTTATGGAGATTGGTCGAGCCAAAACCTACAATCATGGAAGGATAAATTGTATGATTTTGCAATTATTCCCGTTCAACAGTTCAACTACACACCGGGCAAAAACGCCACAGATATGCAACTTATCATAGACGCCATGGATTTATTAAATGAAGCTCCACTTGACGGATTTTGCATAGTTAGTAGCGATAGCGATTTCACTCCGCTCGTATCTCGTCTAAGACAAAGCGGAAAAACTGTCTATGGTTTTGGCAAAAAGCAAACCCCAAACGCCCTAATCAAGGCGTGTAATAAATTTATTTATATTGAAAATTTAGGTTTGAGCGATACTAACTCAAATTTAGAAAACAAAACTTCTGCGCAAACCCAAACTTCCACCAGCACACAGCCTGCCACGCAACACCCAAAATTACCGCAAAATACTTGGCAAGAGCTCGATGATAAAACAAAAACTCTGCTTTACACTGCGATAAAAGCCACTAGCGATGAAGATACGGGCTGGGCGTATGTCAGTGACATACGAAACTACATAAGCGCCATAAAATCAGATTTTGACCCTAGGGATTATGGATATGCTAAAATTTCAAATATGCTAAAAACGCTTAATAATTTGCAATTCAAAACAGATAATTTAAATAGGATGTATTGCAAAAAAATACCACTTGGCAAGCTTTATTCGATACTACGCGCCCTGCCAGATAGTTACAAAGACGAAAATGGCTGGATAAAAATCGATGATAGATTAGATCAACTAATCAACGCTTCATGGAATTATAAACAATATGATTTGAGCTTTTATGAAGCCTTACAAAAGCTATATAATGTCGAAATGAAGGATAATAAAATCAAATTAACAGTGTGATTTGGCTCAAATTTCAATGAAATTTTTAAAAATTTTGGCGCCGAATTTGACGCCAAAATTTGCGAGATTAAACTAATCTTTGTTTTTTGAAATACTCTTTTGGAGCCTTGCATAAAGGACATGCGCCTGGGGCCTTTTTGCCACGATGGACATGACCGCACACTTCGCAAACCCAAACTTCCTCATCAAAACTTTCAAAAAATCCCTCTTCTAAAAGTATTTTTTGAAGCTCGTTGTATTCGCGCTCATGCTCGACTTCGACCTTGCCGATAGCGTTAAATAGCCTTGCGACCTCTTTTTTGCCCTCTTCTGTGGCGATTTGAGCGAAGCTTGGATACATGCTCTCATGCTCGTATCTCTCGCCAGCTGCTGCGTCGATTAGGTTTTTATCCATTTTATCTAGCGGAATTCCGGCTGCTGCGTGATGGGCTTTAAGCTCGGCTCTTGCGTGCCATTTTTCATTTTCAGCCGCTTCGTAAAAGTGGCGCGCGATAGCGTGAAAACCAGCTTCTTTGGCTAAATCTCCGTAAAGATCGTATTTGTTTCTAGCTTGTGATTCGCCAGCAAACGCCTTCATCAAATTTACCTGTGTCAAATCCTCTGTGATGCATTTCATCGGCTCTCCACAGCATGTCAAAACTGCGCCCTCACCTACTTTTTGCACTTCGACTTCACAGCCGCATTTGTCGCATTTGTATGTTTCGTATTGTCTCATACTCTCTCCTTTATCAAAAATTCAAGATTTATGATAACCAAAAGCTCATTAAACTCTACTTAATAAAAATTATTATTTAGAAGTGAAATTTCAAATACAAATTTACATATAAATTTAATAATTGTTGTGTTTTGCGCCCAAATTTTATGATAAAATCGCCCTTTTTAAATTCTCATCAAAGGAAAGAAATGAAAAAATTATTTCTAACTACACTTCTTAGTGCAAGCGTTGTAAGTTTTGCCTTGGCAGAAAAATTAGTTGTCGCAGCTACTCCTGTGCCACATGCTGAGATTTTAGAGCATATCGCACCAGAGCTAAAAGCCGCTGGATACGAGCTCGAAGTCAAAGTTTTCAACGACTATGTTACTCCAAATTTAGCCACAGATGACGGCAGCGTGGATGCGAACTATTTCCAACACGAGCCATATTTAGTGGAATTTAACGCCAAAAATGGCACAAAACTCAAAACAACAGTTGGCGTGCATTTAGAACCGATGGGAATTTATAGCAAAAAAATCACAGATCTAAAAGACCTAAAAGACGGCGCCAAAGTAGCCGTGCCAAACGATCCTACGAACGAATCTCGCGCGCTTGATGTGCTTGTGGATGCAGGATTAATCGAGGTTAATAAAGATGTAGAGCTCCGCACAGCCTTAGATGTAACCAAAAATCCTAAAAATATCCAAATTTTAGAGCTTGAAGGTCCAAATTTGCCTCGCACACTCGATGATGTCGATATCGCCGTAATCAACTCAAATTTCGCTTTCAACGCGGATTTAAACCCAGTTAAAGACTCACTTTTCATCGAAAAAGCAGTCGGCAACCCATACACAAACATCGTTGTCGTCAAAGAAGGTAATGAAAACCTACCAAAAATCAAAGCCCTTGATAGCGCACTTCAAAGCGAAAGTGTGAAAAAATTTATCGAGGAAAAATACAAAGGCGCGATTGTTCCGTCGTTTTAATCCAAATTTAGCCTACGAATTCGTAGGCTAAATTTCGCATTTTTTATCATATTACGCATATATTTACAATCTTTTTTTATAATGCGCGCAAAAATTTTCAAAAAAGGAAAAAAATGAAAAAATTCTTATCAATCAGTTTCGTCGCCGCTATGGCGCTTTCGCTAAATGCTGGCGTGTTAGCTAGCGTCAAAGGCACAGATATCACGGTTACAGACGAGGATATCGCACCAGTATTCGCTCAAAACCCACACGCTACCCCAAGCGATGAGGACAAAAAACAACTAATCGATCAAATGATTAAATTTAAACTTATGATTGCCGAGGCCAAAAAAAGCGGTATCGTAAATGGCGAAGAATACAAAAAACAAGTCGAACTTGCAAAAGATGAAATCGCCTTTGCTTTGTGGCAACAAGAGCAAACAAAAGATGTCAAAGTAACCGACGAAGAGGCCAAAAAAATCTATGATGATAATAAAGACAGCTTCATGCAACCAGAAAGCGTCGTAGCTAGCCACATTTTGCTAAAAGATGAAAAAGAGGCAAAAGACGCTATCGCTAAGCTAGAAAAAGTCAGCAAAGACAAATTAAAAGCCGAATTCAACAAACTTGCCAAAGAAATTTCAACAGATCCAAGCGCCAAAGAAAACGGCGGCGATTTGGGCTCATTTGGCAAAGGTATGATGGTAAGCGAGTTCGAAGAGGCTGCGTGGGCGCTAAATAAAGGTGAGATTAGCAAAACCCCTGTAAAAACTCAATTTGGCTATCATGTCATCTACAAAGAAGACCTAAAAGAGGCTGCTCCTGTGGAATTTGACAAAGTAAAAGAGATGATAAAAGCTCAAATTGCGCCAAGCAAACTAAACAAAAAAATCGACGATATCGCAAACGAGCTATTTAGCAAACAGACAGTAGAATACGCAAAATAAAAATTTCAATTTAATGCGCGAAATTTAATAAAATTTAAGTTTCGCGCAAATTCTAAATTTCAAATTTAAGGGAAATTCGTGCTTACATCAATCGTAAATTTTATCGTAGAATTCGTCGCAGCGTGGGGATATTTCGGCATTTTTGCGATGATGTTTTTAGAAAGCAGTTTTTTCCCATTTCCAAGCGAAGTCGTGATGATTCCAGCAGGATACCTCGCTAGCAAGGGCGAAATGAGCTTTGCCATAGCATTTGCATGCGGGCTAGCAGGGAGCGTGGCCGGGGCTGTTTTTAACTACTATTTGTGCTATTTTTTCGGGCGCAAATTTATTGATAAATTTGGCAAATTTATCGGCGTAACAAACGAAAAATTTGCCAAATTTGAAGCATTTTTCAACAAACACGGCGAAATTTCTACATTTAATTGCAGACTAATCCCAGGTATCCGCCAATACATCAGCCTGCCAGCAGGGCTTGCAAAGATGAATTTAGCGCGATTTTGCACATTTACAGCACTTGGTGCTGGGATTTGGGTGCTGATTTTAATGCTACTTGGATATTTTATCGGCGAAAATCAAGAATTAATTAAGGAAAAATTGCATATAATCACGCTTCTTTTATTGGGATTTGTCCTACTTCTTTCTGTAATTTACATACTTCATATCAAGCGAAAAAATCGCCAAATTTAATAAAATCTTAAAATAAAACGAATAATTATAAAATTTTGAATTTAAAGTAACATTTTAACGAAAATTTAAGATTGTTTTTAGGTATTTAATATTACAATCACACAAATTCTTTCAGAAAGGACTAGTGATGGAAACTAGAAAAGAACACGATTTTATAGGTGAGCTCGAAATTCCTAACGACAAATATTATGGCGTTCAGACTTTCAGAGCTTTGGACAACTTCAAAATGACAGGTCGCAAACTTGGCGATTATCCATTTTTTGTAAAAGCATTTGCACAAATCAAAAAAGCAGCAGCACTTTCAAACAAAGAATTGGGCGTTTTAAAACCAGAGATTGCTGATGCACTTGTAGCAGCTTGCGACAAAGTTATCGCAGGCGAATTCGCAGATCAATTCGTAGTAGATATGATCCAAGGCGGCGCAGGAACTAGCACAAATATGAATGTCAATGAGGTTTTGACAAATGTCGCTCTTGAAATTCAAGGTCATGCCAAAGGCGAATACCAATTTATCCACCCAAATGATCACACAAACCTAGGCCAAAGCACAAACGATACATACCCTAGCTCAATCAAAGTCGCAGCTTACGCTAAACTTACAGATTTGCTAGCTGCTATGGAAGAGCTAAAAGGCGAATTAGAGAAAAAAGCTGAGGCTTTCAAAGATATCATCAAAATGGGTAGAACAGAGCTTGAAGACGCTGTCCCAACTACACTTGGCAACACATTCCACGCTTTTGCAAGCTACATTAAAAGCGATATAGCAAAAATCAAAGCTGCAAGAGAGTCAATGAGCTTTTTAAATATGGGCGCAACTGCAATCGGCACAGGTATCAACTGCCACCCAGATTATAAATTTGTAGTAGAAAAACACCTAAGCCAAATTACAGGTGTTGAGTTCAAACCAGCTGAGGATTTCATCGCAGCTACACAAGATACAGGCGATTTCGTGCATGTATCTGGCGCACTAAAAACAGCTGCTGTAAGAATCAGCAAAATCATCAACGACTTACGCCTAATGAATTCAGGCCCAAGATGCGGTCTAGGCGAAATCAACCTACCACAAATGCAACCAGGTAGCTCAATCATGCCAGGTAAGGTAAATCCTGTAATTTGCGAAGTTGTAGGCGAGGCATGCTACGAAGTCATCGGCAATGATGTATCTATCATGCTATGCTCTGAAAGAGGCGATTTCGAACTAAACGCTTTCGAACCAGGCATTGCTTATAATCTATTCAACTCAATCGTAATCTTGGAAAACGCAGTTAAAACACTAAGCGACAAAGCTATCAAAAAACTAACTGCAAATCCAGAAGCTTGCTTAAAATCAGTGCTAAACTCAGTCGGTATCGTAACTGCATTTAACCCAATTTTAGGTTATGAAAAATCAGCAAGTATCGCAAAAGAGGCTCTCCAAACTGGTAAAGCAGTCGGCGATATCTGCTTAGAGCGCGGTTATTTAACAAAAGAAGAAATCGATAAAATTTTAGATCCTAAAAACATGCTAAATCCTGGCATGAAAAAAACAGGTAAATAAATTTTATCGTGGTAGGTCAAATTTTGACCTACCCTAAATTTAGAGTTTTGAATTTTCAAAGGAGTCTTGCATGGATATTATGCTATTTGTCCAACTGGCCGTATTGCTAGCTGGTATCTACCTAGGCGTTCGCTTAGGCGGCATGGGCGTCGGATACGCCGGCGGTTTAGGTATCGTCGTTATGGCGATTATCGGTATGAAGGTGGAATTCAAAGATATTCCAGTAGATGTTATTTTGATCATCGCATCAGTTATTTCAGCGATTGCTGCTATGCAAGTTGCAGGTGGTTTGGATTATTTGGTTCAGATTGCGTCTAGAATTTTGCGCAAACACCCAAAACAAATCAATATCCTAGCACCAGCTGTTACTTATATGCTAACAATCCTAGCTGGTACTGGTCACACTGCGTTTTCTATGATCCCAGTTATCGTAGAGGTTGCTAAGGGTCAAAACATCAAACCAAGCGCGCCACTAGCGCTTTCAGTTGTATCAAGCCAAGTCGCTATTACAGCTTCACCTATTTCAGCTGCGTTCGTAGCTATGACAGGTGTTGTTGAGCCACTAGGTGTAAGCTATCCAAAACTACTTTTCATCTGCATTTCAACAACATTTGTTGCTATGATTATCACAGCGGTTCTTGTAAATACATTTTTCAAACTAGATCTTTCATCAGATCCAATCTATCAAGAAAGACTAGCAAAAGGTTTAGTTTCAGAGGTTAAAGTTACAGAATACGCTGAGCCAAAACCATTTGCAAAACGCTCAGTTGCGATTTTTGCTATCGGTGTTTTGATTGTCGTTGCTTACGCTCTTGCTATCTCAAAAAGCGTTGGTTTGGTCGAAAAACCAATCCTATCTCGCGACGCTGCTATTATTAGCTTTATGCTTACAATCGGCTTTTTTATCACAGTTTTGTGCAAAGTCGATACAGGCAAACTATTACAAGCAAACACTTTCCAAAGCGGTATGAGCGCTTGTATCTGCGTCGTAGGTATCGCATGGCTTGGAACTACATTTGTTAATGGCCACATCGATCTTTTCAAAGATGTAGCGAAAAATATCGTTAGCAACTATCCATTTGTTCTAGCTATCGTTTTATATTTCCTAAGTTGCTTGCTATACTCACAAGCTGCAACTACAAAAGTTATGATGCCAGCAGTTGCATTAGCACTTGGTATGACTAGCCCAGAGACAGCTGGACAAGTTTGGGTTTTGGTTGCTTCTTTTGCTGCTGTATCAGGTCTTTTCGTATTACCTACATATCCTACGACTTTGGGTGCTATCGCTATGGACGATACAGGCACAACAAGAGTTGGAAAATATGTATTCAATCACAGCTTCTTCATCCCAGGAACTATCATGGTCGCGCTATCAGTAGCGTTAGGCTTCTTAGTAGCTCCTGCCTTAATTTAATACTAATTTCTTGCAGAATTTATTCTGCAAGAAATTTTAAATTTTAAAATTCAGTTCTTTTGAAAAATTTCTTCGAAATTGTAAATTTGCGATAGTATGTATGAGAGCATATCTGGCGTAACATCGAGTTTATAATCGTATTTGGAAATCAAATTTAACTCCAATGCCAAATCGCTAATTTTAAGATTATCTAAAAGCAAATCAGGCGCAAACAAATCTCCATTAAATCTCACCACGCCCTGCTCCCCCGTGTGAATAAGCGCAAAAAGGCTTTTTAGCTCCTCGTATGTTTGCACGCTTTCTAGCGCTCCACTTGGCAAAAGCTCGTTGTGCGAAGCATAAATCGCGAAAATTATCCTATCGCAAAGCTTGTTTAACGCCTCGCTTAGCAAAAGGTGATTTAAGCTCTCGTTTTGGATACACATATCCTCGAAAAGCGACATACGAAAAATTTTAAAATTTCGGTAAAGTTTGCTAGAAATGTCTTGTTCGCGATACGCCGTGCGCTCCCTCATCGTCACTGGGATACCGGATTTTAGGGCGTTGTAATTTAGCAGTGCGTAAAATTTGCAAAATTCCAAAAAATCCAAATCTTCAAAATAAAAGCTCTGCCACTGCGCTTCATAATCTAGGTAAAATCTCAAAATTTTTTTATCTGTGATGATGAGATATCTAGCCTCCTCGTGCTCGCCAAGCCTAGCAAACGCCCTTGGAATAACCAAATTTTTATCAGGGTTTGCTTCGTTTAAAATTTCGATTATCCCTATGACCTTGCCATCATCTATGATATGCGCGCCATAGTCCATAAATTTCATACCCTCATCAGGCAGATATCCCAAACACGCCCCAAAAAGCCCTAGCAAATACTCATCGTTTTTGCGTATCGCGCTAGCCTTTTTGTAAAATTCACAAAACCGCTCCCACGCGATATTTAAATGAAGTCTATCAATATGGGTTTGGGCTTCGATTAAAAGATTGTCGTTGTAAAGTTTCGATCTCATTTTTCTAGTCCAAAAAGTTCTCGTATGCTAACCCCGTCATCTTCGCTAAGCACGCTAAATGCGCTAATACGCGAGATTAGCAATCTATCTTCTGCGATATCAGCCCTATCCTCGCCTATGCTTAGCGAGGTAATCGCCGTTTTGCCAATCACCGCGCGCTCTTTATTCATACGCCTTAGTCCCCAGACATTGTGAAGCACGGCTGGCGCGCCCTCTATCTCGCCTACATAGAGCATTACATGCCCTGGCATATAAATCACGCTCGCATAAGGTTTGGCGTGTGTTTTTATCAAATTTAGCTTCTCGCTCGCACTCAAATTTGCTAGCGAAAATGTCCTTCCGCGCTTTGATTGCGCCTTTGAATTTCTTGGAAGCCAAAGCCCAAAATTCGCCAAAAAATCCTTTGTCAGTAGCGAGCAATCGCGCAGCAGTTTGTATCCGCCCCAGCCGTATTTTTGCCCTATCAGACTTGCGCTGATTAGTTTTGCGTTTTCGCTATTAAGCTCGGCTGGCCAAATTCTGGCAAATTTATCCTCCACAAAATACGCTCTCACGCCCTCTTTGCTAATCATCTTGCCACCATATAGCCCGCCACCAGCGAAATCATACGGCAAAATCGTCCCCGTGCGCGCTCTAAAAATTTCACGCCTACTCTCGTCATAAATCGGCGCATTATCTTGCAAAATCGCTATAAATTTAGAATTTTTATACGCATTAGCGCCGTTTATCCCCATTTCTTGCACATCGCTAGCCTTCACCCAGCCCCACACGCCGTCATTTTGCACGAACGCCCAGACGCCGTCTTTGCTAAAATGCGAGATAAAAAGCGGGTATCCCACGCCAAGAGCCGAATTTGCCGCATAATCAAAAGGCTCGCCCTCGCCCGGCTCGCTAGGATCGCCAAAAATCGGCATATCGCTTGGGATATTTCGCAAAAGCGTGTTTTTTATAGTGATTGCTGGGATATTTACGCTACCAAGGGCTTTTTTGTTTGCATTTTCGTGCATGGCATCATACACAGCTTGCGGGTAGATGTTTCCCCCTAGATCAAAGTGCCTGCCCTTAGCGTAGTTTAGCCCCCAAAATGCGTCTTTTGGGCTAGCGGTGATTTTTTCAGCGTCCCAAACGCGAAAATACCTTTCCTTAAAATTCTCCCCACTTGCCCTACTTTCGGCGCTCACAGGCGGCAAAATTTCTGCACTTTGCTCGAATTCTAACGCCAAAACCTCTGGATTTTCGGGGATAAATTTGGATTTTTGTGGCGCGTGTGAGGCACAACCAGCCAAAATCCACATAAATGTTATAAATATTAAAATTTGCCTTCTCAAAACTGCTACCTTTAAAAATTTTTGGCTATAATTTTGCCAAAAAACAGGATAAAATTTGATTAATTTCGTATCACAAAAGCTCAAATCACAAAATGTATTTATCACAGGCGGTGGCGGTGTAGGCAAAAGCTATGTCGTCAAAGGCGTCATCGAAGAGTTTCGCACTCACGGCAAAATCGTCATCGTGCTAGGCTCAACCGGCATTAGTGCCGTAGAAATCGGCGGTGTAACCTTGCATAGTTTTTTTAAATTTGGCATTAGCAAAAATTTCGAAGAGTTAAAAAAGTTAGACCGCTCGCAAAAAGCCAAAATAACTGAACTTAACAAAATTCTCTCAATTACTGATTTAATCGTGCTTGATGAAATTTCAATGGTCGGTGCTGATGTCTTTGAGATGATCGAATACCGCCTCGTAAAGTCCAAATTTAGCGGTCATTTGCTAGTAACGGGAGATTTTTATCAGCTCCCGCCAGTCGTCAAAAAAGACGAGCTAAGTGCTAGCAAACAAGGCTCGCTTTTGCGTATGAGCGAGTATGCCTTTGGCACGCACGCATGGGAGACGATGAAGTTTTTATACATAGAAATGTTAGGTTCTAAGCGCACGGACGATGAGAGTTTGTATGAAATTTTATCGCAAATCAGGCTTGGCAAAATTAGCGAAAATTTAGCCAAATTTTTGGCGAATTTAATCACTCCGCGCGAGAGTTTAGACGATAATGCGACCATAATCTCTGGGCGAAATGCCGAGGTCGATGCGATAAACGAAGCTAAGCTAGCCGCGCTAGATTCACAGCTGTATCTATGCGAGGGGCTGTGCGAAATCCACGAAAACTCTTACGATGATAATAAAATTGCAAAATGGCTAAATTCGCTAAATTTAAGCCAATCCCTGCGCCTAAAAGTCGGCGCAAAAGTGCTTTTTACGATGAATAAATCAGGCGAGTTTTACAACGGCGAAAGTGGCGTGGTAGAAAATATCGAGTTAAATGGCTTTGGCGAAATCGAATCTATCGTAGTGCGCAAAAAATCAGGCGCCTTCGTGCGAGTCGAGCGCGCGGGGTATGATTACAGCGAGATTAGAGCGGATGAGGACGAGGCGAGCGATTTTTTAATCGCGCGGTATTATCAATTCCCGCTAAAACTCGCCTACGCAATCACAATCCACAAATCCCAGGGCATGAGTATCGAAAACCTAGCCTGCGATATAGATAGGATTTTTGCCAACGGCCAGCTTTATGTCGCGCTCTCACGCGCCACGAGCCTAAATGGCTTAAAAATCCTCTACACGCGCAAAGAGGGGCTTTACACCTACCTTTCGCGCATAGTCAAAATCGACAAAGCAGTGGTGAAATTTTACGAAGAAAATGAATTTTTTAAAATTTATAATCAAATTTTGTGAAATTTTGCATTAGATTTTAAATTTATTACGGTGCTCATTAGCCTTTGTGGTGAGTAAGGATACTCGCGTTACGAGATTAAATTCAAAAAATAGCTTCTTTTACTATTTCGTTGATATCATATACAAATAAACTAAAATATTCACTATTACAATTCCAAATAGATAAAAAACAGGTTTATAAATATGAACTTGCGATATTCCGTAACTAGCGACATAGCCACAATAATAGCAATATGAAATTATAAAACTTAACCACATAAAAAGCATGGTAATTTTTAATAACTTTATGAGTATTTTTTTGTATGCAACTCGTTTAAAAAATGCAGAAATTAAAATTCCAAACAATGAAATTATCATCAAAAACCATGTGAAAAAAACAAATAAAATAACCTGAAACGGCATATATAAAAATAATTCGTATGGGATTATATAGCCTAAAATCATCTCTACAATATCTAACATAGTTTTTCCTTGAAATCCAAATTTTAAGCACCGTAGAGCGGAGATACTTGCTTGTCGATATGCCAAACAAGAATTTCTGCCACGCCAAATCAAACAAAATCAAAAAACAAAATTCCGGCGCAGTATTTCTGGATTGCGAAGCGAAATTTTAGAATTTTGAATTTTAAAAATTTGATTAAATTTGCCAAATTTTGCCCAAATTTAAAGAAAATTCGAGCAAAATTTCAAAGCAAAATTATAAAAGCCCAGCTTGTTCTTTTAGGTGTTTGGCGTAGCGTTCGCGAATTAGCGGGGTAAATTTGCCGATTTTGCCGCCATTTATCGGCTTGCCGTCAGCTTTAATGACAGGGATTGCCATCAAAGAAGCTGCGCTGATGAAAACCTCGTCCGCGCCATAGACTTCCTCCATGCTAAACGCCCTTTGCTCGACTTTTAGCCCAAGCTCGCCCGCAAAGCCCAAAATCACCTTGCGTCTAATGCCCGGCAAAATGTCGTGCGATAGCGGCCTAGTAATCAAAACGCCGTCTTTTATGATAAACGCACTCGAACTCGAACACTCAGTCACCAAGCCGTCTTCTACCAAAAAGCACTCGAAAGCCCCAGCCTTGTGCGCTAGGTGCTTTGAGATACACTGCGCTAGAAGCGAGATTGATTTGATATCGCGTCTATGCCAGCGGATCTCAGGCAGGCTTACGATTTCGATACCTTTGGTGCCAAGGGGATTATCGAAAATCACTTTCGAAAAGGCATAGGCAAACACGGTCGGCTTAGTATCGGTATAGTCGAAATCCCTAAACGCAGCACCACGGGTGATTTGCGTATAAACCACGCCCTCTTTAACGCCGTTTTTGGCGATGACTTCGTTTAAAAACGCCTCGTATTCTTCATGAGTATATGGGATTTTAAGCTCGATTTGTGCGACAGAATTTTCAAATCTCTCCCAGAAATCGGCTTTATCGCAAATTTTGCCATTTATCACAGGCGCAGCCTCATAAATGCCGTCCCCTAGCATGAAACCGCGGTCAAATGGGCTTATCGCAGCGTCTTTGGCACGCACGATTTCGCCATTGATATAGACAAAATCATCGTTATTCATATTAGCTATCTCAAACATTACGCTCTCCTTAAATTTAAAAGGTGATTTTATCTTATAAAAATTAAAATTCAGATATAATGGCGCCAAATTTGACAAGGAAAAAAGATGAATAAAAACTGCAAAGACAAAATTTTAAATATTATGTTTCATATCTCGGATAAACCTGTGCTTTTTCGCGATTTGTTGGAGGCAAACGCTGAGTTTAACGACGGCATGCTAGTAGATCCTGCTAAGCTAAATTTCAGATTTAATTATGGTCGCTCGTATGCGATTTTTGGGACATTTGCCTTTGTTTTCGTGATGTTTGCCATAGGCATTACTCACCTGCTTTTTACCAAAATCGACTTTCACTTTTCGATACTTTTTACCATTTTGCTGACCTCTGCTGTGTTTATCGGATTTGACTGCTTTAAGGCATGGGGACGCAAGGAAATCACTAAAAATTTAATCCAAAAAGCTTGGGCAAATCACTTTTTGTATTTTCCATACGAAAAATACTCCAAACCTGTCGAAAAAATCTACAACGAAGCCCTTAAAAACGATATCGCCAAACGAGATTTAGAACAATATGTCCTAAATAAAATAGTCGAAATCAACCCAGAAGAATAAAATTTTAGAATTTGAGATATTTTGATATATTGACAATTATCGAAATGTATGATAAAATCTCTCAATTTTAAAAAAGGTAAAAAATGAAAATTGATGTAGTTGAAATTTGCAAAGCACTAAACAACGAAACTAGACTAAATATCCTTAACTGGCTCAAAAACCCTGACGCGAATTTCCCGCCACAAGGCAGTTCGCTTGGCGAAGTAGTCGATCTAAAAGGTGGCGTGTGCGTCAGCAGTATCCAAGAAAAGGCAGGTCTGTCGCCCTCTACCGTGTCAAACTACCTCGATATACTCCAAAGAGCTGGGCTTTTGCTCTGCGAAAGACACGGCAAATGGACATATTATCGTAGAAACGAAGAGACGATAAAAGAGCTAGCTAGCTACATAATCAAAGAGTTGTAACCCAAATTTTATAAATTTTCAAATTTTGCTTTTTTTAAATTTATATTTCGAAAATCATAAAAATATCGAATTTTAAAAATAAGGAGAAAAAATGAACTACAATGGCACAATCTACCGCCCACCAGTGGAGGCAAACACCCTTTTACTCCCCATTACCGAGGGCTGTTCGCACAACTCTTGCTCGTATTGCAATATGTATGCAAATGTGAAATTTCGTATGCTAAGCCTTGCGCAGGTCGAGGAATTTTTAGCCGAAATCGTCAAATTTCACAGCTCTTACGCGAGGGAAGCGACGCGCATTTACCTAGTAGGCGGCGATCCATTTGCGCTAGGAACGAAAAAACTTTTAGCGCGAATCGAGCTAATCAAAAAATATTTGCCAAATATCAAAACTATCACGATGTATGCTAGGATCGATAACATCGCCACCAAAAGCGACGAGGAATTAATCGCGCTAAAAGAGGCTGGCGTAGATGATTTATACATCGGCATAGAAAGCGGTCTTAACGCCGCAATGCGAAATTTAGGTAAAGGTTACGACGCAGATGATAGCAAAACTCAGTGCCTAAGGCTAAATAAAATCGGCATTTCACATTGTGATTTGCTTATGCTTGGCACGGCTGGGCGTGGCATGGCAAGCGAGTCTGCACGAGCAATGGCGAGGTTAGAAAACGAAATCAAACCAAGCAAAATTTTGCTAAACACAATGACCGCGTTTAAAGATACGAGGCTAAATGAGCAAATTTTAAACGGCGAATTTATCCCAGCCAGTGAAAAGGAAATTTTAGAAGAAGAGCGCGAGTTTATCGCAAATTTGGATCTTGAAGGCACATATTTTTGGGCATTGCACCCGTTTGATAGCGTGAGAATTGACGGCATGCTTAACACTCACAAAGAAAAAATGCTAAGCAAACTAGACTTTGCAATCAAAACTATCGGTGAGAAAAATATAAGCAGAGTGTCGATTGACGGAAGATTATAAAGGAGATACCAAGCGTTTTTGGCGCACCAAAACGGATATTTTTGCAGGCGCAGACGGCTTTGCGGCTAGTTACGATACGCTAATGAGAGTCGCCGAACTGCTTCACAAATATGTCCCAAGTGTGGAAAGTATCGGTGGATACGCTAGAATCGATAATTTCTACGACAAAAGCGCCGAGCAGATTCGAAATTTAGCCGCCGCAGGGTTTGCAGACCCATACAAAGGAAAATTTGCTAGCTTACATTAAAGAATTTATGCAAAACAGCGATGAAAAGAAGCTTAGCCAGTATCGCAAAATGATAGTTAGGGCGTTTTGAAATTTAGGCAAATTTGCGTTTTTGCAAATTTGTCGCGAATTTAAAATTCAAGCTCTCTTATGCTTTGCCCCATTTTGTTGTATTTTTTCTTAAATTCCAACGGATACTCGAATTCTAGGGCTGTTGCGCCGTTTTTGCCGATACGCACAAACCTGCCAAATGGCACGCCATTTTCATCTACCACAGAGCAAATTAGGGTTTTGTTATCATCTGCGATTATGCTTTTTATAATTTTTACAATCCCGCCAGCAGGGGCGAAATACGCCGAAGTACCAAGCAGGCTAACGACGCTTTTGCCACTATTTAGGGTATTTTGCGAGGCAGTGTTTAAATCAGCGGGCGAAATTTTAGCGTTTATCTCGTCCTTTAAAATCACCATTTCATCGTTGTGAGTGCCTACCACTGGGGCATTTAGAGCAGAAATTTTATCCCCGCTAAATTTCGCAATCTCAAATTTCAGCCTCGCACTATCTAGCTCGCCAGCCATGCCGATAACGCGACTAGGCGCGAAATTGCTTGCTTTTTGCGCGCACAAAACCATTAAATCAAGTGGATTTGTTACGATGATGATTATCGCATTAGGGGCGAATTTAGCTGTGTTCCTCGCGCACTCGCTCACGATTTTGGCATTTGATTTAAGCAAATCTTCCCTGCTTTGCCCCGCTTTTCGCGTAAGCCCAGCCGTGATTACGACGATATCCGCCCCCTCTAAAAGCTCTGGCTCGCTTCCAGCGCACACTTTCACATCGCACTCGCAAAGGCTCGCTAAATGCGCCAAATCCAGCGCCTTACCGCGCGCGATGTTTTCTGCGATATCCACAAGCGCAATTTCGCTGAAAAACCCAGCTAAATTTTCATTTACAATCACATTGTTTGCGACATTTGCGCCGATATTTCCAGCTCCGATTATTGCTATTTTCATTAAATTTCCTCTATGATTTTGTTTAAAATTTTGCTTGGGCGCATGATTTTTTGCATTTTGTCAAATTCCAGCATAAAATATCCGCCAAAATCCACGCCTTTGCCCTGCCCTGCGTTTAATTCATCTAAAATTTGCGCCTCGTTTTCGCTAAATTTTGCATAAATTTGCTCGAATTTTGGCTCGAATTTTGCCAATTCTTCCGCCCAAAATTTAGCCAAAAAATAGTGGCTTGCGCGAATATCATTTTGCCCTACTTCACGGCTTGGGGATTTTGCTTCATTTAAATATCTAAAAATAGCCGCATTTAGCGCATTTGCTAGGGTTTTTGCTTTTTTGTTTTGCTCTTTTTGCGCTACAAATTCCAGCGCCTCACACAGCGCCATAAACTCGCCCAAACTATCCCAACTAAGGTGATTTTGCTCCCTCATCATAGCCACCAAATCCGGCGCAGTCCCACCAGCACCCGTCTCAAACATCGCTCCACCCTCCAAAAGTGGCACGATTGAGAGCATTTTCGCGCTACTTCCAAGCTCCAAAATCGGGTATAAATCGGTCAAATAATCGCGCAAAATATTGCCCGTAGCGCTTATGACATTTTGCCCGCTTCGAATAATCTCGTTTGTTTTGATTACGGCTTTATATGGATCTAAAATTTCAAAATTTGCGCCCTTAAATTCGGCATTTTGAGCGATTTGGCTTAGCAAAATTTCTTTTATATTTCTATCGTGCGCCCTAGCCTCATCTAGCCAAAAAATCAGCCTCTCGCCACTGATTTTAGCGCGCGAAAACGCCAAATTTACCCAGTTTTTAATCGCTTTTTCTTTGGTTTGCGTCATGCGAAAAATATCGCCTTTTTGCAAATCATACGCAAAAACCACTTCGCCATTTTCGCTCACTACCTCAATACGCCCGTCATTTTCCACGATAAAGGTCTTATCGTGCGAGCCGTATTCTTCGGCTTTTTGCGCCATTAATCCCACATTTGCCACGGCTCCGATTTTAGCAGGGTCCAAAAACCCATGCGCCCTCAAATCCTCAATCATCGCCTCGTAAATTTTAGCGTAGCTTCTATCAGGGATCGCCGCCATTGCTTCGCGCATTTGCCCGCCTTTGGTGCGTAGCTTCCCGCCGTTTCGTATCATCGCAGGCATCGAAGCGTCGATTATAACCAAATTTGGCATATCGAAATTTGTCGTATTTTCGTCGATGTGATAAATTTCGGGCAAATTTGCAAACGCTTCGTCAAATTTAGCCTTGATTTGGGCGAAATTTGGCGAATTTTTTATTTTTTCAAAGACCCCTTTTAGCCCGTCGTTTGCATTTATGCCTAATTTCGCAAATTCTTCTTTAAATTCAGCGAAAACTCCCTTAAATAGCACGCTCACAAATCGTCCGAAAATAACAGGATCGCTTACCTTCATCATCGTAGCCTTCAAATGCGCGCTATACACTAGCCCGCTTTGCTTGGCTTTTTGCGCACTAGCGGCGATAAAATTATCTAGCTCGCTCACGCTCATAAACGCGCTATCTACGACCTCGCCAGCTTCGATTTTTAGGGTTTTTAGGCAGGTTTTCTCTCCACTAGCGCAAGTGAAATTTATGCTTAAATTTGCACCATTAGCGAAAATTTTCGATTTTTCAGAAGCGTAAAAATCGCCCCCGCTCATGCTTGCCACGCAGGTTTGCTCGCTCCCGCTCCACTGGGCACTCCACACAGGATTTGCCCTAGCGTAGTCTTTGACGCTTTTTGCGGCGCGTCTGTCTGAGTTGCCCTCACGAAGGACTGGATTTACCGCGCTTCCTAGCACCTTTGCATAACGGGCTTTGATAGATTTTTCCTCGTCGTTTTGCGCGTTATCAGGATAGTTTGGCAAAGCATAACCCTTCGCTTGAAGCTCGCTAATGCAGGCTTTAAGCTGTGGAAGCGAGGCTGAAATATTTGGTAGTTTTATGATGTTTGCGTCGCTATTTTTGGTCAAATTTGCCAAAAACGCCAAATCATCGCTAGTTTTTTGCTCCTCGCTTAAATACTCGCTAAAATTTGCCAAAACCCTGCTAGCAAGCGAAATATCAGCCGTTTTTACCTCGATATTTTCTGAGCGCAAAAATGCCCCAATTATCGGTAGTAGCGAGTGTGTGGCTATGGCTGGGGATTCGTCCGTGTAAGTGTAGTAAATCGCCATAATCTCTCCTTTTTGTTATTTTGCATTTCGCGCGGCTCTGACATTGCGCTCGTGCTCGGCCTGCGATTTAGCGAAATCGTGCAAGCCTGTTTTTTTATTTCGCATGAAATATAAAAATTCAGTGCTTGCTGGCGCAAAGACCGCTTTTATCGCATTTGGCGAGACCACGCACACAGGCTCGTGTGGCAGGCCATCATTTAGATATGTATTGTAATGGCTAGTATCGGTGCGGATACGCGCTGGCGTAACCCTAGTGTGCGAATACAGCCCGTAATTTAGCGTGCCGTCCATTTGAAGTCGCATGCCAATTTTTAGGCGGTTTTCAATCACTGAGGCTACAATTGGCATTTCAGCAGTATTTGCTGCTTCTTTTTGTATAATCGAAGCCTTGATTAGCGCCTCTTTATAGGCTGTATCGTTGCAATCGACGCAGTGTTTTTCTCTAAATTCGGCGTGAAATTTACTCGCACTCGCACTTAAAATTTTAATGATATTTTTTTCGTTTTCGTTTTTATTGATTTTATAGGTCTCAGGCACCAAAAATCCCTCATAAAACGGCGCAGTTGCGTTGTATTCGCTCTCTAAAATTTCAAAACTTAACGCACGGGATTTGGCTAAATTTTGCAAAAATACTATCGTGGTCTCGCCAGGAATCAGCTTGATTTCGTTCATCACAGGCTTTGCGTGAGCTAGCTCGTATAAAAATCTATATTTTGGTAAATTTTCCGCGCTAAGCTCCAATTCACCGGTTTTTGCGCCACCATAAAGCGAGAGAAGTCTAGCGTGAGTCTTGCCAAATCTCGCCCCGGTCCCCAGCGAGGATAGGATTTTTACCGCGCTTCCTTGCCCTACTGCGACGATTTTTGGGTTTTGCGCGCTTTGGTGAAAATCCCAGAAAATAACTGCTACGAAAATTAGTAAAATTTCAACTACAAAAGATAAAAAACGGATAAGCCTGCCCAAAGATTGCATAATTTTCCTTAATCAAATTTTGCGAAATTATACGAAAATAAGCCCAAATTTTGCCTAAATTTTATATTATACGCACAAATTTATTTAGCCAAAAGTTTGGAGAGCGTGTGATACGAAAGATAATCTACGGATTTTTTACCATTTTGCTTTTACTTTTTATGAGTGGAATTATCTTTATAAAAACAGGGGTAAAAATCGATAAATTTGAGAATAAATTCGTCAAAATCGAGGGATTTTTTTTAAAGCTTGAAAACAATCTAATCTTGCGCGTAAAAGATCTGCAAATCAACAAAAAAGAGCTCTCAGACGCAAATCCTACGCCAAAAACCCCAGCCGAACTTAGGGAAAAAAACGAAAAACTCATCGAATATAGCAAGAAATTTACCCTTGCGATGAAATTTTTCGAGGAAATTAATATCCAAAATTTGCGCATTGGCGAGGATAAAATCGAGGTTTTATACCACAATGATATATTTTTCATCGACACTCGCTATTTTCGCATAAACGCAGGTCTTAGCCAGCTTAGCAACGGACTAAAAGTAAGCGTAAATGAAATCTCGCTCAAAGATTTCAACGCCACGCTTAAAGGCGAGGCTAGCGCGAATTTCAAATCTAGCATTTATGATTTTAACGGCACATTTGCTTCGCATGAAATCTCAGGCGAAATTTCTGCGCTAAATATAGGCTCGAATTTAAATTTAGAAGTTTCAAATGCCCACGCCACGAGCCTAAAACGCTTTATGGACGAGCTTGGCGCGCTCACAGGCCTCAATCCTCACGCCAAAGAGTGGATTTACGGGCTAGTCGTAGCGCAGAAATACTACATCGACACCCTAAAAATCGCCATTGATTTGGACGATCCCCACGCCGATGAGAAGCGCATTTTCGCAAGAGCTAGCGCGCAGGATTTAAATGTGAGCTTTGCTAGCACCGTTTCGCCAGTTATCGCTGATTGCGCTGATATCACGCTAGAAGATGGCACGCTAGATATCGCTATCGGCAATCCGACCTTTAATGGCATTAGCCTTGATGGCTCCGGGGTGAAAATCAAGCAAATTTTTAGCGGAGAGCCGATTGTCGCGCTGGATTTGCGCACCAAAGAAAATATCGGCAAGGATTTGATTGATATTTTAGCATTTTATGGCATAAATGAGCCAGTATATGTCAGCAAGGCCGAGCAAATCGACGCACGAGTGCTAATCGACATCGACCCAGTGCATGAAAGCGCAGCCGTAGATGCAAATGTGAGCCTAAAAAACGGCGAAATTATGATTTCAAAGGCGAAATTTAAAAGCTCGCATGCTAGCGTGCATATCACGGAGAAAAAGCTTGATATCAAAAACTCAAATCTAAAAAACGAAATTTTCAACGCCACAGCGGACGGGAGTATCGATTTTACCACGCGAAAGGCTAAATTTAGCGGAGAGATAAAAAGCTTTAATATCACGGCTGGAGATAATGAAATTTTAAAATTTTCAAATGTCAAAGACAATCTTACGCTCGATTTTAGCGGGGTTGCGCCGATTTTGCACTCGCAGTTTTTAGGTGCGGATATGAGATTTGGCGATAAAATCGACATAAATGTAGCCGAGATAAAAGATCTAATAAATTTTTCCAAAACCCTCAAAACTATCGGAATCACGGGCGGTGATGCGCACATTAGCACGGCTGATTTTTCAAATTTCACAATCACTAGCAAAAATTTGAAATTTGACTTTGGTTTGATAGAAAAAAGTGGCAGGTATTACAATAGCGATAGCATAAATTTAAAGGTCGCAGGAAGCTCGCTAAATGGCGCTACGGGCAACGGCAAGCTAAGTTTTAGTAGTGGCAAGGCTGGCACAAATATCACGCTCAAAGACCTCGATATCATGATAAATACTAGCGTCCAAACCAGCGAATTTAACTCAGGCTCGAATTCTGCGCGCTCGAAATTTAACTTTTCTGGCACAAATTCATCTGTGATTTTAACCGATATGAACAAAACTATCGACTTGGTGTCGTATTCTGGCTCGCTTTCTGGCAAGGATATGAGCCTAAATGCGAAATTCAAGCAAGGCGATTTTAAGCTAATTTTCAAAAAAAGCCTATTTCAAATTTTCGCACAAAATATCAGTGGCAGGGAGCTGAATCAAATCATCGGCTCGCAAAGCTTCGATAGCGGAAATTTCACGCTCAAAGCCAGCGGAATCGATCCGAGAAACTATCGAGGGGAGATTTTGGTCGAAAATACATTTTTGAAAGATTATATCGTCTATCAAAAACTCCTTAGCTTCCTAAACTCCGTCCCTTCGCTTCTGGCTTTCAAAACGCCGGATTTTAATGACCGCGGATTTAGTGTGAAAAACGGCAAAATTTACTTCCGTCGCAGCGAGGATAAAATTTATCTAAACGCGATGCAGTTTGAGGGCACGAGCGCAGATATCGCAGGAAACGGCGAAGTAAATCTAAAATCAGGCGCGCTAAATATTGATTTGGAGCTAAAATATCTCAAAGACGCAAGCTCGATAATCTCGAAAATCCCACTTTTAAATCAAATAATCTTGGGCGAGGATAAGACAATCTCGACTATCATCGAAATTCGAGGCACTATGAGCAAGCCGACCTACTCCACAGCCGTCACCACAGATGTTTTAAAAACCCCATATAATCTCATCAAAAACACGCTAATGTTGCCGTTTGTGATCTTTAAGGACGAGAAATGAAACAACCCCTAGACGCCAAAGAAAATTTCGCCTCTTCGCTACTTTTTTGGATGGCTAAATTCGTCAGGTATAAGCTAAGCTCGCTTTCAAACAAAGAGCTTAAAAACGAGGAGCTGTTTAGCAAAACCATAATGGCACTAGCCAAAAATGTCCCAAATATAGGGGCTCTCTCGGCCCTAGCCAAAGACGCTAGAAACGCGGGACTAACGGGCATTAATACATATTTCAACCCGCTTTTTAAGCTCTATAACGCGCTTTTATCCTACGAGCTAGAAAGTATGAAAAATATCGACGAAGAGCTTTTAAGCGAGGTTTTGGCCTCTATCACGGGAGGGCTAAGCGATGCGAGCAAAAAAAACTACCGAATCGCCGTGATAAACTTTTTTGGCTTCATCGACCGCCAAAACGAAACTGATGGCGCCTCGCACAACTACGGAATAGAGCTTAAAAGCTGGGGCGGCGTGAGCGGAAATCGTGGCGTGAAACTGCCTGAGTTTTTAAGCGAAGATGAAATTTCAAAATTTATCGGCGCGATAAATAGCGCAGATTTTAAGAAATTTACCCATAGAAATAGATTGATTTTAAAGGTGATTATCTACACAGGAATCCGCGTCGGAGAGGCGATAAACCTGCGCCGCAAGGATATCAGCGAGGACGGAGATTTGTATGTATTGCGGATACGAGGCAAGGGAAATAAATACCGCGTCGTAATGATAAAAAAGCGCCTTATCCAGGGCGATTTGGACGCATTGGAAACGAATTTTGCAAACAAAGATGATTATGTCTTTACCAACAAAAAAGGCTCGGCGCTCACGCAGGCTTATATCAGCAGAATCGTAGAAAAACTGCTTTTAAGCGTAGGAATTCGCAAGAAAAAAAACGGCGCGCACATGCTACGCCACACCTTCGCGACCATGCTTTACAAGCGCGAAAAAGATTTGGTGCTAGTCCAAGAAGCCCTAGGGCATGCGAGCCTGAATACCTCGCGCATTTACACGCATTTCGATAATGAAAAACTCCGCCTAGCCGCAATGGTAGCAGAGGATTTCTCTGGCGAGTGAAATTTGGCGTGAAATTTGTGGAATTTGAGCGTGAAATTTTGAAAATTTTGTGATTTGTATTATTGAAATTTTCAAATTTGCTTGATTTGTCATTGCGAGGCGAGTATCGCCGAAGCAATCCAGGGAAATTTAAATCAATTTAAATTCGCACATTTTAAATTCACACTAAATTTTACTGGATTGCTTCGCTTTCTGCGAAAGCTCGCAATGACAAATCAGGAAAATTTTTCGCTATCGCTCGCTCGCAATGACAAAAAAATCAAAAATTCAAGCCCAAATTTTACTTGAAATTTTGCGTAAAATTTATCGTAAAATTTCACGCAAATTTCAAACAAAAAGCCAAATTTGACCCAAATTTCAGTCCAAAAGCCTGTCAAATTTGATTTTATAAATTTTATTTAGGATTGTTTGGATATCGCCAAGCGCGCTTTTGTAGCTCTCGATTTTCAAAAAATCGTCATAAACGCTAAATTTCGCATACAAATCGTAAAAATTCTCGCCACTTCTATTTGTGATATTTTTCAGCGTCTCTTTGTGTTTTTCTAGCAGTGTCGAAATCTGCCCCGCAACCTCGAATTTAGAGCGTTTCATAAGCTCGCTATCTAAATTTTCGTCTTTGGCTTTTTCGGCTGTTTTGGCAGCATTTATGTTCCACTGCTGGTTTCGCACATCTACGCTCGCAACCCTTCTAGTGTGGTCAGCGTCAAGGTCAATCTTAGTCGGCGCATGGTATTCATCGACGCTGAAATCTTGGCCATTTAGCATGATATCGACGAGGCAAAACATAGTCTCTTTGTCGTTTGCGATGTGCAAAACCTCGATGAGATTGTCGCTAGCGTCGTAAGCCGAGGCATAGACGAAGTGAAACTCCACATCTTTTCGCCCGATTCTGGTTTTGGTATGGCACACGCCCTGATACAGCCTCGGAGCCTTGTCGCCGTAAAACCTAATGCGCCCCGCGCTGAATTTCAAAAATATATCGCCAACATCGCCAAAAAGCACATGGCCGGCTCTGAAAGTATCGACTTTGAGATTCGATAGCGAAATATTGTAGCGTTTGATACGATCGAAATTTTCGTTTGCCACGCACATATCGCAGATTTCTTTGTTTCTGCCCGCCCAAAATGTCAAAATATCCTCGTTTATAAACAGCTCGCTTGCAACCACGCTATCAATCATTTTTCGCCCTTTGTAAAAAAAAATAAAGTTTATATTGTATCCCCCCCCCACTTAAAATGGGGTAAAATTTGGGAATTTTTGGGGAAATTTATGAAAATTTTTATTGTTTTTTACTACGAGTAAATATAACAAATAAAGTCGTCAAAACTGAAAAATTTTTATCACCGAATTTATAAAATTTTATAATGCAAAATTTATCTTTGCGATGTTTAATTTTTTTTATAATAAAAAATTTCAACTTGTATGTCCCATACAAAGCACAGCACACGAAAATTTTTCGCATAAGATTACTAAATTTTAGGTATAGGCTTTTAAAATTTGAATATCGCTGTGTTTTGTGCGTTATAAATTGATGATTATCACTTAAAAATTTAAATTTTTAATTATAAAAAAAGCGCATCTAGCGGGGCTAGACGCGCTTTAAGACAAAATAAAAACTGAAATTATTTATCTCTTAAACCAAGTTCTGCAACTAGTTTTGAGTATGTAGCGTAATCTTTGTTTTTTAGATATTTCATCATTCTTTTTCTTTGACCTACGATTTTAAGTAGTCCAAGGCGAGATGAGAAATCTTTTGGATTTGCTTTAATGTGATCTGTAAGATATGCAATTTTTGCAGAAAGTAGCGCGATTTGCACCTCTGCTGAACCTGTATCTTTCTCTTTTCTAGCGAATTTCGCAACTATTTGTGCTTTTTGAGCCGTGTCTAAAGCCATAATGACCTCCTGATCGGTGAAATAAAATAAGCGGTAATTATACTAAATTTACCTAAATTTTTGCTTTTTTTGGGTAAAATAGTCGGATTTATCAAAAAAGGAGAGAAAATGCTCTTTACAAAAGCGTCAGAATACGCCCTACTTGCGATGATTTGCATAGCTCAAAATCAAAATAGCGAGTCTGTGGATGTCGATACGATATCTGAAAAACTTCAAATTTCACGCAGTTTTTTAGCCAAAATTTTGCAAAGCCTAGCTAGAAGCAAGCTTTTAAACTCATTTAAAGGCGCCAAAGGCGGATTTAGCCTAGCCAAAAAACCTAGCGAAATCACCCTACTTGAAATCATCACAAGTGCCGAAAAACGCAAAGCTTCGATTTTTGATTGCACACAAGAAGGCACCAAAGGCTGCCCAAACGGACGGGCTTTGTGTCGCGTAAATCTCATGTTTAACGAGCTTCAAGACAAAGTCGATGAGTATATGCAAAATGTCACCTTGCAAGACATTATCAAAAAAGAGCGTTAATGAAAATTTACCACCTAAGCCACACCGATTTAGACGGATACTCTGCCCAGCTCGTAGTCGCGCACTACCTTAGTGGCGTGGAGTTTTTTAACGCAAATTATGGCAAAGAAATCGTCGAAAAATTTGACCAAATTTTGGAAAAAATCGATGAAAATTTGCAAACTAACCCGGACGCAAAATCACTTGTTTTGATAACTGATCTAAATTTACTCCCCGCTCAGTGCGAGAAATTTCAAACGCAACTAGCGCAAAAAAACGCCAAAATTTTCTTACTCGATCATCACCAAAGTGGCGCAGAGTGCGCACAGAAGCACCCTTGGTATCTGCTAGATAATTCTCGTTGCGCTACCAAAATCACCTATGATTTTTTCAGCGCGATTTTTGGCGAGGACGAAGAGCTAGCGAAATTTGTCAAGGTCGTAAATGCAGTCGATATCTGGCTAAAAGATGAGAGCGAGTTCGAGCTTGGCAAGGTTTGCCTTGGCATGGTTTCAAATGCAAAAGAGATCAACAAAATCATGTTCGAAGAGCAAAGCAGAGAGTATATAAATTTTTTGCTAAATAAAATTTTTGAATTTCAAAATTTAAACGAGCCTCACATAGCCCTAGATGACGCGCTTCACGCTATCAAAAAAAGCTTTTTTAACGCCGAGCGAAACGACACACTAAGCAACCTAATCTCAGATTATGTCGTAACTCTTCTTGGCGCGCAAAAAGAGAGATTTAGTATCGAATACGAGGGCTTTAAAGGCATTTTGACCTATAATATCGGCAATGTCAGCGTCATCGGAAATGACTTTTTGACGCGCAACCCTGATATGGACTTTTTCATCGATGCAACCTCGAAAAAAACGCTAAGTTTCCGCGCAAACGGCAAAGTCGATGTGAGCGCAATGGCTAAAAATCTACTTGGCGGTGGCGGACACGCGAACGCTAGTGGCGGGATTTTCATCGGCTTTAAGGATGCGAATTCATACGAAGCGATAAAGTCCCAAATCGAACAACTCATAAATTTAAAAACCCAAAAGGCAGACAATGAAATCTGAAAACGAAAATTTAAGCAACGATGATTTAATCTACGAGCTAAATATCACACTCGAAGCCATGCTAATCTACGCTGGCGTCAGACGCGACAAACTCCAAGCCGCCGCGCAAGCCTATATCGAAAATATAGACGAAGTCCTGCAAAACTCAGACGCGCAGGGTGCGGACGAGCCAATCGCTGTGGTTGAGTTTTTGCGCGCAAACAAACCTGAATTATTTAATTAAAATTTTAAAAAATTTATTGAAGGGAGATTTTATGAAAAAATTTTTAGTTTTAGCATTTGTAATGCTTTTTTCGACACACGCTTTTGCAGCAGATAAAAAATACCGCTTGCGCCTAGCTAGCACTTGGGAAAGCACTATGCCTGTCCTTGGCGATGCGGCTAATGAGTTTAAAAAATACGCCGAAGAGCTAAGTGGCGGACGATTGGAAATCCGTATCGACACTCCGTCAAAACACAAAGCCAGCTTTGGTGTTTTTGATTTCGTCAAAAGCGGTCAGTATGATTTAGGCTATACTTCGCTGTATTACTACAAAGGCAAGGACGCAAAGACCATGCTATGGACTGCCGTGCCGTTTGGTATGACTACTGATGAGCAACACGCTTGGTATTATTATGGTGGCGGAAAAGAGCTAAATGACAAAATGTTTAGCGCGTATGGCATGAAAACATTTCTAATGGGCTCAACTGGCATGCAAATGGGTGGTTGGTTTAAAAAAGAGATCAACTCGTTAGCTGATTTGCAGGGCATTAAATTTAGAATTCCTGGCTTTGGTGGCGAGGTAATGAGCAAACTAGGCGCTACGATAAACACTGTCCCAACTGGCGAGCTATTTATGGCACTAGAAATGGGCACAATCGACGCTGTGGAGTGGGTAAGCCCGGTGTATGATATGCCTCTTGGCTTCCACAAAGTTGCGAACTACTACTACACAGGCTGGCAAGAACCAGCTGGGGATTGCCAAATTTTGGTGAATTTAAAGGCTTTTGAGAAGCTTCCTGCTGATTTGCAAGCTATCATCGAAGCAGCAGCTCGTATGGCTGGCGAAAACTTCCAAAACAAGGGCTTTTATGAGAATTCTAAAATTTGGGCAGAGCTTAAAGCGCAGTTTCCAAATGTGCAAGTCCGCAATTTCCCTGCCGATGTAGTCGAGAAACTAAGAAGCGCGACAAATGAAATTTTAGATGAAGAAAGTGCGAAAGATCCGCTTTTCAAAGAGATTTTGGATAGCCAAAGAGCGTTTTTAAAAATCGGTCGCGAGTGGAACAAAATCAGCACAAACGCCTATATCAACAACACTTCAAGCGATTCAAATACTTCGAATTAATTTGTAGGGCAAGCTTGCCCTACTTTTAAATTTTAATTTTGTGGCAGTTTGCAACGATTCAAAAAATAGCACGCAGGACAAAATCCACTCACCCCCACGACAAACGGCACTAGCCCCACTGCGCCCCACCAGCTGTGATAAAACGCCCCGACTACCATGATTATCGCACCGATTACTATGCGAATCATACGGCTTTTTATGCTTTGCATACTCTCTCCTTTTTTCTAAATTTTACGAATTTGGCGCGATTATAGCATTTTAAGAGCGCGCGCATAGTGATAAAATCACCGAAAATTTGTCAAATTTAGAAATTTTCGTGGCTAAATTTGACACAAAAGTGTCTGAAATTTTGAGTAAAATCCAATCGAAATTTAAAGGAAGACAACAAGATTAGCTTTGGTCTTTTCAGACCGGCAGGTGCTCATTTTGGCACATTTAGTGTCAAGGACGAAGAAGAAGCTATACAAATAATCAAAGATTTCAAAGTTGGCGATAAAAAAATTACTGATTATTCGCCATACGACGATGATAGTTTAAAAAAAAGAGTATCAGATTTAAAAAACGATATAGAATTTCTAAGAGACACAATAATCGATGTGCAAGACAACGAGCGAAATTTAGAGAAAAAAATATCAAATTTAGAAGAGAAAATAGCGGTTTTAGAAAATACAATAATCGATTTAGAGCACAGACTAGACAACCTAAACGATAGGCTTGAAGCTAGTTATTTGTGATAATCGCGCGATAAGCAAAGTTTGCAAGACTAGCTTATCTCGCCTAGATACCCCGCGATTTCCGCTTTTATCTCATCATTTAGCCAGGCTGGTTCGACGACCTTGATATGTGGCAAAAACCGATAAATCAGCGGTTTGACCTCCATAGGATTGCTAAACCCAAACTCAATCTCGATCGAGCCGTCCTCGCACTCCTTTGTAAAATCGCAGTTGATATATGGTTTGCGCCTAAAATACTTTGCGATCACTTCATCTATCCACAGCCTCGCCCTATACTTGTCTTCTAACTCGAACCACACCGAGCGCGCCTGTTTTATGCGCTTTTGCACCTGTGCGGATGTTTTGAAAACCTCGGGCGTGATTTTTATATTTTCGATATCTTTGAAGTGAAATTTCTTAAACCTATCCCCTTCGCCGCAATCGAACACAAACAAATACCAAAACCCTTCCAAAAACGCTATTTTTAGTGGTTTTGCTCTGAATTCATGCTTGCCGTAAGTGCATTTGATGATATTTTTGTTTTTTATCGCTTTTTGGACAAGACTAAATTTCTGTATTGATTTTTTATCCAGCTTTTCGTTGCCAAAAAACGCCAAAATCTGCTCGTCCATGCCCCCAAGTAGCCCAGAAATCAGCTCGCTATTTTTGAAATAAAAGTCAGAGGATATGTTTTCGCACAGACTTGCTATCAGGCTTAGCACCAGCCTCTCTTCATCGCTTAAATCCCGCATTTGCGCGCTAGGGTCGTATTTCCAGCTCCACCCCTCTTTTACCACGCCATAATCCCTTAAAATCTCCATATCTCTACCTATCGTCTTTGCATTGACACCGAAAATTTGGGCTAATTCTTGCGTTTTTGCGGGGCGAGATTTGATGAATTCAAAAATTTGATTTAATCTTTTATTTTTTTTATTTTCCACTTGTTTTAGCGGTAGCATGAAAAATCCTTGAAATTTAGTAAATTTTGCCCTATTTTATCAAAATTTTTGGCATAAAATTTTAATCTAATGCGATAAAATCGAAGAAAAATTTTAAAGGGAAAATTATGAAATATATCATAGGAATTTTGGTTTTTATCGGATTGATTTTCGGCGGGGTTTTTGCGCTACTTTGGAGCGATTTTGGCAACTCTATCACTAAGCCACATATCGAGCGATACCTCTCGCAAAAAACAGGCTTTGATATTAGGCTAGATAAATTCGACCTTAACTGCGACGATTTCGATATTACGGCGCTAATTAATGGCGAAATTTCGGCGCATTTGGTGGGCAAATACGACATTTTTTCCAAAAGCTTCGACACAAACTACGAGCTAAACGCAAAAGATCTAAAAAGCTTTGGCGTAGCACTTGACGGGGAAAGGGTTTCGCTAAATGGTCGCGTGCTAGGAAATATGCAAAAAATCAGCGCAAACGGCGCAGGACGGGCGTTTGATAGCGATGTGAAATTTCTAGCCAACCTTACAGATTTTATGCCCACAGACCTGCAAATCGTAGCGCCAAATTTAAATGTCGCCAAAATTTTAGCCGTGGCAGGTCAGCCACTTTACGCCACCGGAAATGTCGCCATTAACTCCAATATCATCGCCACAAACGGAGCACCAGAGGGCAGTGCAACCATAAAATCACAAAATTTATTGCTAAATGAAAAGGCGCTAAAAGATTTAAACATAACTATCCCAAGTGGCGTTAAAATCGCGCTAAACTCCGATATCAGTGTGAGCGAGGGTATCGCCAAAGCCACGAGCGAAATCAGCTCAAATTTGGCAAATTTGAGCGCAAAACAAAGCATTTTTGATATGCAAAAACGCACCCTTCAAAGCGATTTTACTCTAAGCGTGCCTGAGCTTAAAAATTTAGCCAAAATCATAAACTACGAAACCTCTGGCGATTTACTCGCTAGTGGCGAGCTAATCAGCGATTTTAAGGATTTCACGCTAAAAAACACAAACATAAACGCCTTTAAAAATGGGCTTAAAGCCGTGATAAATGGTGCGTATAATGCGCCTAGCAAAGACGGCAAAGCAAGCGCAAATTTCGCTATTAGCGACTTTGCCAAACTCTCTCACATCACAGGGCAGAAATTTTCAGGCTCTGGCAAAGGCGTGGCTGATATCACGCTAAAATCGGGCAAACTAGCTAACCTAGCCCTAAATCTCGACGCGCTTGGCGGAAATTTGATAGCTAGTGGCAACCTTAGCGCGCTAAGCGTGCGCGCAAAATCGCTAAATTTGGCAGTTATAACCTCGTTTTTGGGCATGGAAGCTATCGGAAATGGCGCGATAAACGGCGAAGCTAAGCTAAATCTAGATTCTGGAATAAATGGCGAACTTAGCGCAAATATCGCTAATGGCGTGCTTTATAAAAAATACCTTGACAAACTTAGTGGCAAATCTTTCCCAAGCGATACGAAATTTAGCCTAAATTTGGGCGCAAATATCAAAAACTCTCTTGCGAATTTTACCGCCAAACTTGGCTCAGATTTGGCGAATTTCGACAAAATAACAGGGGCTTATAATCTCAAAACTAGCACTCTAAACGCCGATTATGGCGTAAATGTGCCAAATTTAACCAAAATGAAATTTCTAACTGGCATTGAGCTATTTGGCAAATTTAACGCAAACGGCAAAATTGATTACAAGCCTAAAAATTTCGCCGTTTCGTTTGCTTCAAATATCCTTGGCGGGGCGATGAACGGCAAAATGATAAACGATGATGTCAGCGTCAAACTCACGAAATTCGCGGTCAAAGACCTGACCGATATGCTTGGTGTGCGCCACATTTACGACGGCGTTGGGGACATGGATTTTAGCTACAACACAAAGTCCAAAAAGGGCAAATTTAACTCTCTCATAAATCAAGGACGCCTCAAAAGTAGCGATTTTATGGGCGTCGTAAGCAAAATTTTAGGTCGTGATTTAGCCGGCGAAGTTTATAATAATGTAACCTTGGACGGCACAATCGTGCAAAATTTAATCACTTTTAACACAAATATGAGCGCGCAAAAAAGCAAACTAAATGTAAGTGCGGGCAAATTTGACACCCAAAGCAAGCAAATCAATATCCCGGTTAAGGCAAATATCGAAAAAACGGATATTAGCGTCCAAATCACTGGCACCACGCAAAACCCAAAATATAGCGTCGATTCTGCGTATTTGAAGGAAAAATTAAACAAAGAAATCAGCAAAGGTATCGACAAACTCTTAGGCGATAAGGGGTCTAAATCAGGGCAAAACACTGGCGCGAATTCTAGCGCACAAAATAACGCCAAAGAAAAAAGCCGTGAAGACAAGGCAAAAGAGGCTGTTAAGGGGATTTTAAAGGGGCTGTTTTAGCGCAAAATTTGGCTAAATTTTAAAATTTAGCCAAATTCTAAAATTTTTAAAATTTCAAAAAATTTCGGCGCAGTATTTTGCAAGCCAAAATTTAAACAAAACGCAAAATTTCAAAATTTCAAATCTCAATCACCACGACCTTGCCCCTGCTAAGGGCGATTTTGCCTGATTTTTCCATCTCTTTTAGCACGCGCGATACCGCCTCTCTGGCACTTCCGATATGATTGGCTATATCTTCGTGCGTCGCGCACACTTCGCCGTTTGCGCCCAAATTTTCGCGCAAAAAGCCCATTATGCGCTCGCTAAGTGGCGCGAAAATCGCCTGCTCGCTTGCCATTATGACTTGCGAAAAGCGTTTGGCTACGATTTGCAGGGCGAAATTTAGCACGCTTGGGTAGCGTTCTTTTAGGATTTTAAAAATGCTTGGCGGGATTACGATAAGCTCGCACTCGCTTCTAGCCTCGACGCTAAGGCGGTTTTGGGCAAGGGCGAATTTGCAAGTATCGCAGATCATACAGCTCTCGCCGTTTTGTATGCTAAAAACCGTGAGCTCCTTGCCCCCAGTGCCGATAAATGCGCGCAAAAGCCCTCTACGAAGCAAAACATAGCCCAAACAATCCTCGCTAGCATAGATTATCTGCCCCGCTCTTAGGCGCTTTTTATACGCGTTTTTGTAAATCAAGCTCAAATCATCGCCGCTAAAATCAAATTTATCGCAAAAATTTCCCTTCAAAAACTCCAAGTCTTGCGCTTCTAGCATATTTCACCCCTAAAAATTTTATAAAACTTTCATTTTACACTTTTAAACTACCATTTACTTTAAATTACTAATATTTTGAAAATTTTTAAGGAGATGCAATGAAAAGCCTAACCCTGCCACTAATCGTATCGTGCGCGCTCTGTGGCGCAAACGAGCTAGAAAAACCAAAGCAAAATTTCATCGAAATTTATCAAAACGATAGTTTTTTGACCCAAACTTTTAGCCCGGGCTCTGCGAAATTTAGCGTGGAAATCCCTGCCGCGCTCGATTTAGGTCTGCTTGAAATCAAAAGCGAGTGCGAGCTAGAAAACCTTGAAGACAGCGGGATTTATGAGATAAAAAGCGACGAGAGAAAACGCCTAGAAGAAGCCCTTGCAAAGGTAATAGCGCAAAAAAAGGCAATCCAGGCTAAGATTGAATTTAGCAAAAGTTTGGCTAGTTCTGGCAGTGGAAATGCGGATGAATTTTATGCAAGCACGCTAAGGGATTTTGAAAATATAGCTAAGCTTCAAGCCGATGAGAGCGCGCTAAACGAGCAAATCGCACGCACACCCAGCGCGCAAATGAGGCATGCGAATTTAAGCTTTGCATGCGCGCCAAAGAGCGTTGCGTTGCGATACGCGGCATTTTTAAACGAAGGTGCGAGCGCGAAAATCAGCACCAATACAGCGAAGCAAAAGCTTGCTATCACGCAATCAATCCGCGTGAAAAACCCGCTAAATTCGGCTCTTGACGCGCTTAGTGTGGCGATTTATCCGTATGCGTATTCTGCCCTGCTCGCCCCAAGGCCGTTTCGGGCACAATATATCGGCGGGCAAACTTACGAAGCAGATGGCGTGTATATGCAAAAAGCCATGTTAAATGCCACGCCAAGGGCTGCGATGAGTAATCGCGCCGTGCAGGCGACAAATGCCCAGCTCACACTATCGAACTCATACACAATCGAAAATTTAAGCATTGCGCCAAATGAGAGCGCGAAAATCGACTTTAACAGCCAAATTTTAGAGGCGAAATTTAGCATTTTTATCGACGCATACAGCCAAAATTTAGCGTTTTTGCAGGCCAAAACAAAGCTTGAAAAGCCACTCAACCACGCCCTTACGACAATCGAAATCGACGGGGTAAATGCTGGCCAAGACTGGCGCGAGGAAATACCTGCGGGTGTGGATACTAGCGTGTTTTTAGGACAAAATCGCCTAATCAAAGTCACCAAAAAAATCGATGAGAAAAACACCAAAGAAAACTTTTTTGGCACCAAAAAAACCACGATTTCTAGCTGGAATTACGAGGTGAAAAACACCAGCGCAAGGGCTTGGGATATCGAACTACTCGCCAAAATGCCACTAAGCGCGGACGAGAAAGTCAAAATCACTGATAAAAGTGGCACAAAAGCCGATAATATCGACACTGAGGGCCGAGCAAGCTGGAAATTCAGGCTAAATAACGGCGAGACAAAAACGATAAATTTCGGATATGAAATCAGCGATAGTAGAGATTAAGCGGGATTTATTTCACTTTTAGTGTCAAATTGGATTATGGCTATTTTAGTATTAGAGCCATAATCCACATTTTAAAAGAGTATCAATGGAAAATAAAGAAACAAAATTACTAAATTTGCATAAAAAAATCAAAAAATATAACTACTATTTTTTGACTTTTACATTGCTAGTTTCATTACAAATTTTTGTCTTACAAAACGACATTGTAGAAAAATTTCCTATTTTGAATACTTTTATAAAATTTATGAAATCTCATTTTGAAATCGTAAATTATTCATGCGAAAATTTGCCGACTTTTGTTACATTTTATCTATGCGAAATGAGCCTACTCGGTCTAATTTATGGCGTTTGTTGCTTCATTTATGCTATTTATTTTCTGGGTTTTCATTATGATTTTTGGATAAAATGCAAAAGAGTAGATGACCCCAGCATATTTTTACACGAAAACAAATCCGCCCCAGACCAATTTATCACTTTGATTTTACGACCAGGCGAATTTTCAGGCTTGCTCATCAAAAATAGATTTCTATTTTTGGTTTCTCTATCTTTTTTTCTGCTTATGTGTTATGATCTTATAGAAATAAAAAATAAAAAAGGTTATTTCGATAGCTCAGAAATTCCGAAATTAGAAAATTTGGATTTTTTCATCTTTGGAATTTTTTATGGTTTTGGATTAATTTGGTTTTGTATTGCTATATTTGGTGCTATTTTTGGAATTATTACTTCCTTTATTATTGATTTTAAGCGATTAGATTAAAAATATCGTTGTTAAATTTTAACTATACGAAAAAATAAAAAACTGCTTTGTTCGCGACAAAAATTTGGCGTCGCAAAACAAAGCACAAAAATTTATAAATTTATTTCACGCTTGCGATGACTTCGATTTCTACGAGAGCGTCTTTTGGGAGTTTTGCGACCTGAACGGTTGAGCGGGCTGGTTTAGTGTCTTTGAAATACTCGCCATACACCTCATTTACCGCCGCGAAATCGCCCATATCAGCCAAAAAAATCGTGGTTTTAATCGCGTGGTCAAAGTCGCTTCCAGCCTTTTTCAAAATCGCTTTTAAATTAGCCATAACCTGCGTAGTTTGCGCTCTCACATCGCCACCAGCGAACTCACCCTCTGGCGTGAGCGCAATCTGACCAGAAGTGAAAACAAATCCATTTGCGACGATTGCTTGTGAATACGGCCCAATGGCACCTGGGGCTTTTTTTGTCGAAATTACCTTCATACAGTATCCTTTCAAAAAAAAATTAAAAAATTCTAGCCACTTTTAACTTATGAGCCAATAAATTTAAGTTTTTTATAAAACTACCAAATTTTAGCCAAAAATCAATCCATAAAGTAGCTTCAAAATCGTGCATGCAACGACGAAAAGCAGTATCGTGCGCACGAATTTCACATCCTTTTTCACGACCAAATTTGACCCCATCCAGCCGCCTACTATCTGCGCGCAACCCATGATGATACCTATCATCCACAGCACCTGTCCGCCGATGATAAATACGCCTAGTGATACGATATTTGAGACGAAATTTAAAATTTTTGTCTGCGCGACGGCAGTTTTCATGTGAAGTCCTAGCAAGCCAACTAGCGCAAAAGTCCAAAACGATCCAGCCCCAGGTCCAAAAAATCCGTCATAAAATCCCAAAAGCAGACCAAATAAAACATAAAATAAATTTTTGCTCATCTTCGCTGCGCGCTCGCTCTCGCCTAAATTTGGGCTTAGCACAGTGTAGATAAAAAGCGCTAAAAGCAAAACCGGGATAATGTAGTTTAGAAATTTCGCGTCGATTAAAAGCACGGTGCGCGTGCCAATAAATGCGCCAAGGAGAGTGCAGACTATCGCTAGGGCGATTTTGCGTGGATCGACAAGCCCTTTTAGGGTAAAATTTAGCGCCGCAGAAAATGTGCCAAATGTGCCTTGAAGCTTGTTTGTGCCAAGGGCGAGGTGTGGCGGGATACCCACTGCAAGCAGTGCAGGCAGGCATATCAGCCCGCCTCCGCCTGCGATTGCGTCGATAAATCCACCAGCAAACGCCGCGGCAACTAAAATCAAAATTTGCCAAATTTCAAATTCCACACTCTCCCCTTTTAATCAAATTTATTTAATTTCAAAGTCAGGAAAAACGCTGTTCCAAAGCGTTTTGAGATTTTCGGTTTTAAAGTCCCCAACACGCCTAAGCCTGTGCGTCATCGCAAGCATTTCAGGGTAGTGAGCGAACAAATGCACCGAAAAATCGTGCGAGTATGGGCTAATGTGCGTGATTAGCGGGACTGCGCGCAGACTTTTTATCTTTGTCGCGTTGCCCTCTTTTTCGATTACGATATCAGCCATGGCGCCTAGCATGCGCGCACTTTCGTCTTGATTAGAGATAAAATTCCCTAGCGAATAAAAGCACGGCACGCTTCTGTTATCATCTGTGGTGATGAGTTCTAATGGCTGGATTACATGCGGGTGTGTGCCGATGATGAGATCTGCGCCAGAGTTTGCCAAAAACTGCGCCTGCTTTTTCTGCGTGGCGGTTGGTTTGTGTGTGTATTCCACGCCCCAGTGTGGCAAAACCACCACAAAATCGGCGTGTTTTTTCGCAAGTTCTAAGTCGCTTAAAATTTTTTCCTCGTCGCTTAGCAAATCCACCAAATACCCTTTGCCTTTTGGCATTATGTGGCCGTTTAGCCCATAAGTGTAGTTCAAAAACGCGACGCTAACATTGTTTTTTTTCAAAATTTTAACGATTTTACTGCTATTTTGATCTGGCGAAATGCCGATATACGCGATATCCTCAAAGCCAGACCAAAATTTAGCACTATCTAGTATGCCTTCTTCACCCTTATCGAGCGCGTGGTTTGTCGCATGGGCGATTAGATTAAACCCAGCGTCCCTCACAGCCTCGCCTACTTCGAGCGGAGAGCCGAAATTTGGGTAGCCTGAGAGCTTTTTTTTATCTTCGATTAGGATTGTTTCTTGGTTTATGATTTTGATATCTTTGTCTTTGATTTCATCTTTGATAAAGCGATAATACGGCTTAAAATCGTGGCTTTTGGCGGTTTTATCATGCGCGCCCTCGATTAGCTTGGAGTGGATTAGATTGTCCCCCACAGCGATGAGAGAGAGGGTGTTTTCGCTAGCACAACCAAAAAGTAAAAATGAAAAAAACAGAATTAAAATTTTCAAAATTTCCCCAAATTTAGCCGAATTTAACACTGCTCGCTACTATTGCTAACCGAATTTGGCTCTAAATTTTGCGTAGAATTTTGCTCTGAAATTTCGCTATTTTCTGGCAAATTTTGCACTGAATTTTGCACTGAATTTTCGTGCTCGTCGATGATAGCTTGCATTTTGGTGCGAGTATTTTCTAGCCATGCGTTATCACTCGTATCGACTGGGTCTAGGTAGATGATTTTTACATGCCCGCTTCGCACGCGAAATTCCTTCGAATCCGCAATCGCCCCAGTGCCGATAAGCACGATAGGCTGGACTTTAAGTCCTAGTTTGTTTGCTATCATTTTTGCGCCATTTTGAAATTTGAGCATTTTTGTGCCACGATGTCTGGTGCCTTCTGGAAACATCACGATAGCGCGGCCATTTTTTATACGATCATCTACTTCATGCACGATTCGCACGAGCTCGCGAGGGTTTTTGCGATCGACGGCAATCATCTTTGGCAGGGTTAAAATTTTGCCGATTATCGGCAGTTCGCCAATCTCTTTTTTGGCTATCCAGCAGATGTTTGCAGGGTGAGTTTCTTCTAAAACCACGATATCCATAATGCTTTGATGATTTGCGATAAAAAGCCCCACCTGCGGGTCTGGCTCGCCGATAACCTCGATATCATAACCCACGGCGTATCTTTGCCACCTGCCCCACATACGGCGAAATGTGCGGTGTGAGCTGTTTTTCGCCCACATTAGCACGATTACGACCATTACCGTAGCGACGAACCAAAACGAGTAAAAAAGCGCCTTAATCCTTGACAATTTCGTCCTTTTTGATCCAGCCGATTTTGCTACCACTTAGCATGATTTTATAAAATCCCTTGTTTTCGCCCAAAATTTCGACCTTTTGAGGCTCTTTGGTGACATAAAACACCGTAGATGTCGGTATCGGCAGGATATGCACGGCGGTATTTTTGGCGATTTTGCCATTTCCATAAGGGTTTTGATAATACAAATTTAGCGCCAAAACAATCACCGCAAAAATCAGCGGAGTTATATTTTTGCTGAGCAAAAACATCACCAAAAGCACCGCTGCGAGGGTGTAAATGGCGATTTGTTTGTAAGCTTCGAATTTGGATTCTTTTGGATTGAGCCCGATTTGTGTGCTAAGATCCTCAGCCTGCGGATTTAGCTCGATACCGAAATTTTCGAATTTTTTCGTTTGCAGATTAAAATAGCTAAAATCGAAATTTTTCACATTTTTATCGATTACAGCGAAATAATACCCACTCTGGCTAGCGTATCCGCCACGCACAGAATCCACGCCTTGCTTGATAATGGCTGGATTATCCACGCTAAATGAGGCAAGCGCGCCGTTTCGCACGCTTAAATCTAGGGTGAGTAAATTTGAATTATCGTCAAATTTGGCGGTTTTGTAGTTTTTCAGTTTCAAATCATCGGCTGAAATATGGACGAAATTTTCCCTTTTTTCTAGCTTGATAAACTCAGGATTGCGCGGTTTAATCGAGCTTTTTTCGAAAAATTCGCCATTTCGCTCTAAGGTTAGAATAATGTCATTTATCTTCGCACCCTCGCCGTTTGCGCTAAAATACAGCGTCGTTTCAAACATCTCATCTCCCTGTATCCACGAGAGATTATCCTCGTTTAGCCAGATTAAATTCTCCGTGCGATCAATCGCTAGCTTTGGCGTAACGGTTACTTTTTGACCTAAATACACGCTGAAATTTATCCTAAAAATTTCATTATAGTAGGCTTTTTTAGGCGCTCCATCGACTTTTAAAGTGAGTTCTTTGGGTTTGATATCCTCATAGATTTTCTCATCAGAAATATCCAAATCCACCTCATTTGTCGGTGCGAGCGCCTTCAAATCATCAAGGCTAAGATTTTTATTCATAACCTCGTTTTTATTCATTTTCATCATTACGCGAGAGTTATCACGCTGTGCGCCCTCAGTAGAGCTGGTTTGCTCTGATTTTTTCGGAGCGTATTTGCTCAAATCATCGAGCGAATCTATGCTAACCTCTGGCGCAGCTAGGCTAAGTGCGCAAATACCAAAAAGGGCTAAAACTCTTCTTAACAAACTAGCCCTTTTAGCATTTTTTCGCCGTCCGTTCCACCGAGAATTTCCTCGATAGCGCGCTCAGGGTGCGGCATAAGACCAAAGATTTTTTTGTTTTTATCGCAAATTCCAGCTATGCTATCAACTGAGCCATTTGGGTTTAAATCATTGCCATTTTCGTCGCAGTATTTAAGCAAAATTTGGTCATTATCATACATTTTTTTCAAATTTTCGCTATCGACATAGTAATTGCCCTCGCCGTGCGCGATAGGGATATTTAAAATTTCGCCATTTTTGCAACAAGCAAGAAATTTATTGTCATTACTAATGACTTTTAGATAGTGATATTTAGAGATAAAGCTCAAATTTATGTTGCGGTTCATCGCGCCCTCTAAGAGTTTAAGCTCCAAAAGCATTTGAAATCCATTGCAAATACCGAGCAAATACCCGCCCTTTTTAGCGTGAGCGCGCACAGCCTCCATAATAGGGCTAAATTTCGCAATCGCAGCCGTTCTTAGATAATCGCCATGGCTAAAACCGCCAGGAAGCACGACCAAATCGGCATTTAGCATAGTATCCTTATGCCAAATCACATCCACATCGCAACCAAGACGCTCAAAAGCATATTTTGTGTCGCGTTCGCAGTTCGTGCCCGGGAAATTGATAACCGCTACCTTCATAGCACAATCTCGTAATCTTCGATAACGGTGTTAGCTAGCAGGTCTTCGCACATTTGCTCTACATTTTTATAAATCGCCTCTTTGTTCTCGCCTTGCATGTCAAGCTCGATTTGTTTAGCCACGCTTACAGAATTTACACCGCTAAAACCAAGCGAAGTTAGGGCGTGTTTGACGGCCTTGCCTTGTGGATCTAAAACGCCATTTTTCAATTTTACATTTACGATTACTTTCATTTTTTATCCTAAAATTCTTTTTAAAACTTCCTCATAAGCGACTTTTACATCACCGAGCCCTTGGCGAAATACATCTTTGTCTAGTTTTTGGTTCGTGTCCTTATCCCAAAAACGGCAACTATCAGGACTAATCTCATCAGCTAGCAAAATTTCACCCTTGCTATCTTTGCCAAGTTCGATTTTAAAGTCGATTAGGCGCAAATTTCTCTCATCGAAAAATTTAACCAAAATTTCATTTATTTTCTTTGCGATTACTTTAAGCTCGTCAAGTTCGGCTTGATCTTTTACCGCACCTAGGATTATGGCGTGTTCGTCGTTTAGGATCGGATCGCCCAAATCATCGTCTTTGTAGCAAAACTCGACCAAAGTAAATGGCAAAATCGTGCCCTCTTTGATACCAAGGCGTTTTGTAAGTGAGCCAGTAGCGACATTTCGCGCGATGATTTCAAGTGGGAAAATTTTGCATTTTTTGACTAATTGCTCGGTTTCGTTTAGCATCTCAACTAGCGCAGTTTTGATGCCGTTTTTCTCTAATAAATGAAAAATTTGAGTTGAAATTTTGCAATTAAGCGCACCTTTTCCAGCCTCTTCTGCCTTTTTCACGCCGTTAAATGCAGTTAGGGAATCTTTGAATTCGCTAATTAGCAAATCATCGTTGCCCTCGACTGACCACATTTTTTTGCCTTTGCCCTCGTAAATAAGCTCTTTTTTGCTTGCCATGCTACTCTCCTTTACTTAATCTTAAAATTTTAATCGCATCGATTGCGGTTTTTAGCTGAATATCGTCGTTAATCTGCTCTTTTGAGATGAAATTTTTCTCATCTTTTTTCTCTTTTTTTTCTTCTTCTTTTTTCGGCTCTTCGACCTTTGCAAGCTCGCTTTCTAGGTGTTTTTTCAGGTCTGCTTCTTTGACTGAAAATTCATTTTCGCTCTTTTGAGGCACCTTGCCAGCTGCTACAATCAAATCAGGCGTAACGCCCACAGCTTGGATTGTGCGACCGCTAGAAAGGTAATACCGCGCAATTGTTAGTCGCAAGGCTTCTTTGTTTTCGATAGGCAAAATCACCTGCACGCTACCCTTGCCAAAAGTATTCTCGCCCACGATTACAGCGCGTTTTAGATCCTGCAACGACCCACTTACAATCTCGCTTGCACTCGCACTTCCGCCATTTACTAGCACGACAAGTGGCAGGTCGGTTACCTTTTTCTTAGGATCTGCATTATGCTCCTCGGTATCGGCTTTGTTGCGACCTTTTTGCGATACGATTAAGCCCTTATCCACGAATAAATTCACAAGTCCGATTGCCTGTTCCAAAAGTCCGCCAGGATTGTTTCGCAAATCAAGGATTATCCCCTTTGCCTCAGGGTGTTCTTTTATAAATTTAGCCGTATCAGCGGTAACATGCTGGTCGAAATTTGTTACACGCAAATACAAAATTTTCTCATCATCTATCATTTTAGAATACGCAGACTCGACCTTGATTATATCGCGCACGATCTCCACATCAAAGGGCTTACTCTCGCCTTTGCGAACTATTGTAAGCGTGATTTTGGTTTTTGGTTTGCCACGCATTTTGCTTACAGCTTCATCAATTGTAATCCCAAGTGTCGCATTTCCGTCGATTCGCAAAATCACATCATTTGCTTTGAGCCCCTTTTTATCCGCTGGTGTGCCCTCAATCGGCGAAATTATCGTTAGTGCGCCATCTTTCATACCGACCTGAATGCCCAAACCGCCGAATTCGCCCTGAGTTTGTACCTTAGTATCATTGTAAGCTTTTTGATCCATAAAGCTAGAATGGGCGTCTAAATTTCCCATTAATCCCGAAATCGTCTTATCCACAAGCTCCGAAAAACTCATCTGCTCGACATAATTATTTTCCACGATTGCTAGGGTTTTAGTAAGCTTTGCCAGCGCTTCAAGCCTTGTTTTTTCGCTGTCAGGTTTTTTGGTCGAATTTGCCTCTTTTGCCTCCAAATTTCCTACAAAAAACAGACCAAAAAGTAGTGAAAATACAAAACCAAAGCCAAAAAAGAGATGTTTTTGTTGCAAAAATTTGTCCTTAATTTGAAATAGGCGGAATTCTATAAAAATTTCGCTAAATATTAGTTAAATTTAAGCCATTTTTAGCGATAAAATTTTAAAATTCAGAGCGAAAAATTTGAAAGATTAAATTTATTTACTAAAAAACCTTGACATAATTAGACTAAATATATATAATACAGACAAAATCAACTTTAAGGAGTTTTTTATGAACGAAACACTTGAAATTTTAACCGACAAAATGCACTCACTACTCGAAAGTTCGCTCTCCCTAGCTATCCACTCCAAAAATGGCGAGGTTGCGAATTTGCACATTTTGTGGGCATTGTGCGTGGATTCAACCTCTGTGCTAAATCAAATTTTTAACAAATTTGACATCAGCAAAAGCGCAGTTGAATTAGAAATCAAAAGCGCGCTACAAACCCTGCCAACTAGCTCAAATGTCACGCGCGATAATATCAAAATTTCGCGCGAAGTGGTAAATTCATTAGAGAGCGCAAAAGGCCTAATGACGAGCCTTGGAGACAAATTTATCGCTATTGATACTTGGTTAGTGGCGAATTTAGACAAATCTCCGCTAAAAGAAATTTTGGCTAAATTTGCCGATCTTAGCGAGATAAAAAAAGAGCTAGAAATGCTAAGAGCGGGCAAAAATATCACCACCAAAACAGGCGATGACACCCTAGAAGCGCTTAGCAAATTTGCGCTAAATTTGACACAAAAAGCGATAAATGGCGAGTTAGATCCCATTATCGGGCGCGATGAAGTCATCACTCGTATGATGCAAATACTAATCCGCAAAACGAAAAACAACCCAATACTTCTTGGCGAACCAGGTGTGGGTAAAACCGCCATTGTCGAAGGTTTGGCGCAGTTAATCGCGCAAAAAGATGTCCCACTTAGCCTGCAAAACAAGCGCGTAATGGCGCTTGATATGAGCGCGCTCATTGCCGGTGCGAAATACAGAGGCGAGTTCGAAGACCGCCTAAAAGCCGTCATCGACGAGGTCAAAAAAGCTGGCGATGTGATACTTTTCATCGATGAAATTCACACTATTGTGGGAGCTGGGGCAAGTGAAGGCAGTATGGACGCTGCAAATATCCTAAAACCTGCCCTAGCTAGGGGCGAGCTACACACTATCGGCGCGACTACGCTCAAAGAATACCGCAAATATTTCGAAAAAGACGCCGCCTTGCAACGCCGTTTCCAGCCTGTCATCGTAGCTGAACCGACCGTGAGCGAGGCTACGGCGATACTTCGTGGCATAAAAGAGCGCTTAGAGGTTCATCACAATGTCACAATCACAGATAGCGCTCTTGTCGCTGCCACCAAGCTTAGCCACCGCTATATCAGCGATAGATTTTTGCCTGATAAGGCTATTGATTTAATCGACGAGGCCGCTGCTGAGCTAAAAATGCAAATCGAGAGCGAGCCTTACGAACTAGCCAAGGCAAAAAGGGAAATTCTAACACTCCAAGTCGAAAAAGAAGCCCTAAAAATGGAAAACGACGCCAAAAACGACAAAAGACTAAATCAAATCGACAAAGAGATTGAGAATTTAAACGAAACCAAAAATTCGCTTTTGGCTAAATTTGAGAACGAAAAGGCTGTATTTAACGGCATAAGCGAAGCCAAAAAATCAATAGATAGCCTAAAAATCGAAGCCGCAAACGCTAGGAGCAAAGGCGATTTAAGCAAGGCTGCCGAGATCGAATACGGCAAAATCCCAGCCGCAAACGCCAAAGTCAAAGAGCTAGAAGCCAAATGGGAGGGTATGAAGGAAAGCGGAGTTTTGCTAAAAAACCGCGTCGATGAGGAAATGGTCGCAGGAATCCTTAGCAAATGGACAGGAATTAGCGTAAGCAAAATGCTCTCATCAGAGCGCGAAAAATACCTAAATATCGAATCTCACCTAAAACAAAGCGTCGTGGGTCAAGACGCCGCGCTTCACGCCATAGCGCGCGCTGTGAAGCGAAATAAGGCTGGCCTTGCTAGCGCAAATCGCCCGATTGGAAGCTTTTTGTTTTTAGGACCTACTGGCGTGGGCAAAACAGAGAGCGCTAAAACACTAGCGAAATTTTTATTCGACGATGAGCGAGCGATGATACGCTTTGATATGAGCGAATATATGGAAAAACACAGCGTCTCACGCCTGCTTGGTGCGCCTCCTGGATATGTGGGATACGATGAGGGTGGTCAGCTAAGCGAGGCTGTGCGCCGCCGTCCATATAGCGTGCTACTTTTCGACGAAATCGAAAAGGCGCACAAAGATGTCTTTAATATCCTACTTGGCATTTTAGATGACGGGCGCGCGACCGATAATAAGGGCGTGGTCGTGGATTTTAAAAACACCATTATAATCCTTACGAGCAATATCGGCTCGGATAAGATTATGAGTCTGGGCGAAAATGAGCGCGAAAACGCCGTAAAAGACGAGCTGAAAAACTATTTCAGACCCGAGTTTATCAACAGGCTCGATGACATTGTGATTTTCAACGCCCTTAGCGAAGACAATCTCATCGATATCGTGGGAATTATGTTTAAAGAGCTAGCGCATTTGCTCGAAGAGCGCGGTATCAGCGCAACTCTAAGCGAAAATGCCAAAAAGCTCATTGCTGGGGCTGGATTTGACGCAGAATACGGCGCCAGACCGCTAAGACGCGCGCTTTATGATTTGGTCGAGGATAAGATCGCCGATATGATTTTAAACGACGAGCTAAAAGAAGGAAATGCAATCCTAATCGACGCCAACAGCGAGGATATCGAAATCAAGGTCGTTTCATAGGTAAAATTTAAGGCGCGAATTTGCGCCTTAAATTTAATCCATTTCATCGATACTGTCTTTTTGGTTTTTAAATTTTACATTTTTCAAATTTAACTTATTTTTTGGTTTATCAAATTTGACTTTTTCTCCTTTTGGTTTTTTGGGTTGCTTTTTGGTTTTGGGCGAAATAAAATTAAAATTTTTGTTGTTAAATTGCTTTTTTGGTTTGTAAAAAATACCTAAACATATAAAAATTAAACCAGTAACTAAATAAAATGCAGATAGTTCATCAGACGGCTCAACCCAACCACTAAATTTACTCCAAGTTTTGAAACCAAGTGATGAAAATATTCCAAGAATTAATAATATTATTCCACCTAACAGCATTTGAAATTTCATATTCACAAACCGCACTACACCAACGCGACTTTTAGTTTATGCGACGCCAAAGTTTTTGGTTTTTCACCCTGGGCAAGGGCGATAAACTCGTCCGTGCTAAGCAAGTAAAAATCAATTAGCTCGCGCCCCATTAGTGCGCAGATTTCGGCACTTTTACCATCAATAAAGCCAAGTGCTTTTTTAGAATTTACCAGCAAAAAATCAGCCCCGCTATCAAACGCGTCAAAGAGAATTTCCCCAGCCACCCTTAGCGCGCACTCCTTTTCGGCGCCGTAAATTTCAGCCCTTAACGCCTCGTTTTCGCGCTCAAATCTCACGACATCTCCGCCAAATCTGCGCACCAAATCCCGTGCGCCCTCATCGCCCCAAACAGCGATTTTAAAGCCCGTGTAGCGGTGCGGGGCAGTATTTGCGTCTATCTCGGCTAGACTTTGTGCGCTATAAATTTTATCCACGCGCGCTGGATCAATCCCACAAAGCTCGCAAAGCCTATCATAAATCAAATCGCAATCATAGTCCAAATTTAGGGCATTACACGGCGTGAAATAAACAAGCTGTGGGCGGATAAAATCTAAAATTTCGCCCCTTTTTTGCGGGAAATTTTCGAGCAAAAAATTCGCAAAAACAAAGGCGCTGTTTCCCAAAAAAACCTCGCTAAACTTCCTTAAATTTGAGCTGTAAAAATACGGCGCTAATTCCTTGTAAAACTCGAAAGTATCGCTATTGGCGATAGCAGAAAAACTCTGAAATTTAGAATAAAAACTCTCAAATCCACACTCCAAATCCTTGCGCGCCTCGCTCTGGCTAAGTGGCGCAATGTATAAAATCCTACCAAAGCGCGCCAAAATCCCACCAAATGGCTCCTCTACGCTTGCGACTACGCCATTAATTTTGACAAAACTCACGCCCTCATAGCTAAAATACGGATCGCCCGCTTTTATCTCGCCTAAAAGCTCGCCCACGCTAGCGAAATTTTCGCGCTCAAAAATATATGGCTTAAAATAGCTTAAAACATCGATTTTAGGGTCAAATCTGAAAAGCCTGATCTCCAACATAACTGCTCCTTTTTGCGCCCAAAATTCTACTAAAATTTGGCTAATAATTAGATTTTTAGGCGCGATTTTATATAATAATCGCTTTTATTTTAGCCAAAAAGTGAAATTAATATGAAATTTTTATATACCTTAAACCACGCGCCCATAAACGCGCATTTTAGCAAAAACTCTGCCGATTTCGTCGTGCGCGAAGTCCCGCTGTATGCGGCTAGCGGTGATGGCGAGCATGCGATGATACATCTGCAAAAAAAGGACCTTACCACCTGGGAAGCCTTGCAAATTTTAAGCGAACATTTAGGCGTTAAGATGCGCGATTTTGGCTATGCAGGGCTTAAAGACAAAGAGGGCTTAACTAGCCAGTTTGTTACATTTCCTTTCAAATTTGCGCAAAATTTAGAGAGTTTTTCGCACGAAAAAATCAAAATTTTAAGCCTTAATCGCCACAAAAACAAGCTAAAAATCGGACATTTAAAGGGAAATAATTTTTTTATCCGCCTAAAAAAGGTCTTGCCAACTGACGCTTTAAAACTGCGTGAAGCTCTTGAAACACTCAGCGCGCAGGGGTTTGCGAACTATTTTGGCTTTCAGCGCTTTGGCAAATTTGGCGACAATGCTAAGACAGGTCTAGCGATACTGCGTGGCGAAAAGCGCATTAAAAACCCTAAAATGCGCGACTTCCTAATCAGCGCATATCAAAGCGAGCTATTTAACGCTTGGCTAGCCAAAAGGGTTGAAATTTCAAAATTTGCTAGCGAATTTAGTGTGAGTGAGTTTGCCAAAATTTACGGATTTGACAAAGCCCTTGCCAAATCTATCGCCACTCAGGCGCAATTTTACAAGCTACTTCCGGGTGAGATTTTAGGGCATTTCCCGCATGGGGCGTTTTTTACCTGCGAGGATTTGGGCGCGGAGGTAGAGCGGTTTGTGCGCCGCGATATCACGAGCGCTGGGCTCATCGCTGGAGCGCAAAAACTGCGCGCAAGTGGCGTGGCGAATAGATTTGAGAGCGAGATTTTCGCCGAGGCTGAGGCGTATTTGGCGCAAACAAACGGCTCGTATCGCTATGCGTGGAGCTATATAGAGGATATCTCGCACAGCTACGACGAGGAAAAGGCGCAGTTTGGATTTAGCTTTTATCTGCCAAAAGGCTCGTATGCGACGGTGATTTTGGAGGAAATTTTACATAGAGAAATTTTCGAAAATTTTGTATAGTTTCGGAGTTTTTTGAAACAGTATTTAAGGAATTGACTTGATAAATATAAATTCAAATACCATTATTAGAGGATTTATAGGATTATTTATTTGCATTATATTATTTATCATACATTCTGTAAGTATGGTTTTTCTACTTTGGTTGGTTGATAATATTATTTATTATGAAGAAATAAAGCAAAAGATTTTTGGTTTTTTTGCAATATTCTTCGGACCCATTATAAGTTTTTTTGTGTGTTCTTATGTTTATTTCTTGTTTTCACATAAAAAAAGTATTTATGTGTTTATGCTTATTGTTCCTATATTTGTATTTTTTACGATGAAAATAACGAAAAACAAAATAATTGATTATTTCGATATACCAGAAAATTTGGGTATAGCAGAAATTATTGATATAACGATAGCAATTTTATTATATGTAGTTACAAAAATATTAATAGAAAAATTAATTTTAAGGGATTAAAAATGATAAAATTTTATAAAAATACAAAATTCGGTGGCAAGGATACCCACCCTACGGTGCTTTTTACTTGCTCATCCGGTGATAAGATTATTGAATATTTTTAAGAGGAATTGATTTGAGTAAATTTATAAAAATAATTTTTTTGTTTATTTTGTCAGTATTTCAACCATTTGGATTTGCGATATTGTATAAATTTTTTATGGCTGGTAAAGTATCTAATGATCCAAATTTATCTGATGAATTATTTCCAGATTTTCACATTTATGTTGAATTAATGATTTTATTTGGATATGGTATTGTTTTTGCAATATTTTTGTTGGTTATTGGAAGCTATCAAATTTATAAGGATATAAAAATTAATTCTTTTTTACTATTATTTGCATTTTTTATTTTATATGCGACGATGATAACGATATTGTGCAATATGAATTTAAAAATCGAAAGTTTGCATATGATAATGCAGTGCAATTGGTTTGTTTTTGGATTTAGTATTATTTTGGCATTACTTACAATATTTTTTAAATTAAAAATTTTAGATAGGAAACAGAAATGATAAAATTTGATAAAAATATAAAATTTGGTGGGCAGGATACCCACCCTACGGTGCTAGAATTTCAAAAATAAAGGAAAAAGTTTGAAAAATAAAGAAAAAAACAACATATCGAAAGAACCTATAATCATAAAAAATGATTGGTTTTTTAAAGCAGAAATAGCTAATAGGGTTTTTTTAATATCAATATTCGCGCTTATGTTGTGCTTCTTGCTGTGTGTAACAAATGAGGATGTATTGCGAGAAACAAAAAGAAAAATAGGCATTGCAATTTGTATAGGTGGCATTTTTTACGCGATTTTTAACAATTTAAAATATTTTTGGACGATGAAAAATACTGCCTTATTTTCCAAAATTTATGTAGATAGAATTGAATACGAGTATTTGAAATTTGATGGCAATAAATACACACATACTATGCCATTAGAAAACGCAAAAATTAGCTATTCTTATGTGCCAATATTTGGCAATTTTAAAGTCGAGGACAATAGTTTTTTAGATGTTTTTCTTAAACCGGTAATTTTTGTTGCAAACTTGGTAAAAAAAATTATTTTTTGGGTTTTAAATGGAGTTAGACGGGAAAAATATTTGGTTTTTTTCTATGAAGGGATTTTTATAAGTATGAAATTTAACGATTTTTTGATTGAAAAGTTTAAAACAGAAGTTTTTTGCGAAACGAGTAAATTTTCTAGCATGATAGGGTATTTTTTAATAGAAAATAAAAAAGCACCGTAGGGTGAGCACCTTGCCCACCGCAATGGTTATTTAAATGATTAAAAATGATAAAATTTGATAAAAATATAAAATTCGGTGGGTAAGGATACCCGCCCTACGGTGCTAGGAAATTAAATTCTGGCTTTATATTCCAAAATTCTATCTACTATTATAATAATACTTGGAATAACCAAAACAAACAAACCCACAAAAATAGAAAATACCCATAATGCCTTTTCGCTACCTTTAACGAAATATATAAGTATTGTTGAACTTAAACACATAATAATCAATGGAATTGTATGTTTTGAAAAAAATAATACAGCAAGCGTATCTCTATAACTTAATTTTATGTCATAAATTTCATTTATAAGACCATATTGTTTCGCAATTTTTAATATTGGGATAGCATAACCTTTCTGTTCCAAAATAACCTCTAATCTTAATTTTGCAATGATTTTTAAAATATTTTCTGGTTTTTCCTTGTCTTTCAACATATAAAAAATAGCTTTGTGACAATTGTCTTTATTAATGTCTGAAACATGCATACTTGTTAATTTTTGAAAATCGCTGTAAATTTTAGTATATCTAGGTGTGGTTAATTTAAAAAATTTTGTAAAATTTATATCATATATTTCAAAAATAAATTCAAAAATACCATAAAGAGCACCAGGCAAACCAACCACTAGCACAAATTTAATCCCTTCAATCCAAATAATAAGCCCAAGTATTAATACAAAAAATAATACAGATAATACATCCTTCATAAAAATCCAGAAATTTAAAATTTAAGAAATTATAAAATTTGAATTTAAATATTAAATTTATTGATTTTAAAAATTTTATTAATCAATTTAGCCCATAAAAATGAGCTAAATTTCATAATCCCATTTTGTTTGGATTTAGGATATTGTTTGGATCAAAGGCCTTTTTAATCGCACGGAAAAGCTCCATTTCAGCCTCGTTAAATGCCATTTTCATATATGGGGCTTTTGAAATGCCAATCCCGTGTTCCCCACTAAGCGTGCCACCAAGCTCCACGGTCGCTGCGAAAATTTCCTCGATAGCTAGGTGAGCCTTTTTGACCTCTTCGACATTGCTTTTATCAGCCATGACATTTGTATGGACATTGCCATCGCCAGTGTGCCCAAAACACGGCGTAACAAGCCCATATTTAGCCGAAATTTCAGCGATTTTATCCAAAAGCGCAGGTAAATTAGAGCGTGGCACGGTGATATCTTCGTTTAGCTTCAAAGAGCCGTAGCAGGTGATTGATTGCGAGCAGTTTCTGCGCGCAAACCAAATATCCGCACTCTCTTTTTCATCTTTTGCCACACGAAATTCGCTAGCTCCATTTGCCATAAAACTATCTTTTATCACGCGCAAATCGGCTTCTAGGCTATCTTCAATATTGCCATCTACATCGCAGATTAGTATCGCCCCAGCGCTAGTTGGCAAGCCTTTGTGAAATTTCTGCTCGACAGCCTTTATGCACAGATTGTCCAAAAACTCCATTGCCACGGGCGTTACGCCACTTGCCATTGTCTTATACACGGCGTCCATTGCATTTTTAACACTTGGGAAAATTCCCATTGCGGTCTTTTTAAATTTTGGCATTGCGATGAGTTTTAGCGTGATTTCGGTAATCACGGCAAGTGAGCCCTCGCTAGCGATCAAAATTCCAGCTATATTATACCCAGCGACATCTTTTATCGTGCGTTTGCCAGCGCGTATGATTTCGCCACTAGGAAGCACAGCGCGTAGAGCCATGACATAGTCTTTGGTAATGCCGTATTTCGCCGCTCTCATACCGCCTGAGTTTTCAGCGACATTGCCACCAAGCGTGCTGTATGCTTCACTCGCAGGATCTGGCGGGTAAAACAGCCCCATTTTGGCGACTGCATTTTGCAAATCTTTGTTTATCACGCCCGGCTGAACGACGGCGACTAAATTTTGCAAATCAATCTCTAAAATTTTATTCATGTGCTTTTCAAAGCCTAGAATTATCCCGCCCTCATGCGCCAAAGAACCGCCCGTAAAGCCACTTCCAGCCCCGCGCGGGATAATTGGCAGATTGTGAGCGTTGCAGTATTTTAAAATCTCGCTTACATCGCTCTCATCTCGCGGGAAAAGCACAGCGTCTGGCTTAAAGCGCCTTCTAGTCGCGTCGTAGCAGTAGGCGATTTTATGCGCTTCGTCGAAATAGGCGTTTTGCTCGCCTAGTAAATTTGTAAAAAATTCTATATCAGAATTATTCATCATCTAAGCCCAAAAGATATGAGTAGTGTCTGTCATAGTCGCTAATCGGACCATTTGTGAAATCCCAAAACACGGTTTTGATATCCCCTACTCGTGAATAAAACGGAAGCGTGTAGTAAGCGACCTTGCCACTTTCATAAGTGCGAAGTGGTTTGAAGCTGCCGCAGTCTGCGAATACGCTCTTTTCGTTCATTGCGACAAAAATTAGCCCAGTGCTGTTTTTCGCGCAAATTTTGCGGAAATCATCACGGCTTGGGTTTGGTTTAGAATTTAGCCTCAAATACGCTCCGCCAAGATCAGGGTGAATAAACTCGATATTTGGGAAAGCCTGCACGATTTGTGCGTAAATTTCGGCATTTGGAGCCACGATTAAGGCGCGGTCATAAAGGTAGTTTAAAATCACCTTATCGCCATTAGCTGGCAAAATTTTTGGTAGCGGCAGGGCTTTTTGCTCCAACATACCAAAGACTTCAAATCTGATTTTTGCATTGTTGCCGTTTTTTTCTGTAACGACTGCGCGCGCGATGATAGCGTTTTCGCCGTTACCGAAATCATGCATTACAATCCCAGCGCTTCCTACCATGATAGCGGGATTATCAGCGATTACGGCTTCGCCATTTTGCACATCAAAAATCAGCGTTTCATAAGGTGGCATGTAAAACTCAGCCCCAAAAACAGATGATAAAAATAGCCCCAAAGCAAGTAAAATTCGTTTCAAATTTAACTCCTAAAATAAAATTTTCGCCAATTATACATAAGAATTTACAACAAACGGCAAGGGATATTTGCCAAATATAAACCAAATTTGGCTAGAATTGAGGTTTTAATTTCAATTTTAAAGCGGTTTATGATGAGAATTTTTGCACTGATTTTTTTACTTTTTAGCCTTTCATTTGCCAGTTCTTCGAGTGTGGAAAAATTTAAATGGCCCTCAGGCGTGAGCTTGCTACAATTTATGGAAAATTTCTCTATTCCGCTCTCGACATATTATGATTTAGACAAAGAGGACCAAGAATTAGCCGCCGAAGTGCGCGCAGATGTCGAGTGCATGATGCTAAAAGACCCGCTTGGCAAAATCGTCCAAGTCCTAATCCCCATAAACGATGAGCTTCAAATCCAAATTTACCGCGACAAAAAGGGGATTTACAAATTTATCTACACGCCGATTGTTTATGAGCAGCACTCTTACGCTTTAAGCATTGAGATTACTTCATCGCCCTCAAACGATATTTTAAAAGCTACTGGAAGTATCGCGCTGGCAAACGAATTTTCGAGCGTTTTTAAAAACGAGGTAAATTTCAAAAAACTGCAAAAAGGCGATCGCCTTACGATTTTATACGAGCAAAAAACAAGGCTTGGCAGACCGTTTGGCGGGGTTAAAATCCTAGCCGGCACAATCGAGGAAGCCAAAAAGCCAAAATCGCTTTATTATTTCGAGGACAAATACTATAACGAAACCGGCAAAAAGGTCGAGCATTTCGTGCTTACCACGCCACTTGTTTATACTAGAATTTCATCTCGTTTTACACCCAAACGCTTTCACCCGGTGCTTAAACGATATCGCGCGCACCTAGGCGTGGATTATGCTGCGCCAAAAGGGACAAAAGTAAATGCCGCAGGCAATGGCAAAGTAACCTTCGTAGGGCGCAAAAACGGCTATGGAAACACCGTCGAAATCAACCACGGCGGAGGTTTGGTTACGCTGTATGCGCATTTAAGCGGATTTGCCAAAGGGCTAAAAGTCGGCATGAGCGTAAAACAAGGCCAACTAATCGCCTATGTAGGCTCCACAGGCCTAAGCTCGGGACCGCATTTGCATTTGGGTCTGTATCGCAACAACCAGCCAGTCGATCCCCTAAAAACCATAAAAATCACAAAATCAAATTTCGTAAGCGAGGAAGAGCGCAAATTTAAGGCGTTAGTAAAGGATATGAACGCTAAATTTGACGCGGTTAAAGACGGCTCGAAAAACCCAGCGAAATTTGAACCTTATGAAAATTTAGTCAGCATAAATTAGAGGCAAAAATGGAAGCAAAAGATAAAGAATTTTTGACAGATTACGAAGAGGCCGAGGCTCTTTTAGAGGCGCATATCGGCGATACGATAGAAGAAGAGCTAAGCCCAGCGGACCTTGCAGATCACTTAAAGGCACTTAAAAAACATGACGAGGAAAAATATGTCGAATTCCTAGAAAAACTCGACCCTGAGGACCTCGCTGACGCTGCGCTTGAAATGCCAGATCACATGCTCGAAGATATCATCGAAACCCTTCCTAGCGAGAAAATCGTCGAAGCTATCGAAGAGCTAGAAAGTGATGATCAAGCAGAACTACTCCAAAGTATCGAAGAAATCGACGAGGATAAGGCAAAGGAGCTTTTTTACGGGCTTGATGAGGACGATCGCCACGATATTTTGACGATTAACAAATACGACGATGACGAAGCTGGCGCGTATATGCAAACCGAGGTTTTTAGCGCACGCGAAAACCAAACCCTAGGCGAAGCTGTCGATATGCTAAGGGTAATGCGCCAAAACGGCGATATCGAAAATGTCTTTCAGCTCTTTGTTTTAGATGATAAGGGTCACATGCTAAGCGCGTTTTCGACCTCGGATTTGATTTTATACGATTTTTCGCTCACACTAAAAGAAATTTCACAAAAATTTAACGCAGACGCAAAGGTGCATTTCGCCACCGATACCGATAAAATCGAAGATGTCATCAAGGATTTCGAGGAATTTGACCTAAATGTAATCCCTGTTTTGGACGCAAACGGCGTGCTGATTGGGCGAATCACAGCCGATGATGTGCATGATTTGATTCAAGAGCGCGCCACAGAGCAAATTTACAACCTTGCCGGTGTCGATGATGAGGCTGAGGAGGAAGATACTGCATTTTCAGCTGGAAAGGCGCGTGCATCGTGGCTGGGCGTGAATTTATGCACGGCGATTATTAGCTCGATTATCATCGGACTTTTTGACGCTACAATCGAGCAACTAGTCGCCCTTGCCGTGCTTATGCCAATCGTGGCCTCCATGGGTGGCAACACAGGCACGCAGGCTCTCACCGTTACGGTGCGTCGCCTAGCCCTTGGCGAAATCGAGGCGCGCGATATCCGCTCGGTAATCACGCGCGAAGTTACCATTTCGCTAGTAAATGGCTCAATTTTTGCCGTGGCAATGGGAATTGTGGCGTGGGTATGGTTTGGTATGAAGCTTCTTGGCGTCGTGATTGCGATGTCAATGGTGATAAATTTGACCTTGGCTGGATTTTTTGGCGCGATTATTCCGATTGCCTTGCGCCGTTTTGGAATCGATCCAGCTGTGGGAAGCTCGGTTTTGCTGACCACGGTTACTGATATAGTGGGATTTTTTAGCTTTTTAGGACTTGCGACATGGATATTGATATAAAAAATTTTAAAATTTCAAAACTCGAACACTCGAATTTCATTAAGCCATTTAGGCTAAATTTCGAATTAAATGGCGAGGCGCGAGCGTGGGATTGCGTCAAGGTGCATGATAGCGTCTCAATACTGCTGTATCACAGCGAAAAAAAGGCGTTTTTGCTCGTTAAGCAGTTTCGCCCAAGTGTGTGGTTTTACCAAGACGAAAATTTAATAAACTGCGATGAAAAGGGCTTTACCTACGAGCTGTGCGCTGGGATTTTAGACAAAGGCATTAGCGAGGAACAAACCGCAATCGAGGAAATTTACGAAGAAACTGGATATGAGCTTAAAAATTTAGAGTTTATCACGAGCTTTTACAGCGCGCTTGGTTTTGGCGCAAATCGCCAAATTTTATTTTACGGCGAGATTGATGAGAGTATGAAAAAAGGCGCAGGTGGCGGGGTCGATGGCGAGAATATCGAGCTGTATTTTTTGCCGTTAGATGAAGCTAAAAAATTTATGTATGACGAAAAAATCGTGCGAGCCTCTGGGTTAGTGGCGGCGTTTTTGTGGTTTTTCCAAAACAAGGGCGAAATTTAATGCAAATTTTAGCCCAAATTTCACTAAATTTTAGAATTTATCCACGCCGATGACACAGCATAATATCATTTTATATATCGAATACATCGGCATTGCCTCAGCTTCTTTGAGCGGATTTTTATTCGCGGTTAAAAGGGATTGCGACTGGCTGGGGATTTTTTTGGCTGCGTTTTTAACCGCACTTGGTGGCGGGATTGTGCGCGATATCACGGTGGGCAGACCGCTGTATTCCTTCACGCACTATATGCCAGTAATCATCGTCATTGCGGTGCTTATCGCCTCGCATATTTTCGCAGCCCAGACCAAAAAACTGCAAGGCAGATTTATATTTATTTTCTCCGACGCAATCGATGTGATTTGCTTCTCGATTGTCGGGGCTATGGTTTCGATCGAGTATGGATTAAATGTTTTTGGGGCGATACTTATCGCCTTTTTTAATGGCGTTGGGGGCGGAATTTTGCGCGATGTGCTATTAAACGAGGTGCCGTGGTTTTTGCGCACGGGGCTTTATGGGACGATAAGTATGGGTGTCGGGCTGGTTTATTTTATCTTAGACTGGCTTGACTTGGCGAATATCTACACGATTTTAGCACTATTTTTCGCTGGGATTGTGGTTAGAATGTTTGCGTATTATAGGGGTTGGCATTTGCCAAAAGTGGAGTATAACAAATGAAGTATTTAATGAGTAATTTTTCTAGGGTCGATGTCGCTTTTACTAGGGGTAAAGGCGCGAAGCTATGGGATAGCAACGGCGAGAAATACATTGATTTCGCCGCTGGAATTGGGGTGTGTAGCCTAGGGCATGCAAGCCCTGTGGTGATAGAGGCCATAAATACGCAAAGCGCGATGATAATCCATAGCTCGAACATTTATAGAGTCCTGCCACAAGAGGTGCTAGCCAAAAAAATCAGCAATCTTTTGGGCTATCAAACATACGCTGTGTTTTGCAACTCTGGGGCAGAGGCGAACGAAGCAGCCATAAAAATGGCGCGCAAATACGGCACGACTAAATTTGAGAGCAAAAAATATGAAATTTTGACTTTGAAAAATTCCTTCCACGGTCGCACTATGGCTACTTTGAGTGCCACAGGACAGGATAAATTTCACCCTGAAATTTTCGCTCCATACATTGAGGGATTTAAATTTTACGACGGAATTGATGAAATCATCGCAAATATCAGCGATAAAACGGTCGCTGTGATGATAGAACTAATCCAGGGCGAGGGCGGAATTTGTCCGCTGGATAAAAAATCAGTCCAAAAACTAGCCAAAGTTTTGAAAGAAAAAAATCTACTTCTTATTACAGACGAGGTCCAATGTGGCGTCTATCGCTCAGGCGAGTTTGTCGCAAGCAAGATTTATGGTATCGAGCCCGATATTATCACCTTTGCCAAAGGGCTAGCAGGTGGCGTGCCAATCGGTGCGTGCGTGGCTAGGGAAAATATCTTTGCCCCTGGCGAGCATGGAAGCACATTTGGCGGCAACCACCTAGCCACATCGACCGCAAACGCCGTTTTGCGCGAGCTAGAATACCTCTACGAAAGCGGCGAGCTTAAAAAAACTATCGATGAATTTGTGGAAAATTTAGACAAAATTTTAAAAGATTTCCCAAATTTCTTCGAATCTCGCACAGGACTTGGACTAATGCAAGGCTTGGTTTTAAAGGATAGCACATATCTAAGCATAATCTTTGCCGAGTGCCTAAGAAACGGACTTTTGGTGCTAAAATCAGGTAGTAAAACGCTAAGATTTTTACCGCCATTAAACATAAAGAAAAAAGAGATAAAAGCAGGATTTGAAATTTTGCGCAAGACTCTTGAAGAGCTTCAAGATTGAAATTTAGCGATTTTTTCGAGGCGTGGCTAAATGAGAGCTACTACGCAAATGGCGTTAAAATCGGCAAAGAGGGCGATTTTTACACCGCTGTTAGCGTGGGAAGCTTTTTTGGGATTTGCTTAGGGCGCGAAATTTTGCGCCTTAGTGCGAATTTTGCTGGCAAAATTTCACTCGTCGAAATCGGCGCAAACGAGGGATTTTTGCTCGCTGATATAGCGCAAGCGCTTTTTACTTTCGACCCAAATTCTTTGGCGAAATTTGAATTTGTCATCATCGAGCCACACCAGAGGCTGCGCCAAATCCAAAGCGAAAATTTCGCTAAAAAATTTGGCGATGAAATCACGCTAAAACACTTCTCTTCGCTAAAAGAGGCGAAATTTAGCGAGGCGATTTTTATCGCAAACGAGCTTTTTGACACCTTCAAATGCGAGGTCGTAAAAGATGCCAAAATGCTTTATATCGAGGATTTTAAACAAATTTGGCGCGAAATTTGCGATAATGAAATTTTAAAATTTAGCGCTGGGGGCGCAGAAATTCCGCTTGGATACGAGGAATTTGCTAGTAGCATTAATGCGCAAAAATTCGCCTTTTTGGCATTTGATTATGGCAAAATGGGTGCGAGCGGGGAAATTTCGCTTAGAATTTACAAAAATCACCAAGTCTATAATTTTTTTGAAATTCAAAATTTAGCCGAATTTTACGGGGTAAGCGACATTACTTACAATGTAGATTTTGAAATTTTATCGCGAGCTTTTGAGAATACTGGCGCGAAAATTGGCAGATTTATGAGCTTTGAAAAGGCTTTGATTGAATTTGGCGCGACACAAATTTTGGAGCAATTTGCGCAAAATTTGGGTCAAAACGGCTATCAAAACGCCCTAGCCCAGTTTAACCACCTGCGCCACGAATTTGGCGAAAAGTTCAAATTTATCGAGTTTTTAAAAGGATTTTAATGAGAGTTTTTATCGATTGCGAATGCGAGATTATGCAAAAAAGCCTCGAAATGTTTTTGGCAAATTTTGCCGTGCGTAATTTAGGCGAGGCCGATTTTGTCGTGACAGACACTGCCAGAGCAAGTGCCAAACCGCTCTTTATCATCGCCAAAAACGGCGATTTAGAATTGCCGTTTTCAAAAGAACAGCTTGTTTTGGCGCTTAAAAATTTTAGCGCGAGCGAAATCGTGCAAGCTAGCTATAATAAATTTGAGTTTTCACAAAATTTGGATTTAGAAGCGCAAATCGGCGCAGTATTTGATGAATTTAAGGCGCAAATTTTAGAAATTTTAAGGAAACAAAGTGGCGAAATTTAGAGGCAAAATTTCAAGCGGAATTTACAAAGGAAAAAGCTTGGAACTCCCAAGCCTAGGGACTACGCGCAGCACAAAATCAATCGTAAAGGGCTCGTTTTTCGACTCATTTAGGTATGAATTAGAGGGCAGCTGCTTCATCGAGGGCTTTGGCGGAAGCGGCGGCATGGCGCTCGAAGCCCTTAGCAACGGCGCAAAAGAGGTTTTTGCTATCGAAAAAGACCGCAAAGCTTACGAAATCACAAGGCGCAATTTTGCCCTTTTTGGCGTGGAAAAAAACGCCCTAAATGGCGATTGTTTCGCGCTTTTGCCACAAATTTTGGCGAATTTAGACAACGAAAAAATTTTTATCTACCTTGATCCGCCATTTGATATCAGAGATGGTTTTGCTGGAATTTACGAGCGCGTAGTGGGCCTAATCTGCGAAATTTGCGAGTGCGAGAGGGTGAAATTTGTGATAATCGAGCACGCAAGTGAGGTGAAATTTGAGGCAAATATCGCAAAATTTAACCTTTTAAAATCCAAAAAATTTGGCGCTACAACGCTATCTTACTATGCAAAATAAAATTTCAAAAAACCTTAGTAATTCCGAAATGAAGGCGCTTTTGGAGTATTATTCGGCGCGTAGTAATACTGATGAAAATCTTTTTAGCGCCCCAGATCCCTTGCAAGTGCTAAAACCTCTCGCCCGCACCCCGCACGCGCCCGTAATCGCGCTAATTTGCGCACTTTTTGCCTATGGAAACGCAGGGCAGATAGTGAAATTTTTAAATTCGCTAAATTTTGATTTGCTTGGAAGCGATGAAAAGACGATAAAATCAGCTTTACAAGGCAAAAAATACCGCTTTCAAAGCGAGCAAGATGTGGCGGAGATTTTTCTCGCGCTTCGCAGACTTTGCGAGTGCGATATAGAAAAAATCATTTTAAATGGTATGAAAAATGGCGAAATCATAAACGGCATAAATGCGCTCATAGCCCAAATTTACGACCTTTCAGAGTATCGCTCGGCTGGATATGAGTTTTTCTTCGGCAAAAATTTCACCGCTAAACCGACCTCGCCGTATAAACGCTACAATCTGTTTTTGCGCTGGATGGTGCGCAAAAGTGATATAGATTTGGGGCTATTTTCGCGCATAAGTTCATCAAAACTACTCATACCGCTCGATACTCACACGCACAAGGTCTCGCTAGCCTTGGGCTTAATAGATAGAAAGGTTTATGATTTTCGCGCTGTTAGCGCTCTTAGCGCAAAACTGCGTGAATTCGACCCGCACGATCCGATAAAATATGATTTTGCGCTGTATAGACTAGGACAAAGCAGAGAAATTGAGGAATTAATAAAAAATTTGAAGTGAAATTTAGCCCATTTTTGGGCTAAATTTAGATTTCTACGACTATTTTTCTGGCGTTTTCATCGACATAGATTGCGAAAATTTCGTGTTTTTTCTCGCCCACGACTTCCACTTCACAACCCCTAAGCTCGGGGCTTTCTAGCAAAATTCTAGCGATTGTATCATTTAACTCTTCTAGTGTCATTTTTAATCCTTATTTATCTTTGAAAAATCGCGCGATCTTGGCTTGGAGTTTAAACCACTCTTTTAGCTCCATTATTGGGTGGCCGGCGAAATTTTTACCAGCTGGCAGGTCTTTGCTAATCCCGCCTCTGGCTGCGACTTGGACGAAATCCCCTACCCTGACATGTCCGCCACTGCCTGCTTGACCGCCGAGGACGACATTTCTACCAAGTATAGTTGATCCTGCAAGTCCCACTTGTGAGACGATTAGGCAGTTTTGACCTAGCTCGCAGTTGTGTCCGATTTGGACTAGATTGTCGATTTTGGTGCAAGCAGAGATTATCGTAGAGCCAAAAACCGCCCTATCTATCGTGGTATTCGCGCCGATTTCGACCTCATCTTCGAGCACAACATTTCCATTGTGATAAATTTTAACATGCGTGCCGTCGCTTCTGTGCGCGTAGCCAAAGCCGTCCGAGCCGATAACTGCGTTTGCTAGGATATGGCAGCGAGCTCCGATAATCGTGTCATTGTAAATCACGACCCCTGGGTGAATCACACAATCATCGCCGATAACAACATCATCGCCAATATACGCACCAGCGCAGATTACGACTCTCTCTCCGATTTGGGTATTTGAGCCGATATAAACGCCCTTTGCGATTTGCGCACTTTTAGCAATCGCGCTTGGGCGAGACTCCCTAATAAGCGGTTTTGCGAAATATTTGCTCAGTATAGCAAAGGCTAGGTGTGGATTGACACACTCGACTTTGATTATGTTTTTTGGAACCTCTACGCCCTTTTTTACCAAAATCGCGCACGCCTTGCTATCGGCGATAAATTTCTCATTTTTTTCGCTATCGCAGTAGCTAAGCTCGCTCCCACTTGCATTTTGCAATGAATTTATCGCTGTGATTTCGGCATCTTCGATCCCCAAACTAGCAAAATCCATCCTTAAAATTTTAACAATTTCAGAAAGTTTCATATATTCTCCTACATATCAAGTGCGACGCTACCGCTTCTGACGATATCGATTGGGTTGTATTTTTTCACGGTCTTTAAAAAACTCTCGATTCTATCAGCGTCATCGCACGCCATAAGCACGATATGGTTTTCGTCGCTGTTTGCGATAGAGCCATTATACGCTTTTAGCAAAGCGTCAAGTCCGGCTAAATTTTCGTTTAATGCGATTTTTATTAAAACCATCTCTTTTTCGACAAAATTTGCCTCCTCGATTACTTTATAAATCGGGATTAGCTTGTGAAGTTGCTTCGTAATCTGCTCTATAATGCGCTCATCGCCCAAGGTTACAATCGTAAGCCTAGATAAATTTGTATTTGGGATAGGTGCGACGGTTAGGGAGTTGATATTATATCCGCGCCCTGCAAAAAGCCCAGAAATACGAGAAAGCACGCCGTGTTCGTCCAAAACTATGACTGAAATAATTCTTTTTATACTATTCATAATCAAATCCTATTCAAATATCATATTATATAGCGCGCCACCTGCTGGCACCATTGGGAAAACATTTTCGAAGCGATCGACCTTAACCTCGATAAAGCAAACCTTATTGCTTTCAAGCGCAGTTTTTAGCGCGCTTTCAAACTCAGCTTTTGTGCTAACACTAAATCCAAGCCCGCCAAAGCTCTCTACGAGTTTTACGAAATCTGGCTGTTTGCTAAGATCCGTCGATGAAAATCTCGCACCATAAAACATACTTTGCCACTGTCTAACCATACCTAAAAAGTTGTTATTAAGTATGATATTTACGACACCAAGATTATTTTCGCTAAGCGTCATTAGCTCTTGGATATTCATTAAAATTGAGCCATCGCCTGTGAAATTTATAACCTGCCTTTTCTCGCCAGCGTAAGCTTTCGCTCCCATTGCAGCAGGCAAGCCATATCCCATAGTGCCAAGCCCACCGCTTGTAAGAAGCGTGCGAGGGCGCTTAAATGGATAAAACTGCGCTACCCACATTTGGTGCTGTCCGACATCTGTGACGATGATAGCGTCATCACTTGCGATCTCGCCAGTTTTTTCCACTACCCATTGTGGTTTTAAAACCTCATCGCTATCTGTGTATTTTAGCGGGTGAATTTCTTTATAAATTTTGATTTGTTCGCGCCATTTGGCGTAGCTTGCAGGCTCTGCTTCGTCCTTTAATCTAGGATTTAGCTCTGCTAAGACCGATTTTACATCGCCTACGATTGGGAAATGCGCATTTACGATTTTTGAAATCGAGCTCGGGTCGATATCGACATGGATTATTTTTGCGTTTTTAGCGAATTCTTCGAGTTTTCCAGTTACTCTATCGTCAAATCTTGCTCCAAGGCAGATTATAAGATCAGTTTCGCTAAGCGCCATATTGGCTGCGTAGCTTCCATGCATTCCCACTAAGCCCAAATTTAACTCGTCATCACTTCTCATCGCGCCAAGTGCCATTAGGGTCTCTACTACTGGGATTTGCGTGATATGCGCTAGCTGTCTTACTTCCTCGCTAGCCTCGCTTAAAATCACGCCACCGCCGATATAAATTATCGGGCGTTTGGCCGCCATTATTAGCTCAGCTACTTTTTTTATCTGTTTTGCGTTGCCTTTGTAAGTCGGGCGATATGTTTGCATTTTTATCTCATCTGGATAGATAAACTCGCCAAGCTTAGCCGTGACATCTTTTGGCACATCGATATGCACTGGGCCTGGTCTGCCAGAGCGTGCGATATAAAACGCTTGTTTTAGCACCATTGGAAGCTCTTCAACGGTTTTTACTAAGAAATTGTGTTTGACACATGGTCTTGAAATTCCAACCGCATCAATCTCTTGAAATGCGTCAGTTCCGATAAGCGAACCAGCAACCTGTCCGCTAATTAGCACGATTGGGATAGAATCTGCATACGCAGTGGCAAGGCCTGTGATTGCATTTGTAAAACCAGGACCGCTTGTTACGATAGCTACGCCTACTTTGCCACTAGCACGCGCGTATCCGTCAGCCGCCATAGCCGCAGCTTGCTCGTGGCGCACCAGAATATGTTTGAAATATGTTTGTTTGTATGTTTCATCATATATGTTTAGCGCAGCGCCACCAGGATATCCAAATACTACCTCAACGCCCTCTTGATGAAGCGCCTCGATAATCATCTGCGAACCGTTTAATTTCTCCATGTTCAATCCTAATTATGAAATGACTGGGTATTTTATTATTTTTTAGATTAAATTCTAAGAATTTTTTAAAGAATTTGATTAAATTTTATATTTTTGTAAGAATTTGATTAAATTTAAGGCAAAATTTAAAAAGGCTTGCGAACGCGCGCAAGCCTAAATTTGGTTAAAATGATTTTTTCGTAAGGATATGTATCAAAAAACTAATCACAAAAGCTACTACGCTAGGCACAATCCAGCCAAGCATAGCATCATAAAATGGAAAGCTACTAACCCAGTTAGTAATACCTGGAATTTTGATTTTTAAGACATCTAGTCCATTTACGATACCCACAGCGAAGCTCGCATACACGCATGCTCTATAAACTAGCTTGCTTGTATCAATTAGCGGATCGATTAGCGATAAAATTATAAGCATAATCGCAGCTGGATAAATCGCGATTAGCACAGGGATACTCGCGCTAATAATCGTTGTAAGTCCGAAATTTGCCACACCAAATGATACAAGGCAAAGTATCACAACCCACGCTTTGTATGGAATTTTGCCTTTGACCAAATTTTCAAAATACTGACTACATGAGCTAATCAAACCCAAAGTCGTAGTAAGGCAGGCTAGGAAAAATGCAAGCCCTAGCAAGGCTGTGCCGACACTGCCAAAAAGATAGTGGCTGATTTTGCTAAGGTATTGTGCGCCGTTTGTTACATCAGGGAAAAGGCTAGCCGCACTCGCACCAAGATATGAAATCATCAGATAAATCACGGCTAAAAGCGCGCCCGCAAACATACCCGCTTTTATCATAGATACGACGATATGTCCCTCATCACTAACACCGCGCGCTCTCATCGCATTTGCGATAATGATACCAAAGGCTAGTGAAGCCAAAGCGTCCATAGTCTGGTATCCATCGACGAAACCACTTGCGACTGCGTGATCTCTATACGCTTCGTTTGGAGCGACGAATTCGCCCATAGGGGTGAAAAACGACGATACGAAAAGCCCCAAAATCAAAATCAAAAGCACAGGCGTAAGGTAGCGTCCGAGCAAATCGACGAGTTTTGATGGATTTAAGCATAAAACAAAATTTAGCGCAAAATACGCAGCCGAATAGATCAAAAGCCACATCTGCACCGATGTTTCGGCGACATTTTCGCGCACGACGATATCAAATGGCATATTTGCAGCACGCGGTATCGCAAAAAGCGGTCCGATTGTCAGATACAATGCGACTGTGAAAATCAGCGCAAAGGCTGGATCTACGCGCTCGACTAAATTCGCTAGACCCTTTGATTTAGCCACAGCTGCGACACCAAGGACTGGGATTAAAATCGCGGCACAGCAAAAAAACATAATTCCCACGAAAAAGTTATCACCTGCATTTTTGCCCACAATTGGCGGAAAAATGAAGTTTCCAGCACCAAAATACATAGCAAAAAGCATTAAAGCAATGGTAAAAAACTCTTTTTTGGTAAGCTTTCTGTCCATGAAATCTCCTTATCAAAAATTTAACCGCTCATTTTCTCATTATTTAATTTAAATTTCATTTAAATTTTATTTTTACTAAAAATTTAAGGCAAAAATTTTTGCTATAATCGCGCGAAATTTAATAAATTTATCAAGGTAAAAGAAAATGGCAAAATCAAAATCAACACTTTTCGAGTGCCAACACTGCGGAAATCAACAATCCAGATGGCTTGGCAAATGCCCTGATTGTGGCGCATGGGATAGTTTCGTGGAGCTTAAAGCCGAGCAGATTAAAACCCTAAAAGAGATAGAAAAATTAGAGCAAAAAAAAGGCGCGAGCGGCGCAAAAGCAATCGATGAAATCCAAATCGAAGATGTCGTGCGCATAGACACCAAAGACGCTGAGTTAAATTTGGTTTTAGGTGGCGGGCTTGTAGAGGGCTCACTCGTGCTAATTGGCGGAAGTCCAGGGATCGGCAAATCCACGCTTTTGCTCAAAATCGCTGCAAATTTAGCCAGCCCAAATTCGCCCGCACTCTATGTCAGTGGCGAAGAAAGTGCCAGCCAAATCAAAATGCGAGCCGATCGCCTAGGCGCAATCAACAAAAATTTATTCTTGCTAACTGAGATAAATTTAAACACGATTTTAGATGAAATTTCAAGCAAAAATTACAAAAGCGTCATCATTGATAGTATCCAAACCCTTTATAGCGACAAAATTTCATCAGCCCCAGGCTCCGTGACGCAGGTGCGCGAGATCACATTTGAGCTAATGCGATTAGCCAAAGAGCGCGGGATTAGCATTTTTATCATCGGGCATATTACCAAAGAAGGCTCGATCGCAGGGCCTAGGATTTTAGAACACATGGTCGATGTGGTGCTGTATTTCGAGGGGGACGCAAGCAAGGAACTACGAATTTTGCGTGGTTTTAAAAATCGTTTTGGTTCTACTAGCGAGGTTGGGATTTTTGAAATGAGCGAAAAAGGGCTAATTAGCGCAAAAGATGTCGCAAGTAAATTTTTCACTCGCACCAAACCTGCCTCAGGCTCAGCAATCACCGTGACTATGGAGGGCTCGCGCGCCCTAGTAGTCGAAATCCAAGCCCTAGTTTGCGAAAGCTCATATCCCAAACGCTCTGCCACAGGATATGATAAAAACCGCCTCGATATGCTTTTAGCGCTTTTGGATAGGAAGCTTGAAATCGGTCTTGGTGGATACGATGTCTTCGTAAATGTCATCGGCGGGGTAAAAATCACCGAAACCGCCTGCGATTTAGCCGTGGTCGCTGCAATCGTAAGTAGCTTTAAAAACCGCCCGCTTAGCAAAGAGAGCGCATTTATTGGCGAAGTTAGCCTAAATGGTGAAATTCGTGAAATTTTCAACCTCGATGCGCGTATAAAAGAGGCGAGTTTGCAAAAATTTAAAAACATAATCTCGCCAATGAAACCGCAAAATTCGCTAGGGCTTAAAATTTTTCACGCCACGGAAATTTCGCAAATCCTTGATTGGATGTAAAAAAATGCTATAATCGCGCGAAATTCTTGGACGGACAAATTCAATGGAAAAATGCGATCACTGCCACGGCTCATTTGAGAGCGCGGAGCTTTTTAGCGATGAGGCGGGGCATAAGTTTTGCTGTAATGGGTGCAAAAATGTCTATTATCTTTTGCAGGGGCAAAATTTGGGCGAATTTTACGAGCGCCTTGGCAAAAATACCCTGCGCCCAGCCAAACAAAACGCCCAAATTCAGGGACCAGCTAGCAGTATTTACAAAAACTATGTCACCAAAGATAAAGACGGATTTAACCAAATTTCGCTTTTAATCGACGGAATTCACTGCTCAGCATGCGTCTGGCTAAACGAAAAAATCCTAAATAACGCCACTGGCATAATCGAAGTAAGCCTAAACGCAGCCTCGCACAAAGCGCGCATTGTATGGGACGAAGATCAAATATCCTTAGCCGAAATTTTAAATCTAATCCGCTCGATTGGATACGATGCCTACCCTTATGACACAAACACCCAAAACGCCAAAGACACGGCAAAACGCAGGGAATTTTACGCTAGGCTTTTGGTTGGAATTTTTTGCGTGATGAATATAATGTGGATCTCAATCGCGCTGTATGGCGGGTATTTCACGGGGATCGAGCAGGGCACGAAGGATATTTTGCACTTTGCTGAGTTTATCCTAGCTACGCCTGTGCTTTTTTATACTGGGGCGGTATTTTTTAAGGGGGCATTTTATGCGCTCAAAACTCGCACCCCGAATATGGACTTGCTCGTTGGTCTTGGAGCTTTGGTAATTTATATTTATTCGCTTTATGTTATGTTTTCGCGCAATGGCGAGGTATATTTCGAATCCGTAGCGATGATAATCACCTTTGTGTTTGCTGGAAAATATCTGCAAATTTTAAGCCAAAAAAGGGCTGGCGAAAATTTAAGCTCGCTCTCAAACATGCTTCTTGGCGAGGTTTGCACGCTAAGCTCTGGCGGAAGCTATACAAACAAATCCCCAAACGAGGTGCAAATCGGCGATGAAATTCTCATAAACCAAGGCGATCGCGTCCTAATCGACGGCGTGATAAGCAGCGGTGAGGGAAGTTTCGATTATTCGGGCATTTCGGGCGAGAGTATCCCAGTATCGCTAGGCAAAAACGATGAAATCAAATCAGGCTCGCTCTGTCTATCTGGCTCGCTAAAATACCGCGCAAACGCCGATTTCAAGGGCTCATTGCTAAGCAAAATCGTCGAGCTTTTAGAAAACGCAAATCTAAAAAAACCAAAATTTGAAATTTTGGCTAATAAAATTTCAGGCTATTTTTCGATTTTTGTCATAGCCGTGGCGTTTGTGGCGTTTGTGTTTTGGTATGCCAAAGCAGGCTTTGCAAGCGCGCTACTAATCAGCGTTAGTGTCATCATCATCGCCTGCCCTTGCGCCCTAGCCCTTGCCACGCCGATTGCGACGCTGTGTGCAATCTCTGTGGCGCTAAGGCACGGCATAATCTTCAAAGAGGCCAAAATGCTAGAAATCCTCTCCAACGCCGATACTATCGTCTTTGACAAAACAGGCACGCTCACAAGCTCTGCGCTAATCGTCAAAAAAAGCGAAATTTCGCCCCACTGCGATATCGGCGCGCTAAAAGGGCTTTTGCAAAGCTCCAACCACCCTATTTCCGAGGCCGTGCTTGAATTTTTAAATTCGGGCGAATTTGCAAAATTTGCGCCTGCGAATTTAGAAAATATCACAAACCACCCAGCCAAGGGCCTTAGCGCGAAATTTGGCGAAAATGAAATTTATGGCGGAAGCGCGAAATTTATGTGCGAGCTTGGTGCAAATGTCGCTAGCGGGGATTTAAGCGAGTATTTTTTCATGCAAAATAGGCAAATTTTAGCCAAATTTTGGCTTCTTGCGCCACTTAAAAATGATAGCAAAGAGGCCATAAAAACGCTACAAAATTTAGGTTACGAGCTTCATATCATCAGTGGCGATCACCAAAACGCCGTTAGTGCGATAGCGCGTGAGCTAGAAATAGTGAAATTTGGCGCGCAAATTTTGCCAGACGAAAAGGCTAGCTATATCCAAAACCTCGCTAAAATGGGCAAAAAAGTAGTAATGGTAGGCGACGGGATAAACGACGCAGCCGCGCTTAGCCTCGCTCACGCTGGGATTTGCCTAGGAAGTGGCGCAAATCTCAGCGTGCAAAAAAGCGATGTCGTGCTTATCAAAGACGATATGACAAGCCTCGTGCGCGCCATGCGTATCGCGCGCAAAACTGGCAGTAAAATCCGCCAAAATATCGCTATTTCGCTACTTTATAACCTAATCACGATTCCGCTTGCGTTTTTGGGATACGCAATCCCGCTGTTTGCGGCACTCTCGATGAGCCTAAGCTCGGTAATCGTAGTCGCAAACTCAATGCTTTTAAGAAGGATAAAACTATGAGTAACGCCGTGCTAATGACTATGGTTACGATTTCGCTAATACTTGGATTTTGCGTGTTAGGCGGGCTTTTATGGGCGCTGAAAAATCATCAATTCGATGATTATTCTAAATTTCTTGGCGGGACAGAATTCGACGGCGAGGACGCACTCAACGAAGCTGTGAAAATGGAAGAAAAACGCAAAGAGGCGTTAAGGCGAAAAAAAGAAAATTTGGATAGTTGAAATTTAGAGTAAAATTCCACATTAAATTTTGCAAAAATACTGCGCCGAAATTTCTTACTCGTAGATTGCCACGAATTTTGCTGACGCAAAATTCTCGCAATGACAGATTATACAAATTTTGCCTAATTTGTCATTGCGAGAAGCGAAGCGACGAAGCAATCTACGAGCATAAAATTTAAAGCGTGTAAATTCGCTGTCATTGCGAGGCGATTTATCGCCGAAGCAATCCAGAGATTGCAAAATTTAAAACGCCTGACGGCGTGCTGGATTGCTTCGAGTTTTTCAAACTCTCGCAATGATGGAAATTTTATAAAAAGGATAAATTTTGGAAAATTTAAATTCTAAAAACGACTTTTTTAACAAAAACAGAAATTTGAGAGATTATGATAAAGAGCCATTGATTTTACGCGATTATAGCAGAGAAATTACCTTTCATAATATTTTAAATTCTATATTTTTTCTTATTTCTTTGATAATTTTTATGGCTATTTTAGGAATAAAAAATTATGCAGATTTTAACGATATAATGGAAAAAATTCTTATTTGGCTTACGATATTTATAGTGCTTTTATTGATTGATTATTTGATTATTTTCTTATCAAAAGAACGCCGTGTATCGCTTTCTAATACAAAAGCAACTTATTATAATGCCGATTTGAAAATATACAAAATTTATAGTTTGCTCGGAAATAAGGAATTTTCATCATTTTTATATGCGATAAATAGAATAAAAAATGTATTTATTTATCCATTTTTAATCTTTTCTATAACTGGCTTTTTATTTACTTTCGATAGTGATTTTATTATAGGCTTGCTTGTGTGCATATTCGTTGTATTTTCAGCGACTATGTATGATGTTTTATTTCGTATGTTGGTTTATAAAAAATCAAATAAAAATCTTACAAATTTTTGGGAATATTCACAGAAATTTGTAATTGATATAGGTTGGATTGATGGCGGGAGAATTGTAACTGCTGGTGCAACAATTTGCTTTTTTAATCAAAACGATCACGATTTATTGAAAGAATATTTTTTCACAATTTTTCATCTGAATTTGGATAAAGATATAAAAAAACTTGAAAGAATAAAAATTTTCTAATAAGGAGACACAATGAGTAGAGAAGCAGTTGCTCAAATCGAGCTAGACAAGCTAGAAGCAAGGCTACAAATAATAAATATAAACAGTTGGTAAAATTTTGCAAATTTAAACCCTAACTATCAAATTTGAGTTTAAATTTGTGAATTTGATAAATTCGGTATTTTAAAATACTGACCGAGATTAAATTTACATAAAATGTCATTGCGAGCGAGTGCAACGAGCGAAGCAATCCAGGGAAATTTAAATTCAAAATTCAATCAAAATTTAGCATTGAACGATTTTAGGAATTTAACCTGTGCTGTGAAATTCTCCGTAAGGGGGAGGGCGCGCTTTTTAGGAGACGCTACCCTCCCCCTTACCAACCCCCACCCCTGTAAAACCTTAGAAGTGGCTAAATTTTAAAAAGCGTTGCTTTTTAAAATTTAGCTGGCTTTATTTTTACTGAAATGCTTCGCATTTCTTTACAATGACACAAATTTTACAATTCTTGCGGATTTGCCTTATACATACAATGCTCGAAGATAAATTTATGCTCTTCTGGCAGTGCCGTAAAGAGCGCATTTGCGAGTGCGCGTATCTCCCAAAGTGCCGATTTGCTAGAACGAAGAGAGAGGAAGTTTTGCAGGCTTCTAGCATTTATGCTCCACGCTAGCTCGGTTTTGTAGCACTCTGGCAGGCAGTATTTGGCGATATCTAGGCTAGTGTTTGCGCCTAAAATTTCCCTTAGATTATTTAAAGCTTTTATGCTTGCGCTATCGACGGCGTCATTGCCTGTTAGCACGATGTATTTTGCGGCGCTATCGCTTGTGATTTCAGGTTCATTTCTTAGCTCTTTTAGCGTGTAACGAGTTGATTTTACGCTCAGACTTGCCATGCGATGCCTCGCTAATTCTTGCAAAAGCGCGCGCGAAATACCCTTAATATAAAAATTATAAAAAATGTGTTCGAGCGTAGATGAGTGCTTCATTTCATTTCCTACGCGGTTGATTAGCGCTAAGTCCTTTTCGCCGCCGTTATCGCCCCGCTCGAAGCTTTGCCAGCAAGTTCTTATGGCGTTCGAACATACCCAAAGTGGCGTGAAATTTAGTAATTTTACTTCCATAAATTTTCCTTGATTAAATTTTATAACGCGTGATTTTAGCCAAAATTTTATAAATTTAATCAAATTTAAATAGCTTAATGTAAGCTAAATTCTGATAAAATTGGCAAATTTTTTACCAAAAGGAAAAGTATGAACGACAAATTCACACGCATTGGTTTTATCTTGGCGGTCGCAGGCTCAGCCGTGGGACTTGGAAACGCTTGGAAATTCCCCACACTCGTAGGTCAAAACGGCGGTAGCGCATTTATTTTGCTCTATCTTTTGCTCACATTTTTGGTAAGTTTTGTCATTTTTATCGGCGAAATCACCATTGGACGCCTTGGCGAGAGCGATCCAGTCGATAGCTACCGAAGACTTGCCCCTAACAACAAAGAGCTTTGGAGCAAGGCTGGATTTTTGATGATTACTGCGCTTTTGATTTACTCATTTTACAGCGTCGTAATGGGCTGGATCTTGAAATACACAGCCACATCGATTTTCTCACTACCTCAAAATTTAGACGATAGCGGTGCGATGTTTAACGCTTTGATTTCAAATTCACCGCTCGTAGCGATTATTTGCTTTACGATAATGTCGCTTGTGTGCTTTTTGATCGTCTCAAAGGGTATCAAAAACGGCATTGAGAGATTAAATATCTGGATGATGCCTAGCCTTTTTATCCTGCTTGTGCTTATGGTTTTGTATTCGGCTAGCTTCGACGGATTCGCACAAAGCGCAAAATTCTTGCTTTTGCCTGATTTTAGCGCGCTAAATTCACAAAGCGTGCTTGACGCGCTTGGGTTAGCGTTTTTCACACTTAGCCTTGGCGTAACTACGATTTTGACATACGCTGCGAGCCTGCCAGAGCGCACCAATATCCTAACTTCGAGCATTAATATCGTTTTAATCAATGTAATGATTGGCGTTATGATGGGTCTTGTTGTTTTCACATTTATTTTCGAATTTAACGGCGATCCAGCCCAATCAGGTCCTGGGCTGATTTTCGTTTCCCTTGCCGTGCTATTTAGCAAACTTGGCTTTATCGGGCATATTTTGGCGTTTGCATTTTTCTTAACCCTACTTTTCGCCGCCATTACCTCAGCGATTTCGATGATTGAACCAGCTGTTTATTACCTAGTCAAATCCCGCGCATTTTCTCGCGCGAAAGCTTGCGTGGCGGTTTTTGTATTTACCTATGTGCTAGGGATTGCCTGCATTTTGGGATACTATGGCGCGACAAGCGAGTATTTCGTCATCGCAGGACAGCCGTTTTTCGACGCGCTGGATTATTTGACATCTAAAATTTTAATGCCACTTGGCGGATTAATCATTGTCATTTTCGTAGGATATGTCATCAAAAAAGACGGCGTTTATGCCCTACTTTCGCCATATATGGGAGATTTCGGATTTAAGATTTGGTACTATGTCCTACTTCGCGTGGTATCTCCGCTTGCGATTTTTGTAATCGCGCTAAGAGAGCTTGGAATCGTAAATTTTGGATAGTCAAATTTGAAAATTAAAGAAAGATTATGAACGATAAATTTAGCAAAATCGGCTTTGTTTTAGCAGTCGCCGGCGGTGCTGTGGGGCTTGGAAATGCGTGGAAGTTTCCAACCCTAGTCGGTAGCAACGGCGGAAGCGCGTTTGTGCTTTTATACCTCGTGCTCACGCTTGGGATTGGGTTTAGCCTATTTTTAGCCGAAATGGCGATTGGGCGCATTAGCAGAGCTGATTTGCCTAGCGCGTATAGATATCTCGACCCCAAAAACGGCGAAAAGTGGAAATTCGCTGGAATTTTCATAGTGGGCGGAATTTTTGTTTTGTCATTTTATCTCGTAATCCTTGGCTGGGTTATGAGATACATTTTCATCGGTTTTAGCGCGCTTCCTGCCTCAGTAGATGAGGCTGGCGCACTTTTTGGAGGCGTGATTTCGCACTCGCTATTTTCAAGCCTTGCATTTTATGCGTTAGGGCTTGCGCTGACACTTTTTGTGGTATCGCGCGGAATCAAAAGCGGCATAGAAAAGCTAAATTTGATAATGATGCCCCTGCTTTTCGTGCTTTTGCTTTTAATGCTAGGATATGCGGTTTTTATGGAGGGATTTGGCGAGGCGGTGAAGTTTTTATTCACGCCTGATTTTTCCAAAATCACCGTCGCTAGCGTGCTTGACGCGCTTGGGCTTTCACTTTTTACCCTTTGTATCGGGATTGGCTGTATCGCTGCGTATGCTGCTAGCCTAGGAGAGGGTGTAAAGCTAGTAAAAAGTTGCGTAAATATCGTATTTATCAATATCGCAATCGGGCTAATGATGGGGCTAATCGTATTTACATTTATCTTCGAATTTAACGCAAGCCCATCTCAGGGCGCAGGGTTGGTGTTTGTATCCCTAACCACAATGTTTGCCAAACTTGGCTTTATGGGGCAAATTTTAGCGATTTTGTTTTTTGTGTCGCTGTTTTTTGCTGGGATTACGAGCGCGGTTTCGATGATAGAGCCATTTATCTTGTATCTTGTCAATCATTTTGGCATTTCTAGAAATAGAGCGTGTGGGTTATCAGGCATAGTCGTAGGCGCGCTAGGAGCGTGCTGCACGCTATCAATGAACGCGGAATTTGGCGAGAGTTTTACATTTTTTGGCAAGGGTTTTTTCGATATTTTAGACTTTTTGACCTCAAATATCATGCTTCCTCTTGGCGCGCTAAGTTCGGCGATTTTCGTCGGATTTGTGATGAAAAAATCCCTTTTAGCGGAGTTTTTTGGCGAGGATATGGGCAAGGGTGCGTTTGAGATTTGGTATTTTTCACTAAGATTTATCGCCCCTCTTGCAATAATCATAATAATGGTAAATTTGCTATTTTTTAGTTAAATTTGGAGAGTAAAATTTAAAATTTGGGCTACCGAAATTTCGGTAGCCTTTTTTTATGCTTTGCGAATTTTTGAGTAAATTACCGCCACGATGTATGATAGCACGCTCACGGCTACAAACATTAGTAGCACAGGATTCATATCCCACTCTGCTTCGTCGCCAAAAACAAGCACAGCAATATAAATAATAAAAATGTATTGCAACACATAAAACGGCGTTACAAGCACACTTATCGTTTTTAAACACGACATAATGAGATTTGGAAGCACTTTGGCTACCAAATACATTAGCCCAATCCATGCCAAAACAAAGGCAATAAACATTATGTTAAAAAATATGTTTTGGTGATAGTATGGATCGCCGTCCATCATATCGTCCCACGCATAAAACTTCGCCAATACCACAGCAGAGGCGATGAAGATAACCGCGCAAACAAGGCTTAGTTTCGTGTATAATGCGCCTTTGTCTTCTGGGCGAGTGTAGATTAAAATATCAGCGAATAAATATCCAGCTATCGGGTAGGCAATCCAGCTTAAAAATGGAAAATAGCTTCCCTCGTGTGTGCCCCAAAATAGCCCTGTTATGGCTTGTAGGCAGGTTGATTCAAACTCTGCGAAATTCTCACCTAGATACATTGCCGCACCTGAGCAGATGATTCCCACTATGAGATAGCCTAAATTTGGTAAATTTAGCTTTTTCATTAGCGCAAAAAATATAAACGCAAGTCCCGCAAACTGCAAAATATCCGCATCGTAAATCTGCGTCCAATTTTCTTCGAAAATTTCAGCGTCATCATTTAGCTTGGAGCTAATGTAGTATGGAAGCACATACACAAGCGCATTAAAGACATAAGATAACACCAAAAATATCACGCCACGCTTAAAAAGTAGTCCCGGCGCACTACGCCTAGAATACACAATACCGCAACCCAAAATAAACATAAAAACAGGCGCGGCAGGCGGTGAGCCTAGGAAGTTTGCGACCTTGAAAAACACGGAATCTTCGCCGTTGTAGAAGTATTCCACGCAGTGGATTAGCACCATAAAGATTACAGCAAGACCCCTTGCTATATCCAACTCGTTTTGTCGCCCGGCATTGGGCAATGATAAGAAATTCATCTGCTTAAAACCTCTTTTTTATTGGTTTGAAAAAGCCCAAATTATAGCCTTTTATATGTTTAAATTTACTTAATAGCGTAGTGAAATGCTATGGCTTAGAAATGAGATAAATTTATAAGGAATTTGGGCTTAGTTGTTTGGTTTGTCATTGCGAAAATTTGCGTAGTTTGTCATTGCGAGGCGACTTGTCGCCGTGGTAATCCAGTAAAATTCCATAATCTCTAATTTATCATTGCAAACAAAGCGAAGCAATCCAAAGAATAATCTATTGAATTTTAAAATTTTTATTCCAGTAACACTGCTCCGAAATTTTAAAATTCAAAAGCCCTTTAAATTTCTCTGGATTGCTTCGGCGTTTCACGCCTCGCAATGACAAGCAAATTTAAATTTTGATTGATTTGAAAAACTCGCAAACGCTGACTTCTAGGACATTTGCGATTTTAACCAAGTGTTCTATGTTGAAGTGTTTTTTATTTATGCCAAGTTCAGCCATAGAAATCGTGCCGACTGCCTTATGTCCAATAACAGTAGGTGGGAAAACCCCACCATACTATATTTTTTATAATTCATAATTAAAAACAAATTCTCCACCAACACGCATATTTTTATAACAAGTGCAATGGTCATCTACAAAATCAGCTAAATCGTCATTAATATCAAATTTCTTTCCATTATTGCTTTTACAAAATTCACAAGTTCTTTCATCATCGACACAAAAAAATTCTATTTTCTTGATATTCATTTCTTTAAATTTTTTTATCTTTCTGATTAATGAAAAATAATGAAATAATCTTAAACAAAGTTTATTTACTTCATCTTTTGGATTTAAACCTTTTAATTTATCAAATTCAAAAAAATCAACTAATCCTTTCGAAATTTTTAGTCTAGTATTAAGTCCTAAATTTCTTTTTTCTTCAATAGATAAAAGCAAATTTTCATCGAAATTAGCTTCACCTTTAATTATGCAATCTGTGATTAATTCTATTTTTGACATATCAAAAATATTAGATTGTATAATATATTTTTTTACTATCTCACGAGTAAAAATAGTATTTTCAATAATATCGCTACAACTAAAAAACATTATACACCCTTCAAATTAATGCAAAAAGTGGCGAATTCCCGTAAAATACATCGCCATGCCGAATTCATCTGCCGCTGCGACGACTTCATCATCACGGATTGAGCCACCCGGTTGGATTACCGCTTTTACGCCCACTTCATTAGCGATTTCTATGCTATCTTTGAAAGGAAAAAACGCTTCACTTGCCAGCGCACAACCTTGCAAATCTAAGCCCAAATCCCTTGCTTTTGCCACAGCAGCGCGCGCCGCATCGACACGGCTTGTCATACCCATGCCAATCGCCACCATTGCCGAGTTTTTCACATACACAACGCAGTTTGATTTAGTCAGAGCTGCCACCTGCCAAGCGATTTGCAAATCGGTAAATTCGCCCTCATTTGCCGAACGCTTCGTAACGCATTTGGCATTTTTGACCTCATCAGCACCCACATAGTCGCGTTCTTGATAGACAAATCCGCCGTCTATGAATTTAAAGTCATATTTATCATTTTCACGCATTAAAAATTTATTCTCTTGCGTGAAAATTTTAATGCGTTTTTTGTTTGCAAATACTTCAAGTGCGGCGTCATCGACATTGGCTGCAATTATGACTTCCACAAAAATTTCATTGATTTTTTCAGCTAATGCTTTATCAAGTGTGCCATTTATCGCCACTACGCCACCATAGGCTGAAACAGGGTCGCATTTAAGCGCTTCGGTGTAGCTTTCTAGCAAATTTGATTTTATGGCAAACCCGCACGGATTTGCGTGTTTGCAGATACTCACTGCTGGGGCTTCGCCAAAGCTACTTGCCAACATAACTGCGCCGTGAATATCGGTCATATTGTTAAAACTTGCTTCGCCTTTTAGGGCTTTGAAATTTAGACTAAAAAAGTTTTCGAATTCATACAAAGCACCTTTTTGGTGCGGGTTTTCGCCGTATCTTGTCGCCATGACTTTTGAGCCTGTGATAAATTTTTTAGCACCAAAACCGCCGTTAAATCGCTCGTTCATATAGTTTGCTATCATGCTATCATACGCGGCAGTATGCTCGTAGGCTTTTATCATAAGGCTTCGGCGAAATTCCAAATCATCGGCTTTTGCTTTGATTTTTTCCACAACTAAATCATAATCCAAAATGTCCGTTACTATCAAAACATCTTTGAAATTTTTCGCCGCACTTCGCACCATGGCAGGTCCGCCGATGTCGATATTTTCGATAATCTCATCAAAATCATCTGTGCGAATCGTGGTTTGTTTGAAAGGATATAAATTTACACAAACCAAATCGATCCCGCCAATGCCGTGTTTTAGGGCTTGTTCGGCGTGATTTTTGTCGTCCCTTTTATGCAAAATTCCGCCATGAATTTTGGGGTGCAGGGTTTTTACTCTGCCTTCAAACATCTCAGGGCTTCCTGTGTAAGCACTCACTTCCACAGCATTTACGCCGTTTTCGCAAAGTAGCTTATAAGTGCCACCCGTGCTTAAAATTTCCCAACCCAAATTTGCCAAATCTTTTGCAAATTCTACTACGCCGTCTTTGTCGCTAACGCTGATTAACGCTCTCATGCTCACTCCTTATAAATTGAAATTTTTAAATTTTAAAATTTAGCTTTCGCCCAAACGCTCTTTTAGGCTCTCATACGCTTCGTTGATTTCTTGAAGCTTTTTCGTGCCTTCTTGGATAATCTCATCATCCGCGCCCTTGCCCATTAAAATATCTGGGTGGTATTTTTTGACAAGCTCTCTATATTTTTTCTTTATTTCGCCAAAACTAGCACCCTTATCCACGCCCAGGACTTCGTAAGGGTCTTTTTTCGAGCTTGTATTTCGCGCAGAGCCACCATATCCGCCACCAGAGCTAGAATTTTGATATCCGCCGCCATAACTACCACCACGACTATCGCCGTAACCGCCAGAATTTCGGCTATTTTGGTAGCCACCATGCCCGCGGTTGTCGTAGTTTTGGCTAGAACCGCCGTATGTGCCATAATAACTCGCCTCAAACATAGCAAAAATTTGACTTACCACATGGGAAGGCATACCAAATCCGCGCGCGATTTTGGCGATTATATCTCGCTCTTGCTCGCTAAATGAACGATCAATATAGGCTATGTTTAAGAAAAAATAAATTAGCGCCGCTTTTCGGCTCGAACTTAGGTGAAATTTTTGATTGTAATGAAACGCGAGAGAGTAGATATCGTGCTCTTTGTCTTTGTTTATCTTATAAACTTGCTTCAAAAGTTTTCTCTCGTTTTCGCCACCGCCCATTTTGCGAACCAAATCGTCCAAAATCTCGCCTATCATCGTGGCTTCTGTCTCATTTACCACGCCGTCGCTTTTGGCGACCTTTGCAGTTAGAGTGATTAAAATTTTCGCCTCTTCAAGGCTCATTTTTGGCTCTTTTCTCTCATAGCCGGAATTTCCGCCCAGACCACTTATAAATCCCTTTATAAAATGATAAAGAAAAAAAGCCAAAAATAGATAAAAAATACTCGACACTATTAATCTTCGCTTCTAATGATTTTTGCAAATTCGTTGAAATAAATTTCGCTCAACTCTCCCAAATCGCGCGAAATGCTATTGATTTGGAAAATTTTACCGCCAGTAATGCCAAGTTTTACGAAATTTAACCCTGCTTCGCGCGCCAAGCTTTCAAATTTCGCCTCGTCGCTCACGCCAAAAACAGCCCTCGTAAAGCTCTCGTCGAAAATATCTCTCTCATCGTCGCACGGCATTTTAAACTCGCCACCCATTTTACCTACACACGCCATTTTGGCTAGTGTGATTGCCACGCCACCGATTCCTACGGAGTTTGCGAAGCGCAATGCGCCCTGTTGGCCTGCTTTAATCGCAAAGTCCCAAAGTTTGCGCTCTTTGGCTAAATCTAGCTTTGGTAGCATGCCTCCGATTGCGCCTTTTACGGCTTGTTGATACAGCGAACCTGAAAACACGCCGTATGTATCGCCCACCAAATAGACGCTAGTATCAGCCTGAGTGAAATCGCTAGGGATAATCTCGCCGTTATTTACGCCCACGGTTACGATCGCAGGGGTCGGCTGGATACTCACACCCTCTGTTTCGTTATACAAGCTCACATTTCCGCTCACAACAGGCGTATTTAGAGCCTTGCAGGCCTCTTTGATACCCTCTGCGCCCTGTGCGAACTGCCACATAACCTCTGGGTTTTGCGGATTGCCGTAGTTTAGACAGTCAGTTATAGCTAATGGTGTCGCGCCACTAAGGGCCACCTTGCGTCCGCTCACAGCCACAGCAAGAGCCGCGCCAGTGAAGGGATCGATATAGTTCATGCGGGTGTTGCAATCCATAGCGATTGCGAGTTTTGCGCCATTTTCTTTGACTCTCATTACCGCAGCGCCTAGTTTGCCCGGGCGTTTGGCTGAGTTTAGCCCGACATTTGCGTCGTATTGATCGTAAATGAGTGATTTATTTAGCACATCTGGGTGCGAAAAAACCTTATCGAAATCGGCGTTTATGTCAAATTTATCAGAGCATGTGCATAAATTTTGGTTTGCGATTTCGTCCAAATACGCTGGGCGTCTTGTAGGGCGGTCTAAAACAGGTGCTGCTTCGCTTAAAGGCTCGATCGGAATCTCGCCAGCTAGCTCTCCATGCCAGTAAAGCTCCATTTTACCGGTATTGGTTACTTCGCCGATGACTTCTGCATCTAAATCCCACTTCGCAAAAATCTCTTTTATCTTATCTTCGCAACCTTTTTTCGCGCAAATTAGCATTCTTTCTTGGCTTTCGCTTAGCATTAGCTCGTATGGCGTCATGCCACTTTCACGCATAGGGACACGATCAAGGTGCATTTTCATACCGCTTCCGCTTCGTCCTGCCATTTCAAAGCTACTAGAAGTTAGCCCTGCTGCTCCCATGTCTTGAATTCCGACAACATAATCAGTTTTAAAAAGTTCCAAGCAAGCTTCCATTAAAAGCTTTTCGGCAAACGGATCGCCAACTTGCACGGTTGGGCGAAGAGATTTGTTTTCATCGTTAAAGCTATCACTTGCCATGACAGCTCCGCCAAGCCCGTCCCTGCCTGTTTTTGAGCCTACATAGATGACTGAGTTACCCACGCCTTCTGCCTTGCCGTAGAAAATTTCATCACTTTTTACAATTCCAAGAGCAAAGGCATTTACCAAAATATTTCCGTTAAAACTGCTATCAAATGTCGTTTCGCCACCTATCGTAGGGATTCCCATGCAGTTGCCGTAATGTGCAATACCGCTAACTGCGCCTTTGACTAAATATCTTTGGTAGCGATTTGTCTTACTATCACCAACGACATCGCCAAAACGAAGCGAATTTAGATTTGCTTCGACCCTTGCGCCCATTGTGAAAATATCGCGCAGTATTCCGCCTACGCCCGTGGCTGCGCCTTGAAACGGCTCGATGTAGCTAGGGTGATTGTGGCTTTCCATTTTAAAAACAGCTGCCATTCCCCCGCCAATGTCGATGACACCGGCATTTTCGCCGGGACCTTGTATGACCCACGGGGCTTTGGTCGGAAAGCCGTTTAGGTATTTTTTGCTTGATTTATACGAGCAGTGTTCGCTCCACATAGCCGAAAAAATGCCAAGTTCTAGCAAATTTGGCTCACGCCCTAGAATTTCTAAAATTTTCGCATATTCGTCTTCGCTGATTTTGTGTGCCGCAATGGTTTTTTTATCCATTTTATCGCCCTTTTAGTGGAATTTAATAACTTTTTATAATAGCTAAATTTTGCTTAATTTCCTTTTTTGTTAAGCCAAATTTCATACAATTTCGCCTCTTTCATAAATGCGTAAAATGCGTTTATAACGGCGATTATGAAGCCTTTTTTGCCGTCGAAAAAACTTCGCCTTAAAAAATACGATTTGAAAAAGACAAGCGGAAAGATAAAAAGCAGTTTGGCTAGGCTCGGTTTTTTGCCTTTTTCAAATTTTTGCTGTGCGCGCAGGCTCGAATAGTTGTTGTTTTTGCTCACTAGCTCTTTGATTGGTTTATCGCTGAAATGATAAATCACGCCACGAGATTTTCGCACCTTGCCATTTATGCTAACTTGCGCATGAACGCCCAAATTTCGGTATTCGCCAGAGCTTTTGCGAAAAAATCTGATATGAGTGTTTTTGCGCACCCTATCATCGACGATCCCGCCCATGTAAAATTCATGAAATTTAATATCAAGCCCGTCAAATTCACTCTGCGCCATAAACTCGCAAATTTCAGCTTTTAGCTCAGCGCTTACTTCCTCGTCGCCATCTAAATTTAGCACCCACTCGTGCGAACACAGGCTAAAAGCGTAGTTTTTTTGCACGCCCTCGCCTTGCCAATCGTGGTGGTAGATTTTCGCGCCGTATTTTTGCGCGATTTGAAGTGTCTTATCGGTGCTACCGCTATCGACGATGATGATTTCTGCGAAGTCAGCGACACTTTTTAGCATTCGTTCGATATGTTTTTCTTCGTTTTGCACGATTGCATAGACACTTGCATTTATCATAGTTTATTCCTTATGCGCGTAAATTTCAGCCAAAAATCAAAAAAACTCTCCGTCCCCAAAACGCCAATTCGCTTAATGGCAAATTTATCATCACCCGCTTCATAAAGCCCACGCTTTACCACGACCGCGGCGCAGTATCCTGAATTTCGCGTAAGCGATAAAATTTCATCATTAAATTTGCCGTAAGGATAGGCAAAAACTCTACACTCTCGCCCGGTGATTTTCTCTAACTCTTTTTTGGATTTTTCGATTTCATCTCGCGCTTTTTCGGGCTCACTCGCCCACAAACGCTCTAAATTCGCGTGGCTTAGCGTGTGCGAGCCAAACTCGATTAAATTTGAGCAGTGCATTAAATTTATCTCATCGCTAGTTAAAATTTGGCTTAAATGCTCGGTATTTCCGCGCTCCCAGTCGTTTTGCGTAGCAGTAGCTACCACAAAAATCGTGGCTTTGAAATTATATTTTTTCAAAATTTCAAAGGCGTTTGTGTAGTTATCCATAAATCCGTCATCGAAGGTAATACAGACCGATTTTGGCGGGATTTGGGCTAAATTTGCTAACTCGCTAAGCGTGAAAGTAGTAAAGCCGTTTTTGGCTAGCCACGCGATTTGGGCCTCAAAATCGGCTGGACGAACGCGCCATTTATCAAATTTATCGCCCTTATGCTCGCTTATGCTATGATACATCAGCACGCGCGCCTTATCCCAGCCCTGCGGGATCCGCCACCAGTTATACCTGCACGAAAAGGCTATAATCGCCACGGCTAAAATTGCGAAAAAATATATCATTTTTTAAAATCCTTTATCAAATTTTCATAAGCATTTATGTAATTTTGCGCCATTTTTGCTACGCTAAATTCGTCTTTTTTGGCTTTGATAGGGGCGAAAATTTCTACAAATTTATCATAGTTTTCGTAAATATCGTTTAGTTTGTGAGCTAAATTTTCTGGCGTGGCGCTAAATTTTAACTCACTAGGCAAAATTCGCTCACAAATGCCAGTATTCGTTGAAATCATAAGTGGCGAATAATAAACCCCGTCAATCGCCACAAGTCCGTAAGCTTCGAATTTCGAAGCTATGATTTGCAAATCGCAGCTTGCTAAATAATCATTTATATTATCCACGAAACCGCGCAAAAAGACCTTTTTATCAAGTTTTAGCTCACTAATTAGCCTTTCTAGCTCGCCTTGCTTCTCACCCTGACCGAATATCTCGCACACAAAGTCAAATTTCACCAAACTAAGCGCTTTGATGACCACATCCATTTGCTTAATGGCGCTTAATCTGCCAGAGCTGATGATGTGAAATTTATCTAGTTTTTTAATCTTTTCTGGCTTTTTATACAAAATTCCATTTTCGATAATTATAGAATTTGGCGGTAAAATCTTTTTTGTCTCATCTAACACAGCCACGCACAAATCAGCTAATTTATAATTTTTTTTGAATTCCAAAGTGTGTTTTGTGGCGATTAGCGGAATTTTTTTCTTCAAAAAAACCTGCATATAGCGCATGATTTCAAGCTCTTTTGTGTTGTGACACTGGATAATGTCCGGGGAAATTTTTTCTATAAATTTCGCTGTTTTATACAAAAAAAGCGGATTTCTGCGATTTTTTTCAAAATCAAAATTTACAAATTTGATATTTTTTTGCAAATACTCGCTGATATCTTTATTGCTTAGCAAAATTACTTCATTTTGCCTTGACATTTCGTTGCATAAATCCACGCAAACCCGCTCAGTCCCCGCAAACTGCACCCAATGAAGAGTATGTAGTATCCTCAAATCTTCTCTCCATTTTGGTAAATATATTCGCGCCACTCGTAATTTTCGCTAAATTTCTCACTAAAAATCATTTCAATCATAAATTTGGTTACTCGTTTCGCATTTGCCAAATTTAGAGCCTTTTCTCTCCCCGCTTTGGCAATTTGGGCGTATTTTTCAGCGCATAAATATTCCAAAATTTTCTCGAAGCAATCGCTTGGATTTTTGAAATACACTATCTCTTTTTCGTGCGTGAAAAATCTCTCAAACCCCGCAATCACTGGCGAAAAAGTGCAAACTCCACACCCCATAAACTGCGCCATTCTATCACTTGCCCCAAGCAATTTTTGCGATTTTTCGCACTCTAAATCATCGTCGCGGTTGAAATTTATGGCGATTTTGCTTTTTGCGATTGCTTTGTGAAATTCATCGCCAAAAATGGTGCCGTTTCCTAAACTAGCGTAAATTTCGCATTTCACGCCATTTTTTTTGCAAAATTCATCAAGCATTAGGGCGAATTTGTGGCGATTATCCTCTTTGTAATCCCTTGAAATGTAGATTATATCGTTTGTTTTTTCGCGCTCGTAAAATCTATCAAAGGCGGCGTCGGAAATGTTTGGAAAAAAGGCGAATTTGGCGTTTTTATAATCCTTGGAAAGCTTTTGCAAATTCAGCGCATTTGCGTAAAAAAAGCAGTCGATTTCTCTCAAATTTTCCCAAAACTGCGAAACTTCGTTTAAATGATCGACATACCAAAGTGCGATTTTTAAATTTGGGAGCGCCTTTTTTAGCTCTTTTAGCGTGGCAGTTGCGATTTTTTCACCTTTACCGATTAAAAGCAAGTCGGCGTTTATGTTTTTGCAAACCCTAATCAATTCTTTATTCATTTTATCTAAGCCACTATTTTTTATTTTTAGAAATCTTGATCTTCTTTCGACATCCCTATAACTAAAATCATAGACAAAATGCCCATTTTGGTGCAAACCATGAGAAATTTTTCGGTCTATGTTGTAAAAAAATTTACCGTATTCTAACTCTCTAAAAACAGCACAATGAACAATATTCATATCTGCCTACCTTGTATTTTTTTAGAATACACAAGAAATGTAAAAATTGCCAAATAACTCAATGCTTCTTTTGAAGTAAGCGTAGAACTATCAAACTGCATAACGACGAAAAAATATGTAAAAATAATAAAAATTTCAAATTTTCGCTCTTTTATACAAAGCCAAAAGTTGCTTAAAATTGCGCTCATATAGATAATGAAACCAAAAATTCCAGTATGAAGCAAAAGCTCTAAAATCATATTGTGAGTGGCGTTAAAATCGCTTCTTGTAATCGCTGGCGAGTTTGGCAAATGCCTAAAACTATCAACTCCCCAGCCAAAAATCGGATGCTCACCAATCCTTTCAAGCGAGTATGCCCAAATGACATTTCGCCCACTAGTTCGCGCATTAGCTAGGTCGCTAAAACGCTCTGCGACACTATCGAAACCAAAATATGTGACCAAAGCAAACGCCACCAAACAAACAAAAATCGACAAAATAAGTTTATAATTTTTGATATTAAAAGCACAAAATAAAATCAAACAAGCAAAACACCCAACCCACGCACTTCTAGTAAATGAAAAAATGACAAAAAATAGAAAAATAATGCTAAAAATCGCTTTAAAAACATAGTTTTTCACTAAGGTTAGAGAAAGCACAAAACCAAGTCCTGCAAAAAATCCAAAAGCAGTTCTCGTAGAGAGTCCCCCGGTAATGCCACCACCTTTAAGTTTGGTTAAAATTTGTGGATTTTGCACAATATAAAAAATCGCATTTGCCAAAAGCAAAAAAAGTCCCGCGAAAACGAGCACTTTAAGCTCTTTTTCGCCAAAAAATTTAAGTTTGTAAAAATAGCAAAGCCCCACAAAAATAAGCCCATATCTAAATGGAAAAAGCGCTATTATCTCCCAGCTTTTTTTGCTTAAAAACTCGGTATTTAGGGAGTTTGAGATTATCATAGCAATTAATATTCCAACAAAGCAAAAAGCCAAAAATTTAACGCTTTGTAAAATTTCTTTTACCAAAGCAAAATTTTTAAAATATATCAAATGGCTTAAAAAAACTAAATCAAAAAGCACAAAGCCCACTTGATACACCGCGTTTTTAAACGGCAACGACATCGTCCAAACCGCCAATGCAAAGAGAAAAATCGCTTTGAAAAAGTCGAATTTACCCTCAGTCTTAACCAAATTTATCACACTATCTCCTTATACACACTCATAGTTTTCTCCACCATTTGCGCTAGGCTGAAATTCTCCGCTATGTAGCCGTATCCGTCAAATTTATAATCCTTCGCGCGCTCTATCATCGCAGCTAACCCCCTCTCATCGCCCACGGCAAAAAACTCGCCATTTTCGCCAGATTTGATTATGTCTAGCACGCCACCGTGATTGCTCGCCACCACAGGCGCATTTAGCGCGATCGCCTCAGCCACGCTTCGCCCGAAACTCTCAGGTTTTTTCGACGCACTCACGACGACATTGCTTAGCGCGTAAATCTCAGGGATTTTGCTTTGCGAACCCGTAAAAATCACGCTTTGCGCCAAATTTAACTCACGCGCTAAATTTTGTAGCCCCAAAAAATACTCTTTTTTATCATCGCGCACACCGCCCACGATTAAAATTTTTAGCCCCTCACCAAAGCTTTGCTTTAAAATTTGCCCCGCTTTTATGAGCGTTTCATAGTCTTTGAGTTGCGTTATGCGCCCGACACTTGCGACGATAAAATCGCCCTGTTTTAGCCCAAATTCGGCGCGAAATTTCGCCATAAATTCGGCATCTAAATTGCTAGGATTAAATTTTTCTAAATCAATTCCGCGCGGAATTACCCTGATTTTGCTGACATCTGCGCCGAAATTTCGCACCACATAATCCTTCGTAGCGTTGCTGACACAGATGATTTTATCGGCTTTTACCATAATTTTGCTGTAAAAATTCACGGAATTTAGCCCATGCACGGTGCTAACTAGCCCAAAATTTAGCCCCCCTTTGGCGAATTTCACTAGCCACGCAGGCACGCGAGAGCGCACATGCACGATATCTGGGGCGATCTCGCGCAAAATTTCTTTTAGCGCACTAGCGCGAGAAAGCGCTGTAAATATATTTTTGGAGCAAACATCGAATTTTATGTGGCGCACGCCGTTTTTTTCTAGCTCGCTTACTAACTTTCCGCCATTGCTTATGACGAAATTTTCCACGCCAAATTTAGCAAATTCGCGCGTGAGCTCGACCACACCGCGCTCGACGCCACCTTCGTTAAGTTCTGGCAGTATTTGCACCACTCTCATAAGCTAATTCCTTGTAAAATTTGGCTTAAATTTATCTTTTTTGTCGGTTTTAACTCGCTGTTTTTAGCGTAAATTCGTAAACACTCATTTTGCGCCAAATTTGCGATAAAATCGTCAAATTTATTATGCGAATTTTTGCGTGGAAGCGCCAAAACAGCGACATTTGCCACGCCATTACACACCGCTTCGCTTATCATCGAAACAGAATCTTGGGTGATAAAAATCCACTCGCAACCCTCCAAAAAATCACCGATTGGATTAATCTGATTTTTGCTATAAATCACACTAAAATCGAAATTCGCGCGCTCAAACTGCGCTTCGATATCGCGCGGGGTGCGTGGGCTAGTGGTCAGGGCGTATTCGTGGCGTGGAAATTTTGCCTTGATTTTCTCCACAATCTCGCAAATTTTGCTATTCATATCAAACGAAGCGTTTGGCCCACCGATGACAAAGCCAATCGCGCTTTTTTTGGGAGTGTAGAAATTCGCTACTTTGCTAAGGTTTAAATTCGTCGGCAAAATCACCACATTTGGCGCAGTTTGCGTGGTATCGTGAGCGTTTGCGAAAATGAGTGAAAAGTCCTTTTTATAGCCTTTTGGATACATTAGCGCGACGCTTTTTTTGCCAAATTTCGCGGCGCAGTATTTTAAGGGATAGTATGTCACAGACCCAGCTCCCACGAAAATGTCAAAATTCGCAAAATTTTTGTTTTCGCACTCGAAAATTTTAAATTTCAGCCCCAAAAAATCCAAAAAATATGAGAGAATTTTTAAAATTTTGTTTTTATAGCTAACTTTGCAAAACTCAAATTCCAAGCCTTTTAACTCGCAAAACGCCACGCTTTGGCTCTCATGCCCCTTGCGTCCGTCGGTAAAGATAAGCGCTCTCATTAGCCAACTTTCCAGCGATTATGCATCCAAAACCACTGCTCGGGTGCGCTTCGCACGACCTCTTCAAAGATATCGTTGCACTGCTGGGTTATGAATTGCTCGGCCTCTGATTTATCCAAATCCGCGCTTGGCGGGGTGAAATCTTTGATGACGATTTCATAGCGTCCATCGCTCATACGACACGCAAAAATGGGGATTAGGACTGGGTTAAATTTCAGATACAGCGACGCAATCGTCTTTGTGGTGTAACACTCGCGCCCAAAAAATGTGGTTTTTAGGCTGTTTTTTCCGCCCGGCTTTTGATCTGGCAGGATTCCTACATTTTTGCCCGCCCTTAGACGCTCGACAAGTCCGCGCATGGCGTTATCTTTGTAGATTAGCTCGTTGCCGTATTTTTTGCGAAATGGCGTAACTAGGCGATCTTCGATGAGTTCGTTATTTCCCCTGCGTCCCACAACCGCCATAGGAAAGCCGTTTGCGCCGCAAAAATGGGCTAAAACTTCCCAGTTTCCAAAATGCGCCGTGAAAAACAAAATGCCGTTTTTGCTATCGCCTTTTAGCGCTTTTACCTTTTCTAGTGCCTCGTCTTTGTTAGCAATAAGTGCGCTAAAATCGAGCCTTTCATGGTAGAAAAGCAGGGTTTGGGTCAGGGTTTTAGCCACAGAGCGGAAATTTTCGCGCGCTAGGGTTTTAATCTCGCCAGCTGATTTTTGTGGGTAGGCAAGGCTAAGGTTTTTTATAGCGATTTTTGCGCGTGATTTTAGCGCAAAAAAGGCGAATTTCGCCAAGAAATCAAAGAAAAAATATAAGAAATTTGTCGGTAGAATTTTGGCTAATTTTATCAAAATTACGGCTAGGAAATATTCAAATTTTTCTCTCATTTTCACCCTTATTAAAAGGGGTGATTATAGTAAATTTTGGCTAAATAAGATATAAAATCACTTTCCTAGGCAAAAATTCCCAAACATTTCATCTAAAATTTCGTCCCTTTCAAATGGCCTAGAAATCGATGAAATCTGCTCTATGGCGCGATTCATTTCATAAGCGAAAATTTCAAGCTCAGCCTCGTTTAGCTTTTCGCGCGCGCTTTTTAGGGCGTTTAGTGCGTTTTGGCAAGCATTGATTTGGCGAGTGTTGCTTAGCATAAGTCCGTCGAAATTCTGCGAATTTAGGTAAATTTCAAGCTCTTTTAAAATCTCATCGACGCCGTTTTTGGCTGAAATTTTAAGCGGTTTTTGCGCAAAATTATATGCAAAATTTTGCGCTAAATCAGATTTATTTAAGATATAAAATATTTTTTTATCGCTTTTTTGCTCCAAAATTTGGACGATTTTTTCATCTTCATCGCTAAAATTTGCAGAGCTATCAAACACAGCCAGAATAATATCCGCCTCATCAATCGCCTTGATTGAGTATGAAATGCCGATATTTTCGGTCTTGCTCTCGCCATGCCTAATGCCTGCTGTATCAATGATACGGATTAGGTGGGTGCCGATTTTAAGGCTCTCTTCGATTCTATCCCTAGTCGTGCCAGCCTCATCGCTGACGATTGCGCGCTCGTAGTTTAAAAGCGCGTTTAAAATACTGCTTTTGCCTACATTTGGTTTGCCTACGATTGCGACCTTAAAGCCCTCGATTAGCCCTTTTCTGCTCTTGCTAATCTGGGTGATTTTTTCTAAATTTTCTATGTTTTCATTTAGCATTTTTAGCGAATTTTCAAGCACATCGCGTGGTAAATCCTCTTCGGCATAATCTATGCAAACCTCGGCAAAAGCGAGAGTTTTGACAAGCTTAGCGCGCAGGTCATTTACAAAGCCTTCAAGCTCGCCGTGCAGGTTGCGAGATAAAATCTTAGCCGCACTTTCCGAGCGAGAAAGTATCAAATCGCTAATCGCCTCGGCCTTGCTTAAATCCATTTTGCCGTTTAAAAACGCCCTTTTGCTAAACTCCCCAGGCTCAGCGATACGCGCTCCTAGCGAAACCACGCTATCAAGCGCCATAGACGAGCTAATAAGTCCGCCGTGTGTTTGAATCTCTACTACATCCTCGCCAGTGAAGCTATGTGGGGCTTTGAAATATATAAAAATTGCCTCGCCAAATTTCACCCCGTCTGCGCCGTATAAATTCGCCAGTGTAGCGTGGCGCGGTGCGAAGTCATTTTTATACGAAATTTCGCGCGCGATTTGCAGGGCGCCTGCCCCACTTATGCGCACGATTGATATTCCACCGACTCCATGAGCGGTGGCGACAGCAGCGATTGTTTGATTCATTAATTTTTTTCGTCGATTATGATGATTTTGCCATTGCGAGTGGATTTGATACCGATCGTGCGATCTGGGAAGCTTTCTTTAATCTTGTCGCTAGCGATTTTGACAAATGCCCCGTCAAATGGCTTAGTTACGATTTTTGAGCCGTTTGCGTTCGCCTTTAATGCGCCCACATACGAGTCGATATGTTTGCTTTGGTTTTGCAAAAATTCAGCCACTTCGAAAACGACAGAGAGGTTGTATTTCATACTAATCCAGTTATAAATCATATACGAAAACGCCTTGTATCTGTGGCCTTCCTTGCCGATTAAAAGCGCGCTATCATCGCCGTCGATTTTGATATAGACGCTGTTTTCATCGTGAATTTTAACCTCGCAAACGCTAAGATTAAATCCACTTTGTGCGATTAAATTTGTGATTTTTTGCTCGATATCTTTGCAAATTTCATCATTTATGGTAGCTTTTGGCTTTTCTTTGCGGGCTTTGTGCGAATTTGCACTTCTAGTTTTTTGCGAATTTTGCGATTTTTTCTCGTCATTTGGTTTTTGGCTTAAATTTTCGCTTTGTGGAAATTTCTCGCCTTTTTTAACAACCTCGATAATGGCGTTTTTCTTAAAAAAGCCCAAAAATCCGCTACTTGGCTGTTGAATTACCCTGATATTTAACTCAGTAATCGAACACCCAAACTCATCTGCTGCTTTTTGGTAAGCTTGCGTTAAATTTATCGCTTCAATTTTCATGTTTTTTCTCCGAAATTTGGGCTTGCTTTTGGCGAGCAAAGATTTTGTTTATGACATATTGTTGCACTATCGAACACATATTATTCACAGTCCAATACAGCGTAAGACCCGCTGGGAACATTAGGAAAAACACACCAAACATTAGTGGTAAGAATTTCATTACCTTCTCTTGCATTGGGTCTGTAAATGAAGTAGGCGTGATTTTTTGCTGTAAAAACATAAGCGCTGTCATCAAAATCGGCAAGATATAATATGGATCTTTTAGCGATAGATCGTGGATCCACATAGCCCACTCGGCACCTTTTAGCTCGATTGCGTTTAAAAGCACGCGATAAATCGCGAAAAATACCGGAATTTGAAGTAGTATCGGCAAACATCCGCCCATTGGGTTCGCGCCATTTTTGCGATATAGCTCCATCATGTGCATTTGCAATTTTTGCGGATCGCCTTTGTATTTTTCTTGCAACTCCTTCATTTTTGGGGCTAAATCTTTTAGCTTATTCATTGATAACATACCCTTGTAGCTAAGCGGAAAGAGTGCTGCGCGAATAATTAGCGTAAGTATCACAATCGCCCAGCCCCAGTTGCCTACATGGCTATAAATCCAGCGCAAAAATTTAAACATAGGCCTTGCGATGAAGGTGAACCAGCCATACTCAATGACATTAGTTAGCTTTGGATCTACCTCTTTTAGGGTTACATAATCCTTCGGTCCGATATAGCCAATGCTCTTAAAATCGCCATTTGCTCTAATGAAGGCTTGCGAAATATCGTTCGCGCTAGTAATCGTGGTGTTTAAATTTTCGCCAAAAAATAGGCTTGTATAGTATCTATCTGAGCTGGCCACAAATATGGCGTTTTCGACGCGCTCGTTTTCGCTCACATCGCCGTCTTCGAAAATCTCGACTGTATCGTCGCTTTTGCCCACTGTGATACCGTGGATTGTGTATCCATCTACCTCGACATCAGGGCGAGAGCCAGGTGTGATAAAATACGAAGTCGGGCGGTTAAATTTGATATCGATTTCGTAACTTCCATTTGGGTTAAATTTCAAATTTTTGCTAACGACAAAATCGCCTAAATTTTGCGTCAAAACCACGCTAGCTGCGCCATTTGTAATATCTAGCCTATCCGCAGAAGCAGTATATGGCGTCGAAAATGCTAGCTCGTTTAAATTAGCGTCTTCGAATCTGATTTCAAGCGGTTTTGAATCGCCATCTTTGCTGATTAAATTTATCGGTTCGCCATCTTTTGTAAATTTTTTATCATTTAGCGTGTATGAGCTAATGCGACCGAAATTATCAATCGTAAAATTCGCCTCTTTGCCGACAATTTTGACTAACTGATTTTGTGCGCTCGCACCCGCGCTTGCGCTTGGAGTTATGCTAGCACTTGCGCTAGTTGGGGCTTGTTTTGCCACGCTTTGCGCACTTTGTGTGGCAGTGGCTGTTTTGTTCGCCTCCATAGCAGCTCTGACTTTTGACATATAAAAATGGTCGTATGCCACAAAAAACAAAAAAGCTAGCAAAATAGCTAGTCCTAGGCGTTTTTGTTGGGATATTTGATCTAACACGATTATCTCCTAAATATTATATAATACTGATTTTTTGAATATGGTATAAACCAAATTTTTGGTTTTACGCCCAAAGCACTGTTTTTGCATGCCCAAAAAAAATTAAATTTAAAATTATGCTTGATGATAGGGTGATCTATTCCGCCCTTGAAAAAAGGGTTGCACTTTAAAATTCTAATTAATGTAGCAAAAAATGCGTGTAAGGGGTGGTTAAATTTAAACTGATAGAGCGCGTAAGTAGAGCATGTGGGATAGTAGCGACAACTCGCAGGTAAAAGAGGTGAAATAAAGGCTCTGTAAAATTTAATCAAAAAAACACAAAAATTTCTCATTTTATCGAACCTATCTTTTTAAAAGCCCAACGCAAACTTCGCTCTATCTCTTTAAAACTCATGTTTTCAATCTGTTTTTTTGCGATAATGATAAAAGTGCCATCTTTTAATAAATTTTGCTGATTATAAAACGCCGCTCTTAGCAGGCGTTTGGTGCGATTTCGCTTAACCGCATTTCCAATCTTTTTACTAGCTATCGCACTAAACCTGCGCTCGCCGTCCATAAAATACACGACAGCGCAATCACAGTGCCATTTCGCAGCACTTTTATAAACTTCTGAAAAAACCTGATTTTCGCTTATCGGAGCGAAACTACCTACGCAGCCAATCTTGCTCTACCTTTGGCGCGTCTTGCGTTGATAACTTTGCGTCCATTTTTTGTTTTCATTCTTACACGAAAGCCGTGTGTGCGCTTTCTAGGGGTGTTGTGTGGTTGATATGTTCTTTTCATATTCTTCCTTTTTTAAAAAATTTAAGGTGTGGATTTTACAAAAATTTTACTTAAAAAGCATTGAAAAACTAAATTTTTCAATGCTAAACAAATTTTAAAATTTAAAATTTTTGGCGAAATTTACCAGCCATAGCGCGGTAAATCGAAATTTCATTTTGCATACTCGCATATCTTTGCGCAAGTAGATTGATTCGCGCCGAAATCGCACTCGATCTAGCCTCCAAAAAATCTTTTAGCTCGCTAGCACCTGCGTCGTATTTGACGCGGTAAATGCGCTCGATTTCACTAGTCGTTTTGTAAGTATCGGCTAAATTTGCAAGCCTTGCGCGGTTGATTTCGTAAATTCTATACAAATTTAGCGTCTCATTTACTGCGCCGCTTAGGGTTTTTTCGTAAGAATTTCGGTAAGCGTAAAAATCCACCTCAGCTATCCTTAACTGCGATTTTAGCCGTCCATAGTCCAAAAACGGCAGACTAATACTGACATTTCCGCTCAAAAATTTCAAATCAAATCCATCGCTAAATTTATCTGTATTAGCTGAATTTAACCCTGCGCCCAAATTTACGCGCGGGAAGAAATTTAGCCTTGCGCGTCTGTGGTCATAAAACGCCGCATTTAACCTAGAAATCGCAGCTCTAATGTCTGGGCGATTATGCAAAGCAGTGTAAGGCACACTAAGGTCTGCACCTAGAAATTTCACGCTCTCAATGCTTGGTAAATCTGTGCGAAACTCCAAGTCAGGCGAGATTAAATCACGCATAAATTTGCGGTTATCCTCGATATTTTTCTCGATTTCCAAAACGCGGTTTTTCAAATTCAAAATGCTGTTTTGCACCTGCTTGTATTCGATAAGCTCAGATCTGCCATAATCGTATTTTGCCTTGACGATTTGCTCGATTTGTGCATAATCTTTTAAATTTTGCTTCGTCCATTTTAGCGCATCGTTTAGATAAAGCATCTCAAAATACCCGCTCACGACCGAATTTATCAGCGTCAAACGAGCATTTTGCAAGTCAAACACACTCGCACTCGCGTCCCACTCGCTAGCATTTATGTTCGAGCGAATCCGCCCGAAAAGATCGAGCTCATAGCTGACATTAAAGCCAGAGCTATAAGTCTTGCTCCACTCATCACTTCTGCTGATATCACGGCTCGCACCAGCCCCCCACGAAGCCCCAAGCGTAGGGAATAAATCCTCTTTGCTAAGGCCTAAATTCACATACGCGCGCTCCAAATTTAACGCCGCTGCGCGCAAATCGTGGTTTTTCGCCAAAGCCTCATCAACAAGGGCATTTAAATATGGCTGATTGTATCCCTTATACCAATCCTGCGCGATTTCATAGGTTTCGTTTTCGTCTATAAAGCTATCTTGCACTTCGTAATCAAGGTTGCTATTTATCGCGGCACACCCGCCAAAAAACGCCACGAAAACTGCGCTTACAAATATATTAAATTTCATCTCTACTCCTGTGCTAATGCGTCGATTGGGTTTAGTTTGCTTGCACTTCTTGCTGGCAAATACCCGAAAATTATCCCGATAGCAGATGAGGCCGCAAAGGATACGAGTATCGGCGCAATGGTAAATTTCATCGAAAAATCAGGGCTTAGCGAGTTAAAACTAAATCCAATTAAAAGCGCAAACAAAATTCCCAAAATTCCGCCAAACCAGCATAGCAAAATCGCCTCGATTAGGAATTGTTGCAAGATATTGCCCTCTTTGGCGCCGATTGCCATACGGATTCCGATCTCTCTGGTGCGCTCGGTAACTGAGACTAGCATGATATTCATTACGCCGATTCCGCCCACGATTAGCGAAATAAAGGCGATTGAGCCGATTAAAATTTTCATCGTGCCTGTCGTGCTCTCTATCGTTTGCTTAATCGTATCTGAATTTCGCGTGTGAAAGTCCCTCGTGCCGTGGCGCTGGATTAGTAGCTGTGTGATACTCTCCTCAGCCATTGCGGTGCTGACATCGTCTTTGATTTTGACCGTGATTGAGCTAATCTGCCTATCGCCTGAAATTTTATCAATCACGGTCGTATATGGCGCATACACGCGCAAACTCTCGCTACTGCCAAAGGCGTTTTTATCCTCGCCAGCTATGCCGATTATGCGTAAAGCCCTGCCGTTGAATAAAATTGTATTTCCAAGTGGTTCCACGCCTTTAAATAGCGTTTTTTTGGTGTTTTGATCGATAATGATGACAGAATTTGAGTATTTTATATCATCTTCGTTGAAATTTCGCCCCTCTACCACATCTATTCCGCTGACTGCGAGCGAATTTACATCACCGCCAAAAACCTGCCCCGTCGCACTCATACTAGCGTAAGTTAGCGTTCCACTCGTGCGTGAGTTTGGCGTAGAATAATCCACATAAGGCTGGTGCGCTAATGCCAGGGAGTCGTTTTTGGTTAGAGTATTTATCCCGCCTGCTCTAATATCGCCGAAATTTCGCCCCGGATAGACACTGATAGTATTTGTGCCAATCGAGCGGATATTTGATAAAATCCTCTCCTCCGAGCCGTTTCCTAGGGCAACGACGCAGATAACAGAGGCAATTCCGATTATAATTCCAAGCATTGTCAAAATCGAGCGCAACTTATGTGAAAATATCGCGCTGACTGACATTTTAAAGCTCTCTATAAATTGATCTTTGGCAGAAAAAAGCGAGTTTTCTTTTTCTAGCTTTTCTTTATGCAAATCAAAGGTGCGCCCCATTTTGACATTATCGCTTAAAATTTGGCCGTCTTTGATCTCGACAATCCTATCAGCGATTGAGGCAACATTGCTATCGTGGGTTACGACGATTATGGTATGACCTTCTTCGTGGAGTTTTTTTAAAATCTCCATTACCATGACGCCAGATTTGCTATCAAGTGCGCCTGTTGGCTCATCGGCCAGGATTATCTCGCCACCATTTATGAGAGCTCTTGCGATAGAGACGCGCTGCTGCTGTCCGCCTGAGAGCTTGTTTGGCAAATTTTTCGTGCGGTCGCCTAGCTCTAAACCTTCTAAAAGCTCTATTGCGCGCTTAATCCTAGCATGAGATGGCACACCTGCATACACGGCTGGTAGGGCAACATTTTCGGTAGCGTCGATTGAGGCGATGAGATTGTATTTTTGAAAAACAAAGCCAAATTTCTTGCTTCTAAGGCTTGCAAGCTCATCTGAACTAAGCTTAGCAACCTCTTTATCGTCGATTTTATAGCTTCCGCTAGTTGGGGTATCGATACAGCCGATGATATTCATCAGCGTGGATTTTCCACTACCACTTTGACCGATGATTGATACGAATTCGCCGGCTTTTATATGCAAATTTATATCTTTTAGGATATGAACCTCATTATCGCCGAGTTTGAATTTTTTATTTATATTTTCTAACTTTATCATGGCTAAATTTTAAATTTTAAAATCTCATTCTAGGAGCGCGTCCGCCACTGCCATCGCCGATTTGATTGGCGTTTGAACCATCTGCGATAATAATCTCATCATCATCGCTCAAACCACCCAAAATTTCGGTATTCAAATCATCGCTAATACCCTTTTTGATATAGGTTTTCTCTGAGCCAAAAGCCCTTTTTACCATGACATAATCCCCATTTTCATCGCGTTTAATCACAGAGGTTGGCAGATAGTTTGTGTCTTCTGCGTGATTTACGATGATTTCACACTCTGTCGTCATGCCGATTTTTAGGTAATTATCTCTATTATCGATTGAGGATTTGACATAAAAATAAACAGCGCTTTTTGATGAGCTCGCGCTCGTGCTAGCCTTGTCGTAGCTACCATCACTTAGCGTAGTAAGACCCGGGTCTATGTGCGAAACATGGGCTTGGCGCACATCGTTTAAATTTGAGAGAATATAGTATTCTACTGGCGTGCCGACGCTGATTTTAGAAATATCGCCCTCGGCGACTTCCATTTTTATCTCCATTTTGCTTAAATCCGCGATTTTTGCGATTGTTGGCGTGGTTTGGTTAGCATTTACGGTTTTGCCCTCTTCTACCGGCACCGATACGATTGTCCCACCAGTAGGGGCTGTGATTTTGGTGTAGCCTAAATTTGTCTCAGCCGTGCTTAAAGAGAGTTTGGTCTGCTCGATTTGCGCTTCGATCTGTTTTTTGGCTGCCTCTTTTGCAGCGAGATTGTTTTTGGCGTTTTCTAGGGCTTCTTTTGAGGTCGCGTTTGCTTTGTAGAGTTTAAGCTCGCGATTATACTGCGTCTGGGCGTTATCGCTAGCGATTTTGGCTGAAACCAAATTTGCCTCATAGATATTTAACTGCGCCTTTTCCTTGGCGATATTGTTTTCTTGGGTAACTGAGTCGATTTGAGCTATCATATCGCCAGCTTTGACCACATCGCCGACTTTGACATAGAGCTTTTTGATCTGACCGCCTACTTGCGCACCCACATCGACTAACTCTTGCGCATAAACCTCGCCAGTAGCTGTCACGGTGCCACGGATATTGCCTTTTTGCATTTTTGTGGTTAGGATTTTTGGGGCTTCATCTTTTGCGCCAAATTTTTTATACGCGAAATATCCGCCCAAAATCAGGGCTAAAATAACTAAAATTTTGACTATTTTTTTCATATTCTCCAACTTTTTTTTTAAATTCAAATCCGCAATTTTAGCGAACAAATTTAAACCTAATGAAATTTTGCGAAATTTTAATTACAATTTCTATCTCTAAATTTTACAAAAGCTAATCAAAACTAACCAAATTTAGGCTTTTGCGTAAAATTTCATTATTTTTTTGTGCAGGATTAGTGAAAATGCGATTATCACGCTACCGATTAGGAATTTGCCAAGCTCGGCGTCCTTGTGCCAAAGGGCTAAATTTACGATAATCGCGGCTGGGATTAGAGCGTTATTCATAATCGCAAGCACGCCAGCATCGACTTCGCAAGCACCTTTGTTCCACAAAAAATAGCAAAGCGCGGAGCTTACCACGCCCATAAAAATTATGATTGCGACCTGCTCTGCGTTTGGATTAAATTTCGCTGCGTTTCCAAAAAGCGCCGCCACAAGCGCGCAAGCAATCACCGCGCCTAGGAAAAAATAGCCAAAAAGCTCTTTTTGCTCGCCAAGGCCCTTGCTTTCGCAGAGGTATTTATACGCGCTCTGACCTGCGCCAAAGCACAAATTCGCCCCTTGAATCAACAAAAATCCAGTTAAAAACTCAGAATTTATGCCATTAAATTTAATCACAAACGCCCCCAAAACCGCAAATGAGACGCTAAGCAGATAAAGCGAGCGAAAACGCCTAGCAAACGCATCATATATCAGCGTTACATAAAACGGCGTAAATATCGTAAAAAGCGCGACTTCATAGACTTTGAGATACGCAAAACTTTTGTAATAAAAAATATACATTATGCCGATTTGCACTGCGCCAATCGCGCAAATTTGCCCTGCTAGGCGCAAATTTACACCCCTAATTTTCATAAACGGCACGAAGCACACAAACGCCAAAGCCACGCGCGAAAGCGCCAAATACGCGCTATCAATCCCGCGTAAAAACTCGCCAATTAGCGAAAAGCTAAACGCCCAAATAAATGTAACTATGATAAGTTTTGTCAAAATTTGCCCCAAAATTTTAAAAATTCTAAGGATTTTATAAAATTTGAAATTAAAATTTTATTAGTAATAAATTTTAAAAATTCAGCCCGCAAAAGTAATCTTTTATTAATCTTTGCTGTGATAAAATCCCTAAATTTTTATTTTTTAGGAAAATTATGAGTGAAATTTCAGTAGTAATTCTAGCCGCTGGTTTTGGCACGCGTATGAAGTCAGACCGCCCAAAAGTCCTATTTGAGCTTTGCGGAAAGTCGATGCTAAGCCATGTTTTAGAGCGCGCGTATGAGATTAGCGATGATGTGAGCGTGATTTTGCACTATCAATTTGATCGTGTCAAAGAGGCAGTTTTGAGCGAGTATCCAAACACCAAAATTTACAAACAAGACCACGAAAACTTCCCTGGCACCGCAGGCGCGCTAAAAGATATCAAATTTGATAGCCAAAAAACTCTAATCGTGTGTGGCGATATGCCACTAATCGACAGCGCAGATTTGCGCTCGCTTTGCAGTAGCGACGCAGATGTCGCCCTAAGCGTATTTCGCGCAAAAGATCCATTTGGATATGGCAGGGTTATCACAAAAGACGGCGAAATTTTAAAAATCGTCGAGCAAAAGGACGCTAGCGAGGAAGAAAAGCTGGTTTGCGACGCTAATGCTGGGTGCTACTGCTTCGACACAAAGGTGCTAGAAAAAATACTGCCTCAAATCACACCAAACAACGCACAAAAAGAGTATTATCTCACAGATAGCATACAAATCGCCAAAAATATGGGCTTAAAATGCAAAGCTGTATGGGTCGATGAGCAAAATTTTATGGGAATAAATGACAAATTTGCGCTTAGCATAGCTGAGGAAATTATGCAAAATCGCATAAAAGAGCGTTTGATGAAGGCTGGTGTGCTAATGCGCATGCCAAGCACGATTTATATCGATTGTAGGGCAAAATTTATCGGCGAGTGCGAATTACAAGAAAACGTTAGCATAATCGGCGAGTGCGTGATCGAAAACTCTATAATCAAAAGTTCAAGCGTGATCGAAAATTCGCTAGTTGCAAACTCAGATATCGGTCCAATGGCACATTTGCGCCCAAAATGCGAAGTGATTGGCACACATATTGGAAATTTTGTCGAACTAAAAAATGCCAAAGTCAATAAAATAAAAGCAGGTCATCTAAGCTATCTTGGAGACTGTGAGATCGATGAAGGCACGAATATCGGCTGTGGCACGATTACATGCAACTACGATGGCAAGAAAAAATACAAAACAATCATCGGCAAAAATGTTTTTGTCGGCTCTGATACGCAGTTTGTAGCCCCAGTTAAAATAGGCGATGATGTCATCATAGCAGCGGGCTCAACTATCGTCTCAGATGTCCCAAACGGCGCACTAGCGATAGCTAGATCAAAACAAACAAACAAAGCTGAATTTTTCTATAAATTTTTTAGGAGCAACAATGAGTAAGAAGAAAATTTTACTAGCAGTTTGTGGAAGCATTAGTTTTTATAAAGCGTTTGAAATTCTCTCTGCGCTTAAAAAGGCGAATTTCGATGTTTATGTCGCACTTAGCGAGGGCGCGAGCGAGTTTGTGAGCTACAAGGCTTTCGAGGCTTTGTGCGATCACCCTGTGCTATGCAGCGGCAACGAAGACTGGCAAAAAGGGGTAAATCACATAAACTACTCAAAAGTAGATTTAGTCTTAATCGCTCCTGCTACGGCAAATACGATAAACAAGCTTGCTTGGGGAGTTTGCGATAATGTATTTTTACAAACCATAAACGCAGCCTTCGCCAAAGCCAAGGTCGTAATCGCACCAGCAGCCAATCCTGCGCTACTTGAAAACAACATAACCCAAAACTGCATTGAAATTTTAAAAAGCAATGTCAAAGCCTTGTTTGTCGATCCAATCGAAAAAATGCTAGCTTGTGGCGAAAAGGGCAAAGGCGGCCTAGCCACCACAGAGGCGATACTTCAAACCGTAAAACGCGCAATCCATAAGGATAAATTTTGGGAAGGCAAAAATGTCGTCATCACAGGCGGCCCAACAACCGAGAAAATCGACAATATCCGCGGAATTACAAATTTTTCTAGCGGAAAAACCTCAAAGGCAATCGCAGACGCATTTTATTATCTAGGCGCAAATGTAACGCTGATTTCGAGCGTGGATTATCCAAATTTGCCTTATAAACTTACGATTTTTGAGAGCACAATCGGCCTAAAATCAGCCCTTGATAGCACGAAATTCCCTGATGGCTCATACCTGATAATGGCAGCAGCTGTTAGCGACTACACTCCAAAAGTCCGCTACAAAGGCAAGGTCAAAAAGACAGAAATCGGCGATGTATGGAACCTGCGCCTTGGCAAGACCGATGATATCCTAAGCTCAGTGCATGCAAATATCAAAAAAATCGGCTTCAAGCTAGAAACCGACAAAGAGACCGCACTAAACGAAGCAAAACGCATGCTAGATGAGAAAAATCTCGACGCAGTATGCCTAAATACGCTAGATGATGTGGTAAAACTAGGTGGCGATGTCACGAGAATCACGCTTTTGACAAACGATTTTATTACTGAGCTAGACACTGCGAGCAAAGATGAAATCGCGCTAAAACTGGCAAACGAGCTTAAAAAAATCTAAATCGTGAATCAATTAAACCATTTAGCAATCATTATGGACGGCAATGGGCGCTGGGCTAAAAAACGCGCCCTATTGCGCACTGGCGGGCACGAAGTGGGCGCGCAGGTCGTGCAGAGAGTCTGCGAATTTTGCATAAAAGAAAAAATCCCAAATTTAACTCTTTACGCATTTAGCACCGAAAACTGGAAGCGGCCAAAAAGTGAAGTTGAGTTTTTGATGAAACTTTTGGCGAAATTTTTGGTTGATAAAAAAGAGAGTTTTTTGGCAAATGGGATAAATTTCAAAGCCGTCGGCGATATAGAGAAATTTAGCGATGATTTGAAAAGCAAAATTTATGATTTGCAAAATTTTACGCAAAATTGTGCGAATTTAAATCTAAATTTGGCGATAAATTACGGCGCGCGTGATGAAATCGTGCGAACGTGTCGTGAAATTTCACGCTCTGGGAGCGAATTTAGCGAGAGCGAAATTTCAGCGCATTTGGATACTGCGCGCAGTGGCGATGTGGATTTGCTAATCCGCACAGGTGGTGAAAAGCGCATTTCAAATTTTTTGCTTTGGCAGGCAAGTTACGCCGAACTTGCTTTTAGCGATACTTTGTGGCCTGAGTTTTCTAACGAAGAATTGTCACAAATCATCAGCGAATTTAAAAATAAAAACCGAAGATTTGGGGGAGTATAATGCCACAAAATGAGAAAAACGCACAAAATTTGCAAGATTTAAAAATTTCTACCACTTCGCAAACTCACGGCGTTTCTGACACACACACACACACACACCGCAAAGGGTTTTTTATCCTGATTTTTTAAGAGTAATCGCTGCATTTGCTGTTATTTGCATTCATGTATCTTCTGCTCGTTTTTATCGAACACCAATAGCTACATTTGAATGGTTTATTTTAGATATTTTTCATAATTCATTAGCTTATTGGTGTATTCCGATTTTTGTTATGGTTAGTGGTATGTTTTTGCTTGATTACAATAGATATAGTATGGATATAAGAAAAAATTTTAAACAAATTTTTAAAAAAAATATTTTAAAAATAAGCATTGCTTTGATTGTTTGGAGTATTATATATAGATATTTTCATGCTTATATTTATGATGAGCCTATGCTTTTTACTTATAATTTTTCCTTTTTATTTAAACATACATATCCGCATCTTTGGTTTTTGTATCTTATACTAGGTCTTTATGTTTTAGCGCCTTTTTTGCATATTTTGGTACGAAATTTAACCAAAAAAGATTTTGAATTTTTACTTATAGTTTTTGCTATTTGTTCTTGTGGTTATGATTTTATGAGTTTCATAACCGTTGCTATTGTCGAACATCCTTTGTATTTAAGAAAATATATTCCAGAATTTAGTGGTTTTTTAATCTTTTTTTTGGCAGGATATTATTTTTCTAAATTTGAAGTTTCAGATAAAGCAAAAAAGAAAATTTATTTATTGGCTATTATTTCATGTTTTTTTGCCGTATTAAATTCGTTTTGTGTATATAAATTTAATGTTGGTTTAAAAATCAATAATGCAAATAAGGTATTGCATACTATGTTTATTGCTTTTGGGCTTTTTTTATTTGTCAAAAGTAAATTTTCAAAACCAAGTGTAAATACCATGTTTTATAACAGAATTTCTTTTTTATCTAGTATTAGTTTTGGAATTTATCTTCTTCATTTTATTGTTTTACATTTGATTGTTTTTAGACTTGGCATAGATGCACTTACACTAAATCCTATCATAATGGTTCCGCTTTTAAGTGTTAGTGTTTTTATAATTTCAGCGTTCTTAGCCTTTATACTCTCAAAAATTCCGATTTTACGCAAAGTGGTCTAAAAAATTTTAAGCCTAAATTTGCAAATTCACTCCCGAATTTGCCCAAAATTTAGCCAAAAAATTGTAAAATAGCCGTTTGCAAAATTTATCAATTTAATAATGGATTTTTATGGAATACTACCTTTACATGGCGATTTTCGCCCTTTTTGGCATCTGTGTCGGCTCGTTTAGCAATGTCTTAATCCACAGGCTTCCGCGTGGCGAGAGTATCAACTTCCCTGCTTCGCACTGCCCTAAATGCGGCACTCCGCTGAAATTTTACCACAATGTCCCACTGTTTTCATGGCTGTTTTTGGGCGGAAAATGCGCATTTTGCAAGGAAAAAATCTCTATCCGCTATCCAATCGTGGAGTTTCTAGCTGGCGCGCTAGCGCTGTGCGCGTATATCTGTGAGCCAGATATCATCAAAGCCGCCATTTTAGCGCTACTTTTCATACTTTTGCTAGCACTTTCGGCAATCGATTTCGAGTTCAAAGCAGTGCCAGATAGCCTGCTTTTCACAGCTACCGCACTTAGCTTAGTCTATCCTTTGCTTTATGATTTTGACATTAGCTTGCTGTATCCAGCCGCTGGGTATGGGCTAGCGTTTTTCGCGCTTCGCTTAATCATCACAAAGGTCTTAAAACGCGAAGCCATGGGCTCAGCCGATATTTTTATCGCCATAATCATAGGCGCGATTTTGGGCTGGAAGCTAGGCGGTATCGCGATTTATATCGGCGCGATTTTGACCCTGCCAGCATACGCAATCGCCAACAAAAAAGGCTACGAACTGCCGTTTGTGCCATTTTTGTCAGCTGGACTTTTGCTTACGATTTTATTCAAAGCTCAAATTTTAGAGCTTTTGGAAATGATTTATGGATAGAGTTCAAAAATACCTATTTAGCAACTTCATAAGCTCGTTTGCGTCGCTATTTAGCACGCTTTTTATCATTATGTCGATTGTGTTTTTCTTGCAGATTGCGCGCATTACCTCTTTTATCGAGATAAATTTGATAGAGCTAATCAAACTCTACCTTTTCATGCTACCGCGAATTCTCATTTTCACCGTGCCGATTGCCTTTTTTGTCGCCCTTAGCATGGCGCTTTTCCGCCTTTCGAAAGAAAACGAAACAATCGTGCTTTTTACTATCGGCTATGTTACGCGCAAAATCGCTGTGTTTTTCGGCGTGATTGCGGCGATTTTTTCGGTTCTTTTGCTCTTTATTTCGCTTGTGATGATGCCAATCGCCGAAAATCTCAAAGACAATTTCATCGACTACAAAAAAGTCAGCGCCACGCTAAATATCAAAGCTAGCGAATTTGGGCAGAAATTTTCAGAGTGGATGGTTTTCATCGAGGGCGAAGACGAGGGCGAAAACGGCAAAATTTATAAAAATTTAGTATTTTACAACCACGGCAAAGGTGGCGAAGATGAGCGCATAATCATCGCCAAAAAAGGCGAGTTTGTAAGCGAAAATCAAAGTTTTTCCGCACTTTTGCATGATGGCAAAATCTACACCGTGGATAGCGACGAGTGGCATATTACTGAGTTTGACGAGCTTATCATACGCACACTTTCTAAGAGCAATATCCGCACAGGGAGCGATGTGCTAGGATACTGGCGCGAAATGCGCAAAAACGACAAACGCAAAAAAGATTTCAGCATTTATGTGCTTGTTTCGCTATTTCCGCTAGCAAGCGTGCTTTTTGCGCTAAGCTTTGGAATCGTAACTTACCGCTACGAAAAGGGCTTTATTTACGCTGGGATTTTCGGGGTGCTTTTTAGCTATTTTGCACTGATTATGATACTAGCCAAACGCCCACAAATCGCCATTAGCGTGACATTTGCGCTGACATTTATCCTATCTTGGATTTATTATAACTTCAAAATCAAACCGCGATATTAAAATGCAAAATTTACTTCTTACCTACGCTTATAACGGCGCGCGATTTTGTGGCTCGCAGTCCCAGCCACATGGTCGTAGTGTCGAGGACGCGCTCAAAATCGCGCTAGGCAGAGTCGGGATTTTTGGCGCGCTCACCACTAGCTCTCGCACCGACAAGGGCGTGCATGCCCTGCGCCAAACAAGCACCGTAAAATGCGAACTCTACCAAAGCCTACCGCGCCTTAAAGAGCTCATCAATCGCCACTGCGCGCCATATATTTTCGTGCGCGACCTGCGCGTGGTAAGCGATGAATTTCACCCAAGATACAGCGCCAAAGCTAGGGCGTATCGATACATCATCAACCACGGCGAATTTAACCCATTTCTAAGCGATTTTCAAATTTTTATGCCCAAATTTGACACCGAAAAGCTAAATTTAATTCTTGCGAAATTTATCGGCGAGCACGATTTTAGCGAGTTTATGAAGGTTGGAAGCGAGATAAAAAGCCCGGTTCGTGAAATTTTCGTAGCGCGTGCGTATTCGCATGGAAATCTCAGCGTGGTAAATTTCGTCGCAAACGGCTTTTTGCGCGCGCAAGTGCGATTAATGCTAGCAAACGCCCTTGCCTCACTCAAATCAAATCGCCCCATAGACCTCTCCCACGCCCTCACCCGCATACCAGCCCCACCAAATGGACTTTATCTTGCAAATGTGATTTACTAAATTTTACATTTGATTAAGCGGGGTTGAATTTGTAAAATTTGATAAATTCAGTATCACAGATACTGACTGGGATTTTATAAAAAGGATTAAATTTGGATAATGAAAAAATAATGCGAGAAAAAGCAGAGCAAATGACTAAAAAAGCCGAAATGAAAATTCAACAAGCAAAAGAAAAAGAAGCTAAATATCAACAATGGCTAGAAAATAAAAAACAAACCGATCCAAATTTTAGGGATTATGATAAAGAGCCGCTCATTATACAAAGTTATGAAGAATTTTTTGTGCTAACGCTATGGATTTCATCTTTCGTTTTTGCTGGAATATTTGCTGGAATACTCAACGAATTGCGTTGGGGTAAAGTGCCACAAGAGTTGCTTTGGTTAAGTTTGATACCAATAGGTTATATTGTTATTGTTGCGATTTTGCAAAAATTCAAATTTAAAAATCATAAAATTAAATTTACAAATCATCATATCGAATTTTATGATTATGGAAAATTAAAAAGAAAATGTAAAATTGTAGAAGATGAATTAGGCAGAACATTTTTTTCTAATTCTTGTGTTAAAACAGAGACCTTTCATATAATCGTGTATTTTATAGCAATCATTTTATTAATTGTAGGTGGCGGTAAATTGCTGTTGCCTTTTATTTTGCTCTATCTTTCAAATTTGATGTTTAAATTCATCTTTTACTTATTTATAAATAAAAATTTAAAATGTTTTACGGCATTACCTTTTATAAGAATATCAAATGAAGTCTTTACTGTATCTATGTATGCTACCCCGGTTTCAGGTAGATATTTTATGATTTATTTATATAACGATGAAATTTATAAGGAAGTAAAAAAATATTTTTTACAAAAAAATATAAATATTGATAATTTACCAAAAAGTTACAAAGTATTTTAATAACAAATTTTTTTTAAAGGAGAGAACTATGAGTATCGTAGGGTGGCGTCCTTGCCCACAAAAAAAAGATAAAATAATTTAATAATCATTTAAATAAAGCTTCTTTGCTTTGCAAAGCTTTACTAAAAAACCAAATCGTAATTTAATCTCGTAGATTGTTTCGCTTTCTGCGAAAGCTCGCAATGACAATGGCTGGCAAATTTTCCTTAATCTGTCATTGCGAGCGAGTGAAACGAGCGCGGCAATCTACAAATTTAAAATTTAAAATCGCTAAATTTGCAAAATTTTGAAATTTATTTCAGCACAAAACGCACATTTACGACAAAAGTTCGCGCGCTTGTCGTGGGCGGGAATTTCGATTTCGTGCGCTCTATCGCCTTCAAAACAGCCTCATCGAGCGCCTCCACACCAGAGCTAGCTGTGATCTTTGCGCCCTGCACCGCGCCACCGGGCAAATACGAAAACTCCGCCTTTACCACACCGGTTTGCTTACGCATTTTCGCGCTTTTTGGGTAGTTTTTTTGCGCGTAGGCTGCGATGATTTTTTGTATCACGCCACCGATATTATCGCTCTTGGCATTGCCTTGTATGTTTGCCATGCCCGCTTTTGGTGCGCCTGCGCTAGCATTAGTTTGGGTTAAATTTGGCAAATTTGAGCTAGTTTTGTTGCTATCGAAATTCTTTTTTACAGCCTTTTCTTTTGCGATTTTTTTTGGTTTTGGTTTTGGTTTTGGCTCAGGTTTAGGGAGCGGTTCAGGCGTAGGCTCTGGCATAGGCTCTGGCTCTGGCTCTGGCGTAGGCTCTGGCTCAGGCTCAGGCGTAGGCTCGGGTTCAGGCTCTGGTTCAGGCGCAGGGGCAGGTTCTGGCGCAGGCATAGGCTCTGGGGCAGGCTCTGAGGCAGGCTCAGGCTGTGAATTTTGCTCAGCTAAATTTTCATCATTTATAGATACTTCATCTGCCGAAGCAACGAAACTATCAATTCTAATCACGCTTAGAGCTTCATCTTGCATCAAATTTGGCGCCCTGAAATTCGCAAAAGCGTAGCAAAGCAAGGCAATATGCAAAACGAGCGAAGTAAAAAATCCGATTGCGCTATTCATCTTTTTTCGTCACAATTGCGAAATTTTCGTGATTTAGCTCTTTTAGGGCGTCCATTACGATGACGAAAGCCTCGAATTTGGAGTTTTTATCATTTTCTAAAACAATCAAATCATGCTTTTGCAAATGCTCTAAATTTGACTTCAAAGCCTCGCTATCTACGGCGATATCATCGATGAAAATTTGCGAGTGCTCGTCGATTTTAATGGTGATTTTCTTCTCTTCGCTTGGGCTTTGCGCGCTTTTGGCACTTGGCAAATCGACCTTGATAAGGCCCTGGGCGATGAAAGTCGAAACGCTAAGCGTAATCGCTAGCAAAACCAGCATAATATCGATAAATGGGACGATATTTAGCCCCTCTTTCCTAGGTAGTCGCATTTTAGCCCTCGTAGCGATTGAGCATGACATCGACTTTGCGCAAAAAGCAGTTATAAATCATCAGCGTAGGCACAGCGACCAAAAGCCCCAACGCAGTGGCTTTAAGCGCGAGAGAGAGGCCTTGCATAATAGCCTTTGCGTCGATATTGGCACTAGCGCCCATGTCATAAAATGTAATCATAATGCCAGCCACAGTGCCCAAAAGCCCGATATACGGGGCGTTAGAATACACAATATAAAGCGCAGTGAGATTTTTGCTCAGCGCCTCTTCATACAGCGCCTTGCTTTTGTAGTCTTTTGGCGATACTCTTCTGTAAAACAGCACCCGCTCTATGCTAAACCAAACGACCAAAAAGCTCATAAAAACCAAAATAGAAATAATTATATAATCAATATAGTCTTTTAGAAAATCCATAAATTTCCCCCGTGGATAAAATTTGTAAATTTTGCTTATCAAAAATACAGTGATTTTGAAAATAGCGAAAAATCTGGGTATTTTAACGAAATTTAGAATATAAGTCAATAACTTTTATCAATATCAATCAATTTTGAAAGCAAAATTTTTAATAAATTCTCTCAAAATTGATTGTATAAAATTTTATACTACGCGCTGTAAGTTTTGAAAATTTAAATCATTTATCGCTCAAATTTTCTTTAAATTTAATCAAATTTTCCACGATTTGCGCCGCGCCATCGACACCGCAAAACGATGTGTTTATGCAGATATCATAGTTTTGCGACGCGCCCCAAATTTCGTTCGTGTAATACCTATGAAAGCTCGCTCTGCCAGAGTCTGAGTTTTCCATAAATTCCCTGACATCGCCCTTGGTTTCGCTAGCAAGGCGAGCGAGTTTAAATTCGTCCTCAGCGCGCAAAAACACACGCAGCAAATCCCCCCTACTGCGCAAAAAATACCCAGCGCAACGCCCCAAAATTATGATATTTCCGTCATGTGCGATTTGGCGATAAATTTTGGCTATGCGTTCGCGCTTCTCTTCGTTTGCGATTTCATTGTGCGAAATGGCATGCAAGAGCATATTTATGGGCATTTCGTTGTAGAATTCATACATCATCTCAAAGCACCCCAAAGAATCAGCTCGTTTGAGCAAATCGGCCTTTTCGAGGTAAGTATATCCCAGCCTAGCTGCCAATTTTTGGGCTAGTTCGCGCCCACCTGCCCCCGTTTGTCTAGCGATTGTGATTACCATAAAATTTCCTTAAATAAAGTTTGCAAAAATACTGGCCCCGACCACGGTAAAAAGCCCAGTTACAGCCATCGCCAAAGACGCCATTGCGCCCTCGATATCTCCGATTTCAAGGGCTTTTGCTGTTCCCATAGCATGGCTTGCGCACCCAAGCGCAATCCCCTTTGCTACGGATTTTTTTATGCGAAATAGCCTTAAAATCGCCTCTCCAAATATATTTCCCAAAATCCCTGTTGCTATTATGCACGCCATGGTCAAATTTACGATTCCGCCCAAACTCTCGCTAATACCCATGCCAATGGGCGCAGTTACGGATTTGGGTAGCAGTGTTACATAGAGCGCATGGTCTATGCCAAAAATCAAAGCCAGCGCGTAAATACTGCAAGTCCCAGCCAGCACGCCCGAAAACAGCCCTGCAAAAATCGCGACAAAATTTTTGCGCAAGAGCGAGAGTTGCTCGTATAATGGCACCGCCAAACACACCGTAATCGGCGTGAGAAAAAAGCTCACATGCGCGGCGCTGGCGTTAAATTTATCGTATGGGATATCCACTATCACCAGCGTCAAAACCGTCAAAATCGTCCCCACCAAAAGCGGGTTGAAAATCGCTAGTTTGAAGCGTTTTTTCAGATAAATTCCAGCCTGAAACGAAATCAAACACAAAAAAACGCCAAAAAACGCCGAATTTATAAGTATCTCTCTCATTTTTCGTCCTCGTAGAGCTTTTTGCGCTCTTTTTCTAGCGTTTTTTCGTAATAAATCTGCGTTACAAATCCGCTAGCACCCATTACCAAAATCGTAGAAATCACCACAATCACGATTATCGCCCAAAAATTCGCCATCAAAACATCGCCAGCTACGATGATAGCAGCCCCTGCCGGGATAAAAATCACAGGCATTATCTGCATGAAAAACGATGCACTCTCCCTGATTTGCGAGATTTTAACCACCCTAAAAATCAAAGCCAAAAGCATAAGTATCAGCCCATAAATACTAGCCGGTATGCTAAGCGGGATAAGTTTGGATAAAATTTCAGCGCACAGAGAAATTCCTAAAATAATGCTAAATTGCTCTAAAAATTTCAAATTTCAACCTCCAAAAATTCGTCGAAATTTAGCGCAATTCGGATAAATAAAATATTAAATTTATCTAAAAAGTGTAATTTGACTAATATAAAATTTTAAGAATTCTTTTGCTAGAATAGCCCAAATTTCGATTTGGAGGGAGATTATGAGGTTTAAATTTTTAGGGCTTTTGGGACTAGGTTTCTCATTTTTGTTTGCCGCCGAGGCTGATTTCGCTGATCCAAATGTCTGTGCCACCTGCCACAGCGATGTGCATGAAGCTTGGGTCAAATCCCTACACGCGCTATCGCATGAGGATTCTAACGAACTTTACAAAAAATCAATTTCATTAATCGCCAAAGAAACGGGAAATTTAGAAGAGAGTCTAACGCTATCATGCGGTCAATGCCACAACGCAAAAATGAAAATCAAAGAGCTAGATGTATCGATGAGCGTGGCACTGTCGCTTGATTTGGACGAAAAGTCAAAGGTCAAAGAATTTACCAAAAGCGAAGATGTCAAAAACGGCATTTCGTGCTACATTTGCCACAATGTCGATAAAATCAAACCAGACCAAAGCGATCCGAGTATCTCTGGATACAAAAGCTTCTCGTGGAGCGAGGATTATGTAACCGGTCCATACGATGTGAGCGAGGCTGACGCGCTGTATCACCAAAGCCAAAAACGAGATTTTTTCCAAAACAACGACGAGCTTTGCAACTCTTGCCACCAAGGACAAGGCGGCAAATCTAAGCTTTCGATTTATAATACGCAGGCTGAGGGCGCAGGCGTGCAAAACGCCAAACTTTGCGTGGATTGCCACATGGGCAAATCGAGCAAAAAAATCATCGCCCCTGGCGCACCTAGGGAGGGCGCGGTTATCAGAGATATCAGATCTCACTTTTTCAACGGCGCGCGCAATTCAGATATCCTAAAAGAGGCGATTGAGCTTAGATTTAATCGCTTAGGCGGCGACAAAGCGGTGATAAATTTAAAAAATTTAACCACTCACAAGGTTCCGACAGGATTTAGCGGGCGTTCGGTTGAAGTGCATGTTAGATTCAAAGACAGGCTTGGCAAAATTTTATCAACGCAAAATTTAGGCGCGCTTCGTGCGATTTATACAGACAGCAAAGGCGATGAAACCCTATCGTATGCCGCAAAAACTTTGAAGGAAGATACAAGATTAAACGCTGGGGAGAGCAGAGAATTTAGCGTAACTATGCCACAAAACACCTACACTGTCGATGTCAAAATCGTCTATTATGTCCTAGCGCCACAGCTTCAAAACCTGCTCGAAGTCAAGGACGAAAGCTTCACTAAGCCTTATGAAATCATAGAAATAACTTTCTAACTCTGCTTTAAAAAGCACAATGGGGTCAAATTTGACCCCATTTTTAAATTTTAAAATTCACAAAAATATCAAATTTATCCGAGTGTGATTTTTATACCCAAAGCCCTGCACACCATATCAAAAATTTCGATATCTAAATTTGGATTATATTCATCGAGTATGGCAAACACCTCCGCTCTCATATCCTCGCTATGACCTGGGTGCGCCTCGTCGTAGAGGGCCCCAACCAAATCAACAAGGCTAAAATTATCGATATTTTTCTGCCTCATTGCAGTTTTTAACTGCTTTGAAATTTGCCATTTGAAATTTTGCATTTAAGCTTGCTCGCCCTCTGGTTTTGCGAACCACTGCTTAATAAAAATCCCCACATAAATCGCCAAAGCAGCCCCGTAGCAGATATATTCACTACTGATGAAATCGAAATATCTCACGCACATATTTGGCACGAGCATTAGCGGCACGACGCATAGTAGCAATGCACGCTCTAAGGCGTTGCATTTTTTTACAAACCAGCCTTGAAGCACGGAGCTAAATGCAAACATACCAATGAGCGCGCTAGTAAAAATAAGCGCGATTTGGGCGGGATCTGAGATCCATGTAATGCCCTTTGGATCCATTGGGGTGGTGATTGACTCGATTAAAAGAAGTTTGTTGTTGAAAAAAAACGCAAACGGCAAAATCGCTGTTCGCAAATCATAAATAAATCCCTGCACGCCCACGATTACAGGGTTTGCCTTTGCAATACCTGCGGCGGCATACGCCGCAATTCCCACAGGCGGAGTATCATCGGCTAAAATTCCGAAATAAAACACAAACAAATGCACCGCAATCGCAGGCACAAGCAAATCATTTCTACCAGCCAAAATCAAAATCACAGGCGCAATTAGGCTAGAAACCACGATATAATTCGCCGTAGTCGGAAGCCCCATACCTAAAATCAAGCTCATTATCGCCGTCATTAGCAAAATCAGCAAAATATTATCCCCAGCCACAGCCTCGACTAGATCAGATAGCACAGCCCCTAGACCAGTTAGCGAAATAGAGCCGATGATGACACCAGCTAACGCAGTGGCGACTGCGACTGTTACCATATTTTTCGACGCTGCGACCATAGCCCAAAAAATATCGCTAAAACCTTGGATAAAATCTTGCCTTAAAATTTGCTCTTTGTAGATTAGTTTGCGAACCGGCTCTTGCAAAACCATTATGATAAATAGCACACCAATCGCATTAAATGCCGCTGCAAAGGCACTTTGCTTCAAAATCAAAAGTGTGTATAAAAGCACCATAATCGGGATTAAAAAGTGAATTCCGCTCAAAATTAGTTTTAGTTTTGAAACTCTTTTGTAGTTTGAATTTCCTTTAAGCCCTAGCTTACAGCTCTCCAAATGCACGATAAAAAATAGCCCCGCATAGCACGCAAACGCAGGAATTAGCGCAGCAATCATAATGTGCGTGTATTCCATACCCAAAAACTGAGCAATGATAAAAGCAGCCGCACCCATGATAGGAGGCATGAGTTGGCCATTTACGCCAGCTGCGACCTCGATTGCGCCTGCTTTGACTGGGCTAAGACCTGCTTTTTTCATAAGCGGAATCGTAAAGGTTCCCACGGTAACGACATTTGCAGTCGAGCTTCCGCTAACCATGCCAGTTAGCCCACTAGCAATAACGCTAGCTTTGGCTGGTCCGCCACGAAATCTACCCAAAAGCGCAAACGCTACATTTATGAAATACTGCCCCGCACCAGCGCGCTCTAAAAGCGAACCAAAAAGCACAAATAGATAAATATAATTTGTGCTAACTCCCACAGGCACGCCAAAAACGCCCTCTGTGGTAAGAAACATGTGGCCGGCTAGCTTTTCGATACTTGCGCCGCGGTGCGCGATGACATCTGGCATATACTGCCCAAAATAGCAATACAGCAAAAACAAAAATGCAATTATCGGAAGTGCTAGACCCATCATACGGCGCCCAGCTTCGAATAAAACAAAAATTCCTAAAAACGCAATTACCACATCTCTTTGCAAATAATCGCCTGGTCTTTGCGCAATCCCGTAAAAATCAATCGCAGGATAAAGTATCGCAAATGTCCCCACAGCCAGCAAAATATAATCATAAAATGGTATGTAAAAATGCGCCTTAGAGTGCGAACGAGCAGGAAAAAGAGCGAAAATGATAAAAATCGCAAATCCTAAGTGGATAGATCTAGCGCGCGTGCCATTTATCGGAAAATACGCGATATAAAGCTGAAAAACAGCCCACGCGAAGCACACTAGCGTAACAAGCCAAAATAGCTTTTTCGACGAAAATTCTCTACTTTTTACCTCTAATACCTGCTCGTCTTTTTTCATCTACTGCCTTATTTTAAAATTCCAGCTTCTTTAAATACCGCCTCAGCCGCTGGGTGAAGTGGTGCACTAAGACCTTCGATTAGGGATTCTTTGCTAACCAAATTTAGCGCAGGGTGAAGCTGTTTATACTCGTCAAAATTATCTAAAATAGCCTTTACGATTGCTCTTACAGCTGTATCGCTCTCGCTCTCATCAGCGACTAACACAGCCTTTACGCCAATCGTCGTAGTATCGTAATCAATCCCCTCATAAAGCCCTTTTGGAATCACGCCTTTTGCGAAATATGGGTATTTTTCTACGATTTTATCAGCTGTGGCTTCATCGATACTGACCAAATCAACCGGCATAGATGTCGCTACATCGATGATATTTGCAGTCGGGTGTCCAACCATAAAGAAATATCCGTCGATTTTCTTATCTTTTAGCGCCATTGGGCACTCTTGCACGGTTAGCACGCTTCGTTGCGCCATTTTAGCTAAATCAATGCCGTATTCATTAAAAATCAAGGTGCTTGTTACTTCGTTTCCGCTACCCGGATTTCCTAAATTTATCTTTTTGCCATCTATGTCAGCATAAGCCTTGATTCCGCTATCGCGTGCGACTACAAACGCCAAAAGCTCAGGATAAATCGAAATAACTGAGCGAAGTTTTGGATTTGGCTCGCCCTCGAATTTGCCTTTGCCATTGTATTTGTCATAAACGACATCGCTTTGAACGAAGCCGAAATTTAGCTCTTTTTTAAGGACATTATTGACATTATATGTCGATCCGCCTGTGGATTGAACTGAGCATTTAAAATTTTTATCGGTATTTACAAGGCGACAAATCGCAGTGCCCACAGGATAGTAAGTCCCTGTCATTCCACCTGTGCCGATATTGATAAATTCTTTCGCACTCAAACTACTTGCAAACATCGCTAACGCAGCGACACCAACACAAATTTTTCTCATATTCCCTCCTTGTGAAATTTAAGCTGATAAGTATTGCTAAATTTGGATAAAATTCTAATAAAATTTAGCCATTTTCACAACAAAATTTTATCATAAGCAGATTTTAAATCCAGCATTTGCCTGTGTTCTTTCACATCATGCACCCTGATGATACTTGCGCCATTTTGTGCAGCCAGCAAATGCAAATACAAAGACCCAGGCAATCTCTCTTCTACGCTTGATTTGTGATAAAAATCAATCACGCTTTTTCTGCTAGCCCCCACCAAAAGCGGTTTTTCGTGGTGCAAAAAATGCTCTAAATTTTTGATTAAAATCAAATTTTGCTCAGCCGTTTTGCCAAAGCCAATCCCCACATCCAAAATCACATCTTCCACGCCAAGCTGGACGATTTGCGCCAAATTTCGCGCGAAAAACTCATCAATCTCGCCTAGCAAATCATCGTAATGTGGCGAGTTTTGCATATTTTGGGGCGAGTTTTGCATGTGCATTAGGCAGTATTTCGCGCCGTAATTTTTGATAACACTGATTAAATTTAAATTTGCGCTAATGTCGTTTATAAGGCTAAATCCGTGATCTAGCGCGAAACGGGCGCAGTATTCATCAAAACTATCAAGGCTAAATTTGACCTTTTTGTGTAAATTTTGCCTATAAATTTCGCTTATTACGCCATTTATGCGCGCAAACTCTTCCTTCCCGCCACAATACACGCTACCTGGCTTCGAGCTAACCCCGCCAATGTCGATATAATCGGCTCCATCTTCAATCATCTTTTCGATTTTTGCGATTGCTTCGGTTAAATTTTGGGTGCGAGAAGCGGGATTGAAACTATCGAAATTTAGATTTAAAACCCCCATAATCTCGCAAATTTTGGGTTTTTTGAAATTTTGCCCCAAAAACTGCGCCAAATTTTTTAGCCCAAAATCCTGCGCCTTCTCTTTTTTTGAGAGAATTTCAACCTGCTTATCGTTTGCAATCAAAAGCGCGTCTGAGTTTGCCCCGCCTGTGATCACATGCTCAGCCGTTACGAGCTCTGCGCCTATGCTAAGGGCATCTTGCTTTAAGATATTTGCCGCAGGGGTGCGTAAATCTTTGATATAAAAAAAGTTCAAATTTGATTTTTTGCGCATGATTTTCGCACCCTCTTTTGTGCAATTAATGCGCGCGCAAAGCGCCATAAAATCGGCACTATTTGAAATTTTAAAAATTTTCATTATTTGCCTTTGATTATCAAAAATAGCGGTGGCAATACAGCGTGGGATTTGGCGTTGTGTTCGACGAGATAGACGAGCTTGTTTATGTGTTCTAGCTCGCTAGCGCTAAATTTTATCCCAGCTTCGAAGCACTCGATGACAAGTTGCATGACAAGCGATTTTAGGGCAAATTTATCGAGCGAGCCGACGCGTTCTTTATTTATGCACTCGTTAATAAACGCATCAATCTGCCTCAAATCGATTTTTCGCAAATTTAGCCCCGTGCGCTCGCGCTTTTTCTCGCCAAGCAAATTTTGCACCATTAGCCTAGATCTAATCGTCGGCAATAAAAGCGTAATCGAGGGCGCAACGAGAAAGAAAATCGTATTTCGCGGTGGCTCTTCTAGGATTTTTAAAAGCGCGTTTTGCGCCTCGTCGCGAAATTTAACCGCGCTAATTACGATGATTTTGTTTTCTACCTCGGCGATATAGGCTTCGTCGATTATCTTCCTAGCTTCGTCGATTTTGAGCTCATCGCTTTCGAAAAAGCGCAAATTTTTAGGGGAAAATTCAGATAGAATTTTTGCTTTAAAACCCGCATAATCGTTTGTTAGGAAAATTTGGTTAATGAGTTTCAAAGCACAACTTCGCCAAAAAGCACCGCGTCGATACTTTTGTTTAAAATTTTAAAGAGTTGAAGCAGTTTGATATCTAGGCTCTCATCGTTTTCGCTTAGCTGAAAGCTATTTGGCAACGCCTCGTCGATGAGCCACAAATAGCTGTCCTCGTGGCTTTTGGCTATTTTGGCGTAAGTATGATCGCCTCTGCCTATGTAAAAATAAATAAAGCCGTTGCTAAATGAGAGCGAGAGCATATCATTTACCAAAGCGACCTGTTCTTGGGAGGTAATCTCTTGATTATAAAGCGATGAAAACTCGAAAAATGGCAGAAGCGGTCTGGTGTTTTTGCTATCGTTTATCTTGCTGACGATATATTCGCCAAACCACCTTCTCTCATCATCGCACATTACCACAAACGAATACCCGCTATATAGCAGACGCATTTTTGTCGCCAATAGCGGTATCCAATGCTCTTTGCGATTTTCGAGCCACTCCATATCTCGCTCGTTTTGCAGAGTTTTAGCACTCCAAGTGTATAAATCTTGCATTATTTATCCAAATTATATGCTTTATGCAAGGCTCTAACTGCTAGCTCGCCGTATTTTTCAGCCACAATCATCGAAATTTTAATCTCGCTAGTTGAGATCATTTGGATATTGATACCCTCAGCAGCTAGTGTGCGAAACGCTAGCGAAGCGATACCGCTGTGGCTTTTCATACCCACGCCCACGATTGAGACCTTTACGACCTCATTATCGCTTTCGATTACGCATTTTGGATTAGAAATTACTGAACGCATGATTTCTAGGGCTGGTTCCATTTCGTTTTGTGGAATCGTAAAGCCTAAATTTGTCGCTCCGTCAATGCCGATATTTTGGACTATCATATCTACATTTATCTCTTTTTGCGCCAAAGACGAAAAAATCTCAGCCGCAACGCCCGGTCTATCATCTACGCCTCTGATTGTGATTCTTGCTTGATTTCTATCTAATGCTATTCCGCTGATTACTGCGTCTTCCATATTTTCTTCTCCTGTTATTAGTGTTCCTTGGTTGTTATTAAAACTACTTCTAGTTACCAAATTTACTTTAAGCTTTTTGGCTAACTCTACGCTACGATTTTGCAAAACCTTAGCTCCCATGCTAGCTAGCTCTAACATCTCTTCATAGCTGATTTTATCGAGCTTTTTCGCCTTTGGTTCAATGCGCGGATCGGTCGTATATACTCCATCGACATCTGTGTAAATTTCGCATGTATCAGCGTTTATCGCCCCAGCTATCGCCACAGCAGATAGATCGCTTCCACCTCTGCCAAGAGTAGTGATATCGCCCTCTTCGGTAATGCCTTGAAATCCCGCTACTACGACGATTTTGCCCTCTTTTATGGCTTTATTCATATTAGTCGGATCGATAAAGCTAATGCGAGCTTTGGTGTGCATTGTATCGGTTACGATACCAGCCTGTCTGCCAGAAAACGCCACCGCAGGGTAGCCTTTTGCATTTAGCGCAAGGGCTAAAAGTGCGCTAGTAACCCTCTCGCCAGCACTTAGCATCATATCCATTTCGCGAGTGTTTAGATCTTTTGTAAAATACTCTCCATACTCGACCAATCTATTTGTAACGCCACTCATCGCAGATACAACTACGACTAAATCATGGCCTTCGTTTTTAGTCTTTATCACGCGCTCGACAACCGCTTCTATGCGCTCTAATGTGCCTACGCTAGTGCCACCGTATTTTTGAACTATAAGCATTAAAGGTATCCCTCCTCTTTAAAATATTTTAAAACAAGCGCATAAATCGGCTTTTTGAAGTGATTTACATGCTTTAAAACTTGATTTGCATTTACAAATTTAAAATCATCAAATTCAGGCTTATGCGTTTTGATATCAAGCCCTTTTAGGCTTTTTAATCTTAGTAAAAAATACTTTTGCATTTGCCCGTCCCATGGGCGCATTTTTTGCGCCACAGCCTCCGGAAAATCGTAGCTGTGCCACTGCGGACACTCAGCTATGATATCGACATCATCTGTGCCTATCTCTTCTTTTAACTCGCGTAAAATCGCCATTTTTGGCGTCTCGCCCTTGTCGATACCGCCTTGGGGAAACTGCCAAGCCCCGCGTATATCACTGCGCTGGGCGATAAGCACATCACAACTAAACGGATACGAAGGCGCAAGCACGATAGCTGCGACATTTGGTCTGTAATTTTTCTCCATATTAGCTCTTTGAAAAAAATTTGCAAAATATTAGCGAAAATAGGTATAAATTTGGCTAAAATTCAAAGAATTTTTGCTAAATTTCGCCCTTTAAATTTGGCTAGGAAGAAATTTTGCATATTTATATTCATATTCCGTTTTGCACTTCAAAGTGCCCGTATTGCGCATTTGGCTCACGCATGGACGCATTTAAATTAGCCAAAAACTACTTTGACGCGCTGAACTATGAAATTTCAATTTTCATTAAAAAAAATAAAAATTTCAAAATTTCAACCCTTTTTATCGGCGGTGGCACGCCAAGTTCGATTTCGGCGCAGTATTATGAAAAGATTTTTGAAAAACTCTCGCCAAATTTCGCCCCAAACGCTGAGATTACAACCGAGGCAAACCCAAATTCTGCCAAGCCCAAATGGATAGAGCAAATGCGAAAATTTGGCGTAAATCGCATAAGTTTTGGCGCGCAAAGTTTCAATGATGAAAAACTCAAATTTCTAGGTCGCGCACACGGGGCTAGCGAGATTTTCGAAGCCGTGGATAACGCCAAAAACGCGGGAATTTCAAATATAAATTTGGATTTGATTTACGCTAGCAAATTTGATGATAAGCAAAATTTAGAATTTGAGCTTGCGCAGTTTGCGCGCGCGAAGGTAACGCATCTAAGCGCATACGCCCTTACCTTAGAGCCTGGCACGCCATTTTTTGGGCGCGCAGAGTTTGCCAAAGATGATGAAAATTTGGCTAAATTTTTCTTTAAAAAAGCTAGCGAGCTTGGCTTTACGCAATACGAAATTTCAAATTTCGCCAAAAATGGCAAGCTGTGCGCGCACAATGTGGCGTATTGGAGTGGCGAGGATTACGCTGGATTTGGCGCGCACGCTGTGGGCACGAGCGGATTTGTGCGATACAGCGGCGCAGGTAGTATCGAGGAATACATACAAAATCCGCTTGCAAAAAGCGTGGAAAATTTAAGCTTAGAGGATAAAATTTTGGAGAAAATTTTCCTTGGATTTCGCTCGTTTTTGGGCGTGAGGGGCGAAATTTTGCGCGAAAGAGAGCTTAAAAACGCCCAAATTTTAAGCGCAGAGGGCAAGTTGGATTTCAAAAACGGCGTTTTTTATAATCCAAATTTCTTGCTAGCCGACGAAATCGCCCTATTTGTGAGCGAGCATTAAATTTAAGATTAATGAAGTTTTAGCTAAAATACGCAATCTTTTTGTTTAGGAATTTTAATGTTTGGTATCAGTTTCCCTGAAATTACGATAATTTTAATCGTCGCAGTCATCGCCCTAGGCCCTGAAAAGCTCCCTAGTGCGCTAGTTGAGATTGCAAAATACTTCAAAGTCATCAAAAAATCAATCAACGATGCAAAGGCCACTTTCGACCAAGAAGTCCGCATAGCCGAACTCAAAGAGGACGCCAAAAAATACAAAGAAAGCATTAGCAAAACCACAGAAACCATGCGCAAAAAGCTTACCTTCGAAGAGCTTGACGAGATAAAAAGCGGGCTAAATTCTGTCAAAGATACGCTAAATGCAGGGCTTAGCGATATAGAAAGCTCTGTTAGTACCACGCTAAATGAAGCGGAAAATTCGCTAAATTCTAAGCAAAATTCTACGCAAAATTTAGCGCAAAATTCTACGCCAAATTCGGCGCAGGAGCAACCGCAAGCGCAGTCGGACGCGCACCCGCAGGCGCAAAATTCAAATCCAACACAAAATTCAAAAGAGTAAAATATGTTCGAAGAGTTAAAACCACACCTTGCCGAGCTTCGCAAACGCCTAGTTATCTGCGTAATCACGGTAATTCTTATGTTTGTCGTATGCTTTAATTATTGGGAAATAATCTTAGATTTTATGAAAGCCCCACTCGTCAAAGTCCTTCCAGATGACGGCAAAGTCGTATTCACCCAACTTGGCGAAACCTTTTTTACAGCAATGAAGGTTTCGTTTTTTACCTCGCTTTTGCTCTCTATGCCGATAATTTTCTGGCAAGCGTGGCTTTTCGTCGCCCCAGGGCTGTATGATAACGAAAAAAAATATGTAATTCCATTTGTGCTAAGCGCTAGTGTGATGTTTTTTTTAGGGGCTGCGTTTTGTTATTATTTCGTAATTCCAGTAGCTTTTAACTTTTTGATAAATTTCGGTGGCGAGGCATACTCTGCTATGCTTAAAATCGGCGAATATGTCGGGTTTTTTACAAAATTAGTTGTGGCTTTTGGCATTAGTTTTGAGCTTCCAGTAGTTACATTTTTCCTAGCCAAACTAGGGCTTATCACAAACAAAAGCTTGACTAGTTTTTTCCGCTTTGCGATCGTTATAATCTTCGTTTTTGCCGCGATTATGACACCACCTGATGTTTTGAGCCAATTCATGCTAGCTGGCCCGTTAATCGTGCTTTACGCCCTTTCAATCCTCATCGCAAAAATGGTAAATCCATACAAAGCCGATGATGATGAGGACGAGGCAGACGAGGACGAAGAGAGTGAGAAAAGCGCACAAGGCGCAGTAAAAGAGGCGTAATGGATCTAAATTTAGTAGATAGCTATGATTACCACCTGCCACCAAATTTAATCGCAAACGCCCCGCTAATGCCAAAAGAGAGCGCAAGGCTTTTGGTTTATGAGAGAGAAAAAAATAAAATTTCACACCTTAAATTTGGCGATTTGGCTGAAATTTTGCCACCTTGCGAGATTATCTTTAACGATACCAAGGTCATAAAAGCGCGAATTTTCGGGGCTAAATCAAGCGGTGGCAAGATTGAACTTTTGCTAAATTCGCCGTTAAATGATAATAAATTTAGCGCATATATCAGAGGGCGAGTAAGTGTAGGTAGTGAGCTAATCTTTGATAAAAATTTGCGCGCACGGGTCGTAGAGTGCTGTGAAGACGGGCTTAGAGTGGTGGAGTTTAGCCGTGATAATCGGGCGCTTGGCACACACGAAATTTTCGCCCTTACCGATGAAATCGGCCATGTCCCGCTACCACCATATATCAAGCGCGAAGACACCAAAGACGATGAGAGCTGGTATCAAAGCATTTTCGCGCGCGAGGCTGGGGCTGTGGCGGCTCCGACTGCGAGCCTGCATTTTAGCGAGGAAATGCTACGCGCGCTTAGAGCCAATCACGGGATTTACTACATTACCCTGCATGTGGGTGCTGGGACATTTAAGCCGGTTGAGGCAAGGGATTTAAGAGAGCATAAAATGCACTCCGAATTTTACAGCATTGCGCAAGATACGGCTGGTATTTTAAAAAGCGATAAAAAAATTTTAGGTGTAGGCACCACGGTTACTAGAACTGTGGAAAATTTCGCACGAAATGGCGCGAGATGTGGGGCTTGCGAGCTGTTTTTGCACCCAAATAATCCGCCTATTAGGCAAAATTATCTGCTTACAAATTTTCACTTACCAAAATCTACTTTAATTATGCTGGTTGCTAGCTTCATCGGCCTTGAAAAGACCCTTGAAATTTACCGCGAAGCAGTGGAGCAAAAATATAGATTTTATTCTTATGGCGACGGGATGATAATACTATGATTAAAGATTACGCGTTACTTGGGATTTTAGGGCTTTTGGCATTAGTTTTGGTGTATAGAATCGTATTTCGCAAGGCACTTAGGCGCAGGGCGTATAAGGGCGATATTTTCCCTAAAAAAGAGCCGGTCGAAATAAAACCTGTAAAAAAGAAAATTATCCCGATAAATCAAGTCGATATCTTAAAACCGCTTAAATTTCAAAGCGAAATTTTATTCGAAGAGTGTAGCAGATACGATAGCTCAGTCTTTATCAAATTCCCGCCAGACGCGCCACGATATTATGACGGATATGTGATAAATCTCTCAAATGCGATTTACCATATCTGCCTATTTTTCTTGCAAAATGTCAAAGACCCTACCCTAATCAAAATCGTATTTTCCGTGCGAGATGATAAGCCAGGACTATCAAGGATGCAACTCTTAGTCGATATCAGCGTCAAAAAAGAGATCCGCACCACATATATCCACAACCTAAAAACTGCCCTCATAAGCGGTAAAGTCATAAACGACCCATACATTTCCAAAGCCAAACAAAGCATAGGCGATGTCGGCAAAATCGCGGAGCTAAGCAACGATAATGGCGGAACCCATATCAAATTGCATGCTCAATGCTCGTATTTGGAGCAAGAAAACAGACTTAGAAGCAAAAAATACAATTATCAAATTTTAATCGCGCACAAAGATAAAGAAATTTTCGATGATTTGAAGGATTTTTTAGATAGCACGGGTTGTAATGTAGTGCCAAACAACACCTGGGAAAATCTCAAAACACACCTAGCAGACCGCATTTACAAGGCCGATATCGTGCTAATTGATAGCGAGATTTTGCGCACAGACTCAACTGCCATTGCTTATTTAAATTTAATCGACAAGGAAGAGGCACATTTCGTATTTTTGCGCAAAAATGCAAATTCGCAAAAAGCACTAAATGATTTGAAATTTAACTTTTTCAAGCTGGATATGCCGTATTTCCACGATGAAATTTACGCTATTTTAGATTTAGTCAAACAGCTTAAAATTGATAAAGACTTTTTGAAAGTAGAGTAAAAAAGAGAAAAAAATAGGCTAGGAAAAATCCTAGCCTAAGAAAAATTATAGATTTTCAAATGGGTTTGTAACGACTTCGTTGTGATCTACGACATAAGGGATAAGAGCTGCTTGGCGAGCGCGTTTGATTGCTTTCTCAACCATCTCTTGGTATTTTTTGCTAGTGCCAGTTAGGCGTCTTGGCATGATTTTAAAACGCTCTGAAAGGCAATATTTTAGTAACCCTGTGTCTTTGTAATCGATAAATTCGATTTTAGCCTCTGTAAATCTGCAATATTTTCTGCTATATTTTCTTTTTTCTGCCATTGTTTTTCCTTAATTAAAATGGAATTGTATCGTTGCCTTCGTCATATTTGTCCGAATCAACATCATATTCTGGAATTTGGCTCTCATAGCTCTCTTTTTTCGGTGCTTCATAGTGATTTTGTGCAGTTTGGTTCGCGCCATATCCGCCAGAGCTTTGGCGATTTGGGTTAGAATAGTTTGAGTGTTGGTTGTATCCGCCACCATAACTATTACCGCTATTTGCTCCGTAATTTCCACTATTTGCGCCGTAGCTATTGTTTCCGCCATTTCCACCTTGTGGAGCACTTAGCATTTCCATAGACTCTACCACTACGCTGTGTTTTGAGCGGTTTTGACCATTTTGGTCTTGCCATTGATCGAGCTTCAAACGCCCCTCAACTAGCACTTTTGAGCCTTTTCTTAAATATTGATTTGCGATTTCTGCTGTGCGTCCCCAAAAATCAATGTCAATAAAGCAAGTCTCTTCGCGTTTTTCGCCATTTCCGCTATTAAATTTACGAGTTACAGCAATGCCAGTTTTACCGATTGCGGTGCCAGTTTGTAAATATCTAAGCTCGATATCGCGAGTTAAATTTCCAACCAAAACTACTTTATTAAACATCTAAAATCCTTTTATTCAGCGGTTTGCTCTGCTTGCTCTTTTGCCTCAGGTGCTACGCGTGGTTCGCGCTCTTTTTTAGCTGGGCTAAGTTTAATGCCTTTGCTTAATTTTTCCCATGCCAAAACCTCGCGTTTTGTCTCGTATTTCACAGTCAAAAATCTAATAATATCCTCTGTGATACGCAAATTTCTAACTAGCTCAGCAATCAAGCTTGGCTCGGCAGTAAAATAAATGACAAAATAAACACCGCGCTCATATTTATCGATTTTATAGGCAAGTTTGCGTGCGCCCATTTCGATGACAGAAGCGATATTTCCGCCATTTTTTGTAATGATTTCTTTAACGAAATCAACTTTTGTTTTTACTTCATCATCAGTCAGCGTAGGCTTGACAATGAATAAAACCTCGTAATTTCTCATAAATTCTCCTTATGGATTTTTAGCTCGCAAATGTAATCTGCGGGCAAGGATTTTGCAAAAAATGCAACCTGTATATTACAAAATTTTGACTTAATCTTTGCTTTTTAGCCTAGTTTTTCTTTGATAAAATTCTTTGCAATTCCAAAAGCGAGGCGAGCAAATACTCATCTTTGATTAAATTTTTCTCGCTTTTTAGCGCAAATTCGAGTTTATTTAAATGGATAAAAATTTTGCGAAATAAATTTTCATTTAAACTTTGAGCGTATGTTTTTAGCTTGTTTGCGATATTTGGCGGCGGAGTGTATCCGAAAATCACCTTAAAATCGGAATTATTCGCGGTTTTTATCGAGATATGAAGCCTAAAAATTCTATGCAAAAATCTGTAAAATTGATTTATCAGCTCCATGTCGTTGTATCCGCCATTTTGAGCCAATCTATAAAAATCCTTGCGAAAATCGCTAAGGGTGAAAATTTTATCGAAAAGCTCCTCGTAGCTTATCTCGCTCAGTCCATAGACCATATCATTTACATTTTCCAAATTTAGCTCAATCCCCAAATTTGCGAATTTTTCAATCTCGGCTGCGCTTAAATTTAGGTTTTCGTTGTGAATTTGATAAATTCTATTTAGCGCGGCGCTGTTTGCGAAAATCCCCACCATTTCGCACTTTTGCGCTAGCAACCCCATGGCTTCCTTCATACTGCTTGGGCGGAAAAACCTCACCTCATTTCCGCCAAACTCCCGCACAAAATCGCTACTTGCCGCACCCTCACTCTCGTTTAATTCATAGATTAAATGGTTGTTTTCGTCGTTTTTACAATACTCAATCAAACGGCGAATTTCATCTTTTTTTATGCAAGAGTTTGTTTTTATATGAAGCGTGTTGCTCTCGCCAAAAAGCGATGGCTCCAAAAAGCTCTTTGCCACGCTAAATTCATACTCGCCAAAATACAAACTCATAAAATTTTCGGCCCCATAAATTTGCTTTAATCTCCAAGCATAAAGCTCGTTTTGAAAGTCATCGACACCGCGAAGTAGAACAAAATTCGCCACATTTCCAGAAGCAATCCTAGCGTCAAAATCTCTTTTATACATTATATTTTTTTCACCACTCTTCCCATAATCACGCCACTTGCGATATTTGCGTCTGTGATTTCGACCAAAACTGGCGTTAAAATATCGGCGGTAAAATTTGTAATAAAAATTTTCGCACCCTTAAATTTATCATCGAGTTTGGCAGTTACGACATTTGCATTTTCGTCGATATAACAGCGAAATTTAGCCCCCAAATTCTCTCTCGCCCAGCGCGCAAATTTACGATCCATAAAGTCAAATGCGACCTTATCAGCCTCTCTTTCTAGCTCATTTAGCCTCTCGCAAGTCGCGTCTATGTTTAAAAGCAAGTAATTATAAAATTTCTCATCGCCCCTGCTTTGCGCCTTTAAAAGCCTGTGTAAAATCAGATCCGAATACCGCCTAATCGGACTTGTAAAATGAGTGTATGTATCAAAACCAAGCCCAAAATGGCCGCGTGAAATCGAGCCGTATTCGGCGCGTTTTTGCGCTTTGATTATGAGTTTATCTACCTCTTCTCGCATGCCAAGCGCGTCAGCTTGGGCTTGGATTTCGCCTATCATTTTTGCCAAATTTGGCTTATAAATCGCGTCTATTCCAAACAGCGCCAAATCGTCCAATAAAGCGAAAATTTTCTTTAACTCAGCTGCGCCGTGATTGCGGAAAACGCCCGTTTCTATGCGCTTTGCGGCGGCTTTGTTAGCTAAAAGCATACAATCTTCTATTAGCTTGTGCGAGGGCGTATCGCTCTCAAATCTAGTCGATTTCAAAAGCCCAGCCTCATCGATACTCATGCGAAGTTCTTTTGTGCGAAAGTCAAATCCATGCTTTAATCTTTGCGCTCTAAGTTTTTCGCAAAGCTCATTTAGCGGGAGTAGCCAGTCTAGTATTTCGCTCTGGCAGCCACTTTTTGTGCGCAAAATTTCATCGACCTCATCGTAGTTAAAACGCCTTTTTGATTTGATTATGCCTGAAAACAGCTCCTCGCTAATCACGCTCAAATTTTCATCAAGGCAAATTTTAAAAACAAATGCTAATCGCGGTAAATTCGGCATTAGCGAGCAGATATTTTCGCTAAGCTCGCGCGGAAGCATTGGGACGGATTTGTGCGGGAAATATATCGAAAACCCTCTTACCTTCGCTTCTTTGTCAATCGGCGAGTATTCGCTGACATACTCGCTTACATCGGCGATTGCGACATAGACTATGCGATTTTTTTTATCATAATAAATCGCGTCGTCAAAGTCCTTAGCATCGATTGGATCAATCGTGCAAAAGCTCAAATTTTGCAAATCCACGCGATCTGGGTAGAGCGTGGGATCGACCGATGAGCCAAAGCTAAGGGCTTGTTCCTTGCAGGCTTCGTTAAATTCGTCATTTTTGTTATAAATCGCAAGTGAAATTTTCTCATCGACCCACGGATCGTCTAAATTCCCTAAAACTTCGCAAATTTCATTGCTTAAATTATCAATTTTCAAAAGCGTGCCAGGTGGAAGCATTTTAAGCGATTTTTGCGTGGCTTTGAGCGGGTTTGCAAGGCCTGTTTTGACATTTACGCCCAAAATTTCGCGCCCAAAATTCTTCGTATAAACCACGCTTGAAGAAAAGGCAGGTTTCACACACATTAGCACTTTGGCGTGAATTCTGGCCTTTTTTGAGTTTATGATTTTTGCTAGGATTATATCGCCCAAATGCACGCCATTTAGGTATTTGTTTTCGATTATCAAATCTTTTTTGTATCTATCATCGTAGCTTTGCAAATACCCAGTCCCATCGCGCGCGATATCAAGCCTACCAAAAACATAGCTATTATTTAGATAAATTTTGCCTTTGTGAGAGCTCAATGCGCCTAAATTTAGCAAATTTCGCACCAACTCTTTTTGGTCAGAATTTAGATTTTTTTCCACCACTCCAAGGCTAAGCGAGCTTAAAAATTCCTTCATAATCCAGCCCTTATTTTAGCTTCGAAAAACGCCTCTTGCTCCAAGCCAAATTCCACTAGCAAATTTAGCGCATTATCGATACTGCGCTCATCGAAGCAGTGATAGATCCCCATTACGGTTTTGGCTACTTTTAGCATTTCGTATCGCCTCGCACTCTCAAATGGCGCTTCGTCGATTAAATCAGAAAAATATATGTCTTTGGCGATTTTTTCTAGCCCAAAATGCTTAAACAAAACCTCCCCCACGCTCTCTCTACTCATACCGGTAAATCGCATTTCCACATCGGTGAAATCCTGCGGGAAAAGGCAGTTTTTGATATGCAGATAAAACTCGCTATTTTTATCGTGCTTAGCGATATATTCGCTGATAAAAACCCTACCAAAATCCATTAAAATCACGCTAGATAGGATATCGGGCGAAATCTCTGGGTAAAATTTAATCCACTCTTTTAAAAACAGATGTCTTTTTAGCGAAATTTCATTGAACCTAGCGCGATCTGTCTTATAACACTCGAAATTTAGCTCAAATTTACCCTTAAAAATGCTAAACAAAAATAGCGCCCTAACCCCCTCTCGCCCGTAAAATTTAAAGGCGTTTGAAAGGGTTTTTTCCATGCTAATTTGCGCAAAAGTGCTAAATGCGTAGTCTAGTATCCTACTCTCAAATTCTGGGTTATTCATAATCTGAAAAATAATCTCATCATCGCTACTAGCATTTTCAAATGAGCTTAAAATTTTTAAAATTTTATCGTTAAATTTAGGCATTGAAGCGATTTTTTCGCTAATAAAGCTTTGCATATCTACATTTTCCGTTCATAAATTTTGCGTTTATAATATCACAAAAAAGCTACATAAAAGCATTTTTGCGCTAAAATCACGCAAAATTTTTTTTGAAAAGGATGGCTCATGGCAATTACTGTGTATTACGACAAAGACTGCGATTTAAATTTAATTCGCTCAAAAAAAGTGGCTATGATTGGCTTTGGATCACAAGGTCACGCTCACGCTGAAAATTTACGCGATAGTGGCGTAGAAGTAGTAGTCGGACTAAAAAAAGGTGGCGCAAGCTGGAAAAAGGCCGAGGATAAGGGCTTTAAAGTATTAAGCGTAGCTGATGCGACAAAAGTGGCAGATGTCATAATGATACTAACCCCAGATGAATTTCAAGCCGAAATTTACAAAAACGAAATCGAGCCAAATTTAAAAGACGGCGCAGCAATCGCGTTTGCTCACGGATTTAATATCCACTTTGGACAAATCAAAGCTCCAAAAAACATAGATGTAATTATGATAGCACCAAAAGCCCCAGGACACACTGTGCGCAATGAATTTGTAAATGGTGGTGGAATCCCAGATCTAATCGCAGTAGAGCAAAACGCTTCTGGCAAGGCAAAAGAGATCGCTTTAAGCTATGCTAGCGCGATTGGTGGCGGCAGAAGCGGTATCATCGAGACTACATTTAAAGACGAAACCGAAACAGACCTATTTGGCGAACAAGCAGTTTTGTGCGGCGGTCTATGCTCGCTAATAAATGCTGGTTTTGAGACCCTAGTAGAGGCTGGATATGCCCCAGAAATGGCGTATTTCGAGTGCTTACACGAAATGAAACTAATAGTGGATTTGATCTATCAAGGCGGTATGGCTGATATGAGATACTCTATCTCAAACACAGCTGAATTTGGCGATTATGTCAGCGGACCACGCGTCATCAACGAACAATCAAAAGCCGAAATGAAAAAAATCCTAAAAGAGATCCAAGACGGAACTTTTGCGAAAAACTTCATTTTAGAGCGCCAAGCTGGCTATGTCAAAATGAACGCAGAGCGCAATATGACCGCAAACGCGCTGATTACCAAAACAGGTGAGAGACTTCGTGGTATGATGCCATGGATCGCAAGCGGCAAAATCATCGACAAAGATAAAAACTAATCTTGGCTAAAAAACGCACCAAAGGGCGCAAAAACGCGCCCTTATTAAATTTCAATCCAAATTTCATAAAATACATTTTAATCGCAATTTTTTGCTTTACCTGCGCCGCTCTTTCGTATGCCGTGCTAAATAAATTTTTCAAAGACGAGCCAAAAATTGTGCTTAAACTCCCGCGCGATGAGAATAAAAGCGAAATTTCAAAACCCATAATTCAAAAGGATAAAAATTTGAGCGTGGCAAAACCTGCCCCCCAAATTTCGCCTGAGATAAAAGAGCAAAATTTAACCCAAATTTCAAAAACAAAAGATGAAATTATCGAGGAAGAATTAGCCAAAATCGCAGCCCAAAGTATAGGCGAAATCACGCCAAAATCACAGAAAAAAACAGAGCCAAAAATTTCAACCCCTAGCAACAAACCAGCCAAAACCCTGCCAAAAGGCTCAAAACCAAAACTAGCTATCATAATGGACGATATCTCCACAAGCGCGCAAATAGCGCGTATCAAGGCTCTGCCGATAAAGGTTACGCCATCAATTTTCCCGCCGGCGAAAAATTACAAAAACACCCCGGCTCTGGCTAAAAATTTGCAAAATTTCGCAATTCACCTGCCAATGGAGGCAGAGGTCTTCGCTCACGATGTAAGGGCGCTAAAAGTGGGCGATAGCTACAAAGAAATCGAAAATTTTCTAGCGCAAATCAGAGCTGATTTCCCGCACGCTAAATTTATCAACAACCACACAGGCTCGAAATTCACGGCAAATTCAGCCTCGATGCGAAATTTAATCAAAGCCATGCAAAAATACGATTTTTATTTCGTCGATTCTCGCACGAGCGCGCAGACAAAGGCACCCGACGAGCTTAAAAGGCAAAATTTGCGCTATGTTTATAGAGATGTTTTTATCGACAACACTGACGAGGTAAAAGCTGTGCGCCAAATGCTGCAAAAAGCCGTGCAAATCGCGCAGAAAAGGGGCTTTGCCATAGCTATCGGCCACCCCAAAAAATCCACCTTCACCGCTCTTGAAAATAGCGCAGATATTTTAAAGGGCGTCGAAGTCATCTATCTAGGCGAAATTTATGAATACTACAAATGAGCTAAATTTCAAAATCCATGCCCTATCCAGACTGGGCAAAACAGAGCCAAAGAAGCTGTATTACAAGGGAAATTTAGAGCTTTTAGATATGCCAAAAATCGCAATCGTAGGCTCTCGCAAAATGAGCATTTACACCAAAAATTTAATCACAAAATTAGCCCAAAAACTCTCAAACGCTGGTATTTGCGTGGTCTCAGGGGCAGCACTTGGCTGCGATATCACGGCGCATGAGGGTGCATTTTCGCGCACGATTGCTGTTTTTGCAAACGGGCTAGATGAAATTTACCCCAAACAAAACGAGGATATGATACGCAAAATTTACGCTAATGCCCTTGCACTGAGCGAATACGAAGACGGCACGCCTGCGCGAAATTTTCAGTTTTTAGAGCGCAACCGCATAGTTGTAGCCCTCTGCCAAGCCCTAATCGTAGCCCAAGCCGAGCCAAAATCAGGCTCACTTCAAAGCGCGCGTATCGCAAGAGAGCTTGGGATTCCTGTCTTTGTCCTGCCACACAGAATCGACGAGAGTATCGGCACCAACGAGCTTTTAGCCAAAAAAGACGCCACGCTAATTAGCGATTTGGATAAATTTGTGGCTAAATTTAGCGGAAAAGAAAAACCCAAAAATCTCTTTTCGCACAGCGACGAAATTTTGGATTTTGTCGCGCTAAATTCGAGCCTAGATGAAGCATTGATGAAATTTGGCGAGCGCATTTACGAATACGAATTAGAGGGAAAAATCATAATCGAAGCGACGAAAATTTCGCTTGCTTAACCCAAAAAAAGGATTAAATTTGATAGTAGCTTTCGATGTGGGACTTAAACGAATCGGCGTAGCAATCAGCCCAAATGGCGCACTAGCCCTTCCTAGTGAGCCTATTTTGCGCAAAAACCGCAACCAAGCCGCCAGGGAAGCTAGCGAGTTTTTGCGCACAAGGGGAGCGCAAAAGCTCGTCGTTGGCCTCCCCAAAGGCGGTGCAAGCGAAGAAGAAATGGAGCGTCGCATAAAGCATTTTGTCTCGCTTCTAGAATTTAATGGCGAAATTTGCTACCAAGACGAGAGCTTTTCTAGTGTCGAGGCGAAGGAATTCGCGCTAAAAAGCACGAAAAAAGGCGGTGTAAATGAGAAATTTGACAGCGTCGCAGCGATGATAATTTTAGAGCGATTTTTAGCGAAAAATGGCTAAATTTAGGTAAAATACCAAAATTTCAAAAGGCAAAAAATGAGAAAAAATCTACTAAAAAACACCAAACGAATCGTCATCAAAGTAGGCACCAGCACGCTAACTCATAGTGACGGCTCGCTAAATGAGGGCTTTATCAAATCGCTCGTGGCTCAAATTTGCGAGCTCAAAAAACAAGGCTTTGGGGTCGTGCTCGTAACCTCTGGCGCGGTTGGGGCTGGTATGGGCATACTAAAAATCGAGCAAAAACCAAAAGAGCTAAGCGCCAAACAAGCCCTAGCCGCCGTGGGACAGGTCGCTTTAATGCACCTGTATGAGAGGCTTTTTTGGGCGCACGATGAGATTATCGCGCAACTTTTGCTGACGCGCATTGATTTTAGCGACCGCGCGCGCTACCTAAGTGCGCGAAATGTCGCTACCGCCCTGCTTTCGCAAGGCATTATCCCTATCATCAACGAAAACGACCCAGTCAGTGGCGATGAGCTTAAAATCGGCGATAACGACACAATGAGCGCGCTAGTAACCGGGCTAATCGACGCTGATTTGCTCGTGCTTTTAAGTGATATCGACGGACTTTATGATAAAAACCCTAGCACGAACCCTGACGCAAAACTGATAAAAATCGTAAATTTTATCGACGAAAACACCCTTAAAATGGCAGGCGATGAGGGGTCGAAATTTGGCACTGGTGGTATGGCAACGAAGCTTGGTGCTGCTAAAATGGCTAATAAAATCGGCGCAAATATGATAATCGCAAATGGAAAAGAGAGTAAAATTTTAGCCAAAATCATCGCTGGCGAGGAGGTCGGAACGATTTTTTGCAAAGAGGAAAAATCCATTAGTGCGAAAAAATACTGGCTCGCTTATGGTGCCAATGTGCGTGGCGCAATCAGCCTTGATGAGGGCGCGTGCAAAGCCATAAAAAACGGCAAAAGCGTGCTAGGCGTGGGAATTGTGGGCGTGAGTGGCGAATTTGAGCGGGGCGATGTCATCGAAATACTAGGCGCGGATTCACAGCGTATCGCGCGCGGTATCGCAAACTACTGCGCCTCTGAAATTTCGCTGATTATGGGGAAAAAATCGAGCGAATATGAGAAAATTTTACCTAGCGTGAGCGATGATTATATCGTGCATGCAAACAATATTGTCTTAGGATAGATTATGGAAATTTTAGAATTAGCAAAACGCGCAAAACGCGCAAGCAACGAGGTCGCAAAGCTAAGTAGTAAGCAAAAAAATCAAATTTTGCTAAGCATTGCTGATGAGCTAATCACTCAAAAAGAGTTTATCAAAGAGCAAAACCAAATCGACATAAAAAATGCGCGCGAGGCAGGTATCTCCGAGGCTCTCGTTGATAGGCTCACGCTAAATGATAGCAGGATTAGCGCAATGAGCGCGGCTTTAAAAGAGTTAGCCAATTTTCCTGATCCAATCGGGCAGATCGTGGGAGGCTGGCGACACCAAAACGGCATGAGTATCGCCAAAGTGCGTGTGCCTCTTGGCGTAATCGCTATGATTTACGAAAGCAGACCAAATGTCAGCATAGATGCCGCCGCACTCGCGCTAAAAGCGGGCAATGCGATAATCTTGCGAGGCTCTGCTAGCGCTCTTGCCTCAAATATCTGCCTAAGCGAAATTTTTTGCCGTGTGGGAGAGAAATTTGGCCTGCCTAGCGGCGCAGTATCACTCGTAAAATCCAAAGAGCGCGAAGATGTGCTAAAACTAATCCAGCTAAAAGAGTGGATCGATGTGCTAATCCCTCGTGGTGGCAAAAATCTCAAAGATTTCATCACGCAAAATGCGCAAATCCCAGTCATCATCACAGGGGCTGGCGTGTGCCACACCTTCGTCGATGAGAGCGCGAATTTAAGCAAGGCAGTAGAGATTATCAAAAACGCAAAAACCCAGCGCCCAAGTGTCTGCAACGCCCTAGAATGCTTAGTTTTACACGAAAATATCGCAAAGCAAATTTTACCGATTTTATTAAAAGAAATGAACGAAGTAGAATTTCGCCTAGATGAGAAAATTTACGCGAAATTTACAAATTTCGCAAACACCAAAAAAGCGGATTCTAGCGACTTTGGGACGGAGTTTTTATCGCTAATAATGGCTGTTAAAATCGTAAAAAACACCGCCGAAGCGATTGAGTTTATCAACGAAAATTCCAGCGCGCACTCAGAAGCGATTTTAAGCCAAAATTCCGCCAATATCGAAAAATTTCTAAACGAAATAAATAGCGCAGTCGTCTATGCCAACGCTTCGACCAGATTTAGCGACGGTGGCGAGTTTGGATTCGGTGGCGAGATCGGCATAAGCACACAAAAACTTCACGCACGCGGTCCAATGGGCGTGGAGGCGCTCACTACCACGAAATACATCGTGCGTGGCGAGGGACAAATCAGATAAGGAAAATGCGATGAAAATAGGATTTATAGGCGCAGGAAATATGGGCGCAGCGATGATAGAGGCGCTCGTGGGAGCGAAATTTGCAAAGGATAAAATTTGCGTTTATGGCAGAGAAAAAGGCGAGAAGCTCTGCGCAAAACTAGGCATAAAATCCGCCAAAAATGAGGCAGTGCTTGCAAATTTTGCCGATATTATTATTTTGGCAATCAAACCTGCCGTTTATGAGAGCGTCCTAGAAAAAATAAAATATAATTTGGAAAATAAAATTTTAATCTCGCTTGCGCCAAATTTTAGCATATCACGCATTGGCGAGCTTTGCGGGGCGCAAAAAATCGTTCGCGCCATGCCAAATACTCCTGCTAAAATTTCACTTGGAAATACTGCGCTGTGTTTTAGCGGAGTTAGCGAGGACGAAAAAGCCAAAATCAGGGAAATTTTTAGCGCATTTGGGCAGACTTACGAGATTGATGAGAGCAAATTTGCGATTTTCACAGCCATTAGCGGAAGCTTGCCAGCGATGATTTTTAACCTAATCGAAGCCGCTAGTGACGGGGCTGTGCGCGGTGGGATAGCGCGCGAAATGGCGCACGATATCATCGCTAATGCCGTGATTGGCTCAGCTAGCCTATGCGCTCGCACCAAAGCCCACCCACGCGCACTCAAAGACGAGGTCTGCTCGCCGGGAGGCACCACCATAGAAATGGTCGCAACACTCGAAAAAATGGGCTTTGCCACCGCTATCATCGAAGCGATAAAAGCTTGCGAAGAAAAGGCAAAAGGCTAAATTTGGCTTTTTGCAAAATTTCGCCAAATTTGCATTTTTACAAAAACTTGCAATTTGGCGAAATTTAAAATTTCAACCACAAAATTCAAATTCCGGCGCAGGGTTGCGGGCTTGCGAAGCGGAAAATTTATAATTAATTCTTGATTATTTTGTAAATTTAATTACATTTTAAAATTCCAAATTTAAGCCAAATTTGCTAAATTTTTGCAAATACAAAAAGGGTCTTTATGAAAAATTTAAGCATGGAATTTAGAGCAGATATCGGCATGATTTTTGTGGCGATTGCCTTTGGGTTGGGGTATTTGCCCACAGCATGGGCGATTGAGAGCAACGATGTTTTTGTCTTGCTTTTTTGGCGATTTTTTATCGCTAGCGTGATTATCGCGGCTCTGTTTTGGCACAAAATCAAATCTATCTCGCGCACGCAAATCCGATATGGCGTGGTTTTGAGCCTGTTTTTGTTCGCGGGGTTCGTAAGCCAAGCCTTTGCGATGAAATTCGCCGCTAGCTCGTCGGTGGCCTTTATCGTGGGGCTAAATGTCGCGCTCGTGCCATTTATCGCTAGCATTTTGTTTGGATACAAAATCTACTCATACGCCTATATCGGCGTTGCTTTCGCTGTGGCGGGGCTTTATCTCATCTGCCAAACCGAGCTTGGCTTTGGGGCGGGCGAAATTTTGGCACTCGTTTGCGCGAGCGCGTATTCGTTTCATATCGTGCTGACGGCGAATTTCGTGCGCAAATGCGAAATTTTTGGCATGGTTTATGTCCAAATCGCCTCGCTTAGCCTGTTTTGTGCATTGGCAAGCTACTTTGTCAGTGGCGTGAGTGTCGCGCCCGTGCTGGATACGAAATTTTTCATCGCGATGATTTTTATTTGCCTTGTGGGGACGGTTTTTGGGTTTTTTGCGCAGGCTTTGATGCAGCGATACACCACGCCGATTAAGGTCGCTCTGTTTTTTACGCTAGAACCAGTAACTGCGGGTATTATGGGGGTTTTCGTAGGTGGAGAAATCCTAAATCGCTGGCAAATTTTGGGCGCTGTTTTGATAATCGCAGGCGTGCTAATCAGCGAGATTGGAAGCTATTTTAAGGCGAAAAATCAAAATTTGGGCTAAATTTAAAATTTATTTTAACGGAAATCTTAAATTTAAGGTTTTTAAAAATTTATCAGATTTGCGTTTGTAGTAGATAAAACTAAAAAATACTTTAAATTTGACATAGGCATTTACCACGCCCATGCCATAGACGATCGCGACAATACAAAAGAAAAGAAAATAAACTAGCTTGTCGTAAAAATACTCTATCCGCGCGATTTCTTCCACGCCAGATACGATGACTGCGCTCATAAATGCGACGAAAAGTAGCGAAAATACCACGCCACAAAATCGCTTTATCAAGTTCCAATTTCCCCAATAAGCCGTGGTCGAATAGCTAGTAACACTAAGCGCGCTATAAGTGCCCTCCTGCCAGCCTCTGGTGTAAATCACATCGATCAAATCGCCGTTTTTTGCCCACCATTTGGCGAAAATCGAGCTAAACCTAAGCCCTCCTACATGAAAAATCACGACAAAAAAATTCTCCCTCACCTCGCAGGCACGCACATCGCTGATAATTCCGCTGATTTTGCGCGCACCCGGCGGGAGTGGTTTTTTGATTTTATAAAGTAGAGTTTTGATAGGATTTTTCATTTTGAAATGAAATTTTGCCGAAAATTCGGCAAAATTTACATGCGCTCTTTCGCACTTAGCCCCATTAAGCCAAACGCCGTGCGAATACTAAGCGCGACAAGGGCAAAAAGTTTGAGTTTGGCATTTTCGTTTTCGCTGCCAACCACGCGGTTTTCGTTGTAGTATTTGTGAAAATCTGCGGCTAGGATTTTAAGGAAATCAGGGATTTTTTGCAGTCCCCTGCTAGCAAAGGCTTCGTTTAAAACCTCATTTAGTGTCATCGCCTCAAAAGCCAAATTTAGCCCAGCTTCATCAAGCGTGCTAAAATCTGCGCCCAAAACCTCGCTATCGCTCATATGTTTGCCAGCTTTGCCAAAAATTTGGTAAATTCTAGCGTGAGCGTAATTGATATAAAAAATCGGGTTCGAGCTGTCTTCCTTGCCAAGCTCGTCAATGTCGAATTCTAGCGGTGTTTCGCCCTTTTTGCTAATAAACATAAAACGCAAATTATCCTTGCCAATCGCGCTTAGCACATCGCTCATTAGCACGCTTGTGCCTGATCGTTTGCTCATTTTAAACGCTTCGCCGTTTTTTAGCAAATTTACCATTTGCATAAGCACGATTTCTAGGGCATTTTCATCGTATCCTAGGAAGTGAATTGCCGCCTTTAAGCGCGCGATATAGCCGTGGTGATCTGCGCCCCAGACATTGACATATCGCTCAAATCCGCGTTCAAATTTGTTATTGTGATATACAATATCGCCCGCTAGATATGTCGGACGGCCGTCCTCGCGGATGACGACGCGGTCTTTTTCATCGCCCACGGCACTGGATTTAATCCAAACTTTGCCGCCTTCTTTATACATTTCGCCACTTTTTTCAAGCTTGGCAATCGTAGCGTCAAGCTCGCCATAAAGGCTCTTTTCGCTAGCCCAGTTTTGTATAGAAATGCCACAATCAGCCAAATCTTTTTTGATGATTTTCAAAACCTCGTCTTTGGCAAATTCTGCAAGTTCTAAAACTCTGCCCTCATCATAAAAAATCTCTTTGCCAAATTTCTCTACGCTTAAATTTACCAGCTCATCGATATACTCGCCGCGATAGTATTTCTCAGGATACTCGACGCTCTGCCCGAAAATTTCCTTCGCGCGCAGTATCATTGAAATACCAAGCAATTCGATTTGATTGCCAGCGTCGTTTATATAATACTCTGTGCAAACCTCGCTACCTAGGTAGTTTCCTACCTTAGCAAAGGTATCGCCATACACTGCGCCCCTGACATGGCCTATGTGAAGCGGGCCAGTTGGGTTCGCGCTAATGTATTCAAGCAGGATTTTTTCGCCTTTATGCTCTGCGCTATTTTTCGCAAAATTTTCGCCCAAATTTAGCGCATTTTTGGCTAAATTTCCAAGCACGCTAGGTTTTATATGAAAATTCAAATACCCATTTATCGCGCTTGCTGATAAAATTTCGTTATCGCTAAATTTAGCCGCTAGCTCTTCTGCTATGATTTTAGGGGCTTTTCTAAGCTCTTTTGCGAGCGAAAAAGCCACAGGCGAAGCATAGTGAGCTAGGGTTTTGTCTTTTGGTTTTTCGATGATTACCTCGCGCCCTAGGACGCGAGAGATTTCGTTTATAGCTAAATTTTTCAAAAACTAAGCCTTTTGAGATTCGTCAGCTTTGGTAGTTTCGCTCTCTTTTTTCACGCTCTCTTCAAGCTTTGGGTCGTCTTCCATCTCTTTTTTAAACGACTTGATACCCTTGCCTACGCCTTTTGCAAGCTCAGGGATTTTTTTCGCTCCGAAAAGCAACACTATAATAGCCAAAATAACTAGCAATTCTGGACCATGAATACCCATTGTTTCTCCTTATTTCCAAGATTTCATAACCGCTGAAATATCGCATCTAGCGGTTTCTAATCTGATTGTTTTGTAGATTGATTTAAAATTTAAATACGCGCTTTCTAACTCGTCGTTGATTACGAAATAATCGTATTGCGCGAGATATTTTATCTCGTCTTTTGCGTTTTGCAAACGCGTAGCGATATCGCCAGAGGCTGTATCTGCCCGTGCTAGCAGACGCTTTTCTAGCTCTGCTGGGCTCGGAGTGGTTACGAAAACCGTAGTAAGCTCGTTTTTGCTTATTTTTTGGCGAACGATTTCGAAACCTTGCACATCGATATCAAAAATCACGATTTTGCCCAAATTTAGCGCCTCTCGCACGGCTTTTAACGATGTGCCGTAGTAGTTGCCATGCACGAGCGCCCACTCTAAAAATTCGTCATTTTCTATGCCGGCTTTAAATTCGTCTTTGCTGATGAAATGGTAATTCACGCCGTCTTTTTCGCCATCTCGCATATCTCTTGTGGTAGAACTGATAGAAAAATATATCTCATCTGTACCAAACTCAGCGATAAGCCTCTTTATAAGGGTGCTCTTACCGCTGCCGCTTGGACCTGAAACTAGTAAAATTTTACCTAGCAATTATTTATCCTCAAATGAGATATTAATATTTATTCTAAGGTCTTTAAGTGCTTCTTGTATGTTTTCCTCGCCAGAGAATTGCTCCAACACACTAGCGATATTTGCCTCTAAATCGTAGCGCAACTGCTCTTTTAGCTCATCGACGCTTAAAAATCTGCGCTCTTGCTCTAAAATTCGATTAACTTCATCGCGAGTTTTTGGTGCGACATGTGCAGGAACTTCACTTTGAGCGGTCGGCTCGACACTGACATCGACAGCTGGTTTGATATCAGGTAACTCTACGCCACTTGCGACTTGCGGTAAATCCAAATCATCAAAATTTGGTTTTTCATCTTTTTTCTCATCTTGCGCTGCCGCTTTAACAGGCTCGGAAGCGACTTTTTTATCTTTTTCAAGGGCTAAAATATTATCAAAAAGCAAATCATCATCGCCAGTTTCCTCATCGTCCTCATCTGGGGTCTCATCTTGTGAAATTTGGGCTTCTGGCTCAGCCTTTGCCTCGTCCTCGCCGTGCTCTACACTCTCAAATGCTGGCTCTAACGAAACATTTGCCAAAGGAATTTCTTTGTCGCTAGCTAGCGCGATTGGAGCTTCACTCTCTTTTTCGCTCTCTGCTTTATCCTCTGGCTCATCATCACTAGAATTATCAAACATCGAAGAAAACATCGAACCAAAATCACTATCTGATGAATCGTCACTCTGCTCTTTTGGCTCTTCTTTGGCTTCTTCTTGCGCTTCTACTTTTACTTCTTCTTTTTGCTCGTCTTGCGCCTCTTCTGGCTCGTTATTTTGCGCAATCTCGCTAAGTGGCATATCGTCTGAAATTTGATCCATAACAGCACTTAGTGGCATGTCATCATCGATATCATCTAGCGAAATTTCATCTGCTAATGCGCTTAAAGGTTTATCATCGTCAAGATCATCAAGCGAAATTTCACTTAACGGCGTATCATCATCGATATTTTCGGCTAATGCAGATAGCGGAACATCGTCATTTACATTATCTAGCATAGCAGAAAGCGGTGTGTCATCATCGATATTTTCAGCTAATGCAGATAGCGGAACATCATCGTCAGAGTTGTAAAAATCATCTAAAAGGCTTTCGAAATTTTGCGTGCTAGCCTCGCTTTGGCTAGCTTCACTGCTTTCAGAAGCTGGCTCTACGCTAGCTTCTGCGGTAGTTTCAGGCTCGTTTGCAGGCTCACTAACGCCCTCATCGCTTGGTTTAGCTTCTGGCTCGCTAGGGGCAAGTTCTAAAACCAAATCATCTAAATTATCAGGAATTTCGATATTAAAAGGCTCATTTTTTGCAGGTTCAGATTTTACTTCGTTTTGCGTCTCATCGCCAGCTTCTGCGCTAGTAGCAAGAGAGATTGTATCGCCAGCATCGATATTTAGGGCTGATTTTGGTTTTGGCGCAGGGTTTTCAGCTTTTGTTTCCTCGTCTGCGCTATCATTGATTGGCGCTAGGCCGATTCCCATATCAGCGCCCTTGTCGCCCTTTTCATCGATTGACTCGATCTCTTTCATCATCGAGCTGACATCGGCGAATTCTTGTGCCATTTTTGATTTTATCTCAGGATTTGGTTTTGCAGATGAAAATCCGCTAATAAATTTAATCAATTCAGCAGGCGCAAATGGCTTAGTCAGCGTGTGTGTCGCGCCTACGATAATATCGTCTTTGGAGATCAAAAACAGGGTTTTATCGACATCAAAATGAGAAATGCTATCCTCTTCGCTATAATCTTTTATTACCAAATCATAATCTTGTTCGTCCATGCTATATTGCGCTAAATCAGAGTGTGTGCGTTCGCAACAAATATTAACTACTTTTGCAACTTGTTCATTTGTGCTATCAAGTAAAATTTTCATTTTTAGCCTTTTTGAAAAAAAATTTCCCTATTTTAGGATAATTTTGGTTAGTGATTGCTTATATTTTAGCTAAATTTTGATTATTTAGGCGATAAATCGACGAACATTTGCCAGCTAAGCTTTCATCGTGGGTGACAAGCACGAGTGCGCCGTCATTTTTGGCGATATAATCAAATATCACCTCCATGACCTCATTAGCGGTGTTTTTGTCCAAATTTCCAGTTGGTTCATCGGCAAAAATAATGCGTGGGCGTTTGTTTAGCACCCTAGCGATACTGACGCGCTGCTGCTGACCACCGCTAAGCTCGCCGATATTTTGGGATAGCGTCCCTGTAATTTTTAGTTTTTCTAAAATTTCATAATCAATTTTGTTGTTTGTGAGCTTAGCTGCAAGTTCGATATTTTCTTTGACAGAAAAACCCTTAAAAAGATAATGCGATTGAAAAATTATGCCAAAATCATGCCTGCGAATTTTAAGCCTTTCATCGGCATTTAGCGAGTATAAATTTGTGTCATTGTAAAAAACTTCGCCCGAATTTGGCTTTAAAAGTGTGCATAAAATATGCAAAAGTGTGGATTTACCGCAACCACTCACGCCCAAAATGGCGCTAGTAGAATTTGAATTTATTGTGATATTTATATCGTTAAAGAGCGTATAATCATACGCATGAGTAAGATTAACGCCCTTTAAAAGTGTCATTTTTAGCCGATTTGTGCTGCGACTTCTGCTGCGAAGTCATCGACTTTTTTCTCTAAACCCTCGCCTACTTCGAAGCGGACATATTTTACGATTTCGATTTTGCCACCGAGTTTCTCAGCTGTCTCAGCCACTACTTGCTCGATAGTTTTTTTATCGTCCATTACGAAAAATTGTCCCATAAGCGTAAGTCTTTGGTCGATTTGAGTGTTATCAGCGATAAATCTATCGATTTGACCTGGGATAATTTTGTCCCAAATTTGCTCAGGTTTGTTTTGTTTTTTAAGTTCTGCTTTTAAATTCTCAGTCTCAGTCGCCAAAACCTCATCAGTGATTTGAGCGCGTGAGCCATATACTGGGATTTTGTGCAAAGGTTTGCCTAGTCTTACTCTCTCTTCATTGTCTTTTTCTAACTCGCCCACAAGTGCTGCGAATTCTTTTTCGATAAATTCTTTATCCAAATCCTTGTAGCTAATCACGCTTGGTTTCATAGCTGCTGCGTGCATACAAAGGTTGCGGATTAGATCTTTTGCGCCTTCGGCAGTTTTTTCGCTATCGCAAGCTGCTGCGATGATGACGCCCACACGGCTGTTTGAGTGCAAGTATCCTTGGACTACGCCGTTTGCGCCAGCTTTGACGGTTTCAAATCTGCGAACAACCAAATTTTCGCCGATTGTTGCGATTTGAGTTTTTAGGTGATCTTCGAATTTCACGCCGTCGATTACGCTCTCATTTAGCGCTTCTACTGTTTCAATGCTATTTTTTTGGACATGAATAGTGATATTTTTAACCAAATCAATGAAATTTTGGTTTCTTGCGACGAAGTCAGTTTCTGAATTTACCTCGCTGATTGTTGCAGCGTTGCCATTGACTTCTACGCATACTAGACCCTCGCTTGCCAAGCGATCTGCTTTTTTCGCAGCTTTACCAAGACCTTTTTCGCGTAGTAGATCTACGGCTTTTTCCATATCGCCGTTTGTTTCAACTAATGCTTTTTTGCAGTCCATCATACCTGCGCCAGTGCTTTCGCGCAGTTCTTTTACCATTTGTGCTGAAATTTCCATTATTCTGCGTCCTCTGCTGTTTCGAAATCTTCTTCGCTCATCGCTTCTTCTACGATTTCGTCTTTTTCTTCTTGGCTTACTTCTGCTTTTTCTTCGCTTACTTCGCCGTCTTGATCTCTTAGAGCTTTTCCTTCATTGATAGCCTCAGCCATTTCTTGGCAGAAAAGTTGAACCGAACGAATAGCGTCATCATTGCCCGGAATTGGGAAATCTACAACATCAGGGTCGCAGTTTGTATCTAGTGGTGCTACAACAGGGATTTTCAGTCTGTTTGCTTCTGCTACGGCAATTTTTTCTTTAACTACATCAATGACAAAAATCATATCAGGCAAGCTTTTCATATTGCGAATTCCGCCTAGATATTGTTCTAATTTCTCTTTTTTGCGGCGTAGCATTAGGGCTTCTTTTTTTGTTAAAAGGTTGATTGAGCCGTCTTCTTCCATAGCTTCGATGACTTCTAGTTTGCGGATTGATTGTTTGATAGTGCTGAAATTTGTTAGCATACCGCCTAACCAGCGATGATTTACAAATGGCATTCCACATTTTTCAGCATATTCACGCAAAGTCGCACCTGCTTGTTTTTTAGTGCCGACAAAAAGCACCGTTTTGCCCTCAGCTGCTGCGTCGCGAACGACATTGTAAGTGTAGCGGAAGTAGCGGATAGTTTTTTGCAAATCTATGATATAGATACCTTTTCTCTCGCCGAAAATGAATTTTTTCATTTTTGGGTTCCAGCGGCGTGTTTGGTGACCAAAATGAACGCCACATTCTAATAAATCTCTCATTGTAACCATGAGTTTTCTCCTTGTGGGACTAGCCCGAAATTTAGTTTCTTCCTCCGCATTTTTTAGCAAATTTAGGGCTTTTTGGGCGTGAAATTTGCTTTCACAACTTGCCAAATTTGCAACTAAATAAGGATAAATGCGTGTGAAATGAAACTTGGATTATACTGAAAAATTTATAAAATTAAGCTAAATTTATGTTTGAATTTTGGGTTTTCGTCATTGCGAGAATTTGCGTAGCAAATTCGAAGCAATCCAGCAACGCCGTAAGGCGTTGAAAAAATAAAATCAGCTAAATTTTAAAAAGCAACGCTTTTTAAAATTTAGCCACTTCTAAGGTTTTACAGGGGTGGGGGTTGGTAAGGGGGAGGGTAGCGTCTCCTAAAAAGCGCGCCCTCCCCCTTACAGAGAATTTCACGGCGCAGGTTAAATTCAAAAAATAATTCAATGCTAAATTTAGGTTGAATTTTGAATTTAAATTTCCCTGGATTGCCACGCGAGCAAAGCTCGCTCGCAATGACAATGGAAAATTTTGGCAGGCAATAATGCCCACCCTACGATACTTATTTTTTTAGATATTTACTAATATCTCTCCACTCATTTTTTCGTTTTTCATTATTTCTGCAATTGGCACCACTTGAACTATTTATAGCGATGACCATCTTATTATCTAAAACAATTTCTTGTTTTTTGATAGCTTTTTTAAATTCATTGTTTGTCGTTGTTTTACCATTAAGCACGATTACATCAGCCTTTTTGATTAAATCTTGCAATTTTTCATTATATACTATGCTATCTCGGATTATTCCACGATCACTTGAATTTGTCGTATTTTCGCAACTTTCTATAATATCTGAAACGCCAATATTAAAATTCTCTAATTTTGCAATAATATCTTTTTTTATACTATCTCTATTTTGAGAATTTTTTATATATTCATCTCTTTTAGAAGTAAAAAAACCATTTGTCAAACATATTTCGTCAATCAATTCCCAAAATTTATTTTTTTTATCCATATAATAAAAACCGTAATCCATTGAAGTTTTTCCAACGCAAGTTCCTAAAAACAACACTTTTCCAAAAATAGGTTTAAAACCATTTAATTTTTCTGCCATATCTTTCCTCCAATAACTTAAAATTCGCACCATTATAACACATAACAAAAAAACAAAGTAAATTTAGCTGTTATTTTTCACCACAAACCCGCAAAAACGCCCTGTTTGCTTCTCTCGGCGATATGAGTAAAGATGATTTTCGCAGTGCGAACACTCATCGCTAAAAATAAATTTCTTTATACCAAGTTCGCTAAATTCGGACTTTAAAGCTAAATTCATATCAAAATTTAGAAAATTTTCGCCAGTTTTTGGATTAGCGTAGCATTTAAATTTATTAAATTCGCCCAAATCCAAATCCCCAACTTCGTAGCAACTGCCCCTTATATTTGCCCCCACAATCACGCTTAAATCGCAAATTTTCGTGCCGTAAATTTCACTCATTTTAATGGCTGTTTTGGTTACAATTTTTTGCGTAACCCCAGCCCTGCCAGCGTGCGCCACGCCCACTGCGCCGTTAATTTCATCGAGCAGCAAAACAGGCGAACAATCCGCCACCATTACACACAGCCCCACGCCATGCAAATTCGTGACCATTGCGTCGCACTCAGGGAAAATTTTCACAAATTCGCCTTGCGTTTTTTCGCCAAAATCTCTAAATTCGCCAAATTCAAAGAATTTATCAAATTTCACCCCAAATTCAGCCATAAATTTTTCATCTACAACGCAAATTTTATCGCTATGAATTTGGTTCATAAAAATCAAATTTCGCAACTCTAAACCCAGCAAATTTGCCATTTTCAGGCGATTTTGCAAAACGCTTTTAAATTCATCGCCGACATGAAAAGCAAGGTTAAATTTGCCAAATTTTCCCAAATTTTCGCCGTTCAAATTTTTCGGCGCAGTATCCTTAAAAATTGCGTTAGCTAAACCAAATTTATCGGTAAAGCCGAATTTAAAGGCGTTTAGTAAAGGCTTGAAATCAAATTCACCTGATCCCACGACAAACTCTCTTTTTTCTCGCCCACAAAGCCCAAAATTCGCGCTGCGTATCTTGCAAGCAAATCAGTCTCTACATTTACCTTTCGCCCCGTTTTAAACTCGCCAAATAGCGTATCTTTCATAGTTTGCGGAATTATGGTTAGGCGAATTGCGTTAGGCAAGACTTCGTTTATGGTAAGGCTAACGCCGTCAATCGCCACGGAGCCCTTGTTTGCGACAAACGGCATTAAATTTTTTGGCAAATTTATAAAAAAATCATATCCGCTTTTTAGCTTTGTGATTTTTGTGATTTCGCCCACGCCGTCGATGTGCCCTTGCACCAAATGCCCGTCAATTCGCTCTCCAAGTCGCATAGCAGGTTCGATATGCACTCTGCCTCTGAAATTTTGCGTGGCTATCAGCCCTGCCGTTTCGCTTGAAATCTCCACGACAAAGCCGTCAGCTAAAATTTGCGTTACGCTAAGACACGCGCCGTTTATAGCGATACTATCGCCGATATGCTCAGGGCGAAATTTAGCGCGAATTCGAAGCGAATTTCCGCTAAAACTAACGACTTCGGCGATTTCTCTGATTAGTCCGTTAAACATTTTTTCTCCAAAATTTTTGCGAAATTTTACAAAAAACAGCTTAAATTCGCAAATTTATATCCTAAACCCAAGCGCAGAAACAAGCGCCATATCGCCACTTATGCTATCTCCGGTGGTGGTGAGAAAATCCCCTGTAATCGCCGAATTTACGCCGGAATTTAGCGCTTTTTCGATACTTTTGCCAAGCTTTACGCGTCCGCCCGCAAAACGCAGATAAACGCGTGGTAAAATAAATCTATACACGGCGATTGAGCGTAAAATTTCTTCTTCGCTAAGTGGAGCGCAGTTTTGAAGCGGAGTGCCTAAAATCGGCATTAAAATGTTTATCGGCACGGAGCTTACGCCAAGTTCTCGCAACTCAAACGCCATATCTATGCGGTCTTCCACGCTCTCGCCAAGCCCAAAAATCCCGCCGCTACACACATCAAGCCCGACAGCGTGGCAGTTTTTGATAGTTTGCACCCTATCATCATAGCTGTGCGTGGTGCAAATTCGCGGATAAAACCTGCGTGAAGTCTCTAAATTATGATGATAGGTTTTCACGCCACTATCTTTAAGCTTTTGCAAAGCTTGCACGCTCGCAAGCCCAAACGAAGCGCAAAGGTGCAAATTCGTCTGCTCTCTTAGCGCACGATAAATTTGCTCGATTTTTGGCATATCTTTGTCATTTTCGCTTATCCCGCGACCACTGGCAACGAGCGAAAAGCGATGAACCTTTGCCTTTTGGTTTTGCTGTGCCATTTGCAAAACGGGCGCAGGGTTCAAAAGCGAGTAAGTTTCGCAACCTGTTTTAAAATGCGCAGACTGAGCGCAATATTTGCAATCTTCCGAGCATTTGCCAGAACGCGCATTTATAATCGAGCAAAAATTAAACTCATCGCCACAGCAAATTTGCCTAATCTCATTTGCCGTGCTCAAAAGTGCGTCCAAATCGCTAGTTTTGGCTAAATTTAACGCTTCATTTTTGCTTAAACACTCACCGGAGATAGCCTTGTTTTTCATCTCATTTATAAAATTTAAATCGCTCATAAAAGCTCCAAATTTTGAAAATTCAAGGATTATAAATTTGATTAAATTAAAAAAGCCTGACGCAAGGGGGACGCGCCAGGCTAGAATTGATTAAAAGGGGGATTATTTTTTAGTTTCGATGAAATCAGCCAATGCTGCGATTGACTCATCATCTAGTGTTGCGACTTGGCCTTTCATTACGCCACCCATGCCGTATTTGCCCTTACCGCCGTCGCCGACTGTGCCTTCTTTGTAGCCTTTTAGGCTAGCTACGATATCGTCTTTTGCGAGTGTGTTTAGCGCTGGAACTTTACCGCCTAAATAAAGTTTATCAGCGTTTGGGCCGTGGCATGTTGCGCATTTTTTGAATAGCGCCTCTCCGTCAGCAGCAAAAGCACTTGAACTAATTGCTGCTAATGCAGCACATGCGATGAAAACTTTTTTCATTTTCGATCCTTTCAGTTAAATTGCGTGTGAAGTATAATCTAAATTTTGTAAATTAAAATTAAATTTTTATCAAAGAAAAATTAATCCGACAAAATTTAAGCCAAAATTTCAGCGAATTTGCGAAATTTCGCCCCCGCTCATTTTATAAATTTTATCCGCCACACCGAAATATTTATCATCGTGGCTTATCGCAAATATCGTGTATCCGCGCTCTTTGAGCCTTGGGATTATGCACTCGTAAAAGTGCGCGCGAAAGTGCGGGTCTTGATCTGCTGCCCACTCATCGAGCATGATAAATTTGCGCCCCTCGCTTAGCGCAGCCGCGAGTGCTAGGCGTTTGCGCTGACCTGCGGAGAGATTTATGGTGCTAAATTTGCCCCCTTCGATACTGACCTTTTGCGAAATTTCCATGATCTCTAACCACTCGCGCGCAGTATTTTCATCGCCCACGATATAATCAAACAGATAAAAATCGCTAAAAACCGCGCTTATGTTGTTGCTATACGCGCGAAGCTCATCTGCGCATATAGCGCGCCCATCAGCTCGTATTTCGCCACTTTGTGCGCCATAAAGCCCAGATAAAATCATAAACAGCGTCGATTTGCCGCTGCCGTTTTCGCCGACTAGAAACACGACCTCGCCCGAATTTATGGCTAAATTTAGGTTTTTCACGCCAAATTTGCCGTTTTTATAGGTAAAGCTTACATTTTTTAATTCGAGTTTTTCCCACGCAGGCAAATTTTTTATTTCAAATCCCGCCACATGCGGATCTAGCCCTAATTCCTCGATTTTTTGGTAAGCGATTTTGGCGCGCAAAATGCTTGGGAAAGAGAAAACAAGCATCATTAGTGGCGCGCGCAAAAATAGTATCGTAAGTGCGATTGTTACGGCATTTGCGAGAGCCTGAGCGCCACCATTTAGCCCCCAAAACAGCACCACGCCCACAGCGCCTAGCATCATCACGCTCATAAAATTCCCCGCAAACGCCTGATAAACCTGCGCTTTTAGCGAGGTTTGGCGCAGATTGTTTGCGTTTGGGATAAACTCGTTTTCGTAAAGATAGCGCGCTTTTTTTATGTTTAGCGAAAGCTCCTTGTGCCCCTCAATCGCCTTAGAATAGTTCTTGTAAAGCTCGTCCTCGTTTTTGCGATAAGCGTCGAAATTTTGCATTACTTTGCGCATGATTAGCTGGTTTAAAATCATCAGCGCGCCAATCCACACGAACAAAAACAAAAACATTTTCGGCGAAATGTAAATCGTGTAAATTCCAGCGAACACGACCGTCATACCGCCCTGGATTAGCTCGCTAATGCGCATAAATCCATCAGTCAGGCGCGAAATATCAGAGCTTAGCGACGCCAGCAAATTCGCCTTTGACGCGGCCTCGATGCGCTCAAATTTCGTATCAATTATCTGCTTAATGACCTTTGAGCGCAGGTTGAAGACGAAGTTGTTCTCAATCACACAAAGCACGGCGCGCGAAGCGACCGAGAGAGCCAAAAACAGCACCAAAAGCCCAAAAAACATAAAAATTAGCGAGGTCGTTTTCTCGCCTTCACCTAACAAATATTTGTTGATAAACGCCAAAATCGCGATTCCGGCGCCACTATAAACGGCATTAAAGATAATCATTAGCAAAATTTGCTTGCCAAAACCTTTGTAGTGTTTCAAAATTTTGTCCTTGAATTTGTTTAATCGCGGAATTTAAGCACAAAAAATTTTATAAATTTTAAATTTAGCAAATTTGAAATTTTAAAATTTCACATTTCGCTAGCGCAACCCCCAAACACTGCCCCGAAATTTACTCACAATGACACGAAATTTGCGCACTTTAAATTTTAAAGTCGTAGATTGCTTCGTCAAGGCTACGCCTTTCCTCGCAATGACAAATTAGGCAAAATTTGTATAATCTGTCATTGCGAGAATTTTGCGTTAGCAAAATTCGTGGCAATCTACGACTTTAAAATTCCTTACGCTAAATTTTGCTGTCATTGCGAGCGAGTGTAACGAGCGAAGCAATCCAGTAAAATTAAATTCAAAATTCAACCTAAATTTAGCATTGAATTATTTTTTAAATTTTAGGCAAAATTTTGCTTTTCTCGTAAGGGGGAGGGCGCGCTTTTTAGGAGACGCTACCCTCCCCCTTACCAACCCCCACCCCTGTAAAACCTTAGAAGTGGCTAAATTTAAAGCTTCGCTTTAAATTTAGCTGATTTAATTTTTCGGAAATGCTTCGCATTTCCTTTATTTTTTCCCGCGCATTTTGATATAAATGTGCAAAATATCAATCGCGGCAGGTGTTACACCTGAAATCTCACTTGCAGCAAACAGCGTCGGCGGAGCAAATTTTTCGAGTTTTTCAACCACTTCATTGCTAAGCCCGCTAACCGCGCGAAAATCGAAGTCCTCAGGGATTTTCACGCTTAGCATATCCTTCATTTTATCGATACTGGCGCGCTGTTCGGCGATGTAGTGTTTGTATTTGCACTCGACTAAAATTTGCTCCAAACTCTCATCGCAAAATCCCGCAAAAATCGGATCAAGCGACTTTAATTTCTCTTTTGTAAAGCTCTTTCTGGCTACGATTTTTTGCAAGCTTACATTTTGGCTTATCGGCTCTTCGCCAAGCTCAGATAAAAACGCCAAATTTGCCTTGTTTGGCGTGAGTTCTTTGGCCTCTAAAAACTCCACGCCAGCCCTCGTCTCGCTCTCAATCTTACAAATTTTGCTATAAATTTCATCATCAATCAGCCCTATTTCGTGGCCATATTTACCAAGGCGCAAAATCGCGTTATCCTCGCGCAAAAGCAGCCTAAACTCGGCGCGCGAAGTGAACATTCTGTATGGCTCTTTCGTGCCTTTGGTAACCAAATCATCAATCAGCACGCCGATGTAGGCCTCATCACGGCGCAAGATTAGCGGCTCTTTGGCGCGCACGGCAAGGCCTGCATTAATACCCGCTATAAGCCCCTGCGCCCCAGCCTCCTCGTAGCCTGTGGTGCCATTAATCTGCCCGCCAAGATACAGCCCCGAGACCTTTTTGCACTCCAAAGAGTGTTTGAGCTCGGTAGGATCGACATAATCGTATTCGATAGCGTATCCTGGGCGCACGATTTTGGCGTTTTCAAAGCCCTTAATCGAGCGAATAAAGCTAACTTGCACATCGTAAGGCAGCGAAGTCGAAAGTCCATTGACATAATACTCGCTAGCCTGCGCCGTTTGAGGCTCAACGAAGACATGGTGGCGTTCTCTGTCTGGGAATTCGTAAATTTTGGTTTCTATGCTAGGGCAATACCTTGGCCCCGTGCTTGAAATTTGCCCAGTAAACATCGGCGCACGGGCGAAATTTGAGCTGATTATCTCGTGGGTTTTTTCGTTTGTGTAGGCGATGTAGCATGGAAGCTGATTTGGCGCGAAATTTTCGGTGCGGAAGCTAAATGGCTTTGGATTTTCGTCGCCGTCTTGACGCTCCAAGACGCTAAAATCAATTGTTTTTGCGTCAATTCTAGGGCAGGTGCCGGTTTTGAGCCTGCCCATTTTTAGGCCAAAAGATTTGAGCGAATTTGAGAGATTTTTCGATGGTAATTCGCCCACGCGCCCCGCTTCTATGGTGCTTTCGCCCACATGCACAAGGCCGTTTAAAAATGTGCCTGTGGTGATGACGACCTTTTTGGCGGTGTATTCGTTGCCAAGGTGGGTTTTCACGCCTCGCACGATGATTTCATCACCACGATTTTCGCTTAAAATTTCGGTTGCGATCTCTTGCGTGAGCTCCAAATTTGGCGTGTTTAAAAGCAAATTTCGCATATAAATGCGGTATTTATCCATATCGATTTGCGCGCGCGAACCACGCACAGCCGGGCCTTTGCTCTCGTTTAGTATGCGAAATTGGATCCCGCACTCATCGGTGGTGCGCCCCATTTGACCCCCAAGAGCGTCGAGTTCTTTGACCAAATGCCCCTTAGCTAGGCCTCCGATTGCAGGATTACAGCTTGCGGCGCCTAATTGCTCAACCAAAATCGTAATCAAAAGTGTGCGCACGCCCATTTTCGCGCTTGCTAGCGCAGCCTCGATTCCAGCGTGTCCTCCGCCTATAACTATCACATCATAATTCATATTTTTCCTTTAAAATTTTGCGTGCGATAGTATCAAAAACTCTATGAAATTTTGGTAAAATTGAGCTTTTAAAATTTAAAAAGGATTGAAAATGAGCGAGAAAATTTTTAATAAAATCGTTGAAATTTTAGAGGCTAACGGAGCGAAATTTCGCGTCGTAACTCACGATAGCGTAGGCACTAGCGCAGAGGTTGCCAAAGCAAGAGGCACCAAGCTTGGACAAGGTGCAAAAGCTCTAATTTGCACCTTAAAAGGTGGCGGAGAAAAAATCTATGCCCTAGCCGTGCTTCCAGCCGATATGCAAGCGGATTTGAGCGCGCTAGCAAGGGCATTTGAGCGAAACCGCGCTTCGCTAGTATCGCCAGCAGAGGGGTTGGAGCTAAGTGATTGCGTTTTTGGCTCTGTGCCGCCGTTTAGCTTCCACGAAAAGCTAGTTTTAGTCTGCGACCCTGCGCTTTTTGAGCGATATGACGAAATCGCATTTAACGCAGGCTTGCTCGATCACTCGGTGATTTTAGACGCGAAAGATTACCAAAAAATCGCAAATCCAAAGCTAGTAAAATTCGCCAAAATTTAGCCAAATCAAAATTTGGCTTTTTTAAATTTAAACGGACAAATTTTGACACTATTTTTAAAATTATTCCCTAAATTTGGGCTTAAATTTAAATAAATCAAATTTAGCCAAATTTCAGAAAATTCCCAAAACAGCGCACTTTTTTAATTAAAATTTCGACAATCCAAATTTTTTAAAATCCAAACGGACAATTTCTGACATTTTTATTCAGTAAAATTTTGCCAAGAAAATTAGACAAACAAATTTTTTTAAGGAGTGCAAAATGGCATCAGGTGTAGTAGATAGTAGAGTTTTTAGAGTTATGTTCGTCAGCGAAGAAATGAGAAAGATTTTCAGCGACGAAAACAAAGCGCAAAAATGGCTAGATACCGAAGCTGCTCTTGCAAGAGCGCAAGCAAAATTAGGCATTATCGAGCCAAGACGCGCCGAGCAAATCACAAAATTTGCCAAAGCCGAGCTTTTAGATTTAGACGCGATAGGTGAAAACTACAAAAGCTCTATCACAATCGTTCCTTTGCTAAAATAATTTAAAAAGGTCTTTGATGATGATAGTGGCGAATTCGTGCATTGGGGTGCGACAAGCCAAGATATTATGGATAATGGTATGGTTTTGCAAATCAAAGAAGCCTTACCGCTTATCAAAAAACTTTTAGAAAAAACCTACAAAGAGACATTGAGAATTTCAGCCGAGCACAAAAACACCGTTATGGCTGGACGCACACATGTAATACACGCTTTGCCTATCACATTTGGTTTTAAAACTGCAATGTGGGCGCAAGAAATTCGCAGAAGCCTTGATAGATTAAAAGAGATTACTCCAAGAGTTTTAGTTGGTCAATTAAGCGGTGCGGTCGGTACTATGGCAAGCCAAGAGGGCAAAGGCTTAGAAATGCAAAAACTTATGATGGAGGATTTGGGCTTAAATATCCCTGTGATTTCATGGCACCCAAGCAGAGACCACATGGCTGAGTATGTATCTACGCTAGCGATAATCGCAGGAACAATCGGACGCATCGCAAGAGAAATTTTAAGTCTTCAAAGAACCGAAATTTGCGAGGTTGAAGAGCCGTTTTTCATGGGAAAAGTAGGAAGCTCTACTATGCCACACAAACGAAATCCGCAAGTTTGCGAGGGCGTAATCGCTCTAACTAAAATTGTCCGCGCACAAGCACCTTTAATGGTAGAGGCTATGGAGTGCGAAAACGAGCGCGACTGGGGTTGCGAGGCGGTCGAGTGGGACGCAATTCCAAAAAGCTCTATTTTAATCGCAGGTGCGCTTGAAAAAATCAACGATATTTTAGAAAATTTACTTGTTTATCCACAAAATATGAAAAGAAATCTTAATGCACTAAAAGGCGCAATGCTAAGCGAAGCCGTAATGCTACACCTAGGCGAAAAGCTTGGTCGTTTAACTGCGCACGAAATCGTTTATGAAGTTTGTATGAAAGCCTTCACAGACGGCAAACCAGTAATCGACGATCTTTTAGAGCGCGAAGAGGTTAGTAAATATTTCACAAGAGCAGATTTAGAAGAAATCATGCAACCTGAAAAATATGTCGGATTGAGTGCTACTTTTGTAGATAGAGTTATCGAAGATAGTAAAAAATACTTCGGATAAACTTAAAAAGGATAAGCTATGAATAAGCTTACAAAAGGAATTCTAGTCGTTATTATAGGGCTTCTTATATGGTTTTGTCCGCATCCTGAGGCTGTGAGCGATCAAGCATGGCATCTTTTTGCCATAGTTTTTGCCACAATTTTAGGTCTTATTCTCCAACCGCTTCCAATCGGAGCGGTTGCCTTTATCGGTGTTACGATTACGATTTTAACTAAAACGATGAAACCAGCAGAAGCATTAGCTGGTTTTGGGAATTCGACTATTTGGTTGATCGTAAGCGCGTATATGATAGCGCGCGGATTTATCAAAACAGGGCTTGGTAGGCGCATTGCTTATAAAATCATCTCGCTTTTGGGAGATAGCACCTTAAAGCTAGGTTACTCCATCGTCATAAGTGATGCGATTATCAGCCCTGCTATGCCAAGTAGTGGTGCTAGGGCTGGTGGAATTTTATTCCCTATCGTAAATTCGTTAGCTAAGGCGTTAGGTTCTGAGCCTGATGAGGGAAGCAGAAAAAAGGCAGGAGCATATTTTATGCAAACGCTTTGGCAAGGAAACACCATTACAAATGGTATGTTTCTAACCTCTATGGCAGGAAACCCGCTAATTGCAAGCTTAGCGTTAAGCTCATTTGGTGTGGAGATTAGCTGGACATTGTGGGCGCTTGGTGCGATTGTTCCTGCGATTTGTTCGCTTATAATAATCCCCTTTGTGCTTTATAAAATTTATCCGCCTGAAATAAAGGCGTTTCCGCAAGGCAAGGAAATCGCAAAAACCGAACTTGCAAAGATCGGACCTATGCAAAAAAGTGAAAAATGTATGCTAGGCGTTTTTATCGGCTCATTGCTTTTATGGGCAACCGGCACTCTAACAGGCATAAATGCGACCAATGTCGGCATGATAGCGGTTTGCGTTATGGTTGCTTTAAAAATTTTAGAGTGGAACGATGTCATCGGCGAAAAAGGCGCATGGGATACGCTAATGTGGATGGGTGCGCTAATCGCACTTGCAGGCGGTTTAAATAAACTTGGCTTTATCAAGTGGTTTTCAGACACCGTCGCAGGCGGTATGGGCGATATAAACTGGATTTTGATAATGGGAATTTTGCTTTTAATCTATGTTTATTCGCACTATTTATTTGCTAGTTTAACAGCACACATTACTGCGATGTATGCGGCTTTTGGTGCAGTTGCTATCGCAGCGGGAGCTCCTAGCGTTTTCGTGGCGCTCGTGTTTGCTTATGCAAGCAACCTTATGATGCCAATCACTCACTACGGCGGTGCTCCTGGACCAATTATCTTTGGTGCAGGTTACAACACCCAAAACGAGTGGTGGAGGCTAGGCTTTATCACAACGCTGATAAATCTGTTTATTTGGACGGTAATAGGCGGAATTTGGTGGAAAGTTCTAGGTTTATGGTAAAATAAAAGAGCGGATTTTTCCGCTCTTTTTGATTTTTAAATTTGGATTTTTCATGGCAAATAAAAAAGTTTTTGAAATTTTGGAATTGCTTAAAGATTTCGTTAGCGGAAAAGAGATAATCATCGAGGATTATGCCCTACAAACAGGCATTTCAACCCGCACAGCCAGAAGATATGTAAAAGATCTGCGAGAGATTTTTGGCGAAGAATTTATCGCAAAACTCGCCAAAGGAAGCTATATCTGCAAAAATACAGAATTTTTCAAAACCTTTATCAGCCCCAACAAATACCAAAACGAAAGCGAAAAACTCATCGATTTGCTCCATATCATAAATCCCGGATTTAGTAAATTTTTGCCTTCTGCGCACAAAAAAGTCGATGAAAAACTCGAAAAAGAGCTAAGCGAAATTTTTTTAATAAAAGGCTCACCACACGAAAAAACGCCGAATTTAGATATTTTTGCCAAACTTCAACAAGCGATTAAATTTAAAAAATATACAAATTTAAAATACGATAATGAAATTTTAAAAAATGTAAAAATTTTAAAGCTTATTTATTCAAAGGGAAATTGGTCTGTCGCAACGCTCAGGGATTGCGATAAAAACAGCGGTTTCGAGGTTTTAAGAGTGAATTTTATAGATGAGATTAGGTTGCTTAAAAACACTTTTTATACCGACAAATACACAGAAAATTTTATACAAAATTTAGAAACATTTTTTGACGGATACAGAGCCGAGCCCTTTGTGGTGCGAGTGGCTATCTCGCCAAAAGTGGTTAAATTTTTCGAGAAAAAGACATTTTTCGCTTCGCAAAAAATCACCGATGAAATTTTAGAAAATTTATGGCGAGTGGTCGAATTTACCATAAGTAGCGATGATATGCTAATGCCACTAGCAAGGCGTTGGTTTCCTGATTTTGTAATACTTTCGCCGAAATCAACAAGGGATAAATTTGATAAATTAATTATGGATTATCTAAAATTTGGGAAAAATTTAGATAGGCTAATTTTGCAAATTTAGCCTAAATTTCACTCGCCACTCATTTGCGTTTGCGCCCAGAGATAGAGCGATTCAAGCGCTGGGATTAGCGTTTTACCGCGACTTGCGAGAGTGTATTTGGCGGTGGGCGGTATGGTAGGATACTATTTGACTACAAAAACGCTCAAATTTTAATGCAAAGCTTCGATTTGGCAGATTTCACTCGCGCAGTGGAACAAATTTAAAAAATGGATAAAATTTAAAATTTTAAAATTTAAAAAAGGGGCAAAATTTGCCCCTTATAAATTATTCTTCGCTAACTTTTTTAAGTCTGAAAAATAGTAGCAAGATAACGATAGTGCCGATGATACCAGCCGCTGTCGCGATAGTCATAGGCATGTTAAAGCCGATTTTCGCATTTACAAGGTAAGCGATTACGACATTTGACATAAAGATTGCTGGGATCAAAGTAACCCAGAAGAATTTACCTCTGCGGTATAGGTAAGCTGACGCTGCCCATAACATGATAGTCGCAGTTGTTTGGTTCGCCCAACCAAAATATCTCCAAATGATACCAAAGTCGATTTGAGATAGACCGATACCGATAGCAAATAGCGGAACGGCAATGAAAAGTCGTTTTACGATATCTCTTTGTGGCATTTTGAAAAAATCAGCGATAATCAAACGAGCCGCACGGAACGCAGTATCACCAGATGTGATAGGCAAAATAACAACACCAAGAACCGCAATGATACCACCAACAGGTCCAAGAAGTGTTTTTGAGATCTCATGGACTACTTGTGCTGGGTTACCAGCTGCCGCAAGAGCCTCTCTGGTCTCATAGAAGCTTAGACCAAGTGTGCACCAAATAAGACCAATAATACCCTCGCCAATCATTGCGCCGTAGAAAACCATTCTACCTGATTTTTCGTTTTGGATACATCTAGCCATAAGCGGTGATTGTGTAGCGTGAAAGCCTGAAAGCGCACCACAACTAATAGTAACGAAAAGCAATGGCCAAAGCGGAAGGTCTTTTGGATCCATATTTACGAAGAAATTTAGACCCTCTGGATAGAAGCTTCTGCCACTAACGATAAATCCGACAGTAAGACCAACTGACATGAAAATCAGCAAAGCACCGAATATCGGATAGAATCTACCGATGATTTTATCGATTGAAAATAGTGTCGCGATAAAGTAGTAAGCAAAAATGATGATTACCCAAATACCAGCTTCCATACCTGTAATGCCTTTAAGAAGGCCAGCAGGACCAGTTGTGAAAACAACACCAACGAGCACGAGCAATACAAGAGCGAAAATATTCATGAAGTGTTTCGCCCAGTTTCCTAACTGCACACCTACGACGGTAGGGATAGAAGCACCGTTTGCGCGCACGCTCAGCATACCAGAAAAGTAGTCATGCACAGCACCTGCTACAATCGTTCCGATGACGATCCATAGCATAGCCACAGGACCATAAAGCGCACCCATAATCGGACCAAATACAGGTCCAAGACCGGCGATGTTTAGGATTTGGATCAGATAGATTTTCCAATCTGACATTTTGACATAATCCACGCCATCGGCCATGTCATGCACAGGAGTTTTGCGCTCAGCACTGGCACCAAAAACACTTTCTACGAATTTTCCGTATGTAAAAAACGCTCCAATCAGAAGCGCTACACAAAAGAAAAACCAAAGCATTTTTGCCTCCTCAAAAAAGAATTCAAAACAAAAAAAATTGTTTGTAAAATTGTATATAATGTTACATAAATTTAATTTGAATTTATGTAACATTTACAAATAATATTGCTTAAAATTCGGAAAAAATGTTATTTTTGCGTGATTTTTGTTTAATTTTGTTAATGGGTGAATTTAAAATAGTAAATTTGGATAAAATTTATGGTGCGACCAGCGAGATTTGAACTCGCACACGCGGAGCGCACTACCCCCTCAAGATAGCGTGTCTACCAATTCCACCATGGTCGCATGAAAGAGCCCGCGAAGGTGCGGGCGAGTGATTACGCAGCTGCTTTTGTAAGAGCGTCTGTAACAAAAGGATTAGCGAAAAGCAAGATAAATGCGATAACAAGCGCATAAATAACTTGTGCTTCGATCATCGCTAGCGAAATATACATTGTAGTTGATAGTTTGCTAGCTACGCTTGGGTTGCGAGCGATACCAAGGATTGTTGCATTAGCTGCATTACCCATACCAACAGCGCCACCAAGAGCAGCAAAACCAAGAACGATACCAACAGCGATTGCTGAGTATGATACGATTTGAGTATAAGCGCTAAGCTCCTCACCTGCGAATGCTGCGCCACAAAGCGCGAAAAGTAAAACCAAAACTTTTTTCATAAAAGTCTCCAAAATAAAATTTCAAAACGCCTTTCGGATCTGTCCCCTACTAAGAACATTTTGAGTGCGGTATTCTAGTGAAATTTTGCTTTTAATTAGTTTAAAAAAGTGGCAAAATTCGCCCAAATTTCGCCACTTTATGAATTTTATTTTTTCGAAGCTAAATATGTATTTAGTGCGCCGACATAAGCCTTGGCTGAGGCTAACATTGTATCGACATCAAGCCCATGCCCCATAATCGCGCCAGTGCCCTCAAATTCGACCTTAACGGTTACTTTGGCCAGAGCATCTTTGCCTTTGGATACGGCCTTGACTTGATAATCTTTGAGCTCGCCGCTAACCTTGCTTATGCGATCAATCGCTTTAAAAATCGCATCGACCCCACCATTTCCAAGCGCGCTATCGCTTAGCAAAATTTCATCGTGATTTAGCGTGACAGCCGCGCTTGCGTGGCCTTTGTTGCAGCCATTTGAGCTAAGAAGCGCGATCTCGTAAGCTTTGGTTTTAGCGCCCATAAATTCGTCATTTACAAGCTCTCTTAAATCCTCGTCATAGACATCTTTTTTGCTATCGGCTAAAATTTTAAATTTCTCAAACGCCACTTGCAACTGCGCCTCGTCTAACTCGTAGCCAAGGGCGATTAATTTGTCCTTGAAAGCGTGGCGTCCGCTGTGTTTGCCAAGCACGAGAGAGTTTTTATCCAGCCCGATATCATCGGCCTTCATAATCTCGTAAGTTTCGCGGTGTTTTAAAACGCCGTCTTGGTGGATTCCGCTTTCGTGCGCGAAGGCATTTTTGCCCACGATTGCCTTATTTGGCTGTGGTTCGATACCTGTGATACTTGCGACTAGACGGCTTGAAGGATAAATTTCTTTGAAATTTATATCCGTATAAAGTGGCGAGAAATGGTCATTTCTGGTTTTTACGACCATTGCAATCTCTTCGAGCGAAGTATTTCCAGCCCTCTCGCCAAGGCCATTTATGGTGCATTCGACTTGGCGCGCGCCAGCTTCAATACACGCTAGTGTGTTTGCTGTGGCAAGTCCTAAATCGTTGTGATTGTGAGCCGATACTATCGCTCTACCATCTATAAATTCGACCATTTCTTTAAAAATAGCGTAAATTTCATTTGGCAAGCGATATCCCACGGTGTCTGGTAAATTTATCGTAGTTGCGCCCACGCCGATAACCGCCTCGCAAATTTCCTTCATAAAGCCCACATCGCTTCTGCACGCATCCTCACAGCTAAACTCCACATCATCTGTGAAAGTCTTCGCGTATTGCACAGCCGCAACTGCGCGTTTGATGACCTCATCAGGCATCATTTTTAGCTTAAATTCCATGTGAATCGGGCTAGTGGCGATGAAGGTGTGTATGCGCTGAAATTTCGCTGGCGCGATAGCCTGCGCCGCGGCCTTGATATCGTTTTCGAGCGCGCGAGATAGCGAACAAACCCTAATCTTGCTAGTAGCCTTTGCGATTTGATTAATCGCGTCGAAATCCCCCGGACTAGCCGCCGCAAACCCAGCCTCGATAACATCGACGCCGAGTTTTTCTAATTGGAGTGCAAGGCGGATTTTTTCTTCTGTGTTCATCGAAGCGCCCGGGCTTTGCTCGCCGTCGCGCAATGTCGTATCAAAAATAATAATTTTATTTTTATCCATAACCTACCCTTTCATTTGATAAAATTTGGCGATTATAGCAATTTTAGGCTTAAATTTAGTTGGAATTGATAAATTTTATTATTTAGTTCTCTTTGCTTTGTTTGTTAAATTTAACCCCGATAAGCGTTAGCCCCGCGCGCACGAGCCCATATCCTATGTATAGCAAAATGATAAATGCAGGAAATTCGAGCTTGAAAAGATACAGACACGAAAAAAACACCACAATGAGCAAAACCAAAATTTTAATCGCATTTGGCCGTTTTAAATTTATCTTTTTAAAGCTTGGAAAGCGAATATTACTAACCATTAAAAACGATAAAAGCGCCATGCCGATGATAAATACACCACCCCACACAGACGAAACCTCGTATTTGAGGTAAATCCCAATCCACACAGCAATCGTAATAGCCGCAGTTGGGATCGGCAGACCGATGAAAACATTAGGCTCGTAGGTGCCCACAGTGACATTAAATCTCGCTAATCTCACAGCGCCAAAAATCACATACAGCGCGCTAATTAGCGTGCCAACCTGCCCATAATCCTTGCCGATTACGAAATAAAACAGCACCGCTGGTGCCACGCCAAACGCCACTATATCGGCAAGGCTGTCAAATTCTACGCCAAATTTGCTCGTTGTGTGCGTGAGCCTTGCCACGCGCCCGTCAAGTCCGTCAAAAATCAAAGAAAAAATTATATACGCAATCGCGCTAGCATAATGGCCATTTATCGAAGCAAAAATGCTTAGCATTGCCAAAAATATACTAGCCGCGGTGAAAAGATTTGGCAAAATATATACTAATTTTCCTCTTTCTTCTTCCATTTTACGCCTCTTCTTCTGGATTTTCTTTGGCTAAATTTCGCACCAAACGCGTCGGCAAGTTGTTTTCTTTTTCAAATTTATCGATAATATCAACTATAACTTCGCCAGCGACGGTCTCTTTTTCATACAGAGTTTTTACCATTTCCTCGATTGCGGGCGCATAAACTCGCAAGGTCTCTTTCACAGCTTTGTAGCGCTCATCGAGCTTTGTGCGGACATAGTTGTCGATTTTTACCGCTGTTTCCTCGCTGTAATCCTTAATGCTCTGACCGCCGTTTAAAAACGAATATTGCTGTTTTTCAAGCACGATTAAGCCTAGCTCGTCCGTCATACCGACCTTGGCCGCCATAAATTTTAGCCAATCGGTCGCGTGCTGTAAATCGCTGCTAGCCCCGTCTGTAATCTCGCCCAAAAAGACCTCTTCGGCCGCCCTACCAGATAGCAAAACATCGATTTCAGCGAAAATTTCATATCTTTGGTGCAAAAATCTATTTTCAAACGGCGAATTTAGCGTATATCCAGCTGTGCCAAACCCGCGCGGAACAATCGTAACCTTGCTAACTGGCATTGCGCCTTTGGTAAGCTCGGCGATGAGCGCATGACCGCTCTCGTGGTAAGCGACGATTTTTTTCTCCACAGGATTTACGCGACGCGATTTTTTTTCTAATCCTATCGCTACGCGCTCGATTGCTTCGAGCAGGTCTTTTTGCTCGACCTCTTTTTTCGCCTCACGACCCGCCAAAAGCGCGGCTTCGTTTATGATATTTGCCAAATCCGCTCCTGCAAAGCCCACGGTAAGGCGCGCAATATCTTCAATATCGATATCACGGGCAAATTTGACATCTCTCATATGCACCTTTAAAATCGCGATTCTGCCGTCATAATCAGGTCTATCGACCAAAACCTGCCTATCAAATCTACCCGGGCGCAAAAGCGCAGCATCAAGCGTCTCTGGGCGGTTTGTCGCTGCTAAAACGATGACTGGGCTAGATTCTGTGCCAAAGCCGTCCATTTCTGCCAAAAGTTGATTTAGGGTCTGCTCTCTCTCGTCGTTTCCACCGCCGATTCCACCTGAATTTCTACTTTTTCCAATCGCATCAATCTCATCGATAAAAACGATCGCAGGTGCTTGTTTTTTGGCTGTTTCAAACAAATCTCTAACCCTACTTGCGCCCACGCCCACAAACATCTCTATAAAGCTAGAAGCCGAAATCGAAAAAAATGGCACATCAGCCTCACCAGCGACAGCCTTTGCAAGCAGTGTCTTACCCGTGCCAGGAGGGCCTACAAGCAGGACGCCTTTTGGGATTTTCGCTCCTAAGCTTATGTATCGCTCAGGGTTTTTGAGAAAATCGACTATCTCTTTGACCTCTTCTTTGGCCTCTTCGACACCGGCGACATCGCTAAATTTGACATTTGGCTTCTCTGCGCTCATTAAATTTTTCGAACTGCCGATTCCTAGCATACCGCTACCCATATTTTTTTGCATGCGATTGGCCAAAAACATCCAAATTCCAAAGAAAATCACAAGCGGTAAAACCCAGCTAAAAAGCAAATCTGTGAGTAAATTTGTTTCGTTATATGCGCCATAAGGGATATTTCTGCTCTCTAAAATACTCACAAGCTCGTTATCATCGACCCTTTGAGCCACATACATTGTATCGCCACTTTGGGCTTTTATCGTGGTTTTGCCGATAGAAACCATTGAAATTTGAGCTGTTTTAAGCTGTGATTTTAGCTCTGAGTAGCTGACATTTCTAGTCTGCCCCACGCCTAAATTTCCAAGGGTCGCACCCTCGCCAAAACCGCCACCATTTGGGCTAATTGCCCTAAAAATTACAATTAAAATCAGTGCAAAAACCACAAACATACCAATAGGATTTTTGTTGAAAAAATTTCCTCCGCCGTTTTGTTGATTTTTGTTATTTTGATTATTCATTTTCACCTTTCTCATAAACAAAGCTACACCACTCGTTTTTTTGCTCCATTTTCACGAAGCGCAAATCCGAAAATGCAGATTTTATTCTATCTTTGTAATTTTCTAAAATTCCAGAAAGCACGAGGTGTGCGCCCGGATTTAGTGCGTTTTTCAAATCGCTAGCTAGTATCAAAATCACATCAGCGATTATGTTTGCTACGACTAAATCGTATTTTTCACCCGCTCCTGCGATACTTCCTGTCCAAATTTTATCCAAGCTCACGCCGTTTTTTTGCGCATTTTGCACGCTAGCATCAGTGGCTTGCTCGTCAGTATCGCACGCGCTGACATTTGCGCCAAGCTTTTTCATCGCGATACTCAAAATTCCGCTTCCACAGCCCACATCAAGGGCTTTTGCGCCCTCTTTGGTAATCTCGCTTAAAATTTGCAAACACATATTTGTGCTCTCGTGGTGCCCTGAGCCAAAGGCAAGTGCCGGGTCGATTAAAATATCGATTAGCCCTGCTCTGCTCTCGCACCAACTAGGGCGGACATAAAATTTACCCACCTCAATCGGCTCAACGCCCTTTTTATACTCGTTTATCCAATCTTGATTTTTCTTTTGCGAAATTTCGATTTCTAGCGAAATTTGCGCCCCTGTGGATTTTTGCAAGGCTTCTTTAAATTCGATTAGCGCGAATTTTACCATTTCTAGGCTATCCTCATCGCGCACGATAAACTCGCCCTCACGCTCTTCAATGCACGAAATCCCAAGCTCAAAGACAAAATCTTTGAAAAATTCCAAGCCGTTTTGGCTCTTTACACTCATTTCATTATAAAATTCTTTCATCACAAAACCTTAAAAGCCATTACGATATCACAAAATTTTAAACGCTTTTTCTAAATCTATACTGCCCTCGTAATATGCCTTGCCGACAATCACGCCTGCGATTTTGCCGCTGTTTTTGCACGCCAAAATGTCGCTAATGTCCTTCACTCCGCCACTAGCTATCGTATCAATCCCGCTAGCTTCGGCGATTGCTTCTGTGAATTCCACATTTACGCCACATAGCATGCCATCTTTGCCGATATCAGTGCAGATTATCGCGCCAACTCCCGCTCCTGCGTAAAGCTTAGCCAAATCAGTCGCCTTAATGCTACTCACATCTGCCCAGCCCTCGGTTGCGACCATGCCACCAAGCGCGTCGATTCCTACGACGATATTGTATTTTGGCGACATTTCTTTGACAAAATTTGGATTTTTTAGCGCAACTGAGCCTAAAATAAATCTATAAACGCCCAAATTTTGGTAGTCTTTTATTCGCTTTTCATCGCGGATTCCACCGCCTACTTCGACCTTTAAATTTGTCGAATTTACGATTTTTTCAATCGTTTTGAAATTTATCGGCTCTCCCGCAAACGCTCCGTCTAAATCTACCAAATGCAGGTATTTCGCCCCCATGTCTTCAAATTTTTTAGCTAATTCCCAAGGGGTTTTTGAATAAATTTTAGCACTTCCCATTTCGCCCTTGCTAAGGCGCACAGCAAGGCCCTCTTTTAAATCAATCGCAGGTAAAATTTCCATTATAACTCCGTGAAATTTTTAATTATTTTTATGCCATTTTCGTGGCTTTTTTCGGGGTGTGGCTGAAAACCAAAGACATTTTCTTTGCAAACTGCGCTAGGAAATTCATACCCATACGCCGTCTTTGCTAGGATAAACTCTTCATCGCAAAGCGCGTGATAAGAATGCACGAAATACGCATAAACCGAGCTTTCAAGCCCCGAATTTATGGGCGCCTCGCGCGTGAATTCTAGTGTGTTCCAGCCCATGTGCGGGATTTTTAAACTCTCGCTAAATTTGCTCTCATCAAATTTCACCACTTCGCCACTAATTATCCCAAGCCCCTCGCTCGAACCAAATTCTGCGCTTTTGTCAAAGAGAAGTTGCATACCAAGGCAAATTCCCAAAAAATACCGCCCACTTGCGACAAATTCTCTTATTGCTTCATCTAAATTCGCGCTTTTTAGTTTAGCCATAGCTTCGCCGAAAGCTCCCACGCCAGGAAGTAAAATTTTGTCGCTTCTTAAAAGTTTTTCTGGCTCACTCACTAGCTCAAATTTCGCCCCACAAAAGCTAAGGGCGTTTTTCACGCTTCGTATATTTCCAGCACCATAATCAACAATCCCTATCAAAATCAATCCTTATTTAATTTATGGTCAAATTCTGGCACAATCTCTTTGAGTTTGCTTGCAACTTCGCAGTTTTGCGCATTTACAAGCTCTGAAATTTGCAAATTTAGCTTTTCTAAATCGTATTTTGTAAAGCTTGAAACAAAGATCGATTGATATTTTGTGCTTTTGTCGTTTTCGTTGATCAAAAGCTCTTCGTAAAGCTTCTCGCCAGGGCGCAGACCGACAAATTTAATCCCAAGCTCCTCTTTTCCGGCTAACTGCAACATGCGTTTGGCAAGGTCTGCGATTTTGACAGGTTCGCCCATATCAAGGACAAAAAGCTCCCCGCCTTTGGCGATTGAAGCTGCTTGAAGCACTAACTGACAAGCTTCGCTCACTAGCATAAAATACCGCACGATATCAGGGTGTGTAACGGTAAGTGGCTCGTTTGCTTCGATTTGGCGTTTAAATTTCGGGATTACGCTTCCGCTACTTCCTAGCACATTTCCAAATCTAACAGCCACGATTTGAGTGGCTTCATCGCTCGAATTTAAGCTGTAAAGCTCGCAAATTCGCTTTGTTGTGCCCATGATATTTGTAGGGCGCACGGCCTTATCGGTGGAGATTAAAACGACCTTTTTAACGCCATGTTTTTTGGATAAATCCACGACATTTTTCGTGCCAAGGACATTATTTTTCACCGCCAAATGTGGGTTAAATTCACAAAGCGGCACATGTTTATACGCTGCTGCATGCACCACGACATCTGGCTTAAATTCGGCAAAAATTTCATCGAATTCATCGCGATAAACGATATTTATCATTTTTAATTCGTTGCGAGGGTCTGCGTTCGTGGCTTCATTGATTTGATAAAGGTTAAATTCGCTATGCTCGACCATAATCAGCCGTTTTGCACCGAAATTCAAGCATTGTTTGCAAATCTCGCTTCCTATCGTGCCACCTGCGCCAGTTACTAAAACAACCTTGCCGTCGATGAAATTTTTAATCGCCTCTTTATCCAAATCCTTTGGTTTGCGCGCGAGCAGGTCTTCGATCGAAATGTCGCGGATTTTTTTCTGCTCGTTTTCTAGTAGCGAAAATAGCTTGATATCTTTTAGCCCATACGCGATTAGCTCGTCGTAGAGCTCTTTGAGATCTTCTGGGTGCAGTGAAAGCGCCACGATAGCGGTTTTGGCGCCACTTTCTTTTATCATTTCAGGGATTGTGCTTTTTGCGCGCACGACGAAATTTTCGCAGTATGTGCCCACTAGCTCTTTTCTACCATCGACGACGCCCACAGGATAGTAGTTTATGTGGTGTTGGCGCATACCTTTTAGCACATGCACGGTTTTGCTAGTTGCCCCCACGACGACGCAGGGTTCGTTGGCGTTAGAATTTGACTTTTCGTGGAGCAAAAACATGCGTTTTGAGATTCTTACGCCACTGATTAAAATAAAGCAAATCGCCGCGTCTATGGCAATTACAGAACGCGGGAAAGGGTTGAAAATATTCTCCATTAAAAAGAAAATCGCCAAAAATGTCAAAGCCGTGAAAATGTGCGTGTAGAAAATTTTGCGCGCTTCGTAAAGCCCGAAAAATCGCCACGGCACAAGGTAAATTTTCATAAACCACAAATACGCAATGCGAATAGCGGTAATTAGGGTCGCGCTTAGTAGCAAGCCTTTGTAAAATTCGTTTGGAATATCGCCACTAAAACGCAAAACAAAGGCGATTGCGACGCTAAAAATCGAGATTAAAATATCTAAAATCAGAAAAAATGCGAAGCGTTTGAGCTTGGTCGGTCTAAAAATCATAAGCTTTTCTTTACAATTTCGGCGACTTTTGCGACCTGCTCATCGCTCATATCGCTTCCGCTTGGCAGACAAATTCCGCGACTAAATAGATCCTCGCTCGTGCCATCGACCACGCTTAATGCGCCTTTGAAAACTGGCTGCATGTGCATTGGCTTCCACAGCGGCCTACTTTCGATATCGGCTTTATTGAGTGCGTCGATTACGCGTAAGTGAGCATTTTTTTCTTTGAAAACCAAGGTCGTAAGCCACCTGTTTCCGCGTGAATTTTCGATTTCTGGCATAAATTCGGCGCAGTCTTTTAAAAGCTCGCTATAAAGTGCGAAAATTTCTCTTTTACGCTCGACGCGTTTTTCCAAAACTTCCATTTGTCCCACGCCAATCGCGCCCAAAACATTGCTTAATCGGTAGTTATAGCCATAATCCAAATGCTCATAATGCAAAAGCGGCTCTCTGGCTTGCGTGCTATAATACCTTGCTTTGGCGATTAAGGCTTCGTCGTCCGAAATTAGCATTCCGCCGCCACTTGTGGTGATGATTTTGTTGCCGTTAAAGCTTAGCGCACCACACGCGCCAATCGTGCCAAGCGCCCTGCCCTTGTAAAATCCGCCAAGTGCCTCAGCTGCGTCCTCGATAACGGCGATATTTTCATTTTCGCAAATCTCCATTATCTCGTCCATTTTCGCTGCCTGTCCGTAAAGGTGGGTTGGGATTAGGGCTTTTGGTTTTTTGGGCGCTAGTTTGATTGCTTTTTTTAGAAGCTCGGGGCTTAGATTCCAGCTCTCATCGCTGTCGATTAGCACAGGGACACAACGCTCATAAAAAATCGGATTAAGGCTCGCCATAAAGGTAAAAGTAGAACCAAGCACCACATCGCCGTCTTTTATGCCTAGCGTTCGCAATGCTAGATGAAGTGCGGCTGAACCGGCATTTAGCGCGAGGGCTGATTTCGCGCCAGTGTAATCGCAAACTGATTTTTCAAATCTATTAACATACTCGCCAAGTGGCGCGATGTAGTTGCTTTCAAAAACTTTTTTGATATATTCTAATTCATTTCCGCCCATATTTGGGGGGCTTAAAAATATTCTTGCCATTTTCTCTCTTTCGATGAAATTTATAAATTTAGCCTAATTTTTAGGCGATTTGCAACCAAAAAATTGCAAATTTAAAAATTTAAAAGCCGCTATTTTACCACTTTTAAATAAATTTATGATTTTTATTTTTGCTGTTTTGTAAAATTTGCAAATTTATAAATTTTGCTTTTTTTAAATTTCTAATTTGTAAAAATTCTTTCGGAGTTAGCCGTAAGAGGAGTATCTCCGCCCACCAAATTTTTGCATTTATTAAATTTTAGGCTTAATGGATAAAACGAGGATTTAATTTTATCATTTTAATCATTAGGTGGGCAAAAGCCCACCCTATGATAATATTGTCTTAAATTTAATACCCCATTCTTCGCAATACCCTTACCTGATTGCAGGCGCTCTCTGCTACTGAGAAATCTTGATTACTATCTCCGATTGAGAGTTTATTTTTTAGATTACAAGACATCTGGTAAAATGCGATAGCCATTGAAGGATTTTTCTCTACCCCTTTTCCCTCTTCAAACATAAGTGCATAATTATTACACCCCACAGGGTCGCCATTTTTGCAAGCTTTTCCGTAAAATTTATGAGCTTTATCGTAATCCTGCTTTACACCTTTTCCAATTTCATACATAACCCCAAGATTGTTGCAACCATATAATGGATTGAGATCGCAACCTTCTTCATAAAATTTGATAGCTTTTTTATAATCTTGCTCTACTCCGTTTCCGTTTTCATACATAATCCCAATATTCATACAACCACGAGCTTCATCATCATCGCAAGCTTCTTCGTAAAGTTTATAGGCTTTTTTATAATCTCGTTCTACACCATATCCATACTCATACGAATATCCAAGAGCATTGCAACCCCTAGCATAACCGGCGTTACAAGATTTCTCAAACAGTTCATTTGCTTTTTCATAATGTCCCCCATGATGAAAGGCTTCCATTCCTTTTACAAAATCATCTTCTCCGCTACCAGAAAATATCCAATAACCAACCAATAATACCAAAATAGCGATAATGGCTTTTTTCATACTTGCTCCTTTAAGTGCAATTTACCTTGTGATTTTAACAAAATCTGACTTAAAATTTTTGATAGTATCGTAGGGTGGGCATTTTCGCCCACCAAATTTTTGCATTTATTAAATTTTAGGCTTAATGGATAAAATAAGGATTAAATTTTATCATTTTAACCACTTACTTAACCATTATGAAAGCTAAAAATATACCCTACGATTCTATCTCATTTTTCCATATCCAAAATCTTTATAATCAAATATCATATTATCACTTTGGGTATTATCTGCAAAATGAAGTTTAAGGCTTATTGTTTTAAAATCATTTTCCAATTTTATTATTTTGTCATACGGGTATTCTAAATCTAAATTTGGATTTTCTGTATCTATGCCAAATGATACACTATCAATAACATCTTTATAAGTGTATAAGACATTACTAAAAACCAATTGATAAATACCTGCAATATGCGGATCTTTCTTTTTTTCTATTTGCAATCTTTGTAGCCAATCCTCTTTAAAAGATTTTATACTGGCTTGAATAAAATGTTTATCTGCTATGCGCTGTGACTTTTTATCAATTACTTTTTTTTCATCATTAAATGTTTCTGCGAAAATATCGCTTTGTGTTCCATCAAAATAATAAAATTTCATAGCTATTTTATGAAAATTTTCATCAGTAATTAACCATAAAACTCCCCGATTTAATTCATTTAAATATTTCAAATTTGGTATATCTTTATCTATGGCATATTCGATTTTTTCTACGGCATCATGCAACATTGGAATATATGAACTTTTTAATAAATATTTCCCAGAAAATATTTTTTCTTTTGTAAAAAATACACCATTTTTTTTAATTTTTTCTTTTGCAAAATCTATTTGTCTTTTCTTTATTTCATCAAGTCTAACTTTTTCAAAATTTTTCCTTATCAAATCGCTTTCACTACCGTCTTTAAAATAAATTTTCATAACAAAATTTTCAAAATCATCATCAGAATATATGTATGTGTGAGATTGAAAAGGTCTTTCTAAAATTTCTTTATTTGGCTCATCAGAATTTATCGCATACATTACCTTATCTATCGCTTTTTCATATTCTTCAAAACCATAAATTCTTAATTCATATTTTTTTGAAAAACTATTTCTATCCTTATGTATATCAAGAGAATTTAAATTATCTTTCAATTCTTTTATCATTTGGTTAGTAGCAATATCCAAACCATTGTCGCTAGATATTACATCATACCTGAAAGGTCCTTTTTCTTCACCTATTACATCTATATATTTTATTTCAATATATTGCATGTTTGATGCTGGAAGCGAAAACATTTTTTTTGGAACTTTGCATATTTCATCGTTATTATAGAAATCAAAATGTCCGGAATCAATAAAATCTCCATTGCCATTTATGCGATAGTAAACAAAACATGGTTTATCTAAATTTTTAAGTTCTATTGCATATGTATCTAAAATAATTCCATTATATGTTATAACAATTTCGGGTTTTTCAGTTTTTTCCCAATAATCAGAATTTATCTTATCTAGTTTTGTTTTTCTCTGTGTTATATAATTTAGCTGCTCATCAATCTCATCTTTGTCTATGAAATATTTTACAAATTCACCTTTTTTATACAACTCATCAAATTTATCGATATATTCTTTTTCGTTTTTTATATCAGAAGCCCTTTGTGAGCCCAAAACACTCACTGAATACTGCCTAGCAAGTTCATAATACGCAGGGGCAAAATTTGGGTTTTCTTTTACAAAATTTTTTAAATATTCTGTCTTTATTACTCCATCTTCTAACAAAATTTTAGCATATTTATCAACAATTTCGTTGCTGTTTTCAAATATAGTATTATAAATTTCTTTTGCACCAGCAACCCCTTCTTGAATTTTTAAAAATTTTTGGAATCTTAAATGCGGGTCAATCTTATGGTTTTCAAAAGAAAAATATTTTATATAGGCTTTTCTGGCATTTCCATAATCTCCGTTGATTTCATAAATTCTAGCATTATGATAATACTCTTCGGCAATTTGTGGATTTGTTATAATACCACCTTGTTTGCCGATATTTTCGCTAAGTTTATCTATCTTTTTATCAACAGAAACTACCGTTGTTTTAATCTCCTTTGTATCTTCTTTAATTTCATTTATATCTTTATGAATAATTCCAAGTGATTTTTGTATATTTTCAAAATACGGAATTATATTTGCAACAAAGCCATTTTTGTAACTATTTTCATTTACCTTTTGTAAGCCACACATAACCCCAGTGATAAAAGCCGTAAAAATCGAAAAAATCAAAACCGGTAATACTTTTTCTCTAAAATTCGACAAAGCTAAATACGACAAAACCAATATGCAGATTAAAATCAAACTTGCAAAAAATATATATTTGCTAAAAGGAGCTAATGGCTGATAAATATCAGATATAAATCCGACAATTCCTGCCGTAATGCCAGCCCAAGTTTTATTTCTGTCAAAAGCCTGTTTAAGATTATCTTTAAGCATTTATTCTATTCCTTTTAAAATTCTTTTATTGCAATAAAAATAAGAGCAATAATCACACCGACAAAATAAGTAGCCCATTTATTTACTCCACCATATTCTTTAACAGCTTCCATAATATAGACATTTCCTACTCCAAAAGATAGGAAATCTAAAATTTGGTCTATATCCGCTTCTCCTATATAATAATCTTCTGCTTTTATAATTCCTCTTGCTACTGCTATCGAAAATCTGTCTATAATCGCAGGGTAGCCAAAAGCACCCGCAAATAAAAAACTGGGTAATAAACCAAAAAATGCCCCACCCAAGCAAATAGACATATTCCAATAATCTTTTCGATACCAAAAAAATATAAAATGAAAAAAGAAAGATTGCCAATTCCACGAAACATAAAACCAATTGCCGTTTAGATAGCCGTGCTCGTATGCTCTTACAATTTGTTTATACCATTTGTCGATAGTCTTGTTTTCTGCTTCGAGTGCGCCATTATAAAATGCCCATTTTAAGCTATTTTTATCGTATTTTTCCAACTCTTCTTCTAAATTTTTATCTTCATCGGTTTTCAAAAATTCTTTTAATGCCTTTTTACAAGCTGTTTCATTTAATAAAAATGCTATTGTTAGATTTCGCAAAGCTTCATCTCTTGCAAAGGTTGAAAACATCATAGGAAATCCTTTATTTGACTTTTTGTTCTATTTCGTCTGCAAATTTTATTTGATTTTTATTGTCATGTTTAATCAGCATACGAAAAAATTCTAAATACAAATCATCATAATAAGGCAACGGAACCCAAATTCTGATTAATTCATTATCGAATTCTTGGTAAGGATAACCCAAGCCGTCTTCGTAACTTTCCCCTATATCCACTTTCCATCTTATGGCGATTGTGAGTTTTTTATTAAAATCACTAAAACCTATTGCGCCTATTGCAACAATAAATTTACTATCATCAAAAATAATCATAAATTTATCTTTTAACGGCTCGTTTATAATGAGATTAAAATTTTTATATTGGCTATTTTCTTTATCCGTTTTATCAATTACATTAGATTGCTTCATTTCTAATTTTTGCTTTATTTCTATAATTCTCGTTACATCTGCATTTAGAAGCTCCGTAATTATATTTAAAAAATCAACTTCCATATAATCAGGGATTTTAATCCATAACGAAGTGTCGCCCTTATAGGGATACCCTACATCTACATTACCATTGCCATCGATATTTTTCAACCAACGCATAGCTACTATTTGTTCTTTATTTTTATCAAAACCAGTTGCTATGGCAAAATCATTATCTCTCCATAACACATAAAAATTATCTTCTGTTTCAAAAGGATAACTTGGTTTGATCTCGTTACTCATTTTTTTCCTTGCAAACAATTTTTAACCATTATACTAAAAATCAACCAAAAAGCATAATATTTATGCTTTTTAAAATAAAAATAGCTAGATATTATGCTGTTAGATTTTAAAAACATTTTTTATAAACTTTTTCACAAAAAAAGTAGGTGAAAAATGACAAAACGAGATATTGCCGGTTTTCTTGGTGTAAATGTGCAGACTTTGCGAAACTGGAAAAAGACTAGACCGAATTTATACGAGTCATTATGCAGGGTTTGGCGATTGATGATATTATCGCTAAAAGCAAACAAAACCACGATGAACTCTGCAAAATAGCGAAAAAATTCGATAAAGAAAACTAAAATCTCACAAAATTTTACACTCGTTTATATTTTTAAAATTGTCCTTTTTGATAGAAAGTGTTTGCGGTCATTAAGCCTTTGGTGCTTACTTAATCTCATTTCGTCCGCAATAAACTTCTCGCACAATTTATCCAAGCTATCACTATGAAATTTTTTGAAATAATAAATAGCAAATTTCACTTAATTTCATACGAAATTAAATTTATTAAATTCTTTTGATTATTCTCGCTGGGCTGCCGTAAGCTAGGCTAAATGGGGCGATATCTGAGATGATGACGCTTCCAGCCCCTATATATGAGCCCTCGCCAATATTTATGCCCTGAATCGCGCACGAGCCGATCCCAAGCCACACGCCACGCCCGATTTTGGTATTTCCAGCCACGCCCACGCGCGGGCAAATGTGGCTAAACTCGCCCACTACGCAATCATGCTCAATCACACAAGCTGAATTCAAAATCACCCCGTCGCCGATAATCGCGTCTGCATTTACCACGACATTTGGCATGATAACCACGCCACGCCCGATTTTAGCCGATGGCGAAATCACGGCAGTTTCGTGTATAAGCGTGGCCAGCTCGAATCCTGCTTCGCTGACTTTTTTTTGTAAATTTGCTCTGATTTTGCAATCGCCGATTGCGATTATAACGGGAAATTTCGGCAAATCAGGGCTAAATTTAAACTCGCCGTTGTCGTCTAAAAAAATGATTTCTTTATAACCTGCGCTTTTTGCGACATCTGCTACGACCTTGCCATGACCGCTTGCGCCGTAAATATAAATTTTAGTTTTTTCCATTGAATTTCTCCGTTGTCGCCATGCCGTCTTTATTAACGCCGTCTTTTTTGATAACTTTTTTTATGGTTAAAAGTGCGATTTTTAAATCTAGCAAAAAGCTTAAATTTTTAGCGTAATGCGTGTCGAATTCAAACTTTTTTTCCCAACTAATGGCATTTCGCCCATTTACTTGCGCTAACCCCGTTATGCCCGGTCGCACGCTGTGGCGAAGTTTTTGCTCTTCGTTATAAAGCGGCAAATATTCGGGCAACAAAGGTCTAGGTCCGATAAAACTCATATCGCCTTTTAGGACATTGAAAAGTTGCGGAAGCTCATCAAGGCTTAAAGCGCGGATTTTTTTGCCGTATTCGTTTAGGCGCAGTTCGTCGCTTAAAAGTTCGCCGTTTTCGTCCCGCTCGTCGCTCATAGTTTTAAATTTGTAAATTTTAAAAATTTTTTCGTCAAGCCCCGGGCGAGATTGCGTAAAAATCGCGCTTTTGCTTATGTTTTTGCGGATTAGACAATATGTTACAATCATAAGTGGCGAAGTCAAAATTATCAAAAAAAGTGCGCCAAAAAAATCCAAAAATCGTTTGAAAAATGCCCTATACATCGATAAATTTCCTATAAATTTCAATATATTTTTTCGCTATGATTTTCTCATCGTAGTTTTCGACCACCATTTTGCGCCCTGCTTGCCCCATTTTGCGCGCCAAACTCTCATCATCAAGTAGCGTTTCAATTTTTCTAGCCAAATCGCCTGCGTTTCTAGCCTTGCAGATTAGCCCATTTGCGCCATCTTCCACAGCCTCGATACAGCCACTCACATCGCTTACCACGCAAGGCCTACTCATACTCATAGCCTCCAAAACAGTGCGCGGAAAGCCCTCTTTGTAGCTTGGAAGCACGAAAATATCGCACGCCTTATAAAGCGCCGCTACATCATCTCTCCACCCTAGCCAAACGACATTTCCCGAGCGCAAAAACGCCTCATCAGCCGAGCTTTTATTCCCCGCAAAAACATCGCCTGCGAAGACAAAACAAGCGTCTTTGCGCTCTTTTAAAATTTCAGCGGCTTTGTAAAATTCGGCAATTCCTTTATGCCAGAGCGCACGACCGCTCATTAGCACGATTTTTTTGCCTTTTGTAATCTCAGGCAGGCTCGCGCGCTCGTGAGCGTTTTCGTCGAAAATTTCGCTATTTACGCCGACACTTTTAATACGAAAAATTTTATTCTCGCTAATAAGTCCGCGAGAGAGCATATAATCGGGGTCGCTATCATTGACAAAAATGCAACCCTGACTTTGCGCAAATGCCCTTTTATAGAGCATTTCAATGCTAAATTTGACCATGCGAGATTTAAGGTCAGTGTCGATATAAAAGCTTCCTAGCCCCTCGACTAAATTTAACACACGCGAAATTCCAGCCTTTTTGGCCGCAAATGTGCCAAAAACATTTGATTTGTGCGCCGAAGTTTGCAAAAAATCCAAATTTAGCTTTTTTAAAATTCTGGCTAAATTTGCCGTATTTTGCGATACTTTGAGCGGATTTAGACTAGCTTTGTCTAAATCATAATTAACGCTAATAAATTCTTTTTCCAAATCCGCCGTATAATTTCCGCGTGGCGCTATCGCAAAAACCTCGTGACCAAGACGCTGTAACTCCCGCATAATGGGCGCTCTGAAAAAATAAATGCTCATATCAGAGTGTGAAAGGAAACCAAATTTCGCCATTTTATTTCTTTAATCTATAAACTTTCACAGCTGGGCTTAAAACCACAGGCTCAAAAAGATCGCTTTTGTAGCGTTCAAGCACAAAAAGCTGAATATAGGTCGAATTTAGCATTTCAGGGTCTAGCAGCAAAAATCTGCCATAATCCTTCATATAAATTATCGAAAATTGCGCCGAGCTATCGACTTTGATCTCTTTGACTTCGAGTTTGCCACTAGCGTTGTGGCTGGTTTCGAAAAATGTATTTATCGGAAATTTATTGCCCTCAGCCTCTATGCTAAGCAAGTTATTTGCGATTTTGATACCATTATCCATAGTTATACCGCTCTCATCTTGCCAAAACCTCTCACTAGCGATGAAAATTTTATCTTTTTTCATTTTGCCCGTGGTTATGTCGATGTTCGAAAACTGCGACACGGTCGAAAGTATGCTCATCATGCGATCTGGCAAGACATAATAAATATCGCGCGTCTTAGCTGGTGTTTTAAAATCTGGCAAGCTTAAATTTAACAAAAACGCATTGAAATCATCGAGTTTGTAATCGGCTAAAATTTGCTTTATTTTATTTGGAAATTTCTCGGTGAAATTTCGCTCTGTGTATTCGACATCTACGCGCGCCATGTGCGCTGAGCTGTATTGATCGGCCAAAAGCGCGAAACTTACCGGGTAGTTGTCGTTGCCTAGGTGCTTACCGCCATCGATTAGGGTTTTGACATCGGAATAATACCTTATGACATAGCCATAATCCCACCACGCAAGCGCGTAATCCTCGCGATCGGCGATAGTTTTGAGCTTGTCTAAAACCTCAACCTCGCTTTTAAAAAACACAGTCTCGACGGTGTATGCTTTGATGTGTTGCCACGCTGGATAAAGCGCCAAAATAGTTAAGGCTAGCAAGATAATGCGACCGGCAAATTTTGGCAAATTTAGCCGTTTTACCGAAAAATACAAAATATACCCAAAGCTTAGCCCCATTACGCCCACAGCATAAATGGTAAATCTAAGCCCAGCTTTGTTTGCTGCAAAGCCCAAAAGCAAAAGTGGCAGTGAGAGCAAAAACTCTTTGTGCCTAAAACACAGCACCACATACCCTACGCACGCCACCAAAAACACAATCACGCTCGAACTAATACGGCGCATGAAGACCTCTTTTGGCACGAGACCGCTTTCTTGGATAGTTTGATTGACATTAAAAAAGTGAAAAATCGTGTCAGGATTGTCCGCGAGTGAGCGGAAAATATAAAATTTAGCCTGGAAAATAATCGGATTTAATCCTCCGCAATAGACAAAAATTGCAAAAACCAAAATTCCCACACCAAGCAAAATTCTAAAATTTACAAGCTCTTTTTTGTATGCAAAAAGATAAAAAATCGCTAAAAAAAGCAAAATTTTAGCATATAAATTAAACATACAAATCGCTAGCAAAAATATAATTATCGCCTCGTAATTCACCAAATTTTTGCGCGCAAAAATCAGCGTGTAGAGCACTAGCGCGCCTAACATCATCGCATTTAGCGAAAAGCTAGATGGATACCACCACAGATAAAAAATCCCAAATGCGCCTGTAAAAAACAGCGCCCTAGCATCGCCCTTGGTGCAAACCCTAATAAACGCCCACAAGATAAACATCGGCAAGACGATATTTAGCATATCGGTATCATAATACCCAGCCATTGTGCGGTTGTAGTAGCTGTTTGCCACGCAAGCAACTAGCGCGCCAATAAATCCAGCCCTAAGGGCGCGGAATTCAGCCGAAATGAGCAAAATCGGCACAACGATAAGCGATGAAAAAACAACCGGCATATACAAAAATAGGGTTTCTAGCGAAAATGGCGTAATCTGCGCTAATAATGCAGTTAGCTTGGCTAGTGGAAAATCAATGTAGCTTAAATCATTTTGCTGATGAAATCCAGCCAAATAATCCCTCGTCCCCTCAGCAAAGGCGTAGCCGTCGTTTGTGTTGATCATGATTTGATTATTCCACGAAAGTATGTGAGAGTATCCACTCGCCCAATACACCCAATACAGCCTAAAAATCACACTCACGCCGTAAGCTAAAACAATCAAAATTAACAAATGTTTGGAGAGTTCAAAATTTTTAATAAATTTAAAAATGCCGCCTTTTTGTTGTGGCAAATTTGCCCCATTTTGCGTGTTTTGCGCGCTATTATTCACCCCTATATCCTTTATCAATCTCTTCAATTTTTAAGATTAAATCTTTGCTTATCTTTTTTTTGTCAAAAAAAGCGGCTCTTATTTTAGCCTTTTTTTCATAAATTTTTACAAATTCAGGCTCATCGATTGCTTTTTGCATAGCTTTTATGGTGCCCTCTTCGTCATTTACGCCAACTAAAACACCCCACTCATCATCACCCAAAAGCTCTCTTGCGCCACTTTGATGATCGCTAGAAATGACGAGTTTTCCACACGCCAAAGCTTCGATTAGCGCATTTGAAAAGCCCTCAAAAAGGCTAACGAAAACGAAAGCATAGCATTTTGACATATATTTATAAGGATTGTTATCAAAACCGAGCAGTTTTACTCTATTTTCTAGCCCAAGCTCGTTTATTAAATTTTGCAAACTCTCACGCAACACGCCATCGCCTAAAATCAGCAAATCTTTATCACAATTTTTAAGCTTTGCATAAGCACGAATCAAAAGCTCGTGATTTTTCCCAGCATCAAGTCTGCCAACGCTTAGGAAAAACGGCTTTTCATAATTTATGCTCTCTTGCGATTTTTGCGCGATTTCGTCTAAATTTAGCGCATTGTATAAAACGCCCATTTTAGCGGGATTTATGCCAAAATTATCGCGCAAATCGGCCAAATTGCCAAGCGAATTTGGATAGATAAAATCGGCCTTCGGATAGAGCCATTTCAGCAAAAATTTGCTGATTTTTGATTTTAAATTTGGCTCTTTGTAAAGCACACTTGGCGTCGAACACTCATTGATTATCAAAGGTTTTTTATCTCCAAAAATTCGCGCAAAACCAGCCACATAACAAGGGCGATTCATCCAAACAAAATGAATATCAATGCCTAATTTTTTGCATAAATTTTTATATTTTAGCCCCAAAAATGGCAGTTTGATTAGCTTTTTTAAGCCGTTTTCAAAAGGGGCTGATTTTTCTATGAAATGCACCTGCACCGAATTTGGAATTTGATAAAAAATCCTATCGTTCATCAAAATCAAATGCACTTCGTAGGCCTTGCAAAGCTCGGGTAAAAGGTTGCTCACGACCCGCTCAGCCCCACCACCAGCCATAGAATAAATAAATACGCTCAATTTTTTCATCGCTTAATCACTTTTTTGATTTGATTTTTTATCGGCATTATAAATTTTGAGTAAAAATATAAATTCATTTGCAAAACTAATTCTCATATATTTAAATTCATATTTTTTTATATTTAAATTCTACCATTTATTTTTAATTTTCATTTTTTCTAAATAATCATCAAGAGTATTAACAACCTTAGCTGGACTACCAAACGCTAGTGAATTAGACGGAATATCTTTCACTACGAGCGAACCAGCCCCTATGACAACATTATCGCCAATGCTAACTCCTGGCATTATTAAAGTTCTAGCTCCAACAAAAACATTATTGCCGATTTTTACAGGTGCAGTTTTGGTCTTTCCTAAAAACATTTTAGTGCTAGCATCATGACACAAAATATAAACTTGCGGAGCCAAAGTCACATTATCGCCAATCTCAATTAAATGGCAATGATGCGGATCTAAAACAACATTTGTTTGCCTGGCAAAATTTTTACCAACTTTCATACCACGAGAGATAAGCCAATCTGTGCTTACCTCGCCGCGCAAACGATTTATAAAATTTCTAATCTTTTTTAATATCAATTTAAATCTTCTTTTCCCAATTTAACGCACTTTGGATTATCTCGTCTAAATCCTCGTGGCATGGAACCCATGTTGTTTGGAAGCGAATTTTTGAAGCATTTGAGATTAGACAAGCTGGATCGCCCTCGCGACGCGGCGCGATTTCGACCGCAAAATCCACTCCACTTACCTTTTTAGCCTCGCTGATGACCTCTTTGACGCTAAATCCAGTGCCATAGCCCACATTAAAGACATTGCTGTCGTTGGTTTGCAAGTATTCTAACACCGCTAAATGCGCGCTCGCGAGATCCTCGACATGGATATAATCCCTAATGCAAGTGCCGTCTTTGGTATCGTAATCATCGCCGAAAATATACATTTTATCGCGTTTGCCAGTGATTGTTTGGGTTGCGATTTTGATTAGGTGAGTGGCGTTTGGATAGTTTTGACCAATTAGTCCGTCGCTTGACGCGCCCGCGACATTGAAATAGCGCAAAATTCCAAATTTAAAATCCTTATTCGCAGCGGCTGTATCTTTTAGTATCCACTCGACCATAAGCTTGCTTTTGCCATACGGATTTATCGGAGCTTGCGGGCTTTCCTCGGTTACTTTGCCGTTTTCTGGCTCGCCATAAGTCGCAGCAGTTGAACTAAAAATGAAATTTTTCACGCCGTATTTTTGGCAAAGCGCGATTAAATTTATCGCGTTTGCGGTGTTGTTTAGATAGTATTTTATCGGATTTTTCACACTCTCGGCAACCTCGATAAACGCCGCGAAATGGATAATCGCGTCAAATTTTCCTTTTTTAAAAATTTCCTCGATTACCGGTAAATTTTCCAAATTTTCTTTGATAAATTCAAACTCGCCCACGCTTTTAAGCGCGTCGATTGCCTTCATCGAGCCTTTGCAAAGATTATCGACAACCACGATTTCATGGCGATTTGATTCTAAAAGTTGCTTTAAAACATGTGAGCCGATGTATCCAGCGCCACCTGTAACTAAAATTTTCATATCATTTTCCTTTTAAAAAAATTTTTTAATTATACCCTAATTTGTTAAATTGCGGGTTTAAGGCGCAAAAATGTAGGAAATCTAGGCTTTTTTTCACTTGTTAAATTTTGGTATTGATAAGTGATGATAGTGCCGATTTTAGGGGGTTTTGCGCGCCACTCATCGCTCCAACCAGACCCTATTTTAAACTTCACTCCACTTTTTATATCCACGCAAGTTACCGAGCCCATTTTGCCCTTGTTTTTGCCATATCCTGGGTTTATGTGCGTGATTTTGCACTCGCTATCGCGCATTTTTTTGTATTTTAGGATATTTGCACTGCGTCCGCTCTCATACAGCGCGTATGGATTTCGGATCACCAGCCCCTCACCGCCATTTTCTACAACTAAATTTAGCATTTCTTCGATTTGTTCGTGCGAACTAACCGGAGTTTGCGGGATTACGACTAAATTTTGCACGCCATTTTTTTCAATGAAATTTGATAAAATTTTCATCTTTTCAAACAAATTTTTTCTCTCGTTTGGCAAATCAAAAATATAAAATTTAATCTCACTCCAACGCTCATCTGGCGTAGCTTTGCTCACAATCGAAGCGATTTTTTCAAACTCCCCTCGCCTGCTCCAAAGCTCGCCTTCGATCATAAAATCCGGAAATCCTTTTGTCCAAGACTCAGGCGCATTTATGATTTTGCCCTTGCGTGATCGAAGCGTCTTGCCGTCCCATACGGCGCGGATTCCATCGAGTTTTTCGCTTACGACCCAGCCTGAGATATCCATGCCTTTTTTGTATTCTTTCAGTAGCATTGGGCGAAATTCATCGCCAAAAGCCAAATTTGCGAAAAATAAAAAAATACAAAAAAGCGTTTTTGCAAATTTATTCATTTTTAAATTTCTCAATCTCGCGCGCGATAAATTCGCAAAAAATCTCGCTATACCCCATATCGGCGCAGTGTTTTTGCAGATACTCGCTCATCAAATTTAGATTATCCAAATAATCATTTAGCAAAATTTTACCACGCAAAAGCTCGTATTTTAGAAAAAGCCAGTATGTATTTAGCGTGTCGCTCTGGCAATATTCGTCGATTTTATCGCCCTTTTCGTCATAAAACAGCTCCAAAACCTGATCGCCATGCACATCGTATTTGCCAGGCAGCCCCAAAGACGCGCACAAAAAGTCGAGTTTGAGCCCCCTAACAGAGCCAAAATCGCAAATATGATCGAGCAAATCAAGGTGAAAAACCCCGTCATATCGCGAGCGATAATTCGTCCATTTATCCTTGTTCGCAAGCTTATCATCAGTGCAAAAATACTCGCTGGCGCTGATATTATGCACCATTGCGCGCACCATAATCATCGGCAAATCAAAACCGCGCCCGTTGAAGCTTACAAGGCGTGGATTGTGCGAGTTGATAAAATCAATAAATTTCTTGATTTTGCCCTTTTCATCGCCCGCTTGCAGGGTGCTTACGCGCACAAATTTGCCAAATTCATCAGCCAAAACCGCGCTGATACTTACGACTTTGTGGAAATTTATGGGCAAAAACTCGCTTCCTGTTTTTTCCTTGAAATGCGCCATTGCCGCGATTGAGAGCTTTTTGTGGTTTAAAATTTTGCTTTTATCATCGTTAAAAATCGGCTCATCGCCATAAATTTTAGGCAGAGTGTTTGAAACACTATCGTTTTTGCTCTGAATTTTCGCATCAATTCCAGCAAGCAAAATTTTGGCATATTTTTTTTTGTCAAATTCATCATAGCACTCATCAATGATTTCTTTGTCTAAAATTCGAAGCAAAGCCGCAGTATCAAGCACAGTTTCGCAGTCAAAAACGCAAATGTAAGATTGTTTTTTATTCATAAATTTTCCATAAAATCAAGCTATTTTATCCGCCAAAACGGCGGATAAAAGGATTAGTTTTTATCAATCGCTAGGATTGTGTTGCCCTCGTCATCGGTAGCGATGTCGCCCATGCCCATTATGTTGTAACCGCAATCGACATAGTGAATCTCGCCCGTAACTGCGCTGGCAAAGTCGCTAAGCAAATACGCGCCAGATTTGCCGACTTCGAAAATATCCACATTTCGTTTGAGTGGGGCATTTTTTTCGTTGTATTTTAGGATTAGGCGGAAATCGCCGATACCACTAGCTGCGAGAGTTTTAATCGGACCCGCTGAAATCGCATTTACGCGAATTCCACGCTCACCCAAATCATGCGCTAGGTAGCGAACTGAGCTCTCTAACGCTGCTTTTGCTACGCCCATGACATTGTAATGTGGGACAAATTTTACGCCGCCAAGGTAGCTTAATGTCAAAATCGCTCCGCCGTCATTTAATAGCGGTTCGACTGCATTTGTAAGCGCAATCAGCGAATAAACCGAGGTTTGCATAGCGACATTAAAAGCTTCTTTTGTAGTGTCGATAAATTTGCCATCAAGTGCCTCGCGTGGGGCAAATGCCACAGCGTGAAGCACGAAGTCAAATTTGCCAAAATCTTTTTCTAAACTCGCGCGCAAATTCGCCAAATGCTCGTCGTTGTTGATATCTAGCTCATAGATTTTATCGCTTCCAAGCTCCGCTGCAATCGGCTCGACGCGCTTTTTAAGAGCGTCATTTAAAAATGTAAAAGCTAACTCCGCCCCTTGCTCGTGGCAAATTTTCGCAATTCCATAAGCGATAGATTTGTTGTTTGCAACGCCGACGATTAGCCCTTTTTTACCTTTTAGTATCATTTTGCTTCCTTGATTAGATTTATGAAATTTTCTGCTTCCCAGCTAGCCGTTCCCACTAAAACGCCGTTGCAACTTGGAATTTGCGAAATTTCGGCGATATTTTTGAGATTTACGCTTCCACCATAAAGCAAAGGCGCCTTTGTTTTGGTGCGTAAAAAGCTTAAAATTTCATCAATTATCACGCTAGTTGCAGTATTTCCCGTGCCAATCGCCCAAATCGGCTCGTAAGCGATAACCAAATTTTGGTAATCTAAATCGATTTTTTCAAGCTGAGAGGCTAGGAAATCCTTGGTTTTGCCCTCTTTATACACAGCCTCGTTTTCGCCGATACAAAAGATGATTTTATAGCCCTCTGCTTTTGCAAATTCGAATTTTTTTGCGATTAGCTCATCGCTTTCACCAAAAATTTCGCGTCTTTCGCTATGTCCGATTAAAACGCAAGAAATGCCAAATTCACCCAGCATTTCCTTGCCGATTTCGCCTGTGAAACTACCGTTTTGGCATGGATAGAAATTTTGTGCGCCTTGGATAAATTTGTGATTTCCCAAATTTAAAGCCACACTTGGCGGAAATACCAAAATTTCGTGTTTTGATAAAATTTCATCGCCTAAATTTGCATTTAAAATTTCGCAATAACGCTCGAAACTAGCCCTAATGTGATTGCATTTTAAATTTGCGGCTAGTATCATTGCTCGCTATCCTCGATAGTTAGGACTTTCACACCCGGAAGCTCTTTGCCCTCGATTAGCTCCAAGCTAGCCCCACCACCTGTGGAGATAAATGTCATATCATCGGCGTTTCCGGCTCTTTCGACCACATCGGCTGTATCGCCACCGCCCACGACCGTCGTAGCATCACTATCAGCGATGAAGTGCGATATACGCATACTTCCGCGCGCAAATTTATCGATCTCAAATACACCCATAGGGCCGTTCCACCAGATAGTTTGCGCATCATCAAGTGCCTCTTTAAAAAGCGCCACGGTCGCAGGTCCGATATCTAGCCCCATCCAGCCAGCTGGGATTTCTTGAACCGTTACGCGCTTCATAACAGAATCTTGCGAACAAGCAGGGGCTGCGATAGTATCGACTGGGATATAAATTTTAACGCCTAATTCCTTGCCTTTGCGCAAAATATTTTTGGCCTCTTCGATCAAATCCTCTTCTAAAAGCGAATTTCCGATATCGTATCCAACGGCCTTTAAAAATGTAAAAGCCATACCGCCACCGATGATGAGTTTATCGACTTTTGGGAGTAGATTATGCAAGGCTTGGAGCTTGCCACTGACCTTGCTACCGCCAGTTACAGCGACGAAAGGACGGGCTGGGCGTTTAATCAAATCAGCGGCGAATTTAATCTCTTTTTGTAGCAAAAATCCAGCCGCTTTGTGCTCGTTGTCGAAAAACTTCGTCACAGCCTCGACACTTGCGTGCGCTCTGTGGCATACGCCAAATGCGTCATTGACATAAAATTCACCATAACTAGCTAATTTTTTGGCTAATTCAGTATCGTTTTTGGTTTCGCCCTTTTCGAAACGCAAATTATCTAGTAATAAAAGCTCGCCCTTTTTTAGCTCGCTAACTGCCTTGCTAGCGCGCTCTCCTACGATATCATCGACAAATTTGACCTCGCGATCAAGCAATCTGCCAAGTCTTTTCGCCACAGGGCGAAGGCTAAATTTCTCCTCGTAGCCGTTTTTTGGGCGACCAAGGTGGCTTGCTAAAATCACGCAACCACCATTATCCAAACAATAGCGAATTGTAGGGATTGATGAGCGGATTCTGCGATCGTCTGTGATATTGCCAAACTCGTCCATAGGCACATTAAAATCGCATCTGATAAAAACTTTCGCGCCGTCTGTGAAATTTAAATCCTTAATATCTAAAATTTGGCTCATTTTAACCCCTTTTTGACGCTGCGAAAACCGCTAAATCAACCAATCTGTTGCTATAACCCCACTCGTTGTCATACCAGCTTAGCACTTTGATTAAATTTCCGCCAATCACCTGTGTGCAATCGCTCGCCACCGCTGTCGAAAATGTCGAAGTGCAAAAATCGCTTGATACGCGTTTGTCATCATCGACGACTAAAATTCCCTTCATTGCGCCATTAGCGTATTTTCTAAAAATTTCATTTAGCTCGTCAGCTGTGGTCTCTTTTTTAGTTGATACAGTTAAATCCACCATTGAGACATTTGCTACTGGCACGCGCACAGCTTGTCCGTGCATTTTGCCTTTAAGTTGTGGCAAAATCAGGCTGATTGCCTTGGCTGCGCCTGTCGTAGTCGGTATGATATTGCACGCTGCCGCACGACTTCTGCGGAAATCACGGCTTTTGACATCGACTAGGCTTTGGCCGTTTGTATAAGCATGGATTGTGGTCATCAAGCCCTTTTCGATACCTAGCTCATCATCTAAAATTTTAGCCACAGGGCCAAGTCCGTTTGTGGTGCAACTAGCGTTTGAAATCACGCTCTCACCTGCGTAGCTTTCGTGATTTACGCCGATTACATAAGTCGGAGTGTCGTCCTTAGCAGGGGCGCTCATAACGACAAGTTTAATGCCGTTATCCAAAAATGGTTTGCATTTTTCTGTGGTTAAAAATGCTCCAGTGCATTCTAGCACAACTTGGGCACCAAGCCCCGCGAAATCTAGCTCGCTAGCGTCTCTGGTGCTATAAACTCTGATTTTTTTGCCATCTACTGCGATGTAATCGTCGTTTATGATTTCAACTTTTTTATTAAATTCCCCATGAACTGTGTCGTATTGAAGCAAGTATCTAGTAAGGTCGCGTTTAGCGGTATCGTTGATAGCCACTAGCTCTACATCATCGCGATTTAGCGCGATTCTGGCTGCACATCTGCCGATGCGTCCAAAGCCGTTAATTGCAATTTTTGTTGCCATAATTTTTCCTTAAAATGAAATTTTAAAAATCTTATAATATTACAAAAATTTGGGTTAATTAACGGTAAAATGGATTAAATTTTAGCTGTTTTTGACGCTAAATTTCACGCCACTATCTTCAAAAACACTTAGCAAAATTTCATAAAATTCGCCAAATTTATCTTTTAAAATTTGGCCGTTTTCTATGATAAATTCAGCGTCGTTTCTCTCGGTTAGTGCGTCATAAAGTGCGTCTAGATTTGTAATGTAATCAGGCTCGAATTTTAGGCGTTTGGCGATGAATTTATAAAGCCCGGCTTTGCTTTTTACTTTGGCTGCGTCGATTGTGATTATTTTCATTATTGCACCCTCTCAAAGCTCTTGTAATGGTCTTTTGTGTAAAAAATCAAGCCGTCGTTTGAAAACACTAGCCGTTTTTTACCCCTAGCACCACCCTTGTAATCAATATCAGCCTCTGTGTAAATTCTGCCCTTTTTAGCAGGAAGCGCGCGCTCGTAATTTCCAAATCTATCGCCACCGATCGATTTATCCTTCGCGTATGCGTGCAGATCGCCACCGCTCCAACCAAGAGCGTTTGCCTGCTTTTTGGTGATGAAATTTGAAGGCAGTTTTCCGTGCGCTTTGATATGCTCGCTCACGCACTCTTTGCTAATGCAAAGCTCGCTTGCTGGCGTTTGCGCGCCATTATCTTGCGCGCTTTGCGAAATAGAATTTTTGCCATAAAATAAAAATAAAGCAAGCGCTAAAACCCCGAAAATCAGGGCAAAATTTAGAAATTTTTTACTCACTTTTGATTCTTTTTTTGGTTGCAAATTTAAAATAGCAAATTATCGCTGCTACAACCAAAGCTAGGATTAGTGGCGCGATATAAGGTTTTTCTTTGATATGAGAGTAGATTTCTTGGACGAAATCCCCAGCATAAAAGCTCAAAAGTCCGATGATAAGTGCCCACACAAGCGAACTAACCGCGTTTAAAATGCTAAATTTCAAAAACGAGTATTTTGTGATACCAATGGCGATTGGAACTAAGGTTTTTAGCCCATAGATGAATTTTTGGATTAAAATTATTCTATCGCCGTATCGTTTGAATAAAATTTGCGACAAAGCCAAATTTCGGCGCTGTTTTTTTAGGTATGGCATGATATCTTTTTTGTTGTAGCGACTGACCCAAAACAGCCCCGTATCGCCCAAGAAATTCGACACGCAGGCTACGGCTATGCAAACCCAAATATTAAGTTCGCCAGTAAAGCTTAAAATTCCAGCAGCCACCAAGGCGATAAATCCACCGCCCAAAGTGTATAAAAAAAGTAGTAAATATCCCCAAGTATGGAGGTTTTCAAACATAGAATCCATGAAATTTACCCGCTTAATCTAGCCTAAAAATTTCGCCCTAAAACCTGCATTAAAAGCCTGTATTCTTGTGTGGAAGTATCGAAAGCCACGCTATTTTTGGTCTCTATGACAGAGCCACCTAGGCTTACTCCGGCAAAAAATCCACCCTTGCTTGTGAAAACATACATATCTTTATTTATCATATCAAGTCTGCCAGAATCCGCGCTGTAATTGCCAACCACGGCTGTCGCGTCGCCTGAGAGGGTGATTTGGGATTTGCGCATTTTATTTATCATAGCCTCACTCATCACGAAAATTACCAAATAATTATCCTCATAGCCTATTTGTAGCCCGATACTAGCGTTTGAAATATCCACAGCGCTTACCTGACCGCCTTTATAGACGATGACGCCCTCGCCATACATTCCGCCTATGATAAAGCCTAGCTTTTTCACACTTGGGAAAATCAGCACAGCCTCGGCCTCATTAGCTAGGTATTTATACGCAGAATTGCTTTTCATTACAGACGAATACGCACCCGCGCTATTTATCAAAAGCTCGTCCTCTCCAAAAAGTGCGCCCACAAAAAGCAAAAGTGAAAGTATGATTTTTTTCATTTTTTATCCTTGATTAAATTTATTTAGCGATTTCGACTGCGCGCAGTTCGCGTATGACATTGACCTTGATTTCGCCTGGGAATTGCACCTTGTCTTGGATTTCTTCGGCGATCTCTTTTGCGATTAGCACAGCCTCATCATCGTTGATTAATTTTGCATTGGCAATGACGCGAATTTCGCGTCCAGCGTTGATTGCATAAGCTTGTTTTACGCCGTTTTTACCAAGTGCGATTGTTTCTATATCATTAACCCTTTTTAGGAAGCTCTCCAATACTTCGCGCCTTGCCCCAGGTCTAGCCGCACTTAGTGCGTCAGCTGCGCACACAGCGGCACTTTCTACGCTTGTAGCCTCCTCGTGTCCGTGGTGAGCGAAAATCGCATTAATCACGACTGGGTGCTCTTTATATCTGCGACAAACCTCTGCGCCCAAATCCACATGCGAACCCTCGTATTCGTGTGTAAGAGCCTTGCCGATATCGTGCAAAAGTCCGGCTCTTTTGGCTAGTTTTGGATCGCCACCTGTCTCAGCTGCGATAATTCCTGCTAAATGCGCTACTTCAAGCGAGTGCGCAAGGGCGTTTTGACCATAGCTTGCACGGAATTTTAACTTTCCAATAAGTTTTAAAATTTCTGGGTGCAGTTTGCCAATGCCTAGATCCATAACGATATTTTCGCCCTCTTCCAAAATGCTCGATTCAAACTCATCGCAAACTCTTTTATAAATATCCTCGATTCTAGCTGGCTGAATTCTGCCATCTTCTATCAAAAGCTCGATTACGCGCACAGCGATAGCCCTGCGGTAAAGATTGTGCGAGCTAACGATAATCGCATTTGGCGTATCATCGATGATGACATCTACGCCCAGCGTCATTTCCAAGCTTTTGATATTGCGACCCTCTTTACCGATAATTCTGCCTTTTAGCTCATCGTTTTTGATATTTACGACATTTATTAGACGCTCAGCCGCAAACTCGCCAGCAAAACGCGAAGTCGCCTGAGCGATGATATAATTTGCCTTTTTGCGTGCCTCTTTTTTCGCCTCTTCCTCGTGTTTGCGCACGATATGAGCGATATCTATGCGTGATTGTTCCTCGACCTTGCGCAAAATTTCATCTCTTGCCTCACTTTGCGTAAATCCAGCCACTCGCTCTAAAACTTTCAGTGATTCGGCTAGTTTTTCCTCGTAATTTTTCTTTAAATTTACGCCCTCATCGTAGAGAAATTTAGCTTCATTTCTCGCATTTTCTACATCTGCTTTGCTGTTTTTAAGCACCTCTTGTTCGGTTAAAAGAGCCTGTTCTTTTTTGTTCAGTTCGTTGAATTTTTGGTTGTAATCTTTTTGGAGATGATTTGACTTTTCCTCGTATTTCTTTTTAGCCTCTAATTCAGCCTCTTGGACTGAAATTTTAGAATCCCTAAGCACGCCCTCGGCTTCGAATTCTATGGCTTTTGCCTTTGCTTTTGCTTGTTCAATCAATACATCGTAGTTTGCGTTATTGATTTTTCTAGCTACCCCATACCCTATGCCAGCGCCCACCGCAAGAGCGCACAAGGCGATTAAGATCTCTATCATATTTTCCTCTTTTAAAGTAATTTTTGCTCGGAGTAATGTAAAAATCACCTACCACATCGTGGCTCAAAGATAAAATTTCATCTGTGAAACAATCCTCTAAGCTCACAAAAACCACGGCAGGTTTGTGTTTTAGACCTGAAAAAAACATATCATAATATCCTTTACCATGTCCTATTCTAGCAAGCCTTCCATCTACTCCAACCACTGGAATAACCGCTAGATCCACCTTGCCAAAATAGCCGTTTTGAGGCAGTGTTTCACGCAACCCAAAATGCGATTTGACAAAAGGAAGTCGCAATTTTACCATTTTTAAATTAATATCCGTTATACGCGGAAGATAAAATTCGCATTTTTTACCCATTAAATTTTTCAAAAACAAAATTTCAGGCTCGTATTTTAGTGGCAAAAAAATTAAAATTTTGCGCGCACCAAGAGCGCGGATTAAATTCGCAATGCGCCTAGAAATGATATACGAAGTGCATTTGGCTGAAATTTTGGCACGAAATTTCAGCCTAGATTTGCAAATTTTTCTAAATTCATTTTTTTCCACGATTTTAACTTTGTATTAAATTTTAACGGCTATTTTAGCAAGTTTAAGTATAATTCCAAATCAAAATTTACAAGGCAACAAATGAAATTTAAAATTTTACTAACTCTGCTTATGGGTTTTTTCGTCCTTGCTGGGTGCGAGAAAAAGGACGAGCAAAGCGCAAATAGCGAGCCAGAGATAACCCAAAGCGCCGAAAATGAAAATATCCCCACAGAAAGCACCATTGGCACCAATTACACTGCGCCGTTTTCGCTCACATTTACAAATAATCAAATTTTAAATATGCAAAAAAACAAAAATGGTTTTAGTATAGAAAATGGCGGCAAACCGACACTTTTTGCATTTTTTGCTTCGTGGTGCGATGCCTGCACGATTCAAGCAAGTGCGCTTAATGCGCTCGTGGAAAAATACGGCGATAAGCTCGATGTAGTGGCTGTTTTGATAGCTGATGAGATTTCACTAGACGAGCTAAAAGAGTATGAAAAAAAGGTAAAAGCCAAATTTAAAATAGCCTATGGCGAGGCAAATGACTTTTTCACAGGCACGCTTGGAGGCATTTCAGAAATCCCGTATTTGGTGGTTTATGACAAAAAAGGCGAGTTTAGCGCTCAATATTTCGGCTTAATTCCCGAAGAAATTTTAACACTCGAAATGGAGAAAATTTTATAATGTTTAATTTTTTTAAAAAAGGTCTTAGCAAGACGATTGAGGCTATGAAGGAGGCCCGCGGCAAAAGCAAAATTTCAAAAGATGTGCTTGAAGAAATGCTTTTAGAAGCCGATGTGGATTATGAAATCATCGAGGAAATTATATTTTATCTCCCGCCTAATGAAATGGTCGAAAAGGCCGATTTGAAGCGTGTTATGAAGACATATTTTATGTATGAACACGAAAATTTCACCCCTGCTAAGCCTTATGTCGAGCTAATCCTTGGCGTAAATGGCGCAGGCAAGACAACCTCTGTCGCAAAGCTGGCAAATTTATACAAAAAGGCTGGAAATAGCGTGATTTTGGGCGCGTGCGATACATTTAGGGCGGGCGCAGTCGAGCAGATAAAACGCTGGTCGCAAATCATAAATGTCCCTATCATCGCTACCGCGCAAGGCCACGACCCTGCGGCTGTGGCATTTGATACCATTAGCTCAGCCGTCGCTAAGGGGCTAGATCGCGTGCTAATCGATACAGCCGGCAGACTTCAAAACCAAAAAAACCTAGCAAACGAGCTAGAAAAAATCGTGCGTATCTCAGCCAGAGCCTGTGAGGGTGCGCCACATCGCAAAATCATCGTGCTTGACGCGACGCAAGGAAACAACAGCGTAATCCAAGCCAAAGCTTTTAATGAAATCACCAAGCTTGATGGCATTATCATCACCAAACTCGACGGCACGCCAAAAGGTGGCGCGCTTTTTGGGATTGCGCGCGAACTAGAAATCCCGATTTTGTATGTCGGCGTGGGCGAGAGTATGGACGATTTGATCAAATTTAACCCAGATGAGTTTGTCGATACCCTAGTCGATGGACTTTTTGAATAGAGAAATTTCACTTTAAATTTGCAAATTTATAAAAAACTAAATTTGCAAATTCTTTTTAAATTTAGCCAAATTTAACCCCAATATAAGTGCGTTAAGAATATAATCTGACTTTGTTAAAATTTCAAAATTTAGGTAGAAAAATGCAAATTTATGCGGATAATTGCACCCTCTCATACGGGAAAAATCCTATTGTATCAAAACTAAGCTTTCGCGCTAATAGTGGCGAAATGGTAGCTGTTATGGGGCCAAGTGGCGTGGGCAAATCCACGACTTTGGGTCTGTTTTTTGGCGAAGCAAAATGCGAAAATGGCGAGTTTGGAATAAACGGCGCGCCAAATTTGGACCAAAATATAATCTCGCTGATTACGCAAGATGATATTTTGATAAAAGAATTTAGCGTTTATGAAAATCTCAAACACTACGCCAGATTGCACAGCGTGGCATTTTCGCGCATTGACGAAGTGATTAGTAGCCTAAATTTGGGCAAGGTGCGAAACAGCCCAGTGTATAAAGGCGGTAAATGGGCGATTAGTGGCGGTCAGCGCAAAAGAGTAAATATCGCAATGGAAATGCTTTTATCACGCAATGAAATTTTCTTTGCCGATGAGCCAACCAGCGGGCTTAGCACCGCAGGCAGTATCCAGGTTTTGCAAAGCCTTCGCGACATAGCCGATGGCAAAAGCATGAACGCCCCAAAAATCGTCATGGTGATAATTCATCAGCCAAATTTAGAGATGATAAAGATGTTTGATAAAATTTTGCTTTTTGAAGAAATCAAAAAGGAAAATGGCAAAAAACCAACTAGCCTAGCAACGACGAAATTTATGAGCTTAGCAGAGTTTTTTAGCGAGCATTTAGGTTGCGATTATGCGGGAGCTGATACGCTCGAACTTCACAAAAAATACAATGAATTTTTAAAGAGTATATGATGAAAGATATTTTAAATTTCACCCAGATTGAGCTTCTTCGAAACACCCTACGCAACGCCAAATACTTCATCTTTGGCGTGGTTGGCGTGGCGTGGTTTTTGGGATATTTTATCGCGTGGATTTTCTCTCACAGCGATAGTTTCATAGACAACGACCATTATGTGGATTATCTCTTTTTTATCGCCATTTCAGCGGCGTTTTTGGGGATTTTAAAGGGCATTTATGACATTTACGGCGACAAAGAACTAATGCGTAAATTTAGCCGTAGTGGGCTTAGTTTGTATAAATTTTTCGTCGCGAAATTTAGCGTCGCGCTGATAATTGGCATTTTTCAGTGCTATTTGCTCACAATCTCAGCCAAATCCATGCTCCAAATCCCAGAAGGCGTGCTAATTAGCACAAACTGGCTGATTTGCTCGTTTATTTTCATCTGCTCTTATGCTATGGCTCTGGTGGCTTCATGCCTCGTGCATAACGACAAAATGGCATCAATCAGCCTTGCGATCTTGCTCGTGCCTCAAATCATGCTAAGCGGGCTCGTGCCTTACGACAAACTTCACAAGGCGATATTTTTATGGCAAAATGACTATGAGCGTATGCCACCACCTGCTATCATCATGCCCATACCTGTGGGGTTTGAAGCACTTGTAACGGCAAATTATAAAATGCTAATCGACGAAAACGGCAACTACCAAAATATGAACAACTCTCTAAAAGCCACGATTATCACCGATGAGGACAAATCAGGGATTTTTCGCTCACACAAAAGCGCATTTGGCGTGAGTATGTGGATATACGACCTGCTGTTAATAACGATTTTATGCGCGTTTTACTTCATCTTAGCGCAGAAAATTTTTATCTTTTTAAACACACCGAAATTTAAAAAATCAAATTTGAAATTTAATAAAGGACAAATATGAAAAATTTTGCCAAATTTTTATTTGTTTGTGGCTTTGCGTTTGGCTTTGCGAACGCTAACGACGCTGAGTGCCTAGGCGGGGACGCCAAAGAGTGCTTCGCAAGCGCGAAAGCTTACGAGCAAAGTGGAGATAACGCAAAGGCGCAGGAATTTTACCAAAAAGCCTGCGAGCTAAACTACGCCGTAGGTTGCAACAAGGCTGGCGCGATTTTTGCCTCAAAGCAAGAAAACGAAAACGCAAAAATGCTATATCTCAAAGCTTGCGATCTAAATCACCACGAAAGTTGCGTAAATTTGGGCGAAATTTACGAAAACGAGGGCAACTGCAACAAAGCAAGCGAAATTTACAAAGATACCTTTGAAAACAAAAAATTTAAGCCAGCCCAGGCAAAATTCGAAGCCCTTGTTGGCAACGAAAAATGTATGAGCGACGAGATAAAAAGGCAAAAAGAAGAGGCTCAAAAAGAGATCGACGCTAAAATCAAAGCCCTAAAACCGCTCGAAGCCTTGGAAGATAAAGCATGCGAGCCAGGGGACGGCAGGAAATACTACCTACAAGGCATAAACTACGAAAACAACCAAACCGTAAGCGAAGCTGTAATGCTAAAAGTATTTCAAAAATCCTGCGATTGTGGCGAGGCGAAATCTTGCGACGAAGTGGCAAATATCTATATGAAAAACTACAACAATTTATCGAGCAAAGATAGAGAAATCGCGCTAAATGCTACCAAACGCGCCTGCGACGGAAATATCGTAACAGGCTGCCAAAAACAAATCGTCGCAACCGAGCGATCTATGGGGATTTTCGATATCAAAGACAGACAAGAAAAAGAGCGTAAAATCGACGAGCTAAAAGAAAAAATCGTAGTTTTAACCGCAAATCACGAAAAACTTTGCAAGGCTGGAAGTGGGCTAGAAAACGCGCTAAATTGCCATTGGTTGGCTGATTTTTATCTCTCAACCGACAGAGATCACGAAGTAGCCGAAGCTGCAAGGCTATATGATAGAGCGTGCGGGCTAGATATCAACGGCAGCTGCTACATGGTGGGCAAAATCTACCTAGACGGCCACAATAGTCGCACCAACCCAGACGATACGATAAATGTGGATTTTGGTAAAGCAAGGGCCTTTTACCGCAAGGCTTGCGACAACGATGTCAAAATCGCATGCAAAAATTTAGGCGCGCTATACACACTTAGCGAATTTGAGAAAGACTGCGACGCAAACAGCTCTGATGCGTGCTTGCAAGCAGGCAAAATGCACGCACGAGGAAACGAGAGCGAGAGATATTTCCAATATATCGCGCCAAATTTAGCCAAAGCGCAGGAATTTTACAAAAAAGCATGCGAGCTAAACAACTACGAAGCGTGCAATATCTGGGGTATGAACACAGCAGAAATCGAATACAAAAAAGAAAGCTACAAATATGACGAAGCCAAAAATGCGCTTTTTAAGGCGTGCGATAACGGTGTGCAAAAAGCGTGCGCAAATTTAGAAAAATGGGTCGAACTTCGAGATTTGGAGAATTCTTGCGAAAAAAATAATGTCGAGGATTGTTTGAAACTTGCTAATTTATACTGGAATGGATATGGACGCAACTCATATATGACTAGAATTAAACCTGATAACAGAAAAGCGACAAAAACCTACAAAAAAGCTTGCGAGTTAGAAAATACGAGTGCTTGTTATTACGCTGGAAATATTTATTACAAAGGCGATGTCGCAAGACAGGATTATGATATAGCAATGGAATTTTACAAAAAAGCTTGCGATGGCGAATTTGCTTTGGCTTGCAGAAGTTTGGGTGCTATGTATTATGATGGCGTAGGCGTAGAGAAAAATATGGCAAAAGCTGCCGAGTATTACGGCGAGGGGTGCGATCTGGGCGATAATTCAGAGCGATACAACTCATGCGAAATGTATAAAAAAGCAAAAAATGCGAAATAATAATAAGGGATAAAATGAAAAATTTGAGTAATATTTTTTTATCATTTTTTTATATTTTGCTTCTATTTTCGCTTAATTCATGCGGAAAAATTTCAAACGATGAATTATGCGAAAAAGGAGATGAAAAAGCATGCTTTGTAAGTGGAAAATTTTACGATGATAATAACGAAAGCGTGAAGGCTTTACAATTTTATGCTAAATCATGCGAATTAAATTACGCGCTAGGTTGCGATAAAATAGCACAAGACTATGCTCAAAAAGACGATACTCAAAACGCAAAAAAATTTTTCCTAAAATCATGTGAGCTAAATCATCACGAAAGTTGTTTAAGTTATGGTGAAATTTTTGAAAATGAGGGTGATTGTGATAAAGCAAGCGAAATTTATAAAGACACATTTAAAAATAAAAAATATAAACCAGCTAGCGATAAATTTGATAATTTGATTAAAAGCGAAAAGTGTTTAGGCACAGAAATTATAATTAAAAAAGAGATTGTTAATTGTGAGCCAAATGAGGGATTAGAAAAATATTTTAAAGCTATGAGTTATTTAGATTCTCATTACGATGAAAAAAAATCATACGAAATAATTGCTCTTTTTGAAAAATCTTGCAAATGCGGTATAGCTTTAAGTTGCAATAGAGCAGCTATGCATATCGCTCGTTATCTAGGATTTGGCAATACTTATTTTACCGATGATAAATTAGATAATAAAAAAATTCAAGCCTTTTTTCTGCCAGGACGACCAAATGATGGAAAAAACATAGAAGCAATGAAAGAGTATGCTAAAAAGCTTGCAAAGGCAATATTATTATGGGTTGCAAACAATTGCATAATATGGCAAAACTAAAAAATCCAAATGGGGAAATCAAAACCGATGATTTGCGCAAAAAAATCAACATTCTAGTAAATCAACATCAAAAAAAATGCGAGGCAAAAAATAACCTCGATAATGCATTTAGTTGCGAAATGGTAGCTGATTTTTATAGTTCCGAAAATACAGAGCCAAACAGCGTGTTAAAATTATATGAAAGAGCTTGCGAATTAGACCTAAATACTAGTTGTCATAAAGCTACAAATATATATTTAGATAGAGATAATCCCGACGATGTTTTATCATATAGAAAGGTTGCTTTAAAAGCTTACGAAAGCGGATATAAAAAAGCTTTCGAAAATCTAGAAAAAATATATAAAATGGTAAAAAACGAAACTTTATGTAATGATGAAAATAACGCAACTGCTTGTGCTCAAATGGGTGATGTATATTATTTTGGCTTACAAGCAGATACTGCATTAAATCGTGTAAATTCTGATTTTAATAAAGCGCAAGAATTTTATAAAAAAGCATGCGATTTAGACGAAATGCATGGTTGCTACAAATATGGGAAAAATATCAAAATAGATGAAACTTTTGATTTTGTATATAAAAAACGAAAAGAATTTAAGGATTTTGACTTTGATAAAATTTGGGAACCATTATTAAAGGCGTGCAATGGCGGTATAGAAAATGCTTGCGATGCGATAGGCTCACAAGGAATTCTTACGAATTCTGTAAATGCTTGTGAAAATAACAATTCAAGCGCTTGTGCAAAGGCAGGGGAGTTATATTATAATGGTTTTATGGTTCATGGATTTGGCGTACCAGGGGTCGAATATAAACAAGCCCCGAAAAAACGCACAGCAAAAGAATTTTTCCAGAAAGCTTGTGATTTAGAAAATGCCTATGGTTGTGAGCATTTAGCCGAAATTTACGAACTAGGCGAAGTAACCAAGCAAGACCATGATTTAGCAGAAAAACTACACCAAAAAGCTCACGATATCCACCTAAAAGATATCGAAACATTAAAAAAATCTTGCGACGCAAAAAACAAAAACGACTGCCAACGCCTAGGCTATGAGTATATAGAGGGAAATTATAGGATGGATAAAAATACAACCATAGCCCATGAATATTTCGGCATGGCGTGCGAATTAAGCGAAGATGAAACAGGCAACGACAAAGCTTGCCAAATGTATAAAAAAACAAAAAGTGAGTAAAATTCAAAAATTTTGCTTTTGCCAAAAGGCAAAAGCAAAATTTCTACTGCTCGTTCATAATCGATAAAAGTTCTGCGTTGTTTTTGGTTTTTAGGATTTTTGGGTATAAAAATTTCAGTGCCTCGACATCGTCCATCGTAGAAACCACAGAGCGAATAGCCCAAATTTTCTGCAAATTTTGCGCACCTTGGAGCAACTCTTCTTTTCTCGTGCCTGATTTTGTGATATTAATCGCTGGGTAAATTCGGCGATCGCTGATATTTCTATCTAAGATAATCTCGCTATTTCCAGTGCCTTTAAACTCCTCGAAAATCACATCGTCCATGCGTGAGCCAGTTTCAATTAGCGCAGTCGCCACGATAGTAAGCGATCCGCCGTTTTCGATATTTCGTGCCGCTCCAAAAAAGCGTTTTGGTTTGTGAAGTGCATTGGCATCGACACCACCGCTTAGCACCTTACCGCTAGCTGGGGTTACGGTGTTGTAAGCGCGCGCAAGGCGAGTAATGCTATCGAGCAAAATCACCACATCTTTGCCGATTTCGACGGCGCGTTTTGCCTTTTCGATCACCAGCTCAGCCACGCGCACATGGTTAAACGCAGGCTGATCGAAAGTCGAACTAAACACCTCTCCACGCACACTGCGCTCCATATCGGTAACCTCTTCTGGTCTTTCATCTACCAAAAGCACCAAAAGCTCGACCTCTGGGTGATTTCTCGTAATTCCGTTTGCCAGCTCCTTCATAAGCTCGGTTTTACCTGTGCGAGGCGGAGCCGTGATAAGCGCTCTTTGACCCTTGCCAATCGGCGTAAAAAGGTCTAGCACGCGACCAGTTAGCTTCATCGGATCGTATTCGAGCTGTAATTTTTCAGTTGGAAAAAGCGGAGTAAGGTTGTCAAAAAGCGGTCTTTCTCTGGCTTCTTGGATTGATTTGTAATTAATCGCTTCGATTTTTAAAAGCGCGTAATATTTCTCTTGATCTTTTGGTTCTCTGACCTGTCCTGTGACGATATCGCCCACACGAAGGGCAAATTTGCGAATTTGGCTTAGGCTGACATAGGCGTCATTTGCGCTGTCACTAAGGTTTGAATCGATTCCTCGCAAAAAGCCGTATCCCTCAGGTGTAACCTCTAAAATTCCGGTAAATAAAATAAATCCACCCTGTTTTGTCTGCATGCGAAGTATCTCAAACACGAGCTCTTGGCGGCGAAATTCGCGAGAATTTTCCACACCTAGCTCATCAGCGATTGCGACAAGGTTTTCTAAATCCATAGCGCGAAGCTCTTCGATTTGATATCCCTCTACTGGGACATGAGTTTTAGCATGAACTTTTTTCGTGTGATTTGGTGCTTGTGGGGCGGTTTGGGTCTGTTGGGTTGAATTTTCCTTAGTGTTTTCCATTGTTCCTCTTTGAAATTTGAAGATTTAAAATTTGGCGGTAAAAGGTAGCTGTAATTATAAAATTTTATTCCTTAAACGCACCAAATTTTAGAATTTTTTGTTGTCTGCGAGTGATAATCTCATCGATTGAGAGATTTGCTAGCTTGTCAAGCTCGGCTAAAACATAGTTTCCTAGCAGTTTCGCTGTGGCGTCTCTGTCTCTGTGAGCGCCCATTTTAGGCTCTTCGATGACATCGTCGATTAGATCAAGCTCTTTTAACTCCTCAGCGGTAATCTTTAACGCCTTTGTCGCTGCTTCGCTTTTTTCTGGATCGTTCCACAAAATCGCCGCACAGCCCTCAGGCGAAATAACTGAAAAGATTGAGTTTTGTAGCATTGCTAATTTATCAGCTACGCCGATAGCTAGCGCGCCACCGCTTCCGCCCTCGCCGATAACTACGGCTATTGTTGGAGTGCGTAGATTGCTAAGTTCGTATAAATTTCGCGCGATTGCCTCGCTTTGTCCGCGCTCTTCGGCGCCGATTCCAGGATATGCACCCGGAGTGTCGATTAAAAATAAAATAGGCAGATTAAATTTTTCGGCTAATTTCGCCACTCTTAGAGCCTTGCGATAACCTTCTGGGTGAGGCATACCGAAATTTCGCTTTAATTTGTTTTTTGTGCCACGACCCTTTTGTTCTGCGATTACGACGATTTTGCGTGTGCCGATGATACCTAGGTAGCACACAATCGACGCGTCATCGCGATACGCACGATCACCGTGGATTTCGTGAGCGTCTTTTAAAAGCGCTCTGATATAATCAATCGCATAAGGACGATCTGGGTGGCGGGCTAGTTGCAAGCGTTGGTATTCGCTAAGATTTTTGTAAATTTTAGCGACCTCTTTTTCTAAATTTTTGTTTAAAATCTCAACCGCGTCCTCATCGCCACGAATTTTTGCGTTGGCGATATCATCATCTATTTGTTTAATAGATTTTTCAAAATCAAGATAACTTGCCATTATTTCACTCTTTTGAAGATTACAGATCCGTTTGTGCCACCAAAGCCGAAATTGTTGCTCATAACGCAATCAATCTGTGCTTTGCGCGCAGTATTTGGGACATAGTCCAAATCACACTCTGGATCTTTTGAAATTTGATTGATTGTAGGAGGGATAATTCCACTTTCCATAGCTAGTAGGGCAACCGCTGCCTCGATCGCACCAGCTGCTCCAAGACAATGCCCGATTTGACCCTTTGTAGAGCTTACAGCCGGGACATTTGCGCCAAATAGCTCTTTTAGAGCCGCTGTTTCGTTTCTGTCATTTACCGCAGTAGATGTGCCGTGAGCATTGATATAATCAACCTTTGGTTCGCCAGCCATTTTATAGGCCTTTTTCATAGCGCGAAGCGGACCATCAAGCGTAGGCGAAGTGATATGATACGCATCACCGCTAGAACCATATCCGATAAGCTCGCCATAAATTTTAGCCCCTCTTGCAACTGCGTCCTCGTAAGTCTCTAAAACAAGCGCAGCCGCGCCCTCTCCCATAACAAAGCCATTTCTCTCCCCGTCAAACGGTCTGCTTGCATGCTCAGGATCGTCATTTCTAGTAGAAAGTGCCTTCATAGCAGCAAATCCACCGATACCGACAGGGCAAATCGCAGCCTCAGCGCCAACGACTAACATTTTTTTCGCTTCACCGACTTGGATAGTTTTCGCCGCCTCGATGATAGCGTGAGTAGATGCCGCACAAGCTGTAACACTGGCTAAATTTGGACCTTTGAGATTGTGATAAATAGAAATAAATCCGCCTAGCATATTTACTAGTGCAGATGGGATAAAAAATGGAGAAATTCTCCTAGGACCACGCTGCAAACAGACATTTGAGTTGATCTCAATATTCGGCAAGCCGCCGATTCCAGCAGCTGAGCTGATACCAAACTCATCAGCGTCAAATTCGCTAAATTTGGCGTCGGCCATAGCCTCTGCGGCAGCTTTTAGTCCTAGTTGAATAAATCTATCCATTTTCTTGATCTCTTTACCGTCTTCGACAACCACGCTAGGATCGAAATCCTTAACTTCGGCTGCTATGCTAACTGGAAATTCGCTCGCATCAAAAAGTGTAATCTTGCCTACTCCGGTTTTTCCGCTGCAAATATTTTCGAAACTACTTTTTTTATCAAGGCCAAGGGCTGTAATCATGCCAATTCCGGTTACTACGACTCTTTTCAAGATCAATTCCTTAAAATTTAAAATTTAAATTATTTATTTAAGCTTTCTACATAGCTTACGACATCGCCGATTGTTACTAATTTCTCTGATTCGCTATCTGGAATTTCGATGCCAAATTTCTCTTCCAAAGCCATTACTAGCTCAACTACATCTAATGAATCAGCGCCCAAATCTTCGATAATTTTTGCTTCTGGTTTTACTTGATCAGGTGCAACGCTAAGTTGCTCCACAACTACATCTCTTACATCTTCAAATGCTGCCATTTGGAACTCCTTTAAAAAAATAACTCGTTATATTATAATAAGTTTGCTTAAAGTATCGAAATTTAAACATTTTTACTATAATACGCGCCCTGACATTATAAAATTTGGAGTTAAATTTTGAGTAAAGATAGCTCGGTCAAACGCGTGATCGAAATCATATATGATTTGCAAAAAGGCAGTGTGCTAAATCTGGCGAATTTAGCGGATAAATACAGCGTCAGCGAGCGCACGCTAAGGCGAGATTTGGAGGTCATCAAAGAAATTTTTGGCGATATTTTCGTGCATTTAGGGGGCGGAAATTACCAAAGCTCGCAAAAAGCGATTTTTGAAAATATGCTAAATTCGAGCGAATTTTTTATGCTTAAAGAAATCATAAAACTCTCTCACAAATCCAGCCTAGAAATTTCGAAAAATTTAAGCAAATCCATGCAAGATAAAATTTTAAAAAACCTAGATGAGAGCCCATATATCTTTAAACACAAGCCTTACGAGGAGATTTTTGCTAGGCGGGAAGTGTTTAAAATTTTAGAGCGCGCGATAACTTATAAAAAAGAAATTTCCTTTAAATACACAAACGCGGGCAAAATTTCGCACTTTACAATCCAGCCGTATAAAATAATGTTTATGGAGCAAAATTTCTATCTCGCAGGCCTGCAAAAACGCCCGCACAAGCACGCGCATGTGATTTTTCGAATCGCGATGATGAGCGAGGTCGAATTTAGCGGAAAAGAGTTTAAGAGAGATCAAAATTACCTAGATTTTTTGCATTTCATAAACTCGCCATGGGCAAGCTATTCGCCGAATTTCAGGGCGAATTTAATCAAAGTAATTTTGCAAATCCCGCAAGAGCACGCCAAGTATTTCAGGCTCAAAAAATTCTACCCCACCCAAGAAATCATTTGCGAAAACGATGACGGGAGCATAAATGTCGAATTTAGCGTGACAAATTTCGGCGAAATTTTAAACATCATCAAGCAATGGCTTCCGCGCATAAAAGTCCTAGCCCCGCGCAAACTAGAAGGTATCGTAAAGGGCATAGCTAGGGAATTTTACGCAAACACGCACGGAAAACTCCCGCCACAAAAACCAAATTCCTAGCCAAATTTAATGGCAAATTCAGGCTAAATTCCCTGCGCAAATAGGCGAAATTCTGTTTCATTTCTGCCCCCCAAACTACTGCCCTAGCGAGCATATCAGCCTAGTCCAAACAAGCAAGATCAAGGAAAAAAACTTATAAAACCTTACCTAGGATTTTTAAATAACTTTAAAGGCGTCGCAAAACTCGCAAACGCCATAAAATTTCAACTTTGCGCAAACTAAATTTGATATTTAATCTTTGCATTTTAAACTATAAATTTTGCACTTTAATCGGCTCAGATAATAATCTGATTCTGGTTATGAGCCAGACGGGTTTTCAGCCGACCCTAACAAAGATTTAGCAGACCTTTATAGTTTTATTGAGATGCCGTTTTTTACCAAGTGGCACTTGCTTGGTTTCCTTTTTCACTCGTTTTCGATATGCTCGATAGGACGGTAATTTGCGCCTAGTCAAGCGCACTAAACATTTTGTTTAACTCCACTTTTCTATCCACATTTTTATCGTTCATCATCTTATAAATTGCCTCAGTTGTCGCCATTTGTATTTTTCCAAAATCATTATCATCATACATATCTTTGATTTTGAAGCCAAATTTTTCCAAAACTTTTTTAAAAAAATCAACTTCACTGTCTGGAATAAGCACAAACATAGGCGTAAAATTTACATTCATAGCTTTTTCCTTTCTACTAAAATTCACAGGCGGTATCTAAGAGCTCCCTAGCACATACCGCCTGTTTTTCCACCGACCACTACTCACGCACCAACCGATTTTTTAGATTTTTATCATCGTCTTTGCGTTGATCTCAGACAGACTCAAATCAATCTCGCTTAAAAGCGTGACTAGCTCGTCTTTTTGCGCAATCGCTTTTTCCAAAGTAAGTGGCGAGATAATCTCGATTTTATAGGCATCGCGGAAGCTTTTTAGAGTTTGTTCGATCGTATCTTTTGGCAAGGTATTTTTGACTGTGCCATAGATAGATTCTAGCGTTTTTTGCGCCTTTTCCTCGGTTTTGGCTTCCTCTTTTTCCTTGATTTTCGCCGCCTCATCAAGGTAAGCAATCATCATAGATAATTCATCGATCCAGGCGCTCACAATGCCCTTGTATTCGATAGCCTCGATGATAGATAGCTCTTCTTTGCCGATTTTAATGGTGTTTTGCACATTTGCCTTGGCAACTGCGCCTTTTAGCGCGCGTTTTTTCTTGCGCAAATCCGCCCTGCTATCCAGCACGCCATTAGCGTATTTTAAGAAATCTTGCGGAGTTTGGTTGCTAGCATTTACCAAAACGCCGTTTATCGCGACTTTGGCTAATTTGTAATCCCCGCCTTGCAACTTTTTATCAATCAACTTAATCTGGGCCAACGCTCTTGTGAGTGAAATTTCCATTTTTTGCTCCTTGTTTTTGATTTGGAGCAATTTTACATGGATTTTTTGTCATATTGTGTCAAAAAACAAAAATGTAGAATTTTAAGAAGAAAATTTAAAATTTTGCCGAAAATTCGGCAAAATTTGGTTACATATAAAGTCCGCCGTTGATTTTAAGCACATCGCCGGTGATATAGCTAGCATAATCGCTAAGCAAAAACGCCACGCCATGCGCCACATCTTGCGCGCTTCCGAAGCGTTTAAGCGGGATATTTGCCTCGTAGTTCGCTCTGACCTCATCGCTTAGAGCGTCTGTCATATCAGTAGCGATAAAGCCCGGTGTTACGCAGTTAAAGCGCACTCCGCGACTCGCACCCTCTTTGGCGAAACTCTTGCTCATCGCTATCATACCGCCCTTGCTCGCGCTGTAATTCACCTGCCCTGCATTTCCCATTTCGCCGACGATTGAGGCGATATTTACGACTGCGCCGAAGCGTTTTTTGCTCATCACTTTTAGCGCCTCGCGTGAGCCGATAAAAGCCGAGGTCAAATTCGCGTCGATTACGCCAGTGAAGTCTTCGAGCTTCATACGAAGGGCTAGTTTGTCGTTTGTGATACCTGCGTTATTTACGAGGTAGCTTAGCTCGCCGTCGCACTCGATTATCGCATTTATCGCTTCGATAAACTCAGCTTCGTTTGTCGCGTCAAATTTCACCACAGCACCCTCGCCGCCATTTGCTCGAATTTCTTCTAAAAGCGCGTCGGCTAGCTCAGGCTTTGAGCGGTAGTTGATCCACACTTTAAGCCCCATGCTAGCTAGCACTCTGGCGATATCTGCGCCGATTCCTCTACTTGCGCCTGTGATTAAGACATTTTTTCCACTAAATTTCATTTTAATCCTTTTTTGAGAAATTTGCGCATTATAGCGGGTTATCGTAAATAAAGCATTTTCGCTCTTTATTTGAAAAATTTCAGCGCCAGATTATGTATAAAAATGCAAAAATCACAATTACGGCAAATATATTACTCATATCATAGCCTAAAAAATTGCCCCAGTTTTCATAAGGTATATGAATATCCCAAAATTTCGCCTCCAAGCCAGATATGAAGTTGTCAATCAAATTTTGCATTTTTACCCTTTTACAATCTTAAAACAGCGCCTCGTCCATTTGCGCTGGAATTTCAAGCCCCATTAGCTTTAAGATAGTTGGTGCGACATTGCTAAGCCCAAAACCCTGCTTCAACTCGCTCACGCCCTGCGCACTTACGAAGCAAAACACATCAAAAGTCGTGTGATTTGTGAGAAGCTCGCCCTGTGCCCCTCGCATTTGCTCGCAGTTGCCGTGATCTGAAATTTGCACATAAGCGTAATCAAATTCCTTTGCCTTAGCGTAAATTTTACCCAGACACTCATCTACCGCCTCGACTGCCTTAACCGCAGCGTCGAAGTTGCCCGTGTGGCCAACCATATCGCCGTTAGCGAAATTTACCACGATAAAATCCTCGCCCCCCTCTATGCCCTTTATCACAGCCTCGCACACAGCATGCGCGCTCATAGCAGGGCACAAATCATAGGTCGCGACCTTTGGGCTGTCGATTAAAATGCGGGTTTCGTTCTGCACGCACTCTTCGCTGCCGCCGTTGAAAAAAAATGTAACATGGGCGTATTTTTCGGTCTCGGCAGTGTGAAGCTGTCTAAGTCCCGCGTCCGCGATAACTTCGGCAAGAGTATTTTGCAAAATGTCCTTTTTGACGATGATTGGAAATGGAAATTTCGCGTCGTATTCTGTCATGGTGATTAAATTTCGCACGCAAAATTTACGCTCAAATCCCGCGAAATCCTCCATACTCAAAGCTTGGCAAATCTCACGCGCCCTATCATTTCGGAAATTTACAAAAATAATTCCGTCATTTTCTCTAATCCCGTCAAATTCCCCAAAAATCGCTGGCTCGATAAATTCGTCCGTAATGCCCTTCTCATAGCTTTTGCGAGCATACTCGCTTGGGGAGATTTTTTGCTTCTCACCCTCGCCCATTAGCGCAGCATAGGCCTTTTGCACCCTTTCCCAGCGATTGTCCCTATCCATAGCATAAAACCGCCCACAAACGCTTCCTACGCTAAATTTCGCTTTCAAAGCTTCCAAAAACCCTGCCCCGCTTGTGGGACTTACATCGCGTCCGTCAGTGATAGCATGGGCAAAAACCTGCGCGCCAGCGTCTTTTGCTATCTGGCAAAGCGCGTCGAAATGGCGCATGTGCGAATGCACGCCACCGTCGCTATAAAGCCCTATGACATGCACCCTAGGGCAAATTTTTAGCAAATTTACGATTTCTGGCGCAGTTTTTAGGGTGTCATTTTCTATCATTTTATCAATTTTGACTAGATTTTGATACAGCACGCGACCGCTTCCAATCGTCATGTGCCCGACCTCAGAGTTTCCCATTTGCCCCTCAGGCAAGCCCACTGCAAGCCCAGATGTGCGAAGTAGCGTATTTGGCACGCATGAAAAAAGCATATCGTAAGTCGGCTTTTTGGCTGCGGCAAAGGCGTTGAATTCGGCACTTTGGTTGCAACCTATGCCGTCAGTTATCACAAGAATTGTTTTTTGTTTCATAATTTTCTCCTAAATTCAATGCGGACATTGAAATGTCGCATTATACTTTTTTTTAGCAAAAATCACAAAATTTAAAATTTAAAAGCTAAATTTTACAAAGAAAGTATTAAAATAATCGGTTTTAAAATAAAATTTAAAAGGCAAATTTTGTTATATTATATCTACCAAATCACAAATATAAATTTCTTTCAATACACCACAGCGCGCGCTGGAATCGCGTTTTTCATAGCTTTTATTTTAAGCGTGTATCTAATGCCACGATTCATATCTTGGGCCAGAGCCAAAAACGCCTCCCAGCCTATCTACGACCTAGCCCCGCAAACGCACCAAAAAAAGTCCAAAACCCCCACAATGGGCGGACTTGTCTTTGTTTTCTCAGCGATTGTGGCGAGTGCATTGTGCGTGAAATTTAGCATTTTCACAACTTGTGGGTTAATTACGCTAGCTGGGTTTTGCGCGATAGGATTTAAGGACGATTTGTCTAAAATTTTGGGTGCCTCCAACCACGCAGGACTTAGCCCGCAAACCAAACTTTTACTCCAAAACGCCCTAGCTTTGGGGATTTCATTTACGCTGTATATTTTCAGTCCGCTTGGTGGCGAGCTGTATTTGCCTTTCGTGAAAAATCACATAATAAATTTAGAATTTTTCGCCATTGTATTTTGGATGATAGTTTTCAGCGCGAGCTCAAACGCCGTAAATTTAACCGACGGCCTTGACGGGTTAGCCACGATTCCCTCTGTTTTTTCGCTAGCTAGCCTTGGCATTTTTGCCTATTTGTGCGGACACGCGATTTATGCGCAATACCTATTTTTGCCAAAAATCGCTGGTGTGGGCGAGCTAAGTATCATCATCGCAGCCCTTATCGGCGCACTTTTTGGGTTTTTGTGGTTTAATTGCTACCCAGCCGAAGTTTTCATGGGCGATAGTGGAAGTCTTAGCGTGGGGGCGTTTTTGGGATACTGCGCGATTGTGACAAAAAATGAATTTTTGCTAATTATAATCGGATTTGTCTTTGTAATGGAGACATTGAGCGTGATTTTGCAGGTTGGAAGCTTTAAAATGTTTAAAAGGCGAATTTTTCTCATGGCGCCTATTCATCACCATTTCGAGCTGAAAGGTTGGAGTGAAAACAAAATCATAATTCGCTTTTGGATAATCGCGCTAATGGCAAATTTAATCGCGCTAACTTCGATAAAATTAAGATAAGGAAAAAAAATGAAAAAATCACTCTTTGGACACGGCACCACTACAAAAGCGTTAGCAAAAAGCGGTGGTTGGGACATTTACGATGATAATTTCAAAGCTGACGAGGTCAAATTTGACGAATTTGACAACGCGCTTTTGGCTCCTTGCCTTTTTGATCCCGCAAAAAGCGAGCTAGAAATCCCAAGCCCAGGATTTCCCAAAGAGCATAATCTAGTAAAAACCGCTAGGAATTTAATCAGCGAGTATGATTATTTCGCAAATACTGCGCCTTTTAAAATTTGGATTAGCGGGACAAATGGCAAAACCACAACCACGCAGATGACACAGCACCTCCTAGCCAGCAACGGCTCACTTATGGGCGGAAATGTAGGCACGCCACTCGCACTTTTGGACAAGAGTGCGAAAATTTGGATATTAGAGACTAGCTCATTTACGATTCACTACACACGCACCGCGCACCCCGGAATTTATGCGCTTTTGCCAATCACGCCAGATCATCTTAGCTGGCATGGCAGTTTCGCCGAATACGAGCGCGTCAAACTCTCGCCACTTCTTGCTATGAGCGAGGGTTCAGTCGCACTAATACCGGCTGCGTATGCCAGTAGCGAGGCTGTGAAAAACTCGCGCGCAAGGGTGATTTGCTACGAATACGAAAAAGATTTGGCGGCCAAATTTGAAATCGAAATTGAAAAAATTTCATTTAAAACGCCGTTTTTGCTAGACGCTATCTTAGCCCTTTGTATCGAAAAAATCCTCACAGATCGCGCTAGCGTGGAGGTTTTGAACGAATTTGTAATCGAGGCAAACAAACTAGAAGAATTTTTTGATGTAAAAAATCGCATGTGGGTAAATGACACAAAAGCCACAAATATCGATGCTTGCGCGCAAGCCCTTAAACGCTACAAGGACAAAAAAATCCACCTAATCTTGGGTGGCGATGATAAGGGTGTGGATTTGGAGCCACTCTTTGCGAGCTTTGCGCCGTATGATTTAAAAATTTACGCGATTGGCTCGAACACTGATAAACTCGTAAATTTATGCGAAAAATTTAAAATTCCTTGCATTAGGTGCGAATTTTTAAAAAACGCAGTCGCCAAAATAGATGAAAATTTCTCTGGTGCGGGCGAAGTCGCACTCCTAAGCCCAGCCTGCGCTAGCCTAGATCAGTTCAAAAGCTACGCCCAACGGGGAAATTTATTTAAAGAGTGCGTGGCAAATTTAGCCCTTTAAACACTGCGCCGAAATTTTTGCAAATTTAGAAATTTTAAATTTCTTGCTCGTAGATTGCTTCGTCGCTTCGCTCCTCGCAATGACAAATTATTAGGCAAAATTTACGCCAGGTTTGTCATTGCGAGAATTTTGCGTAGCAAAATTCGTGGCAATCTATGACTTTAAAATTTAAATTTTGCAAATTTGCTGTCATTGCGAGCGAGTGCAACGAGCGTGGCAATCCAGTAAAATTTAGAGAAAATTTAAAATTCAACAAAATTCATTTGTGGATTAAAATTTATCAGAATTTCTCTGGATTGCTTCACTTCGTTCGCAATGACAACAAAAACGAAAGGTAGAATATGAAATTTAAAAATCCATTGGATTATGTAAAAAATATTATAAATAAAATTAAAGAACTTATAAATTATCCTTATAAAAGAAAGGTTTATACTGGAATTTTAATTATTCCTTTGGTTTTAGCTATTCCATTTACGCCGATATGTTTTTGGTTTTCTTATACTTCTGTTCCCAGTAAAAACAATATTTCAGCTGTTAGTGGAATTATAACAGAATTAAATTGTTATCCAAGCGGTTTTAAACATGGACCATATTGTATGGCAAAATTTGATAATTACTTTTTTAAGTATCAATTTATAGATGATATAGGTGGCAGTAAAGGGCTATTATACAAAGCATATTACGATAAACAATGTGTTTTTATAGAATTTCATCATAGCCTTATACATAAAATAGAGGATTGCAATGGAAATATCATATATTCTGTCAGTGATAAAATTTTAAAAAATTTACATTTTGAAAGAAAAGTAGCTTTATATTTAGGCTTCTTTTTTCTTATATTATCTATCTTTCTAACTTTTCTATTAAACAAAGAATACAAAAAAGAAATAAATCAAAATTTTTCAATAAAGGATAAAAAATGGGAAAAATGACTACTGCTTCTGATGTTATGAAGAATGTATCAAATGGGGCTTCTGTTGGCGATGCCGTTAAAAATTTAAATTTTACTGGATTGCTTCGTCGCTTCGCTCCTCGCAATGACAGCAAATTTGCAAATTTGGAATTTTGATTTCGTAGATTGCCACGAATTTTGCTTACGCAAAATTCTCGCAATGACAAATTAAGCAAAATTTACCCAAATTTGCCATTGCGAGTTTATTTAAGCGAAATCAAATCTAGCGGGTTTATGTGGTAGTTTTGTTGCGTTACTTCAAAGGTTAAATCCGAGCTAATTCTGCCGATTGTGTAGCCCTTTTTGACCGAAGAGCCCACGCGCACAGTGTTTGGGATCTGATTTAAATGCGCATAAATCGTGTGGATTCCGCCCGCATGCTCGATGATGACGACCTTATCTAGCACGGCTGTTTCTTTGGCGAATACGACCTTGCCAGCTAGCACAGCTTTTACCTGCGTGTCGCCACTTTTCGAGCCTAGCACGATATTTTCGTTAAAAAGCTTGATATTATACACAGGATCGCTGTAATTGCCAAATTTACGCTTCACATACGCCCCGTCAAGCGGTGCAGAGGTTTTCGCGCCGGTGTATTTTTTCACGCGAGAGGATTGGTAGCTAGATCCGTATTGTTTGACCTTGGTGTTGATTTTGCTAACTCTCTCATCGGCTGGCTCGCTAGGCTCTGATTCAGGCTCTGGCTCAAATTTAGGCGCAGGCGGGGCTTCTTTGCCAGCTTTTTTGGCGGCGGCTTTTTGCTTTTCATACTCTTTTTTCTTGGCTTCAAGCTCTTTTTGTTTGGCTTCTTTTTCTTTTTTCTTTTGCGCTTCTAGTTTGGCTATGCGCTCCTTTTCCGCTTTTTCAGCCTTTTCGCGCTCCTCTTTATCATCAATGATTTTAAGCTCAGCCAAGGTCTTGGCAATCGCGTCTTGCTCGGCGTTTAGCTTTTCGAGCTGGGCGATATAGCTATCTTTGTTTTTTTGTAGGCTAGCTACTTTTTCTTTTTGTGCGTTTTGCTTTTCGCTCAAATTTATCTTTTTTTGGCTATAACTTTCCATATTTTCGTTAATTTGAGCGATTTTTTTGTTTTGTTCGTCAATGAAATTTTTATTATTTTCATAATCCTTCATTAGCTTATTTAGCTCGCTATTCATCACACTCTCTAATCCGCCTAAAACCTCGCTAGCCACGATAGAATCAGGCGTAACGCTGGAATTTGTATCACTGATGAGATCAAATGAGAGCTCTTGGGAGATGATTTGGACGATTTTATTTTCTAGCTCGCTTTGCACGCTAAGCAAGGTTGCGTTTTGTTTTTTGAGATTTTCTAGCTCTTGCTCTTCGTTTGCGTATTTTTCTTTTAGCTCCTCGATATTTTGGCTAAGCTCTTTTATCTCATTTTCACGCTTTTTAAAATCATTTTGTTCTTGCACGATTAAATCAGCGATTTCATCGATTTTTTTAGACAGCCTCATCTCCTCTTGTTTAGAGGTTTTTAGCTCTTTGTTGCTTTGGGCGATTTTTTCCTTCGTAGTCGGTGCGCCGTATGCGAAAAACGCAAGCGCGCACAGTATCATCAAACGCTTCATTGTGATTTTTTACCACTTACTTCTAGCATTACAAATGTAACTGCGATAAATGTCAGCCCCACAGCGATACCAAACAAAATGAGCGGTTCATACGGCAAAACAATCGTTTCACTTAAATTTGTGATTTGACTCACAGTTTGCATGAAAATCGGCCAGTTTGGAAGCGCTAGATAAAACGCCACCACAATGAGCGTAGCTAGCACACTATCGGCTAGTGCCATGCGGTATAGTCTGCCACTTTTTATCATAAAACTAGCGCCGAATAGCTCCATAATCTCAATCCGTTCTTTGTGCTCATAGACCCAAATTCGCATTTGGCGGTGAATTAGCATAAGGCCTAAAACCACGATTAAAAGCGCAAATCCATAAACCAAACTTTTAATCAAAAGCAAAATTTTAAAAATATCATCGTGGGTTTTTTTGAAAATTTCAACCCTGCTAAGCGAACCCATGCTTTTTAGCGCGCTCTCTATGTCCTCCAAACGCGCGCTGTCTGGGAAATTTTCGAGCTTAATGCTGTAAAATTTAGGCAAATTTTTGCTAAGCTCACCAAAGGCTGCTTCTGAAATTTTACCCTTTAATCTATCTGTGATATTATCAGCTGGAATTTCGATGATTTGGCTGATATCGCTGACCTTATCTTGCACTTCCTCTAAGCTTAACGCCTTTTTTGAGACAAGGACGATGTTGTATTCGTTTTGGATAGATTTTTCATAACTTTTAGCTAAATTATTTACAAAAATTCCAAACTGCACCGAAAACAAAAGCGCCACAAGCGAAAAAATAACCCCAAAATGCGTTTTAATCGATCTCAGTGACATGGGAGTCCTTTATCTCGAAATGTCTATGCGCAAAACGCAAAGTGCTAGGCATTTTGTGTGTTACGATAACCACGCAAGCGTTCCACGCCTCGCATGCTGAGCGCAATAAATTCCAAATAATATCGCTTGAATAATCGTCCAAGTTTCCAGTAGGCTCGTCGCAAAGTAGCAAGCGCGGATTGTGCGCCATAGCGCGCGCTAGGGCGACGCGTTGCTGTTCGCCACCGCTTAGTTCTAGCGGGTATTTGCCCATTTTGTGTCCAAGCTCGATATGGCGGAGCAGTTTTTTAGCCTGATCTTGGCAGACTTGCTCGTTATAGCCCATAATCATCAGCGGAAGCATGATATTTCGCTCGATTGTCCATTCATTAATCAGCCTGTAATCTTGAAAAATTATGCCGATTCTTTGGCGCAGTGTGCGCAAATCACTGCGACTAATGCCGTTTAAATCGCACAGGCAAACATTAAGTTCGCCACTTTTGATATCCATATCGCCGTAAAATGACTTCAAAAGCGTGCTTTTGCCACTTCCACTTTTGCCGGTGATTACGACAAAATCCCTTGCGCCTATGCCAAAGCTAGCATTTTTTATGACCTCACCGCTATCATATCCCAGTGTAAGCCCCTCGGCGGTGATTATGTTATTATCAGCTCCTATGCCTGCCATAACTCAAAAATCTCCATTATTTTTTTGTGTGCTTTGTAATTTTCGCTTGTGGCTAGCGGAGTTTTTAAAAAATAGTCCGTCTTTGCCCCGATGCGAATAAAGCATTGTTGCGGGAAGTCAAACGCCCCAAACGAGGTCAAAATCAAAACCTCATCGCTATCATCAAATTTGTAAATTCTCTCAAAATGCACGAAATATCCCTCGCCTTTGATAGTTAAATTTTTGAAATTTACCTCTATTTTTTGCGGGTTAAAATTTGAGAAATTCATATCAAATTTCGCTGGTTCTTCGCCGTTTTCATCGCTATTAGTAAAAATCAAATCAAAGATATTTTTATCCATTTTGCGCCAGCGATCCTCGTATTTCGAGCTCACGCTTAAATCTCTGTTTTTGAAATGCTCTATCGCGCCACGCCCTAAATTTTGCGCTACGCCAAATTTATCCAGCGCATATTCAAAATACATATCGCTATCTGTGCGAAGCTCAAATTTCGCCCCTTTTTTGAGAGTTCGCACGCATTGATGAACAAACTCATCGCTAATGACTCTGCGGTGCGGGGCATCGTCCCACGGAACAGGAAAGTGCAAAAATATGCGAGAGAGCAAATTTGCTGGCATTAGCGAGAGCAAAATTCGCGCGTCAGTGTTTATCAAAGCGACATTTTCCAAACCCTCTTTAATCGCTAGTTTTGCGACCTGCTCGATACTAGGTTTGTAAATTTCGATTCCAATTACCAGTGTTTGCGGATTTGTGCGAGCCTGATATAGCAGATGTCTGCCCGAGCCAAAGCCGATTTCGACGAAAATTTGGCTAAATTTCGTGGTTTTGAGTAAATTTAGCATTTCATCTTCATCTAGCACGAGCGGAGTTTTTTGGGTTAGGGATTTGCTTTTAAAGGCAAATGCACTAAAAATCACACCGCTTGCGAATTCTTTCTCGTAAATTTCAAGTGCGCGTTGCAAAATACCAATTTTGGCTGGTTTGGTGGTTTTTTCGCCTTTGACTACGACTTTGTCTTTGGCGTATTTAAGAGTGACGAAAAATTCGTTATCAAAGCACCTTGTGCGCACGAGAGTGCAACTCTCATCGCTAGCAGACTCCAAAAGCTCCACGCCCTCCTTGCTAAATGGAAGGCGCGGTAGTTCTACGCTTTTTGCAATAAAATTTGGCAATTTATTCCGCCATTTGACTTACTTGGATTGGCGCGCTTGGGATCGAGAGCATACCGGTTTGCGATTTTGCGATTATGCGGTATTCATATCCTGCGGTGTAATTTACATAATCAATATACTCTGCGCTAAGTCTGCCCGCGATATCTTTGACGCCACTCCACGAATCAGCGCCTTTTACCCTGCGCTCGATAGTGTAGCTTGCCACGCGCAAATCAGGGTGCGGACGCCAGATGATTTTCACGCGATCTGGCAGTGCGTAAGCCTGCGCAAACGGCACAGAATCAATCGTCTTTGTCGTGCTTACAATCGCGGCAGGCGAGCTCTCTCCCACGCCATTTATGCCATAAGCGCGCACAGTGTATTTATACGATGTGTTTGGCTCTAAGCGAGTATCGGCAAAGTGCGTAGTGTATGGATCGGCTAGGGTTGCGATTTTTTTCGCTTCGCCACCGCCCATATCAGCACGATAAACCACAAATCCTAAAAGATTAGGATATGAGCCGTAATTTGGCCACTCTAAGCCGATTTCGTTCGTGCCAGAGATACTTTTAATCCCCTCGACGCGTGGCAAGCTTGCGTCATTTCCGCCCGGCACACTATGAGAGGAGCAACCAGCCGCTAGTATCGCTAAACTCGCGCAAAATGCTACTTGGTAAAATTTTTTCATAAATTTCATCCTTTTTATCGTGATTTTGTATCAAATTATCAAACTCCACTGGCAAAGGCGCCGTAATCTGCATACGCTCGCCACTTCGCGGGTGCGTGAAATACAGCACATAAGCGTGAAGTAAAATTCTTGCTATTTTATCTTTTTCGCTCTTAAATCCGTATAAATAATCGCCGATAATATGGCGATTAATCGAGCCCAAATGCACGCGAATTTGATGCGTGCGCCCAGTAAAAAGCTTGGCTGCGATTAGGTTGATTTTGCCAAATTTATCGCTGCTACTCTGGCTAAATTTCGCCTGCCCCCAATCATCGCTAAAAATCGTATAAAACGCGCTTTTTGCCTCGCGACCGCCTGGAATTATCGCCTTTTTTAGGCGGTTGTTTGGGTTGCGATCAATCGGGCGATCTATCACGCAAGGCTCTTTTAAGGGTAAATCTGTTAAAGCTAGGTAAATTCGCCCCATGCTTTTATCGCTTAATTGCGCGCTTAGGGCTTGGTGAGTGGCGTTGTTTTTAGCCACGACCAAAGCCCCGCTAGTGCCCTTATCTAGGCGATGAACGATACCTGCGCGGATTTGACCATTTATCGTGGAGAGCATAAATCCTTTTTGGCGTAGCCACTCTACAATCGTGGCTTCTTTGACGCTTGGGGCTGGATGAACGACCACGCCAGCGGGCTTATTTAGCACTAGCAAATCATCATCTTCGTATAAAATTTCAATCTCGCCCTCAAAGCTAAATTTCGCCTCATCGCTATGAGTAGGCGCAGGGTAATTTACGCAAATTTCATCGCCTAAATTTAGCTTTTGCGATGATTTGGTTATGATTTTTTGGTTTATAAAAACACTGCCTGATTTGATTAAATTCGAAATTTGATTGCGCGAAATGCCCAAATTTTCGCTTAAAAAAACATCGATTCTCGCCACGCAATCTGCTGTAAAATTATCCAAATTTATACCTTTTTTTGTTATTATCGCCCAAAATTTATTAGGACTTACTTTGAAATTTGACAAAAAGATTTTATCATATTTTGATTATATTCAACCTTTGCTGATTTTGCCGATTATTATTTTTTCATACCTTTTAATCAGCGAGGCAAACACCACACTTGGCAACAAACAGCTTGTTTATTTTGGGGTTGGTTTTGTTGTTTTTATGGTCTTTTTTTTGTTTCCGATTCGCAAATTTTTGTATTTGATTCCGCTGTTTTACTGGGTGAATATCGTCCTGCTTTTAAGCGTGGAATTTTTCGGCATTAGCAAGCTTGGCGCGAAGCGTTGGTTGGAGCTGCCGTTCGTGCATTTTACCCTGCAACCAAGCGAGATTATGAAGCCAGCGTGCATGCTAATGCTAATGTATCTAATCCACAAAAATCCGCCACCGCCCGAGGGTTATGGCGTGAAGGATTTCGCTAAATTTAGCTTTTATATACTTTTGCCATTTGCGCTAATCGCCAAAGAACCAGACCTCGGAACCGCGCTAATTCTTTTTTTAATGGGGTTTGCGACGCTTTTTATCATCGGCGTGAATAAAAAAATTTGGATTGCGCTGGTGCTAGCTTTTAGCGTTAGCTCGCCCGTGCTTTATAATAACCTGCACGATTACCAAAAAAAGCGCATTACGGATTTTTTGAGCGAAGAGCACAACTATCAGGTCAAACAAGCTGTCATCGCTATCGGAAATGGCGGAATTCGTGGTAAGGATTTCGAAGAAGCCACCCAAACTCACTTTAAATTTTTGCCAATTGCCACGAGCGATTTTATCTTTGCCTATATGGTCGAGCGCTTCGGATTTGTCGGCGCACTCGCACTCATCGGCTTTTATGCGCTTTTAATCATGCACTTGCTTAGCCTAAATTACGACTTTGGTAGCGATTATCTCATACGGGTTTTTACCTCGGCTCTGGCGACGCTGATTTTTATCTACGCTGGGGTTAATATCTCCATGGTCATCGGATTTGCCCCTGTCGTGGGGGTGCCGCTGCCGTTTTTTAGCTATGGTGGAAGTAGTTTTATCACATTTATGATTTTGTTTGGAATTTTACAAAATTTGCTAACTTTTAGAAATAAAGACAATTACAAAACGATAAGTATTAGGCTGTAAATTTGAAAATTTGGCTAAATTTGGGCTAAATTTAGCGTGTAAATTTAGCCCAGAAGATTTAACTCTCTTTTAAAAGTTTCGTCGCTAAAATCGCGCCGTCATCGTGTTTGCGTGCAGATTTATAAATTTTGTTAAAGAAAATTTCCAAATACTCATGGTTATTAATGCACTCTGCTTCGTTTGCCACGCTAATTGCGCTATATTCGCCGTCGCTTCCAAGCTCGTAAGCAAGCTCGGTATCGCTAAGCTGTAATTTTAAAATTTCTTTTAATTTATTTTGCAAAGCCTCGCTATAAATCGGCGTCATAAGCTCCAATCTGCGCTCTAAATTTCGTGGCATCCAATCCGCGCTTGCGATATATAGGCAAGGCTCAGCATGTTTGAAATAAAAAATTCTAGCGTGTTCTAGGTATTTGCCGATAATTGAGCGGACTTTGATATTTTCACTTAGCCCCGCCACACCTGGGCGCAAACAACAAATTCCTCGGATTATGAGATCGATCTTAACCCCAGCTTGGCTCGCTTTGTAAAGCGCCTTTATCATATCGCTATCGACAAGAGCGTTCATTTTAGCGATGATTCTGCCGTCACTTCCCTTGCTCTCTTCGACCTTGATCATCTTTAAAATTCTCTCTTTTATCTGCATTGGCGACATTGAGAGATTGCCTAATTTGCGGTTTTTGTTATAACCTGAGAGTATGTGGAAAAAATTAGTCGTATCCTTATCGAAAGTATCCCCGCAAGTAAAAAAGCTCACATCGGTGTAGATTTTCGCACTGCTTCCGTTGTAATTGCCCGTGCCTAGGTGGATATAAAATTTAAGCTTGCCGTCTTCTTTTTTGATGATTTGAGTGACTTTGGCATGGACCTTAAAACCTGCGATTCCATAAATCACATGCGCGCCAGCGTCTTCTAGCGCCTTTGCCCAGTGCAGGTTGTTTTCCTCGTCAAACCTAGCTTTTAGCTCGACCATTACGGTTACTTGTTTGCCGTCGCTTGCAGCCTCGATTAGGCTTTGGACGATTGGAGAGTTTTTCTCCACGCGGTATAGCGTCATACGGATTGAGATGACTTTGGGGTCTTTGCTAGCTTCTTTTATGAGTTTTTGGACTGGATCGAAGCTCTCATAAGGGTGAAAAATCAAAATATCATCTTTTTCCATTGCACTCATTACTGAGGTGTTTTCGTTAAAGGGAGGCAGTGTTTTTGGCAGATACTGCGGATGAGCTAGATAGGAAAAATCCTTGTTGCCAGCTATCTCCCAAAGCCCGTCAAGTGTGAGCGGGATCGAGCACTCGAAAATGTCTTTGTAGAAAATTTTAAGATGTTCGTTTAAGAAATTTAGCAAATCAGGGTCTGCGTTTTTGGCGATTTGAAGTCGCACAAAAGCCCCTTTACGACGCAGTTTAAGACCGGCTTCGAGTATCATCATAAAATCATCTGCTTCCTCTTCTTCGATTACGATATCAGCGTTTCTTGTAACCCTAAACGCAGCCGAGCTAATTAGCTTATAGCCCGGGAAAATCTCCTCGGCGTGGCGATTTACGATTGAATCAATCGTTACATAGGTGTTTTTTGCGACCTGCACAAATCTAGGAAGCACACGCGGGATCCTAATCATACCAAAATGAATAGCCTCTGGCGCATTTGCATCGCAGAGTTTGACTGCAATCGAAAAGCTAAGGTTGTTTAGGTGCGGAAACGGGTGCGTCGCATCTACGGCGATCGGGATAATCACTGGCATGATTTGGTTGAAGAAAAACTCATCGGCACTTAGCTTTAAATCAGGGGTTAGCTCGTCGTAGTTTTTGATAAAAAGGCCGTTTTTACTAAGCTCCTCTTTGATAGCGATATAGTGCGCTTCTAGTTCGTTTTGCTCGTGTTTGAGATATGAGCGAATCTCGCGCAACTGCTCTAATGGCGTCATCTCATCATCGCCGCTAGCTGTTACACCAGCTGTGAAAAGCTGTTTAAGCCCAGCCACACGAATCATATAAAACTCATCTAAATTTGTGCTATAAATCGCTACAAATTTCAATTTTTCAATCGGTGGAATTTGCTTTTGACACTGAGTTAAAACGCGCGAATTAAAGCGAAGCCAACTCAACTCTCTATTTAAAAATTTGCTTTGTTGCTCCATTTTATTTCCTTTTTTTTGGATTAAAAATTTTAAGATTATAACTCAAAAAAGATTAAAATGTGTTTTTTAATGAAATTTAATTGCGCTTTAAATTTTTAAAGCAATTATCCAAATAAACGCAAAATTTCACGCCATTTAGATAAAAAATCCAACTTATGTAAATCCATAAAAAGAAAAATAACGCTACCGAAAACGAGCCGTAAATGCTAAGATAGGTTTTGTTATAAAACACATACTGCGCGAAAATAATCTTAGAAATCCACCATAATGTGGAGGCTACGAGAGAGGATATAAGCACGGCTTTGGGGCGAATTTCGCGGTTTATCGCCGTAGCGTAAGTGATAGCAAAAATAGCCCAAATGATAACAAATGGCAAAACCGAGAGCAAATTTATCCACCTAGAAAATTCGGTTTTATCGAGTAAATTTTGAAGTTCTGAGCTGATGAAAAACGACGCGCCAAGCCCCACGGGAGCTAGCGTCATCAGCGTCCAGTATGTGCTAAGGCCTTTGAAAAATCCGCGCTTTGGCGAGTGCGAAATCTGCGCGATAATCTCCTCAAAATCATCAAAAAACAAAATCGAAGTTACAAGCACCGCCAAAAATCCCAGTGCGCCAAGGCTTAGGCCGTTTGCCATAAACTCTTCCAAATACGGAATCAGGCTTTCTTGGTTGGCTGGAAGCAGGTTTGAGAAGATAAATGCCTTGATTTTGGCGTAATAATCGTGGAAACTAGGCAGCTGCATAAAGACGCTAAGTGAGACCATAAGCACAGGAAGCAATGCCAAAATAGTGTGAAAACTCAGCGACGAGGCGTAGTGCATGAGGTGCGGGTCGTAAATCTTGCGCCAGGATTTGATAAAAATTTTAAATTCGTCCAAAAATATCTTTAAATTTTTCATTTCGCAATTTTAGCTAAAATTTTAAAAATTTGGGTAAAATTGACGAATTTTTAGGCAAAGGTTTTAATGATTTCTTTAATTTTTTTTCTTATATTTCTGATATCATTATTTTTTATAAAATCAAATAAACTTAAAACTTTTTGCATATTTTTAACATTTTGTTTTTTAGTTATCACTCTTTTTAATTATACGATTTATTTTTATAGTGGAAATTTTCTAAATTTAGGACTCATAAATATTCTAGCAATCAGCCTAAAAGGTGCTCCATTGCTTAGTTTTTGGCGTGAGGCTTTGCTTGTTTTTTTAGTCCTTATCTGCACTATTTTGTTTTGTATCGCACTATGGAAAAGAATAAAAACTAGACAAAATTTCTTTAAATTTTCTGGCTTTATAGCCATTTTTTCTTTTATTTTAGCCCTTGTTTTCAACCCACTCACAACATCTGCTGTGCAAATTTTTCAAATCTTAAATCCTAAATATCACAAAGTCGCCCGTGCTAATCTGCAAAAATATATCGTAAAACCAAAAATAAATCAAAATTTCAAAACCAAAAATATAGTTTATATATATTTGGAGAGTTTTAGCAGGGATTTTACTACCAAATTCGACACCCTTACCCCACACATAAATTCTCTCACAAATCGACTAGAATTTACTAATATAAACCAAATTCCACAAGGCGCAACCGTTACAATCGAAGGTCTTTTTGCCTCACAATGTGCTTTACCGTTTGGGTTTTTTACTCCGGTTAAAAATGGCGATAAAATCATCTCAAAAGACAAAAATACAAAATTTCCTAAAAAAATTTTATGCGCTACCCAAATTTTACAAAATTATGGCTATCACACATTTTTTATGAAATCCGATGAAATAAGCTATCAACGCACCGATGAATTTTTGCAAAGCAGAAATTACGATGAAAGCAAAGGCGCAAGTGATTTCAAAAGCCAAGGCGCAAAAAGTGCGAACGAGTGGGGCATAGATGATGATGAGATGTTTGAGTTCGCGTGGCGTGATTTTGAGCATTTATCACAAAACAAAGACAAATTTATACAAGTTATCCTAAATATCGGCATGCACGCACCAAGTGGATTTATCTCTAAAACATGCGAAAATTTGCCTTTCCCATATAACGAAAAAATGCTAAAAGCCGCGCATTGCACGGATTATTTGGTCGGCAAATTTATAGATAGAATTCGCGCTTCAAAATACAGCAAAAACACAATCATAGTCCTTCAAAGCGATCATTTAATGCCATATCTTTTAGTAAGTGATTTAAGTAGTGGTATTTTAGAGGACTCCAAGCTGTTTTTTACTATTTTAGATGATGATTTAGAGGGTGTCCAAAGCGTGGAGGCGCAAGGCTCATCTCTTGATACATTTACCACGGTTTTAGGCTATATGGGGCTAGTCGATGAGATGAATTTGGGGCGAAATGTCCTAAAAAAACCAAGCTTAATTTCCGTGCCAAATATCACTACTATCTACAACACAGCCATTTTATCTACCGACGATTTGGACTATGATAAGCGATAAAAGATACATTAATGCGAAATTTTATTTTCTATCTCGTCATACGAAATTTCTGTTAAAATTCTAGAAGCTTTTTGATAAATTTCATCATTATTTTCAAATGGCATACTATCAACTTTTAATAAATTTCTACCAAAATTCATTTCATCTAAAATACCCAAGTATCCCAACACAGTTGTAAAACTATCAAATGAAGTTCCCTTTTTATCGATAGTTATGGTGCCGTTTATACTATCGTCAAGTATCATAAAAATATTTTTTGAATTTTTCGGATTTGTTTCGACGGAGCCACTATTGCTGTAAGGCAACGGATGATCGTTTTGCAAAATTATGATAGTATTTTTACTAAATTCAGACAATCGAATTTTATCTATAAATTTACCTACAAGATAATCTGTGCATTGAACAGCCCTAAGCATACCATCTTGACTAACAAAAGGCAAATTTTCACAAGTCTTTGACAAAAAGCCATCAGGTGCATGTGTAGAAATCGTCAAAAGCGTTTGCAAAAAATTATCTTTTTCTTTTGACAAACGCACAAAATCGTTCCACGCAACTTCAAGCATATCATCATCATTTACGCCCCAAGCGTTTAGACTTTTTTCGCCATCTTGCAATAGCTCGGTTTTACCTTTCATTTCATCATATTTTCGGTGTTTTAAAAAATTTCTCGTATCTTGAAATTCTAAATCCGCACCCTTCATAAAATATAGATAATAGCCTTGTTCTTTCAAAATTTCACTACCGCATTTTATATTTTCAGAAAAATTTTTATCTGTTTTATCTTTATCAAAAACATAGGTATAATTTATCCCGCAATGCGAACCAAATAGCCCTTTTAGCGTAAATTCAGTATCCACAACCTGCGTGATATTTGTAAAGTCGATTTTATTGTCTAAATTTGATAAATACGGCGTTAAATTTGGAAAAACCTGCGAATTTAGATAATCTCGGTTATAACTTTCTAAGTAAATATAAACGATATTTTTTCGAATTTTTGGTGTTTTTGAGTGCGGAACTTTAAGATATGGATAGGTTATTTTTTTAAATTTAGCCACAGGCGGATTATAAATTTCATAAAATTCCTTTGCATTTATGTAAAGCGGATTTGTCAAAAATGCTGTTATTAAAAATAATATAAATAAAAAAGCTAATTTAAAATTTTTACTTAAATTTGGAGAAATCTTTTGATACAAGATAACGCAAAATAAAACAATACCTATAACAACACAACTTAAAATAATCAACTCTCTTGCAAATGTAGAAATCGGAGCCCCGATAATCGAAGTTTTTACAAATACCACCACATAAAATCCAAAATGCTTACCAAGATAAATTAGCAAAATGGTATCAAAAACTAAAAATAATATATAAACAAAACACAATGCACACGCAACGCCCAAAAGCCATTTTTTATGCAAAAATTTTGCCAAAAACAAAGAAACAATAAAACAAAATACAGAAATATATGTCACTTTTGCACCTTTTTTAAATTCGCTTTTTCTATTTCATCGTAATCGATATGTGGAGCAAGGCGCGCCGCCTTGACATAGTATGGACTTGGCATACGAGTAAGAAGCGAATTGCGCGAAAGCGCACTTCGTCCAAGTTGCATAGCGTCCAAAACCCCAATATAATCAAGCACTGTGGTAAATGTATCGATTGTCGAGGTTTGGCGCGTGATATGGATATTGCGCTCAATTTTAGGGTCATTTATCACAAAATACAGCTTCTCTGAGCTTTTAACGAGGTTGTGGATTTTCGCACTTTGTTCGATCGCAGGAGCTGGGTGGTCGCTTTGGAGCACGACTATGGTATTATCGCTAAACTCGCTAGCACGGATTTTGCGGATGAGTGTGCCGACTAGTTCATCCGTGCAAGCAACCGCCCTTAACATCGTAATCTCCTCATCACTTCCGCTTTTATCGTAGAAATTTTCTTTAAAATTACCCTCTAAATTCTCACAAGACTTTGCCACAAATCCATTTGGCGTATGCGTAGAAATCGTCAAAATCGCCTGCAAAAACGGACTATTCTCACGCGATAATCGCAAGAAATCCTCCCAGGCGAACTCTAACATTTCATCATCATCTACGCCCCACTCGTTGTAGTTTTTTGCTCCTCGTTTGGCTAGCTCCGCTCTGCCGTTTCGCTCATCAAATTCCATAGCGTCTAGGAATTTATCGGTATTTTGAAACTCCAAATCCGCACCTTTGATAAAATACGAGCGATAGCCAAGATCTTGCAAAATTCCACTTGCGCATTTTATATTTTTTGCAAAGTTATTTTTATCAGTAAATTTGAAGTTAAACAGATACGGCACTCCACAAAACGAGCTAAATAGCCCCTCGATTGTGATTTGCGCCCCAGGAGTGCGCCCTACATCATCAAAAATCATAGAATTTTGTAAAGCCTTAAAATTTGGCGTCAAAGTTGGGAAAATTTCATCCTTAGTGTAGGCATCGTTAAAGCTCTCTAAAAATATATAGACGATATTTGGGCGCTTGGCGATACTGTGCGCGCGCGGAATTTCGATATATGGGTAGATATCTTTTTTGAGCGACCATACAGGCGGATACATTTGAAAATACAGGTTTGTAAGCGCGATTGTAAGGGGATTTACGCATAGTGCCGCAAGAGCGAAAACAAAGCACAAAGAGGCTAAAATTTTGGATTTTTTTAATCTTGGGAAAATTTTGCGACAAAAAATTACCAAAAATAAAATAATCGCCAAAATAGCCAAAACAGCGATTAAAATGTAGTTTATAAAGGTCAAAATCGGCGCACCCACGATACTGATGAAAAACATATTAAACGAAAATGGCGTGAGAGTGTTGCCAGTAAAATATACAAGAGCATAGTCAAACGCAAGGAAAAATAGATACAAAAAAACTAATGCACAATACGCCACTAAGGACTTTTTGCCAAGCAAAAATTTAGCCAAAAAAGCTGATATTATTAATAAAACTATTGATAGATAAATCATAAAACCTCGAATTTATTTATTGCTGAAATTTGCTAATTTACATAATGCAAAATAGTTAAATTATGCGTTATTTTACCATTTTTTGGCTTATAATTTTGATAATTTCGCTTCGCAACTTCTAAATACTGCGTCGAAATTTTGCCCAATCTGTCATTGCGAGGAGCGCGAAGCGCTTCGCAACTTCTAAATACTGCGTCTGAAATTTTACTTTTTAAGTGTCATTGCGAGGAGCGCATAGCGCGACGAAGCAATCTACAAAGCCCAAATTATCAACCGCGTAAATGGCGTAATTTTAAAATTCTATTGAATTCTTTGTCATTTACCCTACTCTTAATTTTGGCTTTGGTGATTGCTTCGCCAAAAAAGCGTCCCCGCGCTTTTTTGTGCTCGCAATGACACTTAAATGCAAAATTTGAAAATTTTTCTCACTATAATAAAATAAATTTTCGCCCATAAAAAAAGGCTCGAAGCCGAAGCCCCGAGCCTAAGAGTATTAGCTAAGCAAAGCTTAGATTAGAATACTACGCCTACACCGCTGATAGCAACTTCGCCAGCACCTGATTTTGCTGTCTCGTACTCAGCTGCTTTTGTGCTTGTAGCAGCAGTTTTGATTTTTTGATATTCAAATTGTCCTTTTAGGATTTTTTGAATTGAACCAGTGTCAAGAACTTTTTTGCAAACTGCTACATCTTTATTATCACCTTCAGTAACTGTTAGAACAGCTGGCTTGTTTGTAGCTGCATCATAATCTGTTAGTGCAACCTTGATGCACTCTTTACCAGCAGCTGCGATAACTCCTTCAACAGTGCCAGTTAGTTTGCCAGCTGAATCAACTGATCCAGTTGTTGGATTTTTCAACTGAACATTTGACATACCAGCAAATGAGCTAGCGAATTGTGCTTGTGATGTATAGTATGCACCCAAGTCACTGATTAATGTTGTTAAGTTTGTAGCTGCTTTGCTAACCTCAGCATCATCACGAGTAGCTGCCAATCTTGGGATAGCGATAGCTGCCAAAATACCTAAAATAACGATAACGAAGATCAACTCGATCATAGTGAAACCTTTTCTCATGGTTTCCTCCTTGTAAATAGATTTCATTTTACATACATATATGTAAAACTTGCGTGGATTATAGCAAAAAAAATTAAAAAATTCAATTGTTTTTGCAAAAAATTTGAAAAAAATTTAAAATTTTATAAAAAAAGCCCATTTTTGCGCTATTTTGTACAAGGAAAAATTTTTTATTTCATAGCCTCATTGCGCGGTTTAGGTTGCGTAGGTCGGATTTGTTTTCTAAAAAATGGCCGTAAATGCGGTTTATCATATCTAGATTCGCGTGTCCTAGCGTGCTGGCGATGAGCGGGGCTGGGACTTTCGCGCCCAAAAGGTGCGAACAAAAGCTGTGTCTGGTGCTGTGAAGCCCGCAGAGTGGGAGATCTAGTGATTTTAACAATTTTCTAAATTTATAATGTATAGCGAAATAATCCTCGCTAAAAATCCGTCCAGCACCCAAATTTAGCCCCAAAATGTGGTCTTTGAGCGGTTTTAGCAGATTTATCGTGCGTGCGCGACCGCTTTTGGGAGTGGTGAGCTCGAAGCGGGTCAGGTTCTTGCAAATGGTGATTTTATCGGACTTGAAGTCGAAATCCTCTCTGCAAAGAGCCAAAATCTCGCCACTTCTAGCACCTGTAAAAAACGCTATGTATAAAAATGTGGCTAACTCGCCTGTGGCGCGCTCTAAAAGGAGTTTGATTTGGGATTTGGAAAAGCAAAATTTGGGCTTTGGAAGCGTGGGTGGCTTGCGAATGAGCGAAAACGGATTTTGGGCGATTTGACCTGAGAATTTCGCCAAATTTAGGGCTTGGCGCGGGTATGAGAGGAGTAGATTTATGGTTTGTGGGGAGAGGTTTGCGCTTCGCATGGCGCAAATCGCGCTATATAGGGTCTGGGCGGTGTAGGAGGTGGCTGGTAGGTCTGGCGCGAAGTCGAAAAATCGCCTTATGGCGCACGAGGCGGTTTTGAGCGTGGTGAGCTTGGCGTGGAGGCGTAAATTTTGCAAATAAATGGCGCAAAAATGGCTTAAAAGGCGCGGTTTGAGCGGGATTTGGCGGGGCTCGTATGGGCGTGGGGCGTGTGGTTTTTCGCGGGCTTCGTTAGTTTGTGGGGCGTTGGTTATTTCGTGCGGTGCGTGGGTTTCGTGGGTGCTTCTACGCGCGTGTGGTGTGTGTGCCTGATATGACTGGACTGTGCGTGGCGAGGTGCTTCTGCGGGTTTCATAGGTGCGCCCTTCGGTGGCATGGTAAGCGCGTGCTTCGGGGGTCTGGAATACTGCGCCGAAATTTTATATTCGTAGATTGCTTCGTCGCTTCGCTCCTCGCAATGACAATGGTTCGCGTATCGAGGCAGTATCCCCGGCTTGCGAAGCGCAATGACAACATTAACTTATCGGCGCAGTATTTCGCAACAATAAATAAAAATCAAAAATTAAATAGAAAATATGAAAAAATCTGAGTTAGAAGTGGTGCGCCCGAAGGAATTCGAATCCCTGACCTTTTGAACCGCAATCAAATGCTCTATCCAGCTGAGCTACGAGCGCACAATCAAAAAGAACCTTGATTATACATTTTTATAGCTTAAATTTAGCAAAAACAGCCCAAATTTATCGTGCAAATTAAAATTCCGCCACAAATTTCACTAAATTTCGCGATTTTTCTTGACTTTTGATTTGTTTTTCTGTATAATACGAGTTCTTTTGCATTGGGGTATCGCCAAGCGGTAAGGCAATTGGTTTTGGTCCAATCATGCGGAGGTTCGAATCCTCCTACCCCATCCACACTTCTTTAAATCATTTTTGTATCGCAGGGTAGAGCAGTGGTAGCTCGTCGGGCTCATAACCCGAAGGTCGGGGGTTCAAATCCCTCCTCTGCAACCAATTATTCATTTTTAGGCATTTGCGAAACAACCACAAAGACACTTAAAAAAATCTGAATTTTATTTAAACCGAATTTATCAAATTTTCAATCAGTTCTTTTGACTTTTTAATATTAGTTGTTATATATTTTTGCGTTGTTATTATATTTGTATGACCTAGCGCAAAAGAAACCTGCTCCACAGGAATTTTAAGATAATTTATCGAATATGTTCCGATTAAATGCCTTATATCGTGTAATCTTATTTTTGGTAAATTATTTCGTTTTAAAAGAGAATTCCAAGAACGGCGCAAATCGGTAAATTTAGTATTTGTCATAGGATTTACAAAAATATAATTATCTAAATTTTTATCATTTTTCGCTTGAATATACAGTTTTAAAAGTCTTTTATAAAGCTCATCACTCATCGAATAAACCATATCTCGCTTTGCTTTATTGATTTTACAAGGTATTATATATGTTTTTGTTTTGAAATTTATATCGCACCAACGCAAATTTAAGACTTCGCCTTTTCTGCGACCGTGTAAAAGAAAAAAGAAAATATCGGCATTATAACCTTTATTTTCGCAAATTGCTTTAATAAATTTCTTTTGAATTTTTAAAGAATAATCAAAATATCGCTTATTATCAAATTTAGGCAATTCCACGAAGTCGCAAGGATTTTTATTTATAATTTCTAGCTTCATACCAAGCTTAAAAATAACACGCAATTTCGCAAGTATGTTTTTAACTGTTTTGATTTTATAGTCTTGTTTTATTAAATCATTGCAAAACTTTTGAATATCGATGAAATTTAGCTCTGTTATATCTTTTTCGCCGATTGTGCTTTTTATGTGCTTATTGTATGTGTAAATATCGCTTTTTAGCGTATGTTCTCGCAAAATCAGCTCATAAAAAACGACATAATCAGCAAATAAATCGTTCAATATCATCGTTTGCCTTAAAATGGAAAAGGTATCAAACCACGATTAGCAAATTCATTTTGCAAAAATTCAAAATCATCTTTAAAAGGCTCAATATGATTTTTAAATCTTTGCAAAAATCCGCGTTCAATCATTTCATTTTCTAATTTTGCAAAATCAATAAAATCAAAGCAATCATCACTAATCCAATATTTATTATCTTTATAATAGCGTTTTAATCGTTCATCGCTCATATTTTCCCAAGAAGTCCTAAAAATTTTATAAGGGTTATAATGCACGATTTTATTACGATCGGCATCTTTGATATCTTTTAACTCAAAAGGATTAATCCTAGAATTACCACGATTTACAATTCGCTCATCACCACTCGCTAAATGCACGACGACTTTATCTGACCGCTTATAAGCGATTTTATGTTCTAAATAATCAAATCCGTCAATGCTTACGACTATCGTATCAATTATATAATCAGTTGATTTTAGTTTTTCGCCACTGCAAAATTTACTATTATCAGCGATTAAATCACAACTTATTAAGCCGTCACGGAATAAATTTGTCATCTGTTTTAAATCTCTAAATTCGCTTTTATGGCGAATTTTTCGATAAAGTTCCATTGTTATTAAAGTCCTACTAGTGCTAAAACGACGGATATTATAATAAATATACCAATATGCTACATCGTTAATCGCTCCATTTTTGCCGTTTGTAAAGCTTTTTAAAACATATTTCAAAAGATAGGCTATCACGCCACCGCCGTTATCGTCAAATTCGCTTTTTATATCCGTTTTTGTTTTAAAATAGTTTTGTGCTAAATTCACAAATCTATCTTTAAATTTACTAGGCACAAAAGCGACGATATGACAGTGCGGACAGCCGTCTAAATGCGGTTCAAAAACCTTTAAAAACATAATGTTTTCATTAAATTCGCTTTTTATCTCTTTAAAAATTCGCTGTCTTAAAAATTTACGCCAACTCTCACTTATAAAATCTCTTGCACGAACTACAAAATCAGCAGAGCCGTCAAATTTAGGATTATCGACAAGCTTTATATTTTTTGATTTACCTAATTTTACCTGTTTTAACGGCTTTAAATACGACGGAGCCGTCAAAGTTATAAAAATAGGCGTATCAAAACCAAGCTCGGATGCAAATTCTTGCATAGTTTTAATGCGATTATAAATTTCAGCGTGATAGCGTTTAGGCTGAATATTTGCCGAAGTCGAAAAATCAAAAAATGATATTTGCTTTTCGCCGTTAATCTCAATATATGAATTTTTGTAAAAATTCAAAGTATTTAAAATTTTCTTGTCAATATCTTTTTTATCAATGACACTTATGCCGTAAGGTTCGTTAAAAATCTCATATTTTGAACTAAAAAGATATTTTATTCCGTCTTTGATATAAACTCTCATAAAAAATCCTTTATAAAATTTCAATCGAAAGCGTTAAAGTTGTATCTTTATTCTCTTTTGAACTAAAAGAGAATAAATTTCCAATAAACCAAATATCGCTTAAAAGCGGAATAGAATACTTTTTATCGTAAGTTATTTGCTTGTTTATACCGCTTAAAACAAGCAATTCGCCTTTTTTTATGATATATGAGCTTTTTAGCTCTTTTTTGCTTGTCATAGGTTTATCGTTTTCATTACTTATAATGTCTTCAACTATCAAATGAAGCGACAAATCAACGCTTCCGTCTTTTAAAATTATCGGATAAAGCGTAATTTTTAAGCCAATATCTCGGTATTCATAGCTACTAGTTACGCTTTGTCTGCTATCTGTAAATTCTTTATTTTGCATTAAATACGGGATATTTTCAACACTGCTAAAATAAAGCTCTTTACCGCTACGAATTGTAAAAAACGGGCTTGATTTTATGTCACTAAAATCCTTTAAATCTAAAAATCGCAATACGCCATAATAACCAGACTTTGAATTTGCAGTTACATTTGAAACCGCATTATATGGCATTGTTATCAAATTTAAAAAATAGTTAAAAGTATCGCTAGGAAATGACTTCAAATATGAAGTAATTTCCGAGCCACGATCTTTTAAATCTTTTAAATTTGTTTCCAAAATCGTTAATTTGATACTTGTTTGTTTTGGCGTATCATCGATTTTTTGTAAAGCACTTAAAATTTTGCTTTGTTTTTCATCATCTGCGATATAAAAAAGAGTATTTGAATTGTCGATATAAGTTGAGTTTATATCTAAAATTTGCAAAACTTGTTTTATATCATCTTTTACAAAATTATTCAATGAAACAGAATAAAAATCAAATTCTTTATTTTCTTCATTATAAAATTCAATAGTTTTTAAATTTTTGATATTGTTTTCCAAAAAATCAACAAGAAAAAAACTATCAAATTTAATCAAAGTTAAGCCCTGTATTAAAAGCATTTCACGCAACATATCAAGGCTTATTTTTGGCTCTTTTTCATCGCTAAAAAAATAAAATTCGCCCTCATTAGCTTTTTCACTTACAATAATATTAACATTATTATGAGAAGAAGCAAAAGAAACGAATTCAACTAAACTATGTTTAAAACTATCTGCGTTCAGTATCTGAACCCAAAACACCAATATTAAAATCAGAATTTTTTTCATAGGATACTCCTTGATTTTTCATCAAATTTGTAAAAATATTTTCTTTAAAAACAAAAAAATACTTAATCGAATTTATGCTTTTTATTCGCTTCGAATAAATAGGCTTATAATTTTCCAAAAGAGCCATTAAATAAGACATAGGAAAAATTTCATATTCTTTTGAAATTTCGCAGAAATTATCATAACAAACTATAAAGACAGCGAAGCCGTCTTTATAGTTATTTAATGGCTCTTTTTCAATATGAGTGCCCGATTGTAAATCTCCTCCCCCATTTCTTACAGAAACGCCACCGCCAACCCTATTAAAATTGCTTTCAGCGACCGCCTTTTCTTTTTCTACATTGCTACCAAAAGAAAAAAGCGTATAAATAAAACTACAAATAGCAATTAAAACAAGCAAAAACGCAAAAATAAGGTATTTTTGAACGAAGCTTTTAATTTTTGTATCGTTACCGCTATGATATAAATTAAAAATTTCAGTGCTAAAAGGTATATTTAATGCACCGCCTTGAATAATTGAATTTTGATACATACGATAATTTGAATATTGAATATATCTAAATTTCTTTGAAAATAGCCGTTTTCCACTATCGACAGCTTTATAAAAAAACTCTGCAATTCGTTTATATTCGTTTGGAACAAGTGATAGATCTTGCGTTATCAAAAATAAATCATGGTATAAATGGCGATGATATGTAAGCCACCAAATCAAAATTTCATCGTTTTTCTTAAAGATATTATGAACTTCATCGATAACAAAAAGAGCATTTTTAAAACTATTATTTTCGCAATATTCAAGTAATTTTTGGTCGTTTTCTTTGTTTTGATACATAGTATAAAGATTAGTTAAATGATACATTAAATCGTTAAAATCAAACTCTAAAACATTATCAAAAAGATTAAATTTGAACTCGTTTATATTTGTATAGCAAATTTTATATTTTTGCAAATTTTCATTATCGATTTTTGATTTTTTCTTTTTGTTTTTATAGAAAAATTCCCAAATTTTATAAACTGCTAAATATGATTTTCCGCTTCCTGGATTTCCTACAATATAAGTAATAGCCATATTATTCCTTTAATGCAATAATAAGGCTTAAAACACTTATACGAAGTTGCAAAAGAGCCTTTAAAATAATTTTTGTAAGAAAACCAACAAAAATACTAATAAAACCGACACTCAAAATAGAAAACGCATCGACTGCGCCGTCCCAAACACCGCAAGATTTTAAAACCTTAAAACCAAGCGACAAAATATCATCACTATCAACGCTACTAAATCGACGAAGCAAATCATTAAAAGAACTATAAAGCCATAAAATAGTAGAAATAAGAGCGCTAAAATATGCAATAAAAGAAACAACAATCAAACTATTAATTGCCACAATAACCGCAAATTGCGCCATTTTTTTAGCAAAACTTACAGCACGAAGTCCAAAGAATTTAAGCAATTCTGCAAAAAAAGCTAAAATAGCACCAATCATTCAGCACCGCCCAAATTAATTACTCGAACAAAAATGAACTTCAAACCAAAAAACAAACAAGTAACCAAAGTCAAAAAATATAAAACAGAATAAAGACGAGATAACCAAACACACAAATCAAAATTAAACTGATAAGTAAAAAATTTAAAATCGATAGTATCAGATTTCAAAGGGCAATTTAAAACCCTAGATTTTCCAAACTGAATAAAGCCACCATTTTTAATATCATCAATAGCCGACTTTGCTTTATCAATAAGTCCATCAAGTTCTTTTTTGGTATTACCATAAGCTCCGTCAAATTGTTTTTGAGCGTCATCAAGCATTTTAGAATAATCGCTCGTAATATCTTGCGGAGTGCAATTATCACCCACACAATCACCAGAAGGGGTTTCTGGATTTTCTGAATTTTCTGGATTTTCTGGATTTTCTGGGGCAGTAGTGCCAGAATCATCACTAGGATCACCAGAACTTCCACCGCCAGAACTTCCACCGCCAGAACTTCCACCGCCTGAACTTCCACCGCCTGAACTTCCACCGCCTGAACTTCCACCACCTGAACTTCCACCACCAGAATTTCCACCACTAGGATTTTCATTGTCATCATTATTTGGGTTATTATTGCCACCACCACTAGGATTTTCATTGTCATCGTTATTTGGATTATTATTGCCACCACCACTAGGATTTTCATTGTCATCATTATTTGGGTTATTATTGCCATTTGAACCAGTGCTAGTATCGGATTGTTCGCGCAAAGTATCATCAACACTACAATAAATTTCTTCTGCATCAAATTCGCCATTACTACAAGTAACCTTACAAACAGCCAAAGGCTCATCATCATCACCATTTGAAATATTTGCAACAATACGAGAAGAAACATAAGAGCCTAAATTTTTTTGTTTGCAATGACAATCGGCACGAAATTTTAAATTTGGGATAATTTCACAATCTTTGGAACATGAACCAGTATCAGAATTAAAATATTGTCCATTTCTACCATCACAAACAACACATTTTTGATTACCAAGAATACAAACGCCATTATTATCATATTTAATACAAGGATCAAAAACATTATCATAAATTAACAAATGTTCAGAATTGATAGCATAAACACCAGAAAATAGATTGTTATAAGTAATTTTAGTCCAAAGACCAGAAGAACTAGAACCATAAGTTATATAAGAAGTAGTATTATTTATATTGTTATTATTTTCATAAGCACAATATTTATAATAAGTAAGTTCAGGATAAGTAGAATAAGGATCTAATACATAAATTTCATTTTCTTTATTAGTTGTAAGGATATCCGAAACAGGAATAGGCTTTAATTGAATATCGCAAAAGGCTAAATTAAAAAACAGCGATAACAATAAAAAAATTTTTAAAATTCCAATTAAAATTTTCATTTATGCCACCGTTTCACTAGGATACTAATAACCGCAGAAATCGGAATTAATGAAACAGAAAACCAAAAAAATATAGAGAAAAAATAATCAAATGAATTAATACCAGTCAAAGGGACAACACTATACATATTAAATCCTTGACACGAAAAACAAAACTAAACTAGCGAAAACAAATCCGCACAAAATGCCACTAAGAGCCATTAAATAGTTATAATCGCTAAAATTAAGATTTAAATTCGTAAAAATGTCGTAAGAATTCATAATTCGCCTTTCAAAAATCCGATACTTTCAGAAACGATTTTTACAAGACCAAGAAAAGCTAAAAAAATAACAAAAAACGAATAAATAAAAGTTTGCAAATTTTCAAAAGGTATTGTCATTTTAAATCCTTATTTATTCGTTTTAAAGCCCCAAAATAGGGGCTTTATTTTAACCGCGTCTAATGAAGCTAATCGCCCATCTAACGACAACAATAGCACCAAGAGCCGTAAAAATCGCAGTAGCGACACCATAAAGCGGAGAAATGTCAAAATTTCCGCTAACTTTTCCGTCTGCTGACATTGTTACATCAGCCATAGCGTTATTAACGCCAACGAACGCCAAAGCTCCTAATGTTAGGGCTTTTGCCTTTGCAGATTTTGCAAATTTTTTTAGTTTTTCCATGAAAAACCCCTTTTATGGAATTAGCTATTTAATAGCTTTATTAAGCCGATTTTGTTTAAATCGGCTTGTAAAACTATTTTTTAGATTTTGTTTGATTTTTTATAAATTCTATAAATTCGGTTAAATTAAAATCATCTACAACATAAACTTGACTTTGATTTTTGATTAAATTCCGAGTATTATTTTTATACTCATAAACTGGCATTTCTTCCGTAACTGGTAAAGTTATAAAACGCTTACCAACGAAATAAGTGTTAAAAAAATCCTTTAATGCAATTCCATTTAAATTAAATTTACGCATATAATCATCTGTAAATTTGATAATAAGTGTTTTTGTAATAGCATTTTCGCCCTTTAAAACTTCGCCATTTTCATTGACAGCATCATAAGTAACTTTAAATTGTGCTACAAGCTGAAACCACGAAACATAAACGCCGTTTTCGTTTTTATCGCCCGAAGCATTAGCCTGATTTGGAAAAATGGTAATGTATGAAAATCGTTTAAATTGATTTTCAAAACTGAAAGGTAAATTCTCGTTTTGTGAGATAAAATCTGATATATAACTTGACATAGGATACTCCTTAATTTTGTCTTTTTAGGATACTTAAACTCGCCTTTGTAGTGAGTATCCTGGCAACTACAAAGGCGGAACAGTTTAAAGCCATATTCAGGGCAAAATACAAATTTGATATTTCAAATCTATATTTTCTCAATATTTTTAAGTAATAAATAGATAAAATAAAGGTGCATAAAAAAATTACTTTATAGTTTATTACTTAAATTATTTTAGTATTTTAGTAAAAAACTATAAAATTGTCAAGGTTTTTAATGATGAATAACAAAGATTTTTGCAAATTACTAAAAATTTCAGAGCCAACTCTATATAACTGGAAAAAAGAAAAAGAATTTCTATATAAAATAGTTATGGAATACAAAGAAAATTCAATAAATAAAACAGATAATGTAGAAACTGAATTTTTAAAATACTTCAATAATTTAAGCCAAACAGAGAAAGAATACTACATTGCAGACATTAAAGCTAGAATTCTCAAAAAAGAAATCGACAAGGAAAGTAAATGAAAAAAATCCTATTTTTATTTATTTTTACCTTGACTTTATCATCTGCAAACCAAGCCTTTGATTATGAATATAGTAAATTTAAGGCGTGGTATCAAAATAAATCTGCCTATGAGATCGGAAAATATATATTTGAAAGAGCAGAAAATGGATTATTTAATAAACTAAAACTAAAAGACAAATTTAGCTACAATTACGGCTACAAAGGCAATAAATTTTATTTCAAGTTAAAAGTCGATGACAAAAAGAAATTTTCAACGGCAGAATTTAGAAATGCGGTTGAAAGGCTAGTTTGCCAAGAGCCTTTATTGTCTGCTGCTATTTATACTGAATTAAAAATGGAATTTAGTATTTATAATCCATATATTGACTTCACACACTATAAATTCGGATTAAACAAAAACACAGAACCGCTTTGCATAGAACATAGACAAAACATAAAAAAGGTTAATAAATACTGGCAATAATTTTAATGGCGAACATTAGTATATAAAGACACAAGAGCAAACTAAGACGGGCGGTCGCAAGCTCCCGCCCATCTTAGTTTGCTGGAAGCCCCACCCCCCAATTTTATCTATTTTACTCATATAAACATAAAATTTCCCACCCTTTTAAAAATATGAGTGCCCGATTGTAAATCTCCTCCCCCATTTCTTACAGAAACGCCACCGCCAACCCAAGAAAAAGGGGTAAAGAGTTACCCACACGAATTTATAAATTGAAAGTTATAGGTAATTTTAAGATTATGTTTTTTGTTTTTAGGGGCGAAAATTCGACGACTGAAAATAAAATCACATTACGCCAATTGCAAATTTGACAAATTAAACTTGCAACACACGCTCGACGGCTACTCGCTACGCTCGTTTCACGCCGTCGGCGTTAGTATTTATGGGGCTTTGCCCCATACCCCACCCTATGCTATAAAAAGCCCATTTTAAGGGAATTATCAAAAGAAATTAAACGCACAAATTTCTCATAACCCGAAGGTCGGGGGTTCAAATCCCTCCTCTGCAACCAATCTTATCAATACTTACTAAATTTATTTATGAAAATTCTAGCGACAATGAAATAAAAAAGCCAAATTCACCAAAAATGGCAAATTTGGCTTATAGATAAAATTTAAATTTTGAAATTTTAATCCACTGCCTTTAAATTATCAGCGATTACAAAGGCAAGTTCGAGCGCTTGGTCTGCGTTTAGACGCGGATCGCACTGGGTTTCGTAGCGCTCTTTTAGCGTCTCTTCTGTCACATTAAATGCCCCGCCTGTGCATTCTGTAACATCTTGGCCTGTCATTTCTAGGTGGATTCCGCCAGCTTTCGTGCCCTCGGCCTTGTGGATTTCAAAGAAGCTTTGAACCTCTTTTAAAATCATATCGAACTCGCGCGTTTTGTAATTGCCCGCTTTGACGGTGTTTCCGTGCATAGGATCGATACTGTATAAAATTTCCCTGCCCTCGCTTTTTAGCTCGCGCAGTATTTTTGGCAGTCTATCGCCGATTTTATCCGCGCCCATGCGAATGATGATATTTAGCCTGCCAGCCTCGTTTTCTGGATTTAGCGCGTCAGCTAAGCGCAAAATATCCTGCGCACTGGCGTTTGGTCCGATTTTTACGCCGATAGGGTTTTTGATACCGCTCATAAAATGCACATGCGCATCACCAACTCCCCTAGTGCGCTCGCCTATCCAAACCATGTGCGCCGAGCAGTCATACCAGTCCCCGCTCGTGCTGTCTATGCGCGTAAGGCACTCTTCGTAATTTAGCAAAAGCGCCTCGTGCGAAGTGTAAAATTTCGTCTCATTGAGCATTGGTGCGTTTTGCGTATTTATGCCACATGCGTCCATAAATTTCAGCGCATTTGAAATAGAATCGCTTAGGGCGTTAAATTTAGCCTGCAACTCAGCCCTTTTCAAAAAGCCCAAATTCCATTTATGCACCTCGTGCAGATTGGCTAAACCACCGCGTGAAAACGCACGCAAAAGGTTCATCGTAGCCGCACTTTGGTGATATGCCTCGACCATACGCTCTGGATTTGGCACGCGCGCAGCTTCGTTAAACTCAAAGCCATTTATGATATCGCCACGATAGCTAGGAAGCTTCACACCGCCGACCTCTTCGTAATCACTGCTGCGAGGTTTGGCAAACTGACCTGCTAGGCGTCCAACCTTTACGATAGGCTTGCCAGCGGCGAAGGTCATTACAATCGCCATTTGAAGCATTACCTTAAACATATCGCGAATATTGTTTGCACTAAAATTCGCAAAACTCTCAGCGCAATCCCCACCTTGAAGCAAAAACGCCTCGCCCCTTGTGGCTCTTGCAAGATCGCTTTTTAAAGATCTGACCTCGCCAGCAAAAACTAGCGGCGGGAAGTTATAGAGCCTTTCTTTGACGGCCTCGACTGCGCCCATATCAGGGTATGTGGGCTGCTGTAAGATATTGAAATTTTTCCAAGACGATCTATCCCAACTCATAAATTCTCCTTTTTTGGTTTTAAAAATTTTGCCATTATACCTAAATATGACTAAATTTCATTTCAAAAATATAAATTTACTCCTAAATTTCACGCCAAAAATAAGCAGTTATTAATCAATTAAATTTTAAAATGCAAGCCTTTTAAATCAATCGCAAATTTAAGGAATTTTATGAAAGACGACCGCACAAAAGGGCTAATAATCGCGTTTTTGACCTTTTTTATGTGGGGCGTTTTTCCGATTTATTTCAAATTTATCCAAGATGTAGATGCCACGCAAATTTTAGCGCACAGGATTTTTTGGTCCTTTGTTTTGCTTTTTTTATTTTTGTTTTTTACAAAAAAGCTAAAAAATATCTCGCTTTTGTTATCAGATCGCAAAAAGGCATTAGCACTTCTTTGCACAGGCTGTTTGATTAGCATAAATTGGGGCATTTTTATCTGGGCGGTAAATCTGGGCGATATTTTATCCACGAGCCTAGGGTATTTCATAAACCCCCTATTATCGGTGCTTTTGGGCGCAATTTTTCTAAAAGAACGGCTAAGCCTAGCAGGAAGGGTTTCGCTATTTTTGGCATTTTTGGCGATTTGTGTGCAAATTTACGCACTTGGCAGACTGCCATTTGTGTCGCTGATTTTGCCGACAAGTTTCGCATTTTACGGATTAATTCGCAAAAAAATCGCCGTGCCTAGCTTCGAGGGGCTGTTTTGCGAAACCACGCTCATGCTCCCGCTTGCGTGCGCGTATTTGGGGTTTTGCGCATATTCTGGCACTAGCGCATTTGGGGCACACAGCACCGGCGCACTGCTCGCATTTAGCGGAGTTATCACGGTTTTGCCACTAATTACCTTTGCGATTTCTACTGCATATCTGCCGCTTTCGACAATCGGATTTATGCAGTATCTTAGCCCCTCGATGAGCATGCTAATCGCTGTGTTTTTATACGGCGAGGAGCTTAGTTTTTACAAAATTTTCAGCTTTTCGCTCATTTGGCTAGGGCTTGCGATAGTGGGATTTGATAGCTTAAAAAGGAGGAAAAATGGTTAATATAACGCTGATTTTGGCGGTTTTTTTGATAGTAGGTTTTATCGTTTATTCGCAGGTAATGCGCGCAGCCTCGCGCGCTGATATGATAGAGGAAGTGCCAAATAACGCCAAATATCTGAGCTTTTGCGACATACTTAATGGCGAAATTTTAGCTTTACAAAATTTAGAGCTAAAAGACGAGAGCCAAAGGGACGAAGCACTCGATGAAATCGCAAATCTTAGCAAGGAATTAGTCTTTATCCAAACCATGCACAAAAGCAACCAAAGCCCCGAAATTTGGGAGGAAAAGCTCTTTAAATTTTTGCAAAAATGCGAGGGCGTGATTTTAAAATACGCCAAAGAGGGCGAAAAAATCGCCGATAATTGGCGCGAAAAACTAGGAAATGAGTTTGCAAAATTAGTCTAAATTTAGAAATTTAGACTAATTTTGGCTTTGCAAATTTTCAAGTGCGCTAAAAATCGCAAGCGCATTTTCTTGCGTGGCTTTAAAATCTGCGATTTTAGCTAAATTTTCCTCGAAAATTTGCGAAATCTGCGCGCTAAAATCTGAGTAAATTTTATCCACAAACGAGCTAGACCCTACGAAGTCATTTTCGAACTCATAGTAATGAAGTCCCCCTAAAACCGCCTTTTCAAAGTCCTCATAAGAGGGATAAAAAAGCTGATAAAGTCCTGGTTCTTCCTCGTAATCGCTGATTGATTTTGCGATTTTGTTTGCGATGAAATTCGCGCTTAGGGTTACGGCGTTTGTGTAGTTTGAGGCGATTTTTATCATAATTTGCTCGAAAAACAGCGCGATTTTTTGGCAGATTTGAAAAACAGCCCTCTCGCCGTCTTTTAAAAACAACCCATAGACTTCGCTTGCGATTTTAGCGATATTTGAAGCCTCTATGATAGAGGCTAAATCGCTTTGGCGCTCGTAGTTTTCAAACCTACCTTTAAATAGCAAAATTTCCCTCTCAAACCCCGCATAAATGCGCTCTATCGCCTCGCTCATGGCGTTTTGTGTTTTGACTAGCTCGCCTTTGAAACGGCGAAAAATCACATTTAGCCTATCGTCGTTGTAAATCAGCTTCGAAAGCGCGGCGTCGGTGTTAAAATACGGCGCCTCGTAGGCTACCTTTTCGTATCCCTTCGAGGTTTGCGTGCCAAAAAAACTCTTTTTCGTCTGCGTCGCACTCACGAAATACTCGTTTTGCTTCGAGCTTAGGGCTTCTTGCATGGTTTTAGCGATAAATTTCGAGGTCTCTTTAATCGAAGCGTAAATTTTGCTAAATTCCTCTTTGTAAATTTCGCGCTCGCTGGCGCAAAATTCGGCGATTTTATCTTTGTTTGAAGCGATAATTTTTTCTAAAATTTTATGTATTTCCAAATACCCTGCCCGCTCGTTTTTGAGCTCGGTAAGTATGAAATTTAGCCTAGATTTGGCAAAGCTAATGCGGTTTTTATCAAGCTCGTCTAAAAACTCTCTAACCTCGCTAAACCCGCTGTTTTGGCCATCGCCAGCTTTTTCTAGCTTTGATGATATTGGCACGATAGAGGCAAAATTCGCGCCAAAAATCGTTTTAGCGTAATTATGCACACGCTCGATTTCTTCGGCGCCAAGTCTATCTTTTTGGCTTAAAATCGCAATGGAGTTTTTGCTTAAAAATTTTGGCAAAAGCGAAATTTGAGCTGTTTCGCTCTTTCTAGCGGCGTTGTCGATGAGTGAAATCCAAAGCACACCAAAAACCTCGTCGAAAATCTCCAAAGTCTCCCTAGTATCGGCGTTCGAGCGCGAATTTAGCCCTGGGGTGTCGATGAAATTTATCTTTTTCAAAAGCTCGTGCGGCAAAAACATATTTATATTTTTGATATCTTTTAGCTCCCGCCTTTGATCGACGAAATCCGAAATCTGCGAGCTTTCCAAGGTTTGGGTGTAGCCGTTTTTATACGCTACACTCATCATTTCATAAGGGGCGTATTTGATGTGAGTGGCCTTGGCAGTAACTGGCACGACGCCAGTTGGCAAAACTTCGCTAGAAAGCAAGGTGTTTAAAAATGTCGATTTACCGCTGCTAAACTGCCCCACAACCGCGATTTTAAGAGGCTCGGACTCGACGAGCAAAATTTCATCTAAAACCTTGCTTAAATGCGCGCTAGGGTGCAGACTCGGGTCTTTTAGCTCGCCCACAGCCCTGCTCATATCGCCCCAAAATCCCTGCTTCGTGCTGGGTAAAAATTTCGCCCTATACTCGCTGATAAATTCCCTTAGCATTGCTCGATCCTTTTAATTAATCCATTTACCAAATTTATTTTTTCTCGCACCAATCGCGCGTTTTTGGCGATTTGCTCGGCGTTTTCATCGCCTGCTTTAAGCGCGTTTTCAAGCTCGCTTTGGCGCAAATCTAGGCTAGATTTTTTGCTAGCAAAAAGGGCTAGGACATTTTCTTTAAACTCCGCGGTGCAGGTTTTGGCGATGTTTTCAAAGCTAGATTTTAAATTTAGCTTAGCGAAAAACTCGCTAAATAGCGCGTCAAAACTCGCCGATAATGCGCCAAAATCGCTGTTTTTGCGCACAATTTCACGCAGGCTTTCGTTAAATTTAGCGAAATTTGGCTGGGCGAAATTTTCGTCCATGTATTTTTTCGTGTCAAATTTAAGCGAATTTACCTCGCTAAAATCGCTTCCCAAAAGCTCTTTGATATCAGAAATATCGCGCGAAATCTTTTGCGAAAACGAGCGGAAAATGTCCGTGATGACATCTTTGACGCCAGAGTTTGCGATGACTTCTAGCCTAGAAAAATCAATCTGCTTTTTATTTTTTTTCGAGTAATTTATGTCGGTTAAAACCCTGTCTTTAATCGTCAAAATCGCTGATTTTAACGGCGCAAAAAGCGTGCTATCATCGTAGCTAAGCTTGCTAATCGCGCCGGTTAAATCGTTTTTTAGCTTAGCTAAATTTGCATTTAGCGCGCTAATTTCGGCGTTTATGTTCTCGCATTTTTGAGCCAGCTCGCTTTTATTCGCGCTAAAATCGGCGTTTTGCTCCTGCAAATCAGCCAAATACGCCTCGCAAATCAGCGATAACTCTTTTTTGTATGAGGATAAAATTTCATCTGCTTTGGCTGAATTTTCGCCGAAAAATCGCTCGAAAAGATGAGATTTCAGCTCGCCAATACCCCGTCCGCTGTGGCTATCTATGCAAAAATAGCTCACATTTTCTATCAGCCCCTCATCGAACCCAAAAGCCCCAAGCTCCTCGCAAATACTAGCCCTCGCGTATCTAAGCGCGTCGATTAGCTCGGTCTGGCTAAGCAAATCAGCGTGGGTTAAAACCACAATGAGCGAGTTGTTTTTCGAGCTTTTTAGGGTGCTTGCGATAAAGCTCATATCCTTTTTGGTCGAGCTTTGAGAGGCGTTCATTAGGTGGATTATCGCGTCGCTTGAAAACATAAAGTTTTTCGTCAGCTCCTCGCGCAAAACCACGCTATCGTCCAGCCCTGGGGTATCTACGACGGTGATTTTATCGCTTAGAAAATCACTTTTTATACCAAGTTCGATAAATTTGATAAATTTTGAAATTTCATACTTGGCAGAGGTGAATTCTTGCAGTTTTTCTGGCTCGATTATGGCTTCGCTTTGGTTTTGAAATTTCGAGCGAAATTCCTGCGCAAAACCCAAAATTTCAAGCTCCTCATCATCGTAGAATTTGACCTTAGCATAAGGCTTATCGCTACCTTTAAGAAGCGTTAAATTCGCCGTTTCAGGGATATTTGAAGTCCCTAAAATATCAAATCCCAAAAGGCGATTTAGCATGCTAGATTTTCCAGCGTTGATTACGCCAGTAACCGAGAGCGTGAAATTTGCATCTTTGGCGTTTAATTTGGCGGCGTTTGTGCGCTCAAAGAGTGAATTTTCAAATTCGCTCGCGCAAACGAGAAAACCTGCGCCTGGATTTGTATCTGAATTTTCGCTCGCATTTTTGCTCGCGCTAGTATCCAAATACTCGCCCAAATTTGCACCTGCGCCAGTATCCGCGCCTGAAACCAAATTTGCAAGCTCATCTTCGCTTTTGGCGCTCAAAAGTGCTTTTAGCTCATCGCTAATAATATCCAAACTCTCTAATTTGCCGTAAAATGCGAAATTTGCGGGCGAATTTGGGGCTTCGTTTTCGTTCAAATCACTTTGAAGTTGAAGCAAAAATTTTGAAATTTCATCATACTCGCTTTTGCTAATAATTCCTTCTTTGCTTAAATTTTCAACCATCATCAATACGCTTAATTTGGAAATTTTAAGCTTGCAAATCGCATTGATTGCGCCGATTTGCAGGGACTGAATCGCATAGATTCCAATCTCTTCGCCAAGCTCTTTTAAAATTTCTCTAAAACTTTGCAACGATTTAAATTTTTCGAAATTTTGCGAATTTGTGCATAACATAAGCGCAGCGATATCGCTAGGCATAGTGCGAGTTAGGCTCTCATCGATAAAAAGCCTCTTTGAACCCCAAATTTTACTCATAAAATTATTCATAAACTACCTTTTTTGGGTTGAAATGGTTAGAAATTTGATAAGTTTTGCAATAAAATTTCAAAATTTTATAAAAGTAGAAAGACGCCTGCAAAAATTTTGCAAGCGTCATAGGATTATTTGCCTTTTGCAGCAAGTTTTCTACGCATATAAGCAATGCGAGATTGTAATGGAAGGTGTTTAGGGCAGTTGTCTTCGCAACCTAGCAAACTCATACAACCAAACACACCGTCATCATCGCCGATTAACTCGTAGAAATCATCGTCTGTTCTGTTATCAAGAGCATCGATTTTAAATCTAGCTACGCGGTTGATACCAACAGCACCGATAAAATCCTCTCTCATAATCGCAGTTCCGCAAGCTGCCACACAGATACCGCACTCGATACAACGATCTAGCTCGAAAACCTCTTGTGCTACTTCTGGTTCGACTTTTTCCTCTAATTTAGAGATGTCAGTTACATGGTCAGTGTGGATCCAGCTCTCGACTCTCTTACTCATCGCGTTCATCCAGTTACCTGTATCTACGCTCAAATCTTTTAGTAGTTTGAATACAGGAAGTGGCATAAGCTCGATAACGCCCTCTGGATAGTCTTTTGTTAGTGTGCGGCAAGCAAGTGCTGGCTTACCATTGACTAACATACCGCAGCTACCGCAGATACCAGCACGACATACGAAGTCGAAGCTTAGCTCTGGGTCAAATTTTTCGCGGATGACATTAAGTGCGATAAATAGTGTCATACCATCTGTTTCTTCAAGCTCATAAGTCGCAAAGTGAGGTTTAGAAACCTTGCTTAGCGGATTAAATTTAAACGCTTTAATTGTGATTTTTCTACTCATATCCTATACCTGCTCTTTCATTTGGTGCTTTATATTTTGGTTGCAACTCATAATGCATTAGTGCTTCTTGGATTTCATAGCGTCCTCTGCCCTCTGATTCCATTTTTGCTCTAATGTCATCAACTTCTTTTTGGCGTTTAGCACTATCTGGGTGCTCTATAATATTACCTTTCGCGCCATATCCACGGAATGCTGGTGGGATTTCCATTTTCATAATGTCTAGTGGCTCGTAAGTTAGAGTTGGCAATGTATCGCCGTCTTTCCAAGTCGCTAGTGTGCGTTTTAGCCAGTTTGCGTCATCGCGTTTTGTGAAGTCTTCGCGGTAGTGAGCGCCACGGCTCTCTGTGCGATCTAGTGCGCCTTTTGCAACGCAAAGTGCAAGTTTAAGCATCATAGGAACACGATAAGCCTCTTCTAGCTCTGGGTTTCCAAATAGCTCTTTGTTTGAAATTTTAACATTTGTTGATTCTTTGTAAAGCTCTTCTAGCTCTTTTACAGCTTTTGCCAAGCCCTCACCTGTGCGGAAAATCGCAACATGTTCCCACATGATATCTTTCATTTTGTTTTTGATCTCAAATACATTGTATTTGCCGTCTTTATCAAGTAGGCTTTGTAGGTAAGCTTGTGATTTATTTACAAATTTTTCAATTGAAGTTGTTTTGATATCGATTTCGTGGCTTGCACAGAAATCTGCGAAATAATCACCTACAATCATACCAGCGACAACTGTCTCAGAAACTGAGTTTCCACCCAAGCGGTTGAATCCGTGCATATCCCAGCATGCAGCCTCACCAGCTGAGAATAGACCAGCTAGCGTTGGGCTTTCGCCTGTTGCTTTTGTTCTAATTCCACCCATTGAGTAGTGTTGCATCGGAAGGATTGGAGCCCAACCTTTACCTCTTTTGCGACCATTTTCATCTGTGTAAGTCTCTGTATCAGCAGGATCGATACCGTTGAAAATTTGGCAAATTTCTTGAACATCGCGAAGGTTTTTCTCGATATGCTCGCGACCCAAAATAGAAATATCAAGCCAAACATGGTATCCATAAGGGCTAGGAACGCCTTTACCATTTCTGATGTGCTCCATAATACGGCGTGAAACAACATCGCGGCTAGCTAGTTCTTTTTTCTCTGGTTCATAATCAGGCATAAAGCGATATCCATCGACATCACGCAAGATACCACCATCACCACGGCAACCCTCAGTTAGCAAGATACCACTTGGAACGATTGGAGTTGGGTGGAATTGAACTGCTTCCATATTTCCTAATTGAGCTACGCCTGTTTCTAGTGCGATAGCAGCACCAGTTCCCTCACAAACAACAGCGTTTGTAGTGTGGCGATATACACGACCATAACCACCAGTTGCGATTAGTGTGCCTTTTGCAACATAAGCTGTAAGCTCGCCAGTTACTAAATCGCGAACAATCGCGCCATAACAGCGGTTGTTTTCGTGGATTAGAGCGATTGCTTCTTTTCTATCGTGGATATCGACATTGTGTTTTAATGCCTCGTTTGCAACAGCGAAAAGCATAGTGTGACCAGTAGCGTCAGCTGTGTAGCAAGTTCTCCATTTTTTTGTTCCACCGAAGTCACGGCTGTGAATTAGACCATGAACTTCTTCTTTTTCTTCGATTGTTGTTTTTTGAGCGTTGATAATCGCGCTTCTTTTACCTTTTGTGATACGAGTCCATGGAACGCCCCACGCAGCTAGCTCACGAATAGCTTTTGGAGCTGTTTGAGCAAACATTCTAGCTACATCTTGATCGCAACCCCAGTCGCTACCTTTTACGGTATCAGCGAAATGCACATCTTCATTATCGCCTTCACTCATTTTAGAATTACCAAGACTTGCTTGCATACCACCTTGTGCTGCTGCTGAGTGCGAGCGTTTAACAGGAATAAGGCTTAAAACTACTGTGCTAAGCCCTTTTTCGCCAGCAGCTACCGCAGCGCGTAGGCCTGCAAGCCCACCACCGATAACTAATGCATCATAATATTTAACATTCATATTTCAATTCCCTATTTTATAAATTTACACCGATTTTGATAAATGCAGCCAAAGATAAAAGACCTAAAATTAAGAAGAAAGCCGAAACAATCCATTTTAATTTTTTAAGTTTTTTACGACTTTCTTTTGCATCAGGACCTTCGAAAATACCCCATTTAACGCATAGTCTGTATAAACCAATGCTACCGTGAAGTTCAACAGCGAAAAGCAATACTAGGTAGAACAACCACATAAAATGGCTTACTACACGAGCACCTGACATATCACCTGAAATTTTATCAGAGTTTGTGATGATGAAAATAAGGTGTGCAGCACCCAAGAAGAACATAATAAAGCCAGTGATTGCTTGAACCCACCAAAGTGAAGTATCTTCGTGTTTGAAGCGTTTCATGTGAGCACGATATGATTGCCATTGGCGGAAATTGATTGGCATTTTTCTCATACCTAGCGCAGCGTGAATAAAGAAAATGATAAATACAGCAAGAGCTAAGAAAGATGTAATATAGCTCATAGAAGGGCTGTCGCTCAAAAATCTTAATTCTAAGAATTCAACAACTTTGGTAAAAAAGTCTCCACCGAACAATACAGTAGAAACAAACATCATATGCACCCACATAAATAGACCCAAAATTCCACCACTGATACTTTGGATTAAGTCTAGGCGCGCTGGCATACGGCTTTTTGTGCGATCCGTGCGGATACCTAAGAAGCCTTCGATTTGCTCGCTCATGAGCTCTCCTTATAGAAAATTAGTTAGTTAAATTACTAACAATTTGTAAATTTAACTTTAACAGGACATTATAGTATTTTTTAACTTTAAGTAAAGTTAATTACGCCCTATTAGTTGAAATTTCAAAGAAATTTTTAATATAACGCCCGCCAAAAACATAACGAGCGATAAAATTTGCCCCATTGAAAATCCAGCGATTACAAACCCAATCCCAGCGTCTGGTTCTCTGAAAAATTCGCTCACAAAGCGCATAAATGTGTATAAAATAGCATAGTTGCAAATCAGTTCGCCGTCGAATTTCTTAAATTTCCTGCTAAAAAATAAAATCACAAAAATCAAAATTCCTTCGAGCAAACCCTCGTAAATTTGGCTAGGGTGGCGAAGCACGCCATCTACAAAAATCCCCCAGCTCACATCGGTTGCGCGCCCGATTAGCTCTTGGTTTAAAAAATTCCCAATCCGCCCGAAAAAATACCCAAGCGGCACGCTAAGCGCGACAAGATCGAGTAGCGCCCACTGGTTTTGGGCGTGGCGACGGCAAAACGCTATTGTGGCGATGATAAATCCAACCACCGCCCCGTGGTAACTCATACCGCGAATTCCGATAAATTCGCCATTATAAAAAGGGTTGAAAATTTGCCACGGGTGAGTGAAATACCACAGCGCCTCGCCTGAATAAATCGCGATATATCCGAGCCTAGCGCCCAAAATCACGCCGATTTCGACCCAGATGAAATAATTATCCAGCACCGCACTGCTAAATTTCAGCCCGTCGCGCTTAGCAATCCATTTGGCCATAAAGAGTGCGATTAGCAGGGCCAAAACATACATTATGCCATACCAATGCACGCTAAAACCGGCGACGCTAAACGCAACTGGATCAAATTTTTCGTAAATGTGATTCCAAAACTCCAACTCTCGCCCCTAATTAAATTTGTAAATTTGGCTAAATTTTAAGCCCCAAACTATTTTTCACAACCACGCAAAAATCCGCCAAAAAATACCCAAATGCCTTGTAATAATCGCTTTTAGCATTGATTTGCAAATGTCCGGCTAGCCCACGCAGGCTTGGCATGATAAAATTCGTCAAATACTCGCCCAAAATATTGTGCGATTTTTCGTTTGTATCTTGCTTGAAAATCATCGCCAACAGCCCTAGCATGTTTGCAGCGTGTGTATCTGGCAAATCCGCAAATGGCTTTTTGAAGCGACATCTTTCGTAAAAAACGCTCACTTCGCTCGCACTTATTAGCTTGAAATAGCTCATATCAAAGGCCTCTTTGAGATTTTCAAAATCAGCGCAAATGGCCTCATAATCGCTATTTTTAACCCCAGCCCAAAGCTCTTGGCCCTTTTTGTTTTCCTCATTTTCGTTGATTATAATCCATTTGCTAGCAAGTTTTTCGAAATTTTCCTTGCTTATCGCGCCCTTAAAATTCGTCGCGAAAATTATACACATAACCGAATAAAGTTCCCCTACTTTCATCTTTTCTCCTTAAATTTCACTAGCTTTTTTAATTTTTTCCACACCAAATTTTGACCAAATTTGATTCATTGATTTATCCAAACTTTGGCGTTTTTTATCGATTTCATCGAAAAGCAGCGTCGCGCACTCTGCGCTATTTGCGCCAAAATTTGACAAATTTAGCGACACATGAATTATTGCATCGCCCCTATGCACATCAATAGCTTCAAAAAGCAAAAGCGCCGTCTCATCGAGCAAATCTAGACTAAAAGGCCTGTGCTGACTAAGCCTTTTAGAGCTCTCATCGCGCGATTTGTAGCGGATTTTGACCTCGTAAGTAAGCGGATTTAGCCCACCCTCTAAAACCTCGCTAGCTAGGTGGCGAGAGAGGATTTTAATGCGCCTTTTGATCTCGTCCCTATCGAAGCACGGCTCGAAACTGCGCCCAAGACCGATACTTTTGCGCTCCCTGCTAACCTGCACCCGCTCGCTCGTATCGCCACTGATTTGAGCGAAAATTTGCTCGCCGTTTTTGCCCATTTTTTCGAAAATTTCCCTATGTCCCCACGCGTCGCCAATGCTCTTAATCCCGTATTTTGCGAGCGTTTTTTGCATAGATTTTCCCACGCCTGGAAATTTTGAAATTTCGACATCTCTAAGCTCGGTTTTAAGGCGCGAGATTGGTATTTCACGCACCCCAAAAGGCTTGGCTAAATCGGTGGCTAGCTTGGCGATAAATTTCGCCTCGCTTAGCCCCACACTGCTAGGAAGCCCGAATTTCGCCTTGATTTCGCTTTGCAAAAAGAGCGCAAACTCGCGCGCGTTTTCGTTGTATTTCGTGCCACGCAAATCCAAAAAAAACTCATCAACGCTAAATTTTTCGATTTCTGGCGTGAAATTTAGCAAAAATTTGTGAATTTGGTTTGAAATCTTGCCATACACGCCGTGCTTTGCCGCATCCAGCACCAGCTCTGGACAGGCTAGAAGCGCCATTTTTAGGGGTTGGGCTGAATGCACGCCAAATTTTCTAGCCTCGTAACTAGCGCTTAAAACCACCCCTTTTTGCAAAGATTTTAGCCTTTTTTGCTCATCGCCGAAATTTTGCAAATTTTGCTCTTTTTGGGCTTGAATTTTAAAATTTTGCGCACTCTCATCGAAGTGAAATTTCGCTCCAAAACCCTCATCTTTATTAGCGAAAATTTCCTCATTATTTCCGCCGATAACTGCGACAGGAAGTCCGCTAAGAGCGGGATTTATCAGCCTTGCGACAGATACAAAAAAGCAGTCTAAATCGATATGAGCTATCAAACTATATCTATCCCAAATCCACTAAGTCCAGCGTATTCCTTCGGGCTGGAATTTGACAGAATTTTGATTTTTTTAATCCCCAAATGCGCTAAAATCTGCGCCCCGATACCATAGCTTTTGAAATCGCCCTTGTGCGAAGCCGAATTTAGCGCCACAATCACGCCACCACTCGTGCTTAAAATTTCTAAATTTTGCATAAAATCATCGTAATTTTCATCTTGCATAAACTCTAAATCACTTGAAATTTTATGAAATTTTACATTGCAAATTTCGCCAATTTCGCCGAAAATAAAGACTTTGTGAGCGTTGTCATCGTGGTCTGTGATTTCGCAAACTCTGCAAGGCTTACCGCAAATTTTGCCCTTGCTAAATTCGCCAAATTTAACCAAAGTTTCGTGTTTTAATCTGTATTCGACGATTTGGGCGATTGAAATCATATTTATGCCAAATTTTTCGCAGAATTTCTCCAAATCATCGCGCCTTGCCATTGTGCCGTCTTCTTTTACGATCTCGCAAATCACCGCACTTGGCGCGATTCCAGCGAGCTTGCACAAATCCACAGAGCCCTCTGTGTGGCCTGTGCGCACGAGCACTCCGCCTTTTTTGGCGATGAGCGGATTTATGTGGCCAGGGCGCACGAAGTCGCTTGGGGTGGAGTTTGGGCGCGCCATAAGCTCGATTGTCATATTTCGCTCATACGCGCTCACGCCCGTGGTTGCGTCTTTTGCGTCGATTGTGATAGTAAATGCTGTCTCGTGCGAAGATGTGTTTTTATCGACCATTAGGGGCAAATCTAGCCTTTTGGCGATTTCCTCGTCCAGTGCGACGCAAACCACGCCACGAGCGTGTGTGATAGCGAAATTTACCTTCTCCGCGCTCGTAAAAGTCGCAGGAAAAATCAAATCGCCCTCATTTTCGCGATCAACATCATCGACCATGACAATCATCTTGCCATTTTTCATATCTTGTATAGCTTGTTCTACACTTACCATTTTTAATCCTTATTCAAATTTTCAAATCCAGCTTTTATTTTTTCATAAAGTGGGGCGAAGCTCACGCCATTTACGCGCACATTTGCGATCGTAGTGATGAAATTCGTATCTCTCTCCCAGCGCGGAACTAGATGATAATGCACATGCTCGGCTATCCCAGCCCCAGCAGCGGAGCCTAGATTCATACCGATATTTACCCCCTTTGCGCCAAGAGCGGTTTTTAGCACTCGCACACCCTTTTGGACATATTCGCTCATCTCTAACCACGCTTCTAGCGGTAAATTCTCGATATTATCGGTGTGCTCGTAAGGAATCACCATAAAAGCCCCGGGATTGTATGGATATAAATTCATAAGCCCGAAGCAAAATTTAGCGCGAAATACCACACCTACACACTCTGTTCCTTCTTTGGCTTTCGCAGCTACGCAAAACGGGCAACCGCTGCGTTTTTCGGTAAAATAATCACTTCTCCACGGCGCGCAAATATAATCCATATTTTCCCCCTATTTTTCGCCAAATTTCACAGCTCTAAGCGCCGCGCCGACATCATCTTGACGCATAAAACTCTCACCGATTAAAAACGCATCGACCCCGCGTGCGCTTAATTCGAGTAGCTGTTCGTGCGAGCCTAGCCCACTTTCAGCCACGATAATTTTGCCATTTGGGATAAGCGGGATTAAATTTGCCGACAAACTCAAATCAACCTCGAAAGTCTGCAAATTTCGGTGATTTATGCCGATTATATCAGCCCCCGCGAAAATCGCCTTTTTCAAATCATCTTTATCGTGAATTTCAAAAAGCGCTTCAAGCCCCAAATGCCTAGTAAATTCCAAAAGTCTTTTAAGCTCTTTTTGCTCCAAAGCCTTTGCGATTAAAAGCACAAAATCCGCCCCATACACGAGTGCTTCTAGGATTTGATACTCATCGATTATAAAATCTTTGCGCAAAATCGGCGTGTTTGTATAGCGCCTGATTTGCGAAATGTAGCTAATATCGCCCTTAAAATAGTGTGGCTCAGTCAAAATAGAAAACGCACTCGCGCCTGATTTTTCATACTCCATAGCGATTTTAAGCGGATCGAAATCCTCTCTGATGACGCCCTTGCTAGGGCTTGCTTTTTTCACCTCAGCGATTATGCGGAGCGGATTATCCGGGGTGCTTTTTAGCGCGTTTTTCGCGTCGCGCGGTATCATGGGATTGGCACTTAGCGTGCGACCAAGCATATCAAAGCTAAATTTTTCTTTGCGCCTAGCCAAATCCTCGCGCGTTTTTTCTAAAATTTCATCTAAAATCATTTTTGCGCCTTTATTCCACCTGCGATTTCACCTATTTTTTGGATATTTTTATCTATCACACATTTTTCTATCGCGCTTACATGCCCCTTGCCCTCGTCGCTGGTGTAAAACTCATCGTCTTTTATCTTATCCATCCACTCTTTGGCTTTTTCGCACTCGCCAAGTTTATAAAACCCCCATGCTAGCGAGTCTATATAATAAACCGAATTTGGCTCGTCTTTTAGGGCGCGCTCGACATAATCAATGCCCTTTTTGATATCCAAATCATGATCGATTAAAATATATCCGTAGTAATTCAAATGCACCGGATCTTTTAGTTTGCTAGCTATGTTTTCAAATTTCGCCACGACTTCGTTAATTTGATCTGGCGTTTTTTTATCGCCAAAAGATTCATACAAATAAATCGCCTCGTTCGCCAAATAATCGTAATTTTCGGTTTTCGAAAACTCCTCGCGCGCTAATCTCATAGCTGTGGCGAAGTCCTTTTTCTGGGCGTAAGCGTCCATTATGAGATCTTTTTTATAATCATATTTTTGCAAAATTTCGATGATTTTATCAAATTCCTTCATATAATAATAAATCCCAATCATATCGTCTATGAATTTTGTATTTTTTTTGCTCTCATACAGCGCCTCATCGAGTTTGGCGACCTCGAAGTATTTTTTTTGCATACGATACACATCAGCCAAAACCTCGCACACCATACCACTAGCGCACCCGTAAATTCGCCTATGTGTCTCCATGATACGCACCGCAGCGTCGCTACTATCAAGCCTATTTAAAAGCACATCACTAAGGCGGATTAAATTTTCCTCTGATTTTTCCAGCTCATAGGCCTTTTCGAAATACTGCTTGGCTAGGGCGAAATTATCCATAGCATAATATGTCGCGCCCAAAATCGAATAATTTCTCGAATTTACCTCTAAATTTGCTAAATGAAGCGCGGTAGTGTTGGCTTTGAGTATCTCTCCCTGCCCCATATAATACCCCACTTTTACGCGCAAATACTCGCTATCATCAGCCAAAATTTTATCGCCCAAAGCTAGGTAGCGCGCGGTTGCTTTGCTATCTTTTAAGAAAAACGCAAGCTTTAAGGCTTCTAGCAAATACACCTGCGAATTTGTCTTTAAAAAGGCTTTTTCGTAGAGTTTCATCGCGCTTTGCGGATCTTTGTTGGCTAGTTCTAGCGCAGTTAGCAGATCGAAATTCAGCTCAGCCTCATCGTAAGCCTTCATCGCCTCTTTTAACTTTTGCGGTGTAGTGGCCTTTTGCGCTACATTTTCACTAGCGTTTTTCTCGGGTACCGGCGCAGTATTTGTGATAACCGAGCTTTTATTCATATCTTTTATCGCGTCGCTTTTGGTTTCACTAGCGCCCAAATTTATGGCACCAAGAGCCAAAAAAGCGGTTAAAATTTTACCCCAATACATTCTTTCTCCAATTCATCTTTATGCTCTTTGAAATATTCCCAAAATGGAAAGGTTCTACATTGATTTGGTCTGTATTCATAAATCCCGCAGTTTCGGTGCTTTTCGTCAAAAAACACACACGCCATACCGTTAAGGTATGGTTTTTCTTTTATGCTAAATTTATTCCCAACTCGCTGCAAAAATACGCGGATAAAATTTGCCTTATCTATCCCCATAAATTCGCTGAGTTTCTCGATTTCTGCGTCATTTATCCAAATATATCCGCTCTCGCCCGTGCAACACTTGCCGCCGCAGCTTTCGCAGGCGCTATTATCGAAGGTATAGTCAAACTCACTCAATATCGACACTTTCTAAACCAGCTTTTTCATAAATTTTAGCCGTTATTTTACTTTTTTCACCATTAAGAAATGTATAAATCGGCGCACAAATTTCACAAAGTGAGCGCGAACTTTTTTGCGCCAAAAAAAGTGCGAGTTTGGCGGGCTTGTTTTCGTTAGGATAGATGAAAGCAAGCTTTGTCAAATTTAGCTTATAGGTTTGTAAAATTTCGCAAATTTGCGCGATTTTGCCCGCCTCGTAGCAAAAAATTAGCGCGCCTTTTGGCTTTAAATGAGTGTTGCTAACACGCACGAAATCGCTAAGGCTTAGGCTTGTGGCGCTTTTGCTTAGCGCGATGTGCGAATTTTGGCTAGTTAGGATTTTTTCCCTGTAAAATGGCGGATTTGAAACGATTAAATCAAATCTTTGCTCGCTTTTAAAATTTGCGAAATTTTCGTGCAAAATTTGCGCCCGTAATGAATTTTGCTCGCAATTTTTACGCAAAATTTCTAAATTTTGCTCTTGGATTTCAAGCAAGCTTAAATCTAAATTTGGAAAATCCCGCTTCAACATCAGCCCCAAAATCCCGCACCCTGCCCCAACATCTAAAATTTTAAGAGAATTTGTGGCGCGAGAGTTAAGCCAGTTTTCGCAGATAAAATTCCATAAAAAAATGGTATCGCTAGTGTAGCGATACCCACTTTTTAGCTGGAAAAGTCTCATAAATGCAGATTTTCTACGATTGTGTGAGCATGGTTAAAGGCTACGACGATCGAACCGCCGTTTCTGGTAATCAAATCTCCACCCACAAAAAGCCCTTTTGTGGCTGTTTCGCACCTCTCATCGACGCTTGGCACGCCGTTTTCGTCGAATTCTACGCCACATTTTTTAAGGAAATCCACAGGGCTCGTGCCACCGATTGCATAGATTATGCGATCATAAACTAACTCCATGCCGTTTGTGAATTTCACTAGCACCTTGCCACTTTCGTTTTCTAGCGCTTCGATATCAAGCCCAAGGCGCAAGATAATGTCGCCGTTTCTGGCCTCTTTTTTGATATCTTCTTCGTTAATTTCATTTAGCCTTGTAAAGCTCTCTTTGCGGTAGCATAGGGTAACGGTGTTCGTTTTGCATAGCGAGAGCGCGTATTCGGCGGCTGAGTTGCCACCGCCCACGACTAGGACTTTTTCATTGACGCTACATTTATCGAGGTTGAAATTTACCCTTTGTGTGATTGATGGCGGGATTTTGTAGCTTGGTTTGTTTGGTTTGCCCATACGGCCGATTGAGATGATGACATTGCGCGCTACAAATCCAGCTGAGGCTGTGGTTATGCAAAATAGCCCATCGTCCTTTTTTTCGACCTTTTCGACCTCGCTATTGAAGTAAATATCGATATCGCCGTGATCTAGCAAGCTATCGAAATAATCCAGCACGCTCTCTTTCGTGCCAGTCTCGAAGCTAATCGTGCCCTTTGTTTCGCTATCCATGCCCTTGTATTCTTTATCTACGCGTTTTTTGTCTTTGTAAAATTGTCTGATTGTTTGAGAGTGATTATCGCCTTTTTCTAGCAAAAGCACCTTGGCTACGCCTTTTCTTTTGGCCTCGACCACGGCTGCGATTCCGCAAGGACCGCCACCGATGACAACTACATCATAAACATTTATCATTTTTTTCCTTTGTGTTAAATTTTACAACCTTTGATTATAATCAAAATTTATTTATAAATGGTAAAAATTATTAAAATTTTAAAGATTTAATTAGTCTGTTTTATTTTTACCCAAAACTTAGCCCAAAAATGCTAAATTTAGAAAAAATTTAAAGGAAAATAATGATTTTAGCCATTGAAAGTAGCTGTGATGACAGCTCAATTGCTGTGCTAAACAGCTCGAATTTCGCATTAGAGTTTTACGAAAAAATCTCCCAAGAACTCGAACACTCCAAATACGGCGGTGTCGTGCCAGAACTAGCTGCGCGTCTTCACACAGAAGCACTGCCTCGCATTTTGGAGCGCGCAAAGCCCTTTTTTGGCTCTCTTAAAGCCGTCGCCGTAACGCACGCGCCAGGCCTTAGCGTGAGTTTGATAGGGGGCGTGAATATGGCAAAAACGCTCAGCCTTGCTCTAAATTTGCCACTAATCGGCGTAAATCACCTAATCGGGCATATTTATTCGCTATTTTTGGACAAAGAAGCAGAATTTCCGCTTGGGGTTTTGCTAGTAAGTGGCGGGCACACGATGATTCTTGATATTGACGCAAATGGCGCAATCAGCGTGCTTGCAAGCACCAGTGATGATAGCTTTGGCGAGACATTTGACAAATGCGCCAAAATGCTAGGACTTGGCTATCCAGGTGGCGCGATAATCGAAAATTTAGCCAAAAATGGTAAGCCAAAATTTAGCTTTCCAGTGCCTTTAAAGGGCGATAAACGCCTACAATACAGCTTCTCAGGCCTTAAAAATGCCGTTCGAGTGCAAATCGAAAAACTATCCCAAAATGGCGAACTAGCGGGGCAAGATAAGTGCGATATCGCCTACGCCTTTCAAAAAAGTGCTTGCGCGCATATCATGGATAAACTCTCGCGGGTCTTTGATGAGCGCAAATTTAAGCGTTTTGGCGTCGTGGGCGGGGCTAGTGCGAATACGCATTTGAGGCAAAATTTGGCAAATTTATGCGACGCGCACGAGTGCGAACTTTTATTTGCGCCACTGAAATTTTGCTCGGATAACGCTGCGATGATAGCTAGGGCTGGGCTCGAAAAATACCGCAACCACGACTTCATTGCACCGCAAAATTTACAAATAATCCCGAGCCTAAATTTAAACTCTGCATTTGAGTGAAAATTTAAAATTTCGCCTAAAATTTAAAAAATCGTTCAATGCTAAATTTAAGTAGAATTTTGCTCTAAATTTTACTGGATTGCTTCGGCAAAGCGTCTTGACGCTTTGCTTTACTCGCAATGACAGCAAATTTAGAGCAAAGAATTTTAAATTTCGATTTCATACTCGATTGGATCTTTTACGCCGGCTTTTGCAAAGCCATTTAGGCGTAATTGACAGCTATCACACACGCCACAAGCCTTGTGTGAGTTTGTGTAACAGCTCCAAGTAAGCCCCAAATTTACGCCGTTTTCAAGCGCACGCGCCACAATCTCACCCTTGTTTAAATGCACCAAAGGCGTTTTAATCTCCACGCTAAAATTCGGCGAAGTGCCCGCATTTATCGCGCTTTGCATTTTTGCGATAAATTCCGTCGTGCAATCAGGATATCCGCTACTATCCTCCTGCACCACGCCGATGAAAATCGCCACACACTCTTCGCGCTCGGCAAGCGCGCCCGCGATACTCAAAAACACGCCGTTTCGAAACGGCACATAGGTGTTTGGGATCTCGTTTTTATCGATGTTTGCGCCCTTTCGCACGCTAAGGCTAGTATCTGTAAGCGAGTTTGCGCCGATTTGCGCGATAAATCTAGCATCCAGCGTGTATCGCCTCGTAACGCCCAAATCATCGCAAATTCTCTCGAAACACTCGCGCTCTTTATCCTGCGTGCGCTGAGCATAATCAAAATGCACTCCAATGACCTCATAACCTGAATTTTTGGCGATATACGCGCAAGTCGCGCTATCCATACCGCCGCTGATGATACATAAAGCTTTTTTCAAATTTAATCCTTTTTTTGGTAGAATTATAGGCAAATTTTGATTTAAAGGGCTTGAAATTGATACTTTGTGAAGAAAATTACCCAAAAATTTTGGACGAAATTTTAGCCACGCTTAGCACGGGTGCGGTCGAGCTAGTCTTCGTGCGAAGCGAGGAAATGCGCGAAATCAACAAAAGCGCGCGCGGGGTTGATAAAACCACCGATGTGCTTAGTTTTCCGCTTGAAAATGTGCCAGGTGGTGCGAATACTGCCCCGATAGGCTCTGTTGTGATAAATTTGGATTTAGTAGAGCAAAAAGCGTTAGAATTTTCGCACTCAAATAGCGATGAAATCGCGCTTTTATTCACACACGGACTGCTTCATATCTTAGGCTTTGACCATGAAATTGATAACGGGCAAATGCGCGAAAAAGAGTGCGAAATCATCGCTAAATTTGGGCTTCCAAAAAGCCTGATTGTGAGAACGCTAGAATAAAGGATAAATTTTGAGTAGAAAAAGAAAAATTTTAAACATATTTTTGATGATTTTTTTGATTTTATTAATTCTCATGTCGGGAAGTATGTGGATGACAACTGGAATGAATAGACTGATTTTTTGGGCTAACCAATCCGAAAAACCATATCCGTTTCCAGGGCGTGAATTTTATATCAAAATTCCCGATGAAAAAATTGTTGATATTACATCAAACAAAAATAAAGAAAATTTACTCATCATAACGGACGCTGATGAATACGGCGGATTTTTAAAAAATCTAAAATGTGGTTTTACGCCAGAAAGTTCCAAAGAGCCGTTACCGTGCAAACACTATTATTATAAAGAAAACGGAAAAATAAAAGCTATAAGCGATGATGATTTCAAAATACTATCCGAGCAAAATATTACAAAAGTCATCATTAGACACAAATATTTATTTTGAAAATTTAAGAAAAATTAATCGGATCCATATCGATCTCAACGGGCAAATGTGCTAGAAGTGCGCCGGCCCTTAAAAGTGGCGTGTGCGTGGTAGCACGAAGCAGTATTTCGTAGCGAAATTTGCCCGCAATCAGCGCAATTCCAGCTTTGCCGTGCCCTATAATCTGCAAATCGGCTAGTTTTTTGGCTTTTAGCGCGCCGTGCAAAATTTCAAGCCCGCTAGCGCAAATTTTAGCCGCCTCTGCCTCGTTTTTATGCGAGATTAAAACACGCAAAAGCCTAGTGTATGGCGGATACAGCGGATCTCGATCCTCGCTTTCTTCTTCTAAAAACGCGTCATAATCCTGCAAAAAATCCTCGAAAAACGCCCTTTGCAGAGTCTGTATCACGACCCTGCCTTCGCCCTTCCTGCCAGCTCTACCTGCTACTTGCATGCCAAGGGCTAGGGTCTTTTCGCGCGCCCTAAAATCAGGGTAATTCAAATGCTCATCAATCCCCATAATCACCGCCAAATCCACGCCATGGTAATCATGCCCCTTACTAAGCATTTGTGTGCCTACCAAAATGTCGATTTTATGGGCGTTAAAGTCGTTTAGTAGGGTTTCTAGCTTTCTTTGGGTTGTAATCTCATCGCGGTCAAATTTAGCGATTTTTGCCTCAGGGAAATTTGCTTTTAACTCCTTTAAAAGCTCGCTAGTGCCCATTTTTTTGGCCTCGCTTACGCTTTTGCCACATTTAGCGCAAGGCTGTTTGTAAAACGCGCTGTATCCACAATAATGGCATTTTAGCGCCTTTTCCTTTTCGTGGTAGCTCATACCCACCGAGCAAAACGGGCATTTAATAATCTCGCCACAACTCTTGCAAACCATATATTTGAAATTTGCGCGTGTAGGCAAAAAGACCACCACTTGGCGATTTGCGCCTAGACTTGCGCTGATTTCTTTTTTTATTTTGGGCGTGAGGGAAGTTTCGCTCTCGTCGTAAATGTAGCGTTTGTGTGTGGCATGATAAGTACCTTTGAGCCTGAAATTTGGCTGTTTCGCAAAGCTCGTAAGAGAGGGCGTGGCTGAGCCAAGCACGGTTTTAACGCCACATTTGTGCGCGGCAAAAATCGCGAGATCTCGGGCATTTATGCGTGGAGCGGAGGCTGATTTGTAGCTATCATCGTGTTCCTCATCGACGATAATCGCGCCAAGGTTATGAAACGGCAAAAACAGCGCCGAGCGCGCGCCTGCGATAAGGCGAATTTTGCCTGCGAAAAAATCGGCTAAAATTTGGCGTTTTTTAGCGGGGGTGATTTTGGAGTGCCACACGCCAAGAGCCTCGCCGAAATACCCTTGCAAGCGCTTCGTCATTTGCGGTGTGAGCGAGATTTCTGGCATTAAAAATAGCGCTTGTTTGCCAGAGTTTAAAATTTCTGCTATGAGCGAGATATAAACCTCGCTTTTGCCACTTCCCGTATCGCCAAAAATCAGCGAAACGGCGTTTTGTTTGGCAAAATTTAGAGCTTTTGTCTGCTCTGGGGTCAAATTTGGCGTTTTTGTGAAATTTAGCTTTTCGCAAGGCGCGCAATTTATGCTCGAATTTGGCTCAAAAACCCCAAACGCCACGCCGATTTCGCAGATATAAAAATGCGAAATAAACTGCGCCAACTCCACTTGAAACGGCGTGAAATTTAGGGGCAAAATTTCGCTGATTTCTTTCGTGCAAAACTCAGGTTTTGGCACTTCACGCAAAACTACACCGCGTTTTTGGGCGTTTTTTACGGGAATTTGGACTATTTGGTATGGTGAAATTTGTGAATTTGAAAAATAGGTAAGCGGTTTTAGTCTTGCCCCTAAAACCGCGATTTCATAGTAATACAAGCTTATTCTGCTAATGTTTGGCAAGTTGGTTTTGAGTGGTCACAATCAAATGTGCCAGCCTTGTGAGTAGCGTCTGCTGTTTGATAATATGTAAAATCAACGCAGTTGCCAGCTACACACGCTTCATAAGTTTTATTTCGTGTTTTAACTTTCCAGCCGTTTTTGCCAGTGCTTGCAGTTAGGTCATTTTGCAAAACATTACCAAACATATCAGAGCCACTGCTGTTTAAATCAGGCCATGCACTCTTGCCTTTTAATTGCTCTTCGCCTCTTTTTAGCGAAATTCCACTTCTAATCGAAGCCAAATCGCCTCTCATTTTTGCGACCGTAGCGTCATCTCTGGTCATAGCTAGTCTAGGCACAGCAACACCTGCTAAAATGCCGAGCACAACGATAACAAAAATCAACTCAATCATAGTAAATGCGTTTTTCATATTAAATCCTTTGATTTAAAATAGATTTAAGTATAGCTAAAATTAAATTAAGCTAGCTTTAAATTATTTTAAGCTAGCGATTTTTTGCGCAAATTTTACTCTCTGCCCTTGCGAAATTTCAAACTCCAAAAATTCCTTCTCGGCAATCATCACTATCGTAGAGCCAAGCTCGAAATTTCCGATATGTTCGCCCTTTTTAAAGCTCACGCCTTCGCCATAATCGAATTTATTATAATCAAAATTCAAAATTTCCCTAGCCTTATCGTTAGCCTTAGCGTTAGTTTGAATCCTGCTATCAAAGTCAAATTTCATTTTGCCTACATTTAGCGCCCCTACAAAAACCAGCCACAAAAGCCCGCCATTGCTCATTTTACAGAGCAAAACCACGCGCTCATTTTTGGCATAGAGATTTGGCACTTTTAGCAGATATTTTTTTGCCACGCTGTGAAGCTCGCCCGGGATATATAGCGCACCAATGACGCTAAGATCGCATGGAGCGTGATAGTGATGATAGTCTTTTGGGCTTAGATAGATGTTTGCGTATGTCAAATCCGCCGACATTTTAAAATCTCTGGAAGTTTTCATATCATCTAAATTTAGCAAACTAATAAAAATTTCGGAATTTTGCTTTTGCAAATCCCCAGCCCAAGATTTAAGCCCCAAAAGCTCCCAAATATCGTATTTATGCCCCTTTATACTAAACGCGCTAAAATCACTCGTGCGCCCGCACTCAAAAATCACTCCATCGCTCGGGCTCAAAACCGCGCTAGGCTCAGCGCAAATTTCACGCTCCCTCACCAAACGCCTCGTAAATAGCGCATTTAGGCTATCGTAATCACCTGCGCCTAAAAATTCGCTCATATCAATCTCAAAAGCGTCAATGTATTTTTGATTTATAAACCTTTGCACAGGGCGCGGAAATTTAATCCCAGCAATCACCCCAAAACAGCGTGAAATTAGCTTTTTCATCACTCTCTCCTTAGTCTTAGTAGCGCGATTTCTGCGTCGGCAAAAATCCTCATCGGTGGTCCCCAAAAACCGACCCCACTACTCACATAAATTTGCTTTGCTCCGTCATTATATAGCCCATGGACATATTTTTGATCGAGTGCTACAAGCAGGCTAAATGGGAAAATTTGCCCGCCGTGCGTGTGTCCGCAAATACACAAATCCACCTCATCTTTTACATGTAAATTTATAAATTTTGGCTGATGAGCTAGCAAAATTTTAGGTTTATTTGGATCTGCCATTTTTAGGGCTGCCCTGAAATTTGGCTCTAATTCATTAAATCTCGCACCGCTTAAATCGTGCGTGCCAAGCAGATTTACCCCCATAAACTCCACGCTCTCGTTTTGCAAAACCCTCACGCCCTCGCGCTCCAAAGCTTCGATTAGCCCCTTTGCGCCTCTGTAATACTCGTGATTTCCTGTCACGAAAAACACAGGCTTTTTTAGTTCGCGCAAAGGCTCCAAAATATCGCCTAGCTCGTGAGAACGCAAATCAAACATATCGCCCACGATACACACAGCATCGTGGCTGGTAGCGTTTATCTGCGCTACGATAGTCTGCAAAAAATCTTTTTTTAAAAATTCGCCCAAGTGTATGTCGCTCACCACAGCCAAATTCAGATCTTGGCTTAGATTTTTGATTTTGATATCGACCTCGTTAATTTTCGGAGTTTTAAGTGCGTTGTAAAAGCCCTTAAAAAGGTAGCTAAACGCCATTATTACGAAGGTTACATCTACGCAAATTTTAATAAATTTGCGCCTGCTCTCGCTAAATTTAGCAAATTTTGCGCTCACATTTAAAATATCATAGGCTAGGCACAAAAAGAAAAGCGAAAAGCTACTAGCCACGCAAACGACGCAAATTTTGTATAAAATTTCATCTTTTAGCGCGCCGGCAAAAACGCTTCTAGTAAAAAACATACCCTCGAAAATCACCAAAAATAGGCAAAAAACTATCAAAAATGGCTTTATTTTTTTGAATTTATCGTAAATTTCAAACCTAGCTGAGATTGATTTGTAAATGTATAAATTCAAAAAAACAAAGAGCGTCGTCGCTACAATCGGAAAAATATATGGGATTTTCACTCTTACTCCAAATCAGATAAATTTTTCTAATTTTTCTCTATCAAAGCCCGAAATTTCGCCGTCTTTATCGAGCAAAAGCGCGCCAGATTTTTTAAATTTCGTAATCGTGCGAGAAAATGTCTCGGGGGTGATATTTAAAATTTTGGCGATTTTAATGTGTTTTGAGCTGGTAAAAATATCAAAATTTTCGATGATAAACTTTGATATTTTTGCCTCGCTAGGTAGCACGACGCTGTTTTCAAACGCAAATTCTAGCGCCCTTAACTTCGCCGAAATTGATTTTATAATGCTAATGCAAAACTCAGGCTCGCTCAAAAACTCTTCGACAAATTTTTCATAATCTATTTTTAAAACCTCGCCACCGCTAGCAAAGCGCGCGCTGGCTGGATAGGGGATATTTTCGAAATTTACAGCCTCAGCCACGAAAGACATTGGGCGGATTTCGTGGATATAGATTTCCTTGCCACTGGGGGCTGTTTTATAAATCTCGATTGTGCCTTTAAGCAAGATGATTAAATGAGAGCTTGTATCGCCCTCATAAAATAAAATTTCTCCCTTTTTAAAAGCCTTTTTACTACTAATCTGCGCTAATCGCTCGATTTTGGCCTCATCAAGCCCCTTAAAAAAAGGGATAAATTTCAAAATTTCCATATTATTTTTTTAGTAAATCCCTGATTTCGCTTAGAAGTTTGATATCTTCGCTAGGCTCAGCTGGCGCCTCAGGCTCGGCTGGTTTTTCTTTTTTAAGCTTGTTAATCGCCTTAATCGCGCAAAAAATACAAAATGCGATAATGATAAAATCAACCGCTGTTTGGATAAACGAGCCGTAATTTATCGTCACGGCTGGTGTTTCGCCCACAGCCTCTTTTAAAACGATTTTTAAATCGGTAAAATTCATACCACCTGTGATAACTCCGACGATTGGCATAATGACATCGCTTACTAGCGAAGTTACGATTTTGCCAAAGGCTCCACCGATGACCACACCCACTGCCATATCGATGACATTGCCTTTCATTGCGAATTCTTTGAATTCTTGAATAAAGCTCATTACAAGCCTCCTTTGGGAAATAAAAGGATAGATAATAACCTAATTTTGCTTACTTTTTGCTTTTTATTAGGTAGAAAAAAGTATAATGGCAAATTTTGAAATTTAATAAAGAAAAGGAAAATTTATGTATAGATTTGCGCCATCACCCACAGGCGATATGCACATTGGAAATTTACGCGCCGCGATTTTTAACTATATCCGCTCGCTTCAAGATAAAAGTGGATTTATTTTGCGTATCGAGGATACCGATACTGCCCGCAATATCGAAGGCAAAGACAAAGATATAATGGAAATTTTAACCCTTTTTGGTATCAAATGGCAAACACTTTATTATCAAAGCAAAAATTTAAAATTTCACCAAGAATTCGCCGCAAAGCTTCTGCAAGAGGGCAAGGCGTTTTGCTGCTTTTGTAGCGAAGAAGAGCTTGCCGCCAAAAAAGAAAAAGCCAAAGAAAAGGGCGTAGCGTATCGCTACGATGGGACTTGCGAGCATTTAAGCGACGCTGAGGTCATAGACAATCCAAAGCCATTTACAATTAGACTTAAAAAACCAACCAGAGTTTTGAAATTCACAGACGCTATCAAAGGCGAGATTAGCTTCGAGCCTGAAAATATCGATAGTTTCGTCATTATGCGCGCAGATAAAACCCCGACATACAACTTCGCTTGCGCCACTGATGATATGCTAGAAGGCGTTACCTTCGTAATCAGGGGCGAGGATCATGTCAGCAATACTCCGAAACAAAACTGGATTAGGGAGTGTTTGGGATACACAGACGAGATTTCATACGCGCATTTGCCGATTATTTTGGGGCCTGATGGCAAGAAAATGTCCAAACGCGACGACGCAAGTAGCGTAAAATGGATGCTAGATACTGGATTTTTGCCTGAGGCGATTGCAAATTATTTGGTTTTGCTTGGAAATAAAACCCCATGCGAGGTTTTTAGTATCGAAGAAGCGGTGGAGTTTTTCGATATCGCCAAAATTTCAAAGGCACCGGCGAAATTTGACATCGACAAGCTCGCATTTATCAACCGAGAACATATCAAAAGAGCAAGCTCTAAGCGCATTTGCGAGCTTTTTGGCGTAGATGAGAGCAAGGTAGAGTTAGTGAAATTTTACACCCAAGAATCCAGCCTAATCCCAGAAATCAAAGCAAAAATTAGCGCAATTTTTGGCAAAAAAGAAATTCCAAGCGAATTTATCCAAAACGCTGAAATTTTGCGAAATGAAATTTTAAATTTAACCCAAATTCCAGCCGAATTTAACGAGTTAAAAACAATCCTTATGGAAAAAACTGCTCTCAAAGGCAAGGCGTTTTTTATGCCACTTAGATTGCTTCTTACAGGCGCGCCTCACGGACCAGAGCTAAATGAACTTTACCCGCTCATAAAATCATCAATCAAGGAAATCCTAAATGCTAGCAAATAGCCTAATTTACGGCGTTTTAATCACTCTGCACTACGCCATACAAGCCTACATTTTGCTTGTCTTTGTCGCCTGCGTGCTTAGCTTCATACGCCCAAATCCGTTTAATAAATTTGTCCAAGCGATCTACAAGCTTACAACCCCAGCTTTCAAGCTCGTGCGCAGGTATATCCCAACCACGCTTGGCGGATTTGATTTCGCCCCGCTTGTGATTTTAATCGGCCTTAGCGTGATTGATAATGCGATAATTTATGCCTTACAAAGGAGTGTTTTTTGAAAATTTTATTTAAATTTAGCCTAGTTATGGCTCTTTGCGCAAATTTTGCCATAGCAGAGGTCAAAAGTTATAACGAAATAAAAAACGAACCAAAATCTCTGGCAAAAGATTATTACATTTACCGCCTAGCCACCGAGACCAAATACGATAAAAACGAGCTAAAAGCCCTTAGAAAGGCTGGAATTTACCGATATCGTGGCAAGATAAAAAAGGAACTTGATAAAATTTTAGGCGCGTTTAAAGCTCTGCCAAAGCCAGATAAGTGCGCAGGGATAAGTAGCGCGAATATACTAGATGCGAATTTAACCTGCCAAAAAGCAAGAAGCTATCCAGCATTTGTGGCAAAGCTAAGCCCCAAAACTCGCTTGGCGTTAATTAGCAAATTTGAAAATAGCGGAAATTTAGGCGCGATGAGTGCGATAAATTTACTAAAAGGCTTCAATTCAGGTTCGCCGGCGCAGTATTTTAAAGAGAGCGGTCATGCGCAAAATTATTTTTCATACTACCAATTTAAGGGCGACGAGAGCTTGCTAAACATAAACGCAAGCCCTGCTTTCATCACAGATATGGCGCAACTCTCTGGCTTTAAAAGCGTGCTTGAAGACGCCGTAATCAAGCGCAAATATCCAAATTTGCGCCAATCCATGCTAGGAATTGATCCGCAAAAAGTGGATAAAGAAATCGCGTTTTTGCTCGGCGTAAATGCCGTAACTTATGGCGATGAGGCGCAGGCTTTGGCGTATTTTGGGCGCGCAGCAGCTACGATAGAGAGCGTGCATAACTCGCACAATGCGAAATTTTGGGTCTATTTGCTAAGCAAAGACGAAAATATCTTGCGCGAGCTTGCCAAAAGCAACTATTATAGCCTCTATTCGCTTTACGCAAAGGAAATTTTGGGCGATAAAAGCCTAAATATCATCAATCCAACCCCAGCGCGCGATAAAATTTCAAACTATGATATCAAAAACCCATTTAACTGGGTTCGCACCAAGGCCAAAGCCGATAAAATGGGCAAAGCAGAGCTTTTGGAGTTTGCGAAGAAATTCGACACCAAAGAGAGCCTTGGCGAGTGGGCGTATATAATGAATAAAGCTAATGGTGGGCGCGACAACTACTATCTAACGCCATTTATGGAGCATATCGGCACTACTGATTTGCACCGCCAAGCGCTGATTTTAGCTCTTGGCCGCCAAGAATCACGCTTTATCCCAAGTGCCGTTTCGACATCGTATGCGCTTGGTATGATGCAGTTTATGCCATTTGTAGCGAACGATATCGCCAAAAAGCAAATTAGTATCGAGGGCTGGGATCAAGATATGATGTTTGATCCAAAAATCGCCTATAAATTCGCCAATATCCATATCGACACACTCGAAACAAAGCTACTTAGCCCCGTTTTTATCGCATACGCATACAATGGCGGACTAGGATTTACGAGCAAGCTTCTAAAACGCGCAGATTTGTTTAAGAGGGGCAAATACGAGCCATTTTTGTCAATGGAGCTAGTAACATTTGCTGAGAGCAGGGATTATGGCAAGAAGGTTTTGGCAAATTATGTGATTTATTCGCATATTTTAAACCCAAATTCAAAGGTAAGCGTGCGTGAGGAGCTAGATAAGCTCTTAATCCCAAGCAAGAGTGATAAAATTCGCTAAATTTAACCAAATTTAGCGAATTTATTAAAATTCAAAATTTGGCGAAATTTTAAATTTCGCCAAATTCACTAACTTTCCAATCCGCTTTTGCACGCTTCTAGCGAACCGCTTTTAAAGCCTTTGTAAAACCACTCTTTTCTTTGTGCGCCACTTCCGTGCGTGAAAGAATCCGGCACCACATACCCACGCGCCTTTTTTTGCAAGGTATCATCGCCTATCATCGTAGCGGCATTTAGTGCCTCTTCCAAGTCGCCATCTTCTAAAATTTTGTATTGATGATGTCCCCAAATACCCGCCAAACAATCGGCTTGAAGCTCCACTCTAACCTGAATCGCGTTTGCCCCAGCTTCGTTTGTTCTGGCCTTTAATTTATCGGCGTTAGATAAAATTCCTAGCAGGTTTTGCACATGGTGTCCCACTTCGTGCGCGATGACATAGCCTTGCGCGAAATCGCCCGCTGCGTGGTGTTTTTTCGCCAAATCAGAGAAAAAATCCGTATCCAAATAAATCCTAGTATCAGCCGGGCAGTAAAACGGCCCAACTTGCGAGCTAGCATACCCACACCCGCTTCTTGTCGCGCCGTGAAATAAAAGTAGTCTTGGCTCAGAGTATTTCGCGCCGTATTTCGCAAAAATCGCACCCCAAACATCTTCGGTTTGCCTTAGCACGGTAGAGACGAAATCCTTGGCTTCCTGCGCTGCTTCGTTATTTTCAAATTTACTAGCCGCAGCTCCACCGCCAGCAGAGGTGAAATTTAGCAAATTTAGCGGATTATAACCCATAAACGCCGCTACAACGCCGAGAGCTAGGACGATTCTGCCAAATTTCGTTTTTACCAAAAATTTCACCACAGGAATCAAAAGCGCGAGATTTACTCCGCCTCCGCCACCACCGCTACTAGCCCTCATATCGTCGATATTTGAGCTTTTATTTCCACCACGCCATTTCATTTTTTATCCTTCAAATTTGAATTTCTGAAATTTTATCACAAATTTCATTTCTAGCAAAATTTGCGCCCACTCTAATCATCGAGTTTGAGCTTAGGGTGCCAATACATCGATTTTGAGACCTTGCGAAATTTCACGCTCGCATTTAGGTCGTTCGAGGTCGTAAAGCTAAGCACGAGATCGTCTTTTTGCGTTTTTGGCGCGCTGATTTTGTAGCGATTAGACCACGCGATTTTAAAAACCTCTTTGCTAGCTAGTTCGCTCTCATCGGCGATTAGCTCCACGCTAACATTTTCGTCGCTTCCATTTACACGCACATTTTTGATCTCGATCTCTTTTGGATACGAGGTTAGCAAGAAAAACTCATCTTCTCTTTCGTTACGAATTTCTGGCATTGTGGGGTTTAGATAGGTCGCCACGCCCAGGTATCTATCGCCCTCTTTGACGCTTTCGAATTTTTGCGTATATGCCATAAACTCGTTTTTGACCGGGTCGTGAGGGACTTTTTCTTTGTTAGCGCACGAGCAAATTCCTAGTGCAAACAGCCCTAAAATCAGAGTGCGCGCAAATTTTGAAATAGTTAAATTTTGCATTTTTCTTCCTTTAAATTTTGGCGTATATTATCAAATTTTGCTTTTTAAAAGGCTAAATTTGATACAATCAAGGTTTTTTAAGGAAGAGAGATGAAAAGACTAGCCATTGCGTTTTCAGGTCCGTCAAACACCGGCAAAACAACGCTAATTTGCAAAGTAGCGCAAATTTTTATCGAGCAAAATTTAAAGGTCGCTATCGTCAAGCACGACCCCAAAGACAAGGCCAAATTTGACACTGAGGGCAAGGATAGCGCGAAATTTAGCGCAGTTGGCGCAGATGTGGCGGTCGTAAGCCCTACGCGCACGACATATTTTTTGAAACAAATGCGAAATTTAGACGAGATTATCGCTGGATTTGGTGATTTTGATATTTTGATTGTGGAGGGTCTAAAAACACTGCCCCTGCCACGAATCAGCCTATTTAGGGATAAAATCGACGAGGCGTATTTGCCATTTTCGCAAGCCATTGCGACAAATTTGCCAAAAGCGCAAATGGATAAAGCCTGCCCCGTAAATTTCGACATAAACGACGCGCAAAGTATCGCAAAATGGATACTTGATAATGCTAAAAAAGTTTAAAAAGGAGAGAGTATGCAAGAAATCGTAAAAACAATAGAAAAAATCGCCGTTTTAATCAGCGAAGAGCTAAAATACGCTGATTTCGGCTACGCTAGCACGCAAAATTCCACAGGCGATACACAGCTTAAACTCGATGTGCTAAGCGATATGATAATCGAGCGCGAATTTCGTGGCGTAGAGTGCGTAAAGGCGCTAATTAGCGAAGAAAAAGAGGAAATGCTAAGCATTAATGAAAATGGCAAATTTATAGTAGCTTACGATCCGCTCGACGGATCTAGCCTAGTAGATGTAAATTTCGCCGTGGGCTCGATTTTTGCGATTTATGAGGGCAAAATTTCACCAAGCTCATTGCGCGGAGCAGTATATAGCGTGTATGGCCCTAGAATCGAGCTTTGCGTATGTTTAGGCGATACTCCGAAGCTATACAGGCTTGGCAGGGACGGCAAATTTGCCTTCGCAAAAGAGCTAGTTTTGAACGAAAAAGGCAAACTAAACGCCACGGGAGCTACACAAAAAGGTTGGAGCGATACGCACAGAGTGCTCGTAAGAACGCTATTTGACGAGGGTTATCGCCTCAGATACTCAGGAGCTATGGTCAGCGACCTGCACCAAATCTTGCTAAAAGGCGGTGGGCTATTTAGCTACCCAGCCACGAGCGATCACCCGCAGGGCAAGCTTCGCATGGCGTTTGAAGTGTTGCCGTTTGCCTATATCTACGAGCACGCAAATGGTGCTACTAGCGACGGAAAAAACGATTCGCTTTTAGAGCTTGAAATTTCAAAAATTCACCAAACCACACCGTGTTTTTTCGGCTCGAAATATGAAATTGCTAAAATGCACGAAATTTATCAAAGCGAAAAATAATGTCAGAAAATAGCCAAGAACGCGATATTTTCGAGCAAATTTTAGACAAAAATTTAGCCATTTTGCAAGATTGCCAAGCGCAAAATGGCTTGCAAAGTTGTAGCCAGTGCGAAAAAATCCTAGACTGCCAAACGCGCGATAAGTATGTCAAGGCCGTGTTTGAGAGCATGTCCAAAGGTAGCACTGGCGATTTTGAATTTTAAATTTTAATTTCACACTAAAAATTTAAAGGAATTTGATGAACGCCTTTATAAACGGCATTTTAATGGGCTTTGGCGTGAGTGTGCCAATCGGTCCGATTAATGTTTTGATTATGTCTTATGCGCTGCAAAGCTATACAAAAGCCCTTTGCTTGGGGCTTGGCGCGATGAGTGCGGATATGGTTTATCTAGCACTTAGCGCATTTGGGATTTCGCAACTTGCCAAAATTCCGCTTGTATTTGCGATTATTTCGGTGTTTGGGGCGTGTTTTTTGACATATATTGCCTATGGAATTTACAAAAGTGCGCGCAACACACCTGAAATCAAAAGCGTCGAGCTTGGCTCTCACGCCAAAATTTACTCAAAAGGCTTTTTTTTAAATTTGCTAAATCCTTATGTGATTATGTTTTGGCTCAGTGTCTCTGCTAGCGTAAGTAGCGAAAATTTCGCTCTCTCGCTGCTGGGGCTTTTTATAGCGATTTTATCGTGGATTACGCTTTTTCCGCTTGTGATCTATAAAAACAGAGCGCGCCTGCCAGATAGCGTGGCTAGGGCGTTTGCTTACATTTCTACGGCGATTTTGGTGTTTTATGCTGCAAAACTTCTTTGGGGAGTGGTGAAAAATTTAATCGCTTAAATTTAAGCGATTAAATTTTGAAGCGATTATCTATCTGTCTTTAAAATATCGACCAAAACGCCGTCAAATTCGTCTTGTTTATACATTTTTATCTCTTTGACGACGCTAGCGTTATCGTCTGTAATGACGCGGTTATTTACCAAAGTATCCTCGATGAGTTTGAAAACAAAGGCGTGGTTGCTGATATCTGCCATTTGGCTTTTAAAGCCCATAGATAGGCACACAGGGCCCTCTATGCGCACGCCACGCAAATCTTTGGCGACATACAAATTTGCGATTGTGCGAACCATTTTTTTCGCCATTTGCGCGTGTTCAGATGAGTTTATGACATCATTTAATCCGAAATTTTCCATTAAAAGCGGAATTTTCACCCTAGCTAGGATTCCTAATTTTTCGTCACTGCAACTTTTGCGCAAAAACGAAATTCTCACCTTGCACGGGATTTTTGTGTTTTTCTTGCGCACGGCTACTGGCGTGAAATACTGCGCGCTTTTGCTCTGCGACTTAGCAGCAGCTGTTTTCGAGCCCTCGTAAATTTCTTGCAAGGTTTTATTTTTAGACGCTAGGTTAAATTTCGGCTTGCTTTTGACCGATTTTTTTGTAGCGCTTTGCAAATCCTGCTCCATACTAGCCTCGCCAGTGATTCCAGCACTCGTGGCTGGTTTGGCTCCCTCGCGCAAAATAGATAAGAAATTTGCCTTGATTTTTTCGATTTGCTCTGGGCTTAGGCTCATTTTGTCATTGAGGCTCTCTACGCCAAATTGTCTTGGGAGGAAATTTATGATTTTTTTATCTCGCCCTACTATGCGCACGCGCCCTTTTACCGAGTCTTTGAGCGTATATTCGCTACCTTCGATTAACTCTTTTATCAACTCTTTTGGGGTTAATTTTTTGTTTTCACTCATTTTCAAACACCACTTTATTAAATTTATTTATAAAATCCAAAGGATTCACACTCACACCATTTATAGCGATCCCAAAGTGCAAATGTGGCCCACTCACGCGCCCACTAGCACCGCTTAGCCCTAGCTTATCGCCACCGCCTATTTTATCACCTACTTTTACCAAAATTTTACTTAAATGATAATACTGCGAATACACGCCAGCACCATGGTCTATCACCACAGAACCACCAGCATAATATCTGTCCTTTGCTATCACAACCACGCCATCGCCTACGCTATGCACATCTGTGCCCATAGCAGCGCGGTAATCCGTGCCTGAGTGGTAGCTTTTCAACTCGCCATTAAAGGTGCGCGCATTGCCAAATGCGGATGTAATTTTAGCATTTGAAGGTAATAAAAAAGGTTTTTGTAATAAAATTTTTGGCGTAGTTTTAGCGTAAATTTTGTTTGCTTCGGCTAGTTCGCGCTCTATGCGAGCTTTGGCCTCTTTTGGCGGTTTTACCTTAGAGGGAGCGACGGAAAATGCCTCGCTTTTGTAATCGCCTTTGATTAAATTTATAATCTCGGTTGTGGTTTTGCCATCTTGGGTGATTTTGAGTTTGATATCGTTTTTGGCTCTGTAATTTGCAGCGATGATCGCAATTTTTTCATCACTACCCAGCGAATTTACGAGGGGAATTTTTTTACCATTTGCTAAAATTTCACTCGTGTTTTTGTTAAATTTCAAAACAATTGCTTCACCATTTACTATCGATAAAGCAAAAATTTTAACTGCGCATAATGCTAAAATCGCCAAAATTTTCATTATTTTCCCAAAAATTTGTTATTTTTCATCAATTTTTTGTTAAAAATTAGCTAAAAAAAATGAAATTGCTGTTATAATAACTAAATTTCTATTTTAAAAGGATTAAACATATGAAAAAATTTTTATTAATTGCTTCATTTGTAGTTTCTAGTTTTTTGCACGCTGATGTCGTAGCAAATCAAGAAGTCATCGCAGCGACTAATGTTATGAGATCATTTGGCGCATCTAGCGGTTTCCATGTAGATCAAAAATATCTACAAGGCGCAAAAGCAGTAGCGATCCTAACAGATGTCAAACGCCTAGCAGCTGGCGCTTCTATCCAATACGGCGATGGAATTTTTAGCGTAAAAAATGCTGATGGCACATGGAGTGCTCCGATTTTCATCAAATACAAAGGCTTTGGCGTAGGTATCCAAGCAGGATACGAGACAAGCGATGTTGTGCTACTTTTCCACACAACTAAATCTTACCAAGATGTATTCACAGGTGCTGATACACTAGAAGTAAGCGCTGGTGCAGCATTTGGCGGACACGGTGCGAAAGCTGGTCGCGCTACTGATTTACCTGATATTTCAGCATGGATTGCAACCCCAGGCGAGCAAACAGGCTTGTATGCTGGCGTAACAATCGATAGCGGTCGCATCACAATCGATGATCAACTAACAAACGATTATTATGAGAGAATTTACGCTTACGAGGATATTTTAAACGACTCTCCACGCAATACAGAACACACTAAAAACCTAAAAAATGTTCTTTATAAATACCTAACAATGGGCAATGTCCGCTCAGCTAAAAATGTAGGCGCAAATTATGAGTTTGCAAAAATTGAGAAAAAATACGCTGATGGCAAACCAATCGTTTCTGACCGCCCTTACAAAAAAGGCGCAAAAGCAAGCAAAACTCAAACAAAAAAATAATTTCTCAAATTTAGGCTCTCGCTAAGGGAGCCTAAAATTTATCCATTAAATTTATCTATGAAATTGCACACTAAACAACAAATCGTTTAAATTTAATCAAATTTTCGAAAATTCTGCCAAATTTAACCTATTTTTTATATATATATGAATAAAATACGAGTTCGTGTCTCGTTAGCTCAGTTGGTAGAGCATCTGACTCTTAATCAGAGGGCCGCAGGTTCGAAGCCTGCACGGGACACCACCAAATTTTCCTTTGAGCTTTATTTCGTTTCCGATAAAATACAAAAATTTCAATTTTATAGTTGTAATCGTTTTTTGGGTCAGTATTTTGGTAAATACAAAATTTGAAAAATAATGAAAATTCCATAAATTTTGGATTTTGCACATAAAATAAATATCGCAAAAGCAAAAATCAAACAAAAATTTAAAAAGGCAGGCAATGAATAGAATTTTTATCACAGGCGATACACACGGCGGCTGGCGCGGGTTTAGCGGCGAAATGGCGCGATTTAAGAAATTTGAGAAATTCGAAAGTGCGCTTTGCAAAGATGATTTTTTAATCATCGCTGGGGATTTTGGCTTTGTTTGGAATATGTTTCAAAGCGACGCGCGCGAGGAGCAATGGCTAAAATACTTCAATGAGCGTAAATTTACCACACTTTTCATCGACGGCAACCATGAAAATTTCGACCGATTAAACGCCTATGAAATCAGCGAATTTGCTGGCGGCAAGGTGCATAAAATTTCGCAAAGCGTGTATCATTTAATGAGGGGGCAAGTCTATGAGATCGCAGGGCGCAAAATTTTCACCATGGGTGGCGCGCTTAGTATCGACCGAGATATGCGAGAACTTGGGGTTTCGTGGTGGGATGGCGAAATGATAAATGACGCCGATATCTGCGAAGCGAACGCAAACCTCGCAAAACACGGCTTTAATGTCGATATCATCATCACGCACACCTGCCCCAGATTTGTCATACCGCGCGTGATAAAACTATCAATGGCGGCGAAAATTGATGATATAAATTCGAAAATTTTGCAGGATTTTTACGACAAAATAGAGTTCAAAAAGTGGTATTTTGGGCATTTTCACGAGGATTTTAAAATCGATGATAAATTTCGGGTGATTTATCAAGAAATCGAAGAAATTCGGCTTTAAATTTAAAAAAAACTTAAATTAATAAAATTTTGTAATTTTTTTATGTTCTAGCACCTTTTTGCGATAAATTATATCTTTTTTTTTTTTAAGAATTTTTATTATTTCGCTTAAATTTTTAAGTAACTTTTTATTTAATAAATTTTAAAATCCATTTACATTTTTTTAAAGGAGAGGAAAATGAAAGTTAAGTTTTTATTACTTAGTTCAGTAGTTGTTGCTAGCTCAGTATTCGCAGCTGACGATTTGGCAAAACTTGCAAAAGATAGTGGCTTACAAGCACTACCTAAAACTGCTGCTGAAATCGCAAAACTTGCAGAGAGTGCAGCACCAGATGCAAAAGATTTCCCAACAACCGACAAAAGAGTTGAACTTGGTAAAAAATTATATTTTGACCCAAGAATTTCAAGAAGCGGCATCATCAGCTGTAATACCTGCCACAACCTAGCAATCGGCGGAACTGACGGCGTTCCAGCTTCAACAGGTCACAAATGGACTCCAAACCCACACCATATCAATGCGCCTACAACACTAAACTCAGTGTTCAACTCAGCGCAATTCTGGGATGGTCGTGCAGCTCACCTAGCTGAGCAAGCAGCAGGTCCAGCAACAGCTGCTCCTGAAATGGCTGCAACTCCTGAGAGCGTAGAAAAACTACTTAACTCAATCCCTGGCTATGTTAAAGAATTCCAAGATGCTTATGGCAAAGATACAAAAATCACTTTCGATCTATTCGCTACAACAGTAGGAATTTTCGAAAGAACACTTGTAACTCCATCAAGATATGATGAGTTCTTAAACGGCGACTCAAAAGCCCTAACTGACGCCGAAAAAGAGGGTCTAAAAACATTTATCGATAAAGGTTGTGTATCTTGCCACAATGGAATCAACCTAGGCGGCACAATGCAACCGTTCGAAGTAGCAGGCAAATACGAATTCGCTAATGTTGGCGATTTCAAAGGCGATGCTAACGGTATGGTTAAAGCACCAGTTCTAAGAAATATTGTTGATACAGCTCCATATTTCCACAATGGCGCAATCTGGTCACTAAAAGACGCTGTTAAAGCTATGGGTAGCGTTCAACTTGGTATCGAAATCAGCGATGATGAAGCAAACAAAATCGTTACTTTCTTCAACGCTCTAAGCGGAAAACTACCTGATGCAGCTCTAAAATACCCGGTATTGCCAGCTAGAACAGATGCTACTCCAAAACCAGAGTTAGATTACTAAGGTTTTATAAATTCTCGTCGGACACACAAAGCTTGCCAAATTTGGCAAGCTTTTTTTATGCCCGAATTTTCCCACTAAATTTCATAGCAAAATTCATGGCGAAATTTCACTCGCTCTCGTAAATCATTTCGGTGCCATTAAATTCAGCAAATGCGCGCGGGAATAGATACTCGCCACGAAAAAGTGGGGCATTGACGCTTTGGTATTTTGGGGTAAAATTTGGATAAATTTTAAAAATTTCACGCTCAATTAGCGTCGTGCAGTATAAATTCGGCTCGTTTTTTTCAGCCAAAACAAACTCCTCGCCCACGCGCAAATTTAGCGAATTTATCAAATTTCGCTTCTCTTGTGCGCTTAAAAAATTTATCCTTGCTACGCCAAATTTACGCGCACGAGATACAAACTCATCTAGCGAGCTTATCACGACGCTGTTTTGAGCGTATCGCTCATCGCTGATTGCGTGCAGGATTTGTGTCGGCGCAGTATCTATCACTACCCCCACATGCGAATACTTCCACTCGCTCATTTGCGCGATTAGCGCGCTATCAAACTCATCGCCTAGGCGAAAAACCAGATCGCCGGGCGCTAAATTTGGCAAATTTGTTAAATTTTGCAAATTTAGGGTTTGAAATTTTAAGCTTTTATCTTGGAAAAATTGCGGTAAATTTTGGCGGATTTGCGGGATTTGCACCGCTAAAAAAAGCGCAAATCCCAAAAAAATAAAAAGCGAAATTTTAAATTTCATAAACTATCGCCATACTACCTTCCAATCGCCTTGATGATTTTTGCGTACCCTGGCGTCAAGTTCTTCGGTAGTGCCGTCGCCAAAGGTGATTTTGACCTTCATTCTGCCAGCGTCTTTGCCGATATTTTTATCGGTGATTTCGATTGTTTTGCACCCTCCGCGCCTCATAGCGTCTCTTGTGGTGGTGCCTGACATCGAGTCTAGCTTGCTCTCTACCTTGCGCTTTGTGGCCTCATCTTTCATTTGGCTTTCGCTTAGATACACTAGGCTCGCGCCTTTTTCGATATCTCCTTTGCACCCTACCGAATCGACATAGCTTTTTACCACTTCCTCAGGACCTTCGCCACAACCCACAAAAACTAACATTATAATCGCTGAAAATAACCTTTTCATCGCTACTCCTTAAAATTTAGAAAATATTCACCTTCCACTCGCCTTTGTGATTTTTGCGCACTTTCATCATATCATCTATCGTTTTGCCGTCTTTAAAAACTATCCGCACTTTCACCGTGCCAACATCCTCGCCGAGATTTTTATCTACGATTTCAATCGATTTTAGACCGTTATGTTTTTTGGCTACTTGCATAGCCTCACCTACCAACATACCCACTTTGCCCTCTAATGCAGGCTTGACACTTTCATCTTGCATATCTTCTTTGCTAAGATAAATAAGGCTTGCGGCTGTTTTTGTATCGCCAGCATACCCTGCTTCCAAAAAGCCCTTTACCGTATCATCGACACTACCGCCACCGCAACCGATTAGAAAAAACATAGCAAAAAACGCTAAAATTAGCTTTTTCATACTCTCTCCTTAAAAACTGATTTCTTTGATATCGGCGATTTTTTTGAACGCATTGTAGATTTGACCTACATTTGCGATACGATTTGCTCGCACAGCCTTGTCATCTACATTTATCATTACTTTTTCAAAAAACATATCGATTTTATCTTTCAAGCCAAAAAGCGCATTTAGGTAAGCCTCAGGATTGTTTTGGCTCACGCTAATCGCCTTGAACGCCGAATTTAGCTCGCCCTCAGCTTCGTTTTGGAAAAGCGCTTCATCGACAGCACCGATTTTTTCATCTTTTATGATATTTGATAGGCGTTTGAAGGTGTCGAAATTATCCTTAAATTTCTCATCTTTTGAAATTTTATCCAGCGCCATAATCGCGCTACCAAGAGCCTTTATATCATCTTCGCCGCTGTTTAGGCACGCTTTTATAATAGATGGATTGACATCGTAAATAGCATAAAGTCTATCTTTGATAAAATCCAACAATTTATCGCTATCAAGCCCAGAATATTGCACCGCTACATTTTTAACCAACGCCCCCAAATCCAAATTTAGCCCCAAATTTTGCACGATTTTGATAATTCCAGCGGCCGCGCGGCGCAGTGCGTAAGGGTCTTTGTTTCCGCTTGGAATTTTATTTATGCTAAATAGACCTGCTAGGCTTTCAAATTTCGTAGCAACCCCCACGAGCGACGAAAACACGCCAGTAGGAAGCTCGCTGTCCTCGGAATTTGGCAGGTATTGCTCATAAATCGCACGAGAGATTAGCTCGTTTTTGCCCGCATGCGCAGCGTAGTAGCTTCCCATAATGCCTTGAAGCTCGCTAAATTCGCCCACCATAGTGCTAAGTAAATCCGCCTTGCTAAGCATTATCGCCTCTTCTAGCGCGCTAGTATAATCCCCGCCAAACTCGGCTCTTAGCTCTTTATCCCAAAATTTAGCAATCTCTTTTGCGACAGAGATTTCACGGACTTGCTTATCATAAATCGAGCCAAGCCCGCTTAGATACGAAACGCTTTTTAGTTTTTCTGGATTTAGCCCTGATTTTAGATCGCTTTGCCAAAAAAACATCGCATCGCTCAGTCTTGCGCGCAAAACTTTCTCATTTCCACGCACGATTAGGCTGTTATCATCGGTGATTGCATTGCTTGCGACGACGAAATGATTGCTTAGTTTGCCATTTTTGAAAACTGGGAAATAGCGTTGATTTTCCTTCATTGAAGTGATAATTACCTCTTTTGGCACAGCTAAAAACTCAGCCTCGAAACTGCCAAGTAGCGCGGTTGGGTGCTCGGTAATGGCGACAACCTCGCTTAGCAAATCCTCGTCGATTTCGATTGTAACGCCATTTGCGCTCTCGATTTCTTTAAATTCGGCTAGAATTTTTTCTTTGCGTTTTTGCGCGCTTAAAATCACGCCGTGTTTTTCCAAAAGCGCAAAGTATTCCTCTGCACTAGTAAATTTCACCTTTTCATAACCAAAACTTCTGTGCGGGAAAAACGCTAGCTCACTTTTTACGCCGTAAATTTCAAACTCCACGCTATCATTTCCTAGCAAGCAAGCCACACTTCGAAGCGGGCGGATAAACTCAAATTTGCCCTCGCCCCAGCGCATAGCTCTACCGAAATTTAAACTACCCAAAAACTCCTCAATCATCGCACCTAGCACGCTTTTGCTAGGCTCGCCTTTTTGCACGCTCTCAAAATACAGCACCTCTTTGCCATCTATTTCTTTGAATTTCAATTCACTCTCGCTAATTCCACATTTGCTAGCAAAGCTTAGCGCAGCCTTGCTCCATGCGCCGTCTTTTAGGGCGACTGATTTTGGCGCACCAGTTTGCACGATTAAGCTGTCGCTTTGTGTGCTAGCAAAATTTTCGTGGCAGATGACAAATCTGCGAGGGGTAAATTCGAAGCTAAATTCGCTTTGCAATCGGTATTTTTCCAAAACCGCACTCCATTTTGGCGCAATGTTTTTGTATTCCTTCAAAAACGGGATTGCTGGGAGTTCTTCGACTCCAATTTCAATAAGTAATTTCATTTTTTTCTTCCTTTTCTTGATTTCGTTTATTATTTTTTTCTATCATTTGTTTGTTAAACCCGATGACCAAAAACGCCATAAACAGCACAAATGCGGTCATCATAAGCAGATGTATCATTGAACTATAAACTCCTTTTGCTCATCATAAATCGTAAAATACGCATTGTTAAATTTTGCGTTTTTTTGATTTTTGATTTTGCCTTTTTTGGAATAAATTTTATATTTTCGCCCATTTACCACGATTTGCCCGTCCGTCACATCGCCCCAAATTTGCGCTACGACATCGCCAGGGGAGATTGTGTGATAGTTAATCTCTTTTAGCGTGTATTTTTCGATACTGCCGATATTTCCGTGGTTTTTGAGGATTTTTGCCTCGCTAAGCTCGAATTTTTTCCTATAAATTTTAGCTTTTTGCACGACAAGATCTAGCCTATCGCCCACGCTAACGCCACTTAGCCCATACACAAACACGCCCTTGCTACCTTGCGAAATCGCGCTTCCGTGCTTGTCAGTGTAGGTTACGACTGCGTTTTTTAGGATAAATGGGGCAGAATTTACATCGCCGTAAATTTCAGAAATTTGCGCCTCTTTTAACTCTAAATTTGGGTTTTGCACGGCTAAGCTTTTGGGTTTGTTTGGCGAAATTTTTTCACTGCTTAAAACAAAGCTAAGCGCGATATGATCGGAGCTTTGTGCCACGCTTTCGGCCTTAAACGAGCCTTTTTTATAGCCAAATTTTGCCTTGCCAAAAAAATCATCGCTAAGTAAAATATGATCTAGCAAAGCCCCGCTATCGTGGGATTTGCACGCGATTAGTTTATTTGCGAAGCAGACATTATCACTCCACAAATCGACAAATTTGCCCTCGCCCAAAATTTCGTTTAAAAGCGAATTTTTGCCAATGCCGGTGTTAAAATCACCCAAAATCACGCTATTTTTTTTGTTTTTTATGATTTTTGCTAAAAAATCAAAACTCTTTTTTCTATCCCCGATAGGATTGCGTGCAGAGAGCATGTGCAGGGCATAGACGCTAAATCTCGCCCCCTCAAACTCAAAATCCGCTCTTAATATATCACGAGTTTTGACACTACTCATGCGGTAATACTCGCTCGAAATTATCGGGATTTTTGATAGCACCGCCACGCCAGCTGGGGCTGATTTGGGGTTTGAAAATCTGTAAAATTTATAATTTGTTTTGTTGGCTAGACTTTTTAACACGCTTTCATTTTCAATCTCTTGAAGTGCGATTATATCGGCGTTTATCTCTAAAATTTCGCTCGCAATTTTATTTAATTTTTCTTTATATTTTGTCTTGTTCCATTTGCCAGATTCTAGGCGGAAATCCTCGTATTCGTTGCCGTTGTTTTCGCCGTCAAAGAGATTTTCGACATTGTAAGTGGCGATTTTCAGCTCCGCGCCAAAGAGTGCGAGTGCGACAAAAAGTAGGGCTAAAATTCGCAAATCTCGCTCCTAAAATCAAATTCGCCCAAATTTTGGCGAATCGCCTCATAAGTAATAATGCCCACGCTCGTGGCCAAATTTAGACTTCGCCCAAGCGCAGTCATGGGAATTGTTATACAATTTTCACGATTTATTCTCATTATATCAAGTGGCAAACCATGACCTTCTGCGCCAAAAAATATAAAATCATTTTTTTGAAATTTTGCCTCGTAATAGAGCTTGTTTGTCTTGGTCGTAGCGAAGAAAAATCGCTCTTTGTGCGCTTCGTTTGCCGCGTAAAATTCGTCCCAGCTCTCCCAAACTCTCAAATCCAAATTCGCCCAGTAATCAAGGCCGGCTCTACGCAAATGCTTGTCATCGATAACAAAACCAAGCGGTTTGATTAGGTGCAATCTACTGCCACAATTCACGCACATGCGCCCAATCGAGCCTGTGTTTGTGTGGATTTCGGGATTTACTAAAACGATATTAAACATCAAGCCTTCCTCATTAATTCAAATCGATAATTTTACTAAAAACTCTATAAATTTACGCTTTTTTGCGGGAATTTTCTTTGAATTTAGCGCGAAATTTAACCAAATTTTGCCTTCAAAATTTCTCTTATCTCATCTCTTTGACAGCGCCAGATTTCATTTGCGATTTCTTTGCCCTTAAATCCGTCATTTATAACAGCTTCGCTTCCTACTTTTGAAGCGAATTTGCGCTCATATAATTAATCATTATGGCGGCAAGGATATCACTCTACAATACTTTTTTATCTTTCCATCATAAATATTTCCCACAAATCTTGCGGAATAAGTTCTCCTAGCGTTTTTTCATCTGGCACATCAACATGTCCCCAACGCCCACGCCATACTTCCCAAGTTAGAATAAAGATTGTATAGGGAAATTTATATGTTTTGGGATTTTTGGAAAGGGTGATTTTATTTATATAGTTATTTCTATCTATTTCATCTATCTCTTTAATTATTTCTGGTGAGCATTGTTTTTTAACCTCTTCCGGAAAGCGGTCTTTATCTGTATATACTCGAATGCCGTATTTTGCAATCGCTTCTTTGCAAGATAATGGCGGTTCATAATTAAAATAATTTCCATGAGCCAAATAATAGCTTACAATTTTATTGATTTGTTCTTCATTTAAAAAATAAGCGGTTAGATTGCCTTCCAGCAAAATAGGTTTTTGTGGATTTTTAACATCATATAAATCGCAATCATTAATTCCGTAACCTTTAAGACAAGATAAAAAGTATTTGTCATCACCGTGATTAAAATATCTTGAATCAATTCCCATACCTTCAATAATTGGTATATTTTCTCGGTCTAATAAAACCGCTTTTTTTGGATTGGTAATATCATAAATTTTGCAATAATCAACCATATTTCCATCTTCCATAACGCAAATTTGGAAATATTGTTTGTTGTTTTTACTAAAATATTTGTAATTTTGACTGAAATAATAGCGATAGTTATCTTTATATTTGTAATCGTATGCAATCGACTGACGAATATCTTGCTTCTGACAGTCTTCCATATCGCTTTCGTTGCCAAAAGCGTAATGACAAAATAAATTTTCTAACTCTTTATTTAGTGCGGGTAGATTAGTTTGCACAAATTCGACATCATAGTCTTTTTCATGCTTATAACTTACTACTTTGGCTTCTAATGGGTTATTTGTAGAAGCATTTTCTGCCATTGCCAATATAGGGGCAGATAAACATAAAACAACGCTTAATAAGTATTTTGATTTCATATCTAAAACCTTTCCAAATTAAATGTATAGTGCGTAAGGTAATCCTTGCCCACCAAATTTTTTGCATTTATTAAATTTTATCATTTTTTATCCTTTGCTTAACCATTTTGGTAGCAAGTATGCCCACCCTACTGCGATTGTTTGCAATGACGACAAATTTACAAATTAAAACTTGCCAAATATTTTTTGATTTCATCTTTTTGACGGCGTTTGATTTCATTTGCGATTTCTTTACCTTTAAATCCGTCATTTATAACGGCTTCGCTTCCTACTTTTGAAATAAATTTTTGCTCATACACTCCAAGTTTTTTAGCGCGATTTATGCGAGTTTGGTTATACGCACCCAGCCACGAATTTATCGGCATTTGCAGTGAAATTTGCATTAGTTTTTCATCGTTAATTTTTTTATAAAACGGCTCGATTAAAATGCGCTTAAAATGCGAATTTAGCTTTAAATTTTCTAAAATTTGCTTTTTGTCTAAGTTTAGCAAATTTAAAACAGCGTATAAAAAAAACGCCTCGTCGCTTACAAATTTCCGCCCATTATCGATAAAATTTGCGATTTTTGCGCACCGCTCCCGCGAAATTTGCACACCAAAAATTTTCTCAAACAGCCCCAAATCGTGTAAAATTTTTAGCCCCAAACCCTGAAATTTAGCCCTAAAAAGCTTGATTAGCTCAGCGCAAATCCGCTCCACACTCAAATCAGAAGTATCGATTTGGCGCATTAATTCCAAACTTTTTGGCTCGATATCGAAGCCAAACCGCGCCGCAAACTGCACCCCACGATACACTCTTAGGCTATCTTCGACAAAGCTTTTTTCATCGACAACGCGCAAAATTCGAGCCCTTAAATCATTTAACCCGCCGTAAAAATCCAGCACCTCGCCACTAAAAATATTTATCATCATCGAATTTATCGTAAAATCCCTGCGCCTAGCACCGATTTTTTCGTCATTTGCAAGGGATACTTCAAAGGCTTTGTGCCCCACTCCGACCTTGTTTTCGGTGCGAGGCAGAGCAATGTCGAAATTGTGAAATTTATAGACGAAAAACTGCTTTCCAGTCCCAAGTGCGCCAAGCTTGCCCATAATTTCGCTAAATTTTTGCGGATTTATATCATAAACTTCGATGTCGATGTCGCCGCTTTCGCGCCCCAAGAAAAAATCGCGCACGAAACCGCCGACAAAATACGCTCTTTTTGTGTGTTTTTTAAGAAGATCAAAAATAGCGATAAAATCGCTATTTTGATAGATTTTCAAGTCTGTTTTCGATACTCGCAAGTAAAAATTCCATAAATTTCAAATTCAGCTCGACCCTAGCCTCGATATCTGCGCTATCGAAGGAATTTAGCCCCTCAAAAAGCACCAATATCCGCTCCCTAACCGCGCTTAAAAACGCCACCTCATCGCTATTCGCGCTAGCCTTGCTTTTAGGAGTATTAAAATTCATCTCGCTAAAATTCAAGCTATCATCATCGCCTAAATTTTGCGCAATCTCGTCGCTGTTTAAATCGGCGCTCAATTCATCATTTGAGTGCTCGATAAACTCAGCAAAACTCACCGCGCTAGCAGAATTTTGCGAATTTCCCTCGTCCGCAGAATTTCGCGCGCTAGTATTTTTCAGGCTAGCTAAATTTTCTGCGCCACTATCGCCTGCTAAAACGCCCAAATTTTGCGAATTTTGCACCTGTTTTTGCGCTTTGATTTCGCTTTTTACAGCGTTAATGATATCGTTAAATTCGTTCTCATAATCCATTTATTAGCCACCTTTTAAGCTCACGATTTTTATGCCCGCCAGGACTTAGGAAAATCTCGCTCATTTGCATATTTACACCGCTTTTTATCCTGTGATTTAATCTCACTCTGGCAAATGCCACCCTCGCGTCGCTGTCGTTTGGATCTACGCGCAAGAGCGTGCGAGCAAGTGCCAAAGCGCCGTAAAAATCATCCTCACGCTCCATTTTTAGGATTTCTTCTATCGCTTCGCCCATTTTACGCCCAGATTAAAATTTATGCGTATAATCGCTGATAATAGAGCCAATTTCGCTTGTCGAGCAGATCTCTTTGGCGTCAAATTTCGCTATATCTTTGGTGCGGTATCCATCTCGCAAGACCGATTTCACCGCGTTTTCGATACACTGCGCCGCTTCGGCCTCATTAAATGCGTATCGTAGCATCATCGCAGCGCTCATTATAGTTGCGATCGGATTTGCGATTCCTTGACCTGCGATATCAGGCGCAGAGCCGTGAATCGGCTCGTAGATTCCTACCTTGCCACCGATACTTGCACTTGGCAAAAGTCCAATCGAGCCACAAATCATACTCGCCTCATCGCTTAAAATATCGCCGAATAAATTCTCGGTTAGCAATACATCGAACTGCTTAGGATCGCGCACGAGTTGCATTGCAGCGTTATCGACATACATTTGCTCGATTGAGACTTCTGGGTATGATTTTGCCACCTCTGCAACTACTTCGCGCCAAAGTTGGCTAGTTTCTAGCACATTTGCCTTATCGACTAGGGTGATTTTTTTGCCCCGTTTCATCGCTGCTTCAAAGGCGATTTTCGATACTCGCTCGATCTCTTCGTAGCTATAAACCATAGTGTTAAATGCGCTTTTTTCGTGTTTTTCGCGTGGTTGTCCGAAGTAAATTCCGCCCGTTAGCTCGCGCACGACCAAGATATCCACGCCTTTGACGGTTTCTGGTTTAAGAGTGGAAGCGTTGATTAATTCATCAAAAATGATTGCCGGGCGCAGGTTTGCAAACGCACCAAGCTCTTTTCTAAGTTTTAAAAGTCCGCTTTCAGGGCGCAAATGTCGCGCTAAATTGTCCCATTTAGCCCCGCCAATCGCTCCAAAAAGCACAGCGTCGCTTGCTTTGGCGGCATTTAGTGTCTCATCAGGGAGTGGAACGCCGAAAATATCGACAGCGCAACCGCCCATTAAATGGTAGTCGAAATTTAACTCAAAGCCAAATTTATGGCTCACACTATCTAAAACCTTAACCGCTTCTTCCACGATTTCAGGGCCGATTCCATCGCCTTTTATGACGCAAACATTATAAGTTTTCATAAATTTCCTTAATTATTTCATTTGAGATTTCGCATAATTTATCGCGCCACCTGCATTTAGCAGTTTTTGCATAAATGGTGGAATTGCGCCGAATTTATACTGCGTATTTTGGGTCAAATTTTGGATTATTCCCTTATCCAAATCGATTTTTAGCTCATCGCCTTCGTCAATTTCATCAGTTTGGTCGCACTCTAAAATCAAAAGCCCCATATTGAAGCTGTTGCGATAAAAAATCCTAGCGAAATTTTTCGCGATTACGCACGAAATACCTGCCGCTTTTAGCGCCATTGGAGCGTGCTCTCTACTGCTGCCACAACCAAAATTTTTACCAGCTACGATGATATCGCCTTGCGAAATTTTGTTATAAAAATCCTTGTCAGCGTCCTCCATAATGTGCTTTGCAAGCACATCTGCATCAGATGTATTCAAATATCTAGCCGCGATGATGATGTCCGTGTCGATATTGTCTGCAAACTTCCATACTTTTGCCATAATTTTCACCTTTTCAGTTTTAAAATAAACTTTTAATTTTAGCAAAACTTAGATTAAATTTAAATCAATTTAGCCAAAAAACAGCGTATGAATTTTGCAAAATTTTAAAAATTCAGCCAAATTTTAAATTTTAAAATTTTGCCCTAAATTTGGGAATTTTTTATAAATTTAAGTTTTGCTTTATAAAATTTGGGTATAATTAAAGGTTATTTTTGCAGACAAGGAGATTTGATGGCAGTATCAGCAAAAGAACTTAACTCTACGCTTGAACAATTTTTTGAAGAAAACCAAAAAAGCTATATAACCTTTGAAAGATTGATTAAATTTTTCGATATAGCTCCAAAGACAGCTGTCGTAAAAAAAATCGAAACTCTTATCAAAAAATACGATGTGGAGCTTATTTCGGCTGCTGAAATTTCAAAAATCCGAAATATCGAGGACGCAAAATTAAAAGAAGCTACCCAAAAAAGGCTACTTGACGAGGGCTGGGACGATGATTTTGATATCTCAAATGATGTCGAGCTTTTGGAATGGTCGCGCTCTGATAGCCCAGTGCGTATGTATCTGCGCGAAATGGGGCAAATCCCGCTTCTGACCAAAGACGGCGAAATAGAAATCAGCAAAAAAATCGAGCTTGGTGAGGATATCATCATCGATGCGTTTTGCTCTGTGCCATACCTAATCGACTTTATTTTGGATTACAAAGAGCCTTTAATCAACCGCGAACGCCGCGTAAAAGAGCTTTTTAAAAGCTTTGATGATAGCGACGAAGAGGGAGCCGAGGACGAGGAAATCGACGATGATTTTAGCGATGATGAGAGCGAGGACGAGGAAAAAGAGGTCAAAAAAGCCCCTAAGAAAAACGACAAACGCACTCTAAAAGTCATCGAAAGCTTCAAAGCCCTAGACAAAGCCAAAAAAGAGTGGATGAGATTTGCCGAAAAAAACGCCGAACAAATCAAAGATAGCAACGACACACTATCTAAGCTAAATTTGGCATTTAAAAAGAAAATTTTAAAAGAAAAGCTTATGGATTTGGGTCCAACTAGCAAATTAATTACCGAAATCGTAAAATCAATGGAAACAGCCCTTAAAAGCGACGCAGGGTTTGACAAGGAGCTAAAACGCCTAGAATACAAGCTTCCAATGTTTAGCCAAGAACTTCGTGAAAACCACGAAAAAATCCTAAAAGACATCACAAAACTAAGCAAAGAAGATATCATCGCCCGTGTGCCAGAAGCGACCATGGTATCGACTTATGTGGATATCAAAAAGCTATTTTTGACAAAAGAGGCAAGCAAAAAAAGCTTCAACTTAGAACCAGAAAGATTAAAAGAAATTTTAGAGCAAATCAAGCGTGGCAAACGCATAAGCGACAACGCAAAAGCGCGCATGGCAAAGTCAAATTTGCGCCTTGTCGTCAGTATCGCCAAACGCTACACAAACCGCGGTTTGCCGTTTTTGGATCTAATCCAAGAGGGAAATATCGGACTTATGAAGGCTGTGGATAAATTCGAATATCGCAGAGGATACAAATTTTCTACATACGCCACATGGTGGATACGCCAAGCCATATCGCGCGCAATCGCCGATCAAGCCCGCACAATCCGTATCCCAATCCACATGATTGAAACGATTAATCGCATAAACAAAATCACACGCAAATATATCCAAGAAGGCGGCAAAGAACCAGATATCAATGTCATCGCCGAGGAAGTGGGACTTAGCGTGGATAAGGTCAAGCAAGTCATCAAAATCACAAAAGAGCCAATCAGCCTAGAAGCGCCAATCGGCAACGAAGACGACGGCAAATTCGGCGATTTTGTCGAGGATAAAAACTCAATCTCACCAATCGAGCAAATTCTAAAATCAGATTTAAAAGAGCAAATCGACGATATTTTAGAGCAGTTAAACGATCGCGAGCGCACGGTGATTCGCATGAGATTTGGGTTGTTAGACGATGAGAGCGACCGCACCTTAGAGGAAATCGGCAAAGAGCTAAATATCACAAGAGAGCGCGTGCGCCAAATCGAAAGTTCTGCGATCAAAAAGCTAAAACACCCAAAAATCGGTCGCAAACTCAAAACATACATTGAATCTTAAAATTTAAATTTCGCCCTTTTTGGGCGAAATTTTACTCCGTCTTATGAGCAAATTCGAAATTTTTAAATCCACAATACCGGTTATGTTAGGCTATATTCCGCTTGGAATCGCGTTTGGAATTTACGGCATTTCGCAGGGATTGGAGTTTTGGGTGATGATGATAACTAGCCTGCTAGTCTATGCAGGGAGCGTGGAGTTCGTGCTGGTGGCGTTTATCGTAACTGGCGCCTCGCTGATAGATACCTTTATCATCTCGTTTTTGCTAAATTTTCGCCATTTTTTCTACACAATGTCGCTCATCGACGAACTGCGCGCAATCCCACGCAAAATTTATCCCATTTATGCGCTTACTGATGAGACATTTGCCCTGCTTAAAACTCGCGTTTTTTTAAGCGATGATGAGCGCAAAAATGGCATTAGCGAGCAAAGAGCGCGCGAGCTGGGGCTGATTTATAATCTCACGGCTGTTTTTAACCACTCGTATTGGATTAGTGGTGTGGCGATTGGATCGATCCTTGGAGCTAGTTTAAATGTCGATTTTAGCGGGGTTGAATTTAGCCTTGTGGCACTTTTTGCGATGCTAAGTTACGAAATGTTTAAATCAAACCCGCAGCATAAAATTTTGATTTTTAGCCTTATTTGCGCGTTTGCGGGGCTGTTTGTATTCCCTGTGAAATACTATCTTTTTGGCACACTGCTTTGCGCAATTTTTGCGCTTTTAGCATTTCGCAAATTTTTCGAAAGGCCCTAGCAATGGAGATTTTCGCATATATCGCAATGGCTAGCATAGCTACCGTGCTAACTAGATTTTTGCCGTTTTGGCTCTTTAAAAAAAAGAGCAAAAACCCCACGCTCGTGTATCTGCAAAAAAACTCTGGGCTTGTGATTATGATAGTGCTTATGATTTATGCGCTAAAAACTATGATTCCAAAATTTAACGAAAACGGCGAAAATACCGCATTTTTCGCCACTATTTGCGGGCTTGTGTTTTGTCTGGCGCTCTCGTTTTTGGCACACGCTAAATTTAGAAATTCACTGATTACAATCGCAGTTCCGACGCTTTTATACACGATTTTTCTGCGATTTATATGAATTTTAAGATAAATTTCGCTAAATTTAAAAGTTAATTTTTTATTTTAAAGAAGGTTTAAGCTTTATGCAAATAATCACAAACTTTATCCAAAATTTTGCCAAAAAATATGCTAGTAAAACAATGCAAAATTCACTTTATAATTCCCTTAGAATCGACATTTCTGACCAAAATATAAAAAAAATCCCCGATCCAGCGAAAAACTACATGCTCTACATGCATGTGCCATTTTGCCACACATTTTGTCCGTATTGCTCTTTTCACAAATACGCCTATGACAAAGACGCCTGCAAAGCCTATTTTAGCGCGCTTAGAACAGAAATGCGTCGCACAAAAGAGGCGGGATATGATTTTAAAACACTTTATGTCGGAGGTGGCACAACCTTAATCGACGAAGACGAGCTTTTACGCACATTGGAGCTTGCAAAATCGCTTTTTAATATCGAGGAAATTTCATGCGAAAGCGACCCTAACCACATCGACCCTGCCTCGCTAGCAAGGTTTCGTGGGCTAATCGATAGATTAAGCGTGGGCGTGCAAAGCTTCGATGATGAAATTTTGCGCAAGGCTGCGAGATATGAGAAATTCGGCAGTGGCGAGGTTTTGCGCGAAAAACTAAGCAAGGCGGTTGGGGTGTTGCCGATTTTAAGCCTTGATTTGATTTTTAATTTCCCTTTTCAAACAAAAGAGAATTTACTCCACGACATCGCTATGGCAAAATCCGTAAATCCAGAGCAAATCACCATGTATCCGCTAATGAAATCACCTCTAATGCGCGATCAAATCGCGCGAAATTTAGGTATAAGCAGTGTGGATAACGAAGAGGAATTTTACAAAATAATCTGCGATGAATTTAGCTCGTGGCACAAAAACAACTCATGGGCGTTTGCGCGAAAAAGCTCAAATATCGCCGATGAGTATGTGGGCGCAAACCACGAATATTTGGGCATTGGAAGCGGTGCGTTTAGCTTTTTGGACGGCAGACTTTTGATAAACGCTTTCAACCTAAGCGATTATTCAAATCGCATCAAAGAGGGCAAAAGCACAGTGATTGCCACATGCGATTTTAGCGATAGCGAGAGGGCAAAATATATATTTTTGACCGAGCTTTTTAACGGCGAGATTGACATGGCAAAATTTCAGAGCGCAAACGGCATAAATTTACGCAAAGAGCTAGGGCGCGAAATCTCGCTACTTAGGCTTTCAAACGCAATCCGCGTAGAAGATGGCAAAATCACTACGACGCAGTTTGGAAAATATCTTTGCGTGATTTTGATGAAGGAGTTCTACACTGGCATGGATAAGGTCAGAGCGACCTTCAAAGATGACGCTAAAATCAAGCGCGCAAAGCATATCGCGATTATGGAAGAAGAAGTGCAAAATGCGCAACAAATTGCTTAAATTCGCTCAAATTTTAAACCAAATTTAACGATTAAAAAGGTAAAATGTGCGCAAAATTTTAATCCCAAAAGGTAATTTATGTTAAAAGACATATTCTTGTTCGCTGGTAGTTTATTTACTTACGACCACACTTTTATTTATCTATTTTATTTCTTTTTAGTAGTTGCTATCATTATAGCTATTGCGATTTTTTCTACTCGCTCACTTCAACTCGTCCCACACGGTATGCAAAATATCGCTGAGGCTTATGTCGGCGGTGTTTTATCTATCGGCAAGGACACAATGGGTAGCGAAGAAAGAGCTAAAAAATATCTCCCACTTGTAGCAACTCTTGGTTTGGTTGTATTTTTAAGCAATATTATCGGTCTAATTCCTGGTTTCGAATCCCCTACTTCTAGCCTAAATTTGACACTTTCTTTGACACTTTGTGTGTGGTTTTATTACCATTTCGAGGGTATTAGAGAGCACGGCGTCGTGGGATATTTCAAACACTTCATGGGTCCAGTAAAGGCTCTTGCGCCATTTATGTTTATCGTCGAGCTTATCTCGCACTTCGCGCGCGTTGTGTCGTTATCTTTCCGTCTTTTCGGAAATATCAAGGGTGATGATATGTTCCTTTTGGTTATGCTTACGCTATTCCCTGCACTCGTGCCTATGGTGCCTTATGCGCTACTAACCTTTATGGCGATTTTGCAAACTTTCATTTTTATGGTTCTTAGCTATGTTTATCTAGCTGGCGCCGTAGTAGTTGATGAGCATTAATTTTAAACGCAATTTTTTATACTTTTTGGTAGGCGCATCGTTCGGACTGATTTTCGTCGGTGCGTTTATCTTTTTTTCATATCCTGCATTTTATTTTTTAGGTCTTAAATTTCTGCTACTTTGCACAGCTCCTGGGGTCGTGTGTGTCATCATCACCTGCCTTTTAGTCGATTTGCTCGATCTAAAAGAGCAATTAGAAAACAAAAAGTAAAATTTAGCCTCAAATTTTGCCAAATTTTGGGCTGAAATTTCAAAATTTAACCGATTTCAAATTTAATTAGTAGTAAAATCACAGAATTTTGTTTTAAAGGTAAAATTTATGTTTGAAACCATAATCGGACTTGAAGTTCATTGTCAATTAAATACAAAAACCAAGATTTTTTGCTCATGCGCCACTAGCTTCGGAGATAAGGCAAACACCCATGTTTGCCCTACTTGCCTAGCCTTGCCGGGCGCACTTCCTGTGCTAAATAAAGCAGCTGTTATCAAAGCCATAAGCTTTGGCACCGCGGTCAATGCGACCATAAATCGCAAGTCGATTTTCGATAGAAAAAACTATTTCTACCCTGATTTGCCAAAAGCGTATCAAATTTCACAATTTACAATCCCTATCGTCGAAAACGGCGAGCTTTTTATCAATATCGACGGAGCGCAAAAGCGCATAGGTATCACGCGCGCGCACTTAGAAGAGGACGCGGGTAAAAACAGCCACGAAAACGGCAGAAGCCTAGTCGATCTAAACCGCACTGGCACGCCGCTACTAGAAATCGTAAGCGAGCCTGATATGCGTTCTAGCGATGAAGCTGTGGCATATCTTAAAAAACTGCACTCAATTTTGCGCTTTTTAAATATCAGCGACGCAAATATGCAAGAGGGCTCTTTCCGCTGCGATGTCAATGTCAGCATTAGACCAAAGGGCGATGATAAGCTCTACACTCGCGTTGAAATCAAAAATTTAAATTCATTTAAATTTATCCAAAAAGCCATAGAATATGAAGTTGGACGCCAAATTTCAGCTTGGGAAGATGGCAAATACGACGAGCTAGTTTATCAAGAAACTAGGCTTTTTGATACGAATAAATTTGTAACCAAATCAATGAGAAGCAAGGAAGATAGCGCAGAATATCGCTATTTCCCTGATCCTGATTTGCTAACTGTGATAGTCGATGATGAGATGATGAAAGAGGGGCAAAATATCCCTGAACTGCCTGATGAGAAAAAAATTCGCTATGTCGAAAAGCTTGGTATCAAACCAAAGGACGCAGAAGTCATCATCTCAACCTATGAAAATGCGAAGTATTTCGAGGATTTGATTAACGCAGGGCGCGAGCCAAAACTATGCGTAACATGGCTAAATGTCGAGCTAAACGGCCGCCTTAAAAACGGCGTAACTATCGAAAACAGCCCTGTTGATAGCGCGAAAATGAACGAGCTTTTATCTCGCATTGAAGACGGCACAATCAGCCAAAAAGCAGCAAAAGAGGTGCTAGATTTTTTAATGGAAAACGATGAGAGCGTTGATAGCGTCATAGAAAAACTTGGCTTAAAACAAGTTAGCGATGACGGCGCGATAATCGCTATAATAGACGCAGTTTTAAACGCAAACGCAGACAAAGTCGCAGAATACAAAAGCGGAAAAGATAAGCTTTTTGGCTTTTTTGTAGGTCAGGTTATGAAAGAAGGCAAGGGAGCGTTTAATCCGGCAAAGGTTAATGAGCTTTTGAAGGCGAAACTCTAAATTCCCAGACTTAAACGGATTAAATTAAAAATTTCACGCTTTTTCGCTCACGCACGATAAATGCACCACTCTTAAAAGCGTGAAATTTTTTAAATTGAAACCAAAGTGAGAAAATTTGGATATTAACGAACTAGAAAATTTAAGAATAAAAATTTTAAAAGAAATTCATAAATTAAAAATAAAATATTTTTTATATACATTGTTAATCCCTATTATACTTATTTCTTATAATCAGCTTGCGCTTGGGATTTTTAACTTAGCTTATAAGCAAAATCAAAAATTTGATATTACCGTTGCTATAAATCCTACAATAGATGTTATTTCTGTCATAGTTTTTGCAATATTTCTTACTTATATATATCTAAGAGATGAAAGAAAATTTATAATAATGAAGGAAATGTTTTTTTTATTTTTACCTTATATATTATTGTTTGGGTTAGCACAATATACCAAAGTAGATTTTCCATATATTACTGCGATATATCTTACTTTATTTGCTATGTTTGTATCGTATTTGGCGTTTTTTAACCTAGCAAAAAACGATAAGATAGCAGAATACAAAAAAGCATTTAAATTAAAATATTTAAAGCCTATGTTTTTAAAAGAAGGGTATGAGTATGAAACCAAAGGAAATATCAATTTAAAATTTATAAGAAATAGTCTAATTTTTGGCACGAAAGAAATTTCGGGTGGCGATGATAAAATCAGCGGGAAAGTCGATAATATAGAATTTGAACTATCCGATATAATGGTGCATAATAGTATAAATTTTTCTACTTTTGGCATATTTTTTTATGCTGAATTTAACAAAAAAGTTAAATTCACGACTTTTATAACAACAAAAAAATATAAATTGCAAGATTATGGTTTTGTAAGCGATAAAATCACTATGGACGATACAGAATTTAATAAATTCTTTGATGTATATTCAAATGATGTGCAAAATGCAATGTATATTCTAAGTCCCGCTTTTATGCAGCGACTTACACAATTAAGACAAATTTTTAATTCTCCTATCATAGTAAGTTTTTTCAAAAGCAAAATTTATATTTTTATTGACACCAAAAAAGATAGTTTTGAGCCAAATATCGATATAAGCGCCACTCAAACAGCAACAACTATAATAAAAGAATTTGCAAATTTTTTATCGATAGTAAAAATACTAAATTTAAACACCAAAATTTGGAAAATTTAGCTTTAATTATCACACACATATAAATATTACTCTCAATCTTTATTTTTCACAAAAAATCCAAATTTTGATTATTTTTTTATCAAATTTTGGGTAAATTCGCATGTTTATTTTAAATTTGGAAGTGAATTTATGAAAATAGCAATCATCGGTGCAGGTAAATGGGGAAGTGCGCTTTGTGGCGCGCTAAGCGAAAAAAACGAGTGCGTCATCACCTCACGCACACCGCGAAATTTGCCAAATTTCGTCAGTATCGAAGAAGCCTTGGATTGCGAAATGCTAGTATTTGTCATCGCCGCTCAGCACACGGCGGAGTTTTTAGCCCATAATTTCACAAACAAAAACCAAAAAATCCTAGTCGCCTCAAAGGGCATCGAGGCTAGCAGCGGCAGGTTTTTAAACGAGATTTTCGAGCGCCACACGAGCGCGCAAAACCTCGCCTACCTCTCAGGCCCCTCATTTGCGAGCGAAGTTACGCGCAAACTGCCTTGCGCCCTCGTGGTAAGCTCGGCAAACCTCGCCCTCGCCGAAGCGATTGCAGGCCTTTTCCCACCATACATGAAAACCTACGCCAGCACCGATGTCATCGGCGCAGAAATCTGTGGCGCGTATAAAAATGTCATCGCCATAGCCAGCGGGATTTGCGACGGGCTGGGGCTAGGCAACAACGCCAGAGCCAGCCTCATCGCGCGTGGAATCGTCGAAATCGCACGATTTGGCAAGTTTTTTGGCGCGCAGGACGACACATTTTTGGGTCTTAGCGGGGTTGGCGATCTGTTTTTGACCGCTTCTAGCGAGCTTTCGCGCAACTACCGCGTGGGGCTAGGCTTAGCTAAAAACAAAAGCTTGGAGCAAATTTTAAGCGAGCTTGGCGAGGTCGCAGAGGGGGTATATACTGCGCGCGCAGTCGAAAAAATCGCCAAAGAGCGTGGGATTTACACGCCGATTTCGAGCGAAGTAGGCAAAATTTTAGACGGAAAAAATGTCAAAGAGAGCCTGCAAGATTTGCTGAAAAAACACTAAAATTTAGTGAAATTTTAAATTTCGCTTCGCAAATTTTAAGATACTGCACCGAAATTTCGCTTTTAAGTGTCATTGCGAGCGAGTGAAACGAGCGTGGCAATCTACAAATTTTAAATTCACAGCCACCAAAATGGCAAAATTTTACGAAATTCCACGCTAAATTTAGCCAAATTTCACACTTTCCAAATTCTTGTATTTAAATTTAGAGTTTTTACGATAGATAAAAAGTGCGAAAGTTCGCGTTTTATGGTAAATGCAGGATTTGCGCGCAAGACGCTTTTATCGATGTCTGGCTCAAAATTATCCTTGCCCGTATCTAAAAATATGTAAATTTTATCTCCCGCAAAACTAACGCTGATTGGGAAATTTAGCCGTCTTTTTAAATCCAAAAGTCGCTTCATAAACGCAGGACTTAAAATATACATTGCATTTTGCAAATCATTTGAATAAACGCTAAATTTAGCGTTAAATTCGCTATTATCCATTGTGATTTGTTTTAGATTTTTGGTATTATCAGAATTCCTGTTTATTGGGAAAATAAAAGTTTTAGAATTTATTTTTTTATTAAATGTCGCATAGAAAAATATTCCCCAAATTTCGTATGCTTGGTCGCTTTGAAAATTTTGGTGAAATACAACATCACACATTTCAAATTCAACACCATCAAATTCGCCATAAATTCTATCATTTGAATTTATCGGCTTATTAAAGCCGAACAATTTACTATTATGTATATGAATAAAATTTAAATTTCCTTCTGGGTCATAGTTATATCCAAGCTGTTTTATATATGGATATAAAAATTTCATCTTAAAAGACCTGTTATATATTTTTGATTTTTTATCTTTAATATAACGCATAACCGCTAGATAAGAAAGAACCACAGAAATTATCGTAATAATAAAAACGGTAAAATATGGAGCATTTTTGCTACCATTTTCTATTATAAATTTTAATAAAAAAATTGTAACAAACATAGTAATAACCATTTTTAAACCACCGAATTTATTAATATCTATAAGTTTAAATAGAGAAAATAGCATAGGATAAAAACCAAAAAAGCAAGATAGAGAAGCCCAACTTTCAATATTCCTGCTAACATTTGATAAATAAAGTAAAAAAACTAGTAACGGAATTATAAAAGTCCCCAAAATAACAAAAGGCTTTAAATTATCAATTTCCTTTGAAGTATTTTTTCTTAAATTTTCTAGTTCGTAAATATCCAAATTCTTGCCTTAAATTTAAAATTTCACTAGCTCTTTATCTCGTGAGCGATACACGGCGACCCTATCCCAGCCAAATGCCCTAGCCTTGCGCGTCAGCTCATCGTATCCAAAGCCCACTTGTGCCACAGCGTGCGCATCGCAGCCAAAGCTAATATCCACACCCGCGCTCGCAAACTCAGCCAAAAGCGCGTCGCTTGGGTAAATCTCGCCTACCATTTTGCGAAGTCCAGCGGCGTTTAATTCTAGCGTGATACCGCTTTTTTTCACAGCTTTTATAGCCTCGCGCGCTAATATCCTAATATCCTTTTTAGGGGTAAATTTAAAAATTTTAATCAAATCAAAATGCCCCAAAATGTCGAATTTACCGCTATCACACAGCGCGCAAATCAGCGCAAAATACTCAGCGTAAATATCATCAATATCGCGCTCGCTCCACTGCGCGATAAATTCCTCATTATCAAAGCCCCAATTATCCAAAAAATGCACCGAACCGATTAAGTAATCGCTTCTGCGCGATAAAACTCGCTCATCTATAAGCGCACGATTTCGCATAAAATCCACTTCATAACCGGTTAAAATTTCGATTTTATCCCCAAATTTCGACCTTGCTTCATTTATCATACGCTCATATTCACTCATCTGCGAAAAGCTCATACGATACTTTTCGTCGAAATTCATCGGCGCATGATCAGCAAATCCATAAATATCAAACCCCAGCTCGCACGCTCTTTGCACATACTCGCAAACGCTCCCACTAGCGTGGTTGCAAAGGGTTGTGTGGTTGTGTAAATCGACCTTCATTTTGCTTCCTTAAAATATTTTTTTGCTAAATTGTAGTAAAATCACGCTTTAAAAAATTTTATAGGATTATTTTTGAAAAAACCAGAACTTCTAAGTCCAGCAGGAAATTTAACCAAACTAAAAATCGCCCTATCTTACGGCGCAGACGCTGTATATGCGAGCACGGGGGCGTTTTCGCTTCGCCAAAGAAGTGCAAAGGAATTTGATAAAACTAGCTTTGAAGAGGGCGTCTGTTTTACCCATAAAATGGGCAAAAAAATCTACGCCACGGTAAATGGATTTCCCACAAATGTCCAAATCGACACTCTCTCACGCCACCTTGAATACTTGCAAGATTTGCGTGTAGATGGGATTTTGGTCGCGACCCTTGGCGTAGCGCGTTTGGCAAAAAAATTCGCCCCAGATATTCCGCTACATATCTCGACCCAAGCAAATGTCCTAAACTGGCTTGACGCGCAGGTTTGGAGCGAGCTAGGGGCTACGCGCATAGTAGCGGCGCGCGAAATGACGCTAAAAGACGCTGTGCTAATCAAAGAGCATTTGCCAAATTTAGAAATCGAAATTTTCGTGCATGGCTCGATGTGCTTTGCTTACAGCGGGCGTTGCCTAATCAGCGCGGTTCAAAGCGGACGATTTAGCAACAGAGGCAGTTGCGCGAACGATTGCCGTTTCAAATACGAAATTTACGCCAAAAATAGCGACAATAACGCCCTATTTCGCCTACAAGAGTGCGAGGGAGAGGGCACTTACATAATGAACGCCAAAGATCTCAAACTAGCTAGCCACGCCGAAAAAATCCTCCAAACAGGCGCGATTGATAGCTTCAAAATCGAGGGTCGCACCAAAAGCGAATATTATGTCGCATGCGCCACGAACGCTTACAGACGCGCGATTGATGACGCAGCCAGCGGTAAATTTGAGCCTGAGATTTACGAAAGCGAGCTAGCGACGCTGAAAAATCGCGGTTTTAGCGACGGATATCTCATCAAACGCCCTTACGAGCGCAACGATACGCAAAATTTAAACACAAGTATCGAGGAAGGCACGCACCAAGTCTGCGCTATTTCAAATGACGGCGAGTTTATCAGCGTCAAAGATAAAATCGCGCTAGGCGAAATTTATGAAATTTTCGCGCCACACGGAGCGCAAATTAAGCCTTGCCAAAACGAATTTGGCGAAATTTTTGAAAACGGGGGCAAGAAATTTATCAAATTTAGCCGTTTGATTGCCAGAAATAATAAAGAATTTAGCGAAATTCACAGCGGGAATTTAAACGAAATCAAACTTCCTGCAAATTTGCCAGAATTTAGCTTTTTAAGAAAGGAAATAAAGTGAAATTTGTATCGATAATAATGGGTTCAAAAAGCGATTATGAAATCGTAAATGAGTGCGCAAAAATCCTAAAAGAATTTGGCGTGGCTTATGAAATGATAATCAGCTCCGCTCACCGCTCACCAAAACGCACCGCCGAGTATGTCGCAAACGCCGAGAAAAAGGGCGCGCAGGTCTTTATCTGTGCTGCTGGCATGGCAGCTCATTTAGCAGGAGCTGTGGCAGCAAACACAACCAAACCTGTGCTTGGAATACCACTTGGTGGAAGCGCGCTAGGAGGCATGGACGCACTATATGCCACAGTGCAAATGCCAGGCGGTATCCCAGTAGCGACCCTAGCTATCGGCAAAGCAGGAGCCAAAAACGCAGCATTTTTAGCCGTGCAGATCCTAGCCCTAAGCGATGAGAGCTTAGCTGCAAAACTGCTTGCAAACAGAGCGCAACAAGCAGAAGCATTACAAAAAGATTCGCAAAGTATCGAAATAATTTTATAAAGGAAAGCTATGACATTTTCACAAATCATCTTAACACTTCAAAACTACTGGCACGAGCAAGGTTGCTTACTTGTCCAGCCTTATGACATGCCAAGTGGAGCTGGCACATACCACCAAGCTACATTTTTGCGCGCTATCGGAAATAAGCCGTGGAATGTAGCCTATGTAGCACCGAGCCGCCGCCCAACTGACGGGCGTTATGGCGAAAACCCAAACCGCCTTGGCGCATATTATCAATTTCAAGTGATTTTAAAACCAAGCCCAGATAATATCCAAGAGCTGTATCTAAAAAGCTTGGAGCGTTTGGGACTAAATCTTAAAGAACACGATATTCGCTTCATCGAAGATAACTGGGAGAGCCCAACTCTTGGCGCTTGGGGGCTAGGCTGGGAGGTTTGGCTGGATGGCATGGAAGTTACGCAATTCACATATTTTCAACAAGTAGGCGGAATCCCTTGCGAGCTAATCAGTGGCGAGATCACTTATGGGCTCGAAAGACTTGCCATGTATCTACAAAACAAGGACAATGTCTATGACATAGCATGGGACGAAAATGTAACTTATGGCGATGTGCATAAAAGAAGCGAATTTGAGTTTTCTAAATACAATTTCGAAGTCGCAGACGCAAATAGGCTGTTTGCGCAGTTTGAAAACGCCTCAGCCGAGTGCAAATCTATCCTAGCGCAGGGACTAGCTCTACCAGCGTATGATTACTGCATGCTAGCAGCACATACCTTCAATGTCCTTGACGCTCGTGGCGCAATCAGCGTAACCCAAAGACAAGACTATATCTTAAAAATCCGTGATATGGCGAAAAACTGCGCTCTATGCTACGCAGATCCAGAGAAATACTTGCAAAATTTGGCTAAGGAAAATTCGTGAAACTTGGCGAAATTTATGAAATTCTAAATACTCTCGCGCCTTTCGAGGATAGCGAGAGCTGGGATAATAGTGGAATTTTACTAGGCGAGATGGGAAGCGAGATTAGCGATATTTATTTAAGTCTAGATGTTACAAGCGAATTAGTGGAAAAAGCCTGGCCAGGCTCACTTCTCGTCGTTCATCACCCGCTGATTTTTAAGGGATTAAAATCGCTAAATCCGCTAATTTACCCGTCAAATTTGATTTATCAACTAATCCAAAAAAACATCAGCGTCATTGCCATGCACACAAATTTCGACAAACATCTGCTAAATAAATATGTCGCGCGTGAAATTTTGGGCTATGAAATTTATGAAAGCAGAGAATTTTTGGAATTCATGCGCGTGGATATGAGCTTTTACGAGCTTGTAAGCGACATAAAAGCCAAATTTAACATGCCTATAATTAGAGCTGTAAATGCCAAAGCGCGTATCAAAACGATCGCGCTTTGCACAGGAAGCGGAAGCGAACTAAATGAAAATTTGGGCGTGGATTGCTTCATCACAGGTGATATCAAATATCATAGTGCGATACAAAATTTAGAAAACAAGGTCTGTTTGATAGATATCAATCACTTTGAAAGTGAGCGCTACTTTGGGGCTTGCCTCGCTCCACACTTGCCAAAAGATAAAATAAAAGTTATAATAAACGAACAAAAAAATCCATTTAAATATTACTAAAAGGAAAATCATGAACAAATATCTAAATCAGTTAGTCGAGCTGTGCGAACACGACAAAGAACTAGACAGCTTCAAGCCAAAAATCGAAGCAGCCCAAGCAAGACTAAATTCGAAAGTTAATCAAATCGACAAAGCCAAAAACGAAATCGATGTGCTAAACGGCGAAATCGAGGAGCTAAGTGAGCAAATTTCACTCACAAACGCTCAAATCGCAGAGCTAAACGCTAAATCAAAAAGTAGCGCGAAAAAATCAGCCTCGCTAAAAACAGAAAAAGAGATCAAAGCCCTTAGCGTCGAGGTCGATATCACAAAAGAGCAGTTAAGTGCTGCAAATGAACAAATTGATAGATTAGAAAAACATGTTGAAACCAAAAAAGCCCTAATCGCTGATTTAGAGGCGCAAAAAAGCGCATTTGAAACCGAGCTTGAAGAGATCAAAGCAGAGGTTAGCACCCAAATGGGCGAGGTCGAAGAGAGCAGATCAAAAATTTATTCAGTTCGCGAAAAACTAATCAAATCAATGGATCCAAAAACCGTATCCTTCTACGAAAAAATCCGCAAATGGGCTAGTAACACAGCTGTCGTTCCAGTGCGCAAACAAGCCTGCTATGGCTGTTTCATGAGATTAAATGACAGAGTTTATAGCGCAGTTATCAAAAGCGATGATATCGTAACCTGCCCGTATTGTGGCAGAATTTTATACAAAGAAGCAGAGTGATTTATACACTTTTTTCTTTTCTTATCTGGCTACTTGCACTGCCGTTTTTGGCGGTGCTAGCCCTCAAAAAAAAATATCACAAAAGCCTTCCTGCTAGGTTTTTACTATTTAAAAATCCGAAATTCAACCCCTGTGATGTGCATTTTCACGCTTGTAGTCTTGGCGAGGTAAATGCGCTTAAAAACCTAATCTCAAATTTTGAAAATATTGCCATTACCACGACCACAGACACAGGCTTTGCAGCAGCGAAGCAAATCACGCAAAACTCGCGCTTTTTGCCGTTTGAAAACCTGCTTCCATTTTGGCTAGAAAAGGCCAAGGTTACCGTGATTTTCGAGGCTGAGCTGTGGCTAAATTTGGTGCGAAGCGCGAAAAAAAACGGCTCGTTTGTTGTGCTTTTAAACGCCCGAATTTCAGATAAAAGCTACAAAAACTATCTGCGATTTAAATTTTACTACAATAAAATTTTTGAAAATATTGATTTGGTTTTAGCCCAAAGCGAGCGCGACAAAACCCGCCTTAGCGAGCTTGGCGCAAAAAATATAATCGTAGCTGGAAATATCAAAAGCGCAAATTCTAGCTCTCCAAGCAAAATTTTGCCAAAATTTCAAAACCGCACCACTATCACGATTGCTAGCACGCACGAGGGCGAGGAAGAGCTGATTTTAGCAGGGTTAAAAAATTTCGCGCAAAATAACAAAAATTTCAAATTTATCCTTGCCCCACGCCACCCAGCTCGTTTCGAACACTGCGCCAAAATCGCGAAAATTTGGACAGATGAGCTAAATTTGAGTTTTGAGAAATTTAGCGAAAACAAAAATTTTAAAAGCGATTTTATACTGCTTGATACAATCGGCGAGCTGATAAATTTCTACGCCATTAGCGATATTGTAATCCTTGGTGGCAGTTTCGTGCCAAATATCGGCGGACACAATCCAATCGAGCCTGCAAGCTTTGGCGCTAAAATCATCAGTGGCAGGTATTTTCACAACCAAAACGCGCTGTATAATCTAGTAAAAAATATCAAAATTTGCGAAGCTAGCGAGCTTGGTGACGCGCTAAAAAACCCGCCCCAAAAGAGCGAAATTTTGCAAATTTGCGATTTAGAACGCATTATAAAAATCATAAAGGACGAAATCAATGCAAGAAAAAGCCTATAAACTTCTAGCAATCCAAGAAAAAATTTCAAACAACGAAGCCAAGGCGCTAATAGACGCTGGGCTTGTGAGCGCGCACGGCAAAAAGCTTAGCGTCGCGCGTGAAATGATGAGCGAAAAAACCATTTTTAGCGTCGCAAAAATGGAAAAACCAAAGCTGATTTACGAGGACGAAAACATCATCGCCGTGGATAAACCTGCGTTTTTGGAGTGCGAAAATTTAGAAAAAATTTATCACGCAACTCTCTTAAATCGCCTTGATAAGGGGACAAGTGGCGTTATAATGCTAGCTAAAAACGAAGAATTTCGCCAAAAAGCGATAAATGAATTCAAAGCCATGCGCGTAAAAAAAACATATCTCGCGCTCGTAAATGGCATAGTCAGCGAAGAGATCAAAATCACCGACCCAATCCTCACAATCAAGGGCAAATCTGGCGCGATTTCGAAAATTTCGCCAAACGGCAAAGAGGCGATTACAAATGTTTTTCCGCTCATGGTAAGCGGTAAAAAATCCTTTGTCAAAATCACAATCGAAACTGGTCGCACGCACCAAATCAGGGTGCATTTAGCCAGCCTCGCTCACGGCATAATCGGCGATGAAAAATACGCCAAAAGCAAATCAAAGCGTATGTTTTTGCACTCATACCAAACCGAAATTTTAGGGTTTAAATTTATCGCCCCATTAAAGGGCGAATTTAACGAATTTGGCTTTGATATACCAAAAAATATGCAATATTAACAGCCATTTAAGTTAAATTTTGGTAATATCGTAGGTTTAATAATTTTATAAGGGAACGATAGTGTTTGAGATAATCAGTGAATCATTTAAAAATGCGGTTAATAAGCTAAAAACAATCGATGATGAAAAAGCGCTCAAAAATGCGCTTGACACCCTCAAAAAGGCACTTTTGAAGGCAGATGTTCATCACAAAGTAACCAAAGATTTCATAGCATTAGTAGAAGCCGATGTCAAAATCAACGGAATCGGTCAAAAGCAATTTTTAGATTCAATCAAAAACAACCTAACCATGATTTTAACAGCGCCAAAAGGTAGCAATCAGGGCTTTGTTTTTGCTGATACGAACCCTACAATCGTGCTTATGGCAGGTTTGCAAGGTAGTGGTAAATCAACCACGACAGTAAAACTTGCAAATTTTTTAAAACTTAGAAAAAAGAAAGTCCTAATCGCGGCTTGCGACTTGCAACGCCTCGCAGCCGTCGAGCAACTAAAACAACTTTGCGAAGCAAACGAGATTGATTTATTTGCCATAGATAATGAAACAAACCCTATCAAAGTCGCAAAAGAGGCCCTTGCAAAGGCAAAAGCTGGATTATATGATGTGCTTTTAGTCGATACTGCTGGACGCCTCGCAATCGACGAAGCGCTAATGGAGCAAATTTCAAATATCAAAAAAGAAATTAACCCGCATGAAATTTTCTATGTCGCTGATGCGATGAGCGGTCAAGACGGCGTGAAAACAGCGGCTAAATTTAACGAAGTACTTGAAATCAGCGGTGTGATTTTGAGCAAATTTGACGCCGATACAAAAGGCGGAATAGCCCTTGGAATCGCACATCAGCTAGGAATTCCACTTAGATTTATCGGAACGGGTGAAAAGGTCGCTGATTTAGAGGGTTTCATACCAGATCGTATCACTAGCCGTATCATGGGAGAGGGCGATTTAGCGACATTGGTCGAGAAAACAGCGGCTGTTTTCGATGAAAAAGAGGCAAAAAAATTAAACAAAAAAATCAAAAAAGGCGAATTTAATTTCAACGACTTTATTTCGCAGTTAGAGAGCGTCAAAAAGCTAGGAAATATGAAAAATTTAATCGGTATGATTCCTGGACTTTCTAGCATGGCAAACAAAATCCAAGATATCGACTTGGAAAATTCAAAAGAGATTAGACATATCAAGGCAATGATTGATTCTATGACGCCAAAAGAGCGCGAAAATCCAGATTTATTGAACAACTCTCGCAAACGCAGACTTGCCCAAGGCGCAGGTTTGTCGCAAGTCGAGGTCAATAGATTTTTGAAACAATTCACAAACGCGGCAAAACTTGCTAAAAAATTCTCGTCAAAAGGCGGTATGCAAGGGCTAGCCTCGATTGTGCAAAAACCGAGATAATTCTCGGTTTTAGAGCTTATCAATGCCCAAATTTTGGGCATTTACAAGTTCTAAAACTTTAAAAATTTCAAGGAGAAAAAATGGCAACAGTTGTTAGACTAACAAGATTAGGTAGAAAGAAAAAACCTTTTTATCGTATAGTTGTAACAGATAGCAGAAAAAGACGCGACGGCGGTTTTATCGAGACTATCGGTTATTATAACCCTCTAAAAGACGAAAACAATGTCAAAGTAGATAGCGAAAGACTAGCTTACTGGAAAAGCGTAGGCGCTAAACTAAGCGATAGAGTTGCTCAAATCACAAGCAAATAATCATGGTTGAAAACTTTATAAAAGAATACGCAAAGCTAATCGTAGATCACCCAGACTCGATTTCTACCGAGCTAAAATCTGGCGATAATTTCACAGAGATTATCATCTACGCTGATAAGGCCGATACTGGCAAACTTATCGGCAAAGACGGCAAAATGATTAACGCCATAAAAACGGTCATCATGGGCTATAAGGCCAAGGATCCGAGTAACTACAAAATCACGGTCAAAGCCAAAGATGCCTGAAAACCTGCTCGAAGTCGCTAAACTCGGCAAAACAGTCGGCCTAAAAGGCGCATTGCGACTTCACGATAAAAGTGATTTCCCAAAACAATTTAAAAAAGGTGCCAAATTTTACTTACAAGATGGCACCGTTTTGGAAATTTCTGCATTTTTACAATCAAATTCCACTGTGAAATTCGTGGGTTTTGAGAGCATTGAACTAGCCCAAAATTTAGTAAATAAAACCCTTTATCAAACTATCGAAAACACTAGAAAAAACTGCCCACTAAAAAAAGGCGAATTTTTCTATTTTGATATTTTGGGGCTTAGCGTTTGCGAAGATGGCGAAATTTTGGGCGAAGTAAGCGACATAATGGAGAGTGGCAGCGCGTATCTTTTCGAGGTAAAAACAGCGAGCGAGCTTGTAAATTTGGGGCTTGCTAGCACATTTTTTGTGCCATACCTAGATAATTTTGTAGTTCAAATTTCGCTTGATGAGCGCAAAATTTTAACCAAAAACGCTAAGGCGATTTTAGAAAATTCATGAAATTTACCTTCGTAAGCCTTTTTCCAAATTTAATCCAGCCATATTTTGGCGACTCGATTTTAAAACGAGCCGTTGATAAGGGCATTATCGAGCTAAATTTTTTAAATCCCAGAGAATTTACTACCAACAAATACAAAAAGGTCGATGATTATATGATAGGCGGAGGCGCAGGCCTTTTAATCGGCACTGAGCCCCTAGCTAGGACGCTTGATGAGTTTAAAAAAACTTCCCCAAACGCAAAAATCATCTACCTAACCCCAGTTGGTAAAAAATTTACCCAAAACGACGCAAAACGCCTAGCTGGGCAGAGCGAAATTTGCTTTATTTGTGGCAGATACGAAGGAATCGACGAGCGCATAATCGAAGAGTATGTCAGCGAGGTTTTTTGCATAGGGGATTTTGTCTTAACTGGTGGCGAGCTTGGTGCGCTGTGTATGAGCGACGCTATAAGCCGAAATTTAGCCGGTGTTTTGGGAAATACTGCCTCGCTTGATGAAGAGAGCTTCGAAGATGGGCTTTTAGAGGCGCCCTCTTTCACAAAACCTGATATTTTTAAAAATTTATCTATAATTTCAGAGTTTTTAAAGGGTAATCACGCTAAAATGCACAGTTTAAAAAATCAAATGGCGCTAATGAAAACTAGGTACTTTCGGGTGGATATGTACCGAAAAATCGCCAAAAAATAAAGGACATTTTATGAAAAACAAGTATATTCAAGCATTTGAAGATGCTCAAATTGCAAACAAAGTTGTGCCTGATTTTCGTGCTGGCGATACACTAAAAGTCGCTATCAGAATCAAAGAAGGCGACAAAAGCCGTGTTCAAAATTTCGAGGGCGTATGTATCGCTAGACGCGGCGAGGGCGTAAGCGAGACATTTATCATTCGCAAAATCGGTGCTAACAGCGTTGGCGTAGAGAGAATTTTCCCAATTTACAGCGAAAGTATCGAAAATATCGAAGTATTACGCCGTGGTCGTGTCCGCAGATCAAAACTATTTTATCTACGCAACAGACAAGGCAAAGCTGCTAAAATTAAAGAGCTTAGAAAATAATTTTAGCCCAAAATTCAGCGCAAATTTGCGCAAAATAGGATTTTATCTCGCTAATGAGATAAAATCTATCATTATTTTATTTTCGTTTAAAAACAATGTATAAAATCACGAAATTTAAATTTTACATAGCTTATTTTTTTAATAAATTTTGTAAAATTTCAATAAAATTTTCAAGAGTGATGAATTATGATATATCTAGGCATTGATGTTGGTTCCACGACCGTCAAAACAGTAATTTTAAATGAAAATAATGAAATTTTAGAAAAAACCTACCAAAGACATTTAGCCAAACCAAAAGAGCTAGTTTTACAACGAATTTTAGAAATCCAAAAAACATATCCAAACGAAAATTTCAGCCTCTCCATTGCAGGTTCAGCCGGTATGGGTATCGCCAAAAACTGCGAAATTCCCTTTGTCCAAGAGGTTTATGCCACTTCGCTAGGAGTTAGGCAGATGTTTCCTAAAACCGATATCGTCATCGAACTAGGTGGTGAGGACGCGAAAATTATTTTTCTCACAGGCGGGGTCGAGGAGCGTATGAACGGCTCGTGCGCGGGCGGAACTGGCGCGTTTATCGATCAAATGACAAATTTACTAAATTTAGATATCGCAGAACTAGACAAACTAAGCTTTAACGCGAGCAAAATTTACCCTATCGCCTCTCGGTGCGGTGTTTTTGCCAAAAGCGATATTCAGCCTCTTTTAAATCAAGGCGTGCGCAAAGAAGACATAAGTGCGAGCATTTACGCGGCCGTAGTCGAGCAGACAATCGCAGGCCTTGCCCAAGGGCGCGAGGTTAAGGGCAATATTTTGTTTCTAGGCGGACCACTATTTTTCTTAAAAGGCCTGCAAAAACGCTTCAAAGAGGCGCTAAATTTAAACGACGAAAACGCCACCTTCCCTGATATCGGACCGTTTTTCGTGGCGTATGGCTCAGCGATTTATGCCCAAAAAACAGGCACTGCGCTAAATTTAGACAAAACCATAGAACTTTTACAAAAAAACCCAAACAAAGAGTTATTAGAATCCGAAGCTCCACTTTTTAACTCACAAGCCGAATTTGACGAATTTATCGCCCGCCACGAAAAAGCGAGCGTCCCCAAAGCCGACATCGCCTCATACTCTGGGAATGCGTATTTGGGCGTGGATTGCGGCAGCACGACGATTAAGGTCGTTTTAATCGGCGAAAATTACGAGCTTTTATACAAATTTTACTCATCAAACAAGGGCGATCCGATAAATATCTTGCAAGAAAAACTAGCCGAAATTTACGCCCTTTGTGGCTCGCGCATAAAAATCAAAAGCTCAGGCGTTACAGGATATGGCGAGGAGCTGATCAAAACCGCATTTGGCTTTGATTACGGCATAGTTGAGACTATCGCGCATTACAGCGCGGCGCGCCACTTCAACCCCAAGGTCGATTTCATCATCGATATCGGCGGACAAGATATAAAATGCTTTTCGATAAAAGACGGCAATATCGATTCTATCGTGCTAAATGAGGCGTGCAGTTCAGGGTGCGGGTCGTTTTTGCAAACATTTTCGAATTCACTAGGTCATGAAATCAAAAATTTCGCCAAAATGGGGCTTTTCGCCTCGCACCCAGCCAAGCTTGGTAGCCGTTGCACGGTCTTTATGAACTCATCTGTAAAACAGGCCCAAAAAGACGGCGCGAGTGTGGAAGATATCAGCGCAGGACTTGCAATTAGCGTGATTAAAAACGCGATTTACAAGGTAATTCGCGTGCGAAATTCCGACGATTTGGGACAAAATATCGTGGTTCAGGGCGGGACATTTTTAAACAATGCCGTGCTAAGAGCCTTTGAAAAAGAGCTTGGCAAAAATGTCATCAGGCTCGATATCAGCGAGCTTATGGGCGCGTATGGGGCTGCGCTTTTTGCGCGTGATAATGCACCGGAGAGCTCAAATTTAATCACGAGCGAAAAACTAGCAATATTTACGCACAAAAGTGAATTTGATACCTGCAAGCTTTGCACAAACAAATGCCCGCTTACAATCACGCATTTTGAAAATTCGAAATTTATCACTGGAAATAAATGCGAAAGAGGCGCAGGTAAGGCTATCAGAAACGATATTACGAATTTATTCGAGTTTAAAAATGAGCTTTTGAAAAAATACAAAAAGCTCCCAAAAGACGGCGCGCCAAAAGTCGGAATTCCGCTTGTTTTGAATATGTATGAGATGATCCCGTTTTGGAGTGCGTTTTTTGAAAATTTAGGCATGAGCGTCGTGCTATCTCGCAAACCACGCAAAGAGACGCTGTTTTTAGCCAATCAAAGCATACCAAGCGACACAGTCTGCTACCCAGCCAAAAGCGTGCATGGCCACATCTACGACTTGCTAGCGCAAAATGTCGATTTTATATTTTATCCGTGCATGAGCTATAACCTAGACGAAAATATCAGCGAAAACTGCTACAACTGCCCTGTGGTGGCATACTACCCAGAACTAATCAAAGCAAATGTCAGCGCGCTGGACGAACGGGCGTTTTTATACCCGCACCTAGATCTAAATGTGCCTGAATTTTTTGCCAAAACTATGCGAAAAGAGCTAGCAAATTTAGGGTTTAAATTTAAGCTTGATGTCATCAAAAACGCCGTATTTCAGGGCAAAAAAGAGTTAGAAAACTACAAAAACACTATTCTAATCAAAGGCGAAGAAACCCTAAATTTAATCCGCGAGCAAAATTTGAGCGCAATCGTGCTTGCTGGCAGACCATATCATATCGACAAAAGCGTAAATCACGGGATTGATCGTTACTTAAATTCTCTCGGATTTATCGTGCTAAGCGAGGATAGCCTGCCACTAATGCAGGTTCAAACCAAATCACTAAATCAATGGACATACCACGCCAGGCTGTATAGCGCGGCTAGATTTATCTGCAAATACCATAAAATGCAACTCGTGCAACTTGTAAGCTTTGGGTGCGGGATAGACGCGATTACAGGCGATGAAGTGCGCGATCTGCTACGCGCAAATGGCAAAATTTACACTCAGCTTAAAATCGACGAAGTTACAAATCTAGGCGCAGTCAAAATCCGCCTACGCTCGCTAAAAGCGACAATGTTAGAGCGCGAAAAAGCTCAATTTATACAAAAAGGCTAATGATGTTTGCGAAATTTACAAAAGATATGAAAAGCACTCACACGATTTTAATCCCTACGATGATCGATCCGCATTTTCGCTTTATGAAAAGCGTTTTGGCCGATGAGGGGTATAAAAGCGTGCTTTTACGGGACAACCGCGCAAACATCGTCGAGGAGGGCTTGCGAAATGTCCATAACGATATGTGCTACCCTGCCCTGCTGGTAATCGGGCAGTTTATCGACGCGCTAAAAAGTGGCGAATTTGACACGCACAAGGTCGCACTTCTGATAAGCCAAACAGGTGGCGGGTGCAGGGCGAGCAACTATATAAATTTGCTTCGCAAAGCCCTAAACGAAAGCGGTTTTGGCTATGTGCCGGTGATCTCGCTAAATTTTGGCTCGCTAGATGAAAATGGATTTGCGCTGAGCAAAATGGCGCTAATCAAGCTGTTTGTGGCGATTTTTTACGGCGATTTGATGATGAATTTATACAATCAGTGCAAACCATACGAAAAAATTCCCAATCAAACAAACGAAATTTACGAAAAAATGGTCGAATTTATCGCAAATTTGACAAATCAAAAGTCATTTTTCAAACTAAATAAAAATTTTAGCCATATCTTGCAAAATTTCGCCAAAATAGAGCGTTCTAGCGAGCCAAAAATCAGAGTTGGTATCGTGGGCGAAATCTATCTGAAATACTCCCCTATCGGCAACAACGGCCTAAACGCCTACCTCATCAAAGAAAACGCAGAGCCAGTAAATACCGGACTAATGGATTTCGTGCTGACTTGCATTTATGATGCTGTGTATGACAAAAAGCTCTATGGCAAGGGTGGTGCGGCGTATTGGGGTAGCCTTGGGGTTGCAAAAATTTTAGAATTTTGCCAAAAAAAATTAATCCGCGCTATGAAAAAACACGGATTTCGTCCGCCAACGCCATTTAAAGAGGTGCGCGCAGCCGCTGAGGGATACATCAGCCACGGCGTGAAAATGGGCGAAGGGTGGCTACTCACAGCTGAAATGGTCGAGTTTATGAAGCAAGGTGTGCAAAATGTCGTCTGCGCCCAGCCATTTGGCTGTCTGCCAAATCACATCATCGCGCGCGGTATGATACGCAAAATCAAGCAAAACTACCCAGACGCCAACATCGCCGCGATTGACTACGACCCGGGCGCAAGTGCAGTAAATCAGGAAAACCGCATAAAATTAATGCTTTCAAATGCAAATAGGGAATTTTAAAATTTAAAATTTCGTGAGAATTTGGCTAAATTTAACAGCCAAATTTGGCTAAATTTCAATGAATTTAGCCAAATTTCATCTATCTTGTTCTGCGTTTTATATCTCTGTGCGCACTTCTGTGGCGTTCGCCGTTGTCATTATCAAACCCCCTAGCCTCGCGTTCGCGCCTTTTGATTTCTTTGTAACGAGAGCTTGCTTTGATAACTTCCGCTTCCCTTCTAGCCCGACGCAAGGTCATTTCGCGCTCGCCGTTGTTACCATGAATTTTGCGGATTTCGCGCTCGTGGCGGATTGATTTATTGCCCAGGCGGTGATTGTGTGGGTGCGAAGAGATAGCTGGGCGAGTGTGCGGGCGAGTATTTATATGGCCGTGGCGATTGTCCCGAACCACGACTGGGCGTCTATCTACCACGACAGGACGCCTATCCACGATAACTGGGCGTCTATCATAAATCACAGGACGACGGCGATAACCCCTATCGTAGTAATAATCGCTCTCGTAATACCCCCTATAATACGGGCTTCCACTATCATACACCACGCTACCTGAGGCTCTCGTATGCGCACAGCCTGTGAAAAACAGACCGACAATCGCGCCAAGAATTGCGAATTTTAAAATTTTCATTTTGTATCTCCTTTATGAAATCGGAGCGAATTTTACATTTGCGTGATTAAATTTTTTGTTTATGAAATTTAAATTTAAAAGCTAGGGCGAAATTTGATAAATTTTAAAATTTCGCCCCAAATTTGGCTAAATTTAGCCGTTATAACCCAAGCGTCTCATATTTGCGCAAGCGTTTTTGTATCCATAATAACAAGTTACACGGTAAAGATCAATCGCATTAAAAATATTTTTTTCGACGCCTTGACCGCGCTCAAACATATCAGCTAATTTCATGCAAGCTGGGAAATTCTGCGTGCCAGTGCATGCCATGTTATAGGCATTTGCAGCTGAGGCGAAATCGCCTTTGGCATACATTGATTCAGCAAAACTAAAACACAACGGACCATTTCCTTGCTTACAAGCATCGCTTTGAACAGCATTACCTTGCAAATTCATAGGGCGGATTCCGTCTTGGATCTCGTTGTAGCTGTATTTTCCAGCCTTTGGCGCGCTTACTGCGCTTTTTGGTGCATTGCTGACACAACCTGCTAAAAATAATCCTGCAATCATCACAGCGATTAAATTTTTCATAAGCTATCCTTATCTGCCCAAGATATAGTAAGTGTCTTTGTTCGGCACTTTTTCTAAGGCTATATTAAATTTATCCGACCAAGCCTTGATCATATCTACAACAGCCTCTTTGCGCTCTTTTGTAGCGGCCTCATTTTTGATTTTAAAATACGGATTTGTATTTGACATAGCGATGTAAGCATCATAAATTTTAAGCTTATCGTTTAGTGTAACGATGTGCTCCAACTCTGTGTCTGTGAAATCACATTTTGACAAAATACCGCGAAGTTGCGCTATCACCGCCTCGCTTGAAGTATAACCTAATGCTAGAAGAATTCCCTCTTCACTCATATTAATCCTTTCTAATGAAATTTATTGTTTGTTTGCTTGCGAAATTAAAACGCCCTCGATTAGCTTTTTTATATCGCCATCAAGTATCGCATCAGTCTGGCTAAACGCCTCGCCTGAGCGGTTGTCCTTGACCTGCTGATACGGGAAAAGCACATAAGAGCGAATCTGATGTCCCCAGCCAATATCGCTTTTTTCGATACTATCGCTTGCTTCTCGTTTTTTCATAAGTTCAAGCTCGTAAAGTCGCGATTTTAGCACCTTCATTGCCGTTTCTTTATTTTTGTGTTGGCTTCTATCGTTTTGACAATTCACCACAATCCCAGTGGCTAAGTGAGTTATGCGAACAGCGCTTTCTGTTTTGTTAATATGCTGACCACCTGCCCCGCTAGCGCGAAAAACATCTATTTTAATATCCTTATCCTCGATATTTATCTCAATATCATCGTTTAGCTCAGGGCTTACCATGACGCTTGAAAAGCTCGTGTGCCTACGCCCTGCACTATCAAATGGGCTGGTTCGCACTAGGCGGTGGATTCCGTTTTCGGCCTTTAAATATCCATAGGCATTTTCGCCACGCACGATAAAGCTTACATCTTTAATCCCCGCTTCATCGCCCTCTTGGAAATCCAAAACCTCTACCTTAAAACCCTCTCTCTCGCAAAACCTGCTATACATACGATACAGCATGCCCGCCCAGTCGCAACTCTCTGTCCCACCAGCTCCCGGGTGGATAGTGATAATCGCGTTTTTGTCATCGTCATCGCCACCGAGCATCATCGCTAACTCTAAATTTGAAATTTCCTCTTCCAGCTTGCCTGCGCCCTCGAAAAGGTCGTTTATCGTATCATCATCATTTTCGCTAAGGGCTAATTCGTAAATTTCACGCGCATCATCAAGCGCAGAATTTGCCTTTTTAAATTTAGCTAGCACTGAGCTGATTTTGGTCTTTTCGCGTCCGATCTGAGTTGCTAGCTTCACATCACTCCAAAATTTCTCGTCCGCTTCGATTTTTGAAATTTCTTCTAAGCGCGCGCTAATTTCATCTGGTTTGATAATCGAGCTAATATTATTGATTTTTATGTCAAGGTTTTTCAAAAGTTCGCTATATTCGTAATTATCCAAGTTTTGCCTTTAAATTTTTTGCGAGATTATAACAGCTTAAAGCTTTTAACCCTTTTAACCCAGAGTTAAATTTTAATTTTTTTGAGTTATAATCGCCCTTTAAATTTCAAAATTTGGAAGTAAATATGCAAATTATTCGAACAGTAGAAGAGTTACGAGCATTTCGTGCCAATGCCTGTGGTAATGTGGGATTTGTCCCTACAATGGGGGCTTTGCACGCCGGACACATAAGCCTAATCAAACAAGCCAGAAACGAAAACGACATCGTAATCGTATCGACCTTCGTAAATCCTACGCAGTTTTTACCGGGCGAGGATTACGAAAAATATCCAAAAAACGAAGAAGCAGATATTAAAATTTGCGAAAATTTAGACATAAACGCTATGTTTATCCCAGAAGTTAGCGAAATTTACACTGATAATGAACCAACAATCATAGCGGTGCGCCCAGCCTCTGAAATCTTAGAGGGCAAAACCCGCCCAGGGCACTTCGACGGCGTGTGTATGGTGCTGAATAAATTTTTTAATATTATTCGCCCAAACAATGTCTATATGGGTAAAAAAGACGCCCAACAGCTCTTTATCGTGCAAAATATGGTAAAAAGCTTTTTAATGGATATTAATATCGTGCCATGCGAAATCGTCAGAGAGAGCGACGGGCTGGCTCTGAGCTCACGCAATGCGTATTTAGACGAAGAGGAAAAAATGCTTGCGCTTAAAATTTCGCGCTCCCTCTTAAACGCTAGCAACCTAATCGCCAAAGGCGAGATTAGCACGAGCATTTTAAAGGATAAAATGCTTTCGATTTTAGAGCCATTAGAGGTCGATTATATCGCGTTTGTAAATAGAAATTTCGAAATTTTAGACCAAATCGAGCCTAAAAACACCATTATCCTTGTCGCTGCCAAAGTTGGCAAAACTCGCCTAATCGATAATATTTGGTTGTAAAAATGCCAAAACTTTATTTAGTCTCACTTGGGTGCAATAAAAATCTCGTCGATAGCGAGATTATGCTAGGTAGGTTGCAAAACTACGAAATCGTCTCCGAGCCCGAAAATGCCGATGTCATGATAGTAAATACCTGCGGATTTATCGCTTCGGCGAAGCAAGAAAGTATCCGCACGATCCTAGAACTCGCCGAATTTAAGAAAAAAAACGGCGTTTTGGTTGTAACTGGCTGTTTGATGGAGCGTTATAAAGACGAGCTTATGCGTGAGCTTCCCGAAGTCGATATTTTCAGCGGTGTCGGGGATTACGATAAAATAGATGAGATGATTTTAAAAAAACAAAATCTATTTTCGCCTAATACTTACTTGCAAACCACGCAAAAAAGGGTAATCACTGGCTCAAATTTTCACGCTTACATTAAAATCGCCGAAGGGTGCAATCAAAAATGCAGTTTTTGCGCGATTCCAAGCTTCAAAGGGCGACTAAAAAGTCGCAGTTTAGATGACATCGAAGCCGAAGTCAGGGATTTGGTCGCACAGGGATTTTATGATTTTAGCTTTATCGCGCAAGATACGAGCAGCTACGGGCGAGATAGGGGCGAAAAAGACGGGCTAATCGCGCTTATAAATCGCATCGAAAAGATTAAGGGCGTTAAATTTGCGCGAATTCTTTATCTTTATCCGACCACGACGAGCGAAAATTTGATTAAAACTATCATAAATTCGAGCGTTTTTGTGAATTATTTCGATATGCCAATCCAGCACATAAATGACGAAATGCTAAAAATTATGAAGCGCGGAAACGGCAAAAGCGAGATTTTAAATTTGCTAAATTTAATGCGCTCTGCTCCAAATTCGTTTTTGCGAACCGGCGTGATAATCGGACACCCGGGCGAGAGCGAGAGCGAATTTAACGAGCTTTGCGAGTTTTTAAGCGAGTTTAAATTTGATAGAATTTCAGCCTTTGCCTACTCCAAAGAAGAAGACACGGCAAGTTTTAATATGGAGCAAATTCCAACTCGCGTTATCACAAAACGGCTAAATAAAATCGAAAAAATCGTGGATAAGGCGATTTGTGAGAGTTTCGCTGGGCTTGTCGGCACCACGCAAAGCGTGGAAATCACGGGCATTAGCAGTGAAGGTGAGTTTTTTTATGGCGCGAAACTTGCTCTTTGGGACAAAGACATCGACGGCGAGATTTTAATCAACGAAAGCGAGATTGAAAATCTGCAAATCGGACAGCTATATAAGTGCGAGATTAGCGAATTCGTGGGCGGGAAACTCATAGGGAAAATTACAAAACAAGCTAAATAAAAATGCAAATTTTAAATATAGACCATGAGATTTTGGACTTTTTGCGTGATAGGAAAAATTTACTTGCTTTTTCGCATGGGAGCGACAGCACGGCGCTTTTTTATACGCTTTTAAATTGGGGCGTTAAATTCGACTGCGCTTTTGTGAATTACAAAACCCGCGAAAATAGCGATTTAGAAGCAATTTCAGCAAAAGAGCTTTGCGATAAATTTGGCGTTAAAATTTATATCAAAACTGCTCCGCTAAATTTAGAAAATTCAGGCGATTTCGAAAACACTGCGCGCAAAATTCGCTACGATTTTTTTGATGAAATTTGCGCTAAATTTGGCTATGAAAATCTCATCACGGCACACCAGTTAAACGATAAATTTGAGTGGTTTTTAATGCAACTTGGACGAGGTGCGGGTCTAGCAAACCTGCTGGGCTTTGAAAAAATCGAAAATCGCACAAATTACGCTATCGTGAGGCCACTTTATAATGTCAGCAAAACGCAAATTTTAGAGTTTTTAAGCGAAAATAAAATCAAATTTTTTAACGATATTTCAAACGAAAACACTAAATTTAAACGAAACGCCGTAAGGGCTGAATTTAGTGATAAATTCGTAGAAAAATACGCTTTAAATTTAGCCAAAAGTTTTGAGTTTTTATCAATCGACAAGGAAAATTTGCTAGGCGAATTTCTCTATCAAAAAAATAAATTTTTTGTGCTTGAAAATTCGCAAAAAAGCCTAAATTTAATAGATAAAGCGTGTAAAATTTTAGGTGTCGTTTTAAGTCAAAATCAACGAAAAGAAATTTTAAAAACAGACTGCGTCCTTTCTGGCAAAATTTGCGTTTGCAAAAACGAAAAATTCTACTTCGTCGCCCCTTTTGAGAAAGCTAAAATGGATAAAAAATTCAAAGAAAAATGCCGAATTTTAAAAATTCCACCACTTGTTCGCCCCTATATTTTCGCTAGAAGCGAAATTTTAGCAGAGTGCGAAGGGCTAATTTCTGGCCTCAACCATAGCGATTTTGTTGATAAAATCGGCGAAATTTAGGTTGATAAGATTTGTTTTGATATGGATTCGTGTAAAAATCACATAGCCGATCTCATTGCTGAGCGTGCCATCTGAGTAAATGAAAACATTTGTCAAAAACTCGCTGTTTTTTGACTGGTAAAAATTATCAATTTGGAAATTTAAAATCTCATAAAATAGCTCATCGCTATCGCTCATCATGCCCTTTATTTCGTCATCTATGAGAATCATATCGGCATAGAGGGCGCGTTTTTTGTTTGCCACCAAAAACGCCACGCGGTCGTTAAATTTGAGCACAAACATCGCGACACTATCGATTTCATGCTGATTTTTGTATAAAAAATAAAGCACCTTAAAAAGGCTTTCATAAGAGTTGAAGCTCGCGCCGAATTTCTCGTCGCTTTTAGTAGTCGCACTGCGCGGGAATTCCACGGTAAAATCGCTATCGACACTTTGATAAAAGCACTCGTCCGCCCTTTTAGGCTCGCTAGAAAAAATCACCCTTTGAGCAGGGTCGTCGATTAGTATATTTGCGTGCAAACTCTTGGCAATGCTTTGCCTAAATTCCGCCATTTGCGCCGCGAAATCAGTTGCATCATCGACGCTAAATTTGAGCGTCTTTTCATCTACGATTTTTTTACTAAATCCAAGTTTTCTAAAAACAAATTCGCACTCGCTATCATTTTGCGCCACGCTTAGAAAAGATTTAGCCTTGAAAAGTCCCATTTTTTCTCCTAAAAAATGCTAATTATACCAAAAATCGTTTATGCAAAACTAAAAATCGAAATTTTTATCTTTTTCGGCCTGAGCAAAAAGCAAATTTGCTATTTTCTCTTTCGCCTCTTCAAGACCTAGTCCAGCGATATCTAGTGGCTCGCTTAGGCTGTAATTTATGCGCGAAAAGGGCTTTGGCAAGACCATTTTATCCCAGCTTCTAAACTCCCAAAAACGGCTCGCTTCGTAGTTTAGCGCGTAAATTTTGAGATTTTTTTTCTGCGCGATTGTGACAGCTCCGTCTGCGACGCTGTGTCTTGGGCCTCTGGGACCATCTGGGGTGATGATGACATCTACGCCGTTTTTGATTTCGCTAAATGCGTTCATTAGCGCCCTAACTGCGCCTTTGGAGCTCGATCCTCTAATCGCGCCGATACCAAAATGCGAAATCACTCTCGTGATAATCTCGCCGTCTTTGTGGTCCGAGATGATAACCTTCACCTTTCTTTTTTCGCCATAATACCGTTTCCAGTAGCGAAGATAGGCAAAAGGCATCATTGCAAGTCTGCCGTGCCAAAACACCACCACGCAAGTTTCATCTGATAATTTTGTATCGCTAAATTTAACCCTACAAGTAAGATAAATCAAGCGTATCAAAAAAGTCCCAATATATTCTACACAAAAAAAGATAATGCGTTTTTTAAAGGGTAACTTTTCCATAAAGTGCCATTCTAGCGGCTTTTTCGATTTTTACATTTAGCGTGCGCCCAAGCAATTCCTCGCTACCATTTACGCAAACCAAAAAATTCGAAAAACTTCTGCCAGCTACTTGATTGTTTTCGCGCAGTTCCTCGAAATACACCTCGTGCCCTCTACCTACCTGCGCGCTCATAATCTCATCTAAAATTTCATTATGCAGACCCTGCAAATAGCTAAGGCGCGCACTTGCGACTTTATCGTCGATTAGCTCTAAATTCTGCGCTGGCGTGTGCGGACGCGGGCTAAATTTAAAGCTAAAAACCTGCTCAAATTTCACCTGTTTTAGCACATCAATCGTATCGGCGAAATCCGCCTCGCTCTCCGTCGGATAAGCCACGATGATATCGGTGCTAATGCTGACTTCCGGGCATAAATTTCGCAGTTTTAGCGCGCGGTCTAAAAACCACTCCTTGCTATATCCACGCCTCATATCGCGCAAAACCTTAGTCGAACCGCTTTGCAACGGCATGTGCATGGATTTGCAAATTTTAGAATTTGAGCTAAAAACTTCTAAAAATTTATCGTCCATGTGAAGCGGGTGCGGGCTCGTAAAGCGAATCCTCTCAATCCCCTCAATCTCACTTAGCCTTACTAAAAGGTCGCTAAAATCGATTTTTTCGTGCGCGTTGGAAAATCTTTTGCCATAGTTATTGACATTTTGACCAAGCAAAAATATCTCTTTTGCCCCACGCTGGGCACTTCTGCGCGCCTCATCAAGTATGATTTTTGCTGGGATTGAGAGCTCGTCGCCTCTGGTTTGTGGCACGATACAATACGAACATTTTTTGTCGCAACCAATCATAATATTTATGTATGATTTGTAAGGACTGCCCCGAAATTCGCCAAAGGCAAACTCGCTCTCATCGTAGTTTATATCGGTGCTAATAAATTTTGGCGTTTGCACAGCTTGTGAGATTTTCGATACATTTCGTGCGCCTAGGACGAAATCCACGAACGGAGCGCGCCTGAAAATTTCAGCGCCCAAGTGGCTAGCAGTGCAGCCGCAAACTCCGATTTTTGAGCCAGCCTTGCGGACTTTGTCAAATGCGCCAATCTCACTAAAAAGCTTATGCACGGGCTTTTCACGCACCGAACAGGTATTAATAAGGATTAAATCAGCAATGTTAATATCGTTTGTGAGTTCGTAATTTTGGTTTTTTAGTTCGGCGATGATGTGCTCGCTATCACGCACATTCATCGCACAACCGAGGGTTTGTATGTAGAGAAATTTTTTCAAACTATATGCACCTCATACATATATTCGTTTTCATTTAGACCATAATACACGCTTCTTTGATAGACCGAAAATCCCTTTTTTTCGAAAAATTCTATCAGCGCAATAATATCTTTATGCGAATTTTCTCTATCTAAATAGAAAATTTTTTGACCACTTTTTGCGATTTGAGCTTCCAAATCTTCGACTTTTGCACTCTTTGGCTTCGCTTCTAGGCTAGTTCTAGCGAGTTTTACTTGCATTGCTTCATCCTTTCGTATTTCAAATTTTAAACTGATGAGTTTAGCAAAATTAATATAATAATTCGTTTAAATAAAAATAAAGTCTAAATTTAATATAATACCGAACTCGAAAATTTTAAAAATCCCAAAATTTAGCAGTGTAAGAAAAGGAAAATTATGGAAAAAATCACAGACATAATCGAGTCTATCGCAAACGAAAAAGGACTTGATCCCTCAGATGTGGGCGCGCGGGTCAAAACAGCCTTTATCCAAACCGCAAAAAGGCTATTTGGCGAACAGTTTATCTACGACAGCGAGGTAGATCCCGTTACAAAAAAGGTCAAACTCTACCAAAAAGTCCAAGTCGTAGCCGATAATGACGAGCGCGCAGGACAGGATAATTTCATCGCAATTAGCGAAGCCAAAAAGCATGGGGACGCTGAGATTGGCGATGAGCTAAGCTATGATATAAATATCGAAAATCTCGGCCGCACAGCTTCGCAGGTTTTGGCAAAAGAGCTAAATTACCATATCCAACGCCTGCTTGAAGAGAAAATTTTCGAAAGCTATAAAAACAAAATCGGCACCCTAGCCCACGGCACCGTCACCAAAATCGACGCTAGCGAAACGACATTTGTCGAAATCGACGATATCAAAGCCTATATGCCACAGAAAAACCGCATTAAAGGCGAGAGTTTCAAAGTGGGCGATGTCGTCCAAGCCGTCATCAAAAACGCCTATATCGACAAAAATCAAGGCATAAAATTAGAGCTTTCGCGCACAAGTCCGAAGTTTTTGGAGGCGATTTTGCGCACGGAAGTCCCTGAAATCAAAGACGGAAGCGTCATAATCCAAGCATGCGCTAGGATTCCGGGCAAACGCACGAAAATAGCCCTTAGCTCAGTTTCGCCAAATATCGATCCAGTGGGCGCAACCGTGGGTAAAGGCGGCACTAGAATCGACGCTGTGAGTAAGTTTTTGAGTAAAAATTTAAGTGAAGAGGACAAAAAAGCTGGCGGAGAGAGCATAGACGCGTTTGAATACTCTGCCTCGCCTGAAATTTTAATCTCGCGCGCAATGGCGCCTGCGATTGTAAATTCGGTCAAAATCACAGATGAAAACAAAGCAATTGTCTATATCAACCCTGACCAAAAATCCAAAGCTATCGGCAAAAACGGCCTAAATATCCGCCTAGCCTCAATGCTAAGCGGTTATGAAATCGAGCTAATCGAAACAGGCGCATCAAGCGAAAAAGTATCAAACGAAGAGGGATTAAAAAATCTCGAAGCGCTCTTTGGTGGTCTGTGAGAATTCTTTCAAATTTGCGAATTTTTAAAATTCGCAAATTTTAAAATAATCAAAATTTAAAATTTATATGAAATTTGGGGCGTCGTTAGAAAACAGCACCAAATCCCCTGCTTTGGTATATTTAGCCAAAATTTCAACCATTTTCGATTTATCTTTTAGCACATAAACCTTGCCGGGATTTATATTGTCTTTGAGTGTTTTTAAATTTAACTCGCCAGTTATTATCACGAGATCAAAAACATCATCGATTTTTTTGGCTAAAATTTCATTATCTTCCTTGGTCGATTCGACGATTCCGGGCGTTACGATGACTTTATTTCCTTTGTAAGTTTTGCATAGTTCGTAGCTAGCAAGCATACCGGCTAGATTGCCGTTAAATGCGTCATCAATGATGATTTTGCCGCCGTTTTCGATCTTTTGGAGGCGGTGTTCGACGCTTCGGACTTTTTCAACTGCGTTGTGGATATAGACATCATTTACGCCCAAAAACCTCGCTACCATGACACATGCGCTGAGATTTTGCGCGTTAAACTCGCCCAGCACCGGCGCAGAGAGTCTGAAATTTTCGTCATTGATTTTAAGGCTAAATTTAATCCCGTCTAGTGTCGAGCTAATCACCTTTGTGCCGATATCGTAAGTGCTAATCGTGGCGCTGTTATGGCAAAGCGTGCTAGAATGCACAAATGCGTGTTTTAGACGCGGTGAATTTAGCGCTTCAAGCTTGGTAGCGCGGATATTTTCTACGCTTTTGAAATACTCCAAATGTTGCGCGCCAATCTCGCCTACAACTACGATTTGCGGGCGCAAAAACTCGGTGATTTCGGCGATATCGCCAGGCAGTCTAGCACCTGCTTCTGCGATATAGACCTGAGTGTTTTTTGGCAAATCATCGTTTATGTCCTTTACAATCCCGGCTAGCGTATTTACCGAGCGCGGGGTCTTGTAGCAGACAAAGTGCGGGCTAAGGATATCATAAAGGAAGTTTTTGATACTCGTCTTGCCGTAACTTGCCGTGATTTGGACGATGATGAGATTATTCATCGTGCCTAGCTTGGCTAGCGCGCTAGCTTTGAAGCGGTTAAAAAGCGTTTTTTCGTATCTAAAATGAAAAAACAATCCCACAAATAGCGCAATAACGGCTGGAATTTTAATATCGGTTGAAAATTTAATATCAATCAAAATTTCCGCAATCCCCACAATCACCGCAAACGAGGCTATGTATGCAAACGCCCTTTTTATGCGATCAGTAAAGACTAGCTTTTTGTCCAGCCCTCTGTGCCAAAGCGCCAAAACAGCGATATAACTAGCCGTTACCACGCCCAAGGCTGCGTAATAAAACGGGCAAAACATGGCCGCGATTTGAGCCAAAACTGGGATTATGAAAAAATACAAATGCCACATAGGCTTGGTGAAATGATGCAAAACGCGCCCCGGGCGATACGAAAACCACTGCAAACAAGTAAGCGCGTAAAATCCCAAAGCAAGGGTGAAAATAAAATTTGAAATAACTGCCGACATTTTTTCCCTCAAATTTATTTAGACTTAGATTACAAAACCTGTAATTTTATTCTAAAAAAACTTGATTGTTGCTTATTTTTGCGATAAATTTTATTATTTAGAGCTTGATTTGTGTCAATGCGAAATTTACTCTAATCTGTCATTGCGAGCCAAAAAAAGCGTCAAGACGCTTTTTGCACAGCGTGGCAATCTACGAGTAAAAAATTCATATCGCTAAATTTGCTGTCATTGCGAGATTTACGAAGTAAATCGAAGCAATCCAGAGAATTTTAAATTCAAAATTCAACCTAAATTTAGCATTGAATAATTTTGAATTTAGCCAAATTCCAAAATTTGATTAAATTCTATTTTTAGAATTTTTTTGTAAATTTTGGCTTGTAGATTGCCATAACGGCTTTGCTATAATAAAATTTTCTCAACTTTGTTTATATCAATGCCTTTTTTGAATAAAACATATTTTCTGATTTCTTCATAATCATCTTTTTTGGCACAAAAAATGCAAATTTTTATATCATCGTCAGATTTTATTATGATTGTGTCATATAAATCGACAAATTTATTATCTTTTTTAAAATGATATAAAAGCTGTGGAATAAACAAGCCAAAACAAAAAATACAAAAAATAAGTAGCAGTGGCATACCTTGATTTTCAATAACTATCGTAACAAAACAAATTCCTAAAAACCACAAAATCAAAAATATATTTACAAAATATTTCAAAAATTTATTTTCTATTTTTTCGTTATGAATTTCATACAATATTTGCATAGTTTTTTGGATTTTCTCAATTCTTGCAATGCCGATTTCTTTGATAAATTTGGGCGATTTATGCAAAATAGTCGAATTTGTAAATTTAAATTCGGCATTTTTATACTGATTTTGAGATTTTAAAGCCCATATCATAAAAGGCAAAATGACCATTTTATTTTTGCTAAAAACAATAGCAATAAGCACAAAAATAAAAACAAATAACGACCAAAAATTTGTAACTTCTTGGTTATAATCTTTAATAATCAACGGCTCTTTATCGTAATCTCTTAAATTGTTATTTTTTGAATTTTGTTCCAAATTTTTATTTTCCAAAATTTAAAATAAATTCTTTTTCGTTTTCGCATGTCATCGCTTCGCTCATTATGGAGATATTATCGGCTCCTGCGTCTAGTGTGGAGCGAAAATTACTAGAATTTATCCCGCCAAGGGCGTAAATTTCGCCACTCCAAAATTCACGCACATTGTGAATCAAATCTAGCCCCTTTGGCTCTAAATTTGCTTTGCAATCTGTCGGAAAAATATGGCTTAAACAAAGTGCGTTTGCGCCCAAATTTAGGGCAAACCTAGCTTCACTCGTGCTGTGAGCCGAAACTACGATTTTTTCAAATTTGGCTAAATTTCGATTAGATTTTTGCTCTAAAATTTGCAAAGGCAACCACACAAATTTATAATTTAACTCGTAAGCTAAATCCAAAAAATTATGCAAAAAAAGGCGAACGCCACAATGGTTGCAAATTTGCAAAACTTCGCAAAAAAGCGCGCAGTATTCGCTCACGCTCAAATTTTTCTCACGCAAAACAATTTCGCTAATCCCGGCTTCGCAAAGGCGTGAAATTTTCTCTTTCAACGCCTCTTTTCCGCCACAAAACTCTAAATTTGAAATCGCCGTGATTTTCACTTTTTTGCTCCAAATTTCGCAAATTTACAGATAAATATACTCGCTCATCAGTGGCGCTAACCCCGCACCCCTAATCGCAGCACAAACCTCAGCCACGCTTCGTCCGTCATCTATCTCAAACTGCTCGTCGCCCTTTTTTTGGCTATGTCCGCCGATACCCACACTTACTCCTGCTGAAATTTTATTCGTGGCGATTTTAATCGCTTCATCTCTAAAACCAGCCCTTTCGCGTGTCGAAATCGTGATATTCGCACTAGGGATTAGTAGGCGATATGCTGTAATCACCTGCAAAAGCTCCTTTTCATGGACATCTCGCGGGTTGATTTTATTATTATTTATTATCGGTCGCAGTCTTGGAACCGAAAAGGCGATTTCAGCGTGTGGGTATTTTTGTTGCAACAAATACGCGTGCGCGCCCGTAGCAAAGGCGTCCTTGCGAAAATCATCAAGTCCCAAAAGTGCCGCAAAGCCCACTCCACGCATACCGCCCATTATCGCCCTTTCTTGGGCATTGAAGCGATACGGGAAAATTCGCTTATTGCCTTCTAAATGCAGTTTTGCGTATTTTTCTGTGTTGTATGTCTCTTGGAAAACGGTTACAAAATCCACGCCAGAATTATGCAGGGTAGCGTATTCACCCACATTTAACGGATAAATTTCCACGCCTACGACCTTGAAATATTTTTTGGCGATTTCACACGCATGAGCGATATAGCTCACATCGCTATCAACCCTGCTTTCGCCTGTTAGCACCAAAAGCTCTTCAAGCCCGCTCTTTTTTATCGCTTCGTATTCGGCTATTAGCTCATCATCGCTAAGCTTGGCTCTTTTAATCTGATTTTTTTTGCTAAATCCGCAATACACGCAGTTATTATCGCAATAATTTGAAATGTAAATCGGCGTAAAAAGCGAGATATTATTACCAAATTTCGCCCTAGTTTCACTCATACTCGCCCTTGCTAACTCTTCTAAAAATTTAGCCCCGACCACGCTTAGAAGTGCGCCAAAATCGTCTAAATTTCTATTTTTTTTCTCTATCGCCCTTAAAACATCAGCTTCATTATAAGCGTTTGGGTCATAATTTTGCCTTAAATTTAGCACTTTTTGCATTAAGCCATCATCGATTTCTTGCATGTGTGCTAGATATTTCATGTGGTCTATTTTTTCCATTTTAGTCCCTTAAAAAGCCTGTTAGTGGCGAACTTGCCGCGGCAGTATTTCGCACTGCGCCAAATTTGGCATTATAGGCGTCTCGCCCTGCATTTATCGCATTTGCAAAGGCTTTTGCCATTTGGACTAAATCGCTAGAAGTGGCGATTGCGGTATTTACCATGACAGCCGCACAGCCCATTTCCATAGCTTCACACGCCTGAGACGGACGACCGATACCTGCATCGACGATGATTGGCAAATCCACTTCGCCGACTAAAATTTCAATCATATCTCTCATCATAAGCCCACGATTTGAGCCAATGGGCGCACCAAGCGGCATCACAGCAGCTGCTCCTGCGTTTTTGAGACTACGAGCCACATTTAAATCAGCATGCATATACGGAAGCACGATAAATCCGTCATTTGCTAGAATTTCGGTCGCTTTAATGGTTTCGTAATTATCGGGGAATAAAAATTTGCTATCTGTGATAATCTCGATTTTGACGAAGTCCCCACAGCCTAGCTCTCTTGCCAGTTTTGCGATACGCACGGCTTCATCAGCGTTTCTGGCGCCACTTGTATTTGGCAAAAGCGTAACGCTTTTTGGTATGAAATTTAAAATATTTCTGTCTTTGCTCTCGCTTACTCTACGAAGTGCGAGTGTTACGATCTCACACCCTGCATTATTTACACAGGCTTCTATCATCTCATGGTCGAATTTACCAGAACCCATTATGAAGCGAGACGAAAATTCCTTGCCACCCAAAACTAATTTATCCATTTGAAATTTCCTTTAAATTTTGTGATTTGTGAGATTATACAAAGAAAATCTGAATTAATTTTAAGATTTTATGTGAAAAGAAAAAATTTATGATTTTTTAAAATCTTTTTTAATTTTTCTTAATCCCCATATTAAAAAAGCTACGACAAGTAAAGTCAAAACAACCATAATAGCGTTACTTATAACATCGTCCATTGTTTTATAATCACAAATACAAGCACGATATATCACATAAAGCGATGACGAAAAAAGCATAAATAAAAATAAAAAATAAGAAATTTTACAAATGACTTTTAATATTTTTCCTGTTTTGTCATTTGTAATAAAATTTACCAATTCCATTATGAAATATACAAAGTTTTCCATTTTTTATCTTTTTTAAATAATTTAACCAAATTTTAGTCATATTATGAATTCATACCAAACTCGCATAAGATAAAATTTATTCGCCTATAATTGCGAATTTGGCGTGAAAGCTAGGCTGAATTCAACTTAAATCTAAATTTTATTCAAAATCACCATTATTACGGCGTTTGCTTGATGAGCGGCGCATAGCATTACTCGTGCAGAAATTAGCCCATTTTCAAGCCCTGCACCGCTTGTGCTATCGCCACAGATATATAAATTTGCCCCAAATTTGCGAGTTTGGATAAAATTTGCCTCCCCAAGTCCCGCCATACCCGAAGCGCAAACGAAAATTTTATCCCTATACTCAGCCGACAAATTCGCTATCATCGCCTTATTTTCGGCTCCGTCGAAGCACTCACAAATGATTTTTTCGTCCCGTAAAATCTCACGCACATTTTCACTAGTGATTTTTTCGCCACAAGTTTGCACTTTCGCATAAGGGTTAATACCCAAAATTTGCTCTTTTAAAGCTTCTATTTTTGGGCTTCCTAAATGCTTTAAGGCGTAGTGTTGGCGGTTCAAATTCGAGGCTTCAACAATGTCAAAATCGATGATAAAAAACTCGCCCACACCGGCGCGAGTAAGCATTATAGCGACATTTGAGCCAAGCCCACCTACTCCTAGTATGCAAACTCTCGCGCATGATAAAATTTCGCTCACGCCACGCGGATTTCGCGTGAAAATTTCAGCCCTAAATTCGCTCTCGTTTTTTAAATTCAGCATTTCACCCACCACCGACAAATTCGACGATTTCATAAATTTTAAAATCTGAAATTTGCGAACTTTTCCAAAGCGTTTTTGATAAAATCTCTCCGTCAGCTTCCACGGCGATATAGCGCAAATCAAACCCTTGCGAGTGCAGAAATTCTTCCACGCTCATATCGGCATCAAACTCGCACTCACGCCCATTTACGCGCACTTTTATCATCACTCTTCCCCCAGGCTCGCTCTGTATTCTTCGTAAGTCCCGCGAAAATCCACAATCTCGCCGTTTCCTTTAAGGTGCAAAATACGGTTCGCAAAAGCGTCTATGAGTTCGCGGTCGTGGCTCACGCAAATCACGCACCCAGCGAAGTTATAAAGTGCTTCGCCAAGAGCGATAATCGCCTCCAAATCAAGGTGGTTATTTGGCTCATCAAGCACCAAAAAATTTGGCTTAGTTAGCATTAGTTTGCTTAGCATTACGCGGTGTTTTTCGCCGCCGCTTAACGCGCCCACGCTTTTTTCTTGCTCGGCTCCGCTAAAAAGCATTCGCCCAAGGCACTTGCGAATTTCGTCTAAATCCTTGTTTTTCTCATCTCGCAGATAATCATACAGCTTCGCTTCGCCACTCACCGCCGAGCTTGTATCCTGCGCGAAGTATCCTTGCTCGATAGTCGCGCCCACATGCACCTTGCCCTTATCTGGCGCCATTTCGCCCACGATGATCTTGCACAGCGTCGATTTCCCCACGCCGTTTCGCCCGATAACGGCGATTTTATCGCCCTTTAAAAGCTTTAAATTGAAATTTTGCAAAATTTTAACCTCGCCGAAACTCTTATCAATCTCGCTAAGTTCTAAAATCTCATTTCCAATCTCGCGCCCTAGTTTAAAAAGTATGCTTGGCTCCCTGCGAGAAGATGTCGCAATCTCGCTAATGTCGATTTTATCGAGCAGTTTTTGCCTTGAAGTGGCTTGTTTGGCCTTGCTAGCGTTTGCGCTAAAACGGGCGATAAATTTTTCAAGTTCTGCCTTTTCTTTGACCTTTTTATCACGCTCGAATTCAGCCTGTTTTTTTATCAAATTTGCCGCGATAAACCAATCATCGTAATTTCCGCTAAACTCGCGCACCTTTTTGAAATCCACATCCAAAATGTCCGTGCAGACGCGGTTTAGGAAGTGTCTATCGTGGCTGATGACGACCATAGTGCCTTCGTGGCGGTTTAGCTCGAACTCCAACCACGCAATCGCGTCGATGTCAAGGTTGTTTGTCGGCTCGTCTAAAAACAAAATATCAGGCTTAGGAAACAGCACCTGAGCTAGGAGGATTTTGACCTTGTCGCTAGCCTCGATTTCGCTCATTTTTTTGCCAAATTCATCTTCGCTAAATCCCAGCGAACTTAAAATTTTCTCGATTCTCGTCTCATACTCGTAGTTTGGGTCTTCTTCGGCGCAGATGATTTCAAGCTCAGCCAAGCGGTCGTTGATTTCATCGGTAAATTCGGGGCTTTCGTAGAGTTTTTCTTTTTCTTTGACGGCGTCGTAAAGGCGTTTGTTGCCATACAAAACAGCGTCTTTTACCAAAAATTCCTCAAACGCAAATTGATTTTGCCCCAAAACGCCAATTTTACGGCCGTTTTCGACGAGTATTTCGCCACTGCTATGCTCGACCTCGCCACTTAAAATTTTAAGTAGCGTCGATTTACCTGCGCCGTTTGCGCCGATTAGTCCGTATCTATGGCCCTTTAAAAGTGTCAAATTTACATTTTCAAACAGCAGCTGTTTGCCAAAACGCATTACTAAATCTTTGATTTCTATCATTTTTTATCCTTGGAATTTAAAATTTTGCGATTATACAAAAAAAGGCTAAATTTAGCCAAAATTTAGGCGCTATAATCGCTATCAAGGGCGATTAAAATTTCATAATCGCTAAATTTCGCGCTGACTTCTTTGATGATATTTTGGTGGATTTGCTCGCGGTTAATCGCGTCAAAATCAATAATCACATCAAAACTGATGATTTTTTCAATCAAATTTGCGTGAAATCCGTGCATTTGCAAAATTTTTTCATCGCTAAAAACTATTTTTTGAATTTCACTATAAATTTTAGCGGTTTGCTCATCTTTTAAATTTAGCGCATAAATACCCACGGTATCGATAACCACGCTAAATTTGGCAAAAATTTCACTCTGAATTTTTCGCGTGAGTGTATCTATGCTAGCCGCGCTCATATCCTCGCTAACTTCGATATGCACGCTTCCTAGCATTTTATCAGGGCCGTAGTCGTGAAACATCAAATCATACGCACCAAGCACGCCGTCGATTTTCTTGATTTCGGTATAAATTTGCTTTGCAATCTCGATATTTAGGGGACTTCCTAAAATTTTATTGATAGTGTCTTTTAAAATTTCGGCAGCTGTTTTGATAAGCAGTAGCGAAATAATCACACCCAAATACGCCTCCAAAGCCACGCCGAAAAATATAAAAATAAACGCCGCCACTAGCGTTGAAAACGACACTAATGCGTCAAATTTCGCGTCAATCCCACTTGCGATTAGCGAGTCAGAATTCGCCCTGACGCCCATTTTTTGGGTGTATGAGCCAAGCACGATTTTTACTACGACCGCAACTGCGATCAAAAATAGCGAAACGCCGTCGTAATCTGGCGTGAGTGGAGCAAAAATCTTGCGCACACAGCTAATAAGCGCCGCAAACCCCGCATATAGGATAATCACGCCGATACTTAGAGCCGTGAGATACTCGATCCTGCCATGCCCATAGGGGTGCTCTTTGTCTGGTTTTTTGCCAGCAAGTTTTAGCCCTACAATCGTAATGACCGAGCTTAACACATCGCTTAGATTGTTTATGGCGTCAATTACGATAGCTATGGAGTTTGTGAAAAACCCGATCGCCCCCTTAAACAGCGCCAAAATCACATTTGTAAGAATTCCAACTAGCCCTGTGCGAACGATAATTTTATCGCGCGGAACGACCTTTTCTGGGATTTGCATAGATTTCCTTTTTGTAATTTAAAAGGCGCGATTTTATCAAAATAAAGCTTAATTTGATAATAAAGGAGAGAATTTATCGCGCCAAATTTAAAGCAAAATTTAGCAAGGCAGTGTTTGAGGGAAATATTATTTCTGATACTCTTCTTCTGTTAGCCTATAAACTTCTTGCAGTTTTTTTATTTCTTCTTGTGATAATTTTTCTTGTGCCATTTAACAAACCTTATATTTTTATGCTATTTTTTGTTCCTAAAATTTCTGCGACTTTTTTATTGTTTTCAATCATTCTACTATTGCTTACATTAAACACCACGCCCCTTCTATTTAGTTCATCAATCGCTTCTTGCAATTTAGCATATAACGGGTGTTTGCTTGTATCTAATTTTGTGTTATTGTTTATTTCTATATAGTGTTCTTCTTTTGCTAAATAAAAACGAGCATCAAAAATCGTATCATAAGGGGAGCGAATTTCATTAATTAAATTTTCTGCAACTTTTTCATCTAACTCATCAAGTGGTGTATTCATAATTTTAATACCCAAAGCTTGTGATAAAGCTTGGTCGTGAGCTAATGCTGCTGATCTATTATCGTAATCTTTATTGCTCTCTGCGATACTATAATAAAGCCCAAAAACATCTTTTGCTCTTTCAGCAAGCCCTTCTCTTGCTCCAAAACTGCAAGGTTTGGCTACTTTTTCGCCAGTTCCAAGAAGGCTATTGCGGTCAGAAAAATCAATATCTTTCAATGTAATTTTTTTAGGTTTTTGTGGCAAATTAACGATTTCTTCGCTACCAACTTCTTCTTTTAAATCTTCTTGTGCGAAAGTTCCAAGTTTGATTTCTTCCATGTTTTATGCTCCTATTTTTGGGATAAATTTATAATTTCATATCGCGTAGATACTGCTCGATATTTGGGACATTATCCTTCCTGCAAATCATTGTAGTTGGGATATTTGCTTGTTTAAAATTTTCTAATTTATCTTTTTTCATCATCATCAAGATAATCTCTAAGGTCTGGTTTGCGCCATGGTTTTTCATATTTGTATCTAATAGCTTTTATTTTCTCAATAGTAGCGTCAAAGTCTATATTTTGTGGTTCGGTATCCATAATATCATTCCAAAGCCGACCCATAGCTTTGCTATCAGCTTTCATTTCATCTGTTTCGTCTTCTAATTTACATTTGAATAAATGACCAACACTTGCAAATTCAAGCAAAACATCTTTTCTGGCTACATAATCTATATCGACATAATTTGGGTCTGACATATTTTTTAAATCTTCTTCGAGTGCATTTGCTATTTTATTAGCATTTTCTGTTCCAAATGCTTTTAAATCTCTTATTTTTGCTTCTAGTTGATTTTTTTTATGTTCTTTTATAATATTTATCCAATCTTGATTATCTGTTTTTAAAGTTACACCCCTTTTATTCAGTTCATCAATAGCACTTTGCAATTTGACATATAATGGTCGTTTAAAGAGATTATCAATAGAGGTGTTTAATCTGGTTTTATTATCTATTTTGACAAAAAAATCATGTTCGGCTAGTGTATGAAAAATATCATTTATAGTCTCATACGGCCACCTAATCTCATCTATTAGCTCCCGTGCTACTTTTTCATCTAATTCATCTAATGGAGTATTTATGATTTTATAACTTAGAGCGTATAAAATGGACTGGTCGTTTTTTAATGCTTCGCTTTTTATATCGCCTACTGCGTGTAAAAGATAAAATCCATCATTTGCTATTTCGCTTAATCCTTCCCTTGCGGCAAAATGGCAAGGCTTGGCTACTTTTGTGCCGTCTGAAATGCCTGTAAAACGGTTAGTTAAATCAATATCTTTTAATGTGATTTTTTTAGATTTTTGTGGCAAATTAACGATTTCTTCGCTACCAACTTCTTCTTTTAAATCTTCTTGCGTGAAAGTTCCGAGTTTGATTTCTTCCATGTTTTATACTCCTATTTTGGGATAAATTTATGATTTTTGCTTTGCTCTAATAGCCGTTATCGTCTCGCCGCCGATTGCGTAGTTATCGGTGCTAAGCTCATCGATGATGACGACGCAGGTTTTCTCGCCACGCCCTACAACTCGCACAAAAGCATTCGTTAGCTCGCGGACTAAATCCCCCTTTTGCTCCACGCTCAAACCGCCGTCCTCGATAGTCATTTTGACATTGATAAGTGGCATTTTTGCTCCTTTTTTAAAAATTTTATCACCCCTAGACTAAGTGCGCTAAGTCCCACAAAAATCGCGGTTAAAACTAGCGCCCTATCGTAGCTTTGATAGATATTAAAGATTTTAGCACAATACAGCGGCGCGATTATCGTTCCTATGGCATACGCAGCCGTTAGCGCACTCATAATCGGTGCCGATGATTTGGGCGCTAGGCTCGCCCCATAGCTCATAAATAGCGCAGTTAGCCCCATCATCGTGTTTCCATATATAGCACCGCTTAATAAATTTAAGATTAAATTTTGGCTAAACACTGGGATTAAAATCCCTAAAATTTGTAGCACAAGCGAGGCTATCATCATCTCTACCCCACCAAATCTCCGCCCCAAATTCACCCAGACAAACGGCCCAAACATCGCGAAAACGCCCACCAAATACCACGCATAAGTGCCCATATTTTCTAGCCCTTTTACGCGGTTTATGATATCAGGCAAAAAGCTAGCCTGCACCACAAATCCCATGCCTTCCAAAAAATATGCGAAGATTAAAATTTTCAAAATTAGCAAATTTGGCAATTTTTCGCTTTTTGCGACCAAAAATTTGGCGTTTTTACCACGCCTTGGCGTGAGTGTATTTGCGCGAAAATGCTTAAAGGAAGCGAAAAAACTATCAAAAAAACCCACGCGATTTTCCAGCTAAAAAACACAAGAGCTAAATTTCCCACAAGCGAGGTTAGCACGATAGAAATACCAGCCGCACCAAAATAAAACGCCATGGCCTGTTTGTTGTGAGATAGCAGGTCAAAGACAAATGACGAACCCACGCCCATAACCAGCGCCGAACCCACTCCTGCGGCCACTCTCGCGCCAAACCAAAGGTAGTAATTTTCGCTAAATGCTAAAATAATTGTCGTAAAAATGCTTAGAAAAAGCGCTAGTTTAAAAAGCAAAATTTTAAACTCTCCCCCGCGCACAAAGACCGTGGCAAAGGAGCCAACGAAGTATCCAGTGTAGTTTGCAAAGGCTAGAATTCCAGCCCGTTCTACGCTTAAAAAATCATCAAGCATTGGTGGCAAAAGTGCCGTAAAAGCAAAGCGCGCCGTGCCGATAGCCACGATAAAAGCGCAAATTCCAGCTAGTAAAATTTTAATATCGTTAAATTTCATATATTTTCTTAAATTTGGATTTTTGCAAGATTGTATCAATAAAAACGATTTAAAGTCAAATATAAAATAACGATTTGTGATATATGAAATTTATATACCAAACGGCAAAAATTCGCCGTTTGGTAGGTGAAATTTGAAATTTAAGCCTGTGGTTGAATCGCTGAATTATCAGCTAAATTTTCCCTATCGACCTCTTCGATTTTTTCCCACAGCGCGCGCGCAGCTTGCTCGTAGCGTTTCGCGCTCACAGAATCTGGCGCATAAAAGCTAATTGGCTTGCCATTATCGCCGCCCTCGCGGATTGCGATTTCGATTGGAATTTCACCGATGACTTTGGTATTGTAAGCACTAGCTAGCTTTTGCGCACCGCCACGGCCGAAAATATCGTATTCTTTGCCGTTATCAGGGCAGATAAATCCGCTCATATTCTCAATGATTCCAGCCACTGGGATATGAAGCTTCTCAAACATATCAAGCCCCCTAGCGCCGTCATCTAAGGCTACGGTTTGAGGCGTGGTTACGCACACGCCGGCTGTTACTGGCACGCTTTGGGCAAGTGTGATTTGCGCATCGCCAGTTCCAGGTGGCATATCTATGAAAAGCACATCTAAATCACTCCACGCGACATCTTTTAGAAGCTGTTCGATCGCCTTCATTATCATTGCCCCACGCCACATTAGCCCCTGACCTGCCTCGATTAGCACGCCCATACTCATCATTTCAATTCCGTGGCTTTCAATCGGCTTTAATCTCTGTCCGATTACGCTAGCTTGGGTGTTTTCTTCGCCTAGCATGCGTGGCATGTTTGGACCATAAATATCAGCGTCTAGCACGCCTACTTTTTTGCCAAGTTTGGCTAGCGAAATCGCCAAATTTAGGGTTGTTGTGGATTTGCCAACGCCACCTTTACCTGAGCTAATCATCACAAAATGTTTGATTTGTGGGGCGATATTTTTACCAGAGCGCGAATTGCTCTGCTCGGGGGCTAGTTTTGGTGTTTTGATCGAAATTTGCGCAGTTGGGATTAAATTTAAAATTTCAGCCTTAATCTGCATTGAAATTTCGCTTTTTTGGCTTGGGATTTCGATATCTATCACAGGATTTTCGCCCTCACTCACGCTTTTTACAAAGCCAAAATCAACGATAGATTTCGAAAACCCCGGATAAATCACGCCTCGAAGCGCGTTTAAAATTTCGTCTTTACTCATTTTTCCTCTTTCTTTGAAATTTGATAAAAGGCGCATTATATTTAAAAAGTTTGAAATTTTTTTTAAATTTAGCCGTTTAAAAAGCCTGTAACTTTGGCGCAAAATTTAAGCGGGAAAATGCGGGTCAAAAGGTTCGCTAGAAGCATAAACCTGCCGTCATACACTAGCGTTTTGCCACTCATCATCGCCTCAAAGCCGCGCCTTGCTACGGCATTTGCATCATCTGAACGCGCGAAAATTTTAGCGTTTTTTACGCCGGCTCGCTCGCCAAAATTTGTAGCCACAGGTCCTGGGCAAAACGCCGTAACGCTGATATTTTGCGCGCGAAGCTCTTCGCCTAGGGCTACGCTGAAATTTCGCACAAATGCCTTGCTTGCGTAATACACGCTCATTTTTGGACCCGCTGTGAGCGAGGCAGCAGAGGCGATATTTAGGATTTTTCCGCCATTTTGCTCAATCATTAAATTTGCGAAATAGTGCGTTAAATTTAGCAAACTAGCGATATTTACTTGCACCATTTCAAGCTGTTTTTTCAGATCGCTTTTAGCAAATTCGCCGTGATCTCCAAAACCTGCGTTATTTATCAAAATGTCGATTTTCAGGGAATTTTCGCGGGCAAATTCGCAAATTTTATCCGCGCTAGTATTTTGCGATAAATCCGCCCCAAAAACAAAAACTCTCACGCCAAATTTAGCTTCAAGCTCGGTTTTTAGGGCGTTTAGCGCGTCAGTATTTCGCGCTGTGATAACCAAATCATATCCGTTTTCGGCACAAATCCACGCAAACTCGCGCCCCAAACCGCTACTAGCTCCCGTGATTAAGGCAGTTTTATTCATCGCTCATCTTTTGGGAAGTGTTCGCAATTTTGCTCTGCGATTTGGCGCGAAATTTTATACGCGCAAAATTTCGGCCCACACATCGAACAAAACTCCGCATTTTTAAAGCCCTCATCAGGCAAGCTCTCGTCGTGATATTCGCGCGCTCGCTCAGGATCAAGGGAGAGTTCAAACTGCTTGTTCCAGTCAAATTTATACCTAGCGTCGCTCATAGCGTGATCTCGCTCGATCGCCCCGGCTTTGCCAAGTGCGACATCTGCTGCATGAGCTGCGATTTTATGGGCGATTATGCCGTCTCTGACATCTTTTGCGTTTGGCAAACCCAAATGCTCTTTTGGCGTAACATAGCAAAGCATGCTAGCCCCGTGAAATGCTGCCATCGTCCCGCCAATCGCACTTGTGATATGATCGTACCCTGCGCCGATATCGGTCGGAAGAGGGCCTAGTATATAAAACGGAGCGTCGCCACACAGGCGCTGTTCTTCCTTCATGTTAAATTCAATCTGATTAAACGGCACATGACCAGGGCCTTCTATCATAACTTGAACATTTTTTGCATTTGCTCTAAGTGCTAGTTTGCCAAGCTCGGCAAGTTCGCTCATTTGGGCTTCATCTGTGGCATCATACAAGCAGCCTGGTCGCAAACTATCGCCAAGGGAGAGCGAAACATCATATTTGGCGCAAATGTCGCAAATAGCGTCAAAATTTTCGTAAAACGGATTTTCTTTGTGGTGTTTCATCATCCAACTAGCCATTAATGAACCGCCTCTACTTACTATTCCCATTTTGCGTTTAGCGACAAGTGGCATAAATTTGAGCAAAAATCCAGCGTGAATAGTGAAATAATCAACGCCTTGCTTGGCTTGTTTTTCGATACAATCAAGCATAATTTGTGGCGTTAGATTATCTAAATCCTTAATGTCGTGGATAATTTGATAAATCGGCACCGTGCCGATAGGAACGGTAGAATTTGCGATAATCGCCCTGCGAATTTCGTCCAAATCTCCGCCTGTGCTTAGATCCATAACGGTGTCAGCGCCGTATTTTATCGAAAGGCGCAATTTTTCGATCTCTTCATCTATGCCACTGCTGAGGCTAGAAGAGCCGATATTTGCGTTGATTTTGCATTTTAGCACCCTGCCAATGCCCATGGGAGCGAGATTTTTGTGATTTATATTTGCAGGGATTATGAGTTTTCCTTGTGCGATTTGCGCTCTGATAAATTCGGCTTCCAAACACTCTGTTTTTGCGACAGCCTCCATTTGTGGGGTGATAACGCCATTTTTAGCGTAAAAAAGTTGAGTTGGGGTTGCACAATCTTTTAAATTTGGGGTTTGCATTTTTGACCTTTCGTGCGAAAATTTGTGAAATTTGATAGAATTTTACTACAAAAAAGCAAAATTTAAATCTTTTTTGCGTGTTTAAATTCGTAACATTGCTTGGTAAAATTTGCAAAATTTAGCCAAAATTTCACTATTTTTTAAATTTAATATGTATAATTTCGTAACATTTTTAAAATTTTAGGAAATCAAATGTCTGAAATATCGCTCATTTTACTCGCCGCTGGGGATTCTACGCGCTTTGCTAGCCCCGTAAAAAAGCAGTGGCTTCGCATAGGTGATGATCCGCTGTGGCTACATGTCGCCAAAGATCTCGCAAAAAAGGCAAATTTCGCAAAAATCGTAATCGTAGCTAATCCGCAAGATTTAAAATACATGCGCTCATTTTGCGATGAATTCGAATTTGTCTCCGGTGGCGATATGCGCCAAAAATCGCTTAAAAATGCCCTTGAAATGGTGCAAAGCGAGTTTGTTTTAGTAAGCGATGTGGCGCGGGCTAGTATTTCGCAAAATCTCATAAACTCGCTACTTGAAAATTTAGGCAAATTTGACTGCGTAAGCCCATATTTAGGCGTAAATGACACGGCGTATTTGGGCGAGTGCGAGATAGCGCGCGACGAAATCAAACTAATCCAAACCCCACAACTCTCGCGCACAAATTTATTAAAAAAAGCCTTGCAAAGCGAGCAAATTTTCACAGACGATAGCTTAGCCATAAAGAGCGTGGGCGGGAGCCTTGGCTTTGTAAAGGGCGAAATTTCAGCTAGAAAAATCACACGAATTTGCGATTTAGAAAATTTTGATTTTCCTAGCGTTTGTTCGGAGATATTTTGCGGAAATGGCTTTGATGTGCATGCGCTAGAAGCTGGCTCGTTTATCACGCTTTGTGGCGTAAATATCCCGTGTGAGTATTCGCTCATCGCTCACAGCGACGGAGATGTGGCGATTCATGCGCTAATTGATGCTATGTGCGGGGCAGCTGGGATTGGCGATATTGGCGAGCTTTTCCCTGATACAGACGAGGCTTACAAAGGGATTGATTCGAAAATTTTGTTACGAAAAGTAACAGATAAAATTCACCGCTATGGCTTTGAAATCGTAAATGCAGACATTACCATAATGGCGCAAAAGCCCAAACTAAGCCCATACAAAGAGCAAATGCAAAAAGCTTTGTGCGAAATTTTAGCCACGCGCAAGGTAAATGTCAAAGCCACCACCACCGAAAAACTAGGCTTTGTGGGCCGAAGCGAGGGCGTTGCGGTGATTGCGAGTGTGAATTTAAAGTATTTTGACTGGAAAAAACTGCTTATCAAGGATTAGTTTTGAAAATCTTAATCGCCGAAAAGGAAAGCTACCTGGCAAACTCACTTAGCCTAAAACTAAGCGCGCTAAACCACCAATGCACCGTGGTTTCCACTCTGCCACTAGCCCTAAACGCCGGGGAGTTCGACGCTGTTTTGCTCTCATCATCGTGGGGGAGTGGCGATTTGCTAAGCGTGATTGCGCGCCACAAAAACGCAATCGTGATAATGCTAGTCTCATACATTAGCAACGACACGGTTACAGCTCCCATAAATGCGGGCGCGACGGATTATATTTTAAAGCCGTTTATGATAGAAGATCTCATCAAAAAGCTCGATCACTACGCGTATTTTAAGCAAATTTTGCGTGAAAAAGAGCGAAACGACGAACTCTTGCGCGCGCTAAAAGAAATTTACGACACACCAAAAATAAGCGCGCAAAAGCTCAAATTTCCGCTTTTTTTAAAGGGCTATGATGAAATTTCACGCCTTTTATGCGCTCATCAAATCGCCCAAAATTTTGGCGTAAAACTCATAATCGCTAATGGCGAGGATTGCGAAAACTTAAAAATAAAAAACGAAATTTTATTCGTGCAAAAATTTGATAAAACATCACCTGCCAAAAGAGCGCAAATTTTATCAAATTTCGCCGAAAAACGGCTAGTTTTGGAGGTTTGCTCTATGGAATTTAGCGAAAACTCAAATGAAATTTTACTCTCTCCATACTGCGCAAAAAACAAAATTTTAAGCCTGGAAGAGTATTTGAAATTTGCGATTTTAGCGCATCAGGGCGAGTATTTCGACTCTGAACTCGCCTCGATTTTGGGGATTTCACGAAAATCGCTTTGGGAAAAGAGAAAAAAATATGGTATCACGCGAAAAAAATAGCATTGAGATTTCAAAAAGCGAGCTTTGCGCCCTGCACCTTTTGAAATTTGGGGCTTTTGGAGGCGAAGAGAGGCTAAAAAACGGCAAAAATTTCGCCTTTGTAGCGGGGAAATTTAGACCTGGCGCAGAGGTAAATTTAATCTGCAATGGCGAAATTTGCGGAAAATTAAAAATTATTTCATCGCAAAAAATCACGGACGAAGAAAAACAAAACTCCGTTTTTGAAAACAAACGCCCAGGAAATGAGGCGATTAAGGGCGAGCTTAGCCTAAATTCGCGCATAATTGGTGATGAGTTTGCGGAATTTTTCGCGCGAAAATCAAGCTTCAAAAACCCCAGAATTTCAGCCTTTTTCACCATGGCAGATCCCTTGCACAGGGTGCATGAAAGGTTACTTCGCCTGATGATAGACAAGGCTGATTTTGTGGTGATTTTTTTGGTAGGTTCGAGCAGAAGCGACGCATTTAGCGCAAATTTGCGCAAAAAAACCTTGGAGTTTTTGTGCGAAAATTTCCTTGTAAAAGGGCGGGTTTTGCTCATAGATTTAAACGATTTTAGCGCGCTAAACAACCACTCTGACCCCACGCTTGAATGCGCCATAGCGCACAATCTAGGCATAAATAAGGTCGTCTTTGGGCAAAAACACAAGCATGTGGGCAGGCTACTTCGACCACGGCGATATGCACTCTGTGCTGGATTTTTGCGATTACGAAAATTTCGAAATTTGGCTCATGCCAGAGTATGTGTATTGCAACAAATGCAAGGTCCTTTCTAGCGTGAAAAACTGCCCGCACGGCTCGCACCACCATGTGCATTATCACACGCGCAATCTCAAAGCCATGCTCTATGCTGGGATTTTGCCGCCCGCGCTTTTCATGCGAAAGGAGATTTCGGCGATGATTTTGGCCGAGCTTTTTCCTAATCGCTTCGCCGATTTGCAAGCCCTTTACGATGATTTGTTCCCTAACGACGGGCTTATCGAGCCTAGAAGCGAGAGCGAATTTTACGAAGAGCTAATGAGGCTATATCAAACCAGCGCGCTAAAAACTTGAAATTTGAAATTTAAAAGGAGAAAATTTGAATAAGCTATTTGTTACATTTTTTGGAAGTGGGCTTTTGCGACCTGCGCCTGGGACTTGGGGAAGCGTGGCAGGCTGGATTGTGGGACTTGTGATTTTGGCACTTGCGGGAGGAACGACGCTGTTTTTGTGCGCTGCTCTGGTTTTTGTAATCTCGCTAAAAATAATTGACGAATACGAAAAACAGGTCGGCTCGCACGATAATAGCGAAATCGTAATCGACGAGGTCGTGGGCGTGTGGATCGCTATGAGCATCGGTGCTAGCGTAGGCGAGGTGTATGGGATAGATTTTGCGCAAATTATTTCTGGTTTTGAAGCTAGCGGGCTTTCGTGGCTTGCGATGATTTTATCCCTTGTGCTATTTAGGGTTTTTGATATATGGAAGCCATCTATCATAGGGCGCGCCGATCGCGATATCAAGGGCGGTCTGGGCGTGATGAGCGATGATATGCTAGCTGGATTTTTCGCTGGGCTTGGGGTTTTGATTATTTTTTCGTTGATGATTAAATTTGGACTTGGAGGGCTGATTTTTTAATCAGCCTCTTATTTTCCAATAGGATAGTTCATATTTTGTAATTTTTTAAATGTTTGCAATGCATGGAATTTTTTACAACGCTCATTTTTCCTATTTGTAGGAGTTAGGGTCAAATAATACCCTCTAACACCACCGTCATGAACCGTAATATCAGCGCAAAATACCATACTCTTTTTTGATTTTACACCAACTCCAAATGGTATTGGTTTGTTTAATTCAACTGTCGAATTCAACATATCGTCACTAAATTGACGCACGCTAGTCATATTGCTAAGCAATCTCAATCTACCTTGTGCTTGATAATCAGATCGCATATCCTTAAATGTGCGATCTAAATCACTAACCGCTGCCGCAGCTATCGGTCCATCTGTTAGTCCAGTGATTTTTGGCCACACAACCTTAACGCCGAAAAAAATCACAACTATGATTAAAATCAGACTACCTAGTCCGCTACCGCCTGCTCCGCCTTTGCTCATCTTTTCACTCCTTCATCGATGTTTTTTGAAATAGCCTCTATTTTGCTAGAAAACATATAATTTTCATAACTCTTTTGAATATATGCCTTCAAAAGCTCGCCCACATCTACATGCAAACCATCTTTTGCGATCTCGCGCCAGTCCCGCTCAAAGCTGAGCGCAAACTCATCTTCTAAGCTAATAGAATACTCTTTACTCAAAGATTTGCTTGTAAATTTAACTGAAATTTCTCTCATTTTTAGTTGTCAAATTCATCTTTTGCAAAAATTTCATCTAGTTTTTTGCTAAGCTCCTCGTCGCTTAGTTTGCGATACTCGGCGTCCTCTTCTAGCGTGCCAAGCTGCATACTAATCGCCTCATTTTGTGCCTTGATACTAACTAGCTCTGCGCGCAATCTCGCGTTTTCTTCCCTAGCCTCGCTGTATCTTCTGATAAGCTCCTCGACCTTTTGACCCAAACTCTCGACTTTTTTTTCTTCGTCAAAGATTGATTCCATATTTGTCCTTTTTTAGATATAATTTAAAGTTTTTATTCTAACCAAATTTAGCTTTAAAATAAAGGAAAAATTTGCAAAATTTTAAAATATCATCAAAATTTACCCCAAGCGACGATCAAAAAAACGCGATAGAAAAAATCGTGCAAGGCATTAAAAACGGCGAAAAATATCAAACACTGCTCGGTGTTACTGGAAGCGGAAAAACCTTTACTATGGCAAATATCATCGCAAATTTGCAAATTCCAACTCTCATAATGACACACAACAAATCCCTTGCAGCGCAACTTTATAGCGAATTTAAGGGCTTTTTCCCGCAAAATCATGTCGAGTATTTTATCAGCTATTATGATTATTATCAGCCAGAAGCCTACATTCCACGCCAAGACCTTTTTATCGAAAAAGATAGCTCCATAAATGACGAGTTAGAAAGGCTAAGGCTTTCAGCGACGGCCAGTTTGCTTAGTTTTGACGATGTCATTACGATAGCTTCGGTTTCGGCAAACTACGGCTTGGGCGACCCTGCCGAATACAAAGGCATGGTGCTTCATTTAGAACTAGGGCAAAGTTTTTCTAGCAAATTTTTACTTCGCAAACTCGTCGATATGGGTTACAAACGCAACGACAATTTTTTTGATCGTGGCGATTTCCGCGCTAACGGCGATACGATCGACATTTATCCTGCTTATTTTAACGACGAAGCCATAAGGCTAGAATTTTTTGGCGACGAACTTGAAGCGATGTATCATTTCGATGTTTTGGAAAATAAAAAAACAAAAAGTGTGGCTAAATTTATCCTTTATCCCACAAGTCAGTTTATCGTCGGCGAAAACCGCCTAAAAACGGCGATTAAAGGCATTGAAGAAGAGCTTGGTGAGAGATTAAAATTTTTTGAAAATGAAAATAAACTCGTCGAAGCCCAGCGCCTAAAACAGCGTGTCGAATTTGACCTTGAAATGATGAGTGCAACGGGCATTTGCAAAGGAATCGAAAATTATGCGAGATATTTAACCGGACAAAACGCCGGAGAGACGCCGTATTCGCTGTTTGATTACTACGAAAGCAAGGGGCAAGACTACCTAGTCATCGTCGATGAAAGCCATGTTTCTTTGCCGCAGTTTCGCGGTATGTTCGCAGGCGATCGAAGTCGCAAAGAAACGCTCGTAGAATACGGCTTTCGCTTGCCTAGTGCGCTTGATAACCGACCTTTGATGTTTGATGAATTTATCGCTAAAAAGGGCAAATTTTTATTTGTTTCAGCCACTCCAAACGAATATGAGATAAATTTAAGCGGCGGCAAGGTTGTGGAGCAAATTTTGCGTCCGACGGGGCTTTTAGACCCAGAAATTCTCATAAAAGATAGCGACAATCAAGTCGAAATCCTGCACGACATGGCAAAAAAGGTTATCGCTAGGAACGAGCGAATTTTGGTAACCGTGCTAACAAAAAAAATGGCAGAAGAGCTTAGTAAATACTACCTTGAACTCGGTATCAAGGTCAAATATATGCACTCAGACATCGACGCAATAGAGCGAAATGAGCTAATCAGGGGGCTCAGATCAGGCGAATTTGATATGCTAATCGGCATAAATTTGCTCCGTGAGGGGCTAGATTTGCCCGAAGTTAGTTTGATTGCGATTTTTGACGCCGACAAAGAGGGCTTTTTGCGCTCGGAAACTAGCCTTATTCAGACTATGGGACGAGCTGCTAGGAATATAAACGGGCAGGTTGTGATGTTTTGCAAAAAAATCACCCGCTCAATGCAAAGCGCTATCGATATAACCACAGCTAGACGCAAATTCCAAGATGAGTATAACAAAACTCACGGCATAACGCCACACTCGGCAACCAGAAACATAGAAGAAAGCCTAAAAATTGATGATGGGGCTGAAATTTTAACCAAAGCGAAAAAACTAGAAAAAATGCCGGCCGCTGAACGAGCCAAAATCATAAAAGAGCTAAGAAAGCAAATGCTAGAAGCCGCTGCTGCGCTGGAATTCGAAAAAGCCGCTGCGTTAAGAGATGAAATAGCAAAAATGAAAAAACTCTAAATTTGGATAAAATTTGAGACCATAAAATAAACTCTGACAAATCCAAATTTAAAGCCCATAATTCTCAAACAAAAGTGATTTGTCAGAGTTAGATTGATAGTCTCCATTTTTGGTGGGCAAGGATGCCCGCCCTACGATACTAGCGGTAAAAACGGCTTTGAAGCATTAAGTGAATTTGATACAAACAATGACGGAATAATAGATAGCAATGATGAAAAATTTGCAAATTTAAATTTACTAGTTGCTTGAATGTATAAATTTAAATTCAAATAATCAAATTTGAGTTTAAATTTGTGAATTCGAATAAATTCAGTATTTTTAAATACTGACCGAATTTGAATTTGCAAAAAAAACACAAAGGAATTATATGGATATTTTAATTGTTAATTTAATTGTGGCATTTGCTTGTGCGTTGTGTATAAAATACATCGCGAATTCACAGATAAACAAATTTGCGAAATTCTTTGCTTTGCTAATTTTCTTTGTTTTTGTTTTTTTTGGATTTTTTGTGTTTGTGTTTTTTCTGACTTTCTTATTTTTAGCATTAATCAAGAAAAAATACAGAGTTAAAATTCACAAAATAATAGACGAAAAAATAACTTATGAAAAAGTAGAAATTTCAAAAAATGATAAATTCTTATTTGCAAGTAAAGCCCGTTTTTTTGCTACTTTAATGGTTTTATTTTTCACTTGCGAATTTGTATTTGACGGGTTTAAGATACTTAAATTTGAATACGAGTGCAACATTAAAAAGGATTTTAAGATTGAAATCGTAAGTGATGATTATGAGATAAAAGAGAGTGATTATCATAGATGAGGAAACGCATTGCCTTTTAATTATGATAGCAATATAAGCATTGAAAGAATATATGGTAAATTAGATAGTTCAGGCGGATTATATCATAGACAAAATGTATTTTACAATAATAATTTAATTGCAAAAATATATGAATATTTTATGCCATATAATTATTTTATAGCAAAAATGTTATCTGTCGAGACAGAACAAACTGGCGAATTATGTGGTTATAGCAACGATGAAATTTTAAAAATTTTAGAAAAAAATTTAATAAACAAAAATTTTAATGAAAAAGACAAAAGATGAGTATTGTAGAGTGGGCATCATTGCTCACCAAAAAAACACTCAATTTAAATAAAACTTCTTTGCTTTGCAAAGCTTTACTCATAATGACACAAAACCAATCGTAAATTTAATCTCGTAAATCGCCACGACAGCATTGCTACCTCGCACTGACAATAGCAAGCATCGAGGCAGTGTTTTTAGCTTGCGAAATGCAATAATAAATACAAGAGTAAGGATTTTCCTTGAATTGCTTCGGCGTTGCACGCCTCGCAATGGCAAATTTTGCGCCACTGCGAGAATTTGCAAATTTAAACCAAAACTAAAATTTAAAATTTTAATTTCTAAAACTATGAATCGGCGCAGGTATTTGCCCACCTCTGGCGATAAATTCAGCCGACGAGGCCGAATTTACACTCATCACTGGCGCAGAGCCTAGCAATCCGCCAAACTCAATCATATCGCCCTTTTGGCCTAGCGGGATAATGCGCACGGCGGTCGTTTTTTGGTTTATCACGCCGATTGCGGCTTCATCGGCTATCATCGCTGAAATCGTAGCTGCGGGCGTGTCGGACGGAATCGCAATCATATCGAGCCCCACGGAGCAGATCGCAGTCATCGCCTCTAATTTTTCCAGATTTAGCGCGCCAGCCTTGACTGCCTCTATCATGCCCTCGTCCTCAGAAACCGGTATAAACGCCCCTGATAGGCCTCCGACTTGGTTGCACGCCATGACGCCACCTTTTTTGACCGCGTCGTTTAAAAGCGCAAGCGCAGCCGTCGTGCCGTGCGCACCCACACGCTCCAAGCCCATTTCTTCGAGCACTCTCGCCACAGAATCCCCCACAGCAGGCGTCGGCGCGAGCGATAAATCCACAATGCCAAATTTCACGCCCAGCCTCTCGCTAGCCATTGAGCCCACAAGCTGGCCTATGCGGGTGATTTTAAAGGCGGTTTTTTTGACGGTTTCAGCGAGTATATCAAAGCTCTGCCCGCGCACCTTTTCTAAGGCGCGTTTGACCACGCCGGGACCCGATACACCGACATTTATGACGACATCAGCCTCGCCTACTCCGTGAAATGCACCCGCCATAAAGGGATTGTCTTCGACGGCGTTTGCGAAAACCACGAGCTTAGCGCAGCCAAATTTGCTTAAATTTGCAGTTTGTTTGATGATTTCGCCCATATCGCGCACAGCAGACATGTTTATGCCGGTTTTGGTCGAGCCTACATTTACACTAGCGCAGACGCGCTCGCTCTCAGCTAGGGCGCGCGGGATTGAGCGGATTAGGATTTCATCGCCCTTTTGGTAGCCTTTTTGCACAAGAGCGCTAAATCCGCCGATGAAATTCACCCCCACAGCGTGCGCTGCCTCGTCTAGCGTGCGCGCAAAAATCGTGTAATCATCTAAATCCGTGGCCGCACCGATAAGCGAAATCGGCGTTACGCAGATGCGTTTATTGACGATTGGGATACCAAGTTCGGCTGAAATTTCATCGCCAACAGCGACTAAATTTTTGGCTTTTTTTGTGATTTTGGCGTAAATTTTCTCGCAGGCTTTTTCGGGGTTTGCGTCGATACAATCAAGAAGCGAAATACCCATTGTAATGGTGCGGATATCGAAATTTTGCTCCTCGATCATCGAGATTGTTTCGGTTACTTGCTTGATATTCATTTTCGCGCCTTAGATATTGTGCATGGCGTCAAAAATCGCCGAACTTTGGATATTGATTTTGACATTTAGGCTAGCTCCGAACTCTTCAAGCTCGCTGCGAAGGGCCGTGAAGTCCTTTTTATCATCGCTGCTGACCACAGCCATCATTGTGAAAAACTCGTCCAAAACGGTTTGCGTGATATCGTCGATATTAAGCCCAAGTGCGGCTAGCTTGGTGGCTACGCCAGCTACGATGCCGACCTTGTCCTTGCCGACTACTGTTACGATTGCTTTCATGTGCGTCCTTGTAAAATGTGAAATTTAAAGGGGATTATATCAAATTTGGGGGAAATTTGGAATTTTGAAATTCCAAATTTTAGCTTGCGCCCTCACGGAATAAAACTGCTTTTATAGTTTTTAAAATAATTACAAAATCGGTATAAAGTGTCCAGTTTTTAACATACCAAATGTCCATTTTTGCTCTAATTTTAAAATCAGTATCGCCTCTACCCATAACCTGTGCTAGTCCCGTAACACCAGGTTTTACATGGAGTAAAATTTTCATATCAGCTTGGCTTATTCCGCCGTTTTCTCGCTCTCCGACCACAAACGGGCGAGGACCTACGATACTCATATCGCCTTTTAGGACATTTATGAGTTGCGGAAGCTCATCAAGCGAAGTTTTACGCATAAAATTTCCGATTTTTGTAATGCGTGGATCGTTTTTGTATTTATGATATTTGTCGAAAAATTCGACTTCGTCTGGGTTTTTTTGCAAATAATCTCGCAAAATTTCATCGCCGTTTTCTCTCATAGAGCGAAATTTAAAGCAATTAAAAGGTCTGTTATTTCTGCCTGCTCGTGGTTGCGAAAATAAAATTTTTCCCTTTGGTTCTTCGATTTTCATTAAAACAAAAATCACAAAAAAAGCCACAACCAAAAATGGTAAAGCCAAAAGCACGACAATATAATCAACCAAACCCTTCATAAAATAATTTATCGGTTTTAAGAGCGAATTTTCTAGCAAAAATAAATTCGTGCGAGAGTTAAAAAGGCTGAAAATTTCCCCGCCAGCAAAATCATATCCTTGCAAAGCGGGAGTGAAAATCACCTCGCGATTTTTGATGACATTTTCTTCGACCAACCTGTTTAGCTCGTCAATACTCTTTAAATTTTTATTTGCAATAAAAACGGTCTCGTAGTCATCGCCACGGGTAAATTTATAGCCCAAATAGTGGTTTTTAAAGATTTCGCGGCGAAATTCTTTATCGCCGTTGATAACCCTAGCGTTTTTTTGCCAAATTCCAACGCGGTAAAGGTATTTTTTAAGAAAAAATTTGCACATCGGTATCAAAACCGCACACAAACCAAACGCCAAAAATATCACAAATCGCGAGTGCGAGACATTTTTGTTAATCGCAAGCAAGAAAAAAATCATCACCAGCGCAAACAGAGACGACGAAAAAATTATATAACTTTCATGCCAAAAATCATAGCGTTTGGTGTAAATTTTGCGATACGCTAATGTGCCGATAATCAAAACATATATAAAAAATGATCCAATATAGGTGCTGTAATGCTGCGGTGTATTGCCCGCAAAATCGAATTCTATGAGATTTCTCACGCTCACAGCGATGAAAAATGATATCAAAATGCACAAAACATCAGCCATTAAAAGTATAGCCATAGCATAAAATTTTTTCATAATTAAATTTTCCAAAAATAGATTTGCGACATTATAGCCAAATTTTAGTTTAATTTTGATAAAATCAAAATTTTTAAGATTTTGAAATGATTAAATTTTCGAAAAGAAAAAACGAAATTCAAAGCCCATTTTAGGGCAAAATTTTGAGTTTGAGGATAAAAATTTTGAAGACTGTAAAACGCGTTATAACTTATGGCACATTTGATATGCTTCATTACGGGCATATAAATTTGCTTCGTCGTGCAAAAGCACTTGGCGATTACCTTATCGTGGCACTTTCTACCGATGAGTTTAACTGGAATTCAAAGCAAAAAAAATGCTATTTTTCATACGAAAAACGCAAACATTTGCTTGAAGCGATTCGCTATGTGGATCTTGTGATCCCAGAAAATTCATGGGAGCAAAAAAAGGAAGATGTGCATTTATACCATGTCGATACTTTCGTCATCGGCGATGACTGGGAAGGCAAATTTGACTTTTTAAAAGACGAAGGCTGCGAAGTGGTCTATCTAAAACGAACGCCGGAGATTTCGACAACACAGATAAAAAAAGACTTAAAAGACAAGGAAACAAAATGAGCGAAAATTTAATGAATTCTGCGAATTCGCAAAACGATGAAATCGATATTTTCGAGTTACTAGGCAAAATTTGGAAAGGTAAATTTAGCATTGCTATGTTTGTATTAGCGTTTTTTGCTTTGGGCGTTTTATACACCATAATCGCCACGCCGTGGTATAGCGCAAAGGCTAGGATTTCGGTACCTTACTATAAAGATGCTTATGAAAAGGATGATCCAGAAATAAAATATTATTTAAATCATACAAATATTATTATGCAGGAATTTAAAGATAGTAGCACAGACGGTAATACTTATGTAAAAAATGTTTCGTATGCCAAAATTAATGGCAATATATTATGGGAATATTTTGATGTGGAAGTTTATGCTACAAGTGCCGAAGCTGCTACTGATTTTATAAAACAAGCAGTCGGCAAGATAGGTGAAAAATATAACAAACAAATGGATAAGATTATAAAAACAAAGAAAGATAGGTTAAATGATATAGATAATGCTATCGAAATGTTAAATAAAAATATACTTTTAATCGAAGATGATATTAAAAATATAGAAAATATTTCACTTGCTAAGATTAATGCTATGCTAGATGATAATAATACAAAGGCTGATTATGTGTCTTTGATGACCGCCAAAGATACAATTATAAATGTTACTTTACCAAATTTAAAAGACAAAGTTCAAAATATTGTTATTAATGAAATCCCAAATTTAAAAAACGATAAAGAGAGACTAAAATTAGAACTAGAACCTAGTAATTATAGTTATATCGAGATATCAAATTTGAGTATTTCAAAAAATCCAGTAAAGCCTAAAAAACTTTTAATCGTAGCAATCGCTACATTTTTAGGTGGTGTTTTGGGCGTGCTTTTAATTTTGCTAAAAATAACAATACAAAATATAAAGAATAGAATATAAAATAATGTTTGATTGGATTTATATTTTATTTTTTATTACCTTATCGCAATCTATATTATTTTTTATTTTATTTGGAAAAAATATACTTTCACCTAGTGTTATCGTAGCATTAATGTTTTCATTATCTGAGTTCATTGCTATACTTAACGACAACTGGGGACATCCAATAAGCGAACTAACTACATTTGTAATTATCAGCACGATTTTTACAATAGCTGTTGGCGAAGCCTTAGCATTAAGTTTAACGCCTAAGCGAAATATAAATGTTAATTACACACTATTATCCGATTTAAATATAAACAATAAGAAATTGTTTTTAGTAATATTACTTCAGTTTTTTATTTTAATCTATTATTACAATGCCCTAAAAGATATTGCTCCTTTTGGAGATAATATAATAGCCGAAGCGAGAAATGCGAGATTAAATGGGGAACTTCTTGATAAAAAGGCAACTTGGCTTAAAAATTTTAGTTATATTTTCGCATATATTTTTTCATTTGTATTTTTATATAAATATGTCTTTTTCAATAAAAAGCACCTATTGTTTATCATTCCTTCTATAATATATTTAGCAACTACGACACTTGAAGGCAACAGATTGGAATTAATTTTTATGATAACATTTTGGATAATTATAGGCAGTTGCTTTTATTTACAAAAAAACAATTGGAATTCGAAATGCAACATTAAGATTATTAAAAATGCTTTTTTTGTTTTTATAATATTTTTAGGTCTTTTTGTATTTTTAGGAAGTTTTAAATATGCCAACATTATGGATAATGCATTACATCATATTGGTTTTTATATAGGTATGTCAATACCATCGCTTGATGAGTATCTTATTGATGGTCGAATACCTAATGAATACTTTGGAGAGCACACTTTAATTAGCTTTTATATGTTTATTTCAAGGTTTTCTGGTGTTGTATACGATATGTCGCCACATTTGGATTTTGTATGTTTTAATGATACATGTGGCAATGTATATACTTTTATTGGGCGTTACCACCGAGATTTTGGCTATTTTGGAGTTTATTTTATAGTTTTTATAATTGGTTTCTTTTATAGAATATTTTTTGAATTTGTTAAAAATAAAAATGATTTTTCTATATTGTTATTTGCGCTGTTATATTCGCCTATGTTTAATGTTGCCATAGATGATGTATTCTTTTTTAAATTTGCTTCGATTGGATACTTAGTATTAATTTTTTTAATGTACATCTCATACAGAATTTTAATAACAAGGAAAACTCTATGAAATATATACTTATAGAAGGCGATGTCTCTGATAAATCAAAATATCACGCAGGAAGCAAAGCGCGAAATGATGCGTTCAAAATATTAAAAAATATAAATTTTGATAATTTGCCAGTAAATACCAAAATGCCAAAAATAAGAAAAAGCGTTTTTAAATCATTACAGTATTTTCAATATAAAAAAAATAGCCAGATTTTTGATAGCAAGCTAAAAGAAATAACTAATAATGATACTGTTTTTATACAATACCCATTAAATATCGCATGTATTGACTTGCATAAAATTTTTAAAAAATATAATCAAAAATTAAATATAGTTATTCTTGTTCATGATTTAGATTCGATAAGGTGTAGATTTGACAAGGATAGTAATTTTTTAAGAAAATTTAGGGTTTCTGTAACAGATAAAAATTTGTTACGATCAGCTACTTATATAATTTCGCATAATGCAAAAATGACAAAAGAGCTTATAAATTTAGGAGTAGATGAGAAGAAAATAATAAATTTGGAAATTTTTGACTATCTATACGATGGGGCGTTAGCAAAAGTAGGAAAAAATTCGGGTATTATCATAGCAGGAAATTTAGAGCCTAAAAAGGCAGGATATTTATCGGAGTTAAAAAATCTAAAAAATGTAAATTTTAATCTTTATGGTTCAAATTTTGATGATAAATGTTTGGGTGAAAATATATCATACAAGGGGAAATTCTTGCCTGATGAACTAATACCAAATTTAGAAGGATCTTTTGGTTTGGTTTGGGACGGAAATGCCCTTGATAAATGCAATGGTGCATGGGGCGAATATTTAAAATTTAACAATCCACACAAAACTTCACTTTATTTGGCGGCTGGTTTGCCAGTAATCATTTGGAAAGAAGCGGCACTTAGTGAATTTATAGTTCAAAATAATCTAGGTATAGCTGTTGATAGTCTGTATGAGTTAGAAGATAGACTTAAAAATATAAGCAATGAAGAATACGCTAAAATGCTAAATAGCGTAAAAGTTTTTTCACACAAGATAAGAAATGGCGAATTCTTAAAAAATGCATTAGCAAAGATAGTTAAGGACTAGAATTTATGCAAAAATCTTTGGTAAAAAATTATATTTATAATCTTTCTTATGAGATTTTAGTAATTTTATTACCGCTTATAACTATTCCGTATTTAGCTAGGGTTTTAGGAGCTGAGAATTTAGGAATTTATAGTTTTACACTATCGATTTCGACATATTTTATACTTTTTGGTTCGCTTGGTATCGCGCTATATGGCAAAAGAGAAATAGCCTTTGTTCAAAACGACAAGGAAGCATATACAAAACTTTTTTGGGAGCTTTTGATTTTAAGATTTTTATCTATGATTGTTTCCATTGTTATTTTTTACATTTTATTTGTATATAAAATCAACGAATATTCTATTTACTATAAAATATTGTTGTTGGAAATGTTTGCGGCGATTATCGATATTAGCTGGTTTTTTCAAGGCTTGGAAGAATTTAAAAAAGTTGTCATACGAAATACAATAGTAAAGCTAATAAGTGTTACGTGTATATTTATATTTGTAAAATCTAGCGATGATTTAAGTATTTATTTTTTTATATATGTTTTTGGCATAATTTTCGGAAATTTGACATTGTGGTTATATCTGCCTAAATTTTTAAACAAATGTAAATTTGTAAATTTGGATATAAAAAAACATATCAAACCAACCATAGCGCTATTTATACCACAGATCGCTATTCAGGTTTATACTGTGCTTGATAAAACTATGATTGGTGTCATTATAGACGATAAATCAGAAGTCGGTTTTTATGATCAGGCTCAAAGAATTGTAAAAATTTTACTCACTATTATCACGGCACTTGGAGCTGTTATGCTTCCAAGAATTGCTTCTTTTTTCGCAGGCGGCGAAACAGATAAGATAAAAGAATATTTAGAAAAATCTTTTTCCCTTGTATTTTTGTTATCTATTCCTATGATATTTGGTATTTTTATTATCGCTGATGATTTTGTGCCGATATTTTTCGGTAATGGTTTTGAGAGAGTAGCTATACTAATGTCTCTTATGTCTCCTATACTTTTGCTTATAGGTCTAAGTAATGTCATAGGTATGCAGTATCTTTTGCCGACAAAAAGACAAAAAGAATTTACTATTTCTATTTTAGTAGGTGCGACGATAAATTTTTTAATAAATTTACTTTTGATACCAACTTATGGCGCACTTGGTGCGGCTGTTGGAACGCTAGTAGCAGAATTTTGCGTAACTTTTACTCAATTTTATTTTGTTAGAAAAGATTTTGAAATTATGAAAATTTTTAAGAATACAAGAAATTATATTTTTGCGGGGTTAGTTATGTTTATTTTTTGTATTTTTATAGATTTCACAAACGATAAAATTATATCAATTCTTTTAAAAACATTTAGTGGCTGTATGATATATATTGCAATTTTACTAATTTTTAAAGATAAATTTTGCACAGCAATCATTAATAAATTTCATATAATATTTCGAGAGGTATAAAACAATGCAATATCAAATAGCAATAATAATAACCGACATTACTAAAACTGCAGGAACAGAGAGAGCTGTCGTAAATCTTTCCAATATTCTTTCGTTAAATTTAGAACACAAAGTCCTTATAATTAGTGTCGATACTAAACAAGGAGAAGTTGCATATACAATCAATAAAAATGTTGAAATATTACACTTGGGTCTAAATATATCTGGCTCAAAATATTTTAACAAAATTTGTCAATATACATTACTTCTAAAAGAACTAAAAAAAATAAAATATGAAAAAAAAATCGATATTTTTATAGGCACTTATTCATTATATAATGCTCTTATTTCTCTTATTCCAAATGTAAAAACAATTGGTTGCGAACATTTCAATTATGGAAGTGCTTCTATTTTCCATAAAATCATCCGACGATTATACTATCCTAAGCTAAGCGCAACAGTCGTTCTTACCAAACACGATAGCATTCATTATAAATTTTTAAAGCGTTGTTTTATAATACCAAATAGTCTTCCATTTTCACCTATTGTTAAAGAATCGTATAAAGAAAAAATAGTTCTTTCTGTAGGAAGATACACAAAACAAAAAGGATTTGATTTACTACTACAAGCTATTTCTCAAATTATAGACAAATTTCCTGATTGGCAATTCCAAATAGTAGGTGATGGAGAAGATAAACAAAAATTAGAAAGTATTATTTGTGAAAATAATTTACAAAACCATGTAAAACTTATTCCGCCACAAAAGGATATTATATCTTTTTATAAAAATGCAAGTATTTATTGTATGAGTTCTCGCTGGGAAGGAATACCTTTGGTTCTTATGGAATCACAGGCATGTTCATTACCTGCTGTTAGCTTTGATTGTCCCGAAGGACCGTCGGAAGTAATAACTAATGGTATAAATGGGTTTCTCTGTAAAGCAGAAAATCCATGTGACTTAGCACAAAAATTAGCATTACTAATGAACGATATTTCTCTTAGGGAAAAAATGGGGAAGAAAGCATATAATTTCTCGTTCAGATTTATGCAAAATAATATTTCAAAAAAGTGGAATGAAGTTATAAAGGAAATATATGCAAACTAATATTTTACTATCAATAATTATTCCAGCATATAATGTTGAGAAGTATATCTCGCTAACCTTAAAAATGTTGATTGAACAAGGTTTAGAAGATTGTGAGGTAATAGTTATTGATGATGGTTCGCAAGATAATACATTAGATATAGCAACAAAAATAGCCAACAAGAATACTTATATAAAAATAATTCACCAAAATAATATGGGAGTGTCTGTTGCTAGAAATATTGGCATACATAACTCAAAAGGTAGATATATATATTTTATGGATTCAGATGACACTTTAATGCTTGGAACGCTTTCTTTTTATAAGGAAATTTTAAAAAAGCAACCAGGTCATAATATGTATGGATTTGGCTACAAATGCATATATCCAAATAAAAAAGAAACCTATTATTTATATCCAGACTTTGACAACAAAACCATAACAAATATATTGTTAGCACAAAATTTTTTATCAAAGAAATTTTGTGCTAATATATGCAGTTGCATATATGAGCGTGATTTTTTAATAAATAATAAAATAGAATTTACAAAAGGACTCGCTATCGGCGAGGACATTGAATTTCTTCTTAAAACATTTGTCTCTGCAAAAGATATGGTTTATTATTCTAGAATAGGTTTTGTATATATGATAAGAGAGGATTCTGCAATGGAAGGCTATAAAGTATTCTCAGAAAAACACTGGCGCTCTTACCAAATAAGACGAGATTTATGCTTATCTGATAAATATCAAACAGCAGAACTTAAAAAATTTTCTAATTTTTTTATTAAAAATGAATATTTATCGCATTTAATTAGATATTTAAAATCATCTTGCCTTTCGAAAGATATATCACAAAAATTTATAGAAGATAAAAAATATTTGTATAAGTCATCAGCACAAGGTGCAAGCAAAAATTCAATAGCAATCTTAATTGCAAAATTATTACCAATAAAACTAATTTTAAAAATAAAAAAAGGAGTTTAACAATGCAATATTACGATATTTTATTTGTAGGTGCAGGGCTTTTTAACGCAACCATAGTTAGTAAAGCAGTTAAAAAAGGCAAAAAATGCCTTGTCATAGATAAGCGAAATCATATCGCAGGAAATATCTATACAGAGGAAACTCACGGCATAAATGTCCATAAATATGGAGCTCACATTTTTCACACGGACGAAAAAGAAATTTGGAATTTCGTGCAGGAATTTGCAGAATTTAACAACTACATAAATTCGCCGATTGCGAATTTTAACGGCAAACTTTATAACCTGCCATTTAATATGAATACTTTTCATCAAATTTGGAGCGATGTTATTACGCCAAGTGAAGCTAAAAATCGCATAGAAAGCCAAGCAAAAGCAATGAAGATGGCTTTAAATGAAAATGAGCCAAAAAATTTAGAAGAACAAGCCATTTCGCTCATCGGCAAGGACATTTACGAAATTTTGATAAAAGGCTACACACAAAAGCAATGGGGGCGAAAATGCACCGAGCTACCGGCTTCTATCATCAAACGCCTTCCTGTGCGATTTACTTTTGATAACAACTACTTTAATGACCGCTATCAGGGCATTCCGATAGGTGGTTATACGAAAATGGTCGAAAAAATGTTTGAAGGGGCTGAAATTAGATTAAATACCGACTTTTTTGACGAAAAAGATAGCCTATTAAATTTGGCTGATAAAGTTGTATTTACAGGCATGATAGACGAATTTTTTGATTATAAATTCGGTGAATTGGAGTATAGAAGCCTGAAATTTGAAAGCGAAGTTTTGGAGTGCGAAAACTATCAAGGCAATGCAGTTGTGAATTACACTGATGATAAAACGCCATTTACACGCATAATCGAGCATAAGCATTTTGAATTCGGCACTGGGCCAAAAACAATCATCACGCGCGAATATCCAAAAACATGGAGCAGGGGCGATGAGCCATATTATGCTGTAAATGACACTAAAAATAGCGCATTGTATCAAAAATACAAAGCCCTAGCCGATACTCAAAACAAAGTGATTTTCGGTGGCAGACTTGGTATGTATAGATACTTCGATATGGACGATACGATAATGGCTGCACTAAAAGTAGCTGATGAGATTTTGTAAAGGATAAAAATGCAAGAAAATTTAGTTTCTATAATTACCCCGTGCTATAACGGAAGCAAATATATAGGCGAAACGATAAAATCGGTCTTGGCTCAAACATACAAAGAGTGGGAGATGATAATAGTCGATGATGGTTCAAAGGATAATTCGGTCGAGATTATCGAAGAATTTGCACAAAAAGATAATAGGATTAAGCTAATCAAACAGCCAAATGGCGGTTCAGCAAACGCTAGAAATAATGGCATACGAAATGCCGAAGGTAGATATATAGCACTTTTGGATGCCGATGATTTATGGGATAATAATTTTTTAGAAGAACAACTTAAATTTATGAAGGAAAAAAATGTAGTTTTGGTCTATGGCTCATACAGACGCATAGATGAAAATTCAAATGAAATCCTAAGACCATTAATCGCAAGAGAAAAATCAACTCTAAAAGATATGCAAAGAATGTGCTATATAGGCTGTTTAACTGGGCTTTACGATAGTAAAAAATTCGGGAAAGTCTATCTAAAAGAAGAGCTAAAAAGCATAAGAGATGATTATGCGTATTGGCTCGATATTATGCAATTTGAAAAAGTTGCTTATGGAAATCAAAAAGTCTTGGCAAGTTATAGGGTTTTGGTAAATTCCGTAACTGGCAAAAAAGCAAAACTAATAAAAGCACAATATAATTTTTATCGCAATTATTTAAAATTAGGATTTTTTAGAAGTGTTTATAATACTATTTATTGGGGTTGTAGCGGAATTTTTAAATTTTTTGGTGTATTGGGTAAGGTTTTGAAATGAAAAAAAGAATTTTGTATCTTGATATTTTAAATATAATCGCTATTATAGCCGTAATAGCGCTTCATTGCAATGGAATTGTTCATATATATCACACGCAAAGTTCTTGGGCTCAAAGTTTAGTCGTCGAAACCGTATTTTATTTTGCAGTTCCACTATTTTTAATGATTAGCGGTGCGAATTTATTAGGTTATATACAAAAATATGACACAAAGACCTTTTTCAAAAAGCGTTTTACGAAAGTTCTATATCCTGCTATATTTTGGATATGTATAGCGTTTGTTTATAGAATTTTTATACTCAAAACGATATCATTAGAAAATGTTGGTATTGTCGAATTTATCAACATGATTTTTGTAAATAAAGAAATGCCGATATACTATTTCATTTGGTGGATACTAGGTGTTTATTTGACTATACCTGTTTTAACACACTTGACTACTGATACCAAATATCGATCTGTTTTATGGTATGCAGTTGGAATATTTTTTATTTTTAACGCTTTGATTCCAAATTTATTCCAATTAATTGGCATCAATTGGAATAATTTAATTCAATTTCAAATAGGAGGGATAGTTATATATCCGATACTCGGCTATCTTCTTGCTATATCAAATATAAGAAAAAAACTAAGATACATTATTTATGCTTTGGGTATATTTGCAATTATTTATAGATATTCTTTTACATATTTTCAATCAAAGGAAGCGGGAGAATTAATAAAAATAACTTGGGGATATTTTCAGTTTCATGTATTTTTCTTGACTTCTGCAATTTTTCTCTTTGTTAAAAATATAAATTTTGAAAAATTGCAAAATAATTCAAGAATAACTAAAATACTAGCAAATATTGCAAATTGCAGTTTTGGCGTATATTTATGCCACATGATAATCGTAGATTGTGAAGTATATATTTGTGACATTGATCAATATTCATTACAGTGGCGAACAATAGGGATAATAACAACTTATGTTATTTCATTAGCGATAGTGTATTTGCTAAAACAAATACCTTTCATAAGAAGAGTAGTGGCTTAAATTTTGGTATTTTAGGTAAAATGATTAAATAGATACTTAAACAAATTATCGAGTGTATTAATAAAATTTCTATAAATTTTAATGAAATCGAAAATGTTTATAAAAACTTTGCAAAATTTAGGGATTGGTTTGTGAATTTAAAATTTCAAATAACCAAAATCCAAACTATGCAGTATTAATATCTTACTTTTAACTGCTATAATAAACAGCTTGAATAAAAATTTTAGGAGCCACATGAAAGGTATAATTTTAGCCGGTGGGAGCGGGACAAGGCTATATCCGATAACTAGAAGCATTAGCAAACAGCTTTTACCGATTTATGATAAGCCGATGATTTATTATCCGCTTTCTGTTTTGATGCTTGCTCATATTCGCGATATTTTGGTGATTTCAACTCCGCAAGACATTGGCAAATTTAAAGAACTTTTAGGCGACGGAAGCGACTGGGGGCTAAATTTGAGCTACGCAGTCCAGCCAAGCCCAGACGGTCTTGCACAAGCTTTTATAATCGGCGAAGAATTTATCGGCAAAGATAGAGTTTGCTTGGTTTTGGGGGATAATATTTTTTACGGACAAGGTTTTAGTGATTTGCTAAAAAATGCCACAAATAGAGAAGGTGCTACGATTTTTGGTTATCATGTAAAAGATCCAGAGCGCTTTGGGGTAATTGAATTTGACGAAAACAAGCAAGTTTTAAGCGTAGAAGAAAAACCACAAAATCCAAAGTCAAATTTCGCTGCAACCGGGCTTTATTTTTATGATAATGATGTCGTAAAAATCGCTAAAAATGTCAAGCCTAGCGATCGTGGCGAGTTAGAAATCACTAGCATTAATCAAGAATATTTAAAACGCGGAAAACTCAGCGTCGAATTGCTTGGTCGTGGTTTTGCATGGCTAGATACAGGCACTCATGAGACACTTTTACAAGCAAGTGCGTTTGTGCAAACCATACAAAATAACCAAGCCACGCAAGTAGCTTGTCTCGAAGAAATCGCCTATGCAAACGGCTGGATAGATAAAGAAAAAATTTTAAATATCGCAAAATCGCTTTCTAAAAATGAGTATGGCAGATATTTAAAAAATTTGGTGGGCGAAAAATGAAAAATATCTTAGTAACGGGTTGTGCCGGATTTATCGGCTCAAATTTTGTGCCGTATTTTTTGGAAAAATATGATAATTATAAAATCGTAAATTTGGATTTGCTAACTTATGCCGGAAATTTAGAAAATCTGCGTGAATGCGAGAACAATCCAAGATATAAATTTATAAAAGGCGATATTTGCGATAGAAATCTTATTGATGAGCTTTTTAGCGAGTTTAAATTTAGTGGCGTTATCCATTTTGCCGCCGAAAGCCATGTGGATAATTCTATAAAAAATCCAAGCGTTTTTGTCAAAACAAATGTGCTTGGCACACATACGCTAATTGACGCGGCTAAAAAGTGTTGGCTAGACGAGCCGTTTAAATATAAAGACGAATTTAGGGGTGCTAGATTTCACCATATTTCAACCGATGAAGTTTATGGGAGTTTGGGCGAGAGCGGGTATTTTAGCGAGACTACGCCATACGCTCCAAATTCGCCGTATTCTGCTTCAAAAGCGGGTTCTGATATGATAGTTAGAAGTTATCATCACACTTTTGGGCTCGATACGATTATTACAAATTGTTCGAATAATTATGGTTTTAAGCAACACGACGAAAAGCTAATCCCGACTATAATCCGCAATGCTCTTAGCGGTAATAAAATTCCGATTTATGGCGATGGCAAAAATATAAGAGATTGGCTTTTTGTGCTTGATCACTGCAAAGGAATTGATTTAGCTTTTCATAAAGGCAAAGGCGGGGAAACTTATAATATCGGTGGCAGAAACGAGCGAACAAATTTGCAAATCGCACATAAAATTTGCGAAATTTTAGATGAAATTTGCCCAAAAAGCGTTAGCTACAAAGAGCAAATCGCTTTTGTAAAAGATAGAGCAGGGCACGATAGACGCTATGCGATTGACGCTAGTAAAATCGAAGGGGAGCTTGGCTGGAAGGCTGATGAAACCTTTGATAGCGGTATAATCAAAACCGCAGAATGGTATGTAAAAAAATATGCTAAGTAGTTGTAAAATTTTAGAATTTAAAGAATTTGGCGATGAGCGGGGCTTTTTGGTAGCACTTGAAGCAAATAAAAATGTGCCGTTTGATATAAAAAGAGTTTATTATATTTATGGTAATAAAAACGGCGTAGATCGCGGATTTCACGCTCATAAAAATTTAAAACAAATCGCCGTTTGTGTAAGTGGCGCTTGCACATTTATTTTAGATGACGGCAAAGAAAAAAAAAAATTTAGGCTAGATAAGCCAAATTTAGGACTTTTTATTGATAATTTTATTTGGAGAGAGATGAAAGATTTTAGCGAAAATTGCGTAATTATGGTGCTAGCGAGCGAACACTATGATGAGAGCGATTATATAAGAGATTATGATGAGTTTTTAAAGGTCGTGTGATGATACACCAAAGTAGTGAAGTCCAAAGCGAAAATATCGGCGAAAATACAAATATTTGGCAATTTTGCGTAGTTTTAAAAGGCGCAAAAATCGGCAAAAATTGCAACATAAATTTCAATGTCTTTGTGGAAAACGATGTGCAAATCGGCGATAATGTGACGATTAAAAGCGGTGTTCAAATTTGGGATGGCGTGAGAATTGAAAATGACGCTTTTATAGGTCCAAATGTTACTTTTACAAATGATTTTTTGCCACGAAGCAAACAATATAAAGAATTTGCAAAAACAACCATACAAAAAGGCGCAAGTATCGGTGCAAATTCGACTATAATTTGTGGTGTAAATATCGGAGAATACGCTATGGTAGGTGCCGGAAGCGTGGTAACTAAAAATATCGGCAAACAAGAGCTTTGGTATGGAAATCCGGCTTGTTTTAAAGGATATGTCTGCAAATGTGGGCAAAAATGCGATGAAAGTTTAGTTTGTAAAGATTGTAAAAAGGAAGAAAAATGATACCATTTTTGGATTTAAAGGCGATAAATTCGCAGTATAAAAATGAGCTTTTAAAGGCTTGCGAGCGAGTTATCGATAGTGGTTGGTATATTCACGGAAGTGAGTGCGAAGCGTTTGAAGATGAATTTGCCAAATTTTGCGGAAGCAAATTTTGCGTTGGCGTAGCAAACGGACTAGATGCGCTAAATTTGATTTTTAGAGCCTATAAAGAGCTGGGCGTGATGAGCGAAAATGATGAGGTCATAGTCCCTGCAAATACCTATATAGCGTCAATTTTAGCGATTTCTATGAATAATTTAAAGCCTGTTTTAGTCGAGCCAAATTTAAACTCATATTTGCTCGACGCAGATAAAATCGAAGAAAAAATCACGCCAAAAACAAAGGCGATTTTGCCTGTGCATTTATATGGACAAACTTGCGAAATGGATAAAATTTTAGGCATTGCAAAAAAATATAATCTAAAAGTCGTCGAAGACTCAGCTCAGTCGCACGGAGCATATTTTGGCGAGAAACGAAGCGGAAATTTAGGCGATGCAAGTGGTTTTAGCTTTTATCCGGGTAAAAATTTAGGCGCACTTGGAGATGGCGGAGCAGTTACGACAAGCGATGAAGAGTTGGCTTCGTGTATAAGAGCTCTTGCAAATTACGGAAGCCACAAAAAGTATGAGAATTTATACCAAGGCATAAATTCTCGCCTTGATGAAATCCAAGCTGCTATGCTTAGAGTGAAGCTTAGATATTTGGACGCTGAAATTTCGGCTCGTAGGGAAGTGGCGGATTTTTATTTAAACAATATAAAAAATGAAAATTTAATCTTGCCGTTTGAGTTTGGCACAAATGCAAAAGAGATAAAAAGCCATGTTTGGCATATTTTCGCCGTTCGCTCTAAAAATCGCGATGAGCTACAAAAATATTTGGCAAAACACGAAATTCAGACTTTGATTCATTATCCAATCCCGCCACATAAGCAAATGGCTTACAAAGAGTGGAATAAGCAAAGCTATCCGATAAGTGAGCAAATTCACGCTGAAATTTTAAGTTTGCCGATGAGCGGTGTGCTTGAAAAAGAGCAAATTCAAAAGGTCGTGGAAGTTTTGAATTCGGTGGATTTATAATGAAATTTAATAAAATCATAAAAAAAGTTTTATTAATTGATTTTTTTCGAAAACAAAAACAACTCAAAATTGCAAATAAAACACAAAAACACCATGAAAATATTATTTTAAAATTACAAAATTCGAAAAAAATCAGATTTGCTTCGTATGTCGTTTTTGACAGCACTTTTGGTGCAAAAAAACTTTATGAGCTGATGAAAAACGATGATAAATTTGACGCTAAAATTGTCATCGTGCCAGATACTGCAAGGGGCGAAGAAAATCTAAAAAAATGCTACAACGCCACAAAAGAGTTTTTTATAAAAAACTATGGCAAAGAAATGGTTTTAGATGGCTGGGACGAAAAAACGGGCAAATTTTTAGATCATAGCGATAAATTCGACATAATTTATTTTGCAAATCCTTATGACGCTATGGTACATGAATTTCATAAAATTCGCTACATCTGCACAAAAAATATTTTACCAATTTATATAAATTACGCATTTTCGCATTTTAAATATGGTGAGCAATATATTTTTTCTCTGCCAGAAATGAGCCTTTGTTGGCGCATATTTTTGGATAACGAATTTGAATTCAAAGATTTTAAAAAAGTTGCACTCTTAAAAGGCAAAAACGCGAAAGTGACAGGATATGCTAAAATGGATAGTTTTATCCCTAAAAAAATAGAAAATCATAAAAAAACTATTCTCATTGCGCCACACCACACGATTAAAAATAATGCTCTAAAACTTTCGAATTTTTTGGAATATTATGATTTTATTTTAACCTTGCCACAAAAATTTCCAAATGTTCGTTTTATCTTTCGTCCGCACCCGCTTTTATTTACAAATTTACTAAATCAAGGCTTTTGGAGCAAAAAACAAATTGATGAGTATTTAGAAAAAATAAAAAGCGTTATGGAATTTTCTAGTGGCGGAGATTATTTGGATATTTTTAACGAAGCTGATGGCATAATACACGATTGTGGTTCGTTTATTTCAGAGTGGCTTTATAGTGGCAAAAAAGGCTGCTTTGTCTCATTTGATAATCTCGTTTTTAACCAACTTAACGAATACGGTAAAATCGCACTTGATTATTATTTTATTGCTAAAAATACAAACGATATTATTTTGTATATAAATGATATTCTTAGCAACAATAATGAAATTTTAAATTTTCAAAATTTAAAAAGTGAAGTTATGATAAATTACCCATTTGCTTCGCAAAAGATTATTGATGAAATTAAAACAACTCTAAATTTGGAATAAAATTTGCAAGAAAACATAATTCAAAAAACAAAAATCGGATTTTTTTGGAACGCCTTAGAAAAATTTGGGGTTCAAATTGTAAATTTTGTTTTAACTATTATTTTAGTTAGGCTTTTAAGTCCAAGCGATTTTGGCACAATGGCCTTTTTGTCTGTTTTTATCAGTATTTCAAATATTTTTACAGAAGGTGGTTTTCTTAGAGCTCTAATCCAAAAAAAAGATTGCAACGAACATGATTTTTCAACAGTTTTTATATTTAACATTATTGTTGGAGCTGGATTTTATATAATTTTATTTTTTCTTGCTCCCTTTATTAGCCAATTTTATGAAATAGATAGTCTCACACAAATACAAAGAGTTATATTTTTAATCATTATTTTTCAAGCTCTTTGCGTCGTACAGATTGCGAAATTTCAGTTAAATATAAACTTCAAAACCCTAGCTTTTTTAAATTTAACCTCCATAATTTTTTCTGGTCTTTTAGGTGTTTTTTTAGCGTATAAAGGTTTTGGAATTTGGGCTTTGGTATGGCGAGAAATCATAAGAAGCATTTTAATGGTAGTTTTGTATTGGTATTTTAGCGGTTGGATTCCAAAAACCGGTTTTAGCAAAGCTAGTTTTAAACGCCTTTTTTCCTATGGTTCTAAACTAATTGGTGTTGGACTTATAGCGATTGTTGTAAATGGAATCTATAATATGTATATCGGCAAAATGTATAGCACAAAAGAGCTTGGATATTTTTCACAAGGTGAGCACTATCCAGGACTTGTATCTTTAATCTTTGTAAATATTCTAACAACCGTAACCTTTCCGTTGATGTCGTATTTACAAGACGATAAAAGCAAATTAATGGAAATTTTTAAGCGTTTAATTAAAATAAACGCCATTATAATATTGCCTGTTATGTTTTATTTCGCTTTTTTATCCGAAGAATTCGTGCTTACTTTTTTGGGTGAAAAGTGGATTATGGTAGCTGATCTACTTTTTTGGTTTGCTCTTTCGTATATTTTTACACCTTTTTCAGCACTAAATTTAAATATCTTAAATGCAATTGGCAGAAGCGATTTATTTTTAAAAATCGAATTTATTAAATTACCAATTATTTTTACAACAATGTTAATAACTTTTCCAATTAGTCTAAAAGCCATTGTGATAGGTAGGTTTATTTCGACATTTTTATCTTTTTTCATAAATACCTACATTTGCCATAAAAACTATGATTTTGGCGCATTAAGTCAAATTTGGCATATCAAAAATATTATTTTTGCAGTTTTGGTTATGGTTATATCGATAAGTATTTGCAAATTTTTCATAACAAATGCTATTTTATGCCTTATTTTATCAGCAATCATAGGCTCTATTACTTATTTTTTTATGTTAAAAATAGTAAAAGAAGAAGAGCTAGAATTTGTTATGATAAAACTCAAAAATAAATTTAAAAGGAAATAAATGCAAGATATGCCACTTGTCAGCGTTGTAATACCAAGCTATAATCACGAAAAATATATCAGCGAAACCATAACGGCGATACTTAATCAAACTTATAAAAATATAGAATTGATTATCATCGATGATGGTTCAAAAGATAATTCACCAAATATCATAGAAAATTTTAGAAAAAAACATAATTTCACATTTATACATCGCCAAAATCGAGGCCTTTGCGCTACTTTAAATCAAGCTATCGACTTAGCGCATGGAAAATATTTTGCAATTTGTGCAAGCGATGATGTTTTATTGCCAGACAGCATTGAAAAAAGAGTTAATTTTATGGAAAAAAACTCAGAATTTGGTATGTGTTATGGCAAAGTATGCGATTTTAGTGATGAAAAAAATATTATAAATGTAGGCGAACCAGCGAGTGGTTGGATTTTTGAGGAATTATTAAGCAGATATTTTATACCAGCAGCTAGTATTATGATAAAAAAAGATGTTTATAGTGAAGTTGGTAAATATGATGAGAATTTGATCATAGAAGACTATGATATGTCGTTAAGGATTGCCGAAAAATTCCAAATCGGCTTCATTGATGAGATTTTAGCCCGTTATAGACTCCATGGCGAAAATACAACCAAACAACTTTATCGTATGTATGAGGGACAAAAACAGATAATTTATAAATGGCAAAATAAAGAAAATTTTAAAATTTTAACAACAAATTGGCGTTTAAAATGGTTCGATATGTTCTCACGCAACAATAAAAAAGAAGCATTGAAATACCTTAATACCGCACTTTGCAATCCTTTTAATAAATACAGCTTAAAAGGCTTAATAAAATTTATATTTTTTTGGACAAAAAAATGAAAATTTTATTTGTAATCTCCACTTTGAGAAATGGCGGAGCCGAAAAGGTCATGGCGGTACTATCGTCGTATTTTGCGAATTTTCACGATGTAAGTTTAACTAAATTCGAAAGCTCGGAGCCATTTTACGAGATAAGCGAAAAGGTAAAAATCATAAATTTAGACTACGGCGTCGATAATAAAGGTTTTTTTGCAAATTTAAAAAAACGATTTGGCAAAATTTTTGCCCTACGAAATTTGATAAAAAATGGCAAATTTGACTGCGTGATTTCCTTTATGGATAGCACAAATTTGCTTAGTATCATCGCTAAATTCGGGCTTAAAACGCCATTAATAATTTCTGAGCACTCAAACCACACTCTGCTTAGTAAAAAATGGCAAATTTTAAAAAGGCTTTTTTATCCCTTTGCAGATGGCTTAACTGTGCTAACAAATGATGATTTAAAGCATTATTCGTATGTCAAAAATAGAACTAAAATTTATAATCCCGTGTTTGCAGATGCGCAAAATTTTAGCCAAACACAAAAGGAAAATTTAATTATTTTCGTTGGTAGACTTATCAAAATCAAAGGTTGTGATATATTTTTAAATGCTTTAAATTTGATTGATTTAAACGGCTGGAAAGCTGAAATTTTAGGCGACGGCGAAGAAATGCAAAATTTGCAAAATTTAGCCAAAAATTTAAATTTAAACGCCGAATTTAAAGGGAGCGTGAAAAATATCGACGAATATTATTCGCGTGCAAAAATCATCGTATCAAGCTCGCTAAATGAGTGTTTGCCAAATGTTTTGGTTGAAAGTATCAGATTCGACTGCGTTCGTGTCGCAACGCCTACGGTTGGGGCAAAAGAGCTTATAAAAGACGGCTTTGATGGATTTATTAGCGATGATTTTAGAGCCGAAAATTTAGCAAAAAAAATAAAATTCGCCATGCAAAGCAACAATGAAATTACGCAAAATGCAAATTTACGAAAAGATGAGTTTAAAATAGAAAAAATTTATGGAAAATGGCTAGAATTTATAAATTCAACTTTGGAGAAAAATAATATATGTTTTATGTAAAATTATTTATAAATTTGATTTTATATTTATTTGCAAAAATTACGCCAAAAAGTGAAAAAATTTGGCTTTACGGTGCTGTAAATGGGGCAAATTTTAGCGATAATAGTAGATATTTTTTTGAATACATACGCCAAAACCACCCACAAATCAGAAGCATTTGGATTACAAAAAACGACGCAGTATTGCAAAAACTACAAAATCTGGGCATTGAGTGCTACAAAGCATACTCACCAAAGGCGATATATTTTGGGCTAAGAGCTGGATTTTTTATTACTTCACATGTTGTAGATATGGCATTTATGGGAAATACAGCCACAAAAATCATAAATCTCTGCCACGGCGTTCCGCTTAAAAAAATAGGCGGCGATGATATCTACGATCCAAGCACACATAAAAGCATAAAAAACTGGCTAATTACAACTTTTTTCCCATTTACCGTAGTAAAAAACTCCCTAATTTGCGCCAGTGGCGAAGAGGATAAAAAACATTTTTTTTCGGCTTTTAATTTTAATTATTTTAATGTCAAACTAGATGATATTGCAATCACAGGATATGCTAGAAACGATATTTTGCAAAGCGTAAAACCTAAAAATTCGCAAATCAATGTTTTATATATGCCAACTTTCCGCAAAGCAGGAAGTGATGAAATAGATCTTTTTAGCGATTTTAAAGCAGTAGAATTTGATAAAATTTTTAAAGAAAAAAATATCAAATTTATCATAAAAATTCACCCTTTTAATCGTCCAAATAAACAAATTTTAAACACTCTTAAAAATTGCGAAAATATCGAATTTGCCCCCATGATCGATGCTGCCCAGCTTTTATGTAAAGCCGATATTTTAATCACTGATTATTCGAGTTGTTATATTGATTTTTTACTCACAAATAGAGCCTTAATTTTTGCTCCATTTGATTATGAGAAATACATAGCCACTTCCAGAGAGCTTCATTACGATTATGAGACTGTTACACCTGGGGCTAAATGCAAAAACTGGCAAGAAGTCGTTGCTGAGATACTAAATTTAGCTAGCGGAGTCGATAAATTTAAAAACGAGCGCGAAAAAGTGCGTGATTTTTTTCACAGATACAATGATACAAAGGCTTGTGAGCGTGTATATCAAACTATAAAGGATAAATTTTGCAACCATTAATCTCAGTAATTGTTCCTGTTTATAATGTAGAAAAATATCTTGAAGAGTGTATAAATTCTATCATAAACCAAACTTATAAAAATTTAGAAATTATCTTAATCAATGACGGAAGCACAGATAAAAGTGGCAAAATTTGCGATGAATTTGCTACACAAGATAATCGAATAGTAGTAATCCACAAAGAAAATGGTGGCCTAAGTAGCGCTAGAAATGCTGGACTTGATATTATGCAAGGAGAATATCTAAGCTTCATAGATAGCGATGATATGGTTGATGAAAATTTAATACAAACACTATTTTTATTAATTGAAAAATATAAGACAAAAATTGCAATTTGTGGATATGATAAATTTTCACAAAATAGCGATATTGACAAAATTAAAGAAAAAAATTTAACTATTAATGATGATTTTTCTTATACGCCAGAAGAAGTTTTCAACGAAAGTTTAAAAGTTAAAACTTTTTTTACTAAATGCGCTTGGAGAAATTTGATGCATAAAAGTATATATCAAAATTTGCGCTTCCCTGTGGGCGAAAATTACGAAGATGTAGCTGTTTTTTTTGATGTCTTTAATCAAAGCAACACGGCTTTTACATACAAAAATTTATATTTTTATAGATTCAACCTCAGCTCTATCTCTAATACTTTTAAAGATTCGAGCCTTGTAATGATAAAAAATGTCCGTAAATTTGCAACCAGCATAGAAAATGCTTATCCGAATTTAAAAAACAAAGCAATTGCTTACAAATGCAACTCGGCCCTTAATATGGCATTTTTAATTGTAGCACACAAGAGCAAAAAACATTTTGATACACTCTATGATTTACATAAATTTGTTAGGCAAAATTTAAATTCAGATTTTTTCAAAATGCAGGGAAATGCGATTTATAGAGATATTCTTATGATTTTATTCTACATTAACCCAAAATTACTATATACTTTTGTAAATACCATCAAAAGCGTAAAAAATATCTTTAAAAGGTAAATTTACCACCCGCCACTAGCACCGCCACCGCCAAATCCGCCTCCGCCACCGCGAAAGCCACCTCCTCGCGAACTGCGCCCAAATCCACCAGAGCCACCGCCGAAACCACCGCCAAATCCGCCATTTCTACCAAATCCGCCAGAGCTAGTGCCAAAACCTCCACGCAAAATTTCATCAAGCCCGTCGCCTAAGATGATAGTATTGCCATAATCCCCATGTGAGCGTGATTTGTTTCTCATCATCATAAAAAATACAAAGAAAAAGAAAAGCATAAAAATTACAAAGTCTATGTCGATTTCCTCGCCCTGCACGCGCTCGATTTTGGCAAATTTTATGTCGCCACTCTCGATAAAATCGAGGATCGTAAGCACACCAGAAACTATTCCGCCCTCATAATCCCCAGCCCTAAAATGGGGCAAAATTTTATACTCGATTATGCGCTTTGAAACGCCGTCAGTCAGCACGCCCTCCAAGCCATATCCGACCTCGATACGCACCCTGCGCTCGTTTGGCGCGACGAGCAAAAGCACGCCGTTATCATAGCCCTTCTGCCCTATGCCAAGTGCCCTAGCCTGCTCGTTCGCGACCTCTTCGATAGAGTAATCCCCGAGCGTTTTTAGGGTTACGACCATGATTTGATTGGTGGAATTTTCGTCAAATTTAAGCAAAATTTCATTTAGCGCACCAGCCGTAGAGGCGCGCAAAATACCCGCCTCGTCGATAATAGCCGTGTCGTTTGGCGAGGCTAGATAGTCTGAAATTTTAGCCTGCGAAAAAGATAAAGCCAAAAATAAAAAAAGTAAAATTCTTCTCATTTTATTTCCATAATCTTTTCTTTGATTTCATCTTTATCGCCCATTTCATGGGGGATTTTCGCCATTATTAGCGCGCAAAGCCTGTCTATACCCACGCTCACAGCCTCGCCGAAATTCGCAGTTTTTGCCTGAACACAAAATTCCTGCACAATCTGCAAAAATTCAGAATTATCAATCTTTGCGCTGATATTTTCACCGCAAACTATGTGCGCGATTTTTTCATTTTTGCAAACGCAAAAAATCACAGCGTTTGGGATTTTATCATATCCAAACAGCTCAAATTTACTCACGGCAAAGTCGTAAGTAAGCCTAAATTTAAAGAATTTAGGGATAAAAAATTCTAAAAATTTAGGAAATTTAGAAAATAGAAATTTAAAGAGCAAAAATACAATCGCAATCAACTCAAACGCGCCTACTTTGCCTACTTGCTGAAAAAACATCAGCGCAGTGCCCACTACAAAGGCAATCGTGCAAGCCACGCCCCAGCTAAGGGGCTCTAAGTCCAAAGCCTCGCCACTTAGCACGCAGATAATCTCAGCGTCGCTCGCATCTTCGGCCTTCGAAATTTTATCCGTTATGGCGTCTTTGTAAATTTGCTCAATCATCTAAAACGAAACTTTTGGCGCGTTTTGATTGGCTTCACCTGCGTTAAATACAGGCTTAGCTCCGCCCTTGCCTACGAGTTTGGCGATGATATTTGTAGGGAAAACCCTAATCATCTTATTATACTCTTGCACCACAGCGATATAGTCCTTGCGAGCCACAGCTATGCGGTTTTCGGTGCCCTCTAACTGATTTTGCAAATCCGTGAAATTTGAGTTCGCTTTTAGCTCAGGGTATCGTTCTACAACTAGCATTAAGCGCGATAGAGCCGAGCTTAGCTCGCCTTGTGCGTTGTTAAACTGAGTAAAGGCTTCTGGGTTATTTGCGATATCGTTTGCATCGATTTTCACGCTCGTTGCCTTCGCGCGAGCCTCGATTACGCCCTCTAAGGTGCCTCTTTCATGGCTTGCGTATCCTTTGACGGTTTCGACGAAATTCGGGATCAAATCGGCTCTGCGTTGATATTGGTTTTGCACCTGCGCCCAGGCCGCATTGACATCTTCGTCTTTTAGGGTCAGTTTGTTATACACAGGCACGGCGAAAATCGCAAACACAGCCAAAATTATGCCAGCGATAATCAGCCATTTTAGCCAGCCTTTTGATGATTTTTTCTCGACATTAGCAGAGCCATTGTAAGTTTGGCTTTGCTCTGCACCTTTTGCGCCTTTTTCGCCGTCATAGCCGATTTGTTCGGCGCCATTTTGGTTTTCTAACTCGTTCATACCACTCTCCTTGATATTTTTTCATGAAGTTTAACTAACACATCATACTCAATCGTGCCAAAAAATCTCGCCCACTCTCTGGCGTCTTTGATCACACAGACCCGCTCGCCACCAAACTCAGCACAAAAGCTATCCATGGACATTTTGCCAAGCAGCCTTTCACCACTAGCTAATCGCAAATCCCCAAGCCCAGCGTATCGCAAAAGCCCGTCTGCATAGCCTAAATCATAGGTGCCAATTTTCATATCGCACGGCGCGCAAAACACCCCACCATAGCCTACCCTTTCGCCTTTTTTAAGCACTCTTTGGCTGATTAAATCAGCCCACAAGCTAAGCACAGGGCGCAAATTTAGGCTATCATCAAACTGAGCATATCCATACTGCGCCATACCCACACGCACAAACTCATCATCAAACCCCGCTCTACGCTCAATCGCAGCTGAATTTGAGGAGTGAAAAACAATATCACTAAATCCAGCCTCATTTGCCTTAAATTTGGCGATTTTTTTAAATTCGGCGAAATTTTGCCTTTGCGCGTAAAAATCAGAGCTTAGCTCATCGCTAGCGCGGTAATGTGTCAAAAATCCGCGCAAATTTAGCGAATATTTTTTACAAAGCGCGAGTGCTTCGTCCAAATCATAGGCGCAAATTCCATTTCTATGCATATTTGTATCTGCGACAATATGAATATTCGTGCCTGTTTTTAGGCGCGAAAAATAGCTCATATCATTTATAGCATAGGTGAAATTTAGCTCTTCGCTGCCGTTTGGGATATGCGATAAAATCAAAATTTCCTCGAAAAATTCCGAAATCTCGCGCGCTTCATCTAGCGTCCTAGTAACGGCTCTTTTGATACCAAACTCGCGCGCCAAACCCGCGATTTCGCGCATGCCATGCCCATAAGCGTTGTCTTTAAGCACGAGCATAATGCGCTCTTTGGCTACTTTTTGCGAAATTTGCGAAAGATTGTGAAAATACGCTGATTTATCAATCAAAATTTCAGACATTAAAACTCACTCCATACGCCTTGTATAAATACGGCAAAAGCTTGCGAATAGCGTAATCATAGCCGTAAAATTTGGCGTAAATTTCCTTTAAATTTGCCTCTTTTGCGTTTGCGAAATCAAACACATCTGTGCCAGCTATTTTTGGCACTTTTTCATCTAGTAGCGCGAAAAATTCAGCCCTAGCGCCAAGAAGCTCTTTTATATTTTGCTCGACTAGCTCTTTTTCCATTATTTTGCAATCTCCTCTAATGCGCCCATTATCACCCTTTGCATTTCATCGCGAAATTCAGGGCTTTTAGCCTCAAATCTCGTTACGATTATCGGCGTGGTATTGCTAGCTCTCACCAAGGCCCAGCCATCATCAAACCTCAATCTAACCCCGTCGATTTCTATCATATCGCGCACGGCTGGAAGCCCAGAAATGCCGTTTTTGGCTAAATTTTTAAATTTTTCAATTATCTCAAATTTAGCGGTGTCTGTGGTTTTAAATTTGATCTCATCGGTGCTGTGCATTACAGGAAGCGCGTCAAGCTCGGCATCTAAATCAATGCCCTTTGCGACGAGTTCTAGCACTCTCATCATCGCATACACGCCGTCATCGAAGCCAAAATATCGCTCCTTAAAATAAATATGCCCGCTCACCTCAGCAGCCAAATCAATGCCAAGCTCCTTCATCGCCTTTTTGATATTGCTATGACCTGTTTTGCCCATAAAGCTCTTGCCACGGCGGTTTATCTCATCATACATTACCTGCGAGCATTTCACCTCGCCCAAAATTTTCGGCTCTTTCATATTTAATGATAAAAGGCAGGCTAGCTCGTCGCCTTTGATATTTCTGCGAGAGGTTAGCACGGCGATTCTATCAGCGTCTCCGTCGAAACCAAAGCCCAAATTTAACCCATTTTCGCTAATTGCATTTTTTAAATCGACTAAATTTTTCTCTTCGCTTGGATCTGGGTGGTGATTTGGGAAATTTCCGTCAGGTTCTGGAAATAAAATTTTAGCATTTAAGCCTAGTTTTTCCACGATTTTGCACGCCGTAACGCCCGCTGCGCCGTTTGCGCAATCAATCACAAATGGTGTTTTGAAATTTTTCAAATTTGCAAATTCTTTTTCGAAATAATCCAAATACTCGCCTAAAATATTATATTTTTCGCAAAATGTATTTGTCGGAATCTCCACACCACTAGCCATAAATTCAGCCACTTGGCGGCCGAGTGTTTTAAGCTGTGCGCCAAAAAAACTATCCGTGCCGATTGTGATTTTAAAGCCGTTATAATTTTTCGGATTGTGCGAGCCTGTAATCATAATGTTTGCGTCAAATTTGTGCGTAAATACGCCAAAATACCCCACAGGCGTAGGCAAAAGACCAATATCAAAAATCCTAAGCCCAGCGTAATTTAGCCCACTTACTAGGTATTCAAACATATCTGGCGCGCTTAGCCTCGCATCATAACCCACGCTGATACGCTCACGGCCTAAATGGCGCAAATGCATACCAAAGGCAAAACCAATCGCCTTAACGCTCTCTTCGTTTAGATCCTCGCCCACGATTCCGCGGATATCGTATTCTCTAAAAATATCTTCAATCATTAAAATTCCTTGACAAAAAAATTACAATATTTTAAATTATAAATGTTAAAATTTGTCAAATTTAAGGAGTCAAAATGAAAAAATTTTTTCTTATTTGTGCGATTTTGGGCGCAGTTTTTGCTAAGGATTATGAGGTGATTGATAGTGTAAATACTTCGTTTAGAATTTTTGGCAAAAACGATAGAATCGAGGTTATCAGCGTCAGCGACCCTAAAATCGACGGGGTTACATGCTTTATCTCATACGCCAAAAAAGGTGGCGCCAAAGAGATTGTTGGCGTCGAAGAAGACCGCTCAGAAGCCTCTGTTTCATGCTCTCAAACAGCCCCAAAAATCATAATCAAAGAAGAGCTTAAAAAAGAGGATATATTTGCGAAAAAATCCTCGCTAATCTTTAAAAAAACCCATGTCGTGCGTATGTTTGACGAAGCAAGTCAGAGCATAATTTATCTAGTCTATTCTGATAAAATCATCGACGGCTCGCCAGATAATTCTATCTCGGCAATTCCGTGCAATCAAGCCGTAGGCAAGGTGTGTGAATTTAATTACAAAAAATGAGAATATTTAAGAATTTTTTGATAAAATCCCAGCTCTTAATAAAATTTATCATTTAGCAAGGAAAAATATGAAATCTATTTTTAGCATGGAATCTGCCAGCATTATGCTTGCCCTGCTGGCTATCGCGTGCGCGGTGGCGACATTTGTGGAGACTGCATTTGGCACGCCAGTAGCGTGGGCGAGTGTATATAATGCGTGGTGGTTCGGGCTGATAATGCTACTTTTGGGGCTAAATTTGGCCTACAATATCTACCGCTACCGCCTCGGCGATATCAAAAAGCTTCCGACCTTTATATTTCATTTAAGCTTTCTTTTTATTTTGCTTGGTGCTGGGCTTACGAGATATTTTGGATTTGAGGGGAATTTGCACATTAGAGAGGGAGAGGAAAGCTCGCTAATTAGCACCAAGGACGAATTTGTGCAGTTAATCAGCATAGGCGAGGATAAAAATTTCATCTCAGCCGATGAAAAAAACTACCTAAGTGGCGTAGGAAAGATGAAATTTGATCTAAATTTAGATGTAAATGGCAAAAACGCAAATTTGAAATTTAAAGAATTTATCCCGCACGGCGAGCTAAAATGGGTCAAAGACGAGAGCCAAAGCGCACCTGCTAGAATCGAGTTTTTGTTCTCAAACGATACCCAAAAACAGCCCCTTTCGCTACTTTCTGGGCAGAGTATCGAGCTAGGCGAGGTTAGCATTAGCTTTAATACCATGCCAAAAACCAAATATTTCATCTATGTCAAAAACGATGCCGATAAATTCTATATAAACTCGAATTTCGACATAAATGCTACTAAAATGGGCACTAGCGAAAAAATCGCACTAAATAAAAACGAGGATAATCTAATCGATGATTTATCGCTTTATAGCTTTGAGGGGACGAATTTCGCCCCAGTTAGCCTGCTAAGCTCAGCTGTGGAAAAATTTGTTAGGGTAGAGGAAAATTTAGCCGGTATGGGTGGCATTATCGCAGATCTTAGCTATAACAACGAAAGCAAAGAGGTGCTAGTAATCCAAGGTGAAAAGGGGCTTCAATACGAAGTCGGTGGCGCAAATTTTATCACGCTTTTGGGGCCAAAAATGGTAAATTTGCCGTTTAAATTAGCTTTGCGCGATTTCGTCATGGATCGCTACCCGGGCACAAACTCGCCCTCAGGATACAAGAGCGAAGTCACAGTCAAAGACGGCGCAAACAGCTATGATTACGATATTTATATGAACCATGTCCTAGATCACGGCGGATACAGATTTTTCCAAAGCTCGTATGACAGGGACGAGGGAGGCACCGTGCTATCTGTAAATCGCGACCCGGGCAAATTCCCGACATATCTAGGATATTTTCTACTCTGCCTTGGCATGTTTTTAAACTTTTTAAACCCAAATTCGCGCTTTTTCAAGCTTTCTAAACTCATCAGCGAAAACACTCACCTTGCAAAAAGCGTGGCGATTTTGGCTGTAATTTTAGCCTGTGTTGCGCCAAATTTAGCCCACGCAGAGGGAAATGAGAGTATAAATTTAAATGAAATCAAGCTAAATTTGCCAAATTTTGATAAGGAATTTAGCAAAGAACTTGGCAAATTAGTCGTGCAAGGTTTCAATGGCCGTATGGAGCCATTTGATACAGTTTCGCGCGAAATTTTGCACAAAATTTACCGCGGCGAAACCTACAAAGGCGAGGACGGGATTACGCTCAATCACAACGAGGCTTTGCTTTCGTTTATGCTAAATCAAGATTATTGGCGCACCGCTAAAATTATCCGTGTGGGCGATAAGGAACTGCGCAAAATTTTGGGTTTAGATGAAAATCAAAAATACGCTTCGATGATGGATTTTTTCGAAATGAAGGATAATGAGAGCTTTTATAAGCTTGATAAATTAAGTGAGGAAATCAACCGCAAACCCCTTGGCAACCGCTCTACGCTAGATAAAGAAATCATCAAAGTAAATGAGAGAGTAAATGTGTTTTACGGCGCGATTATGGGCGAATACTTCCGCATAATCCCTACCGGAAAGTCAAACGATAGCACCTGGATTTCGCCGTTTGCAACCCTTGAAATGCTAAGCGAGAGTGAGCGAGATAAGGTGCGCGATATGAGCGCGATGTTTGCCACAGCTGTGATTTATGCCCAAAACAAAAACGACTGGCAAAGCGCAAACAAAATGCTAAACATTATCAAAGATTATCAAATCAAAAATGGCGGCGAGTTAGCACCTAGCGAGAGTGCGATAAAATATGAAATTTTATACAACAACGCACATATTTTCAAGCGACTTTTTTCGATTTATACAATCGCTGGATTTTTGCTTTTAATCTTTATTTTTATCCGTATGATGAAGCCAAATTTGGGCTTAAAATGGGCGTTTAATCTAGTTTGGTTTGTAAATGTAGTGGCGTTTTTGATCCACACTTTCGGACTTGCGCTTAGAGCGTATGTATCGGGACACGCGCCGTGGTCGAATTCGTATGAGTCGATGATTTATATCGCGTGGGCGCTAGCACTTAGTGGAATTTTCTTTTCGCGCAAATCTGCGATTTCTTTGGCGCTAACGGCGATTATGGCGGGAATTACGCTAATGGTGGCGCATTTAAGCGATATGGATCCACAAATCACAAACCTACAACCAGTCCTTAAATCGCACTGGCTAACAATCCATGTCTCTGTAATCACCGCTAGCTACGGATTTTTGGGGCTTTGTATGTTACTTGGAATTTTCACGCTTTTGATGTTTTGCTTCGGCAAAAACAACCCAGAAATCGCGCGCAATATCACAGAAGCCACTAGAATCAACGAAATGTCGATGATTCTTGGGCTTTGTTTGCTAACAGCTGGAAACTTTCTAGGTGGCGTGTGGGCAAACGAGAGCTGGGGCAGGTATTGGGGCTGGGATCCAAAGGAAACTTGGGCTTTGATTACGATTTTTGTCTATGCGATCGTGGTGCATTTTAGATTTATGCCAAAGCTAAATTCACAATTTGCCTTCGCCGTAGCGTCGATGTTTGCGTATTTTAGCGTCATAATGACATATTTTGGAGTAAATTTTTATCTCACAGGTATGCACTCTTACGCAGCGGGCGAAAAAATCCCTGTGCCAAGCTGGGCATATATAATGACAGCTTCTATGTTTGTTTTGGCAATTGTTGCATATTTTCGCTCGGGAAAATCGGCTAGATTGTAAAATTTATTATATGAAATTTAGAGTTTGTAAAAATAAAATTTCAAACTCTAAATTTTAAAATTTCATTAAATAATTCCCTTAAATAGGCATTTTAAGCCAAAATTCTTAACTCAAATCAATTAAATTTAATATTTATTTAGCTAGAATTACCCTTTTATTTCACAAAAAGAAAGGGTAAAGATGTCTGTTAAATCTGATTTTAGTGAAAATAGACGAGGCTTTATCGGACTTGCGTTTGGTGCGGTCGCTGCTGTGGGTGGCGTATTTGCATTAGGCGGTATGAAAAAAAGCTGGGATCCGCTTCCTAGCGTCAAAGCAGCCGGTGTAACGACTGTTGATTTAAGCCCGATTAAAGACGGAGAGCTATACAGGACAGAGTGGCGCAAAAAGCCAATATTTATTCTCAAAAAGACAGCCGATATGGGCAAAAACGATGAACGAGATGTCGTCGTAGGTGGCGCTAGATACACGCTTTGTATCGGTTTATGCACGCATTTGGGCTGTATCCCTAGCTACAAACCAGCTTCTAAACAATTCGTTTGCGCATGCCATGGAGGCGTTTTCAACACTGACGGCGTAGCTGTGTTTGGTCCGCCACCACGCGGTATGGATATACCTCCATTTAAAATAGATGGAACTAAACTTGTCCTTGGCGAAGAGGGCCCTGAATATCAAGCTCTAATGGGCAAAGCGTAGGAGGATTGATATGCATGTAAGAAAATCAACAGGCATCTTGGATTGGTTAGATCAAAGACTTGCTGTTAATAAATTTATGAAAGTTATGATGACGGAGTATTGGATTCCGAAAAACATCAGCTTTTTATGGGCTATGGGCGTTATTTTGATGACGCTATTTATCGTGCTTTTCGTAAGCGGTTTAATGCTTGTAATGTATTACAAACCAGACGCTGCTTTGGCGTTTGATAGCGTAAATAAAACTATCATGCAAGAGGTAGAATATGGCTGGCTATGGCGACATATCCACGCAGTGGCTGCTTCGGTCGTGTTTTTGGTGATTTATATCCACACTTTTGTGGGACTTTACTATCGCTCATATAAGCAAGGCAGAGAGATGATTTGGGTCAGCGGTATGCTACTTTTCATACTTTTTTCAGCCGAAGCTTTTAGCGGATATATGCTTCCTTGGGGACAAATGAGCTACTGGGCGGCTATGGTTATTACAAATTTATTCGGTGGAATTCCAGTCATAGGACCAGCTGTGGTCGAGTGGATCAGAGGCGATTATGCTGTAAGCGATCCGACTTTGACAAGATTTTTTATGCTTCATGTCTGCTTGCTTCCGATAGTCGTAATCTCTGTCATCGCGCTTCACTTCTACGCGCTTCGCGTCCCTCATGTCAATAACCTAGACGGCGAAGAAATCGATTTTGAAGTAGAGAGTGAAAAATTCCTAAGCGGCGATACAAAAAATGCGAAAGTTATCCCATTTTGGCCGGGATTTTTATCAAAAGACTTCTTATATCTTTCAATCTTTATGATATTTTTCTTCTATTTGGTTGGCTTTCAATTCAATTTCGCAATGGATCCGATAAATTTCGACCCTGCAAACAGCCTCAAAACACCAAACCATATCTACCCAGAGTGGTATTTCTTGTGGCAATATGAAATTTTACGCGGATTTTTCTTCGATGTTGGACCATTAAAGGCAGCAGATATCGGACTTATGGCGTTTGCATTCGCTGGCGTTTCACTAATGATAGTTCCATGGATGGATAGAAGCTCTGTCGTAGCCCCAGCTCACAGAAACAAAGCATATTTTATCTGGTTTTGGGTATTACTAATCGATATGATACTTTTAAGCCTATTTGGCAAACTCCCAGCAGACGGCGCAGAGCTTGGCATGCCAAATACATATTGGGGCTTTATTTTATCGATACTTTATATCGCATTGATAGTAGTTGTCTTGCCTTTGATAACAATCGCAGAAAGAAAGAAAAGAGGTTAAGATGAAAGAGATAAAAACATTAGCAATACTCGTTGTTTTAGTAGCGGTTTTATACTGGATGATTGAGCCTTTTGCTCATACTAGACTTAGCCCGCATGTCGATCCTGCTAATTATGACTTTGCAGCCGAGGATATCACCCTTGCTACTACAAATGTAGAAAAGGCGCAAAAAGCCCTAGAAACAGCCCAAAATTCAGGCGATGAGGGTATGATCGCAAGTGCGACAAGAACGCTTCAAGACGCGAAAAACCAACAAGACAAAGTTACGCTATTTTGGGACGAAATCAACAAAATCGACATTATCAAAGGTGACGCCACAAGAGGCGCTGATACCTTTATGAACGCAGGTTGTGTGGCATGCCACGGCGTAAGCAAGCTTGGCATGGACGCTCCAATGGACGCGACAAGCGCTAGCGAAGCTTATGGCGTAAATCCGCCAGATCTTAGCAGCGCAGGATATCTATACTCACCAAAATTCCTAGCCGCTCTTATCAAAGATCCTGTAATGGCGATGAAGCTAGATCATAAATTTGGCGATGAAAATCCGCACCCAATGCCAGCATTTTACGGACTTGGCGATGATATAAACCAAGAAATCGCAGATATCGTAGCATATCTACGCTCAATCGCGCCAAGCGCAATGGAAAACGCGCAGGTTTTCGAGGACTCATGCCAAAGATGCCACGATGTCAAATATGCTGGTCGCAAAATCACAAGCGATATGGAGAAAGTCGCAGCCTACATGGGCTCTACTCCGCCAGATTTATCAATGATGATTCGATCGAAATTGCCTGATTATTTGCACGAGTTTATCAACGATACACAAAAGAAACTCCCAGGCACATCTATGCCTCGCGTTGGTTTGACACAAGAAGCTGAAAATCAAGTCGTCGCCTACCTCGAAGAAGTCGGCGATAGCAAAAAAGATGAGCGCGAAAAAACAGCACTTTACATAATGCTATATTTCGCGATTTTATCAGTTTTCGCTGGACTTTGGAAAAGCAAAGTTTGGTCGAAACTCCATTAAAATTAAGTAGTCGGTTCGCCGACTACTTTTAAATTTATCCCCTAAATTTCAATAAATTTTCTCAAATTTAATCTTTAAATTTCACTAAATTTCGATTTCAAATTCGCATAAATTTTGCCCTAAATTTGGCTAAATTTCGACTATCATTTAGCCTTGTTTTTGATAAACATTTTTATTATAGTTTAAGTATTTTGCTGTATAATCCCAAACTGATTTTGAAACCAATTAGCAAAAAGGCAGGTTATGAAATTTATCCTAAAATCATCTTTTTTACTGATTTTTCTGTTTTTATCATCGCTTTTTGGCGCAGATTACCAAGTCCATGCCCAGGCGATAAAGGCTAAATTCGAACAGGCTTTGAACGCGTATGATAGCGGCGATAGTGCTAGTGCGCGCAAACTAACCCAAGAGGCGTATTTTAGCCATTTTGAAAATTTAGAAGCTGGGATTCGCATAAATTTAGGGCAAAAAAAATCCTATGCTATGGAAAAGCAGTTTGGAAATATCCGCAAAGCCTTTAAAGCAGGCACTCCAAGGGGTGAAATCGAGGCTATGATAGCAAAGCTAAATAGCGAAATCACTGAAATTTTGCCAGTCATCGAAAGCGGTCATAAACTAGTCGCCCAGTATCAAAACGAAGGCGAAGAACAGCCTCAAACTAGCGCAAATCAAAGCGAAAATTCTACCCCAAACACCACGCAAAATTCTAGCGCAAATTCGGGTGCAAATTCGGCAAATCAAGCCCCAAATTCCGACCCAAATTCTCCATGGCTTAGCGTTTATAATGATTTCATCACCGAGCTAAATAATGCAAAAACTGCCTTTGATAACAAAGACGAAACCGCGCTAAAATCGGCTCTAAACAAGGCTAAATTTGACATTTATCGCAACACTCGCCTCGAAGAGGTCGTGCGAAAATATGTTTCTAGCAAAAACGACCAAATGATTCAACGAATTATCTCAAATTTATTGCGCGATAACCTAAATATGGACGAAGCCAAATTTAACCAATCTCTAAAAGACTTAGATGATTTGCTTCTTAGTGCCACGCAAAATTTGCCTAGCCAAACTTACGCCCTAGCCCCACAAAGCGCGCAAGAGGCTAGCGAAAGCGAAGTGGCGCAAAATGCAGATTTTAGCCAAACCGTAGCAAACATAAAATCCAAAATGGCGCAGGTTTTGGCTCTGTATGAGGCTGGCAAAACCGATGAGGCAATCGATGAGAGCGGAAATATCTACTTCGACGAATACGAAGAAAGTGGCATGGAAGCACTCGTGGGAGCCAAAAACTCCCAACTCAAACTTGACACCGAGGCTAGCTTCAATAAAATTTCAGCCCTAATTAGCTCTGGCGCGCCAAAAGAGCAGATTATCGCAGCGCAAAACGAGCTTTTCGCGCAACTTGAAGAGAGCCTAAATTTGACGCAAAATTCTAGCGCATGGGATCTGTTTTTATACTCGCTCATAATCATTTTGCGTGAGGGTATGGAGGCCCTAATCATCGTGGCTGCCGTCATCGCCCTACTTATCAAATCAGGCAACGAGGACAAACTAAAAATCGTTTATAGTGCGCTTGCGGTAGCAATTGCGCTTAGTTTTGCCACAGCGTGGGGCATAAGCGCGATTTTTGGTGCCGCAAAAGCAGGTCAAAGTCGCGAAATCCTAGAAGGCGCGGTCATGCTAGTAGCCGTGGGATTGCTATTTTATGTCGGGTTTTGGCTTCTATCAAATGCAAATTCGAAAAAATGGAGCGCGTATATCAGTGGAGCGATTTCGCAAAGCCTGAGCGAAAAAGACGGCAAAATGCTATGGTGGATGGTCTTTTTAGCGGTATATCGCGAGGGAGCCGAGACGGTGCTATTTTATCTAGCGCTCATAATCGACGCTAAAACCCCAAGCGCGCTAGGTATGGTGGGTGCGGGATTTGTCGTAGGTGTAATCGCACTGCTCGTGGTTTATATCCTAATCAAAAAATTCTCGCTTCGTATCGCAATCAAGCCGTTTTTTATGATAACTTCGGCGATTATTTTTTATATGTCGATTGTCTTTGTCGGCAAGGGAATAATGGAGCTAGTCGAGGGCAAGGTATTTACGCCAAGCATAATCGAGGGCTTGCCAACGATTACATGGCTAGGATTTTATCCTTACAAAGAGAGCCTTATCCCGCAAGCTGCGCTAATCGTGGCTTTAATAGTTGGAATTTTGATAATCAAGCAAAAAAACAAATCTATTTTAAAGGAGAATTTATGAAAAAATTATTTTCATCAGTTTTGGCTTTAAGCCTTGCTTCAAGTATCGCCTTCGCTGGCGAGCAACCTATCGGTGAGCCTGTGGAGATGAACGGCATGGAGATTGCCGCTGTGTATCTACAACCAATCGACATGGAGCCAAAGGGCATTGATCTAGCCCCTAGCCTAGCTGATATCCACTTAGAGGCTGATATCCACGCGATCGAAGGCAATGCAAACGGCTTTGGCGATGGCGAGTGGATCCCATACCTAAAAATCGGCTACGAGCTAAAAAACCTAGATAACGGCAAAATCCAAAAGGGAAATTTCATGCCAATGGTCGCAAGCGACGGCCCACACTATGGCGCAAATGTCAAAATGGAAAATGGCGTGGGAAATTATGAGTTGATTTTCCATATCGAAAACCCAGGCGCAAACGGCTTTGGTCGCCACGCTGACAAGGCCACAGGCGTGGGTAAATGGTGGGGCGCATTTGATGTGAAATACACATTTGCATATACTGGAACTCCAAAAGAATAACGAAATTTCACCCTTTTTGGGTGAAATTTTAGAAGTGTTTGAAAAAAGGAAATTTGCAAATTTAGCGTTGTGAGAAATGCGAAGCATTTCAATAAAAATAAAACCAGCTAAATTTAGAAAAACGAAGTTTTTCTAAATTTAGCCACCTTGTAAAGCGTCGTCGGGGGTTGGGGGATTGTAAGGGGGAAGGGGCGCGACCTCGCAATTCAAGCCCCCTTCCCCCTT
>NZ_JAOVTY010000007.1:0-1655 GCF_027737645.1 Campylobacter sp. JMF_15 NE4 | reverse complement strand
AATTGTCAAATTTAAAAGTTACAAACAATTAAGTTTTTAGATTAAAAACTTCATAAATTGAATTTAAAAGATAAAAAGTTTCTTTTTATCTTTGATACATTTTTTATGGAGAGTTTGATCCTGGCTCAGAGTGAACGCTGGCGGCGTGCCTAATACATGCAAGTCGAACGGACAAGTAAGAGCTTGCTCTTATGAGTTAGTGGCGCACGGGTGAGTAATGTATAGTTAATCTGCCCTACACTGGAGGACAACAGTTAGAAATGACTGCTAATACTCCATACTCCTTCTTAACACAAGTTAAGTCGGGAAAGTTTTTCGGTGTAGGATGAGACTATATTGTATCAGCTAGTTGGTAAGGTAATGGCTTACCAAGGCTATGACGCATAACTGGTCTGAGAGGATGATCAGTCACACTGGAACTGAGACACGGTCCAGACTCCTACGGGAGGCAGCAGTAGGGAATATTGCTCAATGGGGGAAACCCTGAAGCAGCAACGCCGCGTGGAGGATGACACTTTTCGGAGCGTAAACTCCTTTTGTTAGGGAAGAACACTGACGGTACCTAACGAATAAGCACCGGCTAACTCCGTGCCAGCAGCCGCGGTAATACGGAGGGTGCAAGCGTTACTCGGAATCACTGGGCGTAAAGGACGCGTAGGCGGATTATCAAGTCTCTTGTGAAATCTAACGGCTTAACCGTTAAACTGCTTGGGAAACTGGTAATCTAGAGTAAGGGAGAGGTAGATGGAATTCTTGGTGTAGGGGTAAAATCCGTAGAGATCAAGAAGAATACCCATTGCGAAGGCGATCTACTGGAACTTAACTGACGCTAATGCGTGAAAGCGTGGGGAGCAAACAGGATTAGATACCCTGGTAGTCCACGCCCTAAACGATGTATACTGGTTGTTGCTATGCTAGTCATGGCAGTAATCCACCTAACGGATTAAGTATACCGCCTGGGGAGTACGGTCGCAAGATTAAAACTCAAAGGAATAGACGGGGACCCGCACAAGCGGTGGAGCATGTGGTTTAATTCGAAGATACGCGAAGAACCTTACCTAGGCTTGATATCCAACAAATCTCTTAGAGATAAGAGAGTGCTAGCTTGCTAGAATGTTGAGACAGGTGCTGCACGGCTGTCGTCAGCTCGTGTCGTGAGATGTTGGGTTAAGTCCCGCAACGAGCGCAACCCACGTATTTAGTTGCTAACGGTTCGGCCGAGCACTCTAAATAGACTGCCTTCGTAAGGAGGAGGAAGGTGTGGACGACGTCAAGTCATCATGGCCCTTATGCCTAGGGCGACACACGTGCTACAATGGCATATACAATGAGACGCAATATCGCGAGATGGAGCAAATCTATAAAATATGTCCCAGTTCGGATTGTTCTCTGCAACTCGAGAGCATGAAGCCGGAATCGCTAGTAATCGTAGATCAGCCATGCTACGGTGAATACGTTCCCGGGTCTTGTACTCACCGCCCGTCACACCATGGGAGTTGATTTCACTCGAAGCCGGAATGCTAAACTAGCTACCGTCCACAGTGGAATCAGCGACTGGGGTGAAGTCGTAACAAGGTAACCGTAGGAGAACCTGCGGTTGGATCACCTCCTTTCTAGAGTACAAATGAATATTCTCTCACAAGATATTCATCATA